>NZ_ACZV01000005.1:0-1200000 GCF_000176235.1 Vibrio orientalis CIP 102891 = ATCC 33934 | reverse complement strand
ATTCTTCTTCTGGTGGTGGTACAACAGCACTTTCATTGCCAAACCCACTTGATCCAGTACGACTAGAAGTGGCGGGTTGGCCAAGTAACTTTGTGGTTGCAGGTCCAGCGACTTTAGACACGCCATCAACCCTAAGCGTGAATGTAGCAAGCAGTCAGGATCTCGCTGATGTCGCGAAACTTACCGATGCTTTTGTTGCTTTGATCCAAGCAGCTGACACAGCAGGCTCAACGTCTATTATTCTTAGCAGTGATGTACTTGATGTCGCAACGGCCGACAAAGGTGCCGCTTTAGGTGTGGTTGCGGTTAAGCAAGCTCTAGCAGCCGCAGTGGATGCAACAGGTACACATAGTCAACTTGACGCGAATACAATCAATGCACTGACTGATGATGTGCAAGGTTGGGCGCAAGCACACAATCTTGTGATTTCTACTTTTGCTCCACAAGCGACGTTTGGTTGGACAGTTAGCATTGGCGACTTTGCTTACAACACTCATTCTGGTAAGCGTGCAGTATGGAATGCAGCTTCTGGTGCATCTGCAGATTTGTTGTCAACGTTTGAACTGTACAAGGCAGACTCTACGAGTAAAGCAGACTTTGTTGCATTTACTAAGTCAGCAACGACTGCAGCATTGACTAATGAGCAGTGGCATTACGCGTTAGAGTACGTTAAACAGGTTTCTGACCACATCAAGACACCTGCGCTACTAGAGTCGATTCCAACGGCGCAAGCAGCGAGCTATTTCTTAGGCAACACGTCTGGAGACCGTAATATTCGTAAAGCTGCACACAGCAATGTGTTTGCTATCTTGTTTGATACTGATAGCGCTGATCTTAATGCGAAAATCGCCCGTTACCAGACGGAAACAGTGCCGTTGTACTACGTAGGTGAAAGCGTTCAAAATGGTCCTTTGACTCGTATCGCATCATTGAACTCTGAGTTAGCAAGTGCTGAAAACGCGATGAACAATCAAGCGTTCCTTTATGAAGTAGCACAGGCACAGTGGGCGCCATCAACTGTGTACAAATGGGCTGACTTCCTAGCAGGCCTTAACTCAATGCACAACGTAGGTGTGGCTGGCAATACTTTCTGGCTATTAGATGATGCGGCAGATGATGCAACGAACTCTATCTATGCAAAAGTCGCTATCGCAGCCTTCTTATCGCAAAGTATGCAAGAAACTATTCGCTACAATGCTTGTGATGAGAATAACTGGTCTGAAGTACGCTATGGAGCTCCGGTTAACTACCCAATGACAGCGAGCTGTGGTCAGCTAGGTCAAAAATACGCTGACTACGGTATGGACCCGAATACAGGTATCGACCACCCGTACTCTTGTCCTCGTGATCCGAAAATGGAAGTGACTGCGTTAACCAATGCGAAATGGTATGGCGCTCCAGCTCCTGTATTTGCAGCACCAGACTCAGTACTTGCAGAGCAAGGTTTACTCGTAAACGGTAACGTTGGTCGCTGGACGAATGACGGTCACTGTATGGAAGTCCCAACAAGCGTTGATACCTCTAAGCAAGTTTGGGAGCGTGGTGAATGTAAGATCTACGAAGGCCAGAAAGCCGGTAAGTTTATCTGGGATGGTAGTGATACTAACGGCACCGTTGAAGGTTGTGGCTGGTGGGGTCGTGGTGTAATTCAAACTACGGGTCGTCAGAACTTTGGTACATTGAACCACTTCATGGGTCGTTCACATGTCGATCCAGAGACTATCGGTACAACGGTCAATGGTACAGTAGTCGAAGCGCCTCCTGCGAACCCGCTATATGCAGACCTAGACTTCTGTTCTAACCCAGGCTTGATTTGTAGCTCGGAAGAGAACAGAGAGATCAAGTGGATTGCTGGTCTATTCTACTGGGTTTCATCAGTACAGACATACAATGACGTAGGTGGTCCATACGCAGATTGGAACTACCATGCTGAGTTGAAAAAGTACGTTGATGGTGGACTGCAAGGCACGGCGTTTATCGATGCGGTTTCAGGTATCGTAAACCGTGGTTGTCCAGATAGCCATTGTCCAGTGAGCGGTGAAGTACATGCGGTGAAAGAGCGTCAAGATAACTTTAAGCTAGTGCTTCAGACTCTAGGTCTTAACCCTCAGTAAGATAAAATGAGGTAACGCCTCTCTTACAGATAAATCCATAAAAGCTCCCAATTGTTGGGAGCTTTTTTTATTTGTATTTTTTTCGTGGCTACGTTGATTGAGGCAAGCTTAAGGAGCCAAATGGAAGTCCTGTAGACCTTTCCTATACTGAGTAAGGAATCTACGCCCGCTAATTGATCATTAGCCGACATACAACCGGAGCCTCATATGACGAGCTACTACTCTGTAATCGAAGTAACACCGACCCAAGAAGAATGGATCCCAGGCTATATTGGTCCTGCAACCCAATTAGTTCATAAGCATGGAGGCAAATACCTTGCACGAACAGCAACTCACGAGAGAGTAGAGGGGGATAGAGACAACCCTGCGCTTCGAGTGATTATTGAGTGGCCATCGAAGCAAGCTGCGTTAGATTTTATGAATGACCCTGATTATGCCCCTCATCTTAAATCACGCAGTGATGGCTCAATAAGTCATCATGCATTGGTGGAAGGTAAAGATGATATGGCGTAGCTAGGTTGGAATGAGGGAATCTTTGAATTGCTCTATAGCTCCCGAAATATAGGAGCTATAGTGATATTCATTGGTGTTGGGCGAACTTTGGCGGTTAGTCGCCTTAACTACCGGTTCGCAAGCTCATTTCGTACGATCTCTGCTCCTTCGCTTAATGCTTTCAGCTTCCCAGACGCAACATCACGAGCGAGAGGAGCCATACCGCAGTTAGTACAAGGGTAGAGCTTGTCAGCATCTACGAACTCAAGCGCTTTACGTAGGGTATTCGCGACCTCTTCAGGAGTTTCGATCGCGTCAGTTGCGACATCGATAGCACCGACCATCACTTTCTTGCCACGGACAAGTTCAAGTAGCTCAATTGGCACACGAGAGTTATGACATTCTAGCGAGATAATATCGATATTGGACTTTTGAAGTTTTGGAAACACTTCTTCGTATTGACGCCACTCCGTGCCTAGTGTCTTCTTCCAATCGGTATTCGCTTTGATGCCATAGCCGTAGCAGATGTGGACAGCGGTTTCACACTTGAGCCCTTCAATGGCTCTTTCTAAACACTTGATTCCCCAATCATTGACGTCGTCAAAAAACACGTTAAACGCAGGCTCATCAAACTGGATGATATCAACGCCGGCCGCTTCAAGTTCTTTGGCTTCTTGATTCAGGATCTTGGCAAACTCCCAAGCAAGCTTCTCGCGACTTTTATAATGGTCATCGTAAAGCGTATCAATCATTGTCATTGGGCCCGGCAGCGCCCACTTTATTGGCTTGTCAGTTTGCGTGCGTAAGAACTTGGCGTCTGCGACGAAAACGGGCTTTTGACGACTCACAGGGCCAACAACGGTTGGAACGCTTGCATCGTAACGGTCACGAATCTTAACCGTTTTACGATTTTCAAAGTCGACGCCACTTAAATGTTCAATAAAGGTGGTCACGAAATGTTGGCGTGTTTGCTCGCCGTCACTGACAATATCTACGCCAGCTTGGTGCTGTTCGTGCAGAGAAACACGTAGTGCGTCGTGTTTGCCATCCGTCAGCTCATCACCTTCAAGTTTCCAAGGAGACCAAAGCGTTTCTGGTTGTGCTAGCCAAGACGGCTTAGGTAAGCTGCCCGCTGTAGAAGTAGGTAATAATGGTTTCATAATACTGTTTAAGCTCGCGTTAAATGACTAGGCGTAATTGGCAGACCACTGCTCAAGAACCGTTTGGTAAGGCTTAATGAAGTGTTCCTCGGCAAACTTACCTTGCTCTACCGCTAACTTACTGCGTTCTTCGCGATCATAAACAATTTGAGTCAATGAATGATCTGAATTCTTCAGGTTAGGTTGGTAACGTTGCCCTGCAACAGCGTTAGCATTGTAAATCTCAGGTCGATAGATCTTTTGGAAGGTTTCCATCGTGCTAATTGTGCTGATTAACTCAAGGTTTGAGTAGTCATTCAGCAAATCACCAAAGAAGTAGAAGGCTAAAGGCGCCACGCTATTTGGCGGCATGAAATAGCGAACCTGTAAGCCCATCTTCTGGAAGTATTGCTCAGTTAAAGAGGATTCGTTCGGTTGGTATTCATAACCTAAAATAGGGTGTTTGTTCTCTGTTCTGTGATAGGTCTTATTATCAGACACACTTAGGCAGATAACAGGCAATTTCTTAAAGTGCTGTTTATACACATTGGAGTTGATGAAGTGTTGGAATAGTTTTCCATGCAATTCACCAAAATTATCCGGAATAGTAAATGTAGATTGATCTTTATTATGGTCTAGGAGTAATACGCTGAAGTCATAATCTCGAACATAGGAAGAGAAGTTATTTCCAACGATACCTTCAATACGCTCATTGGTTTTATGGTCGATAATATGAGTCTTTAATACTTCAATCGATGGAAATACTTGGCCATCATTTTCAATATTCATATCAACAGAAACGATGTCGAGTTCAACAGAGTAGCGATCACCTGTTGGATTATCCCAGCACGCTAATGCGTTGAAACTATTGTCGATCATCTTAAGCGCATTACGTAAGTTTTCCTGACGGCTTTCTCCTCGCGCCAAGTTAGCAAAGTTGGTGGTAATACGAGTGCTGTTTGATGGATGGTAGTTTTCGTCGAGACTAATGCTCTTAATATTAAATGTGAAATCGTTATTCATGGCAATCTGGTTTCCTATATCCTTAGATGAAAGCTGGACTTATTCCTTGCTCTTTGTGAGCTTACTGCTGTTATTTTTTAATTTTCTCAGTCGCTAGCCATTGCAGTCTTTTTCGATAAACTCGAAATCTGAATCTCAAGAACTGTATTTCGTATAGAACCAAGAGCAGTGGTTCTTTTATATCGTTAATCACTGAAGGAATAACAATGGTTTTCTTTCACAATCAACATGAGAAATATTCATGTTTCATTATTTTCTAACGAGTTATATTAATGGGCTTAATGGAAAAATATCCACAAAGGGTAAACCCTGATGGATACGTAAGAGGTGAATGGAGTGAGTGAGTTACTGTTATTGGTTATCTACTGCGCGATACTGGGCAGTGGTGTTGGTTTTTTAGCGGGTCTGTTAGGTATCGGTGGGGGATTAGTGATTGTTCCGATACTGAGCGTTATATTGATCTATTTCGAGGTACTACCAAGCGATCAGGTAGTGATTGCTGCAGTCGCGACTTCTTTGGCATCCATACTCTTTACGTCTACCTCTTCAGCGATTGCCCACCATAGAAATGGCAATGTACCGTGGGAGCTTGCACCGTGGATCATGACGGGTGTGGCATTAGGCGCTTTGGTTAGCGGCTTTATGGCAGCACTTCTACCAGAACAGGTCGTTCGTTTAGTCTTCGCGATTAGTGTTGTACTGATTGCGTTGAAGATGTTTTATAGCAGCAAGAGTGATCAGCCAACTGAACGTAAGATGCCTAATAAAGGTGTATTAACGGTGCTGACGACCATTACTGGCGGGCTTTCTGCCATGATAGGGATCGGCGGCGGCGCATTGCTTGTGCCTTTGCTGACGTTTTTCTCCATCGATATGAAAAAAGCGATTGGTTGCGCATCGGCTTGTGGCATCGTGATCGCTCTGTTTGGTTCTATCGGCTATATCAGTTCGGGCAGCGCGCACTTTTCGATATCAGATGGCTTTGCGGGGTTTGTTTATCTGCCAGCTCTATTCGGTATCGTTAGTACCTCTTGGTTTACCGCACCGCTTGGAGCGAAAGCGACAAACACTCTGCCTGTTTCAACCATCAAGAAGATTTTTGCGATGTTACTTTTGGCGATGGCAGGGAATATGGCATTTAGCTAGTGCTAACTGGTGGCGGTTTATCGTGATAAGTGAAATGTCTCCTGACACACCTTGTCAGTAGCTCAAGGGTATGATTGTTCGTTCAATTAGACGGAGTTATTGAAGCATGAAAATGAATTACTTTGTTGTTGGAACGAACAACATGCAAAAGGCGACACAATTTTACGATTCACTGTTTGAACAATCAAAGTTAGAGAAAGTCGTTCCAACGAAAAGAATGACCTACTGGCTTGGCGACGATTTTGCTTTTGCTGCTGCTCTACCATTTAACGAAGCTCCGGCGACGAATGGCAATGGCACTATGGTTGGCTTTAGTGTTGGTTCGGCTGATGAAGTAACGCGGATGTATGACAAGGCCATCGAACTAGGTGCCGCGTGTGAAGGTGAGCCGGGTCAGCGCGGGCCACGCTTTTCAGCTTATGTGAGAGATCTAGATAGAAACAAAATCTGTTTTACTGATTAAGAGTGGGGTCAGGGTGCTTACATGACACCTATTTGTGCAGCTCTTACGTAGAAGAGTGAAATGAAACCACCGAGCAAAGGCCCGGTGGTTTCAGTAAGTCAGAATCTATTTAAGTGGTAAAGGATACAGTCTTATCTGAACGTTATACGCATCATTGTTAACGTCAAACAGTACATTGACGAAGTCTTCAATGTTGAAGATCCACTCTTGCTCGTAAGTTCGACAATGTAAGGTATCTGGCACGTCTCCATCTGCTAGACACATACCGCCATCATCTAGGGTTACCTCATCAGCGATTTCACAATCGTAGACAGTACCGTTGTATTCGATATCTCCAATTCCGTCGTATTCATCAACGATGGTGCAGCAGAAGTCTTTATCTGTACATACATTGGTATTACCGTCTAAACAAGACTCGTCGTCATCCCAGTAGCACACCTCTCCGCTGAAACTAAATAGCCCAGTCAGGTTAGTTGCCGTTTTTGCTCCTTTCCCTTTTTCCGTTGATTCCCAACGTTCAAGCGTACATCCTCCGTCATCACAGGTGCCGGGAATTAACGCGCCCTCATTGTCAATCACACCGATGAGCCAAACATCATCAGAAGTATTATCACCATCACCGATGATCGGTATTTCACGGCCAGTGACACTGAAATCAGGCCCGCCATCATCAGTAGGTTTGCCGAGAACGCGAGCATACACGGCATAACCGTCTCTATCAGCGGGAATACGCACTACTGCGGGATCATTGCCACTGTAACCCGTACAAGCATCAGTGACTTGCAAGGTTGTTGAATCAAGATCGGCATCACTCCCTGATTTTTTCGCCGGCCCTTTGCTACCTGACTCCATTAAAATCTGGCTGCTATCACTGCCTCTAGGCATGTTGATTACATTGCCGTAGGCGCAGCGATATTCAAACCCCGCTTGTGTTGGACATTCGCCAGGTAAATACTTATCGCCAACCGCATAAGACGGCTCAGTTAGATCACCTAGGTCCGTGTCGGTAACCTCGACAATTTCTACGTAAGTTTCACATACGTGACTGTCCTTTTTACCATGGAGAATCAGGTTGAAATGCTCGCCACTAGGAAAGCCATTGCCTAAATAGGTTCCATCACTCTTTACAGGCTTACCAGCTTCTGCGGTTAGTGAAAATAGTAACACTGTGGATGCAAGCCACAGACTCCGTTTACATGTCATACCCAACTCCATACACTCTCGTTCCACACTTATTGAGTATATGGTCAATAGTACTTTGGCATTAGAACGTATTTGCTACTTAAAGCGGTTATTAGATTGAATGATTACAAGGGAGCTACATGGCACATGTTATGCGTGACTGTATTTGTGTTACCCATGATGGTTTACACTGCTGAAAGTAAAGGCTTCCTTGTCGTCTAAACCGCCTATTGTCTTATTGCGTTTATGGTTATTGAAGGCCACTTGGACTACTTTTGAGGAGTAAGTGTATAGACTTTGTCCTTTTCCTAATCGAGGGGGATGAAAAAGGTGGACTTTACTAAGTCATTGAGACATTCTGCCTCTCCATTTTATTCACCCTAAACCATGAGACGAAGTGCCTGCTGAAATGATACTCAGCCTCCCGTATCTCATTAATGAAGTAAGGAGTTCAACTTGAACCTATTTGTAAGAGATCTTACCGTTATCGATTCTTCATACATCTGTGAACAGAGAGGCGTCGTAGGAGATAGTTGGATTTTAGACGTCACCATGTCTGGCGAGCTCAATGAGATGAGCATGGTGTTAGACTTCGGTCGGGTGAAAAAACAAATTAAGCACTTGGTTGACGAGTATGTCGATCATCGCCTGTTAGTGCCAGCTAAAAGCTCAGCCGTTACTCTCAAACCGACTAAAGTAGGCTACTCTACACTCGATGTTAAGCGCGGTGATAAGAGCATTCATCTTCACTGCCCAAATGAAGCTTATTGCTTGATCGAAGCAGAATCGATCAGCATTGAAAGTATCACAGAGCACGTATATCAAATCCTTCGCAATAACCTGCCAAGTAATGTCACGGGAATAGAGATCACGCTAAGGCATGAGAACATTTCTGGTGCGTTTTATCACTATACACACGGTCTGAAAAAGCACGACGGGAACTGCCAACGCATCGCCCATGGTCACCGTTCTCCGATCGAAATATTGATTGATGGTCAAAGAGACAGCGAGATAGAAGCTAGGTTGGCCAAACGCTGGCAAGATATCTACTTGGGCTCTAAAGAAGATCAAATCTCCGTCACGCAGCTTAACCTTAGCGAACAGGCCAAGTCTGTGACAGACGAGACTCATTTTGGATTCCGCTACACTGCGCCACAGGGTGAGTTTGAGCTGGCTATCGCAAAAAGTGAGACAGAGATTCTGCCAACGGATACCACGGTTGAGCTGCTAGCTTGCTATATTGCCGATGTGGTGAAACCCGATGTTGATGACGGTAAGTCTTTACAGGTCATTGCGTATGAAGGTGTTGGTAAAGGGGCAATGGCTTTCGCATAAGTCACAGTGATGCCTTTAGCGTAGCAAGACGTATCAATGATGGTAAGTCAGAACAAATACACGGAGTAGTAAAGCGATGACCAAAAGAATGGAATCTGAAAATTCGGCGAATATTTTTACATTAAGTGGTCTCGCTGAGGCATCCGACTACTCACTGCTAGATAATCTGACTCAAGATCCTGACGCAACGGCTGATGGCGTAGACTTTTATCCAAGACAGGTCTTCTCTGGGCATTATGTGCCCGTTAAACCGACGCCTATTGCGGATCCTATATACGTGGCTCATTCTCCGCAGTTCTTTAGCGAACTTGGCCTTGATGAAAGCTTGGCTAAAACAGACGAGTTTAAACGGCTGTTTTCTGGTGACATCAGCAATGTATCCGCACCCATGAGAGCAGTAGGGTGGGCGACGGGTTATGCGCTTTCAATTTTTGGTAACGAATACACAGATCAGTGCCCATTTAAAACAGGGAATGGGTATGGTGATGGTCGCGCTGTGTCGGTATTTGAAGGTGTGCTCAACGGTCAACGTTGGGAAATGCAGTTAAAGGGCGGGGGACCAACGCCTTATTGTCGCGGTGCCGATGGTCGAGCGGTGCTGCGCTCTAGTGTTAGAGAGTTTCTTGCGCAAGAACATATGCATTCCCTTGGGATCCCTACATCACGCTCATTAAGCTTATTTACTTCTCAATCAGAAACCGTTGACCGCCCTTGGTACAGCGAAGGATCTCGCTCGGACAATCCTGATATTATGGTGTCAAATCCGGTTGCGATTACGACCCGTGTTGCCCCTTCATTCTTGCGAGTTGGTCAACTAGAGCTGTTCGGTCGAAGGGCTCGTGCGAACGAACACCCGAATGCAATGTCGGAACTCGAAATACTGGTACTGCACGTCATTGACCGTGAGTATAACGAACAGATTGCAGCAGACCTTCCATTAGCAGATAAAGTGCTGGCTCTTGCTACAGAGTTTCAAGACAGGTTGACCTCTTTAGTCACGCATTGGTTGCGTGTCGGCTACTGTCAGGGGAACTTTAATAGCGATAACTGCGCCGTGGGAGGATTCACCCTAGACTACGGCCCGTTTGGTTTCTGTGAATACTTTGAACCTTACTTCCAGCCTTGGACGGGCGGCGGTCGCCATTTCTCTTTCTTCAACCAACCTTTAGCTGCCGAGAAGAACTTCGAGAGTTTTTGTTCTGCCTTAAAACCGCTATTGCAATCAGAGTCGGCAGAGCTAGACAAGTTGGAACGAATAGAAGGGGAGTTCTCTTCCGTTATGCAGGCTAAAGTCAGCGCTATGTGGGCATCTAAGCTCGGCATGCAAACATTCGACAGCGAATTGTTTAATCAACTTCTAGCACTTATGATGAAAAGTCATGTTGATTACACCATCTTTTTCCGCGAGCTCTCTAACATTCCGTCTGATTTCTCAGAGCTCGCGCCGTGCTTTTACGCACAGACAACAGAAGAGCTCGAACAAGAGTGGAGTCTATGGCTTGCATCATGGCGTCAGCTGCTTAATCCGGCGTTAAGTCATGAACAACGAGTTAACCAAATGAAAAAGGTCAACCCTAAGTATACTTGGCGTGAGTGGCTTATCGTCCCTGCCTATGAGCAAGCAAAAATGGGAGACTTTTCTCTGATCAATGAGCTTCAAGATATTTTAGCCAAGCCATACGATGAGCAAACTGAAGCGATCGAGAACAAATACTACCAGCTAAGGCCATTGGAGTTCTTTGCCGCTGGTGGCGTTTCCCATTACAGCTGTTCGTCTTAGTAGCAAGCGGCACTTTTTGCAATCAGGTGCCGCCTTTAGCAACTAAATCGATACTAGGTTCTTCCCCTGATAGTGATACAATCCCTGCATCAGAATTACCGAGACACTCTATGTTTATCCATCATGTTAACGGCATCGACTGGCTAGTGATTACCGCTTTTGAAGAACTGAAAACTATGTTTATCGAAGATGCCGGTGCGATCCCCTCATGCTTTTCTACCGTCAGTGAATTGAGCCTGATTGATCAAGCTAAGCGCGCTTATGGATATTTGCCTACACTCAGCGGCGTAATCACCGATACCGGCACGTTTCTAAGCCAGGATAACGAAGAAGATTTGAATCCACAGCTTGCCTGCTTAGTTGAGGGGCGTGGCCGTGTGTTTATCTATCACGGCGGCTTTGTCGCTTTTGTCGATGACGAGCAAACCTTTATTACCCGCATGGACTGAAGGTTATTCAATAAGTTGAAATCGGTGAATTGAATAGAGCCTGCTCTCAAGTAATAAACAAGATCTGACTCTGTTCAATCCAACCGTCACTATTTCTCTTTAAATTGATCAACCGCAGCGGCAACATTTTCAGCGCCTTCATAAATTTCATTCATTGTAGAAGAGACCTCTTCTATTTTCGTGTTGGCTTCCTCTGCAATTTCACTGACCTCGGAGATGGCTTTGGTCACTTCCGTAGTGAGTGACATATTTCGATCTACGACTCGTGTGATTTCTTCGGTTGACTCTGAAGTCCTTGAAGCTAGTTGACGCACTTCATCGGCAACAACCGCGAAGCCTCAATCGCAGCATTTAACGCGAGAAGGTTCGTTTGGTCAGCAATCCCCCCGATGGTTTTTACAATTTCGGAGACATCTTTGGAGAGAGCGGCCAACTCTTCAACTTTAGAAATTGAGCCCGTGAGGTTCACCACCATTTTTTGCGAGATATTGACCGTTCCTTTGAGTACTTGATTGCCCTCTTGAGCGACTTGGGAGGTTTCTACAGCAGTACTATAGGCGACATTGGCAGCGTCAGAGATAGCTTGCTCACGTTCAACATCCTGAGTGATATCAGAAGCGAACTTAACGATTTTGTAGACCTCACCCTTGGTGTTTCGTATCGGGCTATATGAAGCTTGTATCCATAAGTTTGTCCCTTGCTGTGTTTTCCTCAAAAAACGCCCTGAAAAAGCCTGACCGCTCGCCAATTGCTTCCAGAAGTTAGGGTTCTCCTGATAAAAATCGTCAAAACAGAACATCTTATGGTGTTTTCCAACTATTTGGTCAAGGTTGTATCCAAGTCCATTAAGGAAGTTCTCATTCGCATTGATAATGGTGCCATCGGTTTCAAATTCAATGACCGCGAAGTTTTGATTTAGGCCAGCGATGATATCTCGTTGGGAGCGAGCTTGAGTGACTTGCTCAGTCACAACATTGGCAATTTTCATTACTCTCTCAATTTTCCCTTCGTGATTAGCGATAGGGAAATAAGTGGCCTCAATGATCACTAAATCGCCAGCTTTGTTGTATCGCTCAAATGTACCTGACTTAGGTTGTCCTCGTGCAAGAGAGGACCAAAAGGCATGATATTCATTACTTTGAGTATAACGAGGGTCGCAGAAGATACGATGATGCTGACCTTGTACCTCACTGAGTTCATAGCCCATGGCTTCTAAGAATGGTGTGCTAGCCGATAAAATGTTCCCTTGTGGGTCAAACTCTATGGTTGCCAATGATTGCTTGAGTGAATCGACGATGAAGTCATTCAGTGTCGGGTTTAAGTCTCTAGAGGGCTGAGAGCTTGATTTAAAAGGCCACATAATTTATCTCTTATTAATATAAATGTCATAATAAGTGTTCACCATTATGGGGATTTTTCAAGTAACAACTATTCCTTGCTCTTAAACCACATATGGTTCAAATAAAAACTAATGTGGATGCTGAATGCATACCTACAGTAATCACGCTTAGCGTAGTACAGACAGTAAAGAGCTTAAAGTGGATACTTTAAGCTCTTTTTTAAAAACATTGATTACAGCTTAATTTGTTGAAGAACGGGCTTCCATCTCGCGTGGGTAGCTTGATCTTCCGGTGTTATACCAACGTTTTGACCAGACACTATATTTAGAACATAGCGATCGTTCGAGCCATCAACGTAACGGCTGATTAGCTTATCACCTTCCCAGAACCATTTCTGCGCCAGATTAGAGCCGCATGATTCTACCGTTAAAGTCTTAGACGCTGAGACAGTCAGGCAACGATCTGGATCAACACGACTGCGGTATCGTTCTTGTTTGTCCAGGCCCCAGGTTTGATTCCAATTGCCATGGCAAGAATAACCATTCACTTCTCCACCTTCTACTGACTTATCACCATTGGTACCGTATACATCAAGACATAGATCGTTGTTGCTTAATGACTGCAAGGTAACGTGTGCTTCTGCTTCAAACAGTGGATGGCTCCAATCAATTATGAATGACGTATTGATAGAGCGAGCGATCCATGATGAACCCGCAGGGCCATATACCGAGAACAGCGCAGATGGAATAACATCGCCATAGCGTGCCTTTGCAGTGAACTGGGCACCGATTTCAAACTTAGTCGTCCCATCTTGATTCACAGGCGCTTCATATATAACGTCATAGTTTGGTTTGAAGTTTGCGTAAGAGATCGGATTAAACTTCGATTTATCAAATACCCAGCCGCTGCCCCAGTGTGCGGCAGTGAAGTAGCAGCCTAGCTCCTGACGCCTTAGCTCTGAACACTCGTCAAACTCACGCTCAAATGAGAGCTGAAAATCGCTCAGCGAAGAACGGTTGTTTACGCGGTAGTCTTTGGTATCAAATACCAGCGTTTTTTCATTCTTATAGCTGAATGAGGCACCCACTTCGCCACCGACCTTAGGGCCATCTTTACCCACTTCTGCACCTAATGAGCCATTGATGCCAATTGAATAACCATGCGTATCTCGGTGCTGGTAGTTTTTGTTTTCATTATGAGGAAAATCGCTGACTTTTTTCGGTACATAACCCGAGACAGGTTTCACCCATAAATCATAACTGCTGGCAAACGGGCCGATGTATGTACGACGGTTTGCCCAGCTCTGAAACCAACTATGATCCTGCTGCAGGTCATCGACCAGATGGAAGCCTGTGCCAGGTTTGTCTGCATCAATAGTAAAGCGAACGATCTTAGCGTCTGGCGTGAAGCCTTGTGAAGTGGATGATTGAACAGAACGCATTTGAGCAACGGTTACTCGCAGATCAACCGATGCACCAGCATTACACCAATCGCGCGTTTTATCGAAATCTTTACTCGTGTACAGGTTACACGTCATCTTAGAGCTAGTGATGTAGTGTACAGTCTCAACAATAGGTACATAGTTGTCGGCAAAGGCATTGGTAGAAGCGGCGAGTAAAGAAAGTGTGCAAAAAGTAGAAGTTTTCATATTACTTACCTCCAAAACCAAGACGATCTAGAGCATGAACCAGCGAGTGGTTGAGACTTGCTAGTTCAGCTGAAGGGTTATTAATTGATTGACCATTTTCATCGCGAACGTCGGCCACAATAGAATTAATGATCTTGTCGCCCTGATAAAGGCCGGTGACAACAAGAGGGCTGTCGCTACCTAGCCCAGTTAACGATTGGCTCAGTTCGATTTTTGCTTCTTCTCCTGGAATTTGACGTAGGTCTATGATGACAATATCTCCCTGATAAATGTGTGATTTTGCTTTGTTGATGTCATCATCGGATGCCGTTGCTACGTTAATGTAGAGTGCATCATTGTTAGCCAAGCTACCGTCGTAAAATCGACTTGATTGCTGATAGTGATCAGTGATTGATTGAGATATCTCACTTTCACTTCCGAGTATCTGAATATCAGCAAATGAATGTGCAGCGATTAAAGAAGAGAGCAGGGTAACTGCGCCTAACACTTTAGTGTTTTTCTTATACATACCAGAATCCTAGTAAAGAGTTCCTACTAAATAACAAACCAATAATCAGTTATTAATCTCTGATATTTGATTTTTTCTCGTGCGGGAATTAAGTACCTTTTGAAGCTAAGTAATACTCCAAATCAATCCCGTGTTTTATTTATTAACACGGTAAATAAGTTTCGGAAAAGGGAATTTTTATATTAGTCTTTGTGAATTTATATTTATTAAAGTGTGATGTTTATTCAGTGTTGATTGCAGGGATGAAGGTGGGTTAATTCTTACAAATACTATGGTTTTTATTTCATGAAACGGATAAAAGAGCACTTTATCATTAGTCTGATAACAATTTTGATATTTAGCATTGGCTTGATTAAACCGATGAGACAAATGGCAATATATTGATAACTTTATGTTTTAGATGGTATTAATTTATATATCAGCAATTATGTATATTCTTTGTTCGATTTGGTGGTGCAGTTATGGTACTTGTGAGGATATATTTACCGTTCAAAATGCCTTAAAGGTTAATGTTTAAAAAATAATTAAAGTAATTGCTCTAATTTTATTTTTGTCAGCAGTTTAATATTTAGGGAGAAAGAGAGATATAGATCAAAATTATTTCATATAGGAAACGTTAAAGAACGCCATGCCCTACATGGTGTTAAATGAGCACGTTGGTAAATATTATTCTGAGCTTACTAATCGGCAGCTAAATGGAAAAATCAGCAACCTGAAAAAGATATTTTCCTATTTGGCTGATGAGAGTGCGATAGAGAGTAACTTTGTTCTTAACAAGAAACAGCGACGTTTATCCAAAGAGGATTGCACCAAAGCGCGTCACAATTTAGACTACGGAAGCTATCTTCAGATCTATGAAGCGGCACCACTGTTCTTGAAAGTAGCAATGTCTTTAACCGTAGAGACGACTCATGCTGTACGAGAAATCTACAGATTGCGCTATCGAATCAAGAAGCCTAGGGAAGGCGTATGCGGTATTCTTTGGAATCCAGAGGGCAGGGTGGATTACATTGACGGCCAACCCATCTACGGCACGCTTTATATCCATCGTCAAAAAGTCCAAAAATCTGAGACATCTGCGGTAGCGATTCCAGTCACTCAGGCGATTAAGGATATTGTCGATCTGTCCAAAACTTCAAGGCTGCATTGCCCATACGTGGTGCATAGAAAACCTCGCCAATTACAAAGAGGTATCTCTAAGGAAACGGATCATCTTTACCAGGTTCACCATCACAATATCAGTAAAGAGTTCAGCAAAGTAAGAGATTCTTTGGGCCTATACGATCACCTTAAGAAAGCCCTTCGACCAACCTATCATGAGATCCGAGGCTTATCGGCCAGAATGATTGAAGAGCAGGGCATAAGCGCAACGGAGAGAATGGCCCATGCCAATGCTGATACAACGAAGATATACACGAGAGAAAATGATATTCGCTGGAATCAGGTTCCAGCGATTGAGGTTGAACCAAAGATGAGTTGGGGAGGCAGGTAAGCTTCAAGTCTATTGATTTGTATCAATGAGTTCTAGAAAATCTTAATACAAAAGCTTGTGAGCAGCCTTTCTAAATTAAAGATCACTGAAATGCAATATACTCGCTATACACCTGTTTTAAGTACAGATCAGAGAAAGATCTATGACCGAGAAGCCGGATAGTCACTATGTTCAGATATAAATTCAATCTTGACTAGAAGTAAACGCTTCAATGTTCTACTAAAAACAGTAAGTTGCATTGTGAAGGAAGAAAAAGGCAGTATATTTATACTGCCTTTTTCATACGTTGATTCTAAACAAGGTTTACTGCTAAGTTTAAGTCTTTGAAGGTGTCAACACTGCAGTTGTTAGACAATCGATGTTTAATTGCTATATTAGTGCTATTAGTCTTAACGTTCTTCTTAAGTCTCATAAGTAGTAGCGGCATTAAGACATCCTTACCAGAAATATAGCTCAAGAAGTCGCAGTCACTAAAACTAACTATCTGTGATACTTCACTTCTTGCCTCCTCATATGTCTCAATATCCGTTGCTTGAATAGTGCTTACTCTTACTTCTTTAATATGGTTTTGAATTTTTTCGCTATCAACAATACCTGTATTATCATTAATCAGGCATTTGTGACCGTGTGATACGGTTTTAATGTGGGGAGCAATCTTCTTTGCTATCGCATATTCAATATATAATAATAATAGATTCTCTTTATTAGAGTTTACCCACCCATTAAAATCGAATATTTTTCTCAAAGTTTCAATTTCTTTCTCTGGGTCTTCTTCTTCCATTATTTTTAAAATCGATTCAGAACAAATTAAATGATTCTCTATGCAGTATCTAGGAAGAATATACAAACCCTTAAGATTATGTTTTTCGCCAGTTAAAAGATACAAATCACCGTCTATTATATATATTCTAGGTCGATCACTTTTTACTTGATCATCGTGACAAGCTTTAATAACTTCTAGTCTCCCTCCCAAAGGGAAAACATTTTCAACCTGGTATTTCCCTTTAAAATATCTAGACATAAGTTTTGTAAAAAGCTTCTTATATCCAACTGCAGTATCTTCAATATAAATATCAATTTCATTATACTGTTGAAAGAATTTACTCTTAGCTTTTTTTGCGTTTGATTTTCTCTCGAGCATTAATCACTTTCCCTCACGTACTTACACTTATTCCCCAAATCACCCACAATATCGGGTGAATGCGTAGCAAGTATAAATTGCGTTTCAGGACTAACCTTTAGAATGATCTCGGAGAAAATCTCCTGCCACCTCATATGAAGTGAAAGCTCAGGTTCATCAATAACAATAACGCCTTTTTTAGTTATCATTTCTGAGCCATATTTATTAAATAGTACGTGAGCAACGATAATTAAAATTTGACGTTCACCTGAAGATAAACATTCAACACCTATAGATTTTGCTTTACCATTAACTTTAAGAGCAAGCCTACCAACTGTATCCATCGTTAAAATCTTGTTTGAATCTTTAAAGAAGAGATTGATCGTATCTATAAATTTATTAATTGGTTCATTTATTTCTGAAATCCTTTGCTCGTACTTATCTATAACTTCAACCATGTCTGAAATACGTCCAATGATAGCCTGATTCATCAACCAGTTTACATTTAGAGTTGCATCTTCCTGATCATCTTCTAGATCTGAAAGTAATTTATTCAAACTTGAAAAAAACACATTAACTTCCTGAGTTATCGAGCTATCTACATCGCTAATTCTGTGGAGTGCAGTTAATATTTCTTTTTTCTTTTTAATAAGAAGCTCTGCTTTGTTTCTATTGTTTAGTAATTCTTCAGACTCAAAGTCAAAAAACTTAAAGGTAGACTTTAATATGCTATCTCTAAGTTCACTATCCATCTTTCTCTCTTCGTTTCTTATACCCTTATAAGCATTTTGTATCAGAATTTGAGTTTCTATTAATGCATCTCCTAGAAGCCCGAGAGACAGTTCTCTTCTAGTTCTTGGTGAATTTGCAAATGAGTCATAATGATAGTATTTGTTACTTATTTTGTGATCACTTTTTTTTCTATCTACTCCTAAAAATATTGGAGTAGGCATTCTTTCTACTTTTCGAAAGAAGTCATTTGCAAACGAAGATATAGCTCTTCGTCCGTTTTCAATGTATTCGTCGTAAGCATTCTCTAATATCTCTCGTGGTAATTTTAGATTCTTCTCATTAATAATAAATTCTATTAGTTGCCCGCAATCATTAACGGCGAGGATATTTTCTTTATTGTTTCTAAAGTAAATTAATTCACAGTATTTAAATTTGATTTGTGAGAAAAATTCAGGTGTTGGATTTAAAAGTGCTTTTATAATCTTAATTGCAGTTGTTTTGCCCGAGCCGTTTGAACCTATAAGAAAGTTGACGTCTTGGTTAAAATTTACATCGAAGTCCATATAGCCATGAACCCCTTGCGCTGAAAAACTTACCAGTTTCAAGGTTTCACCTCGGTTGTTATACAAATATTCACCAAGATTATATGTGCATACTTGCTGAGCACCAAGTTTGGTTTTCTGTTTGTCGACACCAATCAAATTTTTATAGGCACGAATATATATACCCTAAACCATACAGCATTAACCGTTTTTTGAGATGACTAAGCGTCCCAAGAAGCTATTGGGGTTAGTTGAAATTTTCTCTTCAGTACATAACGGTAATCCACTGTCAATAGTGTGATAATGACTCAAATATTTTAAGGCAAATTTGGGCTGGGAGATTTAAGAGTCTAACTCACAATAGGACGAAAACGTCTTTGAATATGACCATAAAAACAAGATAGATAAAGCGAGATTGCATTAGTCCTGTCACTACTAATAAAGGAGTGACAGGACAGACAGCGCCCGCATTTACTACCTTCCGAGCCGATTCTCAGAATTATCAACGAATGACGCCGAAGCAAAACTGGCGCTGAGAGCGTCACCAAATTTGAATACTCAGCCTCCATCGCACACAATGAAATGGAATTAAATACGCAGCCATTGCTGCATAGCCTACTTGTAAAAGAAACCAATTAATTACCAGCGCATTCTTATCTCACTAGCCCAACGGGCTTCTGGGGATTAAGCAATTGCACATGGCTTACAGTCATTCAATTGTTCGGAATTTCTGACCGCACAGTAGTCTCACTCCATTACCTAATTGCTTCAACGAAGCGATAGGCGTTCTGTCGAAATGAACGGGGGTAACAACACTAATCTGAAATCGCATTGATACCTAACTACTGCACCCGTGAAATAAGAACCTTCGAATGACAGAGAAAGAGCCGAAACCACGGCTCTTTATTTTTCATTGAACAAGAAGAGGGTTAGCGCATGGCTACTAATTTCTATTTCCAAATTACCCGTTTACTAAACCGAAACCCAGACGGCTCGAAAGCCACTCAAGCAGAGAGAAAGAAAGTGCTCAAGCTGGTGGACAGTCTACTGAAAGAGCTGAATGTACGAAACTTAGAGCTAAAGAACTTTGGCCGTCGACACGCCGTAAAGTTGTTAACTCATTGGCAATCGCAAGGCTTATCGGCAGGTACAATAAAAAACCGAATGTCTCACCTAAGATGGCTATCAGAAAAAATTGGTAAGCCTGGTCTTATACCCGCTAACAATGCTTCTCTCGGTATTGAAAAGCGCCACTACGTTACAAACATCAATCGGTCCCGCCACATATCAAATGAGCAGTTATCTAGGCTCAATAACCGCTATTTAGAAGCGAGTTTCAGATTACAGGCCGCCTTTGGTCTTCGCCGAGAAGAGTGCATGAAGATAATACTGCGCTTTTCAGATAAAGGTGATCACTTAGTCCTGACTAAAACAAAAGGCGCTAGACCGCGAACCGTACCAATCAGAACCCAAGCGCAACGTGAACTTATCGATTCGATAAAAAAGTGGGTGGGGGATGGATCACTTATACCGAAAGAGGATACGTATAAAACGCACCTAGGTAGATACGAACGAGCATGTATCAAGATGGGACTCGATCGTGCACATGGCCTGAGGCATGCGTATGCGCACCAGCGATACCTTGAGTTGACGGGTAATAGCGCTCCTGCTGCGGGAGGGCCGTCAACGAAAGGGTTGAGTGGTGCAGACAAGCTGCGTGACTATGAAGCCAGAATGATCATTAGCGAAGAGCTAGGACACGGTCGAGAGGAAGTGACTGCGGTTTATCTAGGGCGTTGAATTAGCGGTTAGATTCCAACAACCGATCTTAAAAGTGTTCTAGGTTAGAACACTTTTTGTCATTTCAGGAGTGGCAGAGTGTTCAAAGTCAGAACATTTTTAGCTGTGTGTCCGAGTTTTCCTAACTTGTTCTTGCCCCATTGTTGGATAGACCTTTTACTCATTCATATCCTGTTCGCCGTGAATTCCCGTGTTGTATTACGGGGGTAAATTCCACCTTACTATCAGGTCTACTTATCAAAATCGCCAAGTCAGCTTTCACTTTTCTTATGGAATAACATACCATTCAATCTAATCTATTGATTTATAACACTATTGACGCTTTTGTTACTAGAGGAAGTTGGATGACTATATTAAATGTGCAATTGAAGAACTGTTACGGAATTTCAGAATTAAAGTATGACTTCGACTTTTCTGGTCGTGGAAATCGAGCTTTTGCCATCTACGCTCCAAATGGATTAATGAAAACCTCGTTTACGAGAACATTTGATGCTTTACGACAAGAGAAACAACCTCAGGAAGAGAGGTTTCAACGCCCTTCCACTGCGAATGTTAATTTCAAGGGGGATCAGATAGACCCGAATTCTATCTACGTCCTCAATTCAAACATAGATCTCACCACTGATGACGAATCCGTCACTAACCTTTTGATCAACAGAGAAAGTAAAGAGAAATATGATTCATTAGTTAAAGATATTGAAAGTGCTAAATCTAAAATGCTTTCGAAACTTCAAAAACTTTCAAAGGTTAAAAAAGCTGACGTAGAAGAAACAATTCGTAAAGATTTCCCTGCACAGTCACTTATCGAATCTCTGCAAAAAGCAAAAACTATTTCACCTACATTCTCATCAGATAAAGTTTTTTATGCCGATGTTTTTCATCAAAAGGCAGTAGAAGTACTAGACAGTCCTGAGTTTGTATTAAAAGCACGAGAGTTTCTTGAACGCTATGACGATGTTTTTAAATCAAGTGGAGGACTATATCTAAAAGGAGTTTTTAACCCTAACCAAGCTGACGCCAGTCGTGATGCTCTAGAAAAAAACGCTTTTTTCGACGCTGGTCATACCATAAAAATACAAGGTGACACCGGAGACATTGGGCTAGAAGAATTTAAAGAAAAAATTAAAGAAGTAAACAAAGAGATAGATACAGACACAAAGCTCAAAACTCTCAAAACTAAATTGGCAAAAAATGCTCAATCTATGGCAATCCAAACTCTCTTAGAGTCGAGCAGTCCAACTGAAGCTGAATCCTTAATTGTTAATTTGAATCCTGGTAAACGCGAATGGTTCAAACAAGAACTATGGCGAATGTATATTGAGAACTGTCCTGAAGTAGATCTTTTTTTGTCAGCATGGGAATCGAATAAAGAACAGATCCAAAAACTTGAGGAGCAAGCTGCTCAAGAAGCCCCTCAATGGCTGGATGCAATAGAACTTTTTAACTCTCGTTTTGTCGATATGCCATTCAAGTTAGGTTTGTTTAATCAATCTGACGCAATTCTAGGAAAATCAAAAGCTGTATTGAAGTTCATATTTACAGATAAAGAAGACACCCTAGAATGCGAACGCCATGAAATATCCTCCCTCAGCCAAGGAGAACGCCGAGCTTTGTACTTGCTTAGCTTTATTTTTGACGTTGAGTATAGAAAAAGGGAGTCTCTAGAAACAATCTTCATAATTGACGATGTAGCTGATTCTTTCGACTATAAAAACAAGCATGCAATTTTGCAGTATCTAGATGACTTGAATAAAACAGAGTTCTTTTATCAAGTAATCCTAACTCATAACTTCGATTTCTACCGTTCTCTATTACTGTCATTTATCCCTGATAAACGATGTTTAATGGTGAATAAATCAGAGACAGAGTTGCAACTTGTTCAATCAGAGGGAGTACGAAACATCTTTGTTGGGCTTTGGAAGAAACACGTAACAACTTCTAATTCAATTCTATATTCATGCGTACCATTCACTAGAAACCTAATTGAGTTTACTACTGGCACGGACGATGAAGGCTATCTACTTCTGACAAAGTTACTACATTGGAAGCAAGGCTCTAGTGACATAACCGTTGGTCAATATTTCGAGGTATATAATCAGGTATTTTCTACTGAACATAATCCTGAGAATCAGGATTCCTATATGATTGATTTACTTTTTGATACCGCAGGCTCAATCGTCAGCCAAGCTGATCATGAAGGTGTTAACTTACAAGATAAGGTTCTTTTATCCATAGCAATTCGAGTAAAAGCAGAAAAGTTTATAACTGAGGAATTGAGAACAGTTAAGGGAGCCGATTATTGGAGTACTCAGTTTTCCTATGGCAGGCTCTTAGGTAAAGAATTCGAAACTCAATTTCCAGATTCACAACATTTACCTACACTTAAAAAAGTTAGTGTCACCGTATGTTCAAACATTCACTTAAACTCATTTATGTATGAGCCAATTTTAGATTTATCGATTACTCACTTGATTGACTTATACAATGAGATAAGTGGTCTTACATAATTTAAGAGGGCTAATGCCCTCTTTTTTACTTTAGTGATGCTAGTACCCTAGCGTAACTTAACAGCTTTCGTGAAGTTTTAATTTCTAATTCTGATTGTATTTCTAGCAGCGCAATACCCGTCAGTACCTGTTGAGGTGATACCAGTTGGCCAGTTGGAAGCTCCAACTTGTTTGCCACTACCTTAAACCCTTTCCATTCTTCGTAATGACTTAGGGCCATTCTTTTGTGTATTTTCATTAGTTTTCTGCATTCATTCGGAATAGGATTACCTTTATCCCATCCTCGAACTGTCCCTATGCTTTTACAGCATATCTGAGCTACGTCTTCTATAGATAAACCACAGTTAAACTCACGGAAAATTTGACTCTTAGTCATTTCGTGATACTTCATAACTTGTTCCCTTGTTAAATACGGGAGCGTAAAAGTACCGATACGTGACGTTGTCATTTCAAATGTGAAACTAGTTCCATTTAACTTAAGGTTGCAAAGTGCGCACTGTACGAAGGCGCACTAATTGGCAAGTTTGCCTTATAAAAAGTTATTCATGCATTGCAAATGTTCGAATTTCCGAAAATGATAATTGTCCAAAAATGAGTTAATCCCTCAGGTCAATTTAAAGATAAGCAGCTGCGAATGAGCGCTTTACTCGTGGCTGCCTTCTTCTTCGACTTCTAAATCTACCTCTACTTCAACCAAATCTGCCAGTTCATCTGCATGTGCAGTATGAGCATCTAATCCTTCGAGTAGCTCTTGCTCGGTCAAAGTCATCATTTTCATTTCTGTAGCCTCACCAGTAAGCGATTTAATAGGAAGTATATCACTGATGGAGGATTTACTCCGAAGCCGTTTAGAGGCTTTAGGAGGCACTTTCGGATATGTTCTAGAGTTAAAAAATAAAGTAGGGGGAGTGGGGCAGTAATTTGAGTCGTGGTGAAAATGGGTCTAAGATAGTTGAGAGAGAAACTACTGCATAAGTCCACCTTTCGTCCACACTTAATCCACCCAAAAATGATGTGGTTATTGTAGGGGGAGTTAAAGTGGCAAAGTTTCAGTAAGTTGAAGAGAATTGAGAGCGTTTTTGAGGGCTCAAAAACGGTGAAACCCCGATGTTGGTAGCATCGGGGTTTCGAATTTTTAGACTTCTCGGATGGTAAGGCCGATTATCTTATATGCAAAAGGCTGGATTTAATCCAACTAATTCCTTGGAAGGAAATTAGATACGGATGAAGTCCATGTGCTCAACTTTTGGCTTGAACGCGTGACGTTGAACGTCTTGTGGCTTAACCTTAACTTCTGCGCCGTCGATCACTAGAGTGATTGCTTCGTAGAATTCTGGCTTGTCCATTTGGTTCATAACTTCATCGTGTGTAAGAACGATAGCTACTGGTGCTGCTTCACCGCCGTATACAACTGCAGGGAATTTACCAGCGTGACGTAGGCGGCGGCTCGCACCTTTACCTAGTTCAGTACGTACTACTGCTTCAAATTTCATAGTATTACTCTCAAAAAATTAAGATATTCATATTCACACTAACAATGCGACCTTGTTAAGTGTCTAACCGCTTAAGAGAAATTGGTAGTAACTCTGTAAGCGAGCGCGGATACTATCACTCAATCCCCATTCTAGCAATAGATATTCAGCTTTTAGCCTCTATTTTAAGGGCAAATAGAATCAATCGGTTAACTTTGATTCAACTCACCTTTGCGTGGGTCTGAGCGAGTAAATGAACCGGATCTGAATAAAGCCCTCACTACGGGTTAAGTTAGTGCCTTGTAATCTTAATACCAAGTTAACCAAACCTGTCTATTCAAGATTATAAGGAGCGCATTATGGGCCCAGTAAGTATTGTTGTTATCACGTTAAACGAAGAAAAGAGAATCGGTCGTTTAATGGAAGACTTAAGTAAGCAAACACACAAAGACTTTGAAGTGATTGTTGTTGATTCAAACAGTGAAGATGCAACCAGAGAAGTCGCAACGGCTTACGAGTCGTCATTACCGCAGCTGACGGTACATAAAATGGAAACCCGTGGCGTGAGCTTAGGCAGAAACACCGGCGCCGAACTGGCTAAGCATGAGCGTTTACTGTTTTTGGATGCCGACGTTCAGTTAGAACCGACCTTCTTGGCAAACGCGATTAGCCAACTAGAAGACAAGCAGTTAGAAGTCGCTGGCGTGTATATGGGGTCGAAGAATCTTCCTCTGGTGCATAAGTTTGGCTATGGCCTGTTTAACTTAGGTTTGTTTGTCACTCAGTTCGTCTTTCCAACCGCGGTTGGGGCCTGCATTTTTTCTACCAAGCGTGTCCACCAGCAGTTGAACGGCTTCGATGAGGAAATTGTTCTATGCGAAGACTGTGACTATGTAAAACGTGCAAGTAAGACTTGGCGCTTTAGATTCCTTAATCTTACCTTCGGCTTTGATCCTCGAAGATTAGACCAAGATGGGGTGTTTAAGATGGGGGCAACCTATCTAAAAGCGAATGTCCGTCGTTTCTTCTATGGTGAGATGCGTAACAACGAGATGGATTACAAATTCGGTCACTACAAAGAGCAATAATTGCTGGGTGATTGACGATGTTTGAAGGATTCAGTTTATTCGTAGGGGCCTTATTGGATGCTCTAATTGGCCCCAATTTATTTGTTCCCGGTGAGCCGTTTTTGATTGCGGCGGGGTATCAGTTACACCAAGGGGTAATAAGTGGTGTGATTGCGGTACTGTTAGGCGGCTTTATTGGCGATCAAGCAAGCTACTTCATTGGCCGAAAATTCGGGATGCCCGCACAAAAGAAGCTTATTCAATGGCAGCCGAAAACTCGTCGGCCAATTGCACGCTGTCGACATTTAATGGCCAAGAAGGGCAATTATGTGCTGGCATTTTCGCGCTTGCTTGGCCCGGTAGCTTGGGTAGTACCGTTCATTGCGGGGACGCAGAAAGTAACTTGGCAAAGGTTTACACTCTTTTCGAGTATTGGTCTTGTGCTAGGCGTGGCGCAGTTTGTCGCATGGGGATACTTGCTGTCTTATGGTGTTGAGCGGTTTCCTATGATCGCGCAAGCGAAATTGATCGCCACAGAGCATCTTCCAAGCATTATCGCTATCTGTATTAGTGTTGCGTTTTATCTTGTCGGTAGAAAGCTTCGTTGGCGCTTTATGTTTGCTAAGTTTACTGCTGTGTTTGCGCTCTCAATGCTGTATGCCAATTATGCGCACTTTTTCTTTTATGCGGATGATTACCAACAAGAAGCAAATACCAAGACTGAGCGACTCGCGCAGACAGAAGTTGCCCCTCAGAACGTGACATTCAAAGTCTATCCGGGCAAGTCGTCCATCTTTGATGCCCAAGCGGTGAACGTTTTTTATTATGGTGAAAATCCAAGAAATCTCATGTTAGAACTCGGCTGGATTGAGAACAAAACCTTCTCCCGAAATGACCTGGAATTTTTGGATTACATAAGACTACTGAAAGACAATACGCCACCCGTTTCTGATTTGTATTGGAATGATATCCCGCAGGAGATGGCTTTTCAGTTACCCGGTAACTTAATGAGGCGCAGCCATATACGTTGGTGGCAAGCGGGCATTGATGCGGTAAATAAACAGAAGTTTTGGGTTGGCGCTCTAAGCTATGACGATGGATTGCAGTTAACGCCATATTCGGGGATTGTGACGGTGCTGCACAGCGTTGACCCTAATGTGGATGCAGAGCGAGACAAGTTTGCCGCTCAAATCAGTGAGCAGCTTCCTGCTAAACAAGTGGAGCTTGCACTGCTTAAGCAGCCAGTTTATCTGGATGAAGAGCATGACTACTACACAGATGGTCGAGTGTTACTCGTGTCGGATAGATAAAGCTAAGGATTCTAAAAACTGCCCATAAGTGATTTTTTGTATCGTTTGGGCAGTTGTTTGCTCACGTTTGTCACTTAAACATGAACCAGTGTTGATATTTCACGGCTTTTGAACTGGCATCAACCTTGCGTTACACCATGAGTTTAATTTCGCTGAACAAGCTTATGAGTATCGCACAGGGAGTACCATGCCAAGACTGACGTTTCACATTCAAGTTGATGGAGTCGACGAAGAAGCCTTTGTCGTTCGTAAGTTCACTGGTCTTGAATCACTCTCGAATGATCTCTCTCAGGCTAACGAATTATGTTGTGGCTATCGTTACCAAATAGAGCTTGCCAGCCGACGTTCTGATATTGCTCCTGATGAGTTGATTGATAAAAATGTATGCCTTGAGTTGCGTCGTAACGGCGTTTTGCAACGTAACGTCTGCGGCATTGTAAAAGCTTTTACTAAGGGTGATACCGGGCACCATCATACGTTTTATTCGCTTCAACTTGTGCCTCCTGTAGAGCGCCTATCTTTGCGCCACAATAGTCGTATTTTTCAGTATCAATCATCACCTGAAATCATCTCTGTTCTTCTGCAAGAGATGGGGATATCTGAATACGCCTTTGCACTCCAAAATGAATATCCTCAGCGTGAATATTGCGTTCAATATCGAGAAACCGACTTGGACTTTATTCATAGGTTGATGGCTGAAGAAGGAATGATCTACAGCTTTGATCATGAACAAGGCCAGAGTCGTGTGGTCTTTAGTGACATCAGTACCTCTCTAGACAAGCTGCCTGACCCGATTCGATATGCACCTGCCTCGGGGGGAGAGGCGGACATTACTAGCATATCGAGTCTGAAAGAAACCAAGCAGTTTGATGTGAGTCAGGTTGATCTAAATGAATACAGCTTCCTCAAACCTTCTTACCGATATTCTCAGCAGCAACGCGCAGGTGATGAGGGCTACCAAGATATGGAAAGCTATCAGCACTTTGATTTTCTTGGCGATCATCAAAGTGATGGACTGAGCCAAAACTTGAGTAAAGCCCGTCTAGAAGCCTTACGTCGTTATAGCCACACCGCGGAAGCGAACAGTGATGAAATGCGACTAAAAGCCGGTATGAGATTCACTTTATCTGAGCATATTGACCAAAACGTATGTCTAGATTGGCAAGTGGTTTCGATGACAATTCATGCTGAGCAACCACAAGCGTTAGAGGAAGAGGCCGGCTCAGGGGCGACAACCTACCATAATCAATTAATCCTTATTCCGGAATACCACCAATGGAAGTACTTACCCCAGTTAAAACCGATCGTTGATGGTTCTTCTATTGCCACGGTCGTCGGGCCAGAAGGCGAAGAAATATACACCGATGAGTTCGGTAGAGTGAAGCTGCATTTCCCGTGGGACAGGTACTCAAACGCTGATGAACATAGCTCGTGCTGGGTACGAGTTTCACAAAGTTGGGCAGGGTCTCAATATGGAATGGTTGCTCTGCCAAGAGTCGGACAAGAGGTGATCGTTTCGTTCTTAAATGGCGACCCTGACCAACCTATCGTTACTGGTCGAACTTACAACGCGAATAACCCGGCGCCTTATGAGCTACCCGAGCACAAGACGAAAACAGTATTTAGAACTGAAACCTACCAAGGTAGCGGCTTTAATGAACTGAGCTTTGAAGATCAGTCAGAGCGTGAACAAATCTACATCCACGGACAAAAAGACTTTAAAGCCAAGGTCAAAAATGATGTGAATACGGTCATTCACAATGATCATCATGTCTTGGTTGAAAACGATCAATTTGAGCAGGTTAATCAAGACAAACACCTGACGATAGATGGTGAAAGCCGATTGGACATTAAAGGAAGTAGTAGTGAAGTCCTTGAGAGCAGCCTTCATCAACAGCTAGGCGAAAAAATCTGCGCCGAAGCAGGCAGAGAAATCTCATTGAAATCCGGGGCCAAGATTGTTGTTGAAGCTGGCGCTGAAATTACCCTAAAAGCAGGAGGAAGCTTTGTCACGGTTGATGGAAGTGGCGTTAGCTTAAGTGGTCCTGCAATTAACCTCAATGCTGGTGGGAGTGCCGGGCAAGGAACGGCGTACAACGGGATAGTCGCCAGTTTACCAAACGGGGTAGAGGCTCCTGCTACACCAGACGTAGCCAAAGCGGTACGCCATCAAGCCTTGTTATTAGCCGAAGAGAGCCGTATTCCTCTTGTGAAGCCTTGTCCCCAAGAAGGGGCGAAATAATGTTATCTGAATGGTTTCAATTGAATGAGGGTAAATATTATTGGTTGGCCGATGCCAATACCCATCAGAAAGCGGTTAAAGAATATGGCTTTGGGTTCGATGATTCAGTCCCCGTTTTTTCTGGACCTACATTCGAGTCAGCAAAAGCGTTGTCACCATGGCTAGTACCTGTTTCAGAGGAGTTGCTGAGTGTAAAAGCTGACGTGCTTAATCTCGGCATTGGCATTCAAAGCTCGGCTGAATTTGAGTCGCTACTCGTCCATTTACGAAGCTTACTACTGGCCTCATATGAAGGTGAAGAAGTGATGTTTCGCTTTTACGACAAGCAAGTCATTGGGCCAATGCTGTCGGCAATGGAAGAGAGCGAAGTAAATAGTTTACTGGGCAACATCGACCAGCTTGCCATAGTGGACGATTCCCTTACCTGTTACGCCAATCAATCTAAGATAACGTTTGATCTCAACACTGACACATGGTGGAAAGTTCAGCCTCATCACTTGTCTGCGCTTTATAACGAAAATACTCATGCTAAATCGATCGAACGAAGATGGTGGAACCTGTTCCCTCAAATGATGGAGCGGTTATCTGATCCGAATGAAGTGATTTTGAATGCATTGAAAAAAGCAAAGGAAAGAGGGTATCAGCAAGACCAAATGGAGGCTTGCGCTTTGGTTGAAGTGACTCGCCAGACTCAAACTCATTTGAGCGAACTGTCGCAACCTTTTCATTTAAACCTCGAAGAGCTTAAAGAATTAGAAACCCTAAAAGAGGTTTGGATATGACTATTGAAACAGGCAGCAGCCCGTATTTTTTGCCGTGCGAACAGTGTTCTCGCTGGATCGAAATATTTGTTAGAGATGAATTTAATCAGCCGTTCAATGGCGTTTCCGGGACACTAACAGATTCAGCAGGCAACGAGTTCAGCGTTACATTAGGCGAAGCCCCTATCTACCTTGAAGGACTGGCTTCTGGCCCGGTGTTGCTCCATTTAGATAGCGAGCAGTGGTTGCTAGAGTCACAAAAAGATGAGCATAAGCCGAATGCTGACTCGAAACCTACGGCTGATTTCGCCAATGAGCATGTGGATAAGCTCGGTGCCAAAGCTAAGTTTGTTGAAGTTACTGCCGGAGATCTCACCGAGTTAGCGGAAGGGCAATCCCTGCCTGCACGTCATGAGAAAGGTAAAGCCGATTCACTCACACTCATCACCGATAAAAGCTACGTACTTCAGGTGCGTGGCTTTAACTTCATTACCTTACGTGTCGGGATGTTCTTTGATGGAACAGGTAATAACACATACAGCGCCGAGTGGGGTAAGAAAGAGCTAGATAAGTATTACTACAAGTGGCGACCTAAGTATGAGGTGCATAAGGACAAACCGGTTACACAATGGCCGGGTGACATGTTCAAATATCCAAAGGATGAAAAATTTCATTTCTTCTGGGAAGAAGATTATGCCGTTGATGGTAGTGCATCGAATGAACTCACAAATATCCAGAAGCTCCATGATTTGTACTTGAGAGATGAATACATTTCAGAGAGTAGAACATTTGTTCATCCCGAATATATTACAGGTATTGGCACCGGTAATGAGGTTGACAATTCTAAGCCAGCGGATGAGTCCGTAGTTCCAGGGCAAGCATTTGGGACAGGTGACTATGGCGTAATAGCAAAAGTTGATACCGGTATTGAGAAGTTGTGTAAAGCTTTGGGACCGATTTCCGAATCAGAGCAATTTATAAAGATCAATGCTGATGGGGTAAAGTGCATTGAGCTAGATGTGTTTGGTTTTAGTAGAGGTGCGGCAGCGGCGAGACATTTTACCAATGTGGTAGCTGATGGTGAGAAAGGAGCTTTTGCTTCTCAATTTTCTAAGGCATGCAAGGCTAACTCAATTAGCTTCAAGTCGGGCTTTGATTGGGAAAGTAACGAGTCAAGCTGTATAACGTTTGTCGGTATTTTTGATACTGTTGCTGCGATTTTTGACCCATTGAATGGTGACTTCACGCCACATAACGATAATAACGGCGATGTCAGACTTTGGCTCGACCCCGGTCGTATTGAAAAAGTCGTCCACCTTACAGCGCATAAAAAGACCGAGTATCGATATAACTTCTGTTTAAACAAAGTAAACTCGGATGGCAAATTTGAAGAGTTTGTTGTACCAGGTGCTCACTCAGATCTAGGTGGTGGCTACCAGTCTACATTAGCTTATGAAACAGTCGGTGGTCAGGAAAAAAATAGATATCTCTTACCTTTACTCGAATCAAAGCCAATTAAACGACTAAGACGAGATATAAGTCGTTGGAACTACGATAAGGTTAAAGCTTCATTAGATGAAAAGTTCAAAAAAGTCATCGACCATGAGGTGTCTTTAGGTTGGAGCAAAGATGATTATACCGTTGACTACAAAACTGTTAGACGTGGAGGTAATGACCAAACCTATTTGGAAGGTACACTTCAAAAAAAACGCGTAGTAGAAGGCGACTTATCACGTCTATACCTAAGGGTCATGTATGGGTTTGCTGAAAATGCAAAGGTCCCTCTAGACGATCAACAAGGCGAGATTTGGAACGAAGAGGGAGACAGTTATTATTCTGCACCTAGAACTATTGATGGTTATGAGTTCGGAGAGTTTTGCGAAAAAGCGTTATCTGCAGCCAAAAATGGGGAGCTTTTAGGTGAGCTCGATGTTAGCAATGTTGAAGAAGTCAAAGATAGCTCTATTATGACTAGTCTTATGAAAGCGAACTTAATTCACCATTCTTCGGACTGTTCGATTGCTAATAAACCTCACGAGTCTGACGATACCTTTGTACGCGAAATATTTGAATGCAAAAAGGAAAGCTAACATGAAGCAATTAATGGCCACATTACTACTGCTAGTTCCGGTAGTTTCCAATGCATTTGCAAAAGTACCTAGCGTTCCTGAAGATATGCCTCAATGGCGAATTGGTTATGCCATGTCCTCATTGTATCCTGCGAAAGTAACCGAAGCTTATGGTGTGAATGAAGAACAAGATTGGACATCCTCTGTTCATAATGACATGCACTTTATGCGTAGAAGCGACCTGAACAGAATAAGACAAGATATAGCAGATTATGACGGTTTTGGGTTAGTTCTCGGAACTCCTGTAACCAAAATCAGTCAAGTAACGGGTACCCAAACACTCCCGGACAGTGTATATCTTTATTGGGCTTCGATTTCAAACCAAAGGTTTTTCACCACCAAATGGGACTTACCAGCGGATATCAAGACGCTGATGAGCACTAAAGAAACTTTTACTCGTTATGATGGTGTGGTTCGTGACTGTTATCGGACAGATATGATTTTTGGTTTTTTGCCTAACGGAAATACTAAAGTTTGGTTACGTGGTTGTGGGGAATATAAATATATTACGGAGTTGGCGCCAGACGCTGAGCTTGAGGCCGATACATTTGGCAATGATGCTGCAATCTACAGAGCGAATTATAGTAAGAGGATTGCTGAGCGATCTGAAGATGCAGGAGCCCTCTTGGACCCAATCCCTTGGGACAGAGTCAATAAAGTATACTCTGACATAAACTGACCGAGCTAAATCAAAGTTGCACCACCTAGCGAGTAACTAACACTTCTCCCTAATTTATAAAAATGCGATAGAAGTAACTCACTCTAATGGCCTTTACGTCCTTAGAGTAAGTCAGCATGGCTATAATGTCACCACATTGCATATTTCCTATTAAGCAAATCAGCTGTCTCTGAGAGGTTACATGGACAAGGACCCAATTGAAGAAAATAACCGCAGGCCTCTTGCCGTGCGTGATGTCGCCATCACCCGCAAAGTGGCCATTTGGTTAAGCAAAAAAGACGTCACTCCGAATCAAATCTCTTTAATGAGCATCGCTTTTGCCGTTGTGGGCTATGGCGTCATGCTTAGTTACCACTTCTTGCCAGTAAGCTATTTGTTGTTATTGGCGGCCGTCACTATCCAGCTGCGTCTATTGTGTAATCTGTTTGATGGCATGGTTGCGATCGAAGGAGGAAAGAAAACTCCAGCAGGGGAGCTTTATAACGATGTGCCAGACCGCATTGCCGATCCTCTCTTTATTGTTGCGGCAGGCTTTGCGACGGAGTCAGTCTTTGGTATGCCGCTCGCTTGGACTAGCGCAATAGTGGCGGTGTTGACTGCTTATGTCCGCGTTTTGGGAGTAAGCATGGGGGCGCCAGCTGATTTTCGCGGCCCTATGGCGAAGCAGCATCGCATGGCGCTCTTAACGGGAGTCTACTTGCTGCTATTCTTGCAGCATGCACTGGGTTGGCTACCAAATATCTTTATTTACAGCATGGATGTAGCCCTGCTGATAATGCTGTTAGGCGGTATTTATACTACTTGGAGGCGTCTCGCTTTTATCTCTGAATATAAAGCACAAAATGTGAGTGAAGAGGCGCAGCCAGAAGAGAGGGAATCACAATGTTAGGGATCCCTTTGCATTCGTTCAATATCATGGTCGCTATCGTTTCGATATTGGTGTTAGGAACGCTAGTCTATCTCTGGCTGTCTAGAAGGCACAGAGAGCGTGATTACCTAGAGCTAAAACTTAGAATACGCTCTTGGTGGTGGATGATAGGGATCGTTTTCGTCGTTCTCTACTTACCTCTGCAATACACGTTGTTCTTCGTAGGCTTTTTGAGTTTCATGGCGCTCAAAGAGTTTCTCTCTATTGTTCCAACGCGCATGACTGACCGTCGAGTCATCTTTTGGGCTTACCTTTCGATTCCGTTCCAATATTATTGGTTATCGATTGGCTGGTACGGCATGTACATCATCTTTATCCCTGTATACATGTTCTTGTACCTACCAATGGTCGCAGTGCTGATAGGAGATACTAAAGGTTTTATTCGCTCCGCGGGTGTTATTCACTGGGCATTGATGCTGACAGTCTTTTGTATCAGTCACATGGCCTATTTATTAGTTCTACCAAGTTTGAACCCTGATGCTGGCTCAATGGGGATGTTACTGTTTTTGCTGATATTCACTCAATTCAATGATGTTTGCCAATATGTCTGGGGTAAGTCGTTTGGCAAACATAAGATCGTCCCGAAAGTGAGCCCCAACAAAACCTGGGAAGGCTTTATTGGTGGAGCATTGACGGTTATTGCTGCTTCATATTTTGTCGCGCCATACCTGACTCCGTTAACAGGAGTACAAGGCTTGGTTGCGGGCGTTATCATTGCTTTTAGTGGTTTTATTGGTGATTTGGTTATCTCTTCCGTTAAAAGGGATTTGAAAATTAAAGATACCAGCCAGTTTATTCCGGGCCATGGTGGGATTCTCGATCGCATTGATAGTTTAATGTTTACTGCGCCACTGTTCTTCCATTACATCTACTATCTGTACTATTGAGGACTTATGGCGAGAATACTCAGAGTTTTATTTATACTGTTTTTCGTAAAACCACTCGTGTTTATTGGCCTAGGGCTGAATATCATCAATAGACAAAATCTGCCGATGAAAGGGCCGGTTGTCGTGGCGGCGAATCATAATAGTCACTTAGATACATTGGTGTTATTGGCGCTATTTCCAATCAGCATCATTCACAAGGTTCGCCCTGTAGCCGCGGCCGATTATTTTTTAGCTAACCCATTAGTTGCTTGGTTGTCACTGAATGTTATTGGCATTATTCCAATTCGAAGATCACCCTCGAAAGCGCAAAAAGAGGCGATTTTTGATGAGTGTCATAAGGCTCTAGAACAAGGAGATATATTGATTATATTTCCTGAAGGAAGTCGAGGTGAACCAGAAGTCATGAGTGGACTTAAGAAGGGGATATATCATTTAGTCAAAGATTACCCTCAATGCTCGGTGGTACCCGTTGTTATGCGTGGTTTAGGCGCATCATTACCCAAAGGGACAGCGATGTTTGTTCCGTTTAACTGCGATGTGGTTCTTGGTGAAGGAATCAGTGACTTTACCAGTGCAGATCAGTTCGTAGATGTTATGCAGAATCAATATCGACAGCTGAGTGAACGGTGTATTGTTCAAGTGGAATAGCAACGTGTCCGGAAGGCCAGTTTATATAAATTAGATAAAATGTTCCTCTTATTTATGCCCAGCCTCGTGCTGGGCTTTTTCATTTTATGGAATATACGATATGGTTATGGGCATTAAGAGAAAGACTTAGACAGTTAGCTATGTTGATGATTAACGATAAGTACATACTCAATGTTCTCACCGGCATCTTGGAAGAGCGTAAGAGTGGTGTAAAAACAGCGCTGGGAAGCAATGAAGTTGCATTGCTGCAATTTATGACTGAACACTCTAGAACTCCTTTAGAAAAAGCTAGATTGCTTGATGAAATATGGTTTAAAAAAGGGGTGGTAGTAGAAGAGAGTAGTTTGCTTCACTCAGTCTCGATTTGTCGTAAAGCGTTAGATGACCGAAATGGAGAAATCATCACTACAATAAGAGGTGTGGGTTATCAGTTTAATGGCGATGTATCCTCTTATCAGAGTCCATCGACACAGCCGTCTTTGACTGACACTCAGGATGTCGCTCCCTTAACAATTAAGAAAGCCAATACTCGTTATCTAGCGGCCTTTAGTGCCAGTGCATTGGCGGCGTATTTTTTATACGGTGCAATCAGCACTCCTTGGGTGGAAGCCGATTACACAGAGCAACGTTATCTGGGTTGCATTGTCCCGACTCAAGACCCGTCAAAGCCAATAGTTCTGAATAATGTAAGAGCATTTTCTTCAGATAATCAGGTCATACTGGTTGCTAAAGATGGTCAGTCTGTGAGTTATCTTCCGAGCGAAGTGGAGGTGATGTGTGAATAATAAAATATTATTTGCAAGCATTGTCTCCGGATTAGTTGTCGGCGGACTAGCGGCAGAAATTGAATCGCCAACAGTTTCGAGGTCACTAAAGAGTGAAACCAGTATTGTGATCAAATCAAACGAAGGTTTACATCTTATGGATCTGAATGCAGGGATAAAATTAAAGCGTTCAGGAAAGTACGAAATGTATTTTTTAACAGACCAGAAAGTTGGTTTCAATGCATCGGGGGATTACTACTTTCAGCGCCATGGTTTGTCTCTAATGCCTGAAACATCAGAACAAGTCATTCCATCTAAGAATGATGCATCAGTCATTGATATCATGTTTTCTCAGCGCGGTATGCATTCATTAGAAGATCTAAAACTCATCCCCGTTTCAGACAAACAAATGATACTTGTTGCCCCAAGATACTCATATTTATTCGCGGACACTACTGAATAAGCTCGGTTTTTAAGATCTAAAAGCCCACATTCTCATTAGAGAACATGTGGGCTTTTTTGTCCCTTAATCTAACAAAATCAATGTCTTGATATTTATTAAGGTAGATTAAGGATGAATTATTATCTGACTGACAAAGCTCTAACTTTGAGAAAAGATTGTTGAGTATAACAACAGTAATTTCCACTCATTAGAGTTGCCTCAATGAACAAAACTAAGACGCTATCTTTGTCTTTTCTATATTTGTCTGTATCAGTCTTTAGTACAGCTGCACTATCAAAAACCTTGGAAAGTGTTCCGGTCACAGTAGAAATTACTCAGCAGTTTGCTGCAACTATGACGATTGAAGAAGTCGGGAAACTGAAAGCAACTGACTCAGCTGCATTAACATTCAGTGCCGGAGAAAAACTAAAATCTCTTCAATTTAAAGACGGAGATACCGTCAAAAAAGGTGATTTAATTGCTCAGCTTGATGACTCGAAAGCCAAAGCTGAACTAGAAAAATCATCCAGTTCGCTTGCTCTTGCAAAGTCAAAGCTGTCTCGTGTATTAGCTCTTCTTAAAAAGCAACCTGACTCAATGTCAGCGCAAGATGTTGAAGAGTTGAAGCAGCAAGTTGCGTTGGCCGAAGCGGACTATTCACAAAGAAAGACCGATTTGCAGAGCTACCAATTGATTGCGCCATTTGATGGCCAACTAACCAGTTTTTCACACTCTGTTGGTAGCCGTGTTGAAGCCGCGGTTGTTCTGGTACATCTAATTAAACTCGACCCCGTCGAAGTCCATTATTCCATTTCTCAGTCTGAAGTCGGTAAGGCGGAATTAGGCCAATCGGTGACTTTAAAGGTCGATGCATACAGTGATTCTACGTTCTCTGGTCGAGTTGATTATATCGCGCCACTTGTCGATGAAAGTTCTGGTCGAGTTGAAGTTCACGCAAAACTTGATAACGCTGACAACCGCTTAGTGCCAGGAATGTTTGCTAAGGTAAGCCAAGATATTGGTGAGTCGATTAATCATGTGGTTGTGTCCCAAACAGCGGTAGGTGCTGATGGAAAGCAACGATTTGTCTGGCTTATTAGGGGTGATAAAGCGGTAAAACAGCCTATTGAATTAGGGGAAAACATCAACAACGGGTATGTAGCAGTTAAATCGGGTTTGAGTGTCGGAGAGCGTGTTGTGATTACCGGGCAGCAAAATCTCGATATTGGTGTTCCTGTGATAGTACAGGGTTCGAAGCCTTCAATTACACTGCCAGCTCTTCGTGATGAGAATAAAACGGCAGAAGAGAAAAGAGTAGAAGAAAGTAGAAAGAGTGAAAATCAATCAGTAGAGGTGGACAATGAAGCTACCTGAAATTTGTGTTAAACATCCGGTGTTTGCATCAGTATTAAGCATTGCAATCGTCTTGATTGGTCTTGTCTCATTTCAAAAGCTATCAATACAGTATTTTCCCGAACATCAAACTTCATCAGCGTCTGTTAATGCATCGATAAACGGTGCGAGTGCTGAGTTCATGTCCCAAAATGTCGCCGATAAGTTGATCTCAGCGGTGACAGGTCTTGATAAGGTCAAGTCGATGACGACGGACTGTAGCGAAGGCAGTTGCTCGATGAAGATTCTGTTTAAAGATGGCATTAGTGACGTTGAGTACTCAAGTCTAATGAACAACTTACGCAGCAAAATTGATGGTATTTCTGATTTCCCTCCTGCAATGGTTGATAAGCCTACGGTGACAGACGACTCTTCGGAAACCAGTATGCCAAGTAACATCATTACCTTTGTTAATAAGGGAACGATGGACAAGCAAGAAATGTTTGATTTCATCAGCCAGCAATTAGCAACTGAATTTAAAAATGTTCAAGGTGTTGGAGGAGTATGGGGCCCATATGGTGGTTCCTCACGTGCGATACGAGTTTGGTTGCTACCTGAACGTATGGCTGCTCTGAATGTGAGTGCTTCTGATGTGGTTGGTACTTTGAGTACCTACAATGCCACCTTCACTGCGGGAACGATCAAAGGTGAAGTCCGTGACTTTGCGATTAATCCTGTGAATCAGGTGACTTCCATTGAAGACGTTCGTGATCTCGTGATTCGTGTAGAAAGCGGCAAAATCATCCGTATTAGTGATGTCGCCAATATAGAGATGGGAGAAGTCAGCCTAACACCGAGTACGTTACATATCGATGGTCATCAAGCGATGTCACTGCAGGTATTGCCGCTTAAAGATGAGAACCCAGTTAAGGTCGCACAGCGTGTAAAACAAGCGATGCAGCAGATGGAGCTGCCAGATGGCATTGAGATGAAGATGGTTTATAACCAAGCGGACTTCATTGAAGAGGCAATTGATCAAGGGTTCATGACACTTGTTGAAGCAGTTGTATTGGTATCCGTTATTGTCGTGTTGTTCTTGGGCTCACTGCGTGTTGCAGCAATTCCTTTAATCACGATACCAGTGTGTGTGATTGGCGTGTTCGCAGTTATGGCCATGCTAGGGTTTAGTATCAACGTTTTAACTATTCTAGCGATTATATTGGCGATTGGGTTAGTTGTTGATGACGCGATTGTAGTGGTGGAAAATTGTTACCGTCATGTAGAAGAAGGCCATCCTCCCATTTCTGCCGCTTTGAAAAGCTGTAAAGAGATTGTATTCCCGGTTATCGCGATGACCCTGACATTGGCTGCGGTATATTTGCCAATCGGTTTAATGTCGGGGCTGACTGCAGACTTATTTCGACAGTTTGCGTTTACCTTGGCGGCTTCTGTCATTATATCGGGCTTCGTTGCATTAACACTGTCACCAATGATGAGTGCTTATATGCTCAAGTCTTCATCAGCATCGCCGAAATGGTTCTCTTGGGTCGATGCGAAGCTAGACTGTCTAACAGAGAGTTACTTTAAGCATTTACAAGCATGGATAAGACACCCGATCCGCGTATTAGGTGTGATAGCAACTTTAGTCGGTTTCGCGTGTGTTTCCATTTTTATGATGCCTAAAGTGCTATTACCAACTGAAGACACGGGATTTATTGAAGTGAGCTCAGATGCGCCGACAGGTGCAGGCCGCAGTTACCACTTAGAAAATGCACATCAGTTGAATGATGTCTTCTCAGGTAATGATTCTATAGAGGCAAACCTAGCTTATATTGAAGGTGGGCCAACCAACCATATCTTACTGAAGTCGTGGGAGGAAAGAGGAGAGTCAGCCTTTGATGTTATAGATAAACTTACCATCAAAGCAAAAGAGACCTTATCAGCCTATGGCGTCTCTTTCTCAGTGCGTTCAGCTGATAATCTGAATGTATCGAGCAACGTGGTTATTCAGCTCACGACGACTAATCGAGACTTAGACGAGCTTTCAAAAACAGCAGAACAAGTTGTTGGTTTGCTTAATGATTATAAAGGTTTGAGTAATACCAACAACTCTATGCATCGTGATCAATTAAGGTTTGACTTATCCATAGACCGTAATGCAATTATCCTGTCAGGGGTTAATTACGCAAACGTGACTAGCGCAATCTCTTCGTTTCTTGGGTCAGTGAAAGCGGCTGATCTTAAAGCGGAAGATGGATTTACTTATCCGATTCAGGTTCAGGTGAATCGTCAAGCGTTAGGCGATTTTAGGGTTCTCGATAAGCTGTATGTCAGTTCCGATTCTGGGCAGAGATTACCACTGTCGCAATTTGTATCGATTAAGCCTGTGACGGCAGAGTCCAATATCAAAACTTTTGCTGGTAAAGATGCGGCGGAAATTACAGCGGATTTGGTGACTGGATACAGTGCGAGTGATGTCCAAGCGTACCTTGACGCCGAGTTACCTAAGCTACTAAAAGCAGGGCAAGGCTATGAATACAACGGTGTGATTAAAGAACTTAATGAGTCTGAAGCGGGTACCCAGATTTTATTTGGACTCGCACTTATCTTTATCTTCTTAATATTAGCGGCGCAATTTGAGAGCTTTGTTGATCCTCTCATTATCCTACTGACCGTACCGCTTTGTCTTGTTGGGGCTTTGGTAACGCTTAACGTGTTTGGACATAGCTTGAACTTATATTCAAAAATTGGATTACTCACGTTGGTTGGTTTGGTGACTAAACATGGCATCTTGCTGGTGGAGTTTGCCAACCTAAAACGTAAAGAGGGCTATGGAGCAAAAACTGCGGCATTGATGAGTGCCAAATCACGTTTAAGGCCAATCCTAATGACGTCATTGACCATGATCATTGGCTCTTTGCCCTTAGCGCTTGCTGAAGGCCCGGGCTCGCTTGGGAGAATCAATATTGGATTAGTACTCGTTGGTGGATTAACGATTGGAACATTCTTCTCTCTATTTGTGGTGCCGATGGCTTATGTCGCCATTGCGTCTATGTCTGAACCTGATGACTCTTTCGAGTTTGTAACGGAGAGGCTGTAATGTTCCTGATCAACGACGCACACGTCTTGGATGAAAACGGCAGCTATATTCACAGCTTAAAGAGTCATATTCGCCATCCTATCGGGGTAAATGAACTGTCATTGTTGAACTATATGTTTGCCAATCAAGGTCAAGTGTTAAGTAAGCACGAGCTCATGCACGAAGTCTGGCACAAAAGAGGAATTGTCGTAGAAAGTAGCAGTTTGTTGCACTCGATTTCGACATGCCGCAGGGGGCTTGAAGATAAAGCCGGTGAAGTTATCCGTACCGAGAGAGGAATCGGTTATGAGTTTACGGGGTCAGTAAAAAAGATCACGTCGATCTCAGAAGTAACAGAACCTTTAGAGCCAGTTATTGAAACACCACCAATCAAGGAGTTGGAAACAAAGGTTGAGGTGACGGCACAACTGAACGCTGGACATATTCGAGTGATAAAGGCGCTCGGCATCTTAATTTTGGCGATCTTTGTCGGTTATATTGGGGCAAGTCATTTTTACAAGAGCCCATTAATCATTGGCTATAAGGTAACGAGCTATAAACAGTGCAGTTATATGCCACAGCAACAGGGTGAGAAGGTTTTCTATCAAAACCCGACACTATACCAATTTGAAAAGCTGAGTTTACTTGTCGACTCCGCTGGCCGCTCAGTGAGTTTTGATACTGGGAGTGGGGTGGTGAACTGTGAATAACATTATTGCTTCTTTTATCGTGATTAGCGGCTTAGCTTTAGGTTGGCTATTGGCTTTGTTTGGGGTGTCTGAGCACAATCGTCACTTTAACAGTAATACAGTAACGCACATAGAGATTGACGATTATAGAAATGCTCAGTCAATATCATTGCCGATTAGGTTTGAACTAACGTTAAAAGAGAATCAAACCTACGGGGTGTTTGCGATGTTGCCTAGTAGTCAGGTGGGCTTTTCCGGGAAAGGGGCCTACACACATAACCATCAAGGAATGATGTTTATGTATGACACGCACACGCCTTTAGAGTTGGATGATGCGAAAGAAGGTTTAGTTGAGCAATTGTTTGTTAGGCCTGGTGCATTTGATGGAAGGATGACGTTCGTTGAATTAGATAATGACCATGCCATCCTCGTTGGACATAAGGTGGCTCTTTATTTGCAACCATAGTGAGCTTATGTCCAAGTGATATAAATAAAGGCGATGCAGGAGCATCGCCTTATGAGTATTGGCCAAGCTTAATTTGAGGACTTAAATGAAAGCACCGCTTTTAAGCCGCCCATAGAGCTAGCCGATAGGGTAAATTTGCCTCTATAACTGTGTGCCATTTCACTGACAATATTGAGACCTAGACCAGTGCCAGGGGTCGTTTCATCGAGACGAACACCTCGTTTAACCGCTTGCTGAAGCTTATCATCAGGAATACCCGGTCCGTCATCTTCAATGATGATATCGATATCGCCATCGTTGGTTAGCTGTGAATGAACACGAATGATGCTTGCAGACCATTTATAGGCATTTTCCAGTAAGTTACCCACCATTTCATCGAGATCGGTCTTATCTACAGCGACTTCTATATCTGAATCAAGCTCGTTGATGAGCGCGATGTCGCGTGAAGCATAGACCTTATCAAATGCCATAGAAATAGCGTCAACACGCTCTGAAGGGTTCGCACGTACCGCCAAAATGTTCTTTGAGCCGGCCATGCGAGCGCGACCTAAGTGGTAATCAATTTGACTTTGAATTTGATCAACAGGAGGCTGCAATAGCTTCTGTGTCTCGCTGTCAAAGTTATGAATCTCGTTCTTCAGTACTGAAAGCGGAGTCTTCAACGCATGAGAGAGGTTGCCGGCATGATGTCGCGCGCGTTCTAGTAGCTCTTGATAGTGAAACACCAAAGCATTCAAGTCGGAAACAACCGGCGCGACTTCTTTCGGGTAATCTTCTTCGAGCTGCTTTTTATCGCCAGAGCGGAGCTGCGAGAGCTCTTTGTGCATTTTGGTTAATGGGTGTAATGACCACTGAACCTGCAACATGATAACCGCAAGCACACCAAAGTAGAGTAGGCCGAGAATGATCCAAAGCTGACTCATCAAATCACGCACTGTATCTTCAATCGGCTGTTCATCAATACCAACCAATACTTCAATTGGGCCATCGTAGTCGGGGTAATAGAGTGTGGTTTTTAGGTAGATGAGTTTTTCATCTCTCGCACCAAAATACTCTTTCTTTAGGCCTTTCTTGGCTTCAATCTTTTGATCCCACAAAGAGCGAGAACGCAGTAAATCAGCGTCGGTTCTTGCTGACCAGTAGAGGCCACTGTATGGGCGGTTAAAACGAGGATCAGAAAGGTTAGTAGTAAGAGTTAGTGCACCCTTGTCGTCTGCTTCGAGAGAGGCAGAAATCTCATCCATATAGATAGACAGCTGAGATTTTGTGTCGCCAACCATGTAGTTAAATACTTGAGTGGGCACGCTGACACCGGCCGCAATGACCATCGCGGTTAACCAAACGATAGCCGCCAGTACGAGGCGGCTTTTTAAACTTAGACGCTTAAGCAGGGTGCGCTTATTATTCGGCATTAAGCTGATATCCTAGACCGCGAACGGTTTTGATCACTTTTGGCGCGATTTTTTTGCGGATACGACCAATGAAAACCTCGATGGTGTTTGAGTCCCTATCAAAGTCTTGTTTATAGATGTGTTCAACCAACTCTGTACGTGAAATGACCTTCTCAGGGTTATGCATGAAATAGGCAACAACCTTGTATTCTAGTGCTGTGAGGCTAATTGCTTGGCCTTGCCACATTACCTTGGAAGTACGAGTGTCTAAACTCAGATTGCCAATCTGCATCACAGGGGAGGCATTACCCGAAGCGCGGCGCAGTTGAGCGCGTATACGTGCGGTTAGCTCAACCATTTCAAACGGTTTGGTTAAGTAGTCGTCAGCACCAGCATTTAAGCCTTCAACACGCTGCGTGAGTGTGTCTCGTGCACTTAGGATAACAACTGGCGTGTTAATGTTTTCGTCTCGAATACCTTTAAGAACTGTCAAACCATCAAGTTTCGGAAGGCCTAGATCGAGGACAATCACGTCCCACTCTTCAGAGGTCGCTCGGTACAATGCATCGATGCCATCTTGAGAGAGCTCTGGCACCCAGCCAGTTTTCTCAAGAGTTTCAACAATTTGTTCGCCTAGGCGCGGGTCATCTTCCACTACAAGAATTTTCATAAGCTTTTATCTTCTATTTTTTTAGTGCTTGTTTAAGGTTTCTACCTTTAATTTGCAGCATTTCGAGTGTTTCTGCGTTGTATTCAACTTTGATGATGTTGTTATCGTGGTTTATCTTGAGCTCGTAAATCCAAATATCATCATCTTCTTCAAGTTCGACGTGAATAATTCGTCCATGCAGATCGCGCTCAACGGCAGCATACATTTCAGAGAAAGGACGAATGTAGCCTTCTTTGACCGCTTCATAGACTTCGTCTTGGTCTTCTTCAAACTCAATTTTAGCACCTGGTTTGTGAACGTCTTGCACCAGTGCGTGGCCATCTTGATCGTCGTGATCGTGTTTCTTCGCCATGCTAGGGAAGGCGATCAGCAGACAAGTTAATATTGTTGCGGTACTGAGCAGCGGTCGCTTGAACATAATCTTACCTTTTACGAATTTCTGGAATCCAGTATACATTGGCAAAAATGAACACCAAGTGAATGGTTAACTATTCGATAACTCATCTTCAAATATTTTATCGCGCATCTTCCAAAATCGACCTGATTTTCGCGCAATCACAAATTGAGGGGGACGAAAACGGTGCTGGCTGTTGACCACCTTGGTTGGTGAGGCCTCTTCAAAAGGACGATGTTTGTCGGCAAGGTGGGGTCTAACAAACTGATCTTTAAATCGTTGCTTTTGGTTTTTAGTGGTCAATGACCAAAATTCACTGACCTGAGCCTGATTTTCTCCAATATAAGAGACTTTAAGGCTGCTTTTACCCTTGTCATCTTTATACACGCTGAGATCCATCTCTATACATTCAAATACTAATGCATCTTTCAGGTTTAACGCCTCTTTAAGCTTTTTGTCAGGGTCGACTAAGGTTGCATCACACTCGTGACAGATTCGTGCGGCAATATCATTGTCCGCGCCACACTCGCCACAGTACTTCGCTCTGAAGCGATAATTGCAGTGTTCCCGTTCACCCGTTTCATCATCTTCAAAGAAACCTTGGCATTTACGGCCAAAGTGTTCGATTAAGTATCCGTTACTATCAAGCTTACCCCAAAAGTTGTTATTAAATCCGCAGGCAGGGCAAGGGATGGTGATGATTTCACTGTCTGAGTCTGGCTTAGGGTCGCCCACTTCAGGTTGGTAAAGATCGTAGCTGTTACCTGCGTAATCGAGTACCAAACACTCATCTTTTCCAGGCGATAAACGCAGTCCTCGACCAACAATTTGCTGGTAAAGGCTGATGGATTCCGTCGGGCGAAGAATCGCTATAAGATCTACGTGAGGGGCGTCAAAGCCTGTTGTTAATACCGATACGTTGACCAAGAATTTGATTTTTCGATCTTTAAAGTTCTGAATGATGGCATCGCGCTCAGGTGTTGGAGTGTCACCAATTACGATAGCGACCTGATCTTGTGGCAGTAATCCATAAATTTCTTGAGCGTGGCGAACCGTCGCGGCAAAGATCATGATGCCTTGTTTCTCTTTAGCCAGTTGAATGATTTGCTCAACGATTTGTGGAGTCGCACGCTTAGCTTTATCGATCACCATATCGAGTTCCGCTTCTTTATATCGCCCTGTATTGGCGGGTTTCAGCTGGGAAAAGTCGTAGCTTAAAACCGGGGCGTCCATCATTCGAGCTGGGGTTAGGAAGTTTTCATCCAGCAAATAGCGAATAGGTAACTCGAAGATGCAATCTCTGAAAAAGCGTGGCTCTTCGCTTCTGACCAACCCTCGGGTGTGATATTGATAAATCCATCCCATGCCTAAACGATAAGGTGTAGCGGTTAATCCAAGTACTTTGATGCCTGGGTTTTGCTCTTGCAGATGGGTGATGACCTTTTGATAACTGGTCTCTTTATTATCCGGAACGCGGTGACACTCATCGATGACCAGAAGCGAGAATTGGTTTTTAAATTGGTCAAGATTGCGTACGACAGACTGAACGGATGCGAACACCACTTGTTGGTCTGTTTCTTTGCGGCCAAGGCCTGCTGAAAATATTGAGCCTTTAAGCCCGTAACCTTCATACTTTTCGTGGTTTTGCTCAACCAGTTCTTTAACGTGGGCCAGCACTAAGACTCGACCTTTAGCAAGGCGTGCGAGCTCTGCAATTACAAGGCTTTTCCCTGCACCAGTCGGTAGTACAAGTACCGCTGGGGTAGAGTGTTTACGAAAGTAATGGATAACAGCTTTGACAGAGTCAGCCTGATAAGGACGCAGTGTATACATAAAATGTGTGAAATAGCTCAACTATTTAGTCTAGTGGCACTATAATACCTCACCTAACAAAGATGAGGTATTCATGCGTTTAGATAAATATTTGTGTGATGCACTAGGTGCGACACGTAGAGAGGCAACAAGAATCATCAAAAGTGGTGATGTAACAGTTAATGATGTCGTGCAGAAAAGTGGTTCAGTTAAAGTAACAGATGGCTGTACTGTTGAATGGCAGGGGCGTGAGCTCCAAAAGCCAGGTCCTCGCTATATCATGCTGTTTAAACCCGATGGCTTTGTTTGCTCGCATGAAGACGGCTTTAATCAAACTGCGTTTATGCTGCTCGATGAAGTGAAGATTGAAGAGCTGCATTTCGCGGGTCGACTAGATGTCGATACCACAGGGCTAGTATTAATTACTGATGATGGTAAATGGTCTCACCGTATTACTTCACCAAAGCATAAATGTGAGAAAACTTACCGAGTGTGGCTGGCTGACCCAATTCAAGCTGACTATGTAGAGAAGTTTGCCGAAGGTATTCAACTGCGCAATGAGAAGGGGCTGACGCTTCCAGCGCAACTTGAGATTGTCGACGAAGAAGAAAACGAAGTACTGCTTACGATTACTGAAGGTAAGTATCACCAAGTAAAACGGATGTTTGCTGCGCTGGGTAACAAGGTTGAACATCTTCACCGTGAGCGTATTGGCGATATCGAGCTTTGTGAATCACTAGAACCAGGTGAATACCGTTACTTAACAGAAGAAGAAGTTGCTTCTATTTGGAAATAATACCTCTCGTAGGAATTAGTTTATTTCCAACTAGGAACTAGTCTTTTAGGCAGATTTGATTGAGGATAGATCGGATCAATAACACCTAAAAAGTGTTTTATTTTCTGTTTGGTTGCAGCACGGAAGCTGCATCTGATACGCAACCGAGTAGGAGAGTTATGTCTGAAAGAATGGTAGAGAATACCAACGCCCCCCAAATCAGTTTCTTATTATTTTTAGTCTTGGGGGCAATCGGTGCCTTAACACCGCTAGCCATTGATATGTATTTGCCAGCAATGCCGACCATCGCCCGAGATTTAGGCGTGGCCGAAGGTGCTGTTCAAATAACACTAACCGCATACACAGCAGGCTTCGCCATTGGTCAGTTGATTCATGGTCCGCTAGCGGATAGCTACGGTCGACGCCCTGTATTGATTCTTGGCGTGCTATTTTTCTGTTTGGCGTCTGTTGTGAGTGCAACGACGACGGGAATTGAAGCGCTAACGTGGGTTCGAACTGCTCAAGGTTTTGCTGGCGCAGCCGCTGCGGTAATCATTCAAGCTGTTGTGCGCGATATGTTTGATCGTGAAGATTTTGCGCGTGCAATGTCATTCGTGACCCTCGTTATGACCATCGCACCATTGATCGCTCCAATGATTGGCGGATATGTTGCAGTATGGTTTGGTTGGCGTGCGATTTTCTGGATTTTAGCGGTGTTTGCTTTAGTCGTAATAGCACTTGTGCTGTGGAAGATTCCTGAAACACTCAGCGAAGAGAACAAGCAGCCACTGCGGATTAGAACAACACTACAAAACTATATGCGTCTGTTTAAAAATCCAGTCGCGATGGGACTGATTTTCTCTGGAGCTTTCTCATTCGGAGGGATGTTTGCATTCCTAACCGCAGGCTCGTTTGTCTATATTGATATTTATGGCGTAAGGCCTGACCAATTTGGTTACTTATTTGCCTTAAACATCGTCGCAATGATCATCATGACCAGTATCAATGGCCGCTTGGTGAAGAAAGTCGGTTCACACGCGATGTTGCGTTTTGGTCTTCTCGTTCAGTTGATTGCTGGTATTGGTCTCTCGGTTACCTGGTTACTTGATGCAGGGCTGTGGGGCACAGTCGTCTTTGTTGTGATGTTTATTGGTACATTGTCGACCATTGGTAGTAACACAATGGGTCTGCTATTAAGCAGTTATCCATCAATGGCGGGTACGGCTTCATCATTGGCAGGCACGCTCCGTTTTGGTACGGGGTCGATTATAGGTGCTGTTGTGGCATTCATGCCGAGCGGCGTAACATGGCCGATGATTTCGGTTATGAGCATCTGTTCGATTGTTTCGGCAGCATGTTATTGGATATTTGGAAGAAAGGCATAATGTCTGAATACACGATAGAAATACAAAAACTGGTTAATAAAGCGTTAGATGAGATTGCTAAAGAGCACGCTTCGGGTAAGTTAACGAATGGCCCGACGGCGAATAACCTTTACTTGGTGCGTTGGATTACAAAAGCGATCAAGTCTCAGCAGTTTCCTCGCATTGTTGCGGACGATTTAATTCGTTGGCAGAAAACGGGGCGCTCAAAAGGGAACAATGCGGGGCTTATGCAGATATTCCAACGCATTTCTAAGTTTTACAGTCAGTTTTTCCCTGAAGGTGCACCAGAGCGTGTGATCAAAGACCATGAAATCAATGCCTTTATTGATATGATGGAAGAGCATAACTGGGAAGTGACAACGTCAGAAGAATTGGTTAATTGCGGTAAAGTGCAGCTCTTCACTGAAGGGCCAAACTCATTGGCTATGTGCACAGAACAATGTGAAAGCTGCTTTGATGGCGAAGATATGATCAAGCCGATGAGCTGGTTTGTACGTGGACATCACGCAGACTTCGTTGAAAAAGCATCTGCCGCTGGATTTATGGTGCACAAAGTGACGGACTATAAATCAAACGTTAAATATCATGGTGAATACATTGTGTTCCCTGCAAACCGTGGTAATCAGTTGGCGGAAATTCCACTTAGTTTGACTGTCTAATTGAACGTTAAAAGAGCTTCCACTACGGAAGCTCTTTTGCTTTTCGAACAATAGCTTTAACCATTCCTTTGAATATAAACAAATGCGCAGGCATCATGGCGAACCAATAAAGCAGGCCTCTAAAGCCTTGTGGGTGCCACCAAGCTGTAACAGTTAGACGCCGTTCGCCCCCTAAATCCTCAATGGCGAATTCTAAACGGCCAAGCCCCGGACCTTTCATCCCAAATAATAATGAGATAAAGCGATTTTCTTCGCAGCGAATGACCTTCCAGGAATCAATAAAGTCACCGACTTGTAATTCTGGCCCCGGTGGTGAGCGACGAATGGGCTTACTCCCACCGAAGAAAATGTCTAGCCATTCTCGCGTACGCCATAAACTGTTGGCAAAGAAATAGCCTTGTTCACGACTTCCTATCTTGCGAACCAGTTTCCATAATTGGCTCGCTTCAAGCGTAGTTGTAATAGAAGCGCCAGTTTGTTTTGGATAATAACCATAGCCAGGTTGCCAACGGGAAAGCGCTGCAGGGTCAAAACCCCACACGTTGCTGCGCACGAAAGTACCTTCACGCTCAATACTCTCAGTCACCATCTGAACAAAGGAGATCATGGCTTGAGGGTATTTCTGTTTAATTTGCTCAGAATCTGCAACAAAGTCGTGCTCGAGACCAGAAAGTAGCGCACTGCCAATACTAGAAGGAACAGAGGTAACAACACCCAGCCACTGCGAAGCCATCTTAGGTGTTAAAAAGCGGGTCGGGAAAATCTTTATCGGCTTGTTTACCGCGCGAGCTATGACATGAAATTGCTCGCGATAGGTTAGAGTTTCTGGGCCGCCAACCTCAAATATATCGTGGTGAGTCGGGGTCTCTTTAGCCACAGAAAGTAAGTAATGATTGAGGTTTTCTAGCGCAATTGGGTTTGCCTTAGAATCTACCCACTTTGGTGTGATCAGCACGGGCATGTTGTAGACAAAGTCGCGCATGATTTCAAACGCGGCAGAGCCTGGACCAATAATGACACCTGCGCGAAGCTCAGTAATCGGTATACCCGATTTTCGAATAATGTCCCCAGTCATACGGCGCGCTTTTAAGTGATTTGAATCACCGGTTTGAGGCTGTATCGCACTTAAGTAAATGACGTGTTTTACCGAGCTACCTGTTAATGCCTGCTTAAAGTGTTCAGCCAAAGAGACTTCGTATTCAAGGAAGTCATGCCCATGAGCCATACCATGCACAAGAAAATAGATCAGTTCGAATTGAGGGATCAGCTCTAACGTCGCTTGCTTATCGGCTAAGTCGAGATAGCACATGGTCAGGTTAGGATGAGGCTCTACTCGGGCGGAAAGATAGTCGAGATGTCTTGATGCAGCGGTGACTTGATAGCCTTGTTCGCACAGCTTATGCAGCAGCTGCGAACCTACGTATCCTGATGCACCTAAAACCAGAACCTTTTTCATCCCGAACCCCTATGGTTTTTATGGTTTCATATTCTGACTGATCATATAATACACAATCTATTTTTTCTCTTATATCATATTGTTGCGGTCAGAGGTGCGTCGTCTCCATGCTTTCTCAAGTTTTACTTCATACTCGAGGTGATTTCATCCGTCGCCTGATCGCGATTGCGATGCCCATTACGCTGCAGAGCATTATGTTCTCTAGCCGAAGTCTAGTCGATGTCCTGATGCTGGGTCAGCTAGGGGAAGCTGAAATTGCGGCTGTCGGTGTTGCTGCTAGAGCCACCTTTGTTACCACGATTATGCTGGTGGGCGTGACCACTGGCGGCTCACTACTTACAGCGCAATATTGGGGGGCAAATAACCGCAAAGGGGTGCGTGAAAGTACTGCTTTAACATGGTTAGTCTGTACTGCTTTTGCCGCGCTAACTGCATTGCTGTTTATTTTATTTCCGAGCCAGATCATGGGGCTCGCGACGAGTGATCCTGAGGTTAACCAGCTAGGTAGTGAATATTTGGTTATCACGTCGGTCACCATGTTTGCGGTTTCTTGCGTTGCCAGTATGTCTGTCGGCTTACGTGCAATGCATAAGCCTGGCTTGAGTACTTTCTTTAGTGGTATTGGGATACTGTCGAACGTCTTCCTCAATTGGGTATTTATCTTTGGTAAGTTTGGTGTTCCACCAATGGGAATCAAAGGTGCGGCGATTGCGACAGTACTCAGTGGGGCAATTGAAGTTGCGACTCTATTTAGTTACCTCTATGCGCGTAAGCACTTATTAGCCTTTGGCATTGAAGATATTCGTCAAGTGATTGAGTGGCAACGTGTCGCTAAGTTTCTTCGATTATCTTTACCGACGACATTTAACTTCCTTGCATGGGCTGGGGGACTCTTTGCCTATCACGCTATTATGGGCCAGTCGGGTGTGCAGGGCTTAGCCGCACTGTCTGTAATGACGCCAGTAGAATCGATTGCACTTGCTCTCTTGATCGGTATGTCAAATGCGGCCGCTGTGCTAGTCGGAAACCAGATTGGTGCCAAGAAATATGAAGCGGTTTACTATCAAGCGATAGGGGTGACTTTGCTGAGTTTACTTGTTGGTATTGTCGTGGCTGGTTTGCTCTATTTTGTGCAAGGCGCTGTATTAGATGCCTTTAGCGCATTGACGAATGAAACCCGATTGCTCGCTGAAAAATTCATGGTGGTCTTGAGTGTCGGGATTGTTCTGCGTTCTATCCCAATGATGGCGATTGTTGGCGTTTTAAGAGCGGGTGGGGATGTGAAATTCTGTCTTTACCAAGATTTGGTCGCGCAGTGGCTGATTGGTATTCCACTAGCTGCGTTTGCTGCCATTGGCTTAGGTTGGTCACCTGAATGGATCTATTTACTCTTTCTAACTGAAGAGTTTATCAAATGGTTTGGCTCTCTCTATCGAATGAGTACACGCAAATGGATCAGGAATTTGATCGAAAATTAGACATTGACCGTCCATGGAGTGCGTTTTGATGCATATCTTGTGATCTAGAATCCAAATAACTTCCTTGAAAGCGTGATTTAGTGTAGATTCACACTCCTATTTTAAAGGTTAACGAGAGAATCGATGTTACAGCTGACAGACCTATGTAAAGGCTATGTAGATGGCGGTGAGTTTCACCCAGTTTTACAAGGTGCTGAGCTAACATTGAAGCAGGGCGAGCAAGTTGCTCTTATGGGCGAAAGTGGTTCAGGTAAGAGTACCTTACTAAACCTTATCGCTGGCCTAGATACTGTTGATTCAGGGGAAGTATTGTTCCCAAACTTTTCGATGCACGACATCGCTGAGACTAAACGAACTGCTTACCGTCGTAATAATATCGGTCTTATTTTTCAACAGTTTAACCTTCTTCCTACGCTAAACGTCGCTGATAACATCCGCTTTTGTCGCCAACTTAAAGGATTGCCTGAAGATCAGGGGCTGTGGCGTCAAATCCTTTCTGCACTCGATCTTATGCCTTTATTAGGGCGTTACCCTGAAGAGGTTTCCGGTGGCCAGCAGCAACGTGCTGCGATTGCGCGAGCGTTATACATGGAGCCGAAAATTCTTTTAGCGGACGAACCAACAGGTAGTCTTGATGAGAGAAATGCCGAAGCGGTGATGCGTCTATTGACGACATTGACCAAGCAACTTGAATGTACCTTATTATTGGTGACTCACAGTGAGCGAGTCGCCGACCATATGGAAGGGAAGGTGAGACTTCAAGGAGGACAACTTCATGTTATGGCCCGTAGTTAAAGCGCTACTTGGCCACTACAGACGTTATCCTTTTCAAATAATTTTAGTCTGGCTGGGCCTAACCTTAGGTGTTTCTCTTCTTGTTGGTGTGACTTCCATCAACACTCATGCTCGTCAAAGTTATGAGCATGGTGAAAAGTTATTCTCGAATCCTCTTCCGTACCGCATTCGTCCTAAACATGTAACGAACAAAATTCCGCAGGGCTTCTATGTCCAATTACGCAGAGACGGGTTCAATCAATGTGCACCGTTTGAAAGCTTGCGCGTGGATACCGCTGACGGAGCAGACTTGATGCTTGTCGGTATTGACCCTGCTGCACTGATTCGTTTTCAGCCGGGAACATTGCTTCAAAACATCTCAACTTTGGCGTTGATGCAGCCACCATACCCAATTTTAGTCAGCGCTGATTTAGCAAAGCATATGAAATGGTCCAATGGGGACTCAATCACACTAGCGGACGGCAGTAAGTTAGGCCCTGTCATTATTGAAGATAAAGGCCAGCTTAACGGCACCAGAATCATCGCTGATATGTCACTACTTCGCATGCTAGAGCGCAGTGCGGGGATTTCAACGATCGCTTGTAGCGAGATGCCACCAGAAAAACTGGCGAAGCTCAAAGCGATGTTACCGAATGGAATGGAACTAAAGCGCAGCTCTCGAGCAGAACTTGAATCATTGACTCAAGCATTCCATATGAACTTGAGTGCAATGGGGATGCTTGCCTTCTTAGTCGGCCTGTTTATCTTCTATCAAGCGATGTCACTATCATTGACTCAACGTCAGCGTTTAGTCGGTATTTTGCGTCAAACCGGTGTTTCGGGTTGGCAGTTGGCCCAAGCGTTGTTGCTTGAGTTAATCGCATTAGTGGTTGTTAGTTGGGTATGTGGTAATGCATTTGGTATGTTACTGGCCAACCAATTGATCCCAACGGTATCAGCAAGCCTTGGTGATCTTTATGATGCCAATGTTGGTTTAGCGATAGAGTGGACATGGCAAAGTAGTCTATACAGTCTGTATCTTTCCGCTGTCGGCGCGATTGTCGCTTGTGCTTGGCCATTAGTTCGTTTACTTCGCTCTCAACCCGTTCGTTTAACGACTCGATTATCTCTTATTCGTTTCACTGGTACAGAGTTTACTATTCAAGCTTTGATTGCCTGTGCGCTTTGTGTTGCTGCTGTCGCTATTTACCAAGCGCCGCAAACCCAAGAGTCAGGTTTTGTCATCATCGCGCTTATGCTCTTGAGTGTGGCACTGTTTACGCCTTATATCGTATGGAAGGTATTCGAAAGCTTCTCCTATACGCTTCGTTGGGTCAAAGTGCGTTGGTTCTTTGCCGATGCCGCAGCAAGCATGAGCTATCGCGGCGTCGCGACAATGGCATTTATGTTGGCGATGTCCGCCAATATTGGTGTAGAAACTATGGTTGGCAGTTTCCGTGACACTACGGATAAATGGCTAAGCCAGCGTTTAGCCGCTGACTTATATATCTACCCGAATAACAGTTCTGCTGCGCGAATGAGCTCTTGGCTATCTAAGCAACCTGAAGTGGATTCAGTCTGGTGGCGTTGGGAGAAAGAAATTTCTACCGCAAGAGGCGCTTTACAAGTCGTCAGTACTGGCCCATCTGAAGGCGAGTTAGATGCGCTGACGGTCAAATTAGGTGTCCCGAACTATTGGTATCACTTGCACCACTCTAAAGGGGTTATGGTGAGTGAGTCGATGGCACTTAAGCTCGGAATTAGACCCGGTGATTATGTCGACTTGTCAGGTAAGTTAGGTCAAGGCTGGCAAGTCGTTGGGGTTTACTATGACTATGGTAATCCGTACAACCAAGTACTGCTTTCTCATCGCAATTGGCTATATGCCTTTGCAGGGAGCGGAAGTGTTGCGTTAGGCACTGTATTAAAAGAGGGCGTCAATCCGGTAGGGTTAAAGCGCCGTCTCGAAGCGGTATTTAGGATTGATTCTGAACGCGTCTTCGATAATAGCCATATTCATAATCAAGCGATGAAAGTGTTCGACCGGACATTTTCCATTGCAGATACGCTTGGCAACATCACCTTGGTGATTGCTGTATTCGGGATCTTTTTCTCTACCGTTGGTGGTGAAGTCTCGCGGCAAAAGCACATTGCGTTGCTCCGGTGCCTCGGGATGTCAGGTAGAGAGTTGGTGCTAATGGGAAGCTTGCAGCTATTTGTGTTCGGCGCCATTTCTTTGCTTATTGCGATGCCACTCGGGCTCGCGTTGGCGCGATTAGTTGTCGACATCATTATTAAGCAATCATTTGGCTGGACGCTCGAACTACAGTTTATTCCTGGTGAATACATGCAAACGGCCACATTGGCGATGCTATCGCTGATGATCGCAGGGGCAATACCTGTAATTAGGATTATTAAAAGTACGCCAATGAAGGCATTAAGGGATTCGCTATAAATGAAGGTTAAGATAAAGAGAACAACCAAGATCTTTCTTGTTGTAGTAATGACAGTTGTTACGCTTGTTGCTCTTTATCTGAACAACTCACCTCAGTCTTTCGTCTCTGGGGAAGAGGATGAGCTCTCTTATGCGCTGCGTGCTCCAAGAGATCAAATCTTTGAGCCCGTACTTCCAGATAGCCCGGTCATTCTGCCGAGAGACTTTGCTTTTCATAATAAATTCCAACATGGTTGGTGGCATTTCTTCGCCAACGTGAAAGATCAAAAGGGCAACGAATACGGTGTCCAGTGGAGCTACTTCCGTGTCGCTAGCAACGATAGTGGTATGTCAGGCTGGCTGAGCCCACAGCTATTTATTTCCCATATCGTTATTTCTAGTAAAGATCAGGTTTGGCGAGAACAGCGCGTTGCACGTGGTGGGATCGGCCAAGCAGGCATGACGGTTAAGCCGTTTAAGCTGTGGATCGACAACTGGTATTGGCGCTCTTTGGGCAAAACGCCATTTCCAGGTTTACTTGACGTGAAGACGGATAACTTTGCTATCAGCCTTAAAACACTCACTAAAGGTCCATTTGTGATTCCGGGTGATCGCGGTTATGTTCCTAAGCATGATTTATTGCCGATTGCTTCTCACAACATTACTTCTCCTTTCCTTGAAGTCAGGGGCGAATTGAAGCTTGCCAACAATAAAGTTGTGTCTGTCTCTGGCCAAGGGTGGATGAGTAAAGAGTGGGGCAGTGGTCTACTCGCTGAAAGTCAGAAAGGTTGGGACTGGTTTGTTGTCCACTTAGATAACGATATGACTATCTCGGTCAGTCGTTCGCGTCATGAAAAGCAGCTGTCATACTCCTTTGGTACGTTGTCATCGAACGACGGCAAAGTAGAGCGCTTGGACGACAGCGATATCACGATTACACCGCTAGATGAGACCGTGTTAAGAAATGGAAAACGTGTACCTTTACAGTGGTCTATCAAGGTGCCTAAGCATGGTATCGATGTAAATACACAGGCACTAAATAATGATATCTGGCTGCCATTTATCATCCCTTATGGTGAAGGGCCGATTAAAACCACGGGTACTCACCAAGCGTTCGGCTTTATGCAGCTTACGGGTTACTAGAACCATAAGTTAGATAAACCTTCTGTTATCTAAGCCACTTCTCAGATGATGAGAAGTGGCTTTTTGGAGTTTGTATGGAAATCTGTGGATATTGCCTATAATTAATTAAGGAAAATAAATGGCAATTTGATGGTTTTATTCGGAAAAATCGAAATGAAAACACTAAACAAGCGATTATTCCTAAGGTATTGAACTCTATAAACTCATTTGTATTCTTTGTTAATCGCTTATTAACATAATAAATATAAGGGCAATTTCATGAGTGATATTATTCGCGATTTTTTCAAAATGGAGTCTGCGGGCGGCATTTTGCTAGTGATTGCAGCTGCAATCGCAATGACAATCGCTAATACAGATCTAAACGATGCATACCAAGGCTTTCTTCATACATATATATTAGGTATGTCAGTTTCTCACTGGATCAACGATGGCCTAATGGCAGTTTTCTTCCTACTTATTGGTTTAGAAGTTAAGCGTGAGCTGCTCGAAGGCGCACTGAAATCTAAAGAAACGGCTATTTTCCCAGCTATCGCAGCTGTCGGGGGGATGCTGGCTCCTGCATTGGTTTATGTCGCATTCAACGCTGGCGATGCTCAAGCCATTCAAGGTTGGGCAATTCCGGCAGCAACAGACATCGCATTTGCCTTAGGTATCATGGCGCTACTGGGTAAGCGTGTGCCAGTGAGCTTAAAGGTGTTCCTACTTGCTCTAGCAATCATTGATGACCTCGGTGTTGTTGTTATTATCGCACTGTTCTACACAGGTGACCTATCAACGACAGCGTTAGCGGTCGGGTTTGCGATGACAGCGGCTCTATTTATGTTGAACGCCAAGAAGGTAACTAAACTGACGCCGTATATGATCGTTGGTGCCATTTTGTGGTTCGCAGTACTTAAGTCTGGTGTCCACGCAACGCTAGCAGGTGTTGTGATTGGTTTTGCTATCCCGCTTAAAGGTAAGAAAGGTGAGCATTCCCCACTTAAACATATGGAGCATGCACTACACCCATATGTAGCATTTGGTATTCTTCCTCTCTTTGCTTTTGCAAACGCAGGTATTTCATTAGAAGGGGTTTCATTATCAAGCTTAGGCTCTGCACTACCTTTGGGTATTGCACTTGGCCTACTAATAGGGAAACCTCTAGGTATATTTACATTCAGTTGGGTCGCGGTGAAGTCGGGTGTTGCCAAACTTCCTAAAGGCGTTAACTTTATGCATATATTTGCCGTGTCCGTGCTGTGTGGTATTGGCTTTACGATGTCAATCTTCATCTCGTCATTGGCGTTTGGAACGGTGAATGTAGAGTTTGATACTTATGCTCGTTTAGGTATTTTGATGGGCTCTACCACAGCGGCTCTGTTAGGCTACTTCCTACTTCACATATCATTGCCAAAGAAGGCTGCAGCAGTAGAGAGTAACGAAGAGCTAAACTCTCATCACTAATCTAACTCTTGTTGAGGATTAGAAAGTAGTCAAATTTAAAGGCCTTGCGAATGAGCAAGGCCTTTTTTATGTTTGGCGAATATCGGTTTATTTCTCAATGATAGTAAAGATGGTCCATTCATCGATAACTTTTTCGGTTAAACCTACCACGGTAGCGGTTACTCGACGATTGAGTGCATGCGATGTTTCATCGTCCCCTTCAGCCTCCAAACGAGACTCACCATAACCGACAATAGTCACGCGTTTAGGATCGACTTCGAAGTAGAGCAGTTCATCTTCTACAGCATGAGCCCGCTTTTTGGATAGTTCCAAATTGTATTCTGGGTCACCGACTTTACTTGCGTAACCCTGGATCTGAATCGAAGCACTTTGATATTTTTCTAAGAATTGAGCCATGGTTTGGATTTGGTCAGAGAAGATAGGGTTGATTTCATAAGAGTCGTTTGCAAACAGGATTCTCAGCTGACGCTGTTCCTCTTCGACAATCGCTGCACCACAACCATCATTATCCACTTGCGCGCCAATCGGGGTCCCGGGGCAGATATCACGCGCATTGACCACGCCATCTTTATCATCATCGGTTAGATCGGAGACCTGATTAGCCACCGGTGGTTCGACATATTCGTATTCGTCTTCTGCCATAGCAACGGTGTTATGAATGGCTACCACAGCTAAAATAGGAATTAAGTATCGGATATTCATATTAGTACTCCACACGCTCAGTCCATTCTTGAGGGGTATCAACTAGCAGTGCATCTAACAGGTTCCCTGTGGCGTTCATGACGCGGTATTTTGCATATTGCTCTGCGTAGTGTGCATCAAGGTAATCTTTTCTCGCTTCAAACAGCTCATTTTCTGTATTGAGAAGGTCGAGTAAGGTTCGTTGACCTATTCGGTATTGCTTCTCATAGGCAATAACCGTTTCCGATGCTGAATCTACGTGGTCGGCGAGGAAGTTCTTTTGCTGAAGCGTAAGATCGAGCGCGCTCCAAGACAGGCGTAACCCTTCTTCTACTTGGCGATATGCGCCATCACGAAGGTCTTTTGCTTGATTGAGTTGATAGGCGGCTCTTTCTGATAGATCACTGTCTGAACCACCATTATAGATGTTGTATCGCATACGGAGCATAGCAAGAGTTTCTTCACCGCGACCTTCATCTCCCCCTGCGTCATCGCGCCATGTTTGGCTTGCTTCGATAGAAAGGGTTGGGAAGTAGGTGCCTTTTGACTGCTTGTATTGGAAACGAGCGGAATCGACATCAACTAATGAGACTTTAATGACGGGGTGCTCATCAAATGCTTGGTCGAGAGCGTCCGACAACGATAGAGGCAACTTTGTCTCATCCGCCCTTGGATAGATCAACCCGAGCGGATCTTGACCGACTAAGCGGCGAAACTGCGTATGTGTGTCGACTAGGTTGTTTTGTGCAGCTAACAAATTACCATGAGCTTTTGCTATACGAGCTTCAACCTGAGAAACGTCGGCTGTTGAACCGATTCCCGAATCGGCGCGACGTTGAATGTCACGGTAGATCTTTTTATGTACAGCTAAGTTACTCTCTGAAAGAGCGAGCACTTCGGTGGCTTTGACTGCATTTAGGTAAATCTGAGTGACTTCTAGCGCTAAGTCAGAAGCATTGGCCAACAATTGCCATCTTAATGATTCAGCTTCGGCAGAAGTACGGTCAATATCGTTAAGAGTTGCATTCCCGTCCCATAGTAGTTGGGTCAGGCTCACCGTCGCTTCTTTTCTCGTAAGGTTAGTATCTGGCCTACCGGTTGACTCAGCAGGGTCGAGGCCTTCATAACCAATACCAGCATCAAGATCTAGGCTTGGTAGGTATGCACCGACAGATGCGTCATTCTGTTTAACCGCACTTTGGAATTCGTGATAGGAACTCTTGAGGTCGGGATTAGTAGCAAGAGTGATTGCTACAGCCTGTTCGAGAGTCTGCCCCTGGACAGAAAAGCTACATACTGTAATGCAGACTGCTAAAAATGACTTTTTCAACTTCAAGGTAACCTCCTCAATTACAGAACAATTAAGGCTTGGATGAATCGGATATCTATTTACCTGATCTAGATCAGCGGTAAATTACAATTAGCTTAGTAGACGATTTCCATAAATGAGACAGTTAGCTTTAAAAAGATTTTCTCTTGTCAAATTATTTAGACTTTCGTTAGCACTTTCTTGCTATTGACTGGTTTATAAATAGCGTGGCGACTAGATTTTAAGTAGTGCAGTGCGTGCGTTGTATCGATTCCTGTTTTTGGGGAAGGGGAGTTGTGCACCGCTAAAAGGGAGATCTGCTTATGAATGCTAAGAGTTTAGCGCCGTTAATGCTAAGTAATACAACCGTAGTAATCGACATCAATGGGGAGATTAGGCAGCTCCTACCCGGGGAAGTTCCAGGACCCGGTGAAGTCATAGTGGTTGTCGGTCAAGGTGCGACAGCGGCGACGGAAGAAGCTCCTGCTGATTTTGGATTCGAAGCACAGCTAGTTGGAGACGGAGGAGATAATTTTTCTCTCGATCTAGACAACGAAATTGCATCAATCATTGAGCAAATTGAAGAAGGTGTCGACCCGACCCAAAATGAAGACTTTGCAACCGCCGCCGGTGGACAGGACGGTTCAAGCCTTACGGGCTCGGGTGATATTGAGCGTACAGGTGCGGAAACTCTAGCAGAAACTGAATTTGATACAGCAGGCCTAGAGTCTCAGGGGCTGTCTGAAACACAAAGTCTCGCCTTGCTTGAGGTAATTGCACAGACCATTTTTGTTGGAGATGACGATCTTCAAGCCTTCGAGACGGACATTCCTCTCATCCTCAATGGCTCTGTAGAAGCGGTTGATACAGATACACCGACATTTGTCGTACAAGATAATGTTGCTGGTGACTATGGCACGTTCTTTCTAAATTCCGACGGTAGCTGGACATATGTAGCTGATAGCGCATATAACGAATTAAATGTTGGCGATTCTTTAGTCGATGTTTTCCCGATCGAATCTGCTGATGGAACGGTGGGTAGTGTCACCGTTACGATAAATGGTACCAATGACTTGCCTCAATTTGTGGCGACAGATGAGTTTGCACAGGGTGATGGAGAGGTATCTAGCTTTGCCTTTGAAGATGGGGTGTACAGCTTTGATTTTGAAGAAAATAGTGCTGCTGGAACAATAGTCGGGCAGGTTGAAGCGACAGACCCAGATAATCAAGTGCTTGTTTTTTCAATCTCCAGCAATGTTGAGAACGAAGGCGGTGAAGCGTTATTTGCTATTGACTCGGAGACAGGTGAAATCTCACTGACGGCTGCGGGAGCAGAGTCGTTTGCCAATGACTTTGAGGCGCTAAGCAATGTTCATAATTTGGTGGTGACTGTCACAGAGGGCGATGGAATAGGAGAACCACAATCGGTTGATGTAGATGTGGTGTTAACAGAGATAAATGTCAATGAACCACCAGTCTTTGAGCCACCAGTAGGCGGTGGTGATGATTATGTCTTTGCCTATCCAGAAAATAGTGAAGTGGGTGCGGTGGTAGGTTCTGTTAGTGCATCAGACCCCGAAGATACCATCGTTAGCTACAGCTTAGACTTTACCAGTGACCCAACATTAGATGGTTTGTTCTCTATTGATTCTGAAGGCACGATTCGTTTGACCGAAGCAGGTGCAGCGACCTTCACCAATGACTTTGAATGGGGGGACGATAATACGCATGGTATTACGGTCATTGCGACAGATGCGACGGGGTTGAGCACTGAAATTGATGTGGTACTTAATGAAGGGGATGTCAACGAAGCGCCTACGTCCAATGAGCCAGACGGCGGCTATGTGTTTGAGTACGCAGAAAACAGCGATACTGGAACCTTGCTGGGCACAGTGTCAGCATCCGATGTGGATGATGGTGATACGCTTACTTACAGCATTACTACCAATGTGGAAGTGGACGGCTTACCACTCTACCGGATTGATGAAAACTCTGGCGAAATCTATCTGACAGACAAAGGGGTCGATGTCTTTACTAACGATTTTGAAACCGATCCTAATTTGCACAACATCGTGGTGACCGCAACGGACAGTGGAGGTTTACCCGCAACCATCAATGTGACGCTACAAGAAACCGACGTCAACGAAGCGCCTACGTCCAATGAGCCAGATGGCGGCTATGTGTTTGAGTACGCAGAAAACAGCGATACTGGAACCTTACTAGGCACAGTGTCAGCATCCGATGTCGATGAAGGTGATACACTTACTTACACGATTACTACCAATGTGGAAGTGGACGGCTTACCACTCTATCGGATTGATGAAAACTCTGGCGAAATCTATCTGACCGACAAAGGGGTTGATGTCTTTACTAATAACTTTGAAGCCGATCCTAATTTGCACAACATCGTGGTGACCGCAACGGACAGTGGAGGTTTACCCGCAACCATCAATGTGACGCTACAAGAAACCGACGTCAACGAAGCGCCTACGTCCAATGAGCCAGATGGCGGCTATGTGTTTGAGTACGCAGAAAACAGCGATACTGGAACCTTACTAGGCACAGTGTCAGCATCCGATGTCGATGAAGGTGATACACTTACTTACACGATTACTACCAATGTGGAAGTGGACGGCTTACCACTCTATCGGATTGATGAAAACTCTGGCGAAATCTATCTGACCGACAAAGGGGTTGATGTCTTTACTAATAACTTTGAAGCCGATCCTAATTTGCACAACATCGTGGTGACCGCAACGGACAGTGGTGGTTTACCCGCAACCATCAATGTGACGCTACAAGAAACCGACGTCAACGAAGCGCCTACGTCCAATGAGCCAGATGGCGGCTATGTGTTTGAGTACGCAGAAAACAGCGATACTGGAACCTTACTAGGCACAGTGTCAGCATCCGATGTCGATGAAGGTGATACACTTACTTACACGATTACTACCAATGTGGAAGTGGACGGCTTACCACTCTATCGGATTGATGAAAACTCTGGCGAAATCTATCTGACCGACAAAGGGGTTGATGTCTTTACTAATAACTTTGAAGCCGATCCTAATTTGCACAACATCGTGGTGACCGCAACGGACAGTGGTGGTTTACCCGCAACCATCAATGTGACGCTACAAGAAACCGACGTCAATGAAGCGCCAACCTCAAATGAGCCTGATGGCGGCTATGTGTTTGAGTACGCGGAAAACAGCGATACTGGAACCTTGCTGGGCACAGTGTCAGCATCTGATGTGGATGATGGCGATACACTTACTTACAGCATTACTACCAATGTGGAAGTGGACGGTTTGCCACTCTATCGAATAGATGAAACCTCTGGTGAAATCTATCTGACAGACAAGGGCGTCGATGTCTTTACTAACGACTTCGAAACTGATCCGAATTTGCACAACATCGTGGTGACCGCAACGGACAGTGGTGGTTTACCCGCAACCATCAATGTGACGCTACAAGAAACCGACGTCAATGAAGTACCAGTGTTTAATGAGCCAGATGGTGGTTATGAATTTAGTTACAACGAGAACTCAACTGACGCACACGTGATTGGAACTGTGAGTGCAACAGATGAAGACGTTGGCGATGTGGTCACGTACAGTATCAGTACAAATATTGCATTTGGAGGGGAAGATTTATTTGAAATAGACAGTGAAAGCGGTGCTATTTCACTCACAACGGCGGGTGTTTCTGCGTTTACCAACAATTTCGAATCTCTTCCTAATGAGCATATCATCACGGTCGCAGCAACAGATGGTGAACTGACCACGTATGTGGACGTGGACCTATCAGAATTGGATGTGAATGAGCTACCCGTTACCGAAGACTTTAATGTTGATGCGGGTGACGCGATTATTGTTCCAATCATCTTCGACTCTGATGATGAATCTTTAGACCATATTTCAGATGAAGATGACGACTTTAATGGCATTGAACTCAACATCATGATTACCTCTTTACCTCAATATGGCACCTTGCTGTATACCGATGACTTTGGGGAAACACGTGTTGTTACTGAAGCTGACTTGCATGTCCTTGGGGAAGAAATCGATCCAAGCAAACTGTTTGATCCTGATAACTTTACCTATGTTCCTGGTGTCGGCGATGAATTTGAAATGGGTCATAGTGGGGATCCTGCCGATATCGTTCTTGGAGAAGATGGGTTCTACAACTGGGGTGAGTACGTCAGTGATACTGAAAGAGTCATTACGTTAGAAAACGGAAATACCATTGGTGTCAGTATTACGGATAACAATGACAAGCCACTTAAACAATACACAGGCGGTCCCGCCCACGTTGGTTGGGGTATTGGTGATACCGACGGTAATGGTATGAACAAGCAAGAGACGTTGCATATCAATCTTAGCAATAACCCGCTTGGTGTGGTTGTGTTTGGCTTAGATGGTATGGGTGGGGCGTTTAATACCAATAGTAACGTCTATGTCGAGGTCACCTATACCTTAGCGGATGGTACAACACATGTTGAGCAGTACCAGAAAGATGAAGGTGATACTGGTAACGATCAGATTCTCTACGAGTTCAGTTATTCATCACCCGACAACCCAATTGTATCGATGGAGCTAACTGGCAGTGGTGGTAACTGGGAGCTGCGCTACCTATCAGGTACCGAAGATATAACTGAGGATGTTACATTTGACTATGTCGCGGTCGATTCAGAATTAGCTATCAGTAACGAGTCAACAGTGACAATCGATGTTGACGAGTCACCTGAATATGAAGTGCTTTCGGCTGAACTAGGTGATTCGCTTGACGCAGATTTGGGCAACCAAATGATGCTAGGCGATGAAAATGCCAATATCTTCACTTGGTTGGACTCTACATTGGATAACGGTACTGATGTGGTTGACAACTTCGAGTTAGGGAACGATCTCATCGACGTACGAGGAATTCTTGAAGAAGATGATAACGTCATTGTTGGTGATTTGATTGATTCAATCTCAGCGGTCGTTGATGGCGACAATGTTGTGATGACGGTAACGGATGAAGGTAGGGAGCAAACGATAATTCTTGAAGGTGTAACTAGTGCATTTGAGGACGCAGGTTTAATTGCTGATAACACCATTACCAACGAGTTAGAGATGTTGACTCAGATACTTAAAACCGACGCCGCATAACATCAACAAGTCGAATATTAGGCCAACCAAACGGTTGGCCTTTTTGATAGTTAAATCACTATTTTCATGGGATTGATGAAAAAATATTGCCAGATGATTTCAAATTATGATAATTTTCGCGGCAATCTCGGAGGAGAGTCGAAGAATCGATATTCTGGGGGATACGCGTAATAAATATTCGGGCTGAGTATTTTTACGTAGGGTAGGTATCAGCAACCTCTTGTTGTTGATAGACGGGATACTAATGTCACTTAGTGACATGTGAATGGGAAACCCAACATTGAACTCATTAAACAAACACACATTAATCAGCTTAGTTCTTCCTCAATGCCCTGTTTTACAAGACAGTTGCATTACTGAACCTTGATTCAATTATTTGATTTGTAATCCATTCTCGTAATGGATCGATTCTGCACACCTGTAATCTGACAATTGTCAGCGATTGGGTGCGGAGTGTATTGCTGTACCTCTCATTTGATAACGAGAGGATATATTACATTTCAAGGGATTAAATCATGAGCACAGCCTTTGAAGTCGATAATTCAGTCGTGATGACTGATATCGCAACTCCATTTTTAACTCAGATTCCGCTAGTGGAAGGTTTGTATGATCTGACTCCGGATCAGATCTTAATCGATCAAGAGCTACATGAATCTGAGGTTCGTTCATATCCACGCCGTTTGCCTATTGCCATCAAACAAGCATATGGTGCTTTGGTTGAAGATACTCGTGGTCAGCTTTTTCTAGACTGTCTTGCTGGTGCAGGAACGCTTGCACTGGGTTATAACCATCCAGAAATCAATCAAGCGTTAAAAACGCAATTGGACTCGGGCCTTCCTTATCAAACACTTGATATACCAACAGAAGCAAAAACAACGTTTATCAAGTCAGTGAAGAACTTTTTACCACAAGAGCTTGCTGCAAATAGTGTTATTCAGTTTTGTGGTCCTTCGGGTGCTGATGCAGTTGAAGCGGCGATTAAGCTGGCAAAACAAACGACAGGGCGCAATACCATGTTTGCCTTCCGTGGTGCTTATCATGGCATGACCAACGGTACTATGGGCATGATGGGTAACCTAGGCACCAAAGCGCGCCGAACGGGCTTGATGTCGGATGTCCACTTTATGCCGTTCCCTTATGATTTGCGTTGCCCGTTTGGCCTAGGTGGCGATGAAGGTGCAAAAGCGGGCATCCGCTATATCGAGCGCTTACTCAATGATGACGAAGCCGGCATCATGAAACCAGCCGCGATGATCGTTGAGCCAGTACAAGGAGAGGGTGGTGTTGTACCGGCTCCTGCTTTTTGGCTACGCGAATTACGTCGTATCTGTGATGAACACGGTATTCTTCTCATTTTTGATGAAATCCAATGTGGCGTTGGTAAATCAGGTTATAACTTTGCATTCGAAGAAGCCGGTATTGTTCCTGATATCTTGTGCCTATCGAAAGCAATTGGCGGTGGCTTGCCGATGTCTCTGTTGGTTATTAATAGAGAGCACGATACATGGAAGCCTGGCGAGCACACGGGGACCTTCCGCGGCAACCAATTAGCAATGATTTCAGGTGCGAAAGCGTTAGAGATCATTGAGCGTGACGACTTGGTTGGTCATGCGAATGTTGCAGGGCAGTACTTACGCCATGGCTTGGAAGCGATTCAAAAGCGCGTCAATTGCATTGCTGATGTACGTGGCAAAGGTTTAATGCTAGGTGTTGAGATCCGTAAACCAGGCAATGAATTAAATAAGTTTGGTGAGCCATTAGCCGATGGGGAGCTAACCCTTAAAATTCAGCGCGCTGCACTAGAGCGTGGGTTGATGGTCGAGAAAGGCGGCCGTGACGGCTCAGTCATTCGTTTCCTACCGCCTCTTATTATCTCATTGGAGCAGATTGACTTTGCACTCCGAGTAATTGAAGAAGCGATTCTTGCGGCCGGCGGTCAGCGAGTAACCCAAGAAGAGTCGAACGAATCTTGGAAGAAACACTTTATTCAAACAGGAGAAGCAGGCAGTGATGAGTTCACGAAAGTGATGAATCACGCCACCGCTGCAATGAAGTCGGTGTTTGAACAAATTGATGCGCCATATTCTGGTTTTGAGCCTAAAGTGCTCGAACAAGCGATTAATTCCGTCGATCTAGATAACAAAAATGCTCCACTTGTGGACGTGATTGGTGATACTGCCGAGCTTGTGGCTAAGAACTCGATCATTGTTCAGCACCCTGATTGTATTGCTCATCTACATACCCCGCCATTGCTACCATCGGTGGTTGCAGAGTCAATGATTGCCGCGTTGAACCAGTCTATGGACTCGTGGGATCAAGCTTCTGCGGCGACGTACGTAGAGCAGAAGGTCATTGATTGGATGTGTGATAAGTACGAGCTTGGATCGCAAGCTGATGGCATCTTTACTAGCGGTGGTACTCAAAGTAACTTGATGGGCTTGCTGTTAGCGCGTGATTGGATAGCTGACAAGTTGGATGCCCATTCAATTCAAAAGCTTGGCCTACCTGAGTACGCGAAAAAACTACGTATCCTATGTTCTGACAAATCTCACTTTACGGTGCAAAAGTCGGCTTCGTTGTTAGGGCTAGGCGAGTCTGCTGTCCGATGTGTTGAGGCTAATGGCAATGGCACAATCAAAGTCGATGCACTGAAATCTGAAATCGATACTCTTAAAGCAGATGGTTTGATTCCATTCTGCGTAGTTGGCACTGCGGGTACGACTGACCATGGTGCAATTGATGATTTAGAGAGCATTGCTGATCTCGCGTCTAGCAACGAATTATGGTTCCACGTAGACAGTGCTTACGGCGGCGCGCTAATTCTAAGTAGTCATAAAGATCGCTTGAAAGGGATTGAACGTGCTGACTCTGTCAGTGTTGATTTTCATAAGCTGTTCTATCAAACAATTAGCTGCGGTGCGGTACTACTCAAAGACAAAGCAAACTTTAAGTATTTGCTTCATCATGCAGACTACCTAAATCGCGAACACGATGAACTGCCGAATTTGGTTGATAAATCAATCGCGACTACCAAGCGTTTTGATGCTCTAAAAGTCTTTATGACGATGCAAAGTGTTGGTCCAAATACACTAGGCGAAATGTACGATCACTTGCTTGAACAAACTCAGCATGTCGCATCTTTAGTCAAGAACCACCAAGGTTTTGAGCTTCTCGCACAGCCCTCACTGTCCACAGTATTGTTCCGTGCAATAAATACTAATGATCTATTAGAAAAGAGCGTCACGGACTTAGACGAACTCAATAAAACTCTAAGACTAGAGGCGTTGACACGCGGCGTTGCTGTACTTGGAGAAACGGTTGTAGACGGTAAGTCTGCACTTAAATTTACTATTTTGAATCCGTGTTTAAAGATTTCAGACTTCGAATCTTTGCTAACTAAAATCCATACACTAGCGGCTGAGCTAGCAAAATAAAGGGAACGAAAACGATGGCAATTCTACAGATTGGTGCAGGCGGCGTTGGTTGGGTAGTTGCACATAAAGCAGCGCAAAACAATGACGTACTAGGTGATATCACAATCGCATCACGTACAGTGAGTAAATGTGAAAAAATCATCGAATCTATTCAGAAGAAAAATAACCTGAAAGATGCATCTAAGAAACTAGAAGCTCGTGCAGTCAATGCAGACGACGTAGAGGCATTGGTTGCGCTTATTAAAGAAGTTCAGCCAGATCTAGTGATCAACGCGGGTCCTCCGTGGGTAAACATGACGATTATGGAAGCATGTTACCAAGCGAAAGTCTCTTACCTAGACACATCAGTAGCGGTAGACCTATGTTCTGAAGGTCAGCAAGTACCACAAGCATACGATTGGCAGTGGGGTTACCGTGAGAAGTTCGCTGAAGCGGGTATCACAGGTATTCTTGGTGCGGGTTTCGATCCTGGCGTAGTATCAGTATTCGCGGCTTACGCAGTTAAGCACCTGTTTGATGAGATCGATACGATTGACGTGATGGACGTTAACGCTGGCGACCACGGTAAGAAGTTTGCAACTAACTTTGACCCAGAAACCAACATGTTGGAGATCCAAGGTGACTCTTTCTACTGGGAAAACGAAGAGTGGAAGCAAGTACCTTGTCACTCACGTATGCTTGAGTTTGATTTCCCGAACTGCGGGTCTCATAAAGTTTACTCTATGGCGCACGATGAAGTCCGCTCAATGAAAGAGTTCATTCCTGCAAAACGTATCGAGTTTTGGATGGGCTTCGGTGACAAGTACTTAAACTACTTCAACTGTATGCGTGATATTGGTTTGCTTAGTCCAGATCCGCTGACACTACATGACGGTACGGTTGTTCAGCCACTTCACGTTCTGAAAGCGCTTCTTCCTGATCCAACGTCACTAGCTCCGGGCTACACTGGCCTTACGTGTATTGGTACTTGGGTTCAAGGTAAGAAAGACGGTAAAGAGCGTAGCGTATTCATTTACAACAACGCTGACCACGAAGTGGCTTACGAAGATGTTGAGCACCAAGCGATCTCTTACACAACGGGTGTACCAGCGATCACGGCAGCGCTTCAGTTCTTCCGTGGCGAGTGGGCGGATAAAGGCGTGTTCAACATGGAGCAGTTAAATCCAGACCCATTCCTAGAAACGATGCCTAGTATTGGTCTAGATTGGCATGTGCAGGAGCTTGAAGCCGGTCAAGGTCTACCGCTGATCCACGAGCTGAATAAATAATCTCTACAATACGCATGAGATTCCCAACTACGGTCCTTCGTCCCTATCGGGAATGACGGGTTAGAGTCGTCATTCCGTACAGTGAGGTACGAGCGTGATACGGAATCTCTAAAAGCGCTTTGAGATTTTTAGTTTATCTACGTTTATCAAGCCGATGTAATAGCGTCGGCTTTGTTCCACTTTATGGTGAATAGATAATGCAAAAGAGCGAACTTAAAACCCCATACTTCATGATCAACGAAGATAAGTTGATTGAGAACCTAGAGAAAGCGAAGCAGCTAAAAGAGATTTCTGGCGTTAAGTTAGTGCTGGCTTTGAAATGTTTCTCGACTTGGGGTGTTTTCGACATCATCAAGCCTTACCTAGATGGCACAACAAGCTCTGGCCCGTTTGAAGTAAAACTAGGTCACGAAACCTTTGGTGGTGAAACTCATGCATACAGTGTGGGTTACAGTGAAGATGACGTACGAGAAGTGGCAGATATCTGTGACAAGATGATCTTTAACTCGCAGTCTCAGTTAGCAGCGTACCGTCACATTGTCGAAGGTAAAGCGTCAATTGGCTTACGCTTAAACCCAGGTGTTAGCTATGCGGGTCAAGACTTAGCGAATCCAGCACGCCAGTTTTCTCGTTTAGGCGTTCAAGCTAATCACATCAAACCAGAAGTATTTGAAGATATAGATGGTGTGATGTTCCACATGAATTGTGAAAACAAAGATGTGGATGCATTTATCGGCTTGCTAGATTCAATTTCAGAGCAGTTTGGTCAATACCTAGATAAATTAGACTGGATCAGCATGGGCGGCGGTGTATTTTTCACGTGGCCGGGTTATGACATTGAAAAGCTAGGTCTCGCGCTTAAAGCATTCTCTGAGAAACACGGTGTTCAAATGTACTTAGAGCCGGGTGAAGCGATCATCACTAAGACGACTGATCTTGTGGTCACTGTAGTGGATATTGTTGAGAACGGTAAGAAAACAGCAATTGTTGACTCAGCAACAGAAGCACACCGACTCGATACGCTTATCTATGATGAGCCAGCCTCTATTCTGGAAGCATCAGACAATGGTGAGCACGAGTACGTAATTGGCTCTTGTTCTTGTCTTGCCGGTGACCAATTCTGCGAAGCAAGCTTTGAACAACCGTTAGAGATCGGACAACGTCTACATATTATGGATAGTGCAGGCTATACCATGGTTAAACTGAACTGGTTTAATGGTTTGCGCATGCCGTCCGTGTACTGCGAACGCTCAAGCGGAGAAATCCAAAAACTGAACGAGTTTGATTATTCAGATTTTAAACGTTCACTGTCACAGTGGTCAGTTGAGTAAGTAATTAACAATGAATAAGAACCTCGCCAAGTGCGAGGTTTTTTATTATTGGTGTTGCTATAGCAAATTTGCGATGTCTTCTTTAGTACTTGTTGTCAAACTATGAACTGAGTCCCTACCGCGACAAAAGCGTGGTCACTCGCCTGTTTATCGCGATCATAGATTGGATTAATCAGGTGCTGATCTTGAACAAGATAGCGGCTCACTTCTGCAATAGAACGCTGTGAGTCAGGCTGAAACTCTTGAGAAAGGATAACGTAATCTAGTACGTTTCCTTTTGAAAAATGGTAATGAGTGGCAGCGCGCGCAGGGGAAATGGCTGCATGTTTATAAACAAGCCAGCTATCTGTTAGAACTAAAGCTTCGCCTTCCTCATCTGCCCGTTGTGTCAGTAACCCTGTGATGTCACTAGTAAGGGGTTGATTCATGTCACCTAACAATGCGGTAGGCCTTGGTGATTTTTGATACTGCTTGTCCATGTAGAGTCGAAGCATCATCGACTCCCAGCCTCTTAGTTGACTTGATAGCCACTGACCAAGGAGCTGACTTTCCTCTCCCTTAAGCGTGGGCTCCGTTGCGCGTTGAGATTTCAAATGACAGACATATACCGCAACTTCGCCAACAGTTGGCACCTTGATAACTGCATGAATAGGTTTGCGACTAAATTCGGGTAATTCAATTTGATACGCCTTAACTGGCTCTTTCAAAGGCTTGACGGCCTCGGCGTGAAGAATAGGATATTTTGATGCTAGGGCAACGACGGGTCGAGAATAAATATAATCACTTTCTGATTTTGGCTTATCTACAGTAACGAAGTAAGGGAAGCCGCATTCGGCGAGAAGCTGTTGTACGGCCTCTATACTAAACACTTCCTGTAGGCCGATGATGTCTGCATCTAGTTTATTGATTTGTGATTTTGTCCATTGGCACTTAGCTTGCCACTCTTCTTGACCATAGATATTAGAGAATTCATAAAAAGCGTCGGGCGGCTTAAGAAAGTTGAACAAGTTGGCTGTGGCGAAGGTGAGTGTTTTGGTTGTGTTCAATACGGCTGCCTTGCAAAGGTTGACTGACGAATAAGAGAGTAGCAACTGTTAAGCTGTAATTGAATAGATAAGAGTAGACAGCCATCAATAGGTTTATCGATGGCTGTTTTTTTGTTTAAGCTTCAACCATAACGCGAGTATCTTCGCTCAATGCTTCTAACTCTTTTGCAACGTCGTCGATGAGCACTTCAGTCGGAAGACGCATGGCGATATTGGCCGTAAATAGACTCGAACTCACACCACCTCCACCCGCGATGAAAACGCGTTGGCAATCCATATCTAAGATACTAATACCTTGACCATCAAGCACGTGCGTAATTTCATTGACGATACCCGCACGGTCATTGGAATCGAGTCGTAGCTGGTAAATCGTGTCCGCACTGTGGCTATACAAATCTGATTCTGTAATCTGTACCAGTAAATCGGGGTGAGAAGAAAACGCATCTTTTACTAATTGAGCGTTATCAGAAGGTAATTCGATTTTAATAACGGCTGCAACCTGATCTTCGATGAAGTTGACTTTGCTTATTAGCCATTTCCCATCATTTTCGTGTGTGATGGCTGCAAGTTGTTTAATGGTTGCTGGGGTTGCTTTACCGACAAAGTTTACAATGAATGTGCTGTTCATATAGGGCCTCCTAGCGCTGAGTAAGGCATGACTATTCAATCTCTACAGCGATGAAAGACGAATCGGTGCCTAAAATCAGTTTAGGAAGCGCAGAGGATTTAGGTTTGAGCTAGGTCAACTTTTAGCCCTAATCTATTGTTGGTATTACGGTTATTTTAACGAGAGCACAAAAAAAGCGACGTATGAACGTCGCTTTTTCAAAAACAGAATTGGCTAGAAGCTTATCTTCATCTCGACGCCGTAGAAGACGTTGTCGTAGCTTGCGCCTGCATCCATAGCAAATTGTGCAGCGTCCTGGTTACCAAACCACGGAGTGCTACTGTATTGGAATTCTGCACTGCCACCCCATGCATCACTTACCCAACCATGAATGTGGCCTACAGGGTTAAGGAAGAACAGAGTGACGTCCCCGACGGTTTCTGAGCCCATCACTTCACCGCCTGATGCGACGATGTCTTGCTCTGCTTCGAACATCATTTCACCTACAACAGCACCGAAGAACGGAGTGATAAAGATATCTTGCCAAGATGGTACTTCAGCAAATGCTTCTACGCCGTATTCCCAGAAGAATGTCGACATAGTGGCAGAGTAAAGGAATGACTCAAACTCATTGAAACCAGCGTGACGCGCTGCGGTATAGTAAACACCACCAAAGTATGGGTGCATGATGTAGTTTAAGAAGTGTTCATCACGGTCCCAAACCGGACCTGAAGTGACGTTGTCCTTCCATTTTGAACCTAAACCACTTAAGTTACGATCTTCCTCATCCCACTTAGTGATTGACTCAGGTAACAAAGTCATTAGACCTACGGTCGCGACACTTAAACCAAGAATGGTGTAAGTCTGACCCATTAAGTAGTCCCAATCTTTTTCACTAGAAGCTGTAAGGTATTTTGGTAAACCTGGGTCTTCTAACTTTAAGTTGTCTTCAGTAAGACTTAATGAATACGGGTCTTGAGAGGTGTACTGATAAGAGTTGTAAGAGAGCGTGTCGAACTCAGCTTGGTCTACAGTGTACGAAAATTCAATATGCTGATTTGAGTCATAGATATTGGCGTTGGCACATGCAGATGCTGACATCAATAAAGCGGCGATGCTTTTTTTAAACACGGAAAACTCCACAGTTATTATTTTTTAATGATCGGGTTCACAATTATCTATTAAAGTCAGAGTAATGGGAACCAGTATTTGTTCTAAATTAGAAACTTAGACGTTTTTTACCGGATTGCCATAGGAATTAACGGTAAACTCATCAAATGTGTGACATTTCCCACTAAGGATAAACGATGTTGAAAATTGCAATGCTAAGCACTGGGGAAGAGGTCCTCCACGGAGATATTGTTGATACGAATGCCGCTTGGCTGTCTCAATGTTTCTTTGAGCAAGGTTACAGTGTGACTAAGCGTTCGACGGTAGGCGATGAGATGTCTTCGCTGGTCGAAGAACTGATGATGCTGAGCTTTAATTGTGATGTCGTTGTCGTCAACGGTGGCTTAGGACCAACGGCAGACGACCTGAGCTCTGAAGCCGCTGCAGTTGCTGCAGAAACGGAACTGACTCTATACCCTGAATGGCAGACTCGTTTGGAGCAATTTTTTGCTGCAAGGGGAATCACTATGCCAGAGAGCAATATTAAACAAGCAATGCTGCCTAAAGGGTCACAATTGCTCGACAACCCAATTGGTACAGCTTGTGGGTTCAAGGTTACCTTTAATGACTGTGACTTCTATTTTACCCCGGGTGTACCAAGTGAATTTAAGTTGATGGTAGAGCAGCAGATTCTGCCAGATATTAAACGCTGTTACCCTGAAATCATTGGTCAGGAGTGTAGCAAACTGTACACTTTTGGTACTTCAGAGTCGGCGCTCTCAGATAAGCTCGATAAAATGCAACTTCCTGATGGGTATAGCTTAGGCTATCGCTCATACCTTCCTTATATCGAGGTTAAGCTGTTTGGTCCAAAAGAAGACCTAGATAGACGAGTAAAGCTGTTACAGATGATCTTTAGCTTAGTGGAAGCCAATGTGGTGAGCATCGATGAGTCTATGCAAGATCACGTCGCCCATTTGATTTTAGATAAGAAGCAATCAATCTCTACTGCAGAACAATCAACCTACGGTGCGTTATCTCAGTGGGTTCAATCCCATGAAGGTGCGGCAGAGTATTGTGGTCATGGTTGGGTTTTGGGTGAAAAAGTGGCATTAGCGGAAGGTAGCGATGATGCGTTAGCTTCGGTATTAGCGCTCGTTGGTGCGACTAAAGAAAAGTGTGCCACTGATATCGCTATTGTGACAGGGAAGGTAGTCAATAAGACGTTTTCGGTGGCATTGGCGACACCTGAAGGAGAGTGGGGACAAACCCTGACATTCAATCGTGATTATTCGCGCAAAGAACGAGCTCTCGTCATTACCACGATTGCTGCGGATATGCTTCGTCGTTACTTGAGTGCGAAGCCGATGTTTGCAAGTTACAGTTCATTAACTCGTGAAAAAGAGATGTTTATTCCACGAAGTGTAATTAGTGCATAACCATTCATTGATCTGACTATTTATATTTGTCAATTCTACGTGGGGTGGCATTCTGTAATAAGCAAATGAATGCACTTGATATTTCATTTTCATCAGTTAAATATTTTTTTATAGCGCATTCATATATAGCTTAACTTAATGATTTTAAATAGAAGCCAAAATTGTCTCACTTTTGGTACTTATTTTTACTGGAGAAGAGGATAAACTGACTACTCGAATTGCTATTTTCACGGAGGGGTTAGTATGTTTAGTCAGTCCAAAATCCTTGTATGGTACCAAGTTGCTAGTCAAAAAGTTATTTTGGGTGAAGCACTTAAGGATGAGCGTCAAGATGTAATCTCTTTGTGGCGACAAGCACCAAAAGAAAAAATTGTAGGGGATAGCTTAGGTTACCACCTTTCGCTTTTTGATGACGATGGTAGAGAAATCGGTGACAAGGCAGTGTCCATGCTGACCGCTGATGCATTTTTGTCGCGTGCGCCTGCTAAATTAAACGCATAAAAGGCAGCGTAAGCCTTGGATTTTCTTTAATTGTATAGTTATTCATTTTTCTATGTTGATTTGAAAGCGCGTTTCTTACTTGTACACCTTATTCTTTATATACAAAAAGCCCTTTAGTGATGAACTAAAGGGCTTTTTTTGATGACTAAAAATGTATTATGCGCGTTTTTCTTTTAGCGCATAATGAACACCTTCAATCTCGATATCAGACTTTGCTTTACAGATGCACGGTAAAATTTCGCGCTCTTCAGTGTAAGCCATAGCAAAACCAACGTATTCCACTTCACCTGAGATTAACTTACAGCGACAAGCGCCACAGTGTCCATCACGGCAATTGTATTCTGGTTCTAACCCTGCGTTTTCCATCGTTTCCAGAATGGTATTCGAAGGGTGAGACTGAATAGGTGTTATCCCGTTGATTTTGATTGTTGGCATTACAGTTCGAAGTCCTTAAAGTCATCCGCACGAACATCACTATCAATCTGACCAACTAGGTAAGATGAGATTTCCGCTTCCTGAGGTGCAACCTGAACGTTATCAGAAGATAACCAAGCGTTGATCCATGGGATTGGGTTCGATGTTGCTTCTGGGTAAGCTGCGCCAAGACCAACAGCTTGCATGCGGATGTTGGTAATGTACTCAACGTACTGACAAAGAATATCTTTGTTCAGACCAATCATTGAACCATCTTTGAATAGGTATTCTGCCCACTCTTTTTCTTGCTCGGCGGCTTCTTTGAATAGGTCGAAACACTCTTGCTTACACTCTTCTGCGATCTGCATGAATGAGAAGTCATCTTGACCGTTACGAAGCAGGTTGATCATGTGCTGTGTACCCGTTAGGTGTAGCGCTTCATCACGAGCAATTAGCTTAATGATTTTCGCATTACCTTCCATCAGCTCACGTTCAGCAAATGCAAATGAACATGCAAAACTTACGTAGAAACGAATAGCTTCTAGTGCGTTCACTGACATTAGACAGATGTACAGCTTTTTCTTCAGGTTATGAAGTGTGATCGTTACTTCTTCACCATTGATTGTGTGTGTACCTTCACCGTAACGGTGGTAGTCGTTAGTCAGTTGGATCAGGTCATCGTAGTAGCCTGAAATATCTTTAGCACGCTTAAGAATGTGTTCATTTTCTACGATGTCATCAAACACAAGACCCGGATCGTTAACGATGTTACGGATGATGTGAGTGTACGAACGTGAGTGAATGGTCTCGGAGAAAGACCAAGTCTCAATCCATGTCTCTACTTCTGGTAGAGAAACCAATGGAAGCAGCGCAACGTTAGGGCTACGACCCTGGATAGAATCCAGTAGCGTTTGGTATTTTAGGTTTGAGATGAAAATGTGTTTTTCGTGGTCTGGTAGCTTGTTGTAGTCGATACGATCGCTCGATACGTCTACTTCTTCTGGACGCCAGAAGAAAGAGAGTTGCTTCTCGATGAGTTTTTCGAAAATTTCAAATTTTTGTTGATCGTAACGTGCAACGTTTACCGATTGACCCAAGAACATCGGTTCTTTTAGTTGGTCGTTTTTAGTTCGGTTAAAAGTACTGTAAGCCATGATGCCTCAATTCCTTTTATGCCCCTCAAACTGAGGGGCCAATAGTTTTGTTAAGCCTTAATAATCCCAATAGGGGGATTATGGATTAAATCTTACAACCGCCGCCCGCGCAATCGTCGTCTTGTGGTTGTACAGCGTCTTTCTGGTCATCGCTCGCACCATCACGAGTGTTATGGTAGTAAAGCGTTTTAACACCATATTTGTACGCTGTTAGAAGATCTTGCAGCAGTTTCTTCATCGGTACTTTACCGCTTTCGAAACGAGTTGGATCATAGTTCGTGTTTGCTGAAATAGCTTGGTCAACGAACTTCTGCATGATGCCAACAAGGTGTAGATAACCATCGTTAGAACCGATGTTCCAAAGCAATTCATAGTTATCTTTGTACTCAGTGAATTCTGGTACAACCTGCTTCAAGATACCATCTTTAGAAGCCTTAACTGATACGTAACCACGTGGTGGTTCAATACCGTTTGTCGCGTTAGAGATCTGCGATGATGTCTCAGAAGGCATTAGTGCAGTCAGTGTGGAGTTACGTAGACCGTGAGTCACGATCTCTTCACGTAAACCATCCCAGTCGTAATGCAACTGCTCATCACATACTAAATCGATATCTTTTTTATATGTATCGATTGGCAGTAGACCTTTCGCGTAGTTTGTTTCGTGGAAAGATGGACACTTGCCTTGTTCTTTCGCTAGTGCAACAGACGCTCTAAGTAGGTAGTATTGAATCGCTTCAAATGTACGGTGAGTTAAGCCGTTTGCACTACCATCAGAGTACTTAACACCATTTTTCGCTAGGTAGTAAGCGTAGTTAATAACACCAACACCCAGTGTACGACGGTTCATAGTTGACTTGTATGCCGCCGGAAGAGGGTAGTCTTGGTAATCAAGTAGTGCATCGAGTGCACGTACTACAAGCTCGGACAGCTCTTCCAAATCATCTAGAGACTTAATTGCACCAAGGTTGAATGCTGACAGTGTACAAAGAGCGATCTCACCAGAGTCATCTTCTACGTTAGTCAGAGGCTTAGTCGGCAGTGCGATCTCAAGACATAGGTTCGATTGACGTACTGGAGCAACCTCTGAGTCAAATGGACTGTGAGTGTTACAGTGGTCAACGTTTTGGATATAGATACGACCTGTAGAAGCACGCTCTTGCATCAAGATAGAGAACATCTCGATCGCTTTAACAGTCTCTTTCTTAACTGAAGGATCGTTCTCGTATTTCACGTATAGACGTTCGAACTCATCTTGGTTCTCGAAGAACGCATCGTATAGGCCAGGTACGTCAGAAGGCGAGAATAGAGTGATGTTACCACCCTCAACCAAGCGTTGGTACATAAGACGGTTCAACTGAACGCCGTAATCCATATGACGTACACGGTTTTCTTCAACACCACGGTTGTTCTTAAGAACCATTAATGCTTGAGATTCACCGTGCCATAGCGGGTAGAATACTGTTGCTGCACCGCCACGAACACCACCTTGAGAACAACATTTAACTGCTGTCTGGAAGTATTTGTAGAAAGGAATACAGCCAGTGTGGAAAGCTTCACCGCCACGGATCTCAGAACCTAACGCACGGATACGACCTGCGTTGATGCCGATACCAGCACGTTGAGAAACGTAACGTACGATAGAGCTTGCTGTTGCGTTGATTGAATCAAGGCTATCACCACACTCGATCAATACACATGAGCTGAACTGACGAGTAGGCGTACGTACGCCAGACATGATCGGCGTAGGTAGAGAAATCTTAAATGTTGATGTCGCATCATAGAAACGTTTGATGTAATCAAGACGTGTCTCTTTCGGATACTTAGCAAACAGACAAGCAGATACTAGGATGTAAAGGAACTGAGCACTTTCGTAGATTTCACCAGACACGCGGTTTTGAACGAAGTACTTACCTTCAAGCTGTTTTACAGCTGCATAAGAGAAGTTTAGATCGCGCTTGTGGTCAAGGTATGCGTCTAGCTCATCTAACTCAGCTTTTGTGTAATCTTCAAGAATGTGCTGATCGTACTTACCCATATCAACCATACGTGCAACGTGATCGTGCAGCGTTGGTGGCTCATACTGGCCATACGCTTTCTTACGTAGGTGGAATACTGCTAGGCGAGCCGCTAGATATTGATAATCTGGCGTCTCTTCAGAGATCAGGTCTGCTGCAGACTTGATGATTGTTTCATGAATATCAGAGGTTGTGATGCCATCGTAGAACTGAATGTGAGCGCGTAGTTCTACTTGTGATACTGAAACGTTATCTAAGCCTTCTGCAGCCCAAGTGATAACGCGATGGATCTTCTCTAGATCAATGCTTTCTTTACGGCCGTTACGTTTAGTAACGGTAAGTTGTTGGTTCATTCTGCTTCATTTCCCTAACAAAACTGATAAAAGCCGTATTTTTGTGTAATTCTTGTAAAACTTGTACCGGCTTTGTGATCAAAATCTATCTATATATTGTAGTAGCAAACACAACATATAGGGGTTTATCTGTTTGCGGGTTACAAGATAGTGCTATCAATTGTATTTTTCAAGGAGCAGATCTGGGATGACTTGTGGATAACTGACAAAATCAAAAAAAACAGTTAGTGGCTACTAACCGATAGCGATAGGGCTAGCAATAATGCATAAAATTACCATCTCCAGTGTGGTTTATAAGTAACCACAAACAAAAAAAAATACCTTGATCTTTGAACAAATTTCGGGAAGAAAAATGAGTCGTTTAATTTGGAATCAAACACGCAAAAATTGATGAAAAAATGATTAAAAAAGGCGATGACATTACGTCATCGCCTGAGAAATAAACACAATATATGGTATGTGAAAGTTGTTAAAACTTTTGAGTGTGGACGATGTAGTTTACATCGACATTGCTACCAAGCTTGTAGGTGTCTGTAAGCGGGTTGTAATGAAGGCCTGTAATACCCGTCTCAGTTAAGTCAGTGTGGTCAATCATTTTGATAAGTTCCGCAGGGCGAATAAATTTATCATGATCGTGAGTGCCTTCTGGTACGATCTTCAGCAGCTTCTCAGCACCAACAATCGCGAATAAATAGGATTTTAGGTTTCGGTTCAGTGTCGAGAAGAAAACGTGACCACCAGGCTTAACTAACGCTGCACATGACTTGATCACTGAGAGTGGGTCAGGAACGTGCTCTAACATTTCCATACAAGTAACCACATCGTACTTACCAGCGTTTTCAACGGCGTGATCTTCAATCGTGCACTGGATGTAGGTGAGCTTAGTTCCGGTTTCTAGTGCATGTAGACGAGCCACTTCAAGCGGTTCTTTACCCATATCTAACCCAGTAACGATAGCGCCTTCTTTCGCCATGCTTTCCGCTAAAATTCCGCCACCACAGCCGACATCGAGAACTGTTTTGCCAAAGAGTCCGCCAGCGTTATCCAATACGTAGTTCAAACGAAGGGGGTTGATTTGGTGAAGAGGTTTAAATTCACCTTCTAGATCCCACCAGCGCGAAGCCATATCTTCAAACTTTTTAATTTCGTTAGGATCGACATTTTGTGTTTGGGTCATAACAACTCTATTTATTAACCTGCTTCCTTGAATTGAACGCATTATACCCTTTCAAGCATAACACTCCATAGAGAGGTTCACTTTTCTCTAAAGGCGAGTAAAATATAACCATTTTTCAGCAAGATAAAATTAGAGTGTGCAAATTCTCGGCACTTGATTCACAACCAAGCTCACAACCTTATAAAAGGAGAGGGAAAGTGATGCCGAACTACTGAATTGTATGTTATATTTTTGCACCTTAAGCGTATTGTACATACGATCTATAAATAGAGGGATAATGGCTCTATGAGCGATCTAGCGAAAGAGATCACGCCCGTAAACATTGAAGATGAGCTTCGAGGTTCATACCTAGACTATGCGATGTCAGTTATCGTTGGTCGTGCTCTTCCAGATGTGCGTGATGGCCTAAAGCCTGTACACCGCCGCGTTTTGTTCGCGATGAATGTACTAGGTAATGATTGGAATAAACCATATAAAAAATCTGCCCGTGTTGTTGGCGACGTAATCGGTAAGTATCACCCACACGGTGATAGCGCTGTGTACGATACAATCGTACGTATGGCTCAACCGTTCTCACTTCGTTACATGCTGGTCGACGGTCAAGGTAACTTCGGTTCGATCGATGGTGACTCAGCGGCGGCAATGCGTTACACCGAAGTTCGCATGGCAAAAATTGCCCACGAACTTTTGGCTGACTTAGATAAAGAAACTGTAGACTACGTACCTAACTACGACGGTACTGAGCAAATCCCTGCAGTTTTACCAACTAAAATTCCTAACCTATTGGTAAACGGTGCGTCTGGTATCGCAGTAGGTATGGCAACCAACATCCCGCCACACAACCTTGGCGAAGTGATCGATGGCTGTCTAGCTTTCATTGATAATGAAGAGATCACTATCGATGAGCTAATGGACTACATTCCTGGTCCTGACTTCCCAACAGCGGCTTTAATCAGCGGTCGTAAAGGCATCGTAGACGCGTACAAAACAGGTCGCGGTAAGATCTACATGCGCTCTAAAGCGGATATCGAAGTAGAGAAGAATGGTAAAGAAACCATTATTGTCACTGAAATCCCTTACCAGGTGAACAAAGCTCGTTTGATTGAGAAGATCGCTGAGCTAGTTAAAGATAAGAAAGTAGAAGGCATCAGTGCACTACGTGATGAGTCTGATAAAGACGGTATGCGTATTGTTATTGAATGTAAGCGTGATGCAGTGGGCGAAGTGGTTCTAAACAACCTATACGCACAAACTCAACTGCAAACGACTTTCGGCATCAACATGGTTGCACTGAACAATGGTCAACCTCAGCTATTCAACCTAAAAGATATGTTGAAGTGCTTCGTTGATCACCGCCGTGAAGTTGTAACACGTCGTACTATCTTCGAACTTAAGAAAGCACGCGATCGCGCACATATCCTTGAAGCACTTGCACTTGCTCTTGCGAACATTGATGAAATCATCGAACTTATTCGTAATGCAGCAACACCTGCTGAAGCAAAAGCTGGCTTAGTTGCTCGTGGCTGGGATCTTGGTAACGTTGCTGCAATGCTTGAAAGCGCAGGTACTGATGCAGCTCGCCCAGATTGGCTAGAAGAGCAATACGGTATCCGTGACGGTCAGTACTACCTGACAGAAACACAAGCACAAGCGATTCTTGATCTACGCCTACACAAACTAACAGGCCTAGAGCACGAGAAGATCCTAGACGAGTACAAAGCACTATTGGACGAAATCAAAGAGCTAATGCATATTCTTGCAAGCACTGAACGTCTGATGGAAGTGATTCGTGAAGAGCTAGAAACTGTCCGTGATGCGTTCGGCGATGTTCGTCGTACAGAAATCACAGCAGCAAGCCACGACATTGACATGGAAGAGCTGATTGCTCGTGAAGATGTTGTTGTGACGCTATCTCACGAAGGCTACGTTAAGTACCAAATCTTAAGCGATTACGAAGCACAACGTCGTGGTGGTAAAGGTAAGAGTGCAACGAAGATGAAAGAAGAGGATTACATCGAGCGCTTGCTTGTTGCGAATACTCACGACAACATCTTATGTTTCTCTACCCGCGGTAAGACTTACCGCCTGAAAGTTTATCAACTGCCGCTAGCAAGTCGTACTGCTCGTGGTAAGCCAATCGTCAATATTCTTCCTCTAGAAGAAGGTGAGCGCATTACTGCTATCCTACCTGTTGATGAGTTCTCAGAAGATAAGTTTATCTTCATGGCAACTGGCGACGGTACTGTTAAGAAGACACCACTGACTCAATTCGCTAACGTACGCGCTAACGGTCTAATCGCGGTTAACCTACGTGATGACGACTCGTTGATTGGTGTTGATATCACTAACGGTGATAGCGACATCATGCTGTTCTCGAAAGCGGGTAAAGTCGTTCGTTTTGCAGAAGATAAAGTACGTGCAATGGGTCGTACAGCGGCTGGTGTTCGCGGTATGAAACTAGCCGAAGATGATCAAGTTGTTTCACTGATTGTGCCTGCAAACGAAGGCGACATTCTAACAGTGACGCAAAATGGTTACGGTAAACGTACTGAGCTTGCAGAATATCCAACCAAAGGTCGTGCGACTCAAGGTGTAGTCTCTATCAAGGTTTCTGATCGTAACGGTCCAGTTGTTGGTGCGGTACAAGTAGAAGAAGGCGACGAGATGATGATGATCACCGACGCTGGTACTCTGGTTCGTACACGTGTCTCTGAAGTAAGCCAAGTGGGTCGTAACACTCAAGGTGTAACGCTAATCCGTACTGCTGAAGATGAGAACGTTGTTGGTCTACAACGCATTGACGAAGTAGAAGAAGTTGAGCTAGTTGAAGGTGAAGAGTCGGAAGAAGCAGTGAATGCGACTGAAGAGTCTGAGGCTCCAACGCAGAGCGACGAAGACTCTCAAGAATAATACTTCTTGCTAATTTATAAATGCCGGACTTTATGTTCGGCATTTTTTTTGACTAAATTTAAGAGAGTAGCTTTAATCCAACGATACTTTTAGTTTGCATAGGTGTAACAGAATAAATGAGACGGCCATCTGGAAAACGAAATTCTGTAATGAGTGGTTTCATATTATCATGGCTTGAACAATGAGTTCGGAGAGCAAGGTATTCAATGCAGAAGAGGAAGGAGAGTGTACTTCAAGTAGGCAATAGTCAAACCATGTTATACGCTTTGACGGGCGTGTACCTAGCTTCTGTCTATTTGATTTCCTATACGCTAATCACCGAGCACCATATAGTAAGCTGGTTTTATCTGCTATTTCCGATTGCTATGCTTGTGGCGTACTTCGTTCAACATTTCCGCATCAAACTTGCAGCATCCATTATTTCTCTTGTTGTTTTGTTCGGCGGCGGAATTATCGAGCCACTCGAACTTGATGCCATTGAAGAAGCATTTATCGTATTACCGCTGTGCTATATCATACTTTTCCCTGGCTCTCTGTGGCCCATCGCGGTAGGGGCCGCTTTGATCCTTAGTTATTTGATCAATTTGCCCGCTGAAGAATTTGATGAATTTATCGAAGATGCTATAGAGGTCGCGTTCATTACGGTGTTCGCAACCATTATGACCTACTTTCAACAGAAGTCTGAAAAACAATCGAACTTATATAAAGAGGCAAGTCTGACCGACTACCTTACTAAACTCCCAAACAGAAAAGCCTTTTTCAATGCGGTTCATGAGCTAAAAGCGTGTGACACCGTTGACTATGCCGCCTTGCAAATTGGTCTCGATAACTTAAAAAAGGTCAATGATGACCTAGGTTATGGTTATGGGGATGCGTTGTTACTCGGTTTCTCTCGCCAAATGAAACGATTATTGGGAGAGAGCAATCAGCTATACCGTTTGGGCGGGGATGACTTAATTGCTTTAATCAAATGTACTGATGGCAACCAAAACGAACTCAATGAATTAATTGAAGGATTACGGGTTAATTACGATAGTGTATGCCAAATCCACAATACCTCTCACCGACTTAGATATTATGCGGGCATTGCTATGCTGAGTGATGCGCAAAATAACATCAAGGTGTGGGGAAAGAACGTCGATGTTGCGTTGGCTAAAAGTAAGCGCAAGGGCGATGGCGTGATCCAATGGTATGACGATGAGCTCATGAACGAGACAATTCGTGAGCACCAAATTGAAATTGAACTCAAAGGTGCAATTGATAATGAGCAAATGTTTTTGGTATACCAACCAAAAGTGGATGTGAAGAGTCAGGAGATAATCGGCGCAGAAGCATTGCTACGATGGGAACACCCTGACTTAGGCTTTGTACCTCCATGCGATTTCATTGGTGTGGCAGAAAAAACGGCACAGATTATTCCAATTGGTCGCTGGGTTATAGAACAAGCGATTAAGCAATCGAGTGAGTGGCGTAAACAGGGCTATGAGATATGCATTTCAGTCAATGTTTCGAGTGTCCAATTTGCTCATGATGATATTTATCCATATATCTCTGAAATGTTGAAAAGACATCAACTTCCCTCTAAATTGTTGCAAATTGAAATCACCGAAACAGCAATGATGGACAAATACTCACACGTCGCTGATACCTGTCAGCTGCTACAAGACGCTGGAGTGTCTATTGCTATTGATGACTTTGGTGTCGAGTACTCATCATTAAACTACCTCAAGCAGCTGCCAATCGATACGGTTAAGATTGATAAGTCTTTTATTGACGACTGTGTGGAAGATATCACTGGTCATATGATCGTAAGAACGATTATTCAGATGGCACATAATCTTGGCAAAACAGTCATTGCGGAAGGGGTGGAGCACACTGATCAACTAGAACTGCTTAACCGCGAAAACTGCCATCAATTTCAAGGTTACCTTTTCTCTAAACCGATATTACCATCCGAATTCATGCAGCTACTGAAACAATAATTATCCTAAATTCATTGCTACTTATTCCGGGTAGTGATGAATTGGTTCGTTGTATTTGTCAGGCTCTTGACGCCATAAAAATGCCACAAATACAAACACCTATCAATTTTACGAAAAACAGTCGATATTTCGTGCGTAAGTCTTTTCTTACTTGTAAACTCACCGCTCCCTAACTGTTCCCAAACCTTTTATTGACACTATGAAACTTTCTTTAAAACAGAAACTGATTGGCGCAAGCTTATTAGCGGTGGTGCTAATGGCAAGCGCACTCACATGGCTATCTGCTGACCAACTTTTCCAACAAACCCGTAACGGCGTTTACTCACGTGCGGAGAGCTTAGCGACTGCTGCATCAGAAGGTATTTCTGACTGGATTGATATCCGTAAAGATATCGCAACTGCGTTTAATGATTACAGTGAAGAAATGGATGTCGTACCGTTCCTTCAACAAGCTCGCAAAGCGGGTGGATTTGATGACATCTTCCTTGGTACTCCAGAAGGTGGCATGTACCGCTCACACCCTGAGCGTAATCGTGCGGATTATGATCCACGTTTACGTCCTTGGTATATCGATGCGAATAAAGCTGGCCAGCAAATCGTAACGACGGCATATAAAGATGCCATCACTAATGCATTGCTAGTTACCATCGCAGAGCCAGTTCGTCGCAATGGCCAATTTATTGGTGTTGTCGGTGCTGACGTATTGATCGATCAGCTTATCAACGATGTGATCAATCTTGATGCGGGTGAGAACGCCTACGCAATGCTGATTGATTCACAGGATGGGACCTTCTTAGCGCACCCAGACAAGGCGCTGTCGCTCAAACCAGTGACAACGTTGTCGAAGAAGTTGAACCTGAATGCGATTGAACAAGCAGCGAACACGGGTTCGATTGAGATCATCGAACGTGGCGGTAAAGAAAAACTCTATTTCTTTAGCAAAATCGAAGGTACTGACTGGATTTTCGCGATTGAAATGGACCGCGCGACTGAAGAAGCCGCACATACTGAGTTACTACAAAGTCTTATCATTACCGCTATCGTGATTACTCTGATCGTAATTGCTGTTGTTTCTTGGTTAGTTAACTTCTTGTTCCGTGACTTAGTTCGAGTGTCTGATGCTTTAGAAGAGATTGCATCGGGTGAAGGCGATCTAACTCAGCGTTTAGAACCGCGTAGTGATGATGAAGTGGGCCAGTTGGCGACAAACTTCAATACCTTTGTCGGCAATATGCACCAAATGGTAACCAAGTTGAGTGTGGTTTCTGCCTCTCTATCTGAACAATCAAAGCAAACCGCACAACAAGCGGAAGAGCGTAGCGCGCGTATTCGTCTACAGCAAGATGAAATCAACATGGTTGCGACAGCAATCAATGAGATGGCTGCGGCAACTCAGGAAATCGCTGGTAATGCCGACAATACGGCTCAGAACTCTACGGAAGCGGTTACGGCGTGTGTGCATGGCGGTGAGCAAGTGGTGCAAACTCAAAGTTCTATCCAAAACCTAGCGACAGAAGTTCAAGTTGCTACGGAAGTGATTCAAGAGCTCGAAGTTCACGGAAACAGCATTAATACAATCCTGTCGACGATCCAAGATATTGCAGAGCAAACGAACTTACTGGCACTTAACGCGGCTATCGAAGCGGCTCGTGCTGGTGAACAAGGTCGTGGTTTCGCTGTAGTTGCAGACGAAGTTCGTGTGTTAAGTCAACGTACTCATGCGTCTACGAAAGAAATTCAGCAGATGATTGAAACCTTGCAAGGTACGACGGGTAAAGCGGTAAGTATTATGGGTGACAGCCGTCAGTTGGCTGATACTAGCGTTTCGGATGCGGATTCCGCAGCAGTGAGCCTAACTCAAATCCAAACTGCTGTTGAGCGTATCAGTGACATGGCAACACAAATTGCTTCTGCGGCTGAAGAGCAAGCGTCAGTCACATCTGAAATCACTCGCAATACGGTTGGTATTCGTGATGTGTCAAACGAGTTGGCAGATGAAGCGCACGATGCAGCAGATCAAGCGGCTCAACTGTCTGAGCTTTCTCATGAACTTGAGCAAGAGATTCAACGCTTTAAGCTATAATTAGCATTAACTTGAATAATAAGCCTCGAATTATCGAGGCTTTTTCTTATTTGCACATTTCCAAAATGGAAATCATAACTGAACATAATTTCAATCGTGGACATGGCCGGCATTAGCTAAAATCCTTAAAAACAATAAGGAAAACCACATGTCTGACAGCCACACTGCTTTTCAACAGCGCGTATCGAAAATTGTTACGGATGCGACTTTATCACCTAAACAGAAAAACCAGTTTTTAGCATTAGAGGCAGAAGCGAGTTTACCCTACATGCCGGTTTCGACAGATGTTGCGCAAGCAATGGAAGAGGGCGTGTTATGCGACATGTTTGAAGGGCATGCTCCCTTTAAGCCTCGTTATGTATTGCCAGATTACGCCAAGTTCCTAAAACAAGGCTCGGTTTACCTTGAACTTGATGCGGCAACCGATTTTGATGATGCGTTAAATCTACTTACTATCATCTATCACCATGTTCCTTCAGTGACGAATATTCCCGTCTATTTAGGCCAGCTCGACGATGTTCTCTTGCCCTATGTTGGTGATCTTGATGAACAGCAAATTTATACCAAGCTGAAGCGATTCTGGTTAATGCTTGATCGCACGTTACCAGATGCGTTCATGCACGTGAATATTGGTCCAACTGACAACATTATTTGCCGCACTATCTTACGCGTTGATGCCGAGCTTAAACAGATCGCGCCAAACTTAACTTTTATGTATGACCCTGAAGTTACGCCGGATGATCTACTAAGACAGGCCACGAGTAATATTTGTGAGTGTAGTAAGCCTCACATAGCTAACTACCCGATGCATGCGATGGCGTATGGTGAGAAGCAGTTTGGAATTGTCAGTTGCTATAACTCGCTACCGCTGGCTGGTGGGTCTAACACGCTTGTGCGCATGAACCTTAAAAAGGTCGCTGCCCATGCCAAGAATAGTACTCATTTCCTCGACCACATTTTGCCGAAATACAGTCAACTCATGGCAGAATTAATGGATGCACGCAGCACCCATTTACACGAAGAGTCTAACTTCTTTAAAGGTTTCTTAACCACAGAAGGACTGATTGAAGAAAGTCGATTTGCACCTATGTTTGGTATCTATGGCATGGCAGAAGCGGTCAACGCTTTGTTAGAAATAGAAGGTAAACAGGGTCAGTATGGACACTGTGAAGAAGCAAACCGCCTTGCGCTAGCTATTTCAGAAAAGCTCGCCCACTTGGTTGATACAACCCCAGTGAAATACGGCCTAGATGGTAAAGCGCTCCTCCATGCACAAGGCGGTATCAGCCTTGATGAGGGTGTGACGCCAGGTATACGCATACCTTATGGAACAGAACCGGATCCAGTGAGTTACGTGCAAGCTACCGCACAACAGCATAAGTACTACACCTCGGGAATTAGCGATATTCTCACTATCGATGAAACGGTGAAATCAAATTCTGAAGCGATGTTTAACTTGTGTAAAGGTGCGATCAATTTAGGCTATCGTGAGTTTACCGCTAACGTTGCGTCGAACGACTTAGTTCGCGTTACGGGTTATATGATTAAGCTTTCGGATATCAATAAGTTTGAACAAGAGGGCTCGCGCAAGAACACGACTTTCTTAGGCGCTGAAGCGGCGAAGAATACAGGGATATTAGATCGAACTCCGCGAGTGGTGAGCATGGAATCGTCACCAGTTTATGAATAAAACTCAATGACAATATCGCCAGAAAAGCAGGCTAAAGTGAGTCGAATTCTCAATTTTTCCTGTGTCGATGGGCCAGGCAATCGTCTGGTCATCTTCCTACAAGGGTGCAATTTTAACTGCTTAAATTGCCACAACCCTCATACGATCAACCACTGCAATCATTGCGGTGATTGTGTCGAACCGTGCCCAAGTGAGGCGTTGAGTTTTAATGATAAGGGCAAGGTAATATGGGATAAATCTGCCTGTACGAATTGCGATAAATGCATCGAAGTCTGCCGTTATAATTCTAGTCCTAAGATAAGTCTCTATACGGTTTCTGAAATGGTGGATGTGATAAAGCGAAACAGCATGTTTATCAGTGGTATAACGGTTTCTGGTGGGGAAGCAACACTGCAATTACCATTTATTATTCAGTTGTTTGAGTCTATTAAATCGGATCAAAGCCTTAAGCACCTGACTTGCTTTATCGATAGCAACGGCGACTTGTCCTCTACAGTGTGGGAGCGCGTAAATCACGTGCTTGATGGTGTCATGGTCGACCTTAAGTCTTGGCAGAAAGAAACCCATCAATGGTTGGTGGGGAAAGGTAACCACCGAGTTATTGAATCGGTAAAGAGTTTAGCTAAGCTAGGCAAATTATACGAACTGCGCTTACTGCATATTCCGGGTAAGAGCGATCTCGATACTGAGGTTGCCAGTATCATTGCGCTTGTACAGTCGTTGCCAAAAGAGGTGCTAATTCGCTTGAACGCATTCCAACATCACGGCGTTGTCGGTGAAGCTCTTGACTGGAATAAGTGCTCGGAAAAAGAGATCAACAGATTCCATGCGTTATTGGCAAAAGACGTAGAGCAAAAGATTCAACTGCCCGGCATCTACACTTAATCCACCCATTGTTGGTATAACCAATGTAAAGCGGGATCGTTTAAGCTCGCTTGATTCCACACCAAGCTATAACCGACTTTTCCATACTCAAAAGGGAGTGGTTTACGTACCAGTCCCTTTGCTTGAAGTGATTGCTCTGCCCACTTCTTAGAACAAGTCAGAAGGTAGTCGCTTTGGTGGCACATAACTGCAGCTGCACCGAAGTCGGCAACAGAAATGACCACGTTGCGTGAGCCATGTTGTTGGGTGAGGTTTTGCTCAAAATAGGGTTCTGAAAGATCTTTATCCAAAATCCCGATATGTCGGCAGGAAAGGTAATCATCGATTCTGAGCGGGTTATTGGCTAATGGGTGCTCTTGATTCATTAAGCAGACCATCTCATCAGCTAAAATCTGTTTCCACATGAGATCCCGACTGCGAGTTGGAGGTTGACTAATGTCGTGTGGGAGCACCATAAAGTCGACTTGCCCCCTAATTAATGTCTCAAAACTAGCCTGCTCTTTAGCGTAAACCTTAATACCACGTGAACCACTGAGCTGTTGAGATATGTCGGCAATCTTACCTGCGAATAATTCAAAAGTACTTTCTCTCATTGAAAGAGAAATCTCGCCCGAGAAATCACTGGGTTGGAATTCACCTTGGTGAAGAATGCCATTCATGCTTGAGAGTATTTTGTGTACTTCGGCCCCGATGCTAAGCGCGAAAGCTGTCGGGACTAGTTGTCCACCGTCGCGATAGAACAGTTCATCACCCATTTGCCCACGTAACTGCCCAAGCGTTTTACTAATGCTTGAAGGCGTCACGCACAATATGCTGGCGGTGGTTGTCACGCTATGGGTACTGAGAAGGACGTGGAATGCAGTTAAATGCTTCAAACTAATACGTGAAAGGGCAAGGTAATCCATAGACGTTACAGGTTAGGGGGAACCTTCTCATTTATAACCTTATCGAGCTTGGATTGGTAGGAGTTTGTCACTGCCAATGTGATGAATTCAGTGAGCTACACTATTAATGTGGATAGGAGGAGTTGTAATGAACAGATTAATGATTCTCTTCGTCGCAGGCCTTGCGATGATTACAGTGCATAGCTACGCGGAAGAAGAAGTTGACGACGAGAATAACCGAACCAAAACACCGCCGAGTATTGAGGAAATGGATACTGATGGAGATGGACTTGTATCAGCTGAAGAGTTTGATTTGTTCCGTTCAGGTGTTGAAGGTGAGCTTGATGAAGACGATGAGGAAGGCAGCGAGGAGAGTGAAACTGAAAACGACAGTGGCCTGAGTGCGTTTGCATCGTTTGACAAAGATAAAGATGGGTTTGTGAGTGAAGAAGAGCTTGCTGCACATGCGAAATATTCGAACCCTGGCAACGGTAGCGGGGAGTTGAAAACAAGTAAGCAGGAAGCTCGTGAAGCCAAAGCAGCAAGTCGCAATGAAAGTAGTAGCTCTAGCAGCCAAAGTAGCAGTAAAGGGAATAATGGAAACAAAGGAAACAGTGGCGGAGGCAATAGCAGCGGAAACAATACAGGTGGCAAAGATAAATAATCTAAGCAACAAAAACGCGCTCCGGTTTGATGGGAGCGCGTTGCTTGTATAGCATCAGATTAATCAATCAGTCCATATTCTTTACTTAGAATATCGACAATTTCTTGCTTTGGATTGTCGCTCAATTTGATTGGTTGGCCGGTGATTTTCTCTGCAATACCGATGTAGGTACGCGAGATATCTTGCAGGGCCTCAAGAGGCAGGGCATTGTCTCGTGCTAACGCTTCACGTTCATCCATACGCTCCTTGTTCAGTAGGATATCGGGATCAGGGAAGTGATTAAGTAGGAACTGACGGAAGCCTTCTTTTGAGTTTTCGACGATATTGCCAGCGTCGTATTCTTTTTCATCCCATATACGAGATGAGTCAGGCGTACCGACCTCATCCATATAAATTAGCTTTTCATTGCCTGCCGCATCGTGGACGTAACCAAACTCAAACTTAGTGTCGACGAAGATTTGCTCGATCTCTGCGAGTGCATTGCTGATAACCACAAAGCCTTCTCGAAGCAGTTTCTCGTACTGAGCGATATCTTCCGCCTTAGAGAAATTAAAGGCGGCGAAGTTATCTTCGATGTTTTGGCGTGTAATATTGACGTCGTCAGCTTCAGGCACGCCCGGGATACCCTTTAAGATACCTTTTGTTGATGGCGTCATCAGTAGTTCTGGTAGCGCTTTGTCTTTTTCTAGACCTTCAGGTAGTTGGATACCACAAAACTCACGTTCACCTTTCTCGTATGCTCGCCACATTGAGCCAGTGATGTATTGGCGACAGATCGCTTCGATCATGATGGGTTTGGCTTTTTGGACAATCCAAATGAACGGGTGAGGGATGTCTAGAATGTGGCTATCAGCAAGGCCACTATCTTTAAAGAGTTTAAACCAGTGATTAGAGATAGCGTTTAATGCTGCACCTTTACCCGGTACGCCTTTTAAGCCTCCCTCAGCATGCCAAATACAATCGAATGCTGAGATGCGATCACTGATAACCATGATAGCAAGTGGTGCATCTGGTGCTACGTCGTAGCCTTTTTCTTTAATAAGGCGTTTGCTGTCTTCTTCGGTTAACCAATACACAGAGCGAACTTTGCCACTGTGAACGGGTTTATCAGTACGAATTGGAAGATCATCATTTACGGCAAGAACTTGGTCAGCGAGACTCATCTAGACATTCCTATCTTAAAGCAACGTGGAAATTATCATTAGAGATAATGGATTTGAGTCGCATGATACCAGAACTATTTGTGGCTACCAGAGAAAAAGCAAACGTTTGCTTAATTTTTTACTTATCGCCTAAAGTTCGTTTGTTGATCTGTTGAAAAAAGAAAACCCCCTCATAGGAGGGGGCGAAAGGCAGTGACGATCGTTGAGCTTGTTAGTGGTACTGGTTAACTCTGCCCTCAACGAAGAAGACTTCACACTGAAATTGTTCAGCTAAACTGCGCAGCAAGCTTTGTTCAACAGCAGCAATATTGGTTGATGCGACAACAGCACTCGCATTACCTGATTGAATGGCTTTTTTAACAATCTCAAACTCACTTTGAGTGTGAGAAGGTTTCATCTGAATGATCTTTTGGCAGCTAATATGAGAAGCAGCAAACTGGTCATAATTAGGGCGAGGGCACTCAGAGGTAAATAAAATCCACTGGCTCTGACCTGACAGTCCAGCGAGACGATGTAACGTAGAATGGTCAATGTTCATTGGCTGAGTCGGTTGAGCAAGAACATTAAACTTGGAGAATGCGCGAGCTGTATGTTGTGCCTGAATCATAATAACTGTTCCTTTGTACATGCTGTATGTCTATACAGTAGTTATTTTTAGTTTTATGATCAAGTGTTTTTGTGCGATTTTTCAGCGTTAAAAGGCGAGAGTTAACATGGAATTTAATTTAAGTAATTGAAAGGTATTGTGATTTTATTAATTATGTAGTGAGCGGGGAAATGTGTAAAACACAAGAAATGTGATTAAGCGCACGCGATTTTATACAGTGTTATACAGTAGTGCTGTATAACACTGTATAGAGAAGGTGAGTAATGTGTTTAAAGAAAACGCTCAGGATAATCGCTAAAGATAGCGTCTAATTCTTCGATATGTCGCAGGGAATTAGGGTTATTGACGGTATAACACCATACTTGATATCCGCTTTGCTTCAACTGGTCGATCTGTTTTCTTGTCACCCATTTATAATAAAGATTGCAGCTAAATGCAGAGACTTCTTTTAACAAGTGCTTTTCTGCAGACTTTAGGCGTTCACAGAGTACCCCGAGTCGGATATTCGGCAGCATCATATGTAGATGTCTAATCACATCATGATTAAAACTGGATAGAAGGACGTGGTTGCTATCAATTGGATGTGCTTCAAGTGCTTGTTGAACTAACTGACATACTGACTTGGCACAGTGTCTATCGATTTTAATCTCGATGTTTAATTTTAATTGATTACTTATGGCAAACTGCAAAAGTTCGTCGAGGGTTAAGAGTGTCTGGTGTCCGCCGTCGTATTTGAAGCGGGCGGCAAAATTAAGCTGCTTGAGTTGCTCTAGAGTAAGTTCATCAACTCTGCCTGAGCCATTACTGCAACGATCGACCGTATGGTCATGGCATACCACTAAGTGGTCATCCAAAGTCGGTTGAACGTCGACTTCAACCCAATCTAAACCAAGTGCCGCAGCCTCTTGAATACTGGCCAAAGTGTTTTCGGGAAAGCGTCCCGCCACGCCGCGGTGTCCAACAATAATCATAGTGAAATTCGATAGAATAGTCGTGCTACATAGAGTACCCCTAAATGAGAATTTTGAGTAGAGAAGTCGTAGCTATTCGTTGATGAATCTGACACTATCGGCTCATAAATTATAAAATAATTACAATAAAGAGACTCGACTTTGAACGCTGAAAATAAAGCTGCTTGGATACTTGTCGCAACGACTGCATTGGCAGGGCTTGGGTGGATTTTCTCAAAAGAAACCATTCAAGGGTTACCGCCTTTTGGCTTCGTCGGGCTGCGCTTTTTAGTGGCCTCAATCTGCTTACTTCCTCTCTGTTTTAAGCAAGTTCGTCTACTGACGACTCAACTACTATCGCAAGCAGTCGGAGGAGGGATGATCCTTGCATTTGCATTGCTTAGCTGGGTGCATGCGATTTCTATAAGTGAAACCTTAGGTGAAGGGGCGTTTATTGTCAGCTTATCGATGATCATCGTGCCAATCATTGCTTGGGTGCTTTATAAAGAAAGACCTAAACGCGCATTTTGGATTTCTATGCCTATCGCGGTTAGTGGTTTGGCTATGCTCTCTTTAACTGATGGCTGGAATAGTTCAACGGGTCAAATATGGTTTTTGGCTAATGCCTGTATGCTTGCGCTGCACTTTAATGTGAACAGTAAACTGGCCCAAAAGATCCCGGTGCTCTTGCTAACCGCGATTCAGCTAGGTGTTACAGGCGTTATTGCCTTAATCGCTTCAGCGTTATTCGAGACAATACCGACGCATGTGGAAACATCAATCTGGGGGTGGTTTGCTTTAAGCGCTTTGTTGGCAACCAGTTTAAGGTATGTGATGCAAACGTTAGGGCAGAAAGGGTGTAACCCAGGTAATGCCGCTCTTATCATGTTGCTTGAACCTATTTGGACCGTTATTTTAAGTATCCTTTGGTATGGTGAGCAGCTTTCGAGAAATAAACTAATGGGCTGTAGCTTGATCTTACTGGCGCTCATTTTTTACCGCACTGATGGTAAGCTACTGAAATTCGTTAAACGTGCGTCATAGCTGCCAACCGTGCTCACAGATTAGAGTGATTGCTCTTTCCTAAGCTGCGGCCCCTTGTTATCGTTTTTATGTAAATTAAATGTTAACAAGGTGAGCTGTGAAACTTCATGCCATTGACGGATATATCCAAACCATCTATTTAGCGGAGTATTCCGACAAGTTAATGCTTCTCGATGGCGCTTCCCGAGCAGACATTTCATATATCAAACAATTTATTACCCATGAGCTACAGCGGCCGTTTTCTGATCTGGCTGTTGTGGTTGTCACACACATGCATCCAGACCATGCCGGTGCGGCTCACAAGCTCAGAAAATTAACTGGTTGCAAGATTGTATCGGCGAAACGAGATTCTCATTGGTACGGGGGAATAGACGGCTTTGTTATGCATTTAACGGATATTGCACTTGCGCGTTGGGTTGCCAATCGAAAGAGAAAGCCTAAGCGGAATTTGTGGTATTCACGTAAGCTACGTCCAGATATTCAGTTGTCAGATGGGCAATGTATCCCAGACTTTGAAGACTGGAAGGTGTTAGAAACACCGGGGCATACCGACCGTGATCTCTCACTTCATCATGAAAAACAAAGTATCCTTTACGTCGCTGATTTGATGGTCGAGGTTAAAAACCAACTGATTTCACCATTCCCAGTGTTCCATCCAAATCAATATAAAGTGTCGATTAAACGCGTTTATAACCTTGACCCTGAAGTGTTGTTGCTTGCCCATGGCGGAAAAGTACAGCTAACGGGTGAGGTGTTTCATCATTTATTAAGTACAGCGCCGCGTACGCCAACAACCCATTGGCGGGCGACCAAGGTGAAATTGCGTGGTCTTGCTGGTGCAATACTGCCTAAGTAAACAGTAACGTACAAATAACAGACGATTGAGTGTTGGATTGACCGTATATTGATTGTGCTTTTGATTAAGCATGATTAGAATGCGAACTCTTATCAATTATACTGTTATTCTCATGTCTAGAGTGCTCGTTGTCGATGACGACATTGAATTATGTGGACTGCTCACTGATGTATTGCAAGCGGAAGGCTATCAAGTTGATAGTGTCCATTGCGGTGAGAGTGCACTTCAGTTTATAGAGAAAACCTCAGTTGACTTAGTGTTGCTCGATGTGATGCTACCAAAACTAAACGGCATGCAAGTGGCGCGTAAGATATGTCAACGGTTTGCGACGCCAATTCTTATGCTAACTGCGCTAAATGATGAGGCATCAATATTAGATGGCTATCAGTCTGGCGCGGATCAATATATCGCTAAGCCGTTTAAAGTGCCTGAGCTGCTTACTCGAATCAAGGCGATTTTTCGCCGTGTTGGTTTAGAAAAGCAAAGGCATTCCTATCAACTTGATAAAAATGGCATTGCGTCGCAAATCCCTAACTTGCCCCTTACAGGCACAGAATCAGATTTACTTAGTTACTTAGTCAGTCGTGAAAACCTCGTTATATCCAAAGCCGAGTTGCAGATTGAGGTGTTAAAGAAAGAACTGAGTCCATTTGACCGTAACTTGGATATGCATATCAGCAATTTACGCCGTAAGTTCATCGAGGCGGGACTATCAAAACAGCATATTAAAACGGTGCGTGGGAAAGGCTATAGTTTTGTCGGAAATGTAGGGCATTAATGTATGTTCCAGTTCGCTATTCCATCTAGTATTGCCAAGAGGAAAGACTCTCTTTTCTTTCAACTGTTTAGCTACATGTCTGCGGTCATTATTAGTATTGTGCTTTTGCAGGCACTTGCTGAGCAAGCGTTGGTTTCGGCAGTATTGAAGGTGCCGCCGCGAGTGAAACAGAACATTGAAAATCTGGCACAGCAAGCCAATGTGTTGATTGAAGAAGGGGATATGGATGAGTTGGCTGATTGGGGGAACGCGCAACCCTATTACTTGTTTGTCCTCAATGCTCATAGCCAACCGATCACTCATCGACAGATGCACCCCCATTTTGAATTTAAGCTGCGCTTTCTTCGTGAACTTAATGGCCCATTGAATGACCGCGTAAGTAAGCCATTGATTGGTGTTAGGCTTGTAAAGGGGAATACCCTGGTTGTTCAACTTCCTAGCGAGCTACATCCGGCTCATCGTTTTATCGTCTATTTTGCGATTAGCAAAGCGATCATCGTTATTGCAATGTTGGCGTTATTTTCATTGATACTCGCACGAAAGTTACAAAAGCCACTTGATCGACTGCGTGAAGCGAGCCGCCGTCTGGCTTCGGGGGATTTTGCTGTCAATGTTGTCTCGGAGTTAAATTCCAAAACCACAGAATTTAATGACCTAGCGCGTGACTTTGACAATATGACCCAAGAAATCCATGCGCTCGCAGAGCGTCAGAAGCAACTGATTAGAGATGTTTCACATGAGTTAAGAACGCCACTCGCTAGGCAGAATTTAGCGCTTCATTTATTGCGCAGTAAAGCGTCTGATATCAGCTTGCCCTTGGTTGAACGGCTAGAAAAAGAAGTCGATGAAATGGATGGTTTGGTTGGGGAGATTCTTGAATTTAGTCGTATCGAGAATGCACGCTATGAATCAAACCTGCGTCCTACGTGCCTTGAGGGAGTGGTGACGAACCAAATCGAGCAGAGCAAGTTACAGTTAACAGCAACTCAGAAAATCGTTGTTAATATGAGCGATAGCGTGCCAATGGTGATCACGGATGAACGGCTTGTGATGCGCTGTTTAACCAACCTAATTTCAAATGCGATCAAGTATGCCGGGCCAGAAGCTATTATTGAGGTGTCCTTATATCTATTGGCGGTTGAACTTGAGCAAAAAGTCGTGATTGAAGTTGTCGATAATGGTCCGGGCATTCCCCCTAACCAGTTGAGTGAGATTTTCAGACCATTTACGCGGTTAGAGTCTGCACGTGATAAACAGAGCGGGGGCTACGGGCTTGGCCTTGCAATTGTCAAAGAATCCATGAAGTTAGTTGGTGGCGAAGTGAAGGCGTCAAACTGTACTAACGGTGGGCTAAGAATTGAACTGCAATTTCCATGTGACAAGCCTAGAAAAAACGGAACCAAGATCTAGTTATCAATTTAGTCAGTACTGGTAGATTGAACTATAGTTTATCTAGTGTTAGTGGCTTATTCGTTGGAACTAATAGTTGCGAGTTGACTCACTCGTATTTTCTGGTGAATGACACTGTAGGGAAATCGTGAATTTGGCTGAAACCTTGGCCAAGGGGGCAATGGACATGCGTCAGTACCCAAACCGACTACGTAATCAGAAAGGTTTGACCTTGGTGGTCATGACGATGAGCATGGTTGCGTTTATAACGATCGCCGCGCTTTCAATAGATGTTTCACATTTTGTGGTTAACAAGACGCGTTTGCAAAATGCGGTCGATACGATTGCTCTTGCTGGTGCTACCGTAGCCAATCGAACGAATGAAAAAGGTGATACAGACACCGCTATCATCGAATCTTACAAAAAGGTGATTGAATCCCCCGGCAATGATGAAATCGAGTTAACTGCCACTGACGATGGTAATGGCCTCAATTTGCTGTCGATCGAATACTCCGACTCTCCTAATAGTGGTTTTTCTACCACATTTCCAAGCTCGCCAGATATGGTCTATGTAAGAGTTGAAGTTTCCGAAATCGGACTCAACGAATTTTTTCTTGATCTCTTTGGTATCGAGAAGACTGTATCAGCAAGTGCGGTTGCGGGGCCGGTGTTTGTTGATGGAACGTCCAATATTCTTCCAATTGGTATGTGTGAGGGAAGTGAGCTTGGCCCTTCTGGGTATGAAATAGCAAAAGCTTACGAAATTAAATCAGGCAGTCAGTCAGATGATCCAGATGGTCTTGGGGCAGGTAATTACCATTTGCTTGATATTGGTAGCGGTAAGTCTGCGGTGAGTGATGCACTGGTCGGGAAAAATACGGTAGTTGTGACAGTAGAAGATAAAATTGATTCTGAAACGGGTAATGCAGTTGGTGCGACAGAAGATATTGATAGCCGTTTTGAAGGAGTAACACTCGATGGAGTTTATTACCCACCAGATCTTGTGATTACCGAGCCAAGTACCGCAATTACTACCGATAATATTGCCGATCATAATGACTCTACTGCACCTGATAAATGGACTTATGAAGAATATGTTGAACAGACCAAAGCTTGTTTAAACGACGCCAATTGCAATACTGCGGGTGGAGCGGCGTGGCGCCGTGTGCTCCCTGTTCCTATTTTAGATTGTGATTCCGCCTCTAAGTCGGGGGGTAAGATTGAATTTACGGTGACAAGTATTGGCTGTTTCTTCATGTTGCAACGTTACGATTCTTCCCAAGAGTCAGGAAAAACGGGTCAACAAAGTATATTTGGTGAATTTATTGAGCAGTGCTCGGTTATTGAAGGTGGGGTGTCCGATACTGATACCGGTGTAACTCGAATTGTGCTTTATAAAGATCCCTCCTCAGTTGGCGGGGGGTCATAATGGTTCGTAAACAGAAAGGGCTGGCGGCGGTAGAGCTGATTATTGGTTTACCCATTTTACTTTTGTTATTGGTTGCGGTCGTGGAAGTAGCAAGAGTCTTTGTTGAGATGAACACGCTCAACAAAGCGGTCAGAGTAGGGGCTAGGTATGCTTCAAGCTTAAGTCAAATGTCTGGCTGTGGGCCGGTGATGAATGCACAACAAGATGTAAAACAGTTCGTTGTGTATGGCACATTGAACACAGGAACTTCGGCGCTTATTGACAACCTTTCGACGACCGACGTTACCGTTGCCTGTGAAAATAATCAATTTGTTACTGTATCTGCAAATTACACATTTGAACCTCTGTTCTCGGCGAAAATCCCCAATACAGAGTTTTCACTAGCGGTTCCTATTAATGCAGCAACAGTGGCGAGGCTTGACCAATGAGAAAAGTAAAAGGGATTACTATCATTGAGTTCACCCTAATGTCGTCATTTCTTATGATGATCATGTTGGCCATCGCTTCAATAGGGTATTTCATGTTCTCTATGCAGGCTGTGAGTGAATCTGTGCGTACAGCAGCTCGAATGGCTTCTGTTTGCCAACTCAATGACAGTGGTATAAAAACCTATGTTGTTGATAACAGCTATATTTCTTCAGTGACCACCAGTAAAATTGCTATTGATTATCTAGATGAGGCGAGTAATGTGCTGGCTTCACCCAATTCAGAAGATGTGCGTTTTGTTCGAGCCAGAGCGGTCGACATGAATTACCGCTTTGTCGCTTTGTTATCATTTCTTGGCGAGAGCGGTGTGATCGAAATGCCAAGCTTTGAAACGACCATCCCTAGTGAGAGTTTAGGCCTCGTACCTAACGACACCGATACCGATTGTTAACTCCTTTCCTAACGTCTTTTAGATACATAAATAGCTACCAAAGTAAATTTTGTAAATTTAATGCAAATGATATTGGTTATCACTTATATTTCGTTTCGTTATAAATGATTAAGCAAAGCGAGAAGCTTTGTATATGAAGAAACGGAGAAATTTATGTTCACTAAGAGTCAGTTAGCGCTCGTTATTGGTGCTGTATTAGCGACTCCTGCAGTGGTTGCGGAAACGGTTAAAACAGATGAGCACATGGTCGTAGAGGGGCGAGATTACGGCTACAAAGCTGATACAAACGCTACAGCTATGAGAATGGAGGCGACTCAACTTGAAACTCCGGGACAAATTGCAGTTATCGATGAACAGATCATTGATGAGCAACGCGCAAGTACTCTTGGTGATGTGTTAAAAAATGATGCGAGTGTAAGTGCCGGTGGTACAAGCCGTAACCGTGAGCGTTTCTCACTACGTGGCTTTGAAGTACAAAGCTCATCAGGTTTCCTACGCGATGGACACCAACATTGGTCTCACTACCGTCAACCGGTAGAGCTTTTAGAGCGTGTCGAAGTTGTCAAGGGGCCATCAGGTCTGCTTTACGGTGTATCTGCACCAGGTGGCCTCATCAATATGGTCACCAAAAAACCAACTTATGAAACTCAAGTTAATGTTAGCCAAGATGTGGGTTCTAACGATCACTCACGTACTATGGTTGATGTGAGTGGCGCGCTAAACGACGATGAAACGCTACGTGCTCGCACTATTATTTCGAAAGAAAGCTACAGCTCATGGCGCAGCTATGGTGATGGCTCGAAGCCACAGACAGAGCGCTTAGTGGCTGGACTTTTTGTTGACTATGATGTGAACGACAATGTGACGCTATCGGTTCATTACGACAAAACTAATGATCAGGGTAGTGTCGACTCAGGTGCGCTATATACGTTAGATGGTCAGCTAGTAGGCAACAAAGAACATATCTGGGATGCACAGTGGTCAGAAATTGAAAACGATGTTGAAAACGTTGGATTCAACGTTAATGCGAATCTTAGCGACGTCTGGTCATTAAACACCGGTTTCAACTACCAAGATTTTGAACGCAACGATATTGAAAGTTTCCCAGGTTTTGCAAATGTGAACCCGGATGGAACGGGAGAGGTGTCTCATGGTGGCAGTAATCGTAATGACAAATGGCGCTTTAGAACAGCATACCTCGATCTAGTTGCTGATACAGAACTCGCTGGCTTAGAGCACAAATTCTTAATCGGTACTAACTGGTTAGGTTACAGCTATGATCGTTTTGAGCGCAGTTTTACTGGTCAAGATGTGGCAGCGGGTAACACAGTCGGTGTACCAGAGTTTGATTCATCGAAAGATCCTCGTGTTTCTTCTAGCAGTTATGATACTTGGGGCTTTTACGCTCAAGATTTAATGACAATCAACGAGCAGTGGCAGCTTTTAGCAGGTCTTCGCTTTGACCGTAAGGTTCAAGATGGTGTCGCTGAAGAAAACGTAGCACCTAAATTGGGCGTAATCTTCCACCCTGCCGACAATGGTAGTATCTACGCATCATACTCAGAGAGCTTTGAGCCACAAGGGCAAGTCGCAAGCAGCAGCAAGCGTACCTATACTAATGATGGTCAATTGTTAGATGCTGCAATTGGTAAAGCTTATGAAGTAGGGACCAAGTGGGAGTTACTTGATAATCGATTGTTTGTTTCTGGTGCAGTGTTTGATATTAGCCAAGAAAACATTGAGTTGGATGTAGAAGATGTCGCTACAGGTAACTACACTACAACTCAAGGTGGTAAGCAGCAGCATCGCGGAGCTGAACTTGCGGCTCAAGGCTACGTGACGGACAAGCTATCGCTGTCGGGATCAGCTATGTATCTTGATGCAGAAATTACCAACCATGAAACCTATGCGGGTAATCGCCCTGTTGATGTTCCTGAGTTCGCAGCGAGTGTATGGTCAACATACGCGGCGACAAACGAAGTGGATGTAAACTTAGGTGTAATTTACGAAGGTTCACGTTACGGTGATCAAGCGAACACGTTCAAGAAAGATGCGTACACACGTGTGGATATGGGTCTAGCTTATACTTACAAGTATGATGCAGATTTAGACATGGTTGCACGTCTAACCGTTGAAAACCTCTTTGATACCGATTACCTAGCGGGTGGTGGTTCTACATCAAGCAAACATGCTTATGCGGAAGATGTAGTCGTTGGCGAAGGCCGCAACTATATGGCGACACTGCAGATCAAATACTAAAGAGCGTGTTAATGTTCTAGAAACAGAAAAGGGAAAGACTTAGTCTTTCTCTTTTTTTGTATAATTTGTAAGTATGATTGCAATTTCTCGGAATCCGCTTATATTGTGCGATTAGAAATGAGATTGGTTCTCACTTGTATTTAGTAAGTAAATAATATCCAATATGAATATATTAAAATCCAGCATAGCATTGCTTGTTGCTACATACTCTTCAGGGGTATTAGCGACAAACTTAGATACGGCACAACGCATTCAAAGCAAGACTAATTCGGCTTCTGCCTCTAGCCAGCAGCGTATCGATCAGAGTGCTGAAACTTCTCTGACGCTGAAAGCTGAGATTGAGCAACTTCAAGAAGAAGTGAAAAATCTTGAAGTATATAAGAACCACTTATCTGCCTTGGTCTCCAGCCAAGAGCAAGAGATGACGAGTTTCCGTGGACAGATTGAAGAGATCAAACGAACACGTCAGGGCGTTGTACCGCTGATGTATCAAATGATAGATGGATTGAAGGCGATCGTAGCCGAAGATGCGCCAATTCGACTCATTCAACGTCAAGAACGAATTGCAAAGCTAGACAAGATGATGGTTCGCGCAGACATCAGTGATGCAGAAAAATATCGTCGTATTCTAGAAGCCTACCAGATCGAGCTGGATTACGGCACCAAGCTTGGTTTATACCAAGGTCAAATTGACGTTGCTGGTGAATATCTAGAAACGGACATTTTGTACTTGGGTCGTTTGTCTTTAGTTGCACGTAGCTTAAATGGTTCAACATTTTGGTCTTGGGACAAAGAACAGAACCAATGGGTGAGTGTTGACCCGTCAATGAAGTCAGAACTCGACAAAGCATTCAGCATCGCTGCGAAACAGGCCGCGCCTAGTCTCATTACCTTACCTGTTTCACTGACTGTTACGGAGGCGAAATAATGAAACGCACATTTATTGCCTCACTTATCGTACTTGCAGCGACCTCCTTTAATCTTTCTGCCAATGAAATGGCGGTTAATGCTCAAGCTGATTCGAAGGTGCAAGCGCAGCACAATCAGCTACGTGAATCTGGCTTTAAGCAGACGGAACAGCAGCTAGCGACACTTAAAGCGGAGCTAGTGAAACAACGCCAAGCGCTTCAAACTGCTAATGACAAGTTAGCGGCACAATTTAGCACCAATGAAGATGAGCTTGCTCGTTTAGAAGAAAGCCTTAGATTAGAAACAGGCAGCTTAGGAGAAGTGTTTGGTGTAGTACGTCAAAATGCTAAAGAGCTAGAGTCAGAACTGAAACATTCAGTGACAGGTGCTGGCGACCAAGCTTATACGCAAGTCGTCGAAGAGATCGTGGCTGCGACTAAGCTACCATCTATGCCTCAGCTAACTGGTTTATGGAAAGCACTTGCAGAGCAAATTAAAGCTTCAGGTGAATTAGCTCAGACGCAAATCCAACTTGTTGATGGTGATGGCAAGCAACGCGAGGAATCTGTAGTACGACTCGGCTCATTTGGCTTAATCGGTGAACAAGGCTACTTGAACTGGAATGGCGCGAAACAGACAGCAACGGCTTATCAAAAACAGCCAGAACAAGGACCATCAGTTACGGGACTTGATGAGTTACGTTCGGGCTTAATTCAAAATATGGTTGTCGATCCTTCACGCGGTGTGATGCTTGAGCAATTGGCTCTTGAACCAACGTTAATGGATAGACTGCAAGCTGGTGGTGTTGTCGGTAAAATTATCCTTGTATTACTGCTGATTGGTCTAATTATCGCGGTTGTACGTGGTGTTAGCTTATCCATCGCTCGTCAAAAGATACGTCGCCAACTTAAAATTCCGACTCAGCCAGGGGACAACCCTCTTGGTCGAGTGCTAGCTGTGTACAGTAAAGAGAAGAAACAAAGTGTTGAAGCATTAGAGTTAAGGTTACTTGAGGCCGTGGTTGATGAACAAACGGGTCTTGAGAAAGGCTTATCAATGCTCAAACTTTTAGCCGCTCTTGCGCCAATGCTAGGTTTGTTAGGTACCGTTACGGGTATGATTGAAACCTTCCAAGTGATCACCCAGTTTGGTAATGGTGATCCTAAAGTGATGGCGGGTGGTATCTCTATGGCCTTGGTGACAACCGTTCTTGGTCTTATTGCCGCGATGCCGCTTCTTTTAGCTCATAACATTCTAAGCTCTCAAGCTGAATCAATTCGCCATATTCTTGAAAAGCAGGGGATTGGACTGGTCGCTGAACAAGCTGAAAAAGAGATGGATGCAAAAGTGGCAACTTTAGGGAATGCGGCGTAATGGACGCAATATTCACGCTGCTTCCCGAAATGGTAGCGTCAATGCCTTGGGTGCTGTCTCTTCAAGCTTTTATGCAGCAGGGGGGACAGGTGCTATGGTGGCTATTATTGGTTGTTTGTCTCTGCTGGGCGTTAATCCTTGAACGGGTGGTTTATCTGTGGGTTCAGTTTCCCAAACAGCGCAAGCAGTGGGTGGATGCATGGCTTAGTCGCTCTGACCACAATACCTGGCATGCTCGTTCGATCAGAGAAGGTTGGCTATCTCAAGCCCATTTGTCGTTAACTCAGAACCTAAACATCATTAAGGTGCTGGTGGCCATTTGCCCAATGCTCGGCCTGCTAGGTACTGTAACCGGTATGATCTCTGTGTTTGATGTGATGGCCAGCCAAGGTAGTAGTAATCCGAAATTAATGGCGTCAGGCATCTCTTTGGCGACCTTGCCAACAATGGCTGGGATGGTCGCAGCATTAACCGGGATGTTTTTCCATGCACGCTTGGTCAAAGTGTGTCACAGACAAGAAATCAAACTAGAAAAATCATTAAGGAGTCAACGATGAGACTCGGTCGAAGCCAATCAAAACAAGAAGAAGCGCAAATTGACCTGACTTCAATGCTTGATATCGTCTTTATCATGCTGATTTTCTTTATTGTCACCAGTTCATTTGTTCGAGAGTCGGGTGTTGAAGTCAATCGACCTACTGCGTCTAATGTTGTTAGTCAAAAAGAAGCAGGGATCTTTGTCGCGGTGACATCAGCGAACGATATTTACATTGATAAGCGTATGGTGGACGTAGAACGCGTTCAGGCAACCTTAGAACATTTGTTACTTGATAAGCCTGATGCATCATTAGTAATTCAAGCTGATGAGCACGCGTATAGCGGTACTGTGGTTAAAGTTATGGATGCGGCAAAGGGAGCAGGGGTTAAAAATATTGCCCTAGCTGCGGAGAAAATCTAGTGAAGCGATTGCTAATTGTTCTCCCCTTAGCATTTGTCTGTGCGATATCGATATTTACGTTCATGGCCTGGATGGTTGATGGTGGTCATCAAAGAGCACCGCAATCGAGTGAGTCACTCAGCTTCAATATGGTGATGGTTGAAAATGAGCAGGATGTTCAAAGACGCCAGCGCACAGTGCCAGAGCAGCCAAAAGCGCCAGAAGTACCAGAACAAATACCAACTTCACAGACAGAAACTAGACTCACAGAAGTGTCACCAATGTCTCAGCCTTCCCTTGGGTTGAATACGGCCATTGATGGTTTAGCGATTAGTGCACCTACGTTTGGTGACTTTGGTGTGAATCAGCAAGCGATGCCTCTTTATCGTGTTGAGCCTCGCTATCCAGCTAAGGCATTGAAACGCGGTGCGGAAGGGTATGTGATTATGCGTTTTACAATCGACCCAACGGGAAGACCTACCAGTATTGAAGTGATTGAAGCAAAGCCAAAGCGCATGTTTGAGCGAGAAGCGATGCGGGCGCTCAAAAAATGGAAATATCAGCCGAAAGTCATTGATGGTGGGGCGATAGCCCAAGTTGGACAAACGGTAAAACTGGAGTTTAAGTTAGCCCAATGATTAAAAGAGTAATCACATTATCCTGCTTACTTGTTTCTGTTTCCTCAATAGGGCAAGAGCTGAGTCAGTATACCGCAGTGCGAGTACAGAAGGCTCATGAGCTCGCACAGGATGACAAAGTCAAACAGGCTATCGCTTCATTGAAAGAGATAGAGACAAATCGTCAGTATGATAGCGCTTTTGTCGCCCGAATGTTGGGGGTGTTTTATTGGCAAGAGGGTCAAATAAAACCGGCTATCACCCAGCTTAAAATAGCGGTATCGAGCGGCTTATTACAAGATGAGCAGGCGTGGGTAACCGAGCGTATGCTGGCAGATCTTTATCTAAATGATCAGCAGTTTAAGCCTGCACTTGAGCACTATTATACCTTGATAAAGTCGGTACCAGAGACGCAAGAAGCGGATGATTTGTGGCTGAGAATCGCCCAATCCCATTATCAACTTGAGCAATGGAGTAAGGTGATTCCTGCGACGAATCGCTATCTTAAAACCGATCCTAAGGAACGTTTGCAGCCCTTGTCTTTGAAGCTGGGATCTCAACTGCAATTAGAGCAGTGGAAACATGCGATTCCTACCATAGAACAACTTATCGTGTTGCAACCAGATAAGCTTAACTGGTGGCGTCAGCTTGTTGGACTACAGCTTCGAGTTGGTAGAGACCAAGATGCGCTAGATACTTTATCTTTGGCAAAGTTAAACGGATTAACGCTTAGCCAAAAGGATCTCCACTTGCTTGCACAGTTGTATGCGAAACGAGGGATTCCGGAGCGAGCCGCGATTCAAGTTAGTGAGCTAGAAGATGCAGCAACGGATATTCGGTTGTTGTCAGAGCAAGCGCAATACTGGCAAGTCGCGAAAGAGTGGGATAAAGCGATCACAGTGTGGAAAGCAGCCTCTAAGATTAATGCGAAGTACCATTGGAACGTTGCTCAACTTATGGTCCAGCAAGGCTACTATCAAGACTCCTTACGAGTGCTAGATAAAGTTAAGGGCAAAGAGGCGGACGTAGCGTTGGCGAAAACACGAGCCTTGTATAAGTTAAACCAGTTGGAAGAGGCGCTTATTGAGGCTAAAAAGGCCAACAATGCGGAACCTTCTACTCAGGCAGAGAGTTGGATTACGTACCTGACACAACTTCGTCAATCTGAAGGTGTGACGGGGTAACAAAAAAGAGGGAAGCAAAATGCTTCCCTCTTTGATTTATCGCTGTTGTCACTTTAAATCACAGCATATAAATTCAGCCCGCCATAACAGCTTTTGAGAAGATTTCATGCTCGTAAGTAGCTCTTGCCCCGACATTTGGGGAAAAGCGTGCAGTACTGTGATTTCTTCACTTTCAGCCTGTTTTTGATAAGCCCTGACGTGTGTAAATGTGCTAGATAAATTGTTAGATAGCATAGACTTAGATAAGCAAATGCCAAATACGTCCCGTTTCATCGCCTTTCCCTTTCAATATTGGCGAGCACTTATATAGTCATTATTGTGAAATGCTTACGCCAGTTTTTCCGTAAAACGATCTGCTTAATACGCTTAATAATTATACAAAACAAACGACAAGATCGCGCAAAAAATAACCTAAAATTCATGTGATCTAAATCAACTATTCCACTGGTTTTATATTTGATTTTCTCTATCAACCTAAATCGATGCATGCGGTGAGACGCAGAGAATTGATTATTGATACTGAGAATGATTTATTTTTGTCGTCATCACAGTTTCAATCATGATAATTCATAGAAATGTAAGCCAAGTGTTATCTTATCGGCTTATCAAGGAGTTGTTATGAAATGGAGTCGTATCAGCTTTCGTAAACGAATGCTGATTATCATGACACTGTCAGGCCTAATAGAGCTATTGCTATTGGTTGCTGCCGGATTCGTCTACATCAAATATGCCCAAGAAGATGAAATGGGCCATAAAGCACTTGGCGTCGCATCCTTCCTTGCCAAGTCACCCTATGTGATCGAGATGATTGAACGCGGCGTTACTGAAGAGAGTCAACAGCGTTACCGTAACCTGACAACACTGATTGGTGCAGCGTTTATCGTGATCGGCGATCATGAAGGGATAAGGCTTGTTCACCCACTTGATGAGCGCATAGGTAAACCAATGAAGGGCGGCGATAATCGCCGTGCTTTAATCAACGGTGAAGCTTACATTTCTATAGCTAAGGGCTCTTTAGGATATTCTGTACGAGGAAAATCTGCAGTATTCAATGAACAAGGTGAGATCATTGGAGTGGTCTCGGTTGGTTACTTGATTGATCGCCTTCAGGATAGAATCGAACCCTTTTTAACATTTTTGATTGCAATGGCGTTACTCGTGGTTGCCGCAAATGCCATTGTTTCTAGTTATGCTTCCCGGAAATTCCAACGCGCTATCTTAGGCTTCGAGCCAGAAGAGATTGGTCGTCTATATGTTGAATTAGACGTTACCTTAGAAACACTAAAAGAAGGCATTATTACTATTGATGATAAAGGTAAGCTTCGAGCTATCAATAAGAGTGCTTGCCAAATTCTCGGTTTAGTAAAAGCAGATTGTATCGATAGACCTCTGAGTGAAATCCTTCCTGACAGCGATTTACAATCGGTACTCCAAACAGCGCGTACGGATCATGACATCAATTTGTATTTGAATAAGAAGCGCCTAATTGCCAACCGAAGCCCCATCATTGTTGAGGATAAAGTCGTTGGGGCGGTATCAAGTTTCCGACTTAGAGATGATCTCACTGAACTGACAGAACAATTAGCGAAAACCAAAGAGTATGCAGAGATGCTTCGCTCACAAACTCATGAGCATCGAAATAAGCTCAATACCATTAGCGGTATGGTGCAAATGGGTGAACTCGAAGCGGTGCAATATTTGATAGGTCAGGAAACGGCGCACTACCAAGCGTTGATTGAATTTTTACGCGAAACGATCAAAGAGCCTCTTATCGCGGGTATGCTACTAGGTAAAACTGAGCGTGCCAGAGAATTAGGGCTCAATTTGGTGGTAGAAGAGGGCGCCAGATTGGAACCTTTACCAAGCCGTATAAACCCTGAGGACATGGTGACGATTCTAGGAAACCTCATCGATAATGCATTTGATTCAACTCGCGAGGCTTTAACTAAAGAGCCGTTACTCGCTCCTCACCGTCGTACGATTGAGGTCTCCATTAGTGATTTTGGTAATGAAGTGATTTTAGAAGTCATCGATCAAGGTAGCGGTTTGCCTGATGATATTAGTGCAGAATCACTGGTAAGGCGAGGCGTATCAAGCAAAGACTCTGACACAAGAGGTGTCGGGCTATATTTAATTAATGAACTCGCAATTCGTTATCATGGTGAGTTAGAAATGGTAAATAACAAAGAGCATGGGGCAAGGATGACAGTATATCTACCTAAGGAAGAGCTAAGATGAGTGCCGTTACTCGAGTCATGATTATTGAAGATGATCTCGCGATTGCTCAACTGCATCAGCGCTATTTAGAGCAAGTTGGTGGTTATGAAGTTATTGGTATCGCAACGACTAAATTAGAAGCAAAGCTTCAACTCGAAGTGCTCAGCCCTGACTTACTGTTACTGGATGTGTATTTGCCCGATGGTACAGGTATCGAAATTCTTCATGAACTTCGTACAGAGCACCTGAGCTGTGACGTTATTTTGATTACCGCTGCAAGAGATGTGGAAACATTACAGCAGGCTATGCGTGGTGGCGTGGTTGACTATCTGTTAAAACCCGTTGTCTTTCCTCGCTTAGAAGCGGCGCTGAAAAAATATGTATTGCAGAAGCAGCAACTCACTCATGCAGATGGTTTAGACCAAAACATCGTCGATAAAATGCTTCAGGCTTCCACTGTCAACGAAACCCAGAAGAACCGGCTGCCGAAAGGGATAGATGCAGTGACTTTGGATAAGATCAAAGCATTATTTGATGACAGCGTTTTGATGACAGCTGATGAGGCGGGTGAGTTGATTGGGGCCAGTCGAACCACAGCACGACGCTATCTAGAATATTTAATCAGTACTGGGGAGCTTGAAGCGGATCTTAACTACGGTACGGTTGGGCGGCCTGAACGAACGTACAAGAAATCTTATTAGAACCTCATGCTTTAGTGCTAGTTCCTAGACGTAAATGCAAACGACCTCTACATTATAAATAGGATCACAAGAGATTTTATAGAGGTCGTTTATGCGACTCGTTATCTACATATTGTTAAGTTTTTTCGTCACGATAAGCTCAGCTCGAAGTTCGCAGATAAATGAGCTTACCTATCTGACTGAGCAGTACCCACCTTATAATTTTGAGCAAAATGGCGCCCTTCAAGGTATTGCTGTTGACCTGTTACAGGCTGTTGGAAAACAATCCCAAAGTCCAATTGAACTCTCACAAATCAACTTGCAACCTTGGCCTAGAGCTTATCGAACGGCACTTATCAAACCTGACACGGTGTTGTTTTCTACCACGCGTACGCAGTTACGTGAGCATATCTTCCAATGGGCGGGACCAATCAGCCCCACAAGAATCGTCGTGCTAGCAAAACGCTCAAGGAACATAGAGATAAGCCACTCGATGGTACTCGCAAAGTATCGAATTGGTGTTATTCGAGATGATGTTGGAGAGCAGTTATTGTTAGAGCTGGGTGTTCCTCGCGATTCTATGGTTGAGAGCTCTGTGCCGGATACACTGGCCGAACAACTGACTAAAGAGCGTATCGACCTATGGGCTTATGAAGAAAATGTCGCCAAGTGGTGGATCAAAAAAAGTGGTTACGATACTGATGAGTATGAAGTCGTCTATGTTTTAAGAGAAGGCGAGCTCTACTTTGCCTTTAATCTGGAGGTCGACAGCACCATGATATTGCATTTTCAGCAAGCTCTTAATGATCTCAAGCGTTCGCCTGAAACTGGAATCAGTATCTATCAGCAAATTCTCAATAAATACCGTTAAGGCATGTGTATGAAACTATGGGTGTTCACCGTTGCTGCTTTATCTCTATCCATGCAGTCTTTCGCAAAGGAATCATTAACGTTAACTCTGGCCTCTCAAATAGATGGGGGGCATCAGTTTTACCATGAGTTGTTATATGAGGCGTTAACAAAAGCTGGATACGAAGTACGTATTGATTTACCCAGTGAGCATATTCCACAAAAGCGTGTCATAAAGATGGTGGAAAGTGACAAGTTGAGTATGACTTGGCTATTAAGCACGCCGGACAGAGATCACCGTTACGTTGCGGTCGATGTGCCTTTGACAAATGGCTTAATTGGTAAAAGGGTATTGTTGATTCCGCCCGAGTTACAACCTAGGTTTGATGCCATAGAAACTATCGAAGAGTTGAGGGACTCAAGATTGATTGCAGGTATGGGGGTGAATTGGTTCGATGTTGATGTATGGCGCAATAATCAGCTCAGCGTATACCTAGAAGATGGTGAATGGCGCACTTTGTACAGCAAACTGAGTGCTGATGGTGAGGTTAACTACTTCCCAAGAGGAATTAACGAGATAGGTGCTGAGGCTGCGATGAATCGACACTTGGCAATCGAACAGCGCCTCCTATTGGTTTATGAAAAAGACTTTAAGTTCTACTTGTCACCAAGTATGGCTCAATACAAAACGGAAATTGAGTCAGCTTTAAGACAAGCTAAGCGTGATGGGCTTATCGATCAACTGGTTGATAAGTATTGGGGAGCAAGCTATAAGACCCTCAACCCGACTGAGCGTGTTGTAATAAAATTGGCGTTACCGAACTTAGAATCTCAAAAACACTAACATTATGTTGCTCTTCGCGTATAAACTCTAATAATCAGTATATGAGCTTGCTAAAGGGTTGATTTTACACAGATGGAAAGTGTTTTTATTGTCGTAGTGATTTTAGTGGTCTTCTTTGTTGTCGTACAGAAGCGCTATTTGAAACAAGATGAGCTGAAAGATAGTAGTTTTAAAAAGAAAGGGCCATTGCTCAATGCCCAAGAGTCAGCGTTTTACAATGCACTAACGGCGGCTGTAGGTCAGCATGGCATTGTTATGACTAAGGTCAACTTAACCAGTGTACTCACTCCTCTTGCGACGGATAAGAAGCAGTGGTTTATTGCTAACAATCGCATTGCGAAAAGCTACTTTGACTATGTTGTTTGCGACCCTAGAACACTAGAAGTGCGGGTTGCAATTGAATTAGACAATGGTAAGGAACTGAGTAAAGGAAAGGTTGATCGTCAAAAACTGCTTATTCATGTCTGTCAGTCAGCAGGTATACCGTTAATTGGCACCAACATTAAACACAGCTATCAAGTCAGCCGTCTACGCAGGTTACTTGCGGCTCATATCGACTTAATCGAGCCAGATAAAGAAGTACGTTTTTGTAAACGTTGTGGAAGTCCAATGAGCATAAAAGTGGCTAGCCAGGGTGAGCATAAAGGGCGCCGGTTCTTTACCTGTAGTCGCCAACCACATTGTACTTATACAGAAAACTATAATGTCGTATTTGAGGAAGAGGGCTAAGGCCCTCTTTTGCTATCGGGCCATACTGCTAACTATCCGCAAGTTGAGCATTCGGTTTGATTACACACCATCACTTGGTTTCGACCGTTACTCTTCGCTTTGTACAGTTCTTTATCTGCTTCACGCAATACATCTTCTAAACACTTATAGTGATCGCATTGATAGATGCCGATACTTGCAGTTAGTCTGATCGGATTTTCTTTATCATTAAACGTATAGTGTTCAATGCCAGTTCGAATTTGCTCAGCCTTGTACATAGCAGACTTTACTTCCGTATTATGTAAAGCAATACAAAACTCTTCACCACCAATTCGATAGACTAAATGTTCATCACAAAAGCTATCGATCAGCGCAGCTGTCTGTACCAGTACTCTATCGCCAGCATCGTGACCATACTTGTCATTGACATTTTTGAAATAATCTAAGTCCAGAATCAGCAGAGAGAGTGGGACTTTGGCACTTTCATTTCGGTAACGCTCAAAGTTATGGATCAGTGCGTGTCTGTTGTAGACCCCAGTCAGAGCATCGCGAGAGGCGAGTTGTCCTAATGAGGTCACAGATGTTTTTCTTTTTACTTCTAGAATATGGGAAGAAAGCCAAATACAGAGGTAGGCCAAAGAGAAATTGACCGATAACTCTGCGAAGTTTAAGCCGCCGTTGTAGTAGGTCTTGTGCATTACGAGCATGACTATGATAGTGAAGCCAACACCTGAAGCGATAACGCCATATCTTCGTCCTAGTATTAGGTAAAACAATACAGGGAATAACAGGCTCCAGATGAAACTGCCATGTTCTATAGGGTGAACATAAGTTGCAAGAGTAACGACCCCGATTAAGATATAGACAAAACTATTGGCGACCCAAAGTGAAGTGTCACCTTTGTAACTGGTATATGCAACATATAGAGAGAATAGGCAAGAAACAAGTTGTATTGCCGCGAGTAAATAATACCCGCCATAGAAGGTGTTTAGATAAGCGATGAGCACTGCCAAAAATGCTAAAGCAATACTCAGCCAAAACAAAACAGTTCTACGCAATTGCCGAGTAGGGTTGAATATGTCTAGCTCCATGACGAGACCTTACATGCATATGCCTGAGTATGAATATCCGACTATAGTATTACGTTTAGGCGCAGAATCAAGGCAATACCTGTACCAAGATCACACAATTAGAACCTGTAATGTACGTAAATGAGAATTGCGACTTGCTTATCAAAAAGAAAACGTTTACGTCGTTTGGTTGGGGTTTTGTCCTTATTTAATATAGGGATAAATGAATATGATACGGAGTTGGTACATGGCCAACTCCGTCATTTTATTATTCGTAATCAGAAGCGTATGTTTCTTCGTAAGAGTGTGAATAGAATTCAAATAAGTTGCCAAATGGGTCTTCTAGGTAAACCATTTGTGCTTGCTTTAGTTCATCTTCAGGGTGGTAACGCATGATGTCCATACGAACCTTACCGCCATACTCTTCAACACGTTTGATTGCGGTTTCAAATTGCTCTTTTGATACCTGCAGACAGAAGTGGAAGATACCTAAGCGAGAAAAGTCGACGTCATGGCGTTCTTGGCGCTCTTTCATCTCGAACAGTTCAACACCGATACCATCTGCAGTAACAAGGTGAGCGATATTAAAGCCTTTGAAGCCTTCACCAAATACGGCGATACACATGCGGCCAATCGCCGTTTCACGCTCTTCTATCACTTTGGTGTTGTTCATTACGATGCGAAGGCCAAGCGCTTTAGTGTAAAACTCAACGGCTTTGTCCATATCGCCAACCATAATGCCTACGTGATTCATTTTCATAATTTATTCCTCTGGTTCGAATATTTCGGACTGTTTAATTTGATGAAGAGGATCTTAATTTATGCTCAAATGAAATAAAAATTATCGATAATTAGCATTATGATAATAAAACGTTATATCAAAGAAGAGAACGGAGAGTTTTGAACAAAAGAGGGAGCTAAAAAGTAGGAATTATCGCAAAAGGTTTCAAACTATTTATAGAAGAATTTGAATTGTGTCGTAAATTTGAATGCGTTCACTCATCAATGTAATCCAGTTACAGAAATTAAGCGGTTATTTTGTGTTCATACCCCTTTAGGGTAGTTTAATTCTGTAATTGATTTACATCATGTATTAATTTTCTTTCATAATTAACAATTGGATCAGATAAAAAACCTAACCCTTAGGAAGTACTATGAGCAAGTTGAAGCTGGTTGTTATCGGTAACGGTATGGTAGGTCACCGTTACATTGAAGACCTAGTTGAGAAGACGGACGCTTCTCAATATGAGATCACTGTTTTCTGTGAAGAACCTCGTGTCGCTTATGACCGAGTCCACCTTTCCTCTTACTTTTCTCATCACACTGCTGATGAACTTTCTTTAGTTAAAGAAGGCTTCTACGAGAAACACGGCATCAACATGTTGATCGGCGAACGTGCAATTAACGTTAACCGTGACAAACACATCGTTTACTCAAGCTCTGGTCGCGAAATCAAATATGACAAATTGATCATGGCGACAGGTTCTTTCCCATTCGTTCCACCAATCCAAGGCCGTGAAAGCAAAGACTGTTTCGTCTACCGCACTATCGAAGATCTAAAAGCAATTGAAGCGTGCGCGAAGAAGAGCAAAGTGGGTGTGGTAATTGGTGGTGGTCTACTTGGCCTTGAAGCGGCTGGTGCACTGAAAGCTCTCGGTGTAGAAACGCACGTGATTGAATTTGCACCAAAGCTCATGGCTGAGCAGTTAGACCAAGCTGGCGGTAATCAACTGCGCCAAAAAATCGAGAGCATGGGCGTAAGAGTTCATACTAGCAAAAACACGCTAGAAATTGCTCCTGAGGGTAAAGATGCACGTAACGTTATGCGCTTTGCTGACGGTACAGAACTAGAAACTGACTTTATCGTTTTCTCTGCGGGCATTCGACCTCAAGACAAGCTTGCGCGTGACATGAAATTGGACGTAGCACCGCGTGGTGGTATCGCAATCAACGATTTCTGTCAGACTTCAGATGAGAACATCTACGCAATCGGTGAGTGTGCATCGTGGAATGAAACGTTTTACGGCCTAGTGGCACCAGGTTACAAAATGGCGACAGTGGCTGTAGACCACATCGTTGGTAACGACAGCAAGTTTGAAGGCGCTGATATGTCTGCGAAGTTGAAGCTTCTAGGCGTGAAAGTGGGTTCAATCGGTGATGCTAACGGCCGCACTCTGGGTTGTAAGAGCTACGTTTACCAAAACGAAGAGCAAGAAGTTTACAAACGCCTAATCGTTTCTGAAGACAACAAGAAGCTTCTTGGCGCGGTAATGGTGGGTGACACTTCTGACTATGGTGATCTTCTACAGCTTATGCTGAATGAAATTGACCTACCAGAACACCCTGATGCGCTTATCTTACCTGCGCACGCTGGTGGCGAAAAACCAACACTTGGCGCTGACTCGCTACCTGAGTCTGCGGTTATCTGTTCATGTTTCGATGTGACTAAAGGCAAAATCGCAGAAGCGGTTGCACAAGGTCATCACACAATTGGTGATATCAAAGCAGTGACAGGTGCGGGCACAGGTTGTGGTGGTTGTATTCCTCTTGTGACTTCAGTTCTTAACGCTGAGCTTGCAAAAGCAGGCGTTGAAGTGAAGAACGACGTATGTGAGCACTTTGCTTACTCTCGTCAAGAGCTATTCCACCTCGTACGTATCGGTGAAATCAAATCGTTCGAAGAGCTACTAGAGAAACACGGCACTGGCTACGGTTGTGAAGTATGTAAGCCTCTAGCAGGTTCTATTCTTGCTTCATGCTGGGGTGACCACATCCTTAAACCATCACTAGTTAAACTGCACGATACCAACGATAACTTCCTAGGTAACATGCAAAAAGATGGTACTTACTCAGTTATCCCTCGTATGGCAGGTGGTGAAGTAACGCCTCAGGCACTATCTGTTCTTGCTGACGTTGCGGCTGAATACAACCTTTACACTAAGATCACTGGTGCGCAGCGTATCGGTCTATTTGGTGCGCAAAAAGACGATCTTCCAGCAATTTGGAAGAAGCTAATTGCGGCAGGTTATGAAACGGGCCAAGCGTACGCAAAAGCGCTACGTATGGCTAAGACTTGTGTAGGTTCGACTTGGTGTCGCTACGGCGTTCAAGATTCTGTTGGCTTAGGCGTCATGATTGAGAACCGCTACAAGGGTATTCGTACTCCTCATAAGATGAAGTTTGGTGTGTCTGGTTGTACTCGTGAATGTGCTGAAGCGCAGGGTAAAGATCTGGGTATTATCGCCACAGACGCTGGTTGGAACATGTACGTGTGTGGTAACGGTGGTATGAAGCCACGTCACGCTGACCTACTTGCAGGTGACCTAGACCAAGAGACACTACTGAAATACATCGACCGTTTCATGATGTTCTACATCCGTACAGCAGCGCCACTACAACGTACTTCTGTATGGTTTGAAAACCTTGAAGGTGGCATCGACTACCTACGCGAAGTGATTATTGAAGACAAGCTTGGCATCAATGATCAGCTAGAATCAGACGTTGCGAAGCTAGTCGAAGAGTACCGCTGTGAGTGGACTGATACGGTTAACGACGAAACTCAGCTTAAGCGTTTTGCCCACTTCGTTAACTCTGACGAGCGTGATGATAATGTCATGTTTGTTACTGATGGACGTGAGCAGCATCGCCCAGCGACATTTACTGAAAAACATCCTGAAGCGAAAGGCGACATCCTTCACGTAGAAGTCGTGTAAGGGGAGAAGAGATTATGGCATTTACAAAAGTTTGTAACATTGAAGACATCATCCCAGGCACAGGTGTAGTGGCTTTGGTAGACGGTGAGCAAGTAGCAATTTTCCGCCCACGAGCGACAGAAGAAGTGTTTGCGATTAACAACATGGACCCTTTCTTCCAATCAAACGTGCTATCTCGCGGCCTGATCGTTGAGCACGATGAGCAGCTGTGGGTTGCAAGCCCGCTTAAGAAGCAGCGCTTTAACCTGAAAACCGGGGCGTGCATGGAAAATGAACAATTCAACGTGAAAGCGTATAAAGCACGAGTGACCAAAGGATCGGTAGAAATCGCGGCTTAATAGTCCGTTATAAGAGATTCAATAGCTTAAAGGCTCGTCATTTCTTGGCGAAAAACAGAGAAATTCGCGAGCCTTTCACTATTCAATTTTAACTTTTTAACCTTCAATTTTTTGAATAAGGACACATTCATGTCTACAGACTTTAAACCCGCTGAATTCGTACAAACAATGATTAACGTTGGCGAAGCTAAAACAAAGACAAGTTCTCGTGACTTGCTTTTGCGCGGCACCATGGCAGGTATCATCTTATCTCTAGCGGTAGTAGTAGCGATTACGACAATCGTTCAAACAGGCATGGGCATTGTGGGCGCACTTGTCTTCCCAGTAGGTTTTGTGATTCTAAGTGTTATGGGTTATGACCTAGTAACTGGTGTATTTGGTCTTGCTCCACTAGCAAAATTTGACGGTCGCCCTGGTATTACTTGGAACCGTATCTTCCGTTGTTGGGGCCTTGTTGGTCTTGGTAACCTTATCGGTTCTTTGATTGTTGCTTACCTAGTAGCAGTATCACTGACGGGTAACTTCTCTCTAGAGCTAAACGCGGTTGCTAAGAAGTTCATCGCCGTTTCTACTGCCCGCAGCCTAGGTTTTGAAAACATGGGTATGGACGGGTGGATTACCTGTTTCGTACGCGGCATTTTCTGTAACTTAATGGTTTGTCTTGGCGTTATTGGTAACATGACTGCGCGCACTGTCGCTGGCCGTGTAGCAATGATGTGGTTCCCAATCTTCATCTTCTTCGCGCTAGTATTTGAGCACACAGTGGTAAACATGTTCCTATTCCCACTTGGCATGATTTTAGGTGCTGACTTCGGTATCGCGACGTGGTTGAACTTCAACCTAATTCCAACAATCCTAGGTAACATCGTGGGTGGTCTAATCATGACTTGTATCCCGCTATACCTAACTCACGCAAAAACAGCACCTTCTCTATCTGATGAGGATACTGTAGAAGCGAAACCAGCACTGGCAAAGTAAGTTAAGTTTCACTAGCAGAGTCTGATAGTGAACAAGTCGGGATTCTCTACGATATTAAGCTTAGAGATTCCCGACTAGGCTCCTTCATTGCTGCTGGGAATGCCTCAAGGACCAATAGGTAAACCTCGTCATTCCATAGATGGTAAAATGACAGAGTAGGGAATCTCTTTCCCATTTATGGATTAGTGATTTGGCTATAAACAGAGTTTCTTCAAAAAGAGTCTCTTTTTATATCTAAATTTATTCGAAAGGCGTAGTTATGACTGCTTCTCATCTCTCTTCGTTAAATAGCGGTTTTGTTTCTCTTGTGGGCGCAGGTCCCGGCGACCCCGATTTATTGACAGTGAAAGGCTACCGAGTAATTCAGCAAGCTGAAGTCGTGGTGTATGACCGACTGGTTTCGCCAGAGATCCTTGCGCTCGCGGCCGAGTCAGCAGAAATGATTTACGTTGGTAAAAAGCTTGATTACCATTGTGTGCCCCAAGAGCAGATCAATCAGCTATTGGTCGACAAAGCGAAAGAAGGCAAACGTGTGGTTCGCTTGAAAGGCGGAGATTCATTTATCTTCGGCCGCGGTGGAGAAGAGCTGGAAGAGTTAGCGCAGCACGGTATTAGATTTGAAGTAGTACCAGGGATTACAGCGGCTGCGGGCGCTACTGCCTATGCGGGGATCCCGTTGACCCATCGTGATCATGCGCAGAGTGTCCAGTTCATTACCGGCCATGTACAGAAAGACGGTCGTGAAATTGAATGGCACTCTTTAGCACAATCAAACAATACACTGGTGTTTTACATGGGTCTTAAACAGTGTGAGTACATTGCGACTAAGCTACTTGAAAATGGGATTGATGCAGAGATGTCATGTGCCATTATCGAAAACGGCACACGCCGAGAGCAACGCGTATTTACGGGCAATTTAAGTGAATTGGCGAGTATGGCCAAAGAGGCGGTCAGCCCTGCACTGATTGTTGTAGGCAGTGTGACTTCACTGCATGACAAGTTGAAGTGGTTTAATTAATTATAATAGCAGCGGCAAAAGCCGCTGTTTTTGTATCTAGAGTTTATCAATCTTGAGGGCTTAATGTGACGATGCCACTGAATGGTGGTTTGCTAAAAACAAAGCTGTAATGTTTGTGTGGTTTTGTTAAAGTCAGCGCTCAACAGCAAAAAGTAGGCGAACAATGGAAACCGTTGCGATATTTGTGGATGTGCAAAACATCTATTACACCACGCGAGATAAATACCGAGCAAATTTTGACTATAACCAATTTTGGTATATTGCGACTGAAGGAAAGCAAATTGAACAAGCGAACGCCTACGCGATTTCCTCACACGACCCTAAGCAGCGTCAGTTTCATCATATCCTGCGTGGTATTGGATTTAACGTCAATCTAAAGCCGTTTATTCAGCGCATGGACGGCAGTGCAAAAGGGGATTGGGACGTCGGGATCGCCTTGGATGTATTCGAGGCTGCGGAAAAAGTAGATAGAGTGATTTTACTTTCCGGTGATGGTGATTTTGAAATACTGGTTCAGCGTATTCAAGAAAAATTTAACACAAAAGTTGACGTTTACGGAGTGCCAGGGCTGACCGCTCAATCATTGATTGATGCAAGCGATCGTTTTATCCCAATCGATGAAAACCTACTCATCACGCGAAACTGACATTTTAATAAGCGAGTTCATTCATAATGCATATTGTTTCAAACTGTTAGATATTTAACTCTACTAACTGTTCGAAAATTGCACTAGCTATGGTAAAGTTCCCTCGTTAGGGAAGATAGCTTATTCGTTGTTTTAGTTAGGTTTTGTTGTATGTTAAATCGTGCTGATCAAGTCAAAATCAGTGTTTCAGAACAAAAAATCGAAACGTTGGATACGTTGTTAAAAACCATTGATACAGATATGGCAGTATCAATGTCTTTTATTCGACGAGCTCAAGGTATGTCGTTTCATGACTTGGAGCAACGCACTACCGGCATCAATGGCTCGACCCTAAAGCGTTACATGCAGCAAAGCTATCATTCGATTAGGCCAATCCACATGGTAGCGGCGATGTCGTGGGTCATGATGGTGCCTATGACAAGCTTCTATTTTGCCCTCAAAATGAAAGAACACTATCGTGGAATGGATGACAAGGCGATAGAGGCTTTATATTGTATTGGCCGGCTACCGAGCGAGCAGTTTGAACTCTACCTCGACCTTGTGAGCAATATGATGAGTGAAGAGAGCAAGGCTAACTTCAGTGCTTTTCGTGCTGAAATTGAGTCACAGATCGATCCCGCTATTGTTTACAATGAACTGCTTCCTCCGCCTGTCCTCGATATCAATGCTTTTGCCATTGATTACTACCGTTCAGTCGCTATTACAGTAAAACGCTTTCGTTTAGAACATCAGATCCCAGTTGATGTTATCGCACGCGTATTGGGGCTATCAGAATATCAATATCTTCAACTTGAAGACGTCAACAAAGTCAGAGATTTTTCAGTGGCTATCGGTTTCAGGGTTAAGTTAGGCTTTGAGCTTAATTCCCATGTGAACTTCACCAGTGAAATGCGCTTGTTTCCCCAATTCCACCAGCTACGCCAAATCCAGCATCTTAGAGATGCATTGATTGTTGAAGCATTGCGTAATCTTAACGGTGAGTGCAAGACGCGAGCGGTAGAAATACTGACCACTCTATCAAAGATCTACATAAAAAACGTGATCTGAATTCATTGAGTGGAAATAATCAACTCAAATTACACATAGCCTTGAGTTGATTATATCTCACTAAAAAATAACAATATTAATCGTTTATTTAGGTTAGTGCTAACAGAGTCTCGTTAAGCGCCAACGCTGCATTGGCTTGAGCTAGCATAATGGCGGCTACCTTATCGGGATACTGTAAATGCACCAAATGGTCGGCATTTTTTATCACTACAAAACGTCCATTTTTGAGCTGACTTGCAAAAGCTTGAGCAGTTTCTCTGGTGACATACGGATCAAATTCGCCGACACAGATAGTACAAGGTACTGAGATATTGGCGATGTTAGATGGTGTATGAACCAATAGTCTGATCGAGTTTTCAAAAAACACGGCGATTCGCTCTTGTGACATGTTGGTTATATTACGTACCGTTGCTTTGATGATAGCTTTGTTTCTTGGAATATCGCTATTGTTCACTGTGAGCGACTCAGTAAATGATTTGGCAAAGCTAATTGGACTGTCCATCGCTGCTGCGATCATTTTCTTGGTAGCTAGACGCCCAGAAGAGGGGATGCCAGGTACTCCGCCACAGATGGACATAGACAGAATATGCGGCCAAATGTCACACAACTCGACGGCGACAGCAGTAGCGTAAGAGAAGCCAATAACATGGGCATTTCTTACTCCTAAATATTCAATAAAATCGCGCAACATAATCGCTTGAGAACGAATACTTACTGTCGATTCAAGGTTTTCTGTATGACCCGTTCCCGGAACTTCAATGGTTATACAGTTCAATTTAGTCGCAAAATAGGTAGAAAAGCTATGGACACTTTCAATGTCCTGTAGTGCACCTAATAAAAATATAGCGTACTGACTTGAGCCTTCGCAGTGGTGAAAGGAATAGCGGTAGTGATTGCCATTTAAGATCGTTTTTATAGTTTCCATTGTAATGCCCTTAGTTGAATAAGGGCTTAACTATAAACGATTGATTGATAACGTTATGGCTAGGAAATTATGAACAATCACACACTTGAACAGCACTTGGCAGAAGCTGAGCAACCCGTAAAAGATTTTATGGCGGACTTGTTGGAAACGTTAGGTAAGAAGATGACTGACAACCAAGACCCCAAGCTGGCTTTACGCTATTTTGGCGCTCAGTTAGAGATCAAACTGGTCGACTTTGAAGGCAGCTCCAGTCAGCGAATTTAATATAGAATTAGAAAAGCCAGTCAGGGTAACTTGACTGGCTTTTTTGTAACTGGAAGTTAATCTAGGTTTTCTTCTTCGTTTGTCACTGACTGTTGTTCAATCGGCGACTCTTGATTGCTAGAGCTTGCTTCTTCTGCTTCAAGCTTTGCTCGCTCTGCTTTAGAAATGTAGCGAGGCTTATTGCTTTTGTGCAGCTTAGCGTTCATCTTTTTCTGTTTAGCTTTTAAGATACTATTGATCTTCTTTTTACGGTTCATGATATCGCTCAGTGCTAAATTGGCCGCAAATCCTATCAAAAAAAAATGCACAACGCACGTAGATCCTAGCTGAATAAGCTTTGGTGAATGAAAAAACGCCAGCATTTTGCTGGAGCTTCTTGACGCATTTCGCTAGACGGATTTAGCGACCGTGATGATTTAAAGTGTAAACTGCAATCCGACGGTAAATGCTGTTTCTGATTTCTTTCTCTTTGCGTATTCCAATCCTGCAGTAAATCCGAATACAGAACCAAACTGGAAAACATTGTTTAGACGATAAGTGTCTTTGGCGACATCAAGAAAAGCGTGTTGATAAGAAGCGTCGATTAGCCAATGTTTTGCGACTTGAGCTCTTGCTCCGCCTTTACAGTACAAGGCGTTCTCAGAGTATGAAGGCGAGTAGTCGCTATCTGCACGATAATTGATGATTCCACATGATAAAGGGAGTGCAACTAAAGGTGAGACAGGAACATTGAACCCACCGCCTGCTTGCCACGTATCAATTTCAGAGCTAAAGCGTGTCACAAAGCTCGCATTTCCTTCCAAGAATAAAGTTTCGGTCATGCTCAATCCGAGGTCTACATATAAACCCCCGTATGTTTTGTCTACATCGTTGCTGTATTTGCCGTTCAAGTATGGTTCTGCTGCACCTGGGTCAAGGCTAGCATGTTTGTAGCCGAAGCCAATGTGAGACATTTCATAGACAATATTGCTATCAGCGATTGCTGCAGCTGACGCTAATGAGAGAAGAGGGAGTAAACAGATAGATTTCTTGAACATAGCGAACTTCTTATATCGATTGTAAACACGGCAACTTTAAACGCATAGGTGAGCAGAATCGATGGAAGTTTTGTAAGCCTGCGTAAGGGGAGGGTGTGGCGTTGAAAACGAGAGAACCAAAAACAACAAAGCCCGCTAAAAAGCGGGCTTTGTTGTTTGTTCACAAGGAACTAAATTTGGTGGGTCCGGGCGAACTCGAATCGCCGACCCCCGCCATGTCAAGGCGGTACTCTAACCAACTGAGCTACGGACCCAAATTTAATGTTCTGCATACTTTGGTTTTAGTATGACTTTAAGGGATGGTGGGTCCGGGCGAACTCGAATCGCCGACCCCCGCCATGTCAAGGCGGTACTCTAACCAACTGAGCTACGGACCCATTCCTTAAGAACGAGATGGATGTTACCGAGAGTTTTTCAATCGTGCAAGGCCATTTTTAATGATTTGAAGCCGTTTGCTTTATAACTAATCGAATTGTTGTTGTTTTATCCGTATCGCGTTTAAAAATGTGCGTTAAATCACGCACATAGTATCAGTGATTTTACTGTCCTCGTCCGTCGAACATGACAACGATGGTACGAGTAATAATCGACAAGTCCATGCTAAGCCATGACTTCAGCGAACATAGTGACAGGGCGTAACTGTGGTCATAACCGACTTTACGGCGTACGTCATCAATACATGTGTCGTAACCTTGGTTAACCTGAGCAAGGCCTGTGATTCCTGGCATCACTCCGTAGGTACGGTCAGCGAAGTAGGGGATCGCATTCTCAAGCTTTTGATAAAAACTCGGGCGTTCAGGGCGAGGACCAATCAAGGACATATCCCCAAGTACCACATTGAAAAGCTGAGGGATTTCATCAAGGCGAGTTTTGCGTAAGAAGCGTCCAACGGGTGTAATACGGGGATCATTTTCGGTTGCCCATACAGCACCGGTACGTTGCTCCGCATCTTGGTACATGGTACGGAACTTGATGATTTCAAAGAAGACCATTTTCTCTGGTGTTGATTTGCCTACTCTTAACTGTTTGTAGAATACAGGACCGGGTGACGACGCTTTGATCGCAATGGCGATAATAGGAATGAAGGGTGACAAAAGGAGTAACCCAAATAGTGCACCAAATAGGTCAAAAAGTCGTTTGGCCAACCAGATAGACATATGATTTGAAACATTGCTCATAATTAACTCCTTATTGGTCTACACGAGACCATTTTCCTGATTCAAGTCCGAATAAATAACGTAAGCCGCCTATAAAGTTGGCATAGTGACCTGCAACGATATAAAGGATGACCTTGCAGGTTTTGTGGCAGAAAATGTAGGGCATGTAATAGCTTAAAACTGCAACGGAATAGAGTGCCACTTGAGCAGCCACTGCAGCAGAAAAGAGGGGATGCTCTATCAACCAGATGGATGAGATGAAGCAAGCGATAAGTAAGTAAGGAATGAGCAAGCGAAGCCCTTTACCTGAAAGAAACGCAAAGGCAATGCCACGATATCTGGGCATGAACATGTCAGCCAATCGTATCGCTTGCTGCATATTGCCCGCGGAAATTCGTAATCTACGTCGAAAATCATTTTCTTGGTTGGTGGGCTCAAGCTCTAATGCGACCATATTCGGCTCATAGATAGCGGTATAGCCTTTTCTCACAATTGTCATTGGAATCATGAAGTCATCATTAATTGTGTTGGCTTCCATATCTTCAAACAAGTGAGTTCTAAACAGGTAGAAGGCACCATGAGCACCTAATGTCGAGCCTAAGGTTGCTTCATTCATTTTGACCTTGCTTTGATACTGCCAATAGCGGTTTTCGCCTTCATTTTGGCTGTTAAAAAGCTGATAGTGTCCATTGACGACCCCGACTTGCGAGTCCTCAAAATGTTTGTTGGCAATCCAAAGGGCGTCAATTGAAATCAGTGCTGATACATCACTGAGTGCAACAATATCGCTAGAGATTGTTTTGAGTTGTTGATTAACTAGCGCGATCTTGCCTTGGTTTTGGCTAAATGCACGAATCTCAAAATGGGTATCGGCGCAGATCGCTTCTTGAATGGTTTGCTCAGCAATCGTGACGGTATTATCGCTACAACCATCACAGGCGATGATGACCTTAAGTTTATTTCTTGGGTAATCGAGAGAAGCAATATTGCGAATCTTATCGGCTATCCATTGCTCTTCGTTGTACGCTGGGATCAAAATAGTGACAGAAAGGCAGCGTCGGTCACTTTTCATCGCTCGGTAACCCCGTACTTTGTGTTTAATTGACTTTAGTGGGTGATGACGGGAGTACCAATTTAAGAAAATTGGGTAGCCAACATGGTGGTAGATGACCAACAGGCTGCACATTATGAACACGCTGGAAATAATCAAATCGATCATGCGCTTTTCTCCTCTGCCAAAGAATGGTAAGCCTTAATCATGGTTTTGATATCGTTATGCTCGAGCACAAACTCTCGTGGTGAAACATCGTTGTTGCCATACATCTCGCGCAGAATGCCACTAGCCAGTGCAAGTGGATTTTCACTAGCGACTAACGTTCCTGTCTCTGGGCATAACGTTTCGGCTGTCGCCCCCACGTCTGTCGCGATAGCTGGTATGCCGCATGATTGTGCTTCGAGTGTTGACAGAGGAAAGCCCTCACTTCTTGAAGGTAGGCAAAACAGATCTAAGCTTTGATAAAATTGCGGCATGTCATCGACTAAACCTAAAAATGTAATGCGATTCTCTAGCCCTAATTGATTGACTAACGTCTTGAGTCTGTTGCGCTCACTGCCATCGCCCGCAATAGCCAAATGGACATTTTTCGGTAATGAACATAGGGCCTGGATAAGCACATCTTGGCCTTTTACTGGCTCTAATCGACCAGCCGTTCCGACCAGTACTTGATCAATAGGTAAACTAAGTGCTTGTCGTGCAGCTTCTTTCGAGCCGGGAGTGAACGTGGAACAGTCGATACCATTCTTTATGACAGTCACGCTATTTACATTAAGTTGCTTTCTTATTTGGTCGCGGACCAGCGCAGCATCGGCGACTAATTTTGGTTTGGCAATCTTAATTGCCAAACTCTGCAGAGAGCGATGTTTACGACTTGATAGATGCCATGCGTCGTGTTCTGTGTGGATTCTGACTTTGACACCTGATAAACGTGCGGCAATAGCTCCGTAGATAACCGGACCGATATGATGAGTGTGGACAACACGTGGTTTCAAGGTTCGAAACACTTTATACAGTTGACGAAGGGTTTTAAGGCTATAGCCACTCGGTTTTTCCAAAAAAAGTAACTGATCTTGAACTTGAGCCAAGCGAGGCCATTTTTTGATCGCTGCTTCTTTGGTTCCTTCTAAGCTGATGATTAACACGTCGTCGCTATTAGGAGAGTAACTAAGCATATTTAGCGCCAACGCCTCCAGTCCGCCCGGGGCGAGGTGTTGAACGACATGGATGGTTGTTGAACCTTTCATCATAATAACTCCTCAAAACGCTTGAATTATCGACCTCATTTTCTGACAACTTGTATCGGTACTTATCATCAAATGTTGGTAATACAAAGAGAGGAGCATTAATTGTGCCAAATTGTTAGTTGTTATTTATCAATGAGTTATAGGTTGTTGTCCTGAGTTGAATGTACTCATATCAATTTGAATTGCGTTATGAGTGATAGGGTTTAATTTTGGGAATCTGTGTGAGCAATGGAGCATTGGTGATCTGCTCTATTTCTTCTTTTCTTCGTACTGAGGAATCAAATAACTCAATAAGGATGGCAATACCGCTACCTAAACCGATGCCAGCAACAAGTCCTGCAATCACAAATACAATGATAGGCAAATTCGCAGGGCGGCTTGGTGTATAGGGTAAATCAATGATTTTGACTCGTTTATTTTGCTCAAATATACCAAGTGAGCCAGTAAGTTGAGCCATCTCGTACCTTTGAATCAGCTCATCGTAGAGTTGGCGCTTAATTTCAGCATTGCGTGATAATCGGTGCATGGACTTGGCGTTGTCACCAAAGCTATTCGCTTCACGCTCAAGGTCCTTAATCATTGTTTGTAAGCTTTTCGTTTCTTCAGTGAGGGATTCGTAGCGTCCGCGGACTAACTGTAAACTGTGCAACTGAGTGACAAGAAGAGGTTGCACATCGCCGACTTCACGTATTTTGGCACTGCTCGCGATATCCCATAGTTGTTCACTGCTTATGTAAGGTTGTTCGTTCTGTATCAGAAGCTTTCTTTCGTTTTCAAGCCTGCGCAGCTCTCTCTCTTTCCCTTGTACCGCACTGTGGCTATCGGTGTACTTCGCTTTGAGCAACGTAAGTTGACTCCTAATATCAATGATCTGATCTTCGATTTTCCCAACAACAGGGTTGGTTTTTGATAGTTGTTGATCGAGTGAGCCTAAGCTTCTCTCGACACCAGCCAGTTCAGCTTTTTTCTCAGCATAGCTTTGCTTTAGAGCCGCGAGTCTACCCAAAGCTTGGCTTTGCATTTCCGGGGTGACCGAGGCATAGCGATTTTTAAATTCAGCCAGTTCATTTTCCGCTTCTTCCAATGCGAGACGTCTTTTCTCAATGTGAATTGCCAAGAATTCTGATGAATCTTTAATTGAGGAACGTTCAGGCGCGAGTAGTTGCTCGATGAAATGCTCACTGACTGATTCGAGCATCTCTTTCATACCCGTTGGAGAGGGGGCGGTAAGCGAAATCTTGAGAAAGTCTTTGCCCGGCTGCGTAACCGTTAAACTGCTTGAGAGAACGCTAATAACATAGTCTTTTTCCGCTGGTTTCATTCCGTCATTGATCAGCCCGTGTTCCTTGGCGACTGCTGTCAGTACATGGCGACTTTTGAGCAAGGTACTTAATGCATTGAGCCGTTCCTTGAGCATGGTTGAGACGGCGATATCTTCAAGGAAGGGATTCATTTTTGCGGTCTCTTGGATCAGCATCGATGTATGAGAGACATAATTGGTTGGGGCCGTCTTGCCGATAAAGTAGCCAATGAAAGGCAAGATAAGTATTGGCACAACGATGATGTAACGTTGGCGCCACGCTCCATTTAGGATGATGATTAACCTGACTTTGAGTTCGTTCATAGTGACTCCAACATCTTGTGGACTAACAGGCTTCGGGAATCCCAGCTATTGTCATCAATATCGGTGGGAACGATCTGAGGCGGCGCGGTTGTGACAGCGCGAAGAGCGTCAGAGAATGATTGAGCATTGGAGACAACATCAATGAAGTCAGCATAAGGCGCGAGTGCCGGAAACGGTGTACTAATGACTCGGCTGCCAGCAGCAAGATATTCGAGTAGTTTCAATGGGCTACATGACGCAATTTGATCGTTAGCCACAAAGGGTAACAAGCTGACATCCCAGTGTTGGCTGTAGCGTGGTAATTCTTGATGAGCTTTAGGGCCAAGATAATGAACATTGCCAAGCTTAGGCAGGGGATTGTCAGGTAGCTCAATCGGACCGATGAAGACAAATTCCCAACCGGGATTATCCAGGCAGACTTGATGAAGTAGATCGTAGTCTAGCCAGTTGGACAGACTGCCGTAAAATCCGGCGATTTTCTTACTTGAGCAAGGCAGGTCATCGGCTCTTGGTGCAAGTTGACTGAAGAGTTCAGTATCAACACCGTGTGGTACGTAATGCGCTTTGTTCTGGGGAAACTTAGTCAGTAATTTAGCGCTTGCAGCAAAAATTAGGTCAGCGCGTTCGATTAGCTTTGATTCATGCCTTGCAACAACGCTGTGGTCCACGCCAGCTAGCGAGGAAAAATCATCACCGCAGTAATAAACGACGGAAGACTCACCTAAGCAGCCACATATGTCGGCGGCAGTCGGGAGTGAGCTCCATAGTACAGGTTGGTGCAAGTTAAGTTGTTTCACCATTGGGCGAAGCTGGGCACATATCATCGCTTTTGCGACTAAGCGAGCAAGTGTAGAACTAGGAGCAGGAATCGTACGTAGATTGACGACAGTAATATTGTTAGGTGTTGATTGCGACACACTGTAGCCACACTTTCCTTTACCAAGCAGTTTATAGATTGCTCGCTGAACATCGCGATGGTTCAACTTGGGCTGACGCAGGCCGATTGAGTTAACCCAAAGTACTTTACGTTGTTTCGCTAAGCGCGTGATGAGATGTTGTGTGCTCGAAGGGAGTCCACCAAAGTCTTCACCGAATACAATTAAATCACGCATGGCGACCTCCATTTCCATTAAGTTGCTTAACGATTTTGGCCGGATTACCAACCGCTACGACAAAGGGAGGAAGGCTTTTAGTCACGACGCTTCCGGTCCCTACAATGGTTCCTTCACCAATGGTGACGTTAGGACAAACCGTTACGTTGGTACCCAACCAGACATCTTTTTCCAATATGATATCGCCAACATCGACGTCGAGGTCAGCTTGTCCCTCTGCTCTAAGTACCGGATCCAGTGAATGGCCGGAATAACCAAACAGAAAGGCTCTACCAGCGATACGAACGTTATCACCAATGAGGATTTTGTGTCCGACAGCGATGGTGGATTGCCAGCCAATGTCGACATTACTGCCAACAATGAGCTGCGGATGAACACTTTGGGGACGAGCGCTAAAAGTGGTTTGCCCTGAAACTCTACAATCATTTCCTAAGGTGATAGAGAGAGGACCAGATACGAAGGGAACGCCACCAAATAGGTAAAGCCCGCGTCCATAGCCATCGAGTTTTCCTTTGAAGGCAGGGGTATGGATAAGAACCCGAGTGACATTAGACACCAAACTTGATGTGACACCATAGAGTGCGCCGATAAACTTATTAAGTATCTTCGGTGTGGGCAAGTCGCAAGCTCGCACCGCTTTGAGAAGACGAAACAGTCGGCGAAGTGAAGGGTTGTTATGGTGTTTCAACCAATCTTTAACCCCGTGGGCTTGTTGTACCAACATAACGTGCTCCTTTTTTCTAATTGAATAGAAGCTATATCATGTTGCATGCCAAAATAAAAAATGAATTAAAACAGTGGTTTATTGGTTTTGATTTATGGCGTTAGCTTGGTTTCTCATTTTGAGAATACTTTTGCGTAATCCTTGATAGCGCGATACATAGCGCTGCAAGTATATAAATGGGCCATGTAAATCCTTGGGTTAGGAATGTTCCCGACACTATGGTCCCTATGACACCTGCGTAAACCGCGAGCGCAGTGGCGGTTAAGTATGGCGAGGCGCTTTGTCCAACTTGGTCGAGTAAGGAGAGTGTTTGGCGGCTTGTTTTAATTAATGAAACGATAATACCAATAAACACCACTAGGCCAAGGAACCCGGTCTCAGCCAATACGCCAAACCATGTACTGTGTACTGCGTGATTCAAGCCATCCCAATGGGGACTATAGAAAAAGTAGTTAGCATAAAAGTTATTGAGTCCCACACCGGTCAGTGGGTTGTCTAGTGCCATCTTAAATGCGGCTTCCCATGCGTATAATCGCCCCATTGCGGAGGCATCAATCCCTTCTTCAGCTGCACCGCCAGATTGTCTATCGGAAATTCCGGCCATCGCGAACAAAACAAAAAGCCCAATAACGGCGATAAACAGCAGTAACGTTTTTGACTTAATTAAGCGCAAACCAAAGATGCCAAATACGGCGATCGAGCCAAGCAAGCCGCCACGACTTTGAGTCGCGATGACCGCCGCCATAGCTAAAATCAAGCAGGTGAAGCCGATAAACCGCGAAAACCCAATCCCTTTGGTGGCGGCGAAACTAATCGCAAACGCGAGTGGAAACATTAACACCAGTGATAAATCATTGGGGTCGCCCAGTACAGAGCCTAAATGACGCCCTATGGTGACACGCGAGCCCTCGACAATACCAATACCATTGATTGAGTTAAACAAAGCGACACAAGCAGTGAGTATCCCGGCCAAAATAATGAGGGTAGATATTTTTTTTACCGAGTCTTCACTGTTTACCAACCAGGCAATGGCGAGTGTCATCACAATGATTTTCCAATAGATGTTTTTGAAGTAGGTGATTGCCAGTCCAGGGTTTGACGAGAGCACTGCACCAATGACGACTAACAACCAAAAAATGGTAAGCCAGGTAAAGCTGGGGTGCCAGTAAGTGGTCAATTTACGACTGATCAAACTATGCCATAGCAAGGCGGAGAGTGCGCCCAAAGAGAGTAATAACGGGATCTTCAATGAATATAGGGCAGGGAGAGACTCGTGAATACGAAAGAATGAGAACAGTACAAATAAACTGACGAACCAAAATGTTTGGTTGAGTACAAACAGCACCCCAAGTGGAGCAAAGCACAGAACAACCACGATTAATGGATTAGGAACAAGCAGCCAAACTCCAGCGAGCAAGAAACAGATAGCCGTCATGCATAGGGATGCTTTGGTGCGTTCACTATAAGTCATTGCGCTTTACCGATGTAGGTCTGAAATGCGCTATACGCTGTTCGAAATGTCGATAGATCGAGCAATTTAGTGCGCAAGGCATAGGCCACAAGCGCGAGTGGTTGAAGACATAGCATCAAGAGAGATAATTCTACGTGTTGTTGATAGCGACTAGTGACTAAAAATAGCGTGGTGAGAACAACCAAACCAAATATTGCAGAGGCTTGATAGTGAATTGGGGCGAGTTTTTGGCTACGCCAGTAGGTGGCAACGAATCGACTTAGCTGACCGAAAATCAAAGCGAGTAAAATGGCGTCAATCCCTAAACCTATCGTGAGGTAACAAATAAAAAAAGCCGAGAGCGTCGAAGCAATATTGATGATCAATAGTTGCGTGGTTTGCTTCTTATAGAGGATACCTAAGTTAGTAAACTCCACGAGCTCCTTAAATAGCATCATACAGATCGTTAGGCTGACATAAGAGGCGGCGAGATGGTAAGCGTCAGGCAGCGCGACCCAAATGAACACCTGACTTGACCATGATACGATCACCGCCACCATACACAGCAACATGATGCCTTGCTGGGTAACTTTTGCGGTATATTGCGTGCCGTGCTGCTCTAGGGCGGCAAACCTTTTAGGCATCCACCACATGTGGAATGGTTGCACTAAAATCCCGACGCCTAAAGCAAATTTGGCAGCGATTGCGTACATGCCTAACGTTTGCAAGTCAGTGGTGCCCGCGATGACCCAGCGTTCAGCACCGCTTAGGCCAAAAGCGACAACTCCAGACAGCATCAAAGGGATAGAGTAGCGAATATACCCTTTGAATATTGAATAGTCGGGCAAAGATAGCTTGAAACCTAGCTTGTAATGAAGAAATAAGAACTGTCCGAAAGTACATAACACGTTCAAAGCGAAAATGACGATGACACTCGGTGCTAGATTAAGCACCACAATTAACAAACCGACTTGTAGCGCAACAGTGGTAACGCAGACCTTGAAAAACAAAGTGGCTTCATTTTTGAGTCTTAACCACGCTAGGCATATTGCGAGTGGCGCTTCATAACACAGCACTAAGGCGATCAAGCCCACAGCCTTATCCGGAATCGCAGCAACATTGATGGGTAACAACCAGTATGCGGCGGTGAGAAGAGCCGTTAAAAATATCGAAAGACAAAGTGTCGCACTATAGAGCTGAGCTGCTTTTTGTTTTTGTTCATCACTATCCTTCACGACGCCAATAAATCGGTAAAGGTTCTCATGCATCGCGATACCGATCACCAGACTAAAGAACATGGTCGTTACACCCATTAATTCAAGTTGACCAATTTGAGAAGGACTTAAGTAATAAGCCATCAAAGGAAGGGTAATGAGTGATATACCTTTCATTAACACGACACTTGACGCATAGAGGCTGATACTTTTTATCTGGCTGTGGCTCATCTGCTTTACTCCGAAAAGACTATCAATCACAAATGCGGATTATAGGAGTGACGGTGTCACCATTTATGTGCTGCGCCAGTCTTAAATAACGGTATTCGGCTCGATACTGCTGAGCGGTGAGCAGGGCATTAGTTTGGCATTTCTTTAAGACACTGGCGTCGTTAGATGCATATAGCATGGCATTGATTAAAGACTGAGCATCATTGGGATGGTACTTGATGCAATTGTGATTGTGCGTAAGGTTCTGGTCCCAAAACGCGCCATCTTGGGGAATGATCACGCACATACCAGCGGCAAGCGCTTCCAGAATTGACAGCCCAAAGGGTTCATTGTGGCTGGTTGAAACAAAGACACTTGATTGGCGGCGAATCGAATCAAGGTCGCTTGGATCATCATACCAATTGGTGTATCTGATGTTGATTGGCGCTTCTGAAATCGGTAAACAAGTATCTTTGGGACGGATAAAGCAAATATTGGTCGAGAGCGGTTTAAATGCCGAACATTCTTTAAGCGCTTGAACAAGAAGATCTAAACCTTTCCACTTGAGTAATGATGCTGCCCAGAAGTAGATAGGCAGGTCTTGTTGAGCCAGCGTTGGCCAACGTGATTTTGGTAAACCATTGATGAAAACTTGGTAAGTGGGTGATCTGAGGTAGCATTGTGCGATGACTTCACTGTCAGACACTCCTGTTTCTTTTGCTACGTAGGTTTGGATCGCGTCCAAGAGGCTTTGTCGAGTCGAAGGGAGGTAAAAGACAGCGTCGGCTTTTGTCAAACAGTAACCAATTGATCGAGATAAACCGACATTGCCATGGACAAGTTGCGTGATTTGGTAAGAAAATAAGCGCTGAGCAAGGTAGATGGGCATATCAATACCAGGTCCAGATGCGCCAACGACTTGTTGGATACGGTTAAAGCGAAGCAGTGCAAAGAATAACTGTATTAGAAGTAAACATTGGTTGAGCCAATATAAATAACCGTGATGATGCTTCATCAGCCAAGCAAGGTGCCAAAGCTTTGCGACTTTAACCGTGTGCTGAGCGCAAAGTTCCGTTGCCTGCCAATACTCTGGATCAACGGTCAGAATGATAAAATGGCAGCTTTCGCGATCACACAGATTCAAAGCGTCACTTGTTGCTATCTTTGAGCCTCCTTTAAATGGGATAGGATCGAAGACTAAGGTTGCGTTGTGGCTATCCATGCTGTTCTCCTAATGCTAAGCGGTTCGCTACAAACGTTTTTAGTGGTGAAAAGGTATGCAGGAATGAACGCACTTGTCCTTGAGGTTGCGACAGCAGCTGGCGATACAGAGCTTCAATTTTTCGGCAAGAGTTATTCAGCGAATGATTTAGAGAAATGTATTGATACGCTTGTAAACCGAGTCTTTTACAAAGGTTTGGATTTGCAACAGCTATTCTCATCGCATTTGCTAGAGGAGCGATCTTGCTATTTGGATAAAGAATCCCAGTTTTTCCGTGGCGGATGAATTCGGGAATTCCCCCTTCGAATGGTGCGACGATTGGCAACTTCGCCAGTGCTGCTTCTGCGACGACTAAACCAAACGCTTCACTTCTCGCGCCACTGACGAATCCATTACACCCTTTAAGCCAACCTACAACATTGTTTTGTTCGCCGACAAAATGCACGTTTGCTGACAAGTGAAGGTAGTCCGCTTGTTGTTCCAACTCTTTGCGTAGCGGACCATCGCCAATAACGGCGAGGTGTACATGTGGATACTCTAGGGTGACGTGTCTAAGTGCCGTAAGGATTCTGTCAACACCTTTACGTTTAATAAGCGAACCAACGGTTGCAAAAACAAAGCTGTTTTCAGGTAGTAATAGTTCACGCTTAACATCGACGGTTGACTGAGCTTCAAGCGTTTTAACATCGATACCGTTATGGATAATGGATAACTTATCTTCAGGGTAACCATCTTGAAGTAATGATTTCGCAACATAGCGACTGACTGAAATGATGTGTGGAGATAAATGTAAACCGGTCGTTAGGCGCTCTCGAGCTGGGTATGGGCTATGCAGCTGTGTAACCAAAGGTACCTTTTTTGCGCGAGCGGCGGCGAGCATCCATTGGCATGGTGCAGCGCTGTTGACATGGATCAGGTCAATCTTTTTGTTTTCGATGATGTCGCACGCTTTTTTGAACAGACGGTACCACTCACTAACATCATATTTTGGTGCTTTCCAGCCTAGAAGAAGAGGGAAATCTGAAGTTTCGCCAGGGATAAAGTCAGTGTCTAATGCGGTTAACAATGCTTCGTTGTTCGTCCATACATAAGGACGGTACTGACGATTATCTAAATAGTGGATTAGGTCGAGTAAGCATTTCTCGCTGCCACGAATCCAATTATCACCGTAATGTACAAAAAGTATCTTCTTAGCCATAACCCGTTCCTTAAATTCAAAATAGCATCGATGCTGTTGTCGACTCTAATGAATAAGGCAAGGGGAGTGCCAATAAATCAATTTATATAAGCTATTGATTATAAGGAGTTAAATTCAATGGATGTAATCTGGCTCTGTTATTTCTCAATTTGAAAGTCAGATTGATAGCGGGATGGGAAGTAGAGCTGAAGCAGTTGCGGGATAACTGCTTTGGAAGAAAAGGAATGTTTTATTGTCTTTATTGCCGATGTTTGCATAGCGAGTAACTGCTCATTGTTGAGGGTTGTAAACTCAGTTAACGCTTCATTCAGTTGAGCCATTGAGTCAGCGAGAAAGCCATTGTCGTGGTTGACTATCAACCGAGAAAGATTACCGACATTGAGAGCAAGAACTGGAATTCCTCTTCCCATCGCTTCTAATGCGGTCATTGGCAAACCTTCATAACGTGAGCAGATAATGAGTAATCCGATATTACTCCATATTGCATTCATGTTCGTTTGATGACCATGAAAAGTCACATTAGTCAGTGCAGCGTTTTGAAGCTGCTCGGCCATAGGGCCACTGCCATATATCTCAAAGTTTAACGCACTGTTAAGCTGAGCCAGTTCAAGAATACGATCGGGGGCTTTCTCTTCGCTTAAACGTCCAACGAAGGCGATAGCGGTACCGCGACTCGGTTCTAGATTTCGGTCATCAATAAAGTTATTAAAACAGGTAGATTGAACGGGTAACTTTGTGGCAATTTTCTCGCTAACAGCAATAGAATAAGACGAAATAAAGGCGCTATATCTATCGATGAAATCATACAGCCAGACTCTGCCACTAGGCGTCTCCCCGGCATGATAGGTCGATATTTGTCGGATGCCTGTCAATACGCGCGCCAGTTTACACACCAGACTGGCTTTATAGCCGTGAGCATGTATAAGCGCAGGAGATTGGGATTTGATTTGCTCAAGTAGGTAAGGGATATAGTGTTTGTCAGTTTGATCAAGGTACTCGACGTTAATTTCAGCTTGATTAAGTTTGGTTGCGAGTTGGGAGTCTGATTCGTAATGACGAATCAGCCAGACCTTTACTTCAACTTGATGTTGCTTGAGCCCATTTGCGAGCTCAAGCAGGTGCGTTTCGATGCCACCAAAGGTGAAACTATCGATAATGAGCCAGACCTGATTAGACGGTTTGGTGTTCATCCTCGGCTTCCCAAGCTTGTTTTTTGCGATAAACCGTTGAAGGACTCAGCTCTAACAAAACTGCGGCATTCAAGACGTTACCATCACAATAATCAATGGCTTGCTGTATGGTCTCTCGCTCTATCTGCCACATCGGGCGAATGGTCACAGGGCGCTCTGGTACGTCAGTAGGAGAGGCCTCAGAAGCTGGTGGCGCAAAGCTAGTATGAGTAGGGTCTGGTGCCGTTTGGGGGGAGGTAATCGTTTGAGTCGTAACGGTTTTTGCTTTTTGATTCCTGGTAAGTTGCTCTGGTAAATGGGACAGGCGTAGGTGCGTGTCATCATTGAGTACCACAATATTGCGAATGATGTTTTGTAGTTGTCGGACATTACCCGGCCAGTTATAACGCTTCAATGTGGACTCGGCGTCACGATGAATGGCAGCAAATTTTTTGCCGTCTTCCTTGGCGTACATTTTTAAAAAGTGCGTAGCGAGGGTCAGGATGTCATTTCCGCGTTCTCGCAGTGGTGGCATGTCAACTGGAACGACATGAACGCGATAGTATAGGTCCTCTCGAAAACGTCCTTCTTCAACTTCAAGTAGAGGATCTCGATTTGTCGCGCAGATGATCCGCACATCCACTTTCATTTCTTTTGTCGCACCGAGCGGAGTAAACGTACCGGTTTGAAGGAAACGTAGCAGTTTTTTCTGCATTTCCAGTTCCATTTCACACAGCTCATCTAAGAAAAGCGTCCCACCACTTGCCATGGATGCGGCTCCTTTGCGATCAGCCGTCGCTCCGGTAAACGCTCCTTTAACATGGCCAAAGATTTCACTTTCCATCAAATCTTTAGGTATCGCACCGCAGTTTATTGCGATGAATGCTTTATCTTTACGCTTACTTTCTTGGTGGATGGCTTCCGCGCAGACTTCTTTACCCGTGCCGCTTTCGCCAATCACAAAAACACTCGCGCTAGTGGGCGCGACAGAATCAATGATCTTATATACCCCTTGCATGGGTAAGCTCGAACCAATGAAACCATGAAAGCGAGTTCGATCAAATTTGTTCTCAATATCCTCAACAAGGTTGGTAAGTTTGACTTGCTGCAAGTGCAGGGCAATAGACGTTTTTAATCGATCTGCATTAATGGGTTTTTCTAAGAAGTCTTTAGCTCCTTTTTGAACCAAGTTAACCGCTAAATCGACCGAGCCATGAGCGGTTGCCACGACAACCGAGGTCGGAATTTGACGCTCATTTATCCAGTCGAGTATTTCTTCGCCGTGCATGTCAGGCAGTTTAAGATCGAGAATGACCAATTGGGGAATATTGCGTTCAATGAAGGCAATGGCTTCCTTACCCGTTTCGACATGAAAAAGATCATAGGGCTCTTCTTTCACATATTGCTGATACAAAATCGCCAAAGAGGTGGAATCTTCTATTAATAATACTTTTGGTTTCATTCGTGATGTCCTATCTATAAAGCCTTATAACTCAGTCGGCTCACTAAATCCTTGTTGTTTACGAACCTCAAGTGCCGCAAGCGAAGATTTAGCGATATTTTGTAATTCTTCTTTTAATTGGAAGGCATCATTTTGCTTATTATCGAGGCAAAGATGCTCAATTTTTCGCGCTAAGTTGGATAGAGTGCGATTACCCAAAGCCAGAGCCGAGCTGCCTAAAGTGTGTGCTTCAAACTCCAATACTTCCTTATCAGATTCATCGATTGCTTGGTAGATTTTGCTGAGTCTATCTTGTGACTCCTCAATGTAATGGTCGATGAGTATAGGAATGACATCAGCAGAAGTATCTTCAATCATTTGTTTGATCACTTGTTCATCTACGAGTTCCAATTGCTCTGTATCCTCATATTTTTCGTCTACAGGTATCATTTTAGTTTCATATGTGACTTTTTGCTTATTCGGTGTGGTTGTCGGTAATTTTTGTTCTACCTCTTTTTCTGGAGTCTCATCTAAGAATAGATTAATTTTATCAACTAGTTGTGAGAGTCTTAACGGTTTAGATAGATAGTCATCCATTCCTGATGCTAGAAACTTTTCTTTATCTCCTGCGAGTGAATGTGCAGTTAGGGCGATGATTGGTATGGTTGCTGTTGCTTCGTCTTCTAGGGCACGTATAGCGCGGCAAGCGGTCATGCCATCCATTTTAGGCATTGAAATATCCATAAAGATGAGGTCGTATTGATATTGCTGTGCCATTTCAAGCGCTTCTAGACCATTCTCAGCAATATCAATTTGGCTACCAACACGCTTGAACATCTCACGAATAACCAGTTGATTTGCTCGATTATCTTCCGCAACGAGAATACGTGCGTCTTTGTTAATCAATTCACGTCGAGAGCTTGTTACTGGAGAAGTTATTAGTTCGTCAGTAACTTCTAAGCAAACGTCGAAAACAAAAGTACTACCAATGTCAGGTTCACTGATAACACTGACTTCTCCGTCCATTAAATTACATAGGCGTCGACAAATGGCTAGGCCAAGACCAGACCCTTCTTTACTCCGAGAGTAGCTTTGATCGACCATGGTAAATTCGTCAAATAGGTAATCAATCGCATTTTGACTAATGCCAATCCCGGTATCTTGAATCTCAAAGGTAATTTTGGCTTTGCCATTATCAAGCGGAGTAGCACAAACTTTAATTGTGACACTGCCTTCGTGAGTAAACTTAATCGCATTACCAATTAGATTGAGTAAAATTTGTTTGACACGATTCTCATCGCCGTTGACTTTGCTCGGCACACTACCTTCAATGTAGCAATGTAAGATTAGGTTTTGGTTAGTGGCCGCGGGAGAAAAGGTATCGACGACGCTCTCGACACAGTGGCGGAAATCAAACGGTTTATGTTCCAATATTAGTGTATTCGATTCCATTCGCGTGAAGTCTAGGATGTCATTGATGACAGACAACAAGAAATGACCCGATTCGGTTGCAGTGCTCACCAGTTTCTTTTGTTCATTTGTTAGATTGGTTTCTTCAAGAATATTCAAAATACCTAACACCCCATTCATTGGTGTTCGAATCTCATGGGACATTGAGGCTAGAAAACGGCTTTTAGAGTCGCAAGCTTGCTCTGCGCCTTCACGTGCAGCGGTTAAGGTTTGGTAATCTTTTTCGAGTTTAGCGGACATATCATCGAATGCTTTGGTCACTTCCCCTAATTCATCTTTTGAGTGTTCTTGTAGCTGGAATCCAGGACCTCGTTGGCCAACGGTATTGACCGCACTGGCTAGGCGCGTTAATCCACGAGTTAGGTAAGTCCCTAGCACGAAAGAGACTAGGGCAACGAGAATAACTTCAACGGTGGCGATACCAATGATCGCTTTTTGAGCTTGAGCTAGCATGGCGTTGATTGGACCTGTTTCGAAGCCAATATCAACATAAGCGTATGGAACACCACCATTAGTGATCGGAGTGCGTAAATCGAAGATCCCGTCATCTACACTATTTAACGAACTATCATTCGACATTGCTCTGGCAAGCAGGTCTTTATCGCCAGCACACGCCATATCTTTGTCATTGCGTAGCACGCGAACGTAAGCGACATCTTCAAGGGTCATGAACTCATTGACGAGATCATCAAGTGTCGCGAGATCCGTTGAAAGTACCGCGTCTTTTGCTGCATGTGCAAACATGGTCGCACTAGAGTTAGCACGCTGAATTAACTGTTTCTCATTCGACTCGGATAAGAATCGCATCGCACTAAATACTAGGACCATTAAGACAACGATCTCGATAAACGCGATACCTAATACAGTTTTAGAACGTAAGGTCATGGTCAGGTCCTCTTAATCAAGTAAGGTTATATCGAGCGCTCTGACGTCGTCCCAGTCGCTATCATTTGCATCAACGAAACCTTTAATATTGAGCTTTTTAAGCTGAGTCTGACCTGAGGCGTTATTTTCTAGGTTTGTTAATGCTTGACGAATGACCTTCGCTTGTGAAGCCGATAAGCGCGGGTGATAGGCGATAGCGTGTGGTGTATATGGCTTAGTTATCCACAAAGGCTTGAGTTGTTCACGGAGTTCACTAGGGATGGAGTTAAATGTGCGCATCACACCTCCACCAGCGGGGTAGAAGCCTTTAGCAACAGACAGATAAACCGAGTCATGTGATGAGACATAGTCAGCTTCGAAATCGACTCCGGCTTGGTTTAAGTCACTTTGAGTTAGGATGGTGGCAGCGAATGCCGCAGGTGATGGAAATGCGAGTTTCTGGCTGTCGAGCTGTTGGAGCGACTCGATGTTTTGATCCTTTCGGACGACGAGAATTCCTTTAATGCGTTTGTCTTTTGCTTTAGCCATTGCCTGGTAACCAGGTTTGGCACTAAATACGGTGTAATGGTAAGGGTTCATATAGGCGATATCATACTCACCATTGGCTAGACGCTTCTCGAAGGTCGGTATATCTGCGGCGGTACTGAATTCGATCTTTTGACCGGTCTGCTCAGATAAATAGTCCATGACTGGCCCCCATTGCTCGACCAAGCGGCTCGCTGATTGCTGAGGCACGACACCAAACGTTAAAGTGTCTGCGGCAAAAGAGCTGCATGACGCACAAATACTTAGGATTAGAGTGAGCTTTTTCATAATGATTACCTATGCAGATTGAGCCAAAAATTCATTGTTGAGGACTTTTTGCGCTAAGTAATTGCGCCATCTTTGCGGCATTATTTTAATGCGGTCAATTTCTCTGACTATTTCTTGCGCGAGCGTTGGTTGGTCTTTCATATTGAGTACAGTGCCCAATATCTCGACGGAGTCGCTATCAAGTAATGACACTGCTTTTGTCAGTTGGCTGGTGGAGGTCTTGCCGCCCAACACAACAAGGGCAGTTTGGTCGCAAGCACTGGCGACCACTTGAGCTGGAATGTTACCGCGGTTGACATGAAGTAGTGGTGAGGTATCGAATACCACCCGATCAAAATGTATTAGCCACTTATCAACCGTTCTTGATAAGCAAGAAGGGTCTTTATATTCCAGTAACGCCGCTTGCGTGGTTGGGATAGTCAATCCAGTGAACAACTGATGCGTATCTGAGTGAGAAATGAGAGAACCGATTTGTTGCTCAGAAAGTGTTTGAGAAAAATCGACACCTTCAAAAGCTGGGTGGTAGGTATTCAAGTCAACAACCAGAGTTTTAAGGCCAGCGAACAAGTAACGCTCAGCCAGTGCTGTGACGATTGATGTGACGCCGTCACCTGATTGGCAAGCTGTCACACACAGCGAGCGACACCCGCGCATTTCTGCGGCTAGATAAATCTGTTCAATTTCAGAGTGAGTTGCAGGGATAATCATTACAGCGCTCCTATTAATACAATGGTGGTGGTAAGGCGAAGAATATCTTCTAAACCCACGCGTGCTTTTTCTAGGAAGCTTTCATTTCGATCCGGTACATAGATAGTGTCTCCAGCTCTTAACACCGGCAGCTTGTACATATTGGCTGTTTTACTGAAATCGATGAGGTCAAATATTCTTGCCTGTCCTTGGCAGCAAGACATGTTGACGATCGATATTTTTTCTAAGTAGGCACGCTCTGAAGGGCCCCCAGCTTCTGCAAGTAGGTCAAGAACAGTCATATTGTCATCAAACACGTATCGGCCTGGGTTGTTGACTGCACCAAGAACGCGGACCGTTGACTCTTTAGAACGATCGAGCCAGATTTTGTCTTTCTCTGGGATATAAATGGTGTCGCCCATAGTGACTAGTGGGAGTAAGCTTTCGTCACCAGTCTCAAAGTAAAGCGATAGGTTCAGCTTGCTGACTTTCGAGTAGCTTTTGTCACGATGAGTGATGCGAATGTTATGAATGTCGGCGTCTTTTGTCGGACCATCTGCCGCAGACAGAATGTCTAAGAAATGCATGTCTTTGGTAAATCGGTAACGTCCGGGGGCGTTGACTTGGCCAAACACATAGATCGACGCATCTGAACTTTGACGTACCCACTGCGATTTGTTGTCGGAAGGATCTTGCGGAAGATCATGGATACGAATAATAGAACCCGCGCTGATATTTGGCAGTTCGCTACTTTGAGCACCACTGAGAATAAATGCGTCCAAATCAAAAATGTGTAACTTGTTACCTTGGGTGACGACTTCAATCTTCGATGTGTCGGCTCTTAATGTCGGACCGCCAACATGAGCGAGAAGGTCCATAAGATCCATTTCATCTGACCATTCGACGCGACCAGGGCGAACGACTTCACCAATGACACTTACGGCGCGGTTAGGGGCGATCTTTAGCCAAGACTTTTCGTTCATATCGGTTTTCTCAGGAACGAAAATAGCATCCCCTGGGCCGATCGAAGGTGGATTACTACGAGTTAAACCTTCCGTGAATGCGGTTAAGTCAAATTTAACCACACGACCATTGGCTTTAATGACACGAATTTGGCGAGACTCTGCATAACGTGTTGGGCCGCCAGCGTTGGCTAAGATATCCATAAATGAAGCGTTGTTCTTACCCTCATAGGCACCGGGGTGCGCCACTTCGCCCATGATGTAAACGACATTTGCTCCGGCTTTAATCTCATCTTCTTGTTTTGGAACAAAGATAGTTGTGCCTGGGGTAAGGGTTGGAAGTAAAGAAATATCCCCGCTGTCTAAATAGGCTTTCAGGTTAAAAAGCTTAGGGGCGTTATTGGAGATAACGCGAATCTGCTCTACAGAGGCGTAACGGGTCACACCGCCGGCGCGCATAATCACATCCACAAGGTCGGTATTGTCTTTGAAACTAAACGAGCCGGGAGCGTTAACTTCACCAAATACCTTTATTGCCGTACGAGCGTCACCGCTATCACCTGCATTGGCAAGTTTATTGGCATCGAACTCTTGTTCAATATTACCAACCAACGGCGAAGCAGGGACGAAGATCGTATCGAGAGACTTAAGCGCTGGTAATAGCGTTTCGTTACCCGTATCCAGAAACGATTTGTAGTTAAAGGTGACTTTTTCCGCGCCACGTTTGATAAATAGATTATTAAGCTGAGCGCCGGCTCGAAGGCCTCCTGCAGCGTGAAGGGCCATCTGAATATCAGCACTTTTTGTAAGAGTGTATTCACCTGGTGAGTTCACATAACCTTGCACTGAGACAAGAATTTGCTGTTCAGCGATATACACGGTTGCAGAAGAAAGATCGCGATAGACTTTCTCTAAGGCTTCTTTAACCGCGACATCCAGTTGTTGCTCACTGTAACCAGCAACATACAGAGCGCCTACCTCAGGAAGTGTAATTCGGCCACGTTTATCAACTTGAAAGCCTTTATTGAGAGTTGACTCGCCAGGTAGATTTACTTGGATTAAATCACCAATTTGCACACGCTCTTCGTTAGCGTAAGCATAAGTTAGCGTAACGGATAGTAATGCCGCGACGATATAGTTAGTCCACTTCATGATAGCCTCCTTGCATGCGCATCGCTGTTTTCTCTTCGGTATCGATGACTTCAATACTGACTCGGCGGTTGGTTAAGCGAACACCATCGGAATCGCCTTCGTACAAAGGAAGAGTGTCACCAACCGACTTGGTTTGAATACGGCTTGGTGAAAGGCCAAATATAGTGAGGTAGCGCTTAACTTGTTGTGCTCTGCCCATTGCAAGTTCTTGGTTGTAGCTGACATCACCTACGGAATCGGCATGGCCTGTCACGGCTAAGTGAAACTGTGGGTGCTGTTTAAGAATGTTTGATGCTTCGGCTAAGTGGCCCATATATTTAGGGTTGATTTCAGTCGAGTTGAACGCAAACTGATTGTCGACGTTAAGCAAATTGTATAGCTCGTCGATAGTCGCTAGGCGTCGTTGGAATAAATGCTCATTGGTAGGTGGTAAACATTTTGATTGCGATGTGACGTAGTCTAGTTGGAGCTCTAATTCATTCAGTCTGTTGCGTTGAATAACGAGATCGTTGGCTGCATCCAACAGTAATCCGCCTTCAAGTTCACGCGCGATCCGGTTTTGCTTTTCTAGCGCTTGCACGACGGCTGCTGGAAAGCACCAACGTGCACCTTCACGAATTAAAGTGTCCAACTGAAGCTTCGCTAGTTGCCAGTCAAAGCGTAAACCATGCTCTGGCCCTAATGGCTCATCAGGCATTACCGGAGTGAAGGAGGACTGAATATAGTTCTCAGCAATGCCTCCTCTTCCTTCTTCCGGATAGCTACTACAACCAATAAGGCTCAAAGTGGTCGCAATTAGGGCTATGTAGTGTGTGTATGTGTTCATGCCAACGTCCTTTGTTAGTGCTTTAGTGGTCTAAAGCTTTATTGTTTTTAATGAGTGTGAGAGTTGACCGGTATCGCTTGGTCGATACGCAGCAGGTTGATGATTTCAAGAGGCTGCCCTGAGACATTTTCAATACGCATGTTGCGCTGACGTTCTACAAGACGTTTGTACAGGTAAACAATTGCGCCAACACCAGATGAATCAAGAAACTGAACTTGGCTAAAGTCGATTTCAATATCACGTTGTGTATTGTCTGCAATGATCTCATCGATATGAGGTTGAGCGAAACGGCTCCCGTCTGCGTCTAGGTTACCGTTGATGATTAAAGTAGTAATCGTGTCATTTGCTTCGATTTTACGTAGTTCCATTGTGCTATCTCCGTATTGGTTTGAAGTAGATAGAGCAGATAGCGTGCCAAATTTATTTGATATAAAAATCAAAGGTTTATTTTGTTGATCTGAGAAATTGTCAGAATGAGAAAACCATTTTCTCATTCTGACAATCAATCTTGATCAATGGAAAGCAAGCCAAAAGATGCTATGTAACTCTTAGATCTATCACTAGAGAGTAAGCAAGATATGTATCGGATGATGAAGGCTGTAGGATTGCTAATAGGCCAAAAAAGGGATGAGAATGAGTTATCGAAATCACTTAGGAAGAGCAAATGGAATTACGGCTTTCCGCTGTTGCAGTCGGACTTATGCTTTCCGCGATGGCAAACGCAACGACACATAATGACTCGACATCCTTCATGCCTGTCATGTTAGCGACCAGCTATCACAGCGACATTATTGTCGATGAATATTGGCAGAGTGAGAAGCTCGATGGCATTAGGGCGATATGGGATGGAAAACAGCTAAAGACACGGAATGGTCATCCTATTCATGCCCCGCATTGGTTTACTGAACCCTTGCCACATCATGCCTTGGAAGGGGAGTTGTGGGCGGGTAGAGGTAATTTCTCGCTAGTACAGCAAACCGTCCTCGACAAAACGCCAAGCGATAGCGCGTGGAAACGTATTGAGTACATGCTGTTTGATATCCCTTATTCTGCGGGAGACTATCAAAAGCGGTACTTTGGCTTGGTTCACTTAGTTAACTCGTTAAATGTTGATCACCTAAAATATGTAGAACATACGCCCATTGCCTCACAAGAAGAGTTAATTAGTTATTTAGACAGCGTCGACAGCTCGAAAGGTGAAGGGGTAATGCTACGTAAGATAACCAGTCGATATCAGGCAGGAAGAAGCAGTGATTTACTTAAATTGAAAAAGCACCAAGATGCGGAAGCGCTAGTGATTGGCTATAAGGTCGGAAATGGCAAATACAAGGGAATGATGGGTGCCTTGTTAGTTCAAATAGACAGTGGGCTTCAATTCTATATCGGCAGCGGATTTTCTGACGAGTTACGTAAAAACCCTCCCGCTATCGGGACTAAGGTGAATTATCGCTACAATGGCTATACGAGTAATGGTGTGCCTAAGTTTGCGCGCTATGTTCGTGAAAGAACTCAATAACCAGAAATAAAAAAGGGTCGAACGAGTCGACCCTTGTTGTTTATTTAGAAGCCAGAGCCAACTGGTCCTGATCACTGAGTTTATGCATCCAATGTAGACGCAGCCCCAACATAATTGCAGCTGACGATAGACCAATAATGAAACCAAGCCAGAAACCTTGGGCCCCCATTGGTTCAACGATCCAATCTGTCATCGCGAGAATATAGCCAATCGGCAGACCGAGTACCCAATAGGCAATAAATGTACGATTGAATATTGCGGCCATATCTTTGTAGCCACGTAGTGCACCAGCGGCAACGACTTGAATGGCATCCGTGATTTGATAGATGGCAGCGAATAAAAGAAGATGCAATGCCAACTCAATAACAGCGCGGTTATCAGTATACAGCAGTGCAACTTGCTCTCTGAATGCAATAGTCAGCAATGCCGTCATTGAAGCAAGAACGACAGAGACAATAACACCAACATGTGAAGCAATTCTTGCTCCCTCAACATTCTCTTCCCCAAGGCGGTGGCCTACGCGAATGCTGGTTGCAGCGCCAATACTCATTGGTAACATGAACACCAGTGAAGAGAAGTTAATCGCCACTTGGTGAGCGGCTACGACAAGCGACCCGAGTGGCGCTACAAGTAACGCAACCACCGCAAAAAGAGTCACTTCGAAGAACATAGCAGCTGCGACAGGAAAGCCAAGTTTTAGCAATCTAAGTAGTGCAGCCGTATCGGGTTTATGGAAGGTACTAAATACCTCAATTTTTGCCAAACGATTAGACGTCAGTACGTACAAAAGTAATAACGCAAACATTATCCAATAAACGATAGCGGTCGCAACACCACAACCAACGCCGCCGAGTGCAGGAGCGCCGAATTTTCCGTAGACGAATATCCAGTTAAGTGGGATGTTGATAAGTAAGCCGATAAATCCAATCACCATTGCTGGCTTGGTTAATGACATACCATCAGTCAAACTACGAAGCGCTTGGAATAACAAGAAAGCAGGAACTGCGTAAATCACCGCATGCATATAGCCAATAGTTTTATCAGCCATAAGCTGCTCAACGTCCATCAGCCCCAATATAAATTTCGTTTGTAGCAAAACCAAGGAAATTGGCACAGAAATCAGCAGAGCCATTGCAATGCCTTGTTGGATCTCAAAAGAGATCTTTTTTTGGCGGCCTGAGCCATTAAGCTGTGCGACGACCGGGACCAGTGCCATTAGCAAACCAACACCAAACAAAATAGAAGGTAGCCAGATACTAGCAGCGATCGAAACCGCGGCCATATCGGTTGCACTCACGCCACCTGCCATTACGGTATCGACAAAGCCCATGCCCGTCTGAGCAACAGATGCGATTAGCACTGGTGTCGCGAGTTTGACCAAGGTATTTGCTTCAGCTTTATAACGATGCAAAAGAGAACTCCAAACTAGGTAATCGAGAACAAGGCTAGGGGAAAGAGACGGAAAGCCTTACTCTCATCAAAGAGAAAATGATTGTGTGCGATGATAAAGAAATGTCACACTAAGCGCTAATAAAAACTAACGGAAACTGACAATGTTTACTGGAATTGTACAAGGAATGGCAGAAGTCATTGCCATCAAAAAGAAAGATAAATTTCAAACCCATACAGTCAAGTTAACTGGTGAAATGCGTCAAGGCTTAGCCATTGGTGCTTCCGTTGCTCATAATGGTTGTTGTTTAACCGTGACCCGTATAGAAGGTGATTTAATCGACTTCGACTTAATGCAAGCAACTCTAGCCTTGACTAACCTTGGTGCTCTTGCCGAAGGGGATTCGGTCAATATTGAGAGGGCGGCCAAATTTGGTGATGAAATTGGTGGTCATTCAATGTCTGGACACATTAGTTTAGTTGCTGAAGTCGTTGACGTGATTGACTCACCAAACAACCGTACAATCTGGTTTTCTATCGCTGAAGACAAAATTAAATACGTACTTGCGAAAGGCTACATTGGCTTGGACGGCTGTTCATTAACGATTGGTGAAGTCGAGCAAGACCGTTTCTCGGTTCATCTAATCCCTGAGACGTTAGATCGTACTCTCTTTGGCACGCGCCAAGTAGGCGATAAGATTAACGTTGAATTTGACCCGCAAACCCAAGCGATAGTGGATACAGTTGAGCGCGTTTTAGCAACTAAAAACTTAGGGTAATGATGAAACAAAAATAGGTAGCTGTCTATGAGGGCTACCTATTCGCTATGGCTTATTAACTAAGTAAATGAGAACGCGATAATAGTGCGTAATTGACGGACAATACTAAAGTCGCTAGTTAGAAAATCTGTTCGTCATCGGCATCAATGAGAAGGTCGATCTGATCCATTTGTTCATTGACGGTCATTGTTAAGTGAATGGCATTACAACACGCTGGGCAATCGTCGTAGAAATTTTGATTACCATTGGACGCATCTAACGTGATACTTATCGTGTGTCCGCAATGAGGGCAAGAAACCATTTTTTCTGTGTAATTACGCATAACTCTATTCCTTACATCTTTATTCCATCTCTAGAGAAACCAGCTTTGAGAAACTCCCTGTCGACATAGTAATAATATGCTGAGAAGTTAGTGTTAGACATGAATTAAGTACAAAAGTTGATAGAGCTATAGAAATCTAATTTTGGCCCTTATTAAGCTCACCAAAGAGCGCGGACCAGTTTGACAATTACATGATTCTAAACATCTAACTTATTGTAAGGTAATAAGTATTTACAATTAATATAAAAGTATCTGCTTTATCAGTTTCTGTGATTGATCAAGATAGTGACCACCGAACTGATTGTAATGATTAAGCAAGTGGTAGAGGTTATAGATCTCTTTGCGCTCGCTGTAACCTAACTCGAGCGGAGCAACACTTTCATAGCCTTGGTAGAAGTCAGCTTGAAACCCTTCAAACAGTTCTGTCATGGCGATATCACACTCACAATCGCCCCAATAACAGGCAGGATCATAGCAAATAGCACCAAATACAGAGTTCGCGACGTTGCCATGCCATAAGTCTCCGTGGAGCAGGGAGGGTTTTGGTTGATGGTTTGCTAAGCGGTTTTGGACGATTTGGGTAAACTCATTGATATCGACGAGGTCTATCCCTTTTTCACGTAGCAGTTGAAGCTGCCACCCGATACGTTGTTCGGCGAAGAAGCGCGCCCACTTTCGATCCCACTTATTAGGTTGTAACGTAGCGCCTATATAATTATCTTGATCAAGCCCATACTCTTTTTGTTCTCCCCATTGGTGAAGGCGAGCGAGCTGCTGACCAAAGGAAAAACTATTCTTACTGTCATCGAGCGGTTTGGTAGGTAGGTAGTTTAGTACGATGAATGAGTGATCTTTCGATGTCCCGGTGAGGACAAGTTCAGGGACAAACACGGTCCGAGTATCATGCAATAGACGGATGTTTTCTGCTTCAATTTCAAACTTAGGTAAGAAGTCGCGTCTATTTACCTTAACGAAATAACGCTGTTCACCGTCCGAGATCATATAGCAATCATTGATATCTCCCCCATGGACTTTCGTTTTTTCCTTAATTTCAAAAGAAAATAATAAAACCTCAGATAACTGTTTAGAGATGGCTTGCCACATAACATATCCTGCGTCCGGTTCGATATAACTACAGTGTAGAATATGCTGATAGTGAATTCTGATTCATAGTGCAAAAAATTCAATCATTTACCTAATTTGCACAGCGCATTAATGAAAGTGTGATTTATGTCAGGACATAACCTTGTATCGTTATTTATTGTTGCCTGACAGGTTTGTATTCTTACCATCCTCAATTCACTATTTAAACTGATGTTCGGTATATTGAATTGGGTGGAGGAATTATCAGCAACTGATTCGGCGTAAGTTGTGTATTCTTATTGATATGTCTTACTATTACTAGGATGGAACTCGCCGAGTTCGCAATTTTGGAGAGAGACAGTGGTTGTAGAAACCGATGGTTACTTAGCTCTTATCGAGCACTTAGCTTTTAATCTAGACGTATTTGCTTCTGATGATGGCGATACGGGCTCAGAAAGTGTAGAAGATGTTGTAACCGACATGGTCGCAAGTAATATCATGGCCATATTCGAACAAAACCCAGAACTCCATTCGAGTGTACGTTTCCAATTATTAAAAGAAGCGGACTCAGTTGTAGAAGATCTTGGAGAAGTGCTAGCGGGTGTTTGGACAAAGCCTGCGACTAATGAGCAAATAGGGTTTCTTGATGAATATATCGCCCTGTTGAAAAATTTATTTGATTCTGCCGTAGCTAAGTACGATTAACATCACGCTGACTTAGTTTGCTTGTGGTGAATAAGTGACGCGTCGAACATGCCAATATTTAGAAGCCCAGTAAGGGTTGTCTAATCTTGAAATGATCACACCTTTTGAGGTTGAGGCGTGCATAAATTGTTTATTCCCTAGATAAACACCCACATGACGGGTTTTGGGGGCCGTTTTGAAAAAGACGAGGTCCCCGATCTCTGCGTTTTCATACTCTATCTTCTGTCCTACTTCAACTTGTGCAAGCGTTGTTCGGGGAATCTTGAGCCCCAACGCATTTTCATATGCCGTTTGAACGAATGCGGAACAATCAACACCATTTAGAGTTGTGCCTCCTAGTCGATAGGGAGCGCCTTGCCACACCTTATAAACATCCAAAAATGAATTCTTTACGTTAGCTTGCTCAACTGTAATGGGCTTTGTTTCTACGGCTGCACTCTCGAAGTCTGGGCTGCTTGAACACCCCCCTAAAAGTAAAGACGTAAGGAGTAGTTTGCCGACTGGTACAAATCGGAGTCTGTTCTTAACACGCCATTCTGTGCAATTAAATCGTAACAAACTAGTCATAGTATCCCTTGTATCAAATCTTCGTATTAGGACTTTCTTCGACATGGGAGCGTTGAAAAAAGGTAAGCTGTCGTTAGTGCAAACGATAAGCGCGGTGTTCATAGCCATTACAATAATGGTCATTTTGCTTGCTGTCACCAGTATTAAAGGCATTGACAGGATTGAACGAGAGTTTTCTCGTTTGTCAGACCAAGCATTACCACTCGCGATGAAAAATGCATACTTGACGCAAACGATACTTGAGCAAGCAAAGCAGCTTAGCTATAGCACTCAAGCAAATACGTCTCAGCAACTTGATCGCTTAATACCCAAGATTGAGCGTTTGCAGGAGAAAAATATCCAGTCATCGAATCAAGTGCTGCAATTATCATCACAATTCGGTGAAGCGATTTCGTCCACTGAGTTGCAACTACTTTCTGAGCAAGTGGCTTCATTAAACCAATTAACGCGCTCAGTGATCAATACTCAGCGAGATATTTTATTACTTAAGCAGGATATAGACTCAGAACTAGAGGCTTTCCGATATGGGCTCGGGTCTTCAGGGCCAGAAATGAGTCGTATCAGTACTTTTTTAGTCGGTGACAACCCAGAGTCAGCGGATGCGGCGAATCGATTCATCGCCAATGTTAGTGCGATGGAAAGTGGTTTTACTCAGTTGTTGATGGAAGACGATCCTGAACAAGCGCTAAGAGAGTACAAACAACTTAAAAACAGACTCGCAGGCGTAGAGCTCGCGTATGATGATTTTAAGCAGTGGCACCCTGAGGTGACTGAGTTCAGTAGCTTAACCGCCGCATATGAGATGGTAAATTCGGGATTTGAACCAAATGCCATTGTTGAGCGGATTCTACAAAAGCTAAACATCGTGCAGAAGCAGAGAGAGCAGGTTGATCAAGTGGTGCTCGTCGCGGATACGACAATTGAACGACTTAACGCGATATCTGCCAGTGCTCAAGTTCTGATGGATAAGGGGAAAGGCGTTGTTACGACAACGATAGAGCGTATCACAAAGACGCTAATCGTGAGTGGAGGTATGATGGTATTGTTGGTACTGGTCGTTGGCGTTACTTTGCGCGTTTGGATCAATCGTAGCCTGACTAATATCCTAGCGAGTGTCACAAGCATGACAGAGCATGACCTTACCACCACCGCGAAATTGATTGGGCCTCGTGAGTTACGGGATGTCTCGCAAAAACTAAACAGCTTAGCGACATCCACTCAAGATTCGATATCCCGAGTTACCAGTAACTGTGAAACGCTATATCAAGCAGCGGAGGTGAGTCACTGCGCTGCTTCTGAATCGAATAACAGTCTTTCATTACAGAATGAATCTTTAGCTACTATGGGGCACGCGGTCAATCAATTGGATACTTCCATTCGTCAAATCGCTCAAGTTACGAATGAGTCATACCAAGACTCCCAATATGCATCTCAACATTCTGAGAAGGGTGTTAAGGCCATTGAAAAAAACCAGATAAGGCTTAAAGCTTTGGCGGAATCTCTTAATGCTAACGAAGCATCAATGTTACAACTCGATAAGCGCGTCAATCAAATTAGTGAGATGGTCGATTTGATATCTGGTATTGCGGAAAATACTAATTTGCTTGCACTTAACGCTGCGATTGAGGCGGCGAGGGCGGGAGAGCAGGGAAGAGGATTCGCAGTGGTCGCGGATGAAGTAAGAAAGCTTGCCAGTGACACGTCCGCCCAAACAACGAACATTCGAGCGAGGATGGACCAACTGGTCGTCGCTGCTCAAGCCTCGAAACAGGCTGTTGAAGAATCGCGTTTAGAAATGACCAATGCGTTAACATCAAGTGAGATGGTTAAAGAGACTTTCGCCCACATTGAATCGTCAGTCGGGCACATTCGCTCTCGAGTGGAGCAGGTTTCGATCGCAACTCAAGAGCAGCAGAAAGCAACCTCCAATGTAACTGAAGCGATTGGTCTGGTCACTAAACAAGGCAAGCAAACCCAACAACAGCTAGAGTCGATGGTTGAAAGTTCTCAGCAGGTAGCCAGTATTGCTGAACAGCAGCAAGCAATGCTCCATAAATACGTGATCTAGTCGTTTCGAAATGGCTGAGTAAGCATTTTATCAATTCGCTGCTCCTGACGATGTTGGAACAGCGGTATACCAATCACTACGTTATCGTGCCCGGCGACTGGCTGAGCACGATAAGTATTAAACCATCTATCCCACACTGATAAACAGAAACCAAAATTAGAATGGGTTTCCTTAGTGACCACTGAATGATGAACTCGGTGCATATCGGGGGTGACGATCCATTTTCTTAATATTCGGTCGAGCTTTAACGGTAGGTAGGCGTTGCTGTGATTGAACATAGCACTCGCATTTAGCACGACTTCAAAGATGATCACGGCAAGTGGTGGGACACCTAACACGAGGATCAAACCAATTTTAATCCACATTGATAGTAAGATTTCGATGGGATGAAAACGGCTCCCAGTGGTGACATCAATATCCTGATCGGCATGATGCATACGATGTAAGCGCCATAAGAAAGGGACCCGATGAAAAACAATGTGCTGGATGTAAATAGCGAGATCCATCAATACGACCGTTGTAAGTACGATTATGGTGTAGGGAATAACATCGATCAGATAGAAGAGTCCTAACTGATGCTGTTGCGCATAAACTGCGGATTCGTAAGCGAGAATCGGCATCAGTAAGGTTAAACAGACAGAATTAAAAACAACTAACCCTAGGTTATTCAGCCATCGATAAAGTTTGCTTTGCGTAAGTGTTTTTCTCGGAACCGCCCATTCCCATATGGCGCACAAGCAGAGTACGCCAATAAAAATACTTAAACGAATCAATTCTGGGTCCTGCATTCTCACTAATCCTTGCAACTGTAAAATGGGAGGGTAAACTTGCTCCCCCTGTTCATTATCTACGATACGCCATGAGAATCCACGCCTTTCATCACCTGTATCAGCAGCGATTAGCTCGTTCAACTAAACCATTCAATGCGCGAGGCAGCAAAGTCGTTCGCTGCCAATACTGCCAAGTCTCGTTAAAAGATTGCCTCTGTCAGCATCAGCCAGATATTGACAGTGATATCGCTGTGATGCTGCTAATGTCAGAAAATGAAGTGTTTAAACCGAGTAATACTGGTCGGTTGATTCTAGACACGGTCAAAGAAGGTTACGCATACCAGTGGAGTCGTACAGAGCCTGAACAAGAGATGCTAAAACTGCTCGAAAACCCTGACTACCAACCCATCGTTGTCTTTCCCGAAGAGTATGTAGAACAGAAGAGTCGGCTGCTATTTAGCGAGCGACAACCACTAGAGGCGAGCAAGAAACCGCTACTTATTTTTCTTGATGGTAGTTGGCGTGAAGCAAGGCGAATTTTCAAAAAGTCACCTTACCTTGACTCATTACCAGTGCTTTCCATCAGCCCAACCGAAGTTTCAAAGTATATGATGAGGCGATCTGATAATGAACAGCACCTTGCAACTGCAGAAGTGGCGATTCTTGTGTTCAAAGAACTGGGTCACCAGAATGTCTCTGACATACTATCAAGTTGGTTTAATGTATTTAGAGAGTCATACATGAACAGCAAGACTCGAAACAAGCCCGATGATTCCCGTCCTGCCTTGAAACAATTCTTAGCCCAATTCGGAAACGAGAAATCACTCTAATATTTAGGTTTTGGTTGGATAGAGATTGGGCAGTTGATTCTATCTCCCAGCTAAACTGGTTCTAAGTCACAGTTTGTAGGCGTAGCTATATGGATAATGACGAAATTAGTTATTTTATGAATATTGTCTGGGAGAGATAACATGTACTACGGCTTTGACGTTGGTGGCACTAAGATTGAGTTTGGTGCGTTTAACGATAAGTTGGAAAGAGTCGCCACTGAGCGCACTCCAACACCAACCGAAGACTATGAGCAATTAGTGGAAACCATCGCTGGCTTGGTCAACAAGTATGATCAAGAGTTCGACTGCGAGGGTAAAATTGGCTTAGGTCTGCCAGGAATGGAAGATGCTGATGATGGTACTGTTTTAACGGTTAATGTTCCGGCCGCAAAAGGTAAGCCACTGCGCGCTGACCTTGAAGCGAAGATTGGTCGCAGCGTCAAAGTTGAAAATGATGCTAACTGTTTTGCCTTATCCGAAGCTTGGGATGATGAGTTGAAAGATGAGCCTTCTGTAATGGGGCTTATTCTTGGTACGGGCTTTGGTGGTGGTTTGATCTATGACGGCGCTGTTTTTTCAGGGCGTAACCACGTCGCAGGAGAGCTTGGCCATATGCGTTTGCCTCTGGATGCCTGGTTCCATCTAGGTGAGAACGCGCCTCTATTAGGTTGTGGTTGTGGCAAGAAAGGTTGTCTCGATAGCTACTTATCAGGACGTGGCTTTGAACTCATCTACTCCCACTATTTTGGTGAAGAGAAGAAAGCGATTGAGATTATCACTGCGTATGAAGCTGGTGAATCGCAAGCGGTAGAGCATGTTGAGCGCTTTATGGAACTGTTGGCGATTTGCTTTGCTAACATCTTTACTGCTAATGACCCACATGTGGTTGCACTTGGCGGTGGCTTATCTAACTTCGAACTTATTTACGAAGAAATGCCAAAGCGTGTACCTAAGTACCTATTATCTGTAGCTAAATGTCCGAAGATCATCAAAGCTAAACACGGTGATTCAGGTGGTGTCCGCGGCGCAGCATTCTTGAATATCAAGTAACTTACATAAAAAAGAGCCTGGATTAACAGGCTCTTTTTTTATGCTTGATAAAGCGAAGGTTAGCTACTGTGTTCGCTGTATTTTTCTAAAAGTGTCATTGCTTTATCGAAAGGGACTGGTTTACTAATGTAATAACCTTGGATATATCGGCAACCCATTGATTGGAGCAATTCAAGTTGTTGCTTAGTCTCAACCCCTTCAGCAATTACCTCTAATCCAAGCTGGCTTGCCAACATGTTAACCGACTCCACAAGCACTGCGTTGTTTTTGTCGCTCTCAATATCCCGAATAAATGATCGATCAATTTTCAACAAGTCGACAGTATTCTTCATTAAATTGGAAAATGAAGCGAAACCAGTACCAAAGTCATCAAGCGCTAATTTAAGTCCACGCTTTCTTAAGCAATCCAATAAATCCTGCACTTGAGGTTTATCTTCAAGCGGTATCGATTCAGTGATTTCAATAATAACGTCTCGGGTAGATAGCCCAGACTCTTCGAGTTGTGAAAGGATAGAGCAGTTATCTATCTCCTCATTCAGCAGTTCTTCAATTGAGCGATTAACGGATATTACAATCTCGTCAAACCCTAGCGCTTTCATGGAGAGAATATCTTTACACACTTTTTTAAGGATCAAGTTACCCAGTTGAGAGATGTAACCCAGTTCCTCTGCAATTGGAATAAACTCAAATGGCGAAATACTTTGGTTTCCTTCGACCCAGCGAGCGAGAGCCTCAAACTTAACAATAGTTCGGGTTTGTAAGTCATAAATCGGCTGATATTCAACATGTAAGCGTTCTTCATCTAATGCTTGTTTAAGCATGGCGCCTAGTTGATGCTTACGTTCGGCGCGTTGCTCTAAATAGTCAGAATACCGAATTGTCCCAGGTGTGAGTTGGGACTTCGCCTCTTCAAGTGCGTAGTACGCCTTAGTTAAAGGGTGCGTTTCGCTGGTGGATTCAATTGGTAAAGAATAGCCCATGTTGACCGCTAGGTTCATGGTTGTACCATCGATAGAAAATGCCTCTTCAACCGTTGCTCTAATCGTCGAAACGAGCTGTTCCACACCGGAAACGTTTGCTAAATTCCACGCGAGCGCAAACTGGTCAGCGCCATAGCGACAGATATTCAGTTTTTCTGCGCTGTAATTGGCATACAGAATTTGCCCGACATAGCTAAGCACCTTGTTGCCAAACTCTTCACCATATAGGTTATTAATTTCAGAGAAACGACTAATATCAACTAAAAGCACGGCAAACTCAGGGTTGTCTTCTAACATCTGAATAAACTTAGTACGTGTCATCAAGCCAGTGAAGTCTTGCTTGTTCCGATATTTTAATAGCTCGTTTTCAATCGACTTTTTATAACTGAGGTCATCAAAAATCGCGATGTAGTTTTGAATATCGCCTTTACGTCCTCTTACAACATGAATGGAGAGTTGCTCTGGGTAAATCGCACCAGATTTGGTCTTATTCCAAACTTCTCCAGACCAACAATCACTGAGTTCTATTGATTGCCACATGGTTTTATAGAACTTACGGTCATGTATATCAGAACTGAAGGTAGAGGGGGGCAGGCCATACATCTCATCGAGGCGATATCCAGTAATATCTTCAGCTTTGGAGTTCATATTTAAGATAAGATTATTAGCATCGGTCAGAATAACACCGCTACTAGACAGCTCGATGACGCGCTGAGCGATAAGATGATCATTTACGAGTTCGGATAGGTCAGAAATATTACGAACGTTGCCTTCAATGCGAGTTAGTGCCCCGTTTGGCCCGAAGTGCTTGCTGTAGGTGATTTCTAAATCAATGTGACACTTAGATTCTTCACTATGGATAATCGTTGTGACAACTTGTTCGTGCGCGCACTCTGACGTTAACAACTGTTTGTATTGTTCGTGTGACTTAAACACATACTGATTGAAGAACTCATAAAATGATAATTTCACGTCTGTGTTCAGGTCAAACATCACCCCTAAATTATTTGAGTATTTGAACTTATCTTTCTCCACATCCCAACGCCATGAACAAGATTGAGTGATTTGTTCGGAGCGTTGTAACTGCCTAAGCAGGGTATTCTTCTGACGAGTTAATCGATGCTGAAGGATAGATTTACCAACCAAAAAGCCAATAGTTAAAAGCCAATCATTATCGATAGGTTCACTAGTTAGGCGATCGTCAAACAACAATGCTAATACGCCAACGATTGCGCCATCGCTAGATTGAAGTGGTATTCCAACATAGCTTTCTGCATTTAGGTGCTGCAATGCAATGTCTTCAGGGAAGCGCTGTTGAATCTGGGAGGGGTATGCACAAATGCGTTTATCGTTAAGTACCTGTTCGCATGGGCTTCCGACCAAGCTATAGGAAATACTATCAGCCGATACACCATTTATTAAGTAATGGAGCGTATTAGCGACGTTAGTATACAGGTCGTATTCGGCGATGAAACAATGATTGGGTTGGTAACGTGAGTAGATGTCTTGAAGGCAGCGGGCGTAAAGCTCGTCTTCGTTTTGAGCAAAAATAACTTCCTTGATGAGTGATTCCATCGAAAGCCAGTGTCCTATTGTTAGTTATTGTAGTTGAGATATGAATCTTTATTAATAGGATATCAGTTTGCCGTATTGTTTAAGTTGATCGTAGTAACAATAATGAGATGAGAAATGTAAGCAGTAGTTACAGTTGAGTAACATTTGTACAAAAAGGCTAGTGTGTTGTCACTAGCCTAAATTTTGTTATTTGTTTTTCTTACCTACACCTAGGTTTTCTTTTTGAGCAAGGGTGATTTTGCCGAAACCTAGTTTCTGAAAGTGGTTATCACGATAGTTGCGAACAGATTTTGTGTCCGATATCGCTTCAATTTGTTGCTCCATCTTTAGATATCCTGAAATATCAATACCTTCCGCTTCAGCCACCGCTTCGTGAATATTGCGATGTTGTTGGTATGAAAACGTAAGCGTTTTATCTTCGTTTTTGTAGGTATAAAGAATTGTACGAGCCATAAGTGATTCCAAGTAAGTAAAACAAAAGGCCAGAAAACTGGCCTTATACTTTGATGGTTAGATTCTGCCTTGAAGTGGGATGATTGTCACGCTTTCTCCGACTTTTACAGTGTCGATGGCTGGAGAGATTTCAATCAAGCAGTTAGCTTCACTCATTGAACGCAAAATGCCCGAACCTTGTTTTCCTGTAGTTCTTACGGTTAGCTGACCACGTGAGTCGAGTTCGTATACTCCACGACTAAATTCAGTACGTCCTTGGCGAGAGCGTAGGTCCTCTGTCGCAACAGCATTCACTTTAAGTGGTTGCCAATTAACTTCGCCTTGCATTTTACGTAACGCTGGCTCAACGAAGTTGATAAATGACACCATCACAGCGACAGGGTTACCCGGCAGACCAAAGAAAGGTTTATTATTAATTTGGCCAAAAGCGAGTGGGCGACCTGGTCGCATATTGATACGCCAAAAGTCGATTTGCCCAAGCTTGTCTAATGCCAGTTTAATATAGTCCGCATCACCGACAGAAACGCCGCCGGAAGTCATCACTACATCAGCATTTTGAGAGGCTTCTTCGAGCGCTTGAATCATTAGCTCTTCGTTATCTTCGATAATGCCGTAATCGAGAATCTCACAGCCAAGCGCTTGTAACATACCCATGATGGTAAAGCGGTTTGAATCGTAGATAGAGTTTTCTTTTTGTTCGGTGCCCGGCGCTTGAACTTCATCGCCTGTTGAAAATACTGCGACTTTCAACTTTCGGAAAACCGTGCACTCACCAAAACCCAGCGATGCTAACATACCCATTTCAGGTGAAGCGAGGCGCTGACCTTGGTTAAAGACCGGCGCACCGAGCGCTAAGTCTTCTCCAGCTTGTCGGACATTTTGTCCCACTTTGATATCGGCTTCAAACGTGACCTTGTCACTATGTTGTGACGATTGTTCACGCATCACAACCGTATCTGCGCCAGCAGGGGTAGGAGCACCGGTCATGATTTTAACCGCTTGCCCAGAGAGTAGCGGCGCATTATAGGCGTAACCCGCCATCACTTCGCCAACGACTTGATACTCAGTAAGACCGATATCTTCGCCGCGGATAGCATATCCATCCATAGCAGAGTTGGTGTACTGGGGCACGTTAACTGGTGAGATAACATCATCCGAGAGCACTCGACCTGACGCTTCGACCATCGTACATGCTTCTGTTCCTTCGACACGGTGTACCATCGAAAGGATCTTTTCTTGACCTTGTGTTACCGACAGAAATGCAGGAGATAAGGTATCGCAGCAAGCGCCTTCAGATTTAGCCTCAATAGGGTTTGCATGTTGAGCGACGTAATCAACAACGAAGGCACTAATAGCATCGAGATCATTAATGTTCATTTGTGGTAGTGCTGAATCTGTTACCTCAGTATCAGCGGCAATAGCAATGATGTTGTCATCGCTAGGGTAGAGCCAAGGTTTACCCACGATTTCCCGGTGCAACTCAATTTTCGGAAAGGCAATGTTCTTGCAGCCTTCAACAAGAATGACGTCAAGCTTGTCTGTATCAAACCTTGTTAAAAGGTATTCAAATTCCGATTCCGCCTCTGGTGTTTCTGTCATCAATGCATGGCGGTTGCGTGATGAAATCAGCATTTGTGACGCGCCAGCTTTCCTTAAGCGGTAGCTATCTTTACCTTCTTTATCCACATCAAAATTGTGGTGGGCATGCTTGAGCATACCAATGCGCAAGCCTGCTTGAGTAAGCTTTGGCAGTAACGCTTCTAAAAGGGTTGTTTTCCCAGTACCTGAATACGCGGCAAAACCTAAAATTGGGATAGGTAATTGAAAATTCATTAATTAATCGTACCAAATTGCGCCAATTCTTCTGGCGTATTTAAGTTTACAAAGCATTGAGGTGAATCGCTAAAATCGACGTATTTAGTCTTACATTCGTTGTAGAGTAAGATGATCTTACGGTCACCTCGTTCTAGGAATGCAGTCAATCTACCCAGCACGGATTTATGGTAAAGGGTGAAAACAGGCTGTTGGTGATCACCATCATGAGCGACCAAAATCTCTGTCTCATCAGTGGCTTGACGACAAAAACGTTCAACGATGTCGTTGCTGATAAGCGGGCTATCGCAAGGGACAAAACCAACCCAGTCGGTTTTTGCGTTGATTAGCCCGGCATGAATGCCACCCATTGGGCCAGGAAACTGTTCGAACTGATCGCGAAACACTTGGCCATACTGTTGGTAGGTCTCAAGGTTTCGATTGGCGTTAATCAGGATTTGGGATGTTTGAGATGAGAGGCGCTCAATAACATGCTCGATTAATGGTTTATCGTTAAGTTGAACGAGGCCTTTATCTTGACCTCCCATTCGGCTTGCTTGTCCACCAGCTAAGATTACCCAGCTAGTTTGTTTTGGATGAAGCATACGTTTTATCTAACTCTTTATCTGAAATGACTTGTAGCAGTGGAGACTCTATCAAAGTTGTCTCTTTTATCCACCATTGTTTGCGGCATAAATCGGTCAATGCATTCTGTTGATGGCTAGTAATAACAAGACTAGAACCACGATCTATGAGGTCTTGGGCCATAATCACTAGGCGTTCAATCGACTCTTGATCGAGTGAAGCGCTAGGTTCATCCATCAGTAAAATCGAAGGCTTAAGAATCCAGGCACGGGCCATTGCTACTCTTTGTTTCTCGCCACCCGACAATACAGAAATATGTTCGTCCGCTAATGTTTCCAAGCCTACCATGCGAAGCGCCGTGATAACTTGAGCTCGCTTATCTTTTGCCTCTTCTTTTTGATAGCGAATACCATAAACGACATTCTCGTAAACCGTGCCGTCGAACAAATAAGGTGATTGATGTAGATAGATAACGTTTTTTCGACCTGTGCGCGGAAAGAGACGATGTAGCCAAGTATCGTTTGGCGCAATGACAGTACCCGTAGTGGGTTTGATCAATCCAGATAAAATCTTGAGTAGGGTCGTTTTTCCGACGCCATTATCACCTTTTAGATAGATAGCATCATTTGGCCCGATAGAAAGCGTCGGTATATGGAATAGCACGCGTTCTTTGAAACGCATAGAGAGTTGCTGTGCCGTTATTTTTATTGTCATACAGGGCCTAGCTCCTTAAGTAACCTTTACCGCGCATACTGGTGAGCATGAAATTCAAAACCAGTGCGAGAGTCAGTAACACAATGCCGAGCGCGACACCTTGTGCAAATGCACCTTTATGGCTCTCCATTGCGATTGCAGTTGGGATGTTGCGAGTGATCCCCATGATGTTACCGCCTACCATCGTTGAACAGCCGACTTCAGTAACAATACGAGAAAACGCCGCAATAGCAGCAGCGAGAAGAGGGAAGCGAGTTTCCCAAATCATGGTTGCGACAATGCGTGGGATAGATGCGCCCAGTGTTATTGACGTTTCAACAGCACGGCGATCGCTTGATTGCAACGCACCGTGCATCATTGAAACTAACACGGGAAAGCCTATGAGCATTTGACCTACGATCATTGCCTTTTGCGTAAATAGCATTTGCCAGTCTCCAAGCGGCCCGGAACGTGACAGCATCATATACAGGAGAAGACCGATAACGACGGTTGGTATGGCTTGCAAAGTATTCACCAGAGATAGAAGCAACCATTTGCCTCTGAAGTTGGTGTACGCGAGGACAAACGATAACAAAATCGCCGGGAGTAAAACGATCGATATTGCAGATAGTGACACGCTAAAGGAGACCGCAACGATCTCCCAGAGTTCAGTATCGAAACTCACCAATAGCGTGAGTGCATCTAAGGTGGTTTGCCATAGGCTCATAGACGGTTATTTCTCGTTCGCGTTTGCAACGAACAACTGCTTGCCGTGTAACTTGAACTTATTGATAAGATCTTGGCCACGAGAGTTAACCAACCAATCACTGAACTCTTTCGCACCTTGGTAATTGATGCTTGGGTAGCGCTCAGGGTTAACTAGGATAACTTGGTAAGGGTTAAATAACTGCTTATCGCCTTGGAACAAGATCTCAAGATCGAGCTTGTTATTGTAAGCAAGCCAAGTACCACGGTCCGTCATAGTGTAGCCTTGCATTTCATTGGCCATATTTAGTGTTGGACCCATACCTTGACCTACACTGCGATAACCACCGAAGTTAGGTTCAATTTTGGTTTGCTCCCAAATGCCTTTTTCTTTCTTATGTGTACCAGAGTCGTCACCGCGCGAGACGAAAGTGACATTGCTATTTGCGATACTCTCAAATACATGAGCAACGTCTTTCTGCGAAGTTACTTTCGCTGGATCGTCATGCGGCCCAACGATAACAAAGTCGTTATACATCAGCTTTCTTGGAAGAACACCGTAGCCTTTCTCAACAAAGTTTGCTTCTGCTTTAGGCGCGTGTGTCATCACAAGATCCACATCGCCATTTTGTCCCATCTTAAGAGATTTACCTGTACCAGCGGCAATAACATCGACCTTATAACCGGTGTCTTTTTCAAATTCAGGTAGAAGATAGTCTAAAAGGCCCGAGTGGTAGGTACTGGTCGTAGTGGCGAGTCTGACGTGAGTGTTGTCGCCTGCTGCTGAAGCGGAATAACTAACCAAGGCCAAAGACGCTGTCGCGAGAGTAAAAGTGATTGCTTTCATGTTGTTTTTATCCGTTTTTTTATTTGATTTCGGCTTTCCATTCTGAAATGTATAAAACCAATACCACCAATCTTTGTTATAAACTGGCACGCATATAAAGCAATCTTAATGCCAAAACTTTGTGACTATTTTCAAATGTAATTTCAATGGCTTAGCATATTAAAATTTGATCTGGGACAAAATGTCTCACATTGAAAGAGTTGTTGCCTGATAAACTTGGTACACTCTGTCCCAATAACCTCATGAATAAGTAAATGACTATGCCTGTGTCTCTTGACCCACATAAAGCCTCTCAGTACCAAGCTTTCTCTGTTCTTGTTGTCGACGATGAAATTGGTATGCAGACCATTCTTAACAAAGCGTTGAGCAAATGGTTTGCGAAAGTAGATTGTGCAGGGAGTATAGAGGAAGCTGAAGCGCTTCGTGTTGCGAACCATTATGACCTTATCGTTCTGGATATTAACCTTCCGGGCCGTTCAGGTATTGAGTGGGAAGAAGCGTTCAATGATCAGGATAAGAAAGCCGATGTGATTTTTATGACTGGCTACGCCGACCTCGAAACCGCCATTTCTGCTTTAAAGCTCGGCGCGTCTGACTTCATTCTAAAGCCGTTTAATTTAGACCAAATGTTACAAGCAGTACAACGTTGTATGGATAAGCGTTTAGAGCAAAGACATCAGCTTGCACTTAAACATGAATTTAAACGTCACATCAAAACAGAAATTGTTGGTGGGTCTGAAAAAACTAAGCAGCTCAAACAGCTCATCACACAGTTTGCGCCTTCAAGAGCGTCAGTGTTGGTTGAAGGTGAGTCGGGGACGGGTAAAGAGTTGGTTGCGCGTGGCGTGCATGAAGCAAGCGGGCGAAGCGGTCCATTTGTTCCAATTAACTGTGGGGCCATTGCGCCAGAGCTTTTAGAGAGTGAGTTGTTCGGTCATACCGCAGGCGCCTTTACCGGTGCAAAGAAAAGTCGTGAAGGTTTGTTCAGGGTTGCTAGTGGTGGCACTTTGTTCCTTGATGAGATTGGAGAGATGCCATTAACCATGCAATCAGCACTGCTTCGCGTCTTGGAGCAACGCACAATTAGGCCCGTTGGTAGCGAGAAAGAAGTTACGGTGGATGTACGTGTCGTAGCGGCGACCAACCGTAATCTTCAAGAAGAAGTGAACAAAGGTAACTTTAGATCGGATCTTTACTATCGTTTAAACGTTTTGAAGATTGATGTTGCGCCGCTTAAAGAGCGTAAGGCCGATCTTATTGAACTGGTTCCATTCTTTACCAAAATGCTGATTGCAGAGCTTGGCATGCAGGATCCTAAGTGGGCTCACGAAGATATTCATGCCATGAACGACTACGATTGGCCGGGTAATATTCGCGAACTTAAAAACCTCATTGAACGCTGTATTTTATTGGGTAAACCACCAGCTCATTACTGGCGCGAAGTGAATGGTGAGCATCTTAAACCTTCGATTACCATGACAGTATCGAGCGGAGCGGAATTGATTGAAATAGGCGATGGTATGACATCGTCAGGCTACCCTAACACCTGGGCATTAAAAGAGGTGGAAAGGGCGCACATCGAACAACTGGTCGACTTTCATGATGGCAATAAATCAGCCGCTGCCAGAGACTTAGGCGTTGCTCGTAAAACGTTAGAACGTAAATACAAAGAGTGGGACAGCGAGGGCACAAGCTATGCCGACTAGTACGACGTTATGGGGAAAATGGCGATATCGATTCAAAACCATGGTTCGTTACCGACTTATGTTCCTAACGTCTGCGCCTATCTTTCTCACGCTGATTGCCTTGATTGGTATTACCGTCTATTGGTCGATTCATTACACGTGGCAAAGCGCATTATTAGATGTATCTGAGCGGCTAGGTGTAGCTGAGAACAGTATAGAGCTGATTCAAGAGAAGCAGGCCAATCATGTCAAAGCATTCGCAGATTCCTATGAATTCATTACCCACGTAAGAGGGAAGAAGCCAGATGAAGCAGAGCTGCAAAAATGGGTCGCTGACCAGAGGTATCGTTATAAGCTCGATTTTCTACGCTTTCATCGCGTAGATACGATGGAGAATAAGTTTCGGTTCTTGGATTTAACGCGTAAAGAGTCTTTTTTTGATGTACTTACCGCTGAAGAGCTAGGCGAGTTAAACCAAGACTTAACGATACGCGCTCAAACTCCAACGTTAGATGGCAATCAGGTTGAAGGACGAGGTTTAGTCAGCCGCACCGTGATCCCTATCTACAACCAAACCAATGACTTGATCGGTTTCTTGGATGGTGGCTTGCTGCTTAATAACAGTACATCGTTGGTTGATACCATTCGTGACCTAATTTACCCCTCTAAAGGAGACAGTCTGCGTCCAGTCGGCACGCTAACGGTATTCTTAGACGATCTTCGGGTCAGCACCAACGTTCCACTCAATAGTGAAGTAAGACAAGGTCGCGCCATCGGTACTCGTGTTTCCGAAGAAGTCAAACAGTCGGTATTAATTGAAGGAGTAGAGTGGGTAAATCTGGCCTTCGTTTATGACGCTTGGTATATCACTGCGTATAAGCCGCTTTACGACCAATACGATAATGTGATTGGCATGCTCTATACCGGCTATCTGCTGTGGCCCTTTGTTACGACCTATATGACTAACATCGCCGAGATCTCCATAACAACGCTTTTCCTATTGTTGATATCGAGTCTGTTGGTTTATCGCGGCTCGCGCGATCTATTCGTGCCGATAGAGCATATTCACCGCGTGGTGAAGATGATTCAACTTGGTAAAGAGACGCGAATTGGTCCACTGGGGTTAGATGAGAACCACGAACTCGCGATGTTGGCAAAGCAGTTCGATAACATGCTCGACCTGCTTAAACAGCGAAAAAACGAGCTACAAAAAGCGGCTGAGGGCCTTGAATGTAAAGTTCAAGATCGAACCGCTAGCTTAAAAGAGAAAACAGAAGAACTTGAGCTTCATATCCAGTTGTTAAATCAGACCAGAGATAAGCTGGTTATTAGTGAGAAACTCGCGGCGTTAGGGGAATTAACCGCGGGCATTGCCCATGAGATCAACAACCCTACCGCGGTGATCCTCGGCAACGTTGAGTTGATTCAATTTGAGCTTGGTGACGATTCAAAAAGGGTTGCCGAAGAGATTGAAGCGATTCATGCTCAGATCGATCGCATTAGAAATATCACCCGAAGCTTGCTTCAATACAGTCGTCAAGGTGGTGTGCAAGATGAGATCACTTGGCAGCACGTTAACCCAATAATTGAAGAAAGCGTGACTTTAGTTAAAACAGGGGCGAAGAAGCGAGATATTAGTTTTGAAACACAGCTTAACGCTCATACCTGTGTAGAGGTCAATCGCCATCAATTGCTGCAGATTCTTGTTAACCTGCAAATGAATGGCATTCATGCGATGCAAGGTAAAGGCCGATTACTTATTTCGAGCGAAGATTGGGTCGAAGAGGGAAAAAGTCGCGGGGCAATCATTCACGTTCAAGATGGAGGGTGTGGGATTAAAGAAGATAACCTTAAGCGTATCTTCTCGCCATTTTATACCACCAAACGTGAAGGTACCGGTCTTGGACTATCAGTCTCTCAAAGTATCTTAAGTCAATCTGGTGGTGAGCTGAAGGTTGAGTCAGAATGGGGTAAAGGAAGTGTGTTCAGCATTTACTTACCTGAACGTACTGAAAATGAACTAAAGATAACCAACCTTTAAAGTAAGTAATATTGCGAATAAAAAAGCGGCCCTAGAAAGGGCCGCTTTTTTATAAGTTTACATCCATTTTAGTGTGCGAGTACTGCAATCTTAGGTGGGCTAATGTTGTGTTTCTTAAACTCTTTCATAACCCTTAGCGTAATGTCAGTCTCGAACAGCTTCTCATAGGCGGTATCAACCACATAAGCTTTACACGTTAACTGAATCGCTAGGTAGTTATCAGTAATGGTTTGTTTAACTAGTACGGTGACAGGCTTGGGTAAGTGAATATAGCGACTCGATGAAGCTGCTTCTTGGATTAAGTCTCGCGCAAGGGTGATGTCTTCATCCATCCCAACGTAAAACGGAATAACCACCTGCATATCAAGCGCGCCATAGTTGCCGCTGACGGTGACTTCACTTAAGAACTTGTTATTCGGAATCGTGATGATGTCATCGTTAAGTGTACGCATACGTACTGAACGCAAACCGATAGCGATAATGTCACCATAGTTACCCTCAAACGTGACGCGGTCACCAACTTGGAACGGTCGATCTACCATTACTGTCATACCTGCGATGAAAGATGCTGCTAGGTCCTTTAGTGCGAAACCCACCGATACAGCAAGCGTACCGCCAATCAAAGCTAGTATTTGATCGTTGATACGGAAACTCATCATAAATACCAGAATACCGGCACTCATGTAGATGAAGAACTGCATAAACGATTGCAGCTTTTGCAGCAGCATTCGGTACTGGGCAAACTGACTACCAATGCTCTCAACCATAGAGTTGATAAACTTGAGCAGTAACCAAGTTGCGGCGATGATTAGGAAAGAGAAGAAAACGCCACTCCAACGAATCAAACTGGCGATTTGAGTAATGTTATCGACATTGGCCATCTCTTCCGTTGCAAGCGCGGGAAGGGCGATAAACGATGACAAAATAACGAGTAGAAAACGAATCATATTATTTCACCAGTAAGTGTTGACGGTCGAGTACATTAGTAATGTGGCGGAACCAATGGTCTGAAATACGAGCTTTATCTTCCGACCACTCAATATAGCCTCGGCTTTGGAAGTATCTTAATGTGCCGGTGATCTCTGCAATGGTTAGCTGAGTACACTCAGACAGAACTTCCGGTGAAGCGATCTCCAACTGAACAATAGAGCGAAGTACAGCAAGCATTGGCTTAGGCATTTTTTCGAGTTCTTGCGACTCAGGTGCCTTAAACAAACGTACGTAAACTTGCTCTGTTTCTTTATCCCGATTCAGAGAGAAACGGAAAAAGCGCAAAGCAACCGTTGGGTTACCATCGGAGTAATGCCAAAGGATACGATAGAAACCTTGCTTGGCTCGCTCTTCTTCTGTGCACTCTTCTTGATCCCATTGCTTTGGAACCATCAAACCATCAAACGAGAGGCGATAGTCGTCACTTTGATTGATACGTGTATCAAGTAGCTGCCCAACTTGTTTTTCAGTCCAGCGGGGTAGAAAGCTCACTAAATCGAACAACAGGCGTTCACCACGAGCTCGGTCAACAAAGCGCCAACTGGCTTTCTCGATACCAAACACTACGCGGTGATTCTTACGAGAGCGACGAAGTAAGTTAGTAATGCGGATAAGTTCGGCTAAGCCACCGACCATAGGTCTAACTAGACGCTGGGCATTATCTATCGCGATAAGATAAGTTGTGTCGCTTTTACGCAAATGCGCCAAGATCTGAATCTCGGTGGCATCTTCGTCAAGACCAATGCTAACGGCAAGGTGAACCAGTAACTCTTTATAGCCAGCATAAGGGCAGCTTAAGTAAATTGGTTCTGCATTCTTCACACGGTTAAGCAAAGAGCGTAAGGCTGTGGTTGTTCCAGCGCCACGTTCACCAGAGAGGACGCAAACCGCTGGGCTGTCCGTTAACAGGTAATGGGATAGCTGTTTGATCTCATCAGTGGCGTAATCAATCAGTTCACTGTCGGCAGTACCAGGAAGAACATACTTAAAGGTTGCATCTCCGCGAACTCGAACCAGCTTTTCTTGATTACTGTGACTGCTGGTTTGTTTGGCAACTTCAATTCTAAACAGGTATGCCAGTGCTTGGCTAAAGAAGCTAAAGCTTGAAAGCGCAGCGACAATCTTGTGTTTTAGCACATGAATCATTAGCCAAACGATGGTAATGGCAGTGGCGACGATATTTAGTAGGAATGTATCTTTGCGGCTGATTGCCCATTGAACCCAAACTGGACGATCAGGGATATGCGCAACGGTTTCAAACACTTTTGTTCGCCAAAGGCGCAGTACTGAAACGGTAACCAAAACAAACCAGAAGAACAGAGCGCTGTATATCCAGTAATAGATGGTGCCTTTACCAAGGGTGCGCATAGAAATTTGCAAGATGACCCCGGCAACGATAATGCTCCATACGTAACGGCGAATGGTTGAAAGACGCAAAGCGATAACTTCACGACTGGTTGTGCGGCTGTGGCGATAGGTTAGTTCCAAAATAAAGCTCACAGCGATAGAGCCACCGAGAACCCACCAAGTAAAGATCTCTAGGAAGATGAGATGCTGAAGGCTCGGGATGCCAGATAGAACTCGCAACGAGAGAGTAATGCCGATTAACCAAGCAATGGCGCGGTTGGCGCTACTAATGTACCAAACGACACGAACCCAGAAAGGAGGCTTGTTCGAGTTTTCAACAAATGAAGATTTGAATAGAGTGATCAGACGACGGTTATTCGCTAGCCACCAAACCAATACAAAATAGATGAACAGGACCTTCAACGCTGCCCAGATAACAGGCACTGGCGAAATAAGAAGATCATTAATCAATGATTTAAAACTACGAAGCTGGAAATGGAATAAGTATTCACCATTGAGCTTAGTCAGCTGAAGTTCGCGCTTAAATTGCGTCACACCGTAAGGGCCAAAGCCGGTTAGTTTTTCGCGTATCGCATTATCAGCCAGTTCGAGTAGGCGCTGCTTACTTTGGGCTAAGCTATTCAATGTCAGATAACTTGATTCTACTTCAAACCAAGTTTTATCGCTGTCTGATTTGCGGTAAGAGGCCAAGTCTTGATCAAATGAAACGCGTTGTTTGTCTTGCTCTTGCAAAACCGCGTTTAACAACATTGAAACCTTACGGTGATCCTTTGAAGTCATAAACAGAGGATCAGGAATATGGCTTACTTCATCTGCTATATCACTTGCGACAGATTTAGCTTCTGGCACAGGCTGGAAGTCATAATCCCAGCTGGCATAAGAAAAACTAGAGATGAGTAGAGAAAAAAGTACACATAAGCGTGTTATGGAACGCATAGAAATCTCTTAAATCTTATGAGGTTAGAGTTAGTTTAGCGACTTTCATACGAAAAGCGAACGATCGCTGGCAAAATATAAGCGCACAGCCTAATAGTCTTACACATAAGAATCGTCAGTGTAGTGTCATGAATCTATCGTAAAACAATGCTTGAAGTTAGACGCGGTAAACAGTAGTGTGGCGCCGTTTTTCATATTAAATAGGTAACGACATTGATTTCCACTAACAACATCACACAACAATTTGGTGCTAAGCCACTGTTTGAAAATATTTCAGTTAAGTTTGGTGAAGGTAACCGTTACGGCCTGATCGGTGCGAACGGTTGTGGTAAATCGACGTTCATGAAAATTCTAAGCGGTGAGCTAGAGCCAACAGGTGGTAACGTCAGTTACGATCCGAATGAACGTGTCGCTAAGCTAAATCAGGATCAGTTCGCCTACGAAGAGTTCACGGTAATCGATACGGTTATCATGGGCTACAAAGAGCTATGGAAAGTTAAGCAAGAGCGTGACCGCATTTACTCACTACCAGAAATGAGTGAAGAAGAGGGCATGTTAGTTGCGGATCTAGAAGTTCAATTCGCAGAAATGGACGGTTACATGGCTGATGCTAAAGCGGGAGAACTTCTTCTTGCTGTAGGTATCCCAGAAGAGCAGCACTACGGTTTAATGAGCGAAGTGGCACCTGGTTGGAAGCTACGTGTCCTACTTGCGCAAGTCCTATTTGCTGACCCGCACATCATGCTTCTTGACGAACCAACCAACAACTTGGACATGGATACTATCCGTTGGTTGGAAGAGACGTTAAACCAGCGTAACTGCACCATGATCATCATCTCGCACGACCGTCACTTCCTAAACTCAGTATGTACACACATGGCTGACTTGGATTACGGCGAGCTACGTGTATATCACGGTAACTACGATGAGTACATGACAGCGGCTTCGCAAGTGCGTGATCGTCTACTTTCTGACAATGCTAAGAAGAAAGCACAAATTGCCGAGCTACAAACATTTGTGGCGCGTTTCTCTGCAAACGCATCAAAAGCAAAACAGGCAACATCTCGTGCTAAACAGATCGATAAGATCCAGCTTGATGAAGTAAAAGCGTCAAGCCGTCAAAACCCATTCATCCGTTTTGAACAGTCTAAAGAGCTGTTCCGTAACGCACTTATTGTAGAAAACCTAAGCCAAGGTTTTGAAAATGATCTGTTCAGCAAGTTTGACGCAATTTTCGAAGTCGGTGAGCGCGTTGCAATCATCGGTGAGAACGGTGTGGGTAAAACAACACTACTAAACACACTGGCGGGTGCACTAGAGCCACGTTCAGGTGAATACAAGTGGTCAGAAAACTCTAACATTGGTTACTACGCTCAAGACCATGCCCATGACTTTGAAGAAGACATGAACCTTATGGACTGGATGGGTCAATGGCGCCAAGAAGGTGATGACGAGCAGGTACTACGTAGCTTCCTAGGCCGTATGCTTTTCTCGCAAGACGATATCAAGAAGTCAGTAAAAGTTCTGTCTGGTGGTGAGCAAGGTCGTATGCTGCTAGGTAAGATTCAAATGCACAAGCCAAACATGTTGTTAATGGATGAACCAACAAACCACATGGATATGGAATCAATTGAATCGCTGAACAATGCACTTGAACAGTACAAAGGCACATTGTTCTTCGTTTCTCATGACCGTGTATTTGTAGACTCACTGGCAACACGCGTCCTAGAAATCAAAGATGGTCAGATCCACGACTTCCGCGGCACTTATGCAGAGTTCCTAAAAGCGCGTGGTGTTGCAGGTTAATAGACTTGCAATCAATTGATACTAAAAAGAGCCTCGTTATGAGGCTCTTTTTGTTTTTATCTCAAGTTAGTATTTAAACTGAGAAACGATATGAGCCAATTTGTGGCTGACGCCAGAGACTTGTTCACTGCATCTTACAGAGCCTGATACCACTTCATAGGTATCACCGGCGAGGTGTGCGATTTGCGTTATGTTTCGGTCAATCTCAGCTGAAACCATCGACTGTTCTTCAGACGCGGTTGCAATCTGGCTATTCATATCGAACATCTCACTGATTTGACCGCTGATGCTCTCGATAGCCGTGACCACATTGCCAGTATTGGCATTGGTTCCTTTAGCTTGCGCTAAACTGTTCGACATCATGGCGACTGCTTCATTTACACCATTGGTTAACGCAGTGACGGTTGATTCGATTTGGTGTGTGGAGGTATTCGTCATCTGTGAAAGTTGTCTGACTTCATCTGCTACAACAGCGAAGCCGCGGCCACTTTCACCTGCTCTTGCCGCCTCTATGGCAGCATTGAGAGCAAGAAGGTTAGTTTGCTCTGCGATGCCTTGAATTGTTGAAACCACACTATGAATCTCGCGGCTTTGTACTTCAAGGCGTTCAATTTGGCTCTGAGAGTTCTCAATCGATTGCGACAAAGCCTCGATTTCATCTCTAGTCGAATGAGTGACGTCTAGCGCTTTATTCGCCTCGTTTTTCATCCGTTCTGCGTTTAATGCTGCAGACTCAATGTTGGCAGTAATCTCATTGCTTGTCATGACCAGTTCATTCACAGCGGTTGCAACAGATTCAGACTCCGCTTTTTGCTGCTCGGCGTTACTCATACTTTTAGTTGCTGCTTGCTCAGAGCTACAAGAGCTTTCACTTAGTACATTCATCACTTGAGCAAGATCTTTGATATGCAGGTGTAATTGGCTAATGAAACTATCAAAGGAGTGGGCAAGCTGAGCGAGTTCGTCGTTGCCTTTAGCATTCATACGCACGGTTAAGTCGCCATTACCAGACGCTATATCACGCATCAATATGTTGATTGCCTTAATACGTTTCAAGATACTTCTACCAATTAAAAACAGCAGTAAAGACAACAGAGTAACCATGGTAAGACCGATGATTTGTAGCTGATGCTTCACACTGTCCGTAGCATTTGCAACCTCACGAACGATCTCGCTCTGTAAAGCGGCGATAGACTCCTCGGTCTTATGGACATTATTGCGCAATTTACCGCGCAACCCTTCATTGGGTGATAGTCCGAGAACTAGATTGGCTTGTTGCAGTGCCTCTGCTTGCTTTCGATAGGCTAGAAAGTAGTCACTAATCGTAGGGTGGCCAACCAAAAGTAGCGCTAAATTCGCTAAAGCATTTTCAAAAGTCCCTTGGTTTTCCGCAGAAGGATCACTTAAGTAGCGATAGTTTGCCTCCATCAACTCAAATAGCGTCACTTTTAATGGTAAGTTTTGTAGTTCAATCGTTTTAGCCTTTAGCTCATTGCGTGCTTGGGTCAACAAGGAAATATGGCTATCGTTATTGCCTTCAATACTCTTAATTTGCGCCACTAGAGCATGAAACTGTTGCTGGTACTGCTGTAACGTTTCAGTGATGTGATTGGTCGATTGGTTGAACTCAAGTTCATGAGTGGCAAGTTGAGAAAATAGAGTGTTGAGACGAGTTTCTAACTCACCAAATGTGGTGTCAAAACGTTGGGTGTACTTGTCATCTTTCCGAGCAAGAAAATCTTTCTCATGCCTTCTAAGCATTAATAGGTCGATACCACTCGATAGGTTATCTGATGAAGCTTTCTCCAATGATTGTAATCTTTGTAAACTAAGGTGTTCATAATACCCATAGGCACCAACAAACAGCAGTAAAGCGAGGTTAATAAGAACCAGCTTTGCTCTTATTGATAAAGCAAAGCCATGAGTTTGTGTAGTGCTTGGATTTTCATCCATGAACACCTCCCTAGAAGCCAATGTCAACGTTGATAGCTGATGAGTGTGTCATTTATATGAATGTTATGTGACACATATAAAACTAATAGCAGTTGGATGGGGCTTTGCAAGCTGTTGAATAAAAAAACGCACCGATAGCGGTGCGTTAGGGTTGAATGATTGGGAGAGGGACTATTGGTTACCCTTGACGTCAAATTCGATTTTTTCGGCACCAGTAAATACTTGAAAGCGCAGACCTTTCGCTCTGGCGATTGTGGTAATACCAAATTTTTCAGCGAGCTCTAAACCCATCTGAGTTACGCCAGAACGAGAGAGAAGAACAGGGATTCCCATCTGTGCCACTTTGATCACCATCTCTGAAGTTAGACGACCTGTGGTATAGAAAATTTTATCATCACCAGTTTGTTGATTGATCCACATTTCACCTGCCAAAGTATCAACCGCATTATGGCGGCCTACATCTTCAACAAAAGAGAGCACTTCATTGTCACGGCATACGGCACAACCATGCACGGCACCCGCTTTTTTGTAGGTTTCGTTGTAATGGGTTAAGGCTTCTAGAGCTGAATAGATCTCAGACTGCTTTATCTGAATTTGTGGTACTTGGTAGTTTTCCAACTGCTTCATGACGTTACCATACATGGTGCCTTGCCCACAGCCAGAAGTAACGGTTTTCTTTTTAAGCGCTGATTCGACTTGCTGAGTATCTTCAGAAGTAACAACCGCTGCCGAATGGGTTTCCCAATCGATAATGACAGATTCTAAAGCGTCTGGATCTGAGATAAAGCTTTGGTTTTTCAAATAACCTAAAACCAGTGACTCAGGGCGGGAGCCTAAAGTCATTAGGGTCACCACTTCTTTCCAGTTAAGCAGAACGGTTAACGGGCGTTCACAAGCAATCTGTTTGGTCAGCTTTTCTCCATATTCGTCGAAAACAACCACTTCGAGCGTCTGTAGAGGGTTTTCACTGGTTTTGATTATGTTTGGTTTAACCACGACGTATCCTATTCGATCTATCAGTATTATTTTTGCTACACGTTACTTGCAAATAACGTTCCTATTATGGGAAAGCTCTAAGTTTGACTAACTGTTGTCACAAAGTAGACGAACATGCACTAAGTTGAAATTAGGTAACGGCTTAGTGTTTGGGTACAAATATTGCTTTGTGAGTGAACTATTTGCGAGAACTCGATTAGCCGAAACAACTTAATATCAAATTTCAAGCTGGTGAACCATGTCGAAACAAGAAACTGTGAGCCCAAAACTACACAAATCAGAAGAACTTTGGTCCATTGATTGTCAATTAGTCTCTCATGAGATTGCGACAGGGCTATGGACCACAACTCAATGGCAATTAACGGGCTTTGATTTACAGCCTGTAGAGTTAAACGAATCGGTTGCGCTACTTCAATTACATAGAGATGAGCGAACTGACTATCGGTTCAACCTGAGTTCTGCACAACCTAAGTTGTTCTTAGTTTTAGACAATGTTGAAAGTGATGACCAACCCAATATTGTCACTCTTACTGCATCGCAAAGTGTTGCTGGCCAATATATGGATGGTGACTACTTAGTGCTTTCCAATGATATGCCTTTGGCCGTGCAGGCTTGGATGGAGGCCTTCATCGGTCGCCACGGAGAGTTACTAGAGCAGAGACGTAAAAAGAGAAAAGGTGCGGGGCGCGCAAGTGGCAACTAGTTTTTTAAGCCGTTGGTCGAAAAGAAAGCTTGAAGGTGATGAAGCTGAGCAACAAAGCGAGATCGTCGAGTCAGATGAATCCGCTACACCTACCGCTGAACCTATAGAAAGTGTTGACGAATCACCAGTTGCAGAGTTAACAGAGCATATAGAGCCAATTGAAAGCGAACAGTCAGAGGTCAGTGTTGCGGCATTGCTTGCGTCAGAAGCGGAGTCGGCGGTCAAGAAGGCGGCCTTAAGAAAGCTTTTTCTCTCTGGTGAGTTTAGCGCGGTTGATGGCCTTAACGATTATGATCATGACTACAAAGCAGTTAAGAGCTTATCGACTGAAGTGGCAAGTAAGCTGCGTGATTGGATGAATGCTGATGATGAGCAAGAGGAGCAGGTGATCGAAGAATCCTTGGTTCAGAATGAAGATCAGGCAGATGATGAAATCGAGCAGGCGCCGATCACGAACGACGATCTAATTGACGAACAGCATCAACAAGTGGGACAAAATATACCACACAAAAAATAGGTACATTTTGACTAATCAATCAACTAACGGGGTGGGACAATTTGTCTCACCCCGTTTTTTTGTCGCATGTGACTTTTTGAATAACCAATAAACTACTGATTTTAAGGGGATAAAAAGTTGGTACAGCATTTGCTAATACTCGCCTAAGTGAATATTCCGTTCTAACTGGAACTGAGCAATGCTAAAACAACTATTACAACAATCTGATTCTGTAAATGGTAAAGCTCGTCTTTATGCATTTGAGAATACCGTTGAGCTGACAAATCTCATCCCGCCAACAGTAAGCTACGAAAGTGGTGGTAACACGTTAATTGTCGGTCCAACTTCTATTATTGAAAGTGCGGCGCATCAATTAGAGCAAATGAAAAGTGTCACGCTTCTGTCTACTGATGGAGAGAAAGGTGAGCATAGCAACTTGTACTATGCGAGCTCAGTTCAGGTCTCTGGGTTTCTCGGCACGTTTACCGTTATCACAGAAAATAATGGCATAGAGAGCAACTTGGCTAAGGTCGCCCTTAATCATGACTGTTTCGATATCGTTTTGGATTTATGTCTCAACAGTTGTATGGCTGAAGAAGTGCCTGTTCCTGGTTATTACCCAGTTGGTCGTGGATATCCAAAACTTGCCGAAGCGCTTGAAGAAATTCCAACCTTAATGGGGACGTTTGATAAACCTAAGTTCTTCCGCCTTGATACCGACCTATGTGCACACAGTTCACGTGGCGTTAAAGGATGTGAGCGCTGTGTTGATGCATGTCCAGCTGGCGCGTTATCTAGTGAAGGTAGTGACAAGACCGGGCATCGAATCGAGATCAATCCTTATTTATGTCAAGGCGTGGGAACATGTGCAACGGCTTGTCCTACAGAAGCTATCCATTATGCACTGCCAAACCCTCAAGATACGCAAAAGTTTATCGAGCGCACTTTAGCGAACTATGAAGCAGAAGGTGGTGTTAATCCTATCGTTCTTGTCTGTAGTTCACGTCATGAGTCATACAATGTTATGGCACTTAAAGCGCTGCCTGATAACGTTATTCCCCTCGTGGTAGAAGAACTCCCATCTGTTGGCATTGACTCTTGGTTTGCAGCCTTGGCAAATGGTGCGACGCAAGTTCTATTTGCAGCGAGTCGATTTATGCCGCAAACCATTCAACGTGTTCTGAATAGTGAAGTGGCCGTTGCGCAAGAATTACTACTTCAACTGGGTATCGCGAAAGAAACCATCGATATTCTATATTTAGAATCACTGCGTGAAGGCGCTCCAACGCTTTGTACTGAGTCATTTGACTTGGCGCTTGGCGATTTAGAAGGCAATAAACGCCAGCGTTTGTTTACGTCTCTTGATGCGCTCGCTCAATCACGAATTCCAGTAGAAAACATCGTAGAGCTTCCAACTAATGCGCCATACGGCACCATAAGCTGTGAAAGCAAAGATTGTACACTTTGTATGAGTTGTGTAGCGGTGTGTCCAACGCGTGCGCTGCATACTGATGGCTCTTCACCTTCACTTCAATTTATTGAGCAAGACTGCATTCAATGCGGCCTTTGTACTAAGGCTTGTCCGGAACAAGTTCTTAGCATGACCTCACGTATGAACTGGGACAAAACCAGTCGTCAGCAAGCGCAAGTCATTCATCAAGAAAAAGCGGCTGAGTGCGTTCGTTGTCATAAGCCATTCGCACCACAATCGATGATCGATATGTTGCAAGATAAGTTACGTGGTCACTCTCATTTTGCTGATGAGTCAGCGTTAAATCGTATTGCCATGTGTGAAGACTGCCGAGTGGTCGACATGTTCGAGTCAATGGCGGAAGACCCAACGAAACAATTGAACTACTAAGGCGAACTACCAATGGATAATCAACAACAAACCATTCGCGCTGACATTTATTTGCTGCTTTCAACACTGTTTCGTCAGCAACCAACCAGTGAGTTAGTTGAATTTCTATCACAACTGGAAACGGAACAAAGTGAGAGTGCGATGCAACTTGCTTGGAACCAGCTTAAGCATGCCGCGCTAGAGATCCAACCAGAAGCACTTGCGGATGAATACCAAGAACTCTTCATCGGTATTGGTCGTGGAGAGGTTGTGCCATTTGCCTCTTGGCACTTAACTGGTTCGTTAATGGAAAAACCACTCGCGTCTATTCGTCACGACCTAGCATTACTAGGCTTAGAGCGAGAAGAGCAAGTAAAAGAGCCAGAAGATCATTTTTCAGCGCTGTGCGAAGTGATGTCTGTTCTTACCGGGGAGGAAGAGGAACTACAGCAAGTCTTCTTCAATAAACACCTTGGTACTTGGTTTGAGTCTTTAACCAAACAAGTGAAGAACGCCAAAAACGCAAACTTCTACCGCGCAGTGGCTGAACTTGCTCAAGCGTTTATGACACTTGAGCAGGTCCGTTTCAGCGCCAATACCGCAAGTAGTAAAAACAAATTAAAAATTGATGTGAAAAACGTAACTGAGTACGAGCAAGCTCAAAAATAACGTTTCACGTCGATAGCAATACCTACTAAAAGGGTAAGGAAGCAATAATGAAAGATAATAAAGAGTTAAACCAAAGCCGTAGGGACCTTCTCAAAGGCTTGACGACCGCAGCAGTTGCTGGAGCCGTAGTCGCTGGAACAACAAAAGTGGCTAGCGCTTCAGAGTCTGTAGCACCAAAACAAGACGTTAAGAAAACGGGTTATCACGAAACCCAGCACATTCGTGACTACTACGAAACGCTATAGGAGCTAACCGATGAAATTAGTTAAACGCTCCGATAACGTGAGCAAAGAACAAAACCAACTAGGTGTATCACGCCGTGCATTCATGAGAAACAGCTCGCTTGCTGCTGGTGGTGCTGTGGTTGGAGCCAGTCTTTTCGCACCGGGAATGATCAAGAAAGCGGAAGCTAAATCCATTGATCCAAATGCGAAAACTGAGATCAAACGTACAATCTGCTCTCACTGTTCAGTGGGTTGTGGCATTTATGCAGAGGTACAAAACGGTGTTTGGACTGGTCAGGAACCTGCATTCGACCACCCATTCAATGCTGGTGGCCACTGTGCGAAAGGTGCAGCACTGCGTGAGCATGGTCATGGTGAACGTCGTCTAAAATACCCAATGAAGCTTGAAAACGGTAAGTGGAAGAAACTATCGTGGGATCAAGCAATTGAAGAAATTGGTAATAAAACACTAGAGATTCGTAAAGAGTCTGGTCCAGATTCAGTTTACTGGCTGGGTAGTGCTAAGCACAATAACGAACAAGCGTACATGTTCCGTAAAATGGCGTCTCTTTGGGGCACCAACAACGTTGATCACCAGGCACGTATTTGTCACTCAACAACGGTTGCAGGTGTAGCAAACACTTGGGGCTACGGTGCGATGACTAACTCTTTCAACGACATGCACAACTGTAAGTCGATGCTGTTCATTGGTTCAAACCCTGCTGAAGCTCACCCAGTAGCGATGCAACATATCCTCATTGCGAAAGAGAAAAACAACTGTAAGATCGTTGTTGCGGATCCTCGTCGTACTCGTACTGCTGCGAAATCTGATCACTATGTTTCACTTCGTCCGGGTTCAGACGTTGCTTTCATCTGGGGTATTCTATGGCATGTCTTCGCTAACCAGTGGGAAGACAAAGAATTCATTCGCCAACGCGTGTTCGGCATGGAAGAGATCCGTGAAGAAGTCGCTAAGTGGAACCCAGCAGAAGTTGAACGTGTAACGGGTGTCACTGAAGCAGAAGTGTACCAGACTGCGAAGCTTCTATCTGAAAACCGTCCAGGCTGTGTTGTTTGGTGTATGGGGGGGACTCAACACACCACGGGTAACAACAACACTCGTGCATACTGTGTACTTGAACTAGCGTTAGGTAACATGGGTAAATCAGGCGGCGGCGCAAACATTTTCCGTGGTCACGATAACGTACAGGGTGCAACTGACCTTGGCGTACTGTCTCATACTCTTCCGGGTTATTACGGCCTCTCAGACGGCGCGTGGAAGCACTGGTCAAAAGTTTGGGATCTTGACCATGCTTGGGTTCAAAACCGTTTTGACCAAAACGAATACCGCGGCAAGAAACCAATGAACAACATGGGCATTCCTGTGTCCCGTTGGATTGATGGTGTATTAGAAAACAAAGACAACATCGAACAGAACGACAACATCCGCGCTATGTTCTACTGGGGTCACGCGGTTAACTCGCAGACTCGTGGCGTTGAGATGAAGAAGGCGATGCAGAAGCTGGATATGATGGTTATCGTTGACCCATACCCAACGGTTGCAGCGGTAATGAACGATCGTACTGATGGTGTTTACCTTCTACCAGCAACAACTCAATTCGAAACTTACGGTAGTGTGACAGCGTCAAACCGCTCAATTCAGTGGCGTGACAAAGTCGTGGACCCATTGTTTGAGTCTAAGCCTGACCACGAAATCATGTACCTTCTAACCAAGAAACTGGGTTTCTCGGATCAGTTGTTCAAAAACGTTAAAGTTGAGAATAACCAACCACTAATCGAAGACATTACTCGTGAATTCAACAAAGGTATGTGGACGATCGGTTACACAGGTCAAAGCCCTGAGCGTCTAAAAGCACACCAACAGAACTGGCATACATTCCACAAAACCTCTCTAGAAGCCGAAGGTGGCGTTGTGCATGGTGAGACTTACGGTCTGCCTTGGCCATGTTGGGGTACGCCAGAAATGAAGCACCCAGGTACGCATATTCTTTACGATACGTCTAAACCTGTTGCTCAAGGTGGTGGTAACTTCCGTGCCCGCTTCGGTGTAGAGTTTGAAGGTACAAATATCCTTGCAGAAGACAGTTACTCAAAAGGTTGTGAAATCGAAGATGGCTACCCAGAGTTCAGCGATAAACTACTGAAATCTCTAGGTTGGTGGGACGATCTAACGGCTGAAGAAAAAGCAGCTGCTGAAGGTAAAAACTGGAAGACAGATCTGTCTGGTGGTATTCAGCGCGTTGCGATTAAGCATGGCTGTATTCCTTTCGGTAATGCGAAAGCGCGTGCTGTTGTGTGGACTTTCCCAGACCGAGTGCCACTTCACCGTGAGCCGCTTTACACGCCTCGTCGTGATCTTGTTGCTGACTACCCAACATGGGACGACAGTGAATCAATCTACCGTCTACCTACCATGTATAAATCGATCCAAGATAAAGATGTATCGGGCGAATACCCAATCATCCTTACCTCTGGTCGTCTGGTTGAGTACGAAGGTGGTGGTGAAGAAACACGTTCTAACCCATGGCTAGCGGAACTACAACAAGAGATGTTTGTTGAAGTGAACCCGAAAGATGCTAACGATCTTGGCTTTAAAGATGGCGACATGGTTTGGGTTGAAGGTGCAGAAAAAGGCCGTATTCACGTTAAAGCGATGGTGACACGCCGCGTTAAACCGGGTCTGGCATTTATCCCATTCCACTTCGGCGGTAAGTTCCAAGGTGAAGATCTTCGTGACAAATACCCTGAAGGTGCTGACCCATACGTAATTGGTGAATCGGCAAACATCGCAACGACTTATGGTTACGACCCTGTGACACAAATGCAGGAAACTAAAGTCACCCTATGTAACATTCGCAAAGCTTAAGGAGTCAACAGATGGCTAGAATGAAATTCCTTTGTGACACTAAGCGCTGCATCGAATGTAACGGTTGTGTCACTGCATGTAAGAACGAAAACGATGATGCGCTAGAGTGGGGCATTCAACGTCGCCGTGTGGTCACACTTAACGACGGTGAGCCGGGTGAGAACTCGATTTCTGTTGCTTGTATGCACTGTACTGACGCGCCATGTATGGCAGTTTGTCCTGCTGACTGTTTCGAGCACACAGAAGACGGCATCGTACTTCACAATAAAGATCTTTGTATCGGTTGTGGCTACTGTCTGTTTGCTTGTCCGTTTGGTGCACCTCAGTTCCCTAAACAAGAAGCGTTTGGTGAACGAGGTAAGATGGATAAATGTACATTCTGTGCCGGCGGTCCGGAAACGGAACCTGGCTCAGTAGAAGAGCGTCAGAAATACGGTGCGAACCGTATTGCTGAAGGCAAACTGCCAATGTGTGCTTCGCTATGTTCGACAAAAGCACTTCTAGCGGGTGATGCAGAGAAAGTCTCTGATATCTTCCGCCAGCGTGTTGTTGAGCGCGGTGCTAAAGGCGCGGGTTGGACAGACGGTAACGATCTGTCTTACGACGCAACGAAAAGCTAAGACTGGAGAGATACATGTTTTCAATGTTTAAACGTGCATCTCTTGTAATGCTGTCTATGATGGCAGCATTACTGTTTGCTTTGTCGTTGCCTGCGCATGCTGAGCAAAAAGAGTCTGAAGTTGCACAACGTGAAATGACCCAATTGGCTGGTGCCGATTTTTGGCGTCAAGTTCGTGATGGTGAAGTAGGCTACACAACATCTCAGTCCCCAGAGCACGGAATGCTGATTAGTACCCCGGGTCAAACCTGGTACATTTTGAAAGAAAAATGGATGTCGCCAGCGGGAGCTGTGGCAATTTTCGGTAGTATTGCCTTTGTGACGCTAATGTATATTGTCATTGGCCCACTAATGCTGAGTGCCCCTAGAACGGGTAAGAAGATTAAACGTTGGTCTCGACTTGATCGAGCACTCCACTGGAGCATGGCGTTTACCTTCTTAACATTAGCGTTTAGTGGCTTGATGTTGGTTTATGGTAAGCATTTCCTAAAGCCTTACATCCCGTCAGAGTTATGGGGCTTTATCGTTATGTTGGCCAAGCAGTACCATAACTACATTGGTCCGATCTTCTACGTTTTACTACTATGCGTGCTTGTGAAGTGGTGGCGTAAGTCGACCTTTAAGAAGGTGGATATCGCATGGTTTATGAAACTGGGCGGTATGGTTGGTAAACACAAGGGTTCGCATCCTTCGGCTGAGTTCTCTAACGCCGGTGAAAAAGCGCTATTTTGGCTGCTTATCGTGGTGGGCACAGTGGTTGCGTTCAGTGGCTTAGTGCTAGATTTTCCTATCTTTGGCCAGACACGTCGCGATATGGAATTCTCTAACCTTGTCCACATGCTTGCTGCCTTGATCCTCATTTGTGGCTTTGTGTTCCATATCTATATTGGTTTGTTTGGTATGGAAGGCGCGCTGGAAGGTATGGTCACTGGTGAAGTCGATGAGACTTGGGCGAAAGAGCACCATGACTTGTGGTACGAAGAAGTCATGGCGAAAGAGCGAGAAGAGCAGGGTGCTGCTGTTAAAGAAGTGAAAGGAGCGCAAACAAATGAGCAAGCCTAACAAAGGTATTTGGGTCGCGTATGTCCTTAGCTTTTTTACACCGTTTACTTGTTTAATCTCAGGCGTGGTAGCAATTATCTATGCGGGTTACCGATTAGATAAAGGTGAAGACGGCGAAATTGTTGATTCACACTATTATGGTCTGATTCGTTCATTTTTCTTGAACCTAACGTACTTTGTCGTACTGATTATTACCGTTGCTACCTCAAATGGTGTATTGGTCGGCCTTAACGATTATTGGTACAAGAGCCACATCATCGATGAGATTGCTTACTATATTCCATATGTTGGTATGGTGTTTGGTATGGTCGCTATCGTGTTCTGGCTACTACGAATGATCCAAGGCATGAAAAAGTTACAAGCAAACGAGCCATTCAGCTTTTCTAAAGGTCCTAACCTTTAAGAAAGTACGATACTCAAAAGTTAAAATCTTAAGCCCTGACATTGTCAGGGCTTTTTATTATGCACCACAAGCAATCGCATTATTCTGGTGCATGCTCACCAAATCTGTGCGACTTAACGCATTGGTTGTTTGTATGATGTGATAATTACTAATTGGGTTGCCGTATAAACCTTCGCTAATTCAGTTGGTTAGTCAGAGTTTATAAAATCATCAGTTAATGGCATACAACTTGCCATATCCAATCTACTAGCGAGCTCACCACAATGGTGAGCTCGATTATTTGATGCACAGGTAAAGTGCGCAACAACAGAATGGAGACACACACGGATGAGCGTCACAGCCAGTCAGGTTCACGGAGCGGTTCAAACTCTGACTCAAAGTTCGGACACACTTTTTCTTTTACTCGGAGCGATTATGGTGTTCCTAATGCACGCTGGTTTTGCGTTCCTTGAAGTGGGGACTGTGCGACATAAGAACCAGGTCAATGCGTTGGTAAAGATCCTTGCTGATTTTGGTATCTCAGCACTCGCTTATTTCTTTATCGGTTATTGGGTGGCCTACGGAGCAAACTTCTTTGCTGATGCTCAAACATTATCGCAAGGAAATGGCTATGAATTGGTTAAGTTCTTCTTCCTACTTACTTTCGCGGCAGCAATTCCAGCAATAGTATCTGGTGGCATCGCGGAACGTGCTCGTTTTTATCCGGTACTTATTGCAACGTTCTTTACTGTCGGATTGGTGTATCCAGTTTTTGAGGGCATGATCTGGAACGGTAACTTTGGTTTACAAGCTTGGTTTGAATCGCAGTTCGGTTACGGCTTCCATGACTTCGCAGGTTCAGTTGTCGTCCATGGCGTTGGCGGCTGGATTGCATTAGTTGCTGTTCTCTTCTTAGGGATGCGCAAAGGTCGTATTCGTGCGGGCAAACATACAAACTTCGCGCCTTCTAACATTCCATTTTTAGCACTCGGTGCATGGATTCTTTGTGTCGGTTGGTTTGGTTTCAACGTGATGTCAGCACAGACGTTAAATGGAATCAGTGGATTGGTAGCAATGAACTCACTAATGGCGATGGTTGGCGGTATTGTAGCTGCGCTAATTGCTGGCAAAAATGACCCAGGCTTTATTCACAACGGTCCTCTAGCAGGCTTAGTGGCAGTATGTGCCGGGTCCGACCTAATGCATCCAATTGGCGCACTGATCACTGGTGCAATTGCAGGGGCCTTGTTTGTTTATCTATTTACCTACTTACAAAACAGAACAAAGATTGATGATGTGCTAGGGGTTTGGCCGCTACACGGCGTCTGTGGCGCGTGGGGCGGCGTTGCTGCGGGTATCTTTGGCCAAACTGCGTTAGGCGGGCTAGGCGGGGTGAGCATCACTGTTCAACTGCTAGGCACCATTACTGGCATCGCTGTGGCTCTGATAGGCGCATTAATTGTTTACGGTATTATCGATAAGATGTCGGGGCTACGTCTTTCTGAAGAAGATGAGTTCAACGGTGCCGACCTCGCAATCCATAAAATATCCTCGACGAGTGAAGATTAATCATTTATCAGATAAAGCTATTGAGGCAGCCGCTATGGCTGCCTTTTGTTTAACCTCACAAAAACTAGGTTAAAAATCACCAGTTCGACTATGGTCTAACTCCGAATGCTAGGGAAGATAAACATACGATGCTAAGCTAACCTCAAGAACACTAACAAGGATGCAGTATGAACTTCCCATATCGTAATGTCGTTGTATTGACGGGTGCAGGAATCTCAGCAGAATCAGGGATTCAAACATTTCGAGCTCAGGATGGTCTTTGGGAAAATCACCGAATTGAGGATGTTGCCACACCAGAAGGGTTTGAACGCGATCCCGATCTTGTTCAAGACTTCTATAATCAGCGCAGGCTAGGGCTGCAAAACCCATCTATTGAACCGAATTCAGCACATATCGCTTTAGGGGAGCTTGAAAAGCAATTAGATGGCAGTGTCACCATCATTACTCAAAATATCGATAACCTGCATGAGCGCGGCGGTAGTGAAAATGTTATCCACATGCATGGTGAGCTTTTAAAATCACGCTGCAGCGAATCTAACCAAGTTATCGAAGAGAAAGGCGAAATTAAAACCGGTGACTTATGTCATTGCTGTCAGATCCCTTCACAAATGCGCCCCCATGTAGTTTGGTTTGGTGAAATGCCACTGCGCATGGGAGATATTTACTCTTCATTAGAAGAAGCCGATCTTTTCATTTCAATTGGTACATCTGGCGTGGTTTATCCGGCGGCGGGCTTTGTTCATGATGCTAAGATGCATGGCGCTCATACAATAGAAATCAACTTAGAGCCAAGTGCGGTGGAGAGTGAGTTTGAAGAAAAGCGTTACGGAAAAGCAAGTATAGAAGTTCCTAAACTTGTCAGAGAGATCCTTAGCTTACAATCTTCTGATGTTAAGCACGCTTAATCACTATCTGCAAATGAAAAGCTCTCAGTGATTTCGCTGGGAGTTTTTCATTTCATACATTGCCTGATCGGTTTTTTCCAGTGCTTGGGTAAGTTCATTTATACTCGTTGCCTCAATGCCATAGCTAAACTTGATGGCCTCACCTTGTAGCTCTTGTTCGAGCCTATCGATAAGTTGCTGCCCCTCATTCGGTTTAACAACGATTACGAATTCATCACCACCAACTCTGAACGCTTGTTCATGGCGACCGATGACCTGATTAATCGCTTGTGCAAAACGGATAATCATTAAGTCACCAACCGCATGTCCTTTACTATCATTGACCTTCTTTAAACCATCGAGATCCAAATAGATAAGATCAAAATGCTTCATTCTGATTGACGATAATTTCTTACGGTTATAGAGCCCAGTGAGTTCGTCAATGCAGGCTTCCTCGTTAATTTGTTTGATCAACTTGGTAAAGCCAAATGCGATCAAAAGGTAGGCAATTTGAAGGCTTCCATCTTCAATCATAGTATCTACCAGATCGTATCTATCTGAGATAGCATCTAAATAATTGATTTCAGTGATCACATCATAAGCCTGATTAAATATGAGCAGTAAAAAGCCATATTTAATAAAACCATTGTCTAGGATAGTATTTCTAGAGATAACGAAAATGAAGATAAGGACAAAGAGGGTGTTGCTTTCGAACCACACGTCATTGCGGGAGTCGATATAATCACCGTGGGTTAAAAACGCGATAAGCGTAGAGAGGGCAAATAGTAGGCACAATATTATCAGTATGATTTTATACCTCATTTTCATAGCTCATCCTTAGCTAGCTTTAAGAGGTTTTCCCCAAATAAAAACAGAGCGGCATATTGCCGCTCTTTAAGTATATAACTGATTTTTAAAGTCTGTGATTAGTTATTGACTTTCAGCTTTTGGAAGTACTCGTCATAAAGAACGCTTGCTTCGCCTACTTCGTCTTGCCAAGTACCGCTATCCATTACTTCTTGAGGAGGGAAGATACTTGTGTCGTTAGCAAACTCTTCAGGAAGAAGCTTGTGAGCCGTAGCAACTGGAGTCGGGTAACCAATCTCTAAAGCAATTTTTGCAGCGTTCTCTGGACGAAGAAGGAAGTCGATCATCTTATGTGCAGCGTCAACATTTTTAGCTTCAGCAGGGATCGCTAAGCTGTCCATCCAAAATACTGTGCCTTTTTCTGGCCAAATGATATCAATAGAAGCGCCTTCTTGACGCGCCATGTATGCGCTGCCGTTCCAAAGCATGCCTAGTGAAACTTCACCCGCTAGGTATGGGTTAGCAGGGAAATCAGAGTTAAATACCAATACATTTGGCATTAGCTTTTTAAGCTCTTCGTAAGCAGCTTTAATTTCATCTGGGTTGGTTGTATTTGGTGAGTAACCAAGCTTAGTCAGTGCGATATGGAAAACTTCACGAGAGTCATCCATTAGCATAAGTTGGCCTTCCCACTTGCTATCCCAGAAGTCATCCCACTTAGTTACAGATGATGCATCTAGCATGTCAGAGTTAATACCAATACCCGTCGCACCCCAGATGTAAGGGATTGAGTAATTGTTGCTTGGATCAAAAGGTTTGTTTAGGAAATTAGTGTCCAAGTCAGCAAAATGAGACAGTTTGTCCTTATCGATCTTCTGAAGCATGCCTTCTTTACGCATCTTAGAAACGAAATATGTAGACGGTACTACTAAATCGTATCCTGAACCTTGCGTTTTAAGCTTTGCATACATGCTTTCATTTGACTCGTAAGTCGAGTAAATGACTTTAATACCAGTCTCTTTTGTAAAGTCTTCAAGAACTTCACTTGGAATGTATTCAGACCAGTTGTAGAAATAAAGTTCTTGGTCAGCAGCCATTGCTGGCGAAGCGATTAAAGTCGCTGCACAAAGTGCGCTTGCGTAGAATTTACTTTTCATTCTTTTTCCGTTTTATTTTGTCTTATAGGCGGCGATCTTCACAGATATCTGCGCTGATAAAACCATCGTATCAAACTTACTTATCTTCATGACAAGTCTAGCAGGGCGTAAGTATATCAGTGAAAACGAAAATAGGCAGCCGAGGCTGCCTATTTTTACAAAACCGCTAGTTATTACTGACCAGCTTTTAGTTTTAAGAAGTACTCTTCGTACTTAACTGTCATATCGCCAACAGCGTCTTGCCACTCTACGCGGTCAAGGTCTTCTTGTGATGGGAACAGAGGAGCGACATCTTTAAACTTAGCGTTAGATGCTTCAACTGCTGTTAAGTAGCCAGTATCACGAGAAATTTGCTCAGCGATTTCAGGGCGTAGAAGGAAGTCGATCATCTTATGTGCCGCTTCTACGTTTTTTGCACCTGAAGAAATTGCAAAGTTATCAACCCAGCCGATACCACCTTCTTTAGGGAATACCAGTTTAAGGTTCATACCTTCGTTTTGCGCTGCTGCTGCGCTGCCGTTCCAAAGCATACCAACGCCAACTTCGCCTGACATGTATGGCGCACCAGGGTTGTCAGAGTTGAATACAAGAACGTTTGGCATCAGCTTCTGTAGCTCAGCATACGCTTCATCAATCTGTTTAGGATCTTTAGAGTTACCTGAGTAACCAAGCTTACGTAGTGCGATGTGGAACACTTCACGAGTGTCATCCATCATCATCAACTGACCTTCAAGCTCCGGGTTCCATAGATCCGCCCAGCTAGTAAAGTCATTTGGATCGTACATGTCTGCATTCACTGCAAGACCTGTAATAGCAACAACGTGTGGAATAGAGTAGTCGTTGTTTGGATCGTAAGGCTTATCTAGGTAGTTCTTATCTAGATTAGAGAAGTTACTTAGCTTTGACTTATCGATCTTTTGTAGCATACCTTCATCGCGCATCTTAGCGACGAAGTAAGTCGAAGGTACGACTAGGTCATAACCTTGGTTATGTGTTTTTAGCTTTGCATACAAGGTTTCGTTTGACTCGTAAGTCGAGTAAATAACCTTGATACCAGTTTCTTCAGTAAATTGTTCTAGGAGGTTACTGTTGATGTAAGGACCCCAGTTCATAAATACGAGTTCTTTGTTTTCGTCCGCTGCAACTGAACCTGAGAACAGGGAAAGCGCACATGCACTACCAGCTAATAGAGTAGCCCATTTTTTCATTTACGTTAGCTCCAAACCAAACGTTGCCACATCATAAGTTGATGTATTTACGGCAGTAGATAGAAAAACAGAATGACAAAATGCCATTCTGTTTCGTTAAATTGAAAGCGATTCTACTTCACTTTCTCTCTTGCAAGCAACTGAGAAGTTACCACAAGGATTAAAGAAACAATCAGCATGACTGTTGCTAAGGCATTCACTTCAGGTGAAATGCCAACCTTCACCATTGAATAAATCTTCAATGGTAGAATTTCGTACGTAGGCCCCGTCACGAATGAACTGATAATCACGTCATCTAAAGACAGGGTAAAGCTCAATAGCCAACCGGCAGCAACCGCTGGTTTAGCCAGTGGTAGAATAATCTGTTTTAAGATAACCCATTCACTTGCACCAAGATCTTTTGCTGCTTCAAGCATTTTTACATCGAAGCCATTCAATCGGCTGTATACCGTAACGACAACGAACGGTAGACAGAAGGTAATGTGTGCAACCAACAAGGTTAGGAAACCAAGTTGCGCTCCCATTACTAAGAACAGTGCCAGTAACGAGATTGCCATCACGATGTCAGGGGACATCATCACAACAAAAAGCATCCCATTGACTACGCCTTTACCTTTGAACGAGTAACGGAATAGGGCAACCGCGGTTAAACTACCAATGATGGTCGCTGCAGTTGCAGAGAATACCGCTACATTCAACGAGTGCCATGCAGCTTGCATCAAGCTGTCGTTATTAACTAAAGTCTCGTACCACTTAGTGGTGAAGCCTCCCCATTTCATACCAAATTTGTTGGCATTGAATGAGTTGACGATTAAAACAATGATTGGCAAATACAGGAATGCATACACCAATGCCATAAAGCTAAATCTAACTGTACGTCCCATCAGTCTAGCTCCACTTTCTTATTCAATAGCTTACCCGCTCTGTAGTAGGCATATAGCATCACAGCCATCGCAATGGTTAGGGCAATACTGGTTGCCGCACCAAATGGCCAGTCACGTGCATTAAGAACTTGGCTCTTAATTACGTTACCAATCAGTAGGTTCTTCGCACCGCCCAGAAGATCTGAAATGTAGAACATTCCAAGAGCAGGCAGTAGTACAAGTAAACAGCCGCCGATAATGCCAGGCATCGTTAGAGGTAAAGTTACCTTAGTGAAGATCTGGAACTTGTTCGCGCCTAAGTCTTTCGCAGCTTCTACATAGGTATCGTCAAGTTTTTCGATAGCGGAGTAGAGTGGAAGAATCATAAACGGTAGCAAGATATAGACTAAACCAATCATTACTGCTGTTTCTGTGTACATCAGTCGCATTGGTTTATCGATGATCTCCATCGCCATTAGAGACTTGTTCAAGATGCCTTGCGTACCTAGGACGATTTTCAGACCGTAAGTACGGATTAGTGAGTTAGTCCAAAATGGCACGATCACTAAGAACAACATAATTGGACGCCATTTCTCTGGCATCTTCGCCACGATGTACGCAAAAGGATAACCAATCACCAAACACAGCAGTGTCGCAACAATTGCCATGTAGAAAGAGTGGAGTAGCACCTTAGCGTAAAGTGGGTCCATCAAGCGTAGATAGTTATCTAGCGTGAAGGTCATCTCAATTAAGTTTGCTTCATCACGAGTAAGGAAGCTGGTACCAATAATCATTAGGTTTGGCACCAAAACGAAAAGCGTTAGCCAACCTACGATAAGCGTGATGATCGCGTTTTGAAGATTAAGCTTCTTGCTTATCATTTAACACCACCTCCCAGCTTTCTACCCAAGTGATAGCAACTTTTTGTCCAAGAGAGTGGTCAACATCAGGATCATCTTCGTTGAAGAACTCGCTCACCATTACACGCATACCAGACTCAAGTTCGATCACTGAGTCTAAAGTCATGCCTTTATAAGTACGTTCGGTCACATGACCAACGATGCCTTTTTGCTCAGACTCTTTGATCTCTTCGATACGTAAGTCTTCTGGGCGCAATAGGACTTGCAGCTTATCGCCAGCATTTGCATCTTTATCGTAGTAAACGATAGATTCAACACCTTCGATTTCAGCGCGGATGCGTTTGTCATCGATACGCTCAATCATCGTCGTATCGAACACATTGATTTCACCGATGAAGCGAGCAACGAACAAGTTCTTCGGTTCTTCGTAAATTTCACGAGGAGAGCCATCTTGTTCAATCACGCCGTCACGCATAACGATAATACGGTCAGACATCGACAAAGCTTCTTCTTGATCGTGTGTTACGAAGATGAACGTAATGCCTAGCTGACGCTGAAGCTGTTTAAGCTCGATCTGCATCTGTTTACGCAGTTTGTAGTCAAGCGCAGATAGCGATTCGTCAAGTAGCAGTACTTTTGGCTTGTTCACGACTGCACGAGCAATCGCGATACGCTGCTGCTGACCACCAGAAAGTTGATGTGGTTTACGCTGCGCCATTTTCTCTAGGCGTACCATACGTAATGCTTCCATCACACGTGGTTCAATATCAGCTGATGGTACTTTCTGCATGCGTAGGCCGAATGCTACGTTCTCGAATACCGTCATGTGAGGGAAGAGTGCGTAACTTTGGAATACAGTGTTGACGTGCCTTTGTTCAGCAGGGACTGATGTAACATTCTGATTGTCTAGAATGATGTCACCATTATCAGCGGTTTCGAAACCAGCAATCATCCTTAACACGGTTGTTTTACCGCAGCCAGATGGGCCAAGTATCGTAAGAAACTCACCATGGTTAACATCTAGATTAAGGTTACCGATGATTTCTTTACCATCAAAACTTTTACTGATACCAGTCAAACGAACAACTGGTTGTTCTGCTTTTTGTTTAGCGTTCAACGTCTGTTTTTCTCCCACCTTGGTCATTTGTAAATCATTTAAGAAAATGACCTGTCGTTACACAAATTAGAGGCGCGCATCATAATCACCAAAAGTGTGAATTCAAAGCATTTTCTTATCTTGAAACAGAAAAAATTTTGCAGGTAAAAGTAAACATTCCTTACCATACTCTCAGTACGCCAATTAAACAGCGTACAAAGAGGATAATTTCCGTAACGTCCTTCGAGAATAAAGCATTGATATGATGCGTTTAGTGGTTAATTATCAACCAAATAGTCAAGAAAGCAAGTGACAAGATGAGATCTGATTTTAGACTGTGCTCGCTTGCAGTATAATGAATGCAATTTTCTATCAACAAGTTAGCTTGGTTATTGTCAACTAAGCACTAGGTTCAAGAATGAATAACGACATTGAAAAAGACTTCAATTTAGGCGGTAGCGTAGATCGTGCACTGTCAGGTGACTACGAACTTAAAGCCGGAGAGGTAATAAAGGAGGCATGGCAACATACCATTAAGAACTTTTTGTCTTTCTCTCCGTCTATTATCATCTTAATCGCTTTGCAGTTAGCGATTTTCTATATCGCATTAAAGCTACAACTTGGTAACCCAGGAATTATCCTTGATGCTTTTACCAACCCTGAGGCGTTTGACCCAAGTATCTTCAATGCCATTATGGTCGCCAATTTTAGCTACGAAGTGATTAGCGCTCCGATTTATGCGGGTATTAGTTTGATGGCGATGAGTCATGCTGCGGGTCTGACAACTAAACCACGTCATATTGGCAAAGGCTTGCAATATACAATGCCCGTAATTTTGGCGACTTTGTTTAGCTTATTACTGCAGGGTATTGCCGGAATGATCTTCCCATTCCTTTCTCTATATCTATCTCTAGCGTTCAGTAATGCCATTTTATTGATCTGTGAGAAGCAGATTCCGCCAATGCAATCTTTATTGTTGTCGCTAAGAGCCGTCAATAAGAAGATTATCGTATTAGCAGGAATCTACTCACTCGTTACTATCATGTTTGTCGTAGGCATGATGTTCTATGGGCTTGGCTTAATCTTCGTATTGCCTTTCTTCTTCCATGTAAAAGGCATTGTTTACCGCAATATGTTTGGCATTAAATTGAAAATTATTGCCTCCGACCGACCAAAAGATGAAGACGATAACGATGACAACGATCCACAAGTGTTCAATGCGTAAGAGTGAGTTCATTGCTATCGCTGCAGCTGGCGTGATTGCCGGCTGTAGTTTTTATGGCTACGAGCAAACACAACAACGAGTGTCAGAAAGTCGGGTAGAAGAACGTAAGCAAAGTAGACCTTCCGAATCGTTAATGGTTGGAAAGTCTGTTGGCGGCGCACCGAATTTTTCTGCCATCAAAGATACCAAACAGAAAAAACAAGCGTTCTTTGACTATTTAAGACCTGGTATCGCATTAGAAAACCAACGAATTTTCAAAGAAAGGGCGCGACTCGAACAACTAAAAGATCATTTCGATAGTCAATCGATTGAACAAGCAGACCAAAGCTACGCGATTAAGTTAGGTAAGCTATACAAAGCGGAAGTGCCAGCCGATGGCATTACCACGGAGTGGCTAGATTTGATGTTGCACCGAGTTGACGTTATACCTGAGGCGTTGGTTTTAGTGCAGGGTGCAAACGAATCCGCATGGGGAACATCGCGTTTCGCAACCCAAGCAAATAATTATTTTGGTCAGTGGTGTTACAGCCAAGGTTGCGGGCTGGTTCCGCTGCAACGTGGTGAAGGTATGAGCCATGAAGTGGCTAGTTTCAGCTCTGTTCAGCAATCGATACATGGTTACTTCATGAATGTAAATCGTAATCGCGCCTATGAAGAGTTGAGAGAAATACGTTACCAACGCCACCTCGCAGGACAAAGTCTAACGGATACTGAAGCTGCGATTGCCTTGAGTAATGGTTTACTTAAATACTCTGAGCGAGGTGAGGCATACGTCAACGATTTGCAGAGTATGATCAGGCACAATGTGCAGTTCTGGGAATCACCCCTAGCAAATCAATAAATAGCTAAACCAAAAAGAAAACTACCAATGAAAAAAGTATCGTTAGCGATTTTGGCAGCAGCGTTAAGCGGCGTTGTTGCCTTACCTATTCAAGCTCAAGAATACATGTTTACCTACTCTAAGCTCTACTCTCATATGAAGCAGAATGCGAAAGAAGGGCATGATGATGTGAAGGTTGGTTTCTTTTTCTTAAATGCCGACACTAAAAAGTTGTGTAACATTGAAAAAGCATGGATGGAAAAGGAAGAGCATTACGAGGAACTGACCATTTCGCCGTATAACGAAGTGATAGTGCCATTAGATAGCAATCTACGTTCGGCAAATCCACTGGTATTCGTTCATACGCCGATGGATACACGCTGTGACTTTTCTATGGTCGTCATGACTAAAGAGCCGATGTCGGGCGAGATCAGTTACGACCAAGTAGAAGTCTTGTTACCACAGATGCAAGTTATTCTCGAACAATTGGGCGGAATGTTTGCGAGCTACTTTACTCCTGATGTAGAGGGCGTGACGCTTGAGTTTCCTGATAACTTGAACTCTACAATCACGTTCTCTAACGGATCTACGAAGAAGATCGTTGATGGCAAAGTGCAAGTCGCGCTGTCAGAGATTGGGGCGGGTGGTACAATGACACTACCCGCCGAAACAGCAAGGGTATTGCCTTACTTGCCAAAAGCAAACTAATACAAGATTAAAGGTCGCGAAAGCGGCCTTTATTACTATTGAAAGATGATAAAGCTAACTTGTATCAGTATTCGCCCACTTTTATCTGCCTATAACGACACAGGCATTTAATCCTCGTTAAAAAGCTCGTATAATCCACGCCCCAAGAAAACACGTTAGGAAATCCTACTGTCGACTCGTCGGCAATATGAGAGCTCGCAATGAACGAAAAAGATACAAGAAAAGAAACCCTAGAATTCAACAAGCTTCAGAAACGTCTGAGAAGAAACGTTGGAAATGCCATTACTGACTACAACATGATCGAAGAAGGTGACGTGGTTATGGCATGTATTAGTGGTGGTAAGGATTCATTTGCGATGCTGGATATCCTACTGAATCTACAAAAAGCAGCACCAATCAAATTTGAGGTCGTTGCTGTTAACTTAGATCAGAAGCAACCAGGGTTCCCTGAGCATATTCTTCCCGATTACTTCGAAACGTTGAACATTCCTTACTACATTGTCGATAAAGATACGTACTCTGTAGTGAAAGAGAAGGTTCCAGAAGGTAAGACGACGTGTGGCCTATGTTCGCGCCTGCGCCGTGGTACGCTTTACTCGTTCGCCGAGAAAATTGGTGCGACAAAACTGGCACTTGGACACCACCTAGATGATATCGTCGAAACGATGTTCCTAAACATGTTCCACGGCTCTCGTTTAAAGGCAATGCCACCAAAGCTACGCTCTGACGACGGTCGTAACGTGGTAATTCGCCCATTAACGTACTGTCGTGAAAAAGATCTGATTAAGTACGCTGAGCACAAAGAGTTCCCGATTATTCCATGTAACCTATGTGGTTCTCAGGAAAACCTTCAGCGTCAATCAATCAAAGCAATGCTTATCGATTGGGATAAGAAGACGCCAGGTCGTGTTGAAGCGATCTTTAAGTCAATTCAAAACGTTAGCCCAAGCCAGCTTGCGGATAAAAATCTATTCGATTTTGAAAACCTTCCGCTTGATCGTGAAGGTAGCCGCGAAGAGTATGAGTTTAGCGAAGCGATTGTCTCATCAACCAACATTGATGAGTCGATGTTTATCGATGTAACTAACATCTAAGCAAAACCGACAGATACAAAAAAGGAAGATAGTGACTATCTTCCTTTTTTTATTTGTCTAGATTACGTTAGATGGCAGTTTTCGGGTCGAGTGGGCTAATATAGCCATCCGGTTTGAGGGCTAAGACATCACAGTTAATCTTATCGATAACGTGCTCTGCTGTATTACCAATAAATACTGCAGATAAGCCAGTACGACCAGTTGTACCGACAATCACCATCGCTGCGTTAAGCTTTTCTGCCGCTTCTGGGATAACATCTTCAGGCAAGCCTTGCTCAACAACCGTTTGTTCTTCATCGTAACCATGCTTTTGTCTTAGTGCTTTCATCGCGGTTAAGTGATGACCTCGCACTGCGTCAGTATAGGTAGAAGGATCAAACTCAGGTAGTTCAATGGTAATATTGGCCGGAGTAACAGGGTAGGCGTTGACCAAATAAGGTTTGGCATCAAGACGCTCAGTTAAGCTGTTTAATTGCTCAACCATAGAGTCATTAAGGCCAAGGTGGGTATCGTTTTCCGAGCCCACATGGACTGAGGCCAAAATGCTTGAGTTTTCTGGCCACTCCGCGTTTTTAATCAGTAACACAGGGCAAGGGCATTTACGCAATAGGTGCCAATCGGTAGGAGTGAAAATAACCGACTCTAAGACATCATGTTTGCGTGTTCCTTTAACGACAATATCGTGACTGCCTGCAAAGACCTCTGCAATAATGGCTTCATAAGGTCTGTTATGCCAGACAACGCGCACTTCAAACTCCACACCCTCAACAACATAATCTTTGGCGATTTTCTGCATCCATTGCTCACGTTGGTGAATGACACCACGTCGCATTGCGTCTCTCTCATCAATCGACAACATAGAGGTCATATCGTAAGAGAAGTCGTAAATAGAAAGGAAGAAAGTCACTCGACTAGGAGATCGGCTTTTCGAAGCAAGTTGCATAGCACGTGCTAGCGCAGGCTGCTCTTCTTTGTTGATATCTGCAACAACTAGGATTTTATTGTAGATGCTCATATAAAACTCCTTAAAGGCGAGGAGGGGTATATGATTAATGTAGCTTAGTTCGAAGAAGAGTTTTAGAAAAAAATTGAGGAATTTGAAAGAATTATGATGTAGCTCATTATCGGAATGAATAGTGAGCTACATCATTGAAAGATATTATGATTCTGTTGAAACGCCAGCTAATTCCATCAGAGCATCGTGATCTAAGATAGTGATGTATTTACCTTTCACGCTTAAAATCTCTGACTTTTGGAAACGACCCAATAGACGAGAAATTGTCTCAACCGTTAAACCTAGGTAGTTACCGATATCACCACGAGTCATGGTTAAACGGAACTCACGAGGACTAAATCCACGCTGAGAGAAACGCGTTGATAGGTTGTAAAGAAAGGCCGCTAAGCGCTCTTCTGCATTCTTTTTAGAAAGCAGGAGGATCATTTCTTGGTCGCCTTTGATCTCGTTACTCATCAGGCGCATGATTTGCTGACGCAGTTTTGGCATCTTACCTGAAAGGTCATCTAATATTTCGTATGGGATTTCACATACCATAGATGTCTCTAGAGCTTGAGCGAAACTAGGGTGAAGGTCGCCAGTAATAGCGTCGAAGCCAACAAGATCACCCGCTAAGTGGAATGCAGTAATTTGCTCATCACCTTGCTCAGTAATTGTATAGCTTTTGATCGTGCCTGAACGAATTGCGTAAAGAGATTTTAGTTCATCTCCCGCTTTGAACAGCTCCTGACCTTTTTGAATTGGCTTTTTGCGTTCAATGATTTGGTCAAGCTGATCGAGCTCTGATTCATTTAACGTAAATGGAATACAAAGTTGGCTAATACTACAATCTTGGCAATGGATCGCACAACCACCAGACTGAATGCGCTTTGTTGCAGGCTTTTCAGAAATCATAACAACCTTTCACTATTTGATATACATCAATATTTTAGCACTCATTACCTACAAAGGGTAGTGAAAAAAGGTAGGGAAAAACAGCAATCTATCAACTTATTGATAATAAAATTATTGCGCCATAGCCAGTATACAGGCCATAGGTTAATAAAATTAGAGCGCCAAGGTTACGGAAAATTTGGGATTGTTGCAGCTTATGTAAATATGTAGCGCCAAAACCCATTAACAGCATTGCGGGTAGAGTACCTAGGCCAAATGCCGCCATGATCAAAGCACCATTTAATGCGCTACCGGAAACCGCTGACCAAGTTAACGTTGAGTAAACAAGCCCACAAGGTAACCAGCCCCAAATGAAACCGAAGGGGATCGCATGAACTGGAGACTTGAGAGGCAACAGCGATTTACCAGCAGGAGAAATCACTCGCCAAAGTGATTGGCCAAGCTTTTCAATTGCGAGTAGGCCTTGCCACCACCGACCAATGTAGCAAGCGAGGAGTACCATAAACACAGCCGCAGCGAGTCTTAACCAAGTGAGTGCATTATTTATCGAGCTAATTTCGCTAATTGAAGCGACGGTCCCGCCAACGATAGCACCAATAAATGCGTAGCTGGCAAGACGGCCGAAATTATAAAACAGCGGTATCGTTTTAGAAGGTTGTGACTGGCCGATGGTTAGCATAGAGGCAATACCACCACACATTCCCATACAATGGCCAGCGCCGATTAAACCAATTAAGAAAGCGCCAATCCAATCTGGGCTCATTTAGGTGGGTTCTCTTTTGGCTCATCCTCATCGAGTAGGATATTGTGTCCTTGTCTCTCTAAGTCCTCGAATTGATCACTCTTCACTGCCCATAAAAATATAGCAACAGCAACGCACACCAAAACAATGGCAATAGGGATAAGGATATAAAGGCTTTCCATTTATCGACCTTTTTCTTTAAGCAAACGAAGAGAGTTAGATATTACAATAATTGAGCTGGCAGACATACCGACGACAGCAAAATATGGTGCAACAAAACCCGCAACAGCTAACGGAAGGATCAATAAATTGTAACCTAGCGACCAAGCCAAGTTCTCTTTAATAATCCGACGAGTTTGCTGAGCAAGCTCTCTCGCTTCGAGAATTCTATCAAGTCGATCACCGAGCAGGACCATATCTGCAGATGCTTTGGCAACGTCAGCACCACCACCCATTGCAACAGAAAGGTGTGCTCCGGCAAGAGTCGGTGCGTCATTGATACCATCACCAATCATCATGGTTATATCACCTTCATCTGTACCGTTGAGGTAAGCCAGTTTATCTTGTGGCTTAGCCCCAGCAATGACATCTTCTATACCGATTTGAGAAGCAACGATTTGCGCATTCTCTTGGGTATCACCGGTAAGTAGCGTCACCTTTACACCGGCTTGCTGGAATTTCTCAATGAACTCTTTAGTTTCAGAGCGGATAGGGTCGCGATAAACAAAGTTCGCGACATGGACACCATCTACCGATAAGTAAACCGTATTCGCTTGCGCAGAGTGCGTGTCACCCAGTACGTAATGTGCACTACCAATTTTTACTTGCTTGGAATCTAGAGAGCCAACTATGCCAGAACCGATGACATTTTCTACGTCATCAACGCTAACAGAGCGATCCAAATAAGGTTTAAAGGCACGAGCAATAGGGTGGTTTGCATGCGATTCTAGTGACGCTGCAATCGCTAGAACTTGTTGCTCTGAAAAATCGCTAAACAGTTGGACTTGGTCGATTTCGATATCACCATGAGTCAGTGTCCCGGTCTTATCGACAATAAGATGATTCACTTTGCAAAGCGTTTCAAAGACATGACTTTTACGCAGAAGAATACCAAGGTTACCCATACGTGAAGTTGCACATGTCAGCGCCGTTGGTGTTGCTAAGGAGAGGGCACAAGGACAAGTTGCGACCAACACTGACAACATAATCCAAAACGCGTCGTCTGGACGACTTGAGTGCCAGAAGAACCAGGTGCCTGCAGCAACAATAAGTATCACCGCTACAAAATAGCGAGCGACGATGTCAGCAATTTCCGCGATTTTTGGTTTAGAAAGTTGCGCTTCATCTTGTAGGCGAACAATGTTAGATATCATTGAATCGGCTTTAGAAGAGGTCACTTCCAATTCAAACGATTCTTCACCATTGAGGGTGCCAGCGTACACGTGATCATCAACCTGTTTTACTACTGGTAAAGATTCACCCGTAAGCATGGATTCATCGATATGAACGCGGCCAGACATAATCTTACCGTCAGCAGGAATATGCTCACCAGGTAATACTCGGATTTGGTCACCCACTTTTAGCGTCTTAACAGGGACTTGATCGCCGTTTAGCTTGTTTGCTATTGCTGGAATAAGCTTTAACAGGTTACCACTTGCCGCTGCCGCTTTACGACGTGCGCGCATTTCTAAGAAGCGACCGACGAGTAGGAAGAAAGCAAACATCGAGATCGACTCGAAGAACACTTCGCCTTGTTCAGTGACCGTTGCGACTAAACTAGCAAAGTAAGCGAAGATCATAGCAATAGAGACGGGTACATCCATCCCCAAGGTGCGACTGCGAAGACTGCGCCATGCATTGAGATAAAAAGGAAGAGCCGAGTAAAGCATTACAGGGGTTGCGAAAATCAAGCTTACCCAGCGGAAATAGTTTTTGAATTCAGGTTCGAGGTCACCAAACACCTCCAGATATAGCGCAACAGCAAGCATCATTACTTGCATCGTTGCAAGGCCTGCAATACCTAAACGATAGAGGTATTGCTTCATCTGCTCATGGTAAGAGGCTTCTTGCTTGTCTGCTTCGAATGGGGCGGCTTTGTAGCCTAATCGATGAATAGAGGAAAGAAGTTCACTCAGACGAACTTGCGACTTATCCCAAGCTAGAAGTGCTCGGTTAGTTGTCGTATTCACTCGAATAGAAACGACGCCCGACTTAGCTGCAACTTGCTTTTCAATCAACCATGCACAAGCGGCACAAGACACGCCTTCAAGTGACAAGGTTACTTCAGAACAGTTCTCGCTATTTCGTACAAACTCAGCTTGAACATCATCATTATCATAATGAATTAGGGCTTGTAGTTGCTCTGGGACAAGATCGGCTTTTTCTGCCGGGGCGGTGCGATATTGATAATAAGAGACCAAACCGCTGTCGACGATAGTTTGAGCTACCGTCTCACAGCCTGGGCAACACATATCTCTAATGCTGCCCAAAATTTCGACGTTGAAATCCGTGTTGGCTGGTACATCTTCACCACAGTGATAACAGGATTTACACATAGACGTTTCTTAATTGGATAGTTGTATTGCTGACGATGTTGGGAACTCAACACGACCTTGGATTAACCATTTTTCGTCATGTGGAGTCAGTTCAATAAACCATGGGCCTTGAAGCTCATTATCAAGTTTGAATCGATAGCTACCGCGAGCATCAGATGTAATAAGCTTAGTGAAATCATGATCAGGAAGAGTGCGGTGAGCAAACATAGCGGTGATCGCAGGATAGTGATCTAACTGGCCTTTATTAAATTGAATCACTACGGTGTCGCCTTCAGAGCGGACAGTAGCGTCAAGACCTAGCTCTTTAGTAACGTTAACTCTTGATATGTCGACATTTATACCTTTACCTTTTTTATAATAGTCTTCAGTCACCAAATGAACTGAATGGTTAGTAAGTATCGCGACTCGAACCAAAGTTAATATAGATACCCCGACCGTAAGGGAGAGTATAAACCAGGGCCAAAACTGCTTATACCAAGGCTTTTCCATAAATAGTTCTCAATTAAAAAAATTAAATAAATTAGGGCTTTAACTGTAAAGGAAAGACAGCCCCATTACCATCTATAGAAAGTAAGGGGCTGTTATTGAAGTGTAACTTATTGTTCCGAGTTGCTTAGGCTCCAAACGTAAGCAGAAACAAGCTGAACTTTGTCTTCGCCTAGAATATCTTTCCAAGCTGGCATTACGCCCGAACGACCGTTCATTACTGTTTCAGTTACGTCTGCACGTGAACCACCAAATAGCCAGTCTTGGTCAGTAAGGTCAGGTGCGCCCACTGCTGGGTTACCTTTACCATCTGTACCGTGACACGCTGCACACACAACGAATCGTGCTTTACCAGCTTCGGCTTCTTTTGCGTTTACAGAACGACCAGATAGGCTTAGCGTGTAGCTTACAACTTCTTTCACGCCTTGCTCACCTAGAGCGTCTTTCCAGCCTGGCATTTGACCGATTCGACCGTGCATTACTGTAGTAACGATAGCTTCTGGCTCACCGCCATATAGCCAAGCGTCATCAGTAAGGTTAGGGAAACCTTTCAGACCACGAGCATCAGAACCGTGACATTGAGAACAGTTCTGTAGGAACAGACGCTGACCAACTTTAACCGCTTCGTTATCCGCTGCAATTTCAGGGATAGGGCGCAGTTCAGTTGAACCATCTACGTATGCAAGTTTCTTGAATGCTTCACCAAAGTAGGTATCTGCATCATCAAGCTCTTTAGCGTATTGAACCAGTTGCTTGTTCTGTTGAGAAGCCGCAATCGACGCTTTTGATTCTTCAATTGAGCGAACCGTTTGGTCAGAACTCTGCCAACCTAGAACGCCCTTAAAGCTACCTAGGCCTGGGTAAAGCGTTAGGTAAATCGCAGCGAAGATAAACGTACTAACAAATAGGTAAGTCCACCATTTCGGTAGTGGGTTGTTAAGCTCACGAATACCATCGTATTCGTGGCCCATGTCTGCACCTTCCTCGACGCCCATCTTATCCTTAAGGCACCAATAAAGGATCACAGCACAGCCAACTAACGTACCGACTGTAATGATGATTATCCAAAGACTCCAAAATGTAGTCATTGCTTAGTCACTCCTTGTTCTTTTGAAGGTGCTTGCTCTTCATCAGCGAATACAAGGTTAGCGGCTTCGTCGAAACGAGACTTACGGCTCTTGCCATAAGCCCACCAAACAACGCCTATAAAGCTTACGAAAAGCACTATGGTCCAAATACTGTGAATAGTACCGATATCCATAATCACCCCTTATTATTTCATTGCGTGACCAAGAGATTGAAGGTAAGCGATGATGGCATCCATCTCAGTTTTACCTTCTACATCTTTAGACGCGTTTGCAATTTGCTCATCAGTGTATGGAACACCAAACTGATCACGGAAGATTGTTAGTTTCTTCTGAGTGTCCTTACCATCAAGAACGTTCTCTTCAAGCCATGGGAAACCAGGCATGTTTGACTCAGGAACCAACTCACGTGGGTCAATTAGGTGAACGCGGTGCCACTCATCAGAGTAACGACCACCAACGCGTGCTAGGTCAGGACCTGTACGCTTAGAACCCCATAGGAATGGGTGCTCGTATACACTTTCACCAGCAACAGAGTAGTGACCGTAACGCTCCGTTTCAGAACGGAATGGACGAATCATCTGGCTGTGACATACGTTACAACCTTCACGGATGTAAATATCACGGCCTTCCATTTCAAGTGCTGTATAAGGACGTAAGTTCTCAACAGGCTCAGTGGTTTGTTTTTGGAAAATCAGAGGTGTGATCTCAACTAGAGCACCTAAACTGATTGCAAAAACGATAAGAATCGCGAGTAAACCGACATTGCGTTCTACAATTTCGTGGCGATTGTTAGAATTTGAACTCATTCTTAAATCTCCTTATGCCGGCTGTGGGATAGCTTTTAGGCTATCTTTTGGCGCGCTTACTGTCTTGTACGTGTTGTATGCCATTAGGAACATACCTGCTAGGAAGATGAAACCACCTAGGAAACGTACAAAGTAGAATGGGTAAGACGCTTGAACAGATTCTACGAAGCTGTAAGTCAACGTACCGTCAGAGTTCACTGCGCGCCACATCAGACCTTGCATAACACCAGAGATCCACATCGCAACGATGTACAGAACTGTACCGATAGTTGCTAGCCAGAAGTGCGTGTTAACCATGCTTACAGAGTACATACGCTCTTGGCCGAACAGCTTAGGAACAAGGTGGTATACCGAACCGATAGATACCATTGCAACCCAGCCTAGAGCACCAGAGTGTACGTGACCGATTGTCCAGTCAGTGTAGTGAGACAGTGCGTTAACTGTCTTAATTGACATCATTGGACCTTCGAACGTAGACATACCGTAGAACGATAGAGATACGATTAGGAAACGAAGAATTGGGTCATAACGAAGTTTGTGCCAAGCACCTGATAACGTCATGATACCGTTAATCATACCACCCCAAGAAGGTGCAAACAGTACCAGTGACATCACCATACCTAGTGACTGCGTCCAATCAGGAAGAGCAGTGTAGTGTAGGTGGTGAGGGCCAGCCCAAATGTATAGAGAGATTAGTGCCCAGAAGTGAACGATAGACAAACGGTATGAATAAACAGGACGTTCAGCTTGCTTAGGTACGAAGTAGTACATCATACCTAGGAAACCAGCTGTCAGTAGGAAACCTACCGCATTGTGACCGTACCACCACTGAACCATTGCGTCTACTGCACCAGAATAAATCGAGTACGATTTACCCATAGAGACAGGGATCGCCATGCTGTTTACGATGTGTAAGACAGCGACAGTGATAATAAAGGCACCGAAGAACCAGTTTGCTACGTAGATGTGAGAGGTTCTACGAGTGATCAATGTTCCGAAGAACACAATCGCATAAGAAACCCAGACAACTGCGATGGCGATGTCGATTGGCCATTCTAGTTCAGCGTACTCTTTACCAGAGGTAAAACCTAACGGTAGAGTAATAGCTGCTGCTAAAATAATGGCTTGCCAACCCCAGAAGGTAAAGGCGACAAGAGGGCCACCAAATAAACGTTGCTGACAGGTACGCTGAACAACGTAATAAGACGTTGCGAATAGGGCACTTGTACCGAACGCGAAAATAACCGCATTAGTATGCAGAGGACGTAAGCGACTATACGTCAACCACGGCGTATCAAAGTTTAGCTGTGGCCAAACTAATTGAGCGGCAATCAAAACACCAACAGCCATGCCGACAATACCCCAGAGAATGGTCACTAAGGTAAACTGACGAACGACTGTATAGTTGTAGTTTTGTTCAAGCTGCTTTTCTTGGCTCATTTGCATGCTTCCAATTTCTAATTAACTACACTTTACTTCCAACACGACACATGTCGTAATGCCACCCAAACCATAAAGAAAAACAATCTGAAACAATCAGTTAATTATTCTTGCTGATTTTAAGAAAAAGTGGCATTTTCAGCCGCCAACTATACTGCATTTAACAATTCAATGACAGAGTAGTAACCTTACAGTCGGTCTGGTTTTGGCCTTTTATTTTAAAACTTTGAAGTTTGTTACACGGAGAACACCGCAGAATGGCTGCCGAAAAACTTACGCGAGGGCGTTTTGTTCAAATAATCATCATGTTAACCCTGCTTATTGGCGTGTTTGTTTGGCGGACAGTGACATTTGACTCAGCTAAATCTATCGAGTGTCACTTGAAACCAAATTGTGTTTTTACTGTTAAAAACGAGACATTCAGCGCTGAAAGGCTAGAAAATAAAATATTACTTAAAAAGCCGTCTGATGACTGGACTATAAAAACGCAAGCAAGCGATGTCCAAATCATTGAAAAAGCGGAGTTTTGGGAGCTGCATTCTAACAAGAACAGTGACTTTGAAATCACAATATCTGACCTAGAAGAAAACAATTTAGCAGGTGTCCGATTTCGCATTTAATAAAGTGACATTGTCACAAATGTAAGCAGTAAACTTAAATTGAACGGCAATACTCTTAAGGGTTGCCTGCTAGAAAGGAAGGTCAGACCAATAAATGGGCATGATGCCTCAATTTACAATCTTGTCTAAGTCAAATCCTACCATTGTATTATCAATGGTTAATAATCATTACATAGCTGTTGATAATAAATAACTTATAAAATAACAACATAAGCTAAAAGGTAGGTTAATCCGAACGCATATGTGGGCCCGGCTTTAACTAGAATTCGCCAAGATATAAGAATAAGGGATTCCAATGAGCACAGTTACCGTGTTTTTTAGTGGCACTGGTGCAACATCAGAAAACCATGTACATAAAAGTTATGCCGCCGGCGAACTTGTGTCCGTACTCGCCAAGAACGTCATCGGTAAAGATAATTTCGACTATATACAAGTTGATGGCGTTGGTAGCGGAAACCTAAGCGAATGGAAGAAGCAGACTCTAGACAATACGTATTCAGCACTGCTTGGCCAACTAGCAGGCCGCGGTGTAGATAGCAATATAAAGCATGTCATTAATCTACTCACGGGAAATACACAACCTGCGGGTTATGATTATAAAAGCCGAGCTTCAAACCTATTAAGTGCGTCAAAGCCATTTAATCGCGTAAGCTCCGCATTTTCAGCATGGAAAGCACAGCGTGACGAGTTGGCACTGGATCTAAAGTCTGGGTTAAACGCTCAAATGCAAATGTTGTCTAGCGAACGACAAAGAAATCCTGTTACACAATTAAATTTGATCGGCTGGAGTCGAGGAGGCGTCACTTGTTTTGAACTGGCAAACGCATTACTCAAAGTCCCATCTTTAGCCAACATAAAAGTGAATATCTTCGCCTTAGATCCCGTGCCGGGAGGTATGAACGCTTTTAATAACTATAAAACATTGGGGCCGAACGTTAAGCAAATTGTCTGCGTTTTTGCACAGGATGAACGCTCACTGTTTTTTAAAGCGAGAATGCCTAACTTACACAAGAGCACCAAGTTTTACACAACTCTAATGCCAGGTCGACACGGGACGCTCGTTGGAGCTTCAAGAACTAGTGGCGGCAGTAAAGGAGAGCATTTATTACTAGGCCCAGGATTCGTCACTCGCGATTTTGCAGAGAAAATACTCTCTAGTTGGGGAACAAGATTCAAACAAAGCGCCACATTGAATCTCTCGAAAGAGCAAATACTTGAGCTATATAAGAAAATGGATGGCAATAAGTCGCTGTATAAGAAGATGCATAGCAAAGTCTACACAGCCAAAAATTTGATTATCACAACGACGTCGAATCGAATCGCGGCACATTCTAACTTTCCTGGATTGAAAAAAGAGTTTGATGCCGCAGTAAACCGTCATCATTTTGATGTATTAAATGGTGATACATTCGCGATAAACGGAAAGGCTTCAGCGCTGTGTTAAAAACCATTAATAAACAGTATTAGAATCGTCAGATTATAAATACTGTTTATTAGGTATTTTATGGTAAATCAATTATGTTGAATGATTCTATGCCAATCGAAAGAAGAGGAGCAACCGATGAGACTAATATATGAGTTCCATAAACCCCATTTAACATAAGATACATAATGCGCACTTGGTGATGGTATTTTACTAGGTTTATCAACGGCTTGGCTTTCCTGGAAAATGTCATTATTTTGATTCCTGACAGTTGGTTTGCTTCCAAACTGCGTTTAATTACTCCAACAATAAGAATTAATTTTTACTGTGTCGGTCTGTTTATCGCTTTTCTTATTTTGTTTGCGTAAGTTGAGTCTTAACTATGTCACGAGTCTACTCAATGGCTTTTGACTGTTAAGCACAATGAATCGAAATTCCCCAATCGTATTCACGTTTTTCACGTAGAACCGATCATGGTTAAACGTTGGATGGTTGGCTATCATCCGATCACGCCGATAACAGAAATTTATTGCAGCCTAAATCTCATGGTATTTACCGCTCGATGAGCGTCATGTCGACATTGCCAAATAATAAGGTTACGCGGTCACACTTGAAATCCCGAGTTTGCCCCTAATCAAGCAACAGATTACTCCTACGCAATCAAGTGCCATCTTTATCGTTCAACGTTTTTATGTCCGTTTCACAGCGACCACGGAATATGTATGCCAATGCTTTATTCTACCCAATGAAGTTTTAGCGTTTTCATCACGCTCAAAGAACCTGACAATTTCAAAGTCAGAGAGCAAAGCCTTTACCTCTGATTCCGATAAAGTTGTTGTTGGGCTTCGATAGTTTTTAGCCCAGCTATCTTTAAACCCCATGAAGTCCCCTGCAAACACCCCTCCGATTTCAATGGAAGATTTAATTCTGCTCCAGGTCGCTTCAAATTGGTCTGGGTCAACGAAGAATAAGCTTGAGTTTGCGATTACTACAGCAGATTTTGGGTAGTCGAACGACTCAAACGAAGACTCTACGATATCCACTAATGACTTTGACTTAAATCGGTCTCTACAAATAGCGACGGAATCAGGATTAATATCGAAGCCATGAACTTGAAAACCCTGTTGTTCTAGATACTCGATATCGCTACCTGTTCCACAACCAACATCCGTGGCTACTTTGAGGTCTGATTCGTTGAGTCGGACTGCAAGCTCAGTACGCTTTAAGTGTGGTCGAGATCGTGCCTTTTCGTAGTACTGACGCCATATTTGACTATTTTCATCCATAAGTTTCTGATTTCCGTAAAAGTACATAATAGCAATCGGCTGCAATATGCCTATCCAAAAGCAAGGAGATACTAGTCTATTAGTTACATTCAAACCATATTAAGTCACTGAATAATTGTTAGATTATGCCAGGTAGTTTGTTACTGCTAGAATTGGTTAGAAAAATGACTACTTGAGCTAAGAGTTTTCGCACTGTTTGATGTATTAAAATCCATCACATTACTTAGTTATAGTGCATTAAATACCCACGACTAACCCGTTATTACTGGCTTAACTCCACTTTACCAGGTTGCTTAGCGCAAATTTGTTGAATAGACTCCGCAGACATCTGAACGTTAGCAAACCAGAACGGTTTATGTTTCTCGACAAACACATCACTGCGTTCCAACGCATCGTAAATAGCATAAGCTTGCGCTTGAGCCAGAGCCACACCGGCCTCGCTTCTTTCAAGAATAGGCACTTGATCCAAATCTTCTTGTAAGGCTACCTTCAAGTGAAGAGTCTGCGGGCCCCAATCCAGAGCATCAACTATCTTTTGTGTCAGTGTATGTTCTAGCTCGACAATCAGTTTCGGGATAATACTTAGATTTGGTGTGACATCTGCGCATGAGTAATATTGATCGCGCATGTTGTTTTCACGGTAGTACTGCATTTTATCGACTAATGCGTCTTCATAGAGCTGAGTAAAATGGTTGACGACGGCAAAATGGCTTAACGTTCTTAATACACCAAGAAGTACGCCTTGCTCAGGGTTCTTAGCATTGCCCTGCTCTAGCCTTAATCGCGTCACATTGGCCGTCAGTATTAAGTATTGCCATAGCTTAGGGGCTATATTTTTGGTTGGCTTGTCTTGCCATCTCAGTAGACGCCTCGCCATAAGAATCGGAAACAGCAAACTTGAGTTTTCAATTCCAAGCGTACCAATTGCTATCTTGGGATCTTGAAGGTTGCGTGCAGATTTACCAATGCGTTCACAAAACTTGGGATTGTTCGCTAGTTCAATCACTTCCGATTTCAGTTGAGTATCATTGGTGGTTAACACCGACAGTTTTGTATAAGTGAGTGATGGCGAGTAAGCGATACTCATAAAATGGCTAAAGTCTGGAAAACGGTTGAAAAGTTTGTTTACCGGTAAAGACGCGAGCTTCTCGAAAATTTTTTCTTGTGCATAGGCTGCGACATCATCAATAACAAAACTATGAATCTTTTGTCTTTCTTCAATTGCTTGCCTACGCTCTTGAACTCGTGAACTTTCACATTCGAGTAGTAGGCGCTGATTATCCGTAATTCGCTCTTTCTCGTTTAGAATTACACTGTCACAAAACTCACTCTGTCGACTCAATACACCATCAACATCGGATTGATCGAGTAAGTATTTTAAACTGACTAACCACTTGGCATGGCGCTCTTTTGTTAAGAGAGATATTTTGCGTGCAAGGTCAACAGCTTCTTGGTTGTAATTCTTATTTGTAGTGAGAGAACTTTGCATAACCATATAATGTTAGATAACGTGTAGACGACTGTATTTGTATCGATAGTCCGTACGGACAACTTGATTGCGAGTAGATTGACCTTGGTGTCATCAGCACAAACACGAAGGGAGCTTTAGTATGGAAAAATAAGCCTGTTTAGTCATCATGATTAGCTCTGATGACAAGCAAATTTTCTAGCCATTAACTTCTAAGAATTTAGGAGAGAAACGGGAAATTGACAAGCTTCTTAGTTTGACTTTTTATTGCCCTTAGAGCGGAAACCTTGAAACGGGAATACATTGCGAATTCGTTGTTGAACTGATTTATTGATCTCTTTCGACATAACAAGCTTTGTACCTGAGCGCTGTTGGTACACTTTTAATTCGCCACTGAAAGGCGTGCGATGCGCAATTTCTAACACGTTATGACGAAAGCTAGCTGGAAAGTGCCCTTTCTCTTTGACAATTTTTCCGTCTACGAACGCCACCTTCAGAATAGGTCGGTCAATAGCAACCAACCAAAATATAAGAATTGCAGCAATCAAAATCACATAAAGCATCATGACATCCCCTAACGTTAATCAAGCAATTTACTCAAATCTTCTTTTAAGCTAGTTACCGCTTTACTTGCTTTCTCGCTTCTCGACGCTTCTGAAAGCAAATATTCAATCGCATCAGAAAGTGTACACCCCAACTCATTGGCACGGTGTGACAGCTTCTCCCAGACACGATAATCAAGATCAATCGATTTCTTCTTCGTGTGGATCTGCTCTGCATTAAAGTGGCGCTTACGTTTAGCACGAATAGCCTGTTTAAGCTTATTATCGAGCTCAGGAGCCATATGGTTTTCAATCCACTCAAGAACTCGGGTCGGCTCGTGCTCTATTTTTCTCAGTTCAGCGACTGCAGTATCAGCCTCACTCGTATCAATGTGGCAAGTAATAGATTCACCAGCTTTCCATTTATTGACTAAGTAAGTCCATTTCCAACCACATTCAAGATTTTCAAGCTGCTGATATTTCATTTCAAGGCCATTTAATATACGTTAGAGTGACAGCGTAACCGTAAGTAACATAACTTACAATCCCTATTGTATTCGAAAAGAGATCAAGATCATTAGATAAATTATCTATATATACTACATCAGTTTTTCTATATACTTTGCGTCCAATTAAAGCACATGATTTGATTCAATGAACCAAGAAAGCTGGCACGCTGTTACCCCTCAATATTCTCGCTACGATGCGAAAATTCAAAGATTTTCTGAGCTAAGCCTAGTCAATTTTTTCGACATTCAGCCTCGTCTGAAACAATCTTTAGATACGTTTACAAAGCTCGCAGGATATAGCCGCCTGCTGGTTATAAATTCTATCGATAATGCTTTCTATCGCAACTTAATTAAAGATGGGTTGAGTGCTCTTGATTCCGCCAAGCCATGTGTAACCACTGAGTCATTGAATATCACATCACTTCTCGGCTCTTACATATGTGACGAAAAAGGTGACATTGTCACCAAAGTCTCAGGGTTATTTGATAAAGCCAACGGTGGTTATTTGGTTATTCCAGCGACACTCCTGCTTGCTAACCCTGCCAGTTGGCAAGTGTTAAGGTCGGTACTGTTGGGACAGGTTGTCAATCCAGTAAATGCAAATACCAAATTCATCGCTCTCGATGAACCATCGACTAAATATGATATTAAAGTCGTACTGGTTGGTGACAGACACCAAATTGCAGACTTCGAATACCTTGAACCTGAGCTTTATACCGGGTTAGCACTTTTTACAGAAGTTGAAACAGAGCTTGCACTTGATAACAATACTATCGAACAGTACTTAGGGTTCATTTCTTGGATGGTTGAGCATTATAAGCTGCCCCAACCTACCTTTGGTGCAATTCACCGTCTTATGAACGCTGGGGCTCGATACACTGAAGATCAGCACTACATGCCTATCGAGGTGCTTTGGTATTTAGCCCTATTTGAAGAAGCACGACTGACCTCTAATCAACAGTTCATATCAGAACTCGACTTAGACCAAGCGTTGGAAAACAAGTATCACCGAGAAGCCTACTTACCTGAGCGTGCGCTAGCCGATATTACCGATGGGCAAGTCATCATTGAAACCAAAGGTGAATGCATTGGCCAAGTCAATGGTCTGACAGTTATTGACGTCCCCGGCCACCCAATGTCATATGGCGAACCGGCACGTATTTCATGTGTTATCCACTTCGGTGATGGTGACATTTCTGATGTAGAGCGCAAAGCCGAGCTTGGTGGCAACCTGCACGCAAAAGGCATGATGATCATGCAAGCCTTCGTCAGCAGCGCCCTACAATTAGATGAGCCCCTACCATATTCTGCTTCCGTCGTGTTTGAACAATCATACAGCGAAGTAGATGGCGACAGCGCAACTCTGGCAGAGCTTTGCTCTTTTGTGAGTGCATTGTCCGAATACCCTATCAATCAACAAATAGCCGTTACCGGCGCAGTGGACCAGTTTGGTCGAGTACAAGCGGTAGGCGGATTGAATGAGAAAATCGAAGGTTTCTACCACGTTTGTAAGCATCAAGGCTTTACTGGCGAACAAGGCGTGATCTTACCTAAAACAAACCTTAAACATTTAGCCCTCCATAAAGATGTCGTGGAAAGCATTAAAAAGAATGAATTTCATATCTGGTCGGTATCAACGGTCGATGAAGCAATTCCTATCATTATGGGTAAGCCGTTTAGAGGCGACGATGAAGAAAGTGTGATTAGTAAGATCGCTCAACGTATTGAAAACTTTGAAAGACATGAACACCCACCGGGTTTTGTGGAACGAATCAAAAACTGGTTCATGTAAGACGTAAATCATTAAAAAATGGACTGATCGGAGTTGTTTAGCGTACACGTGTTCACTAACATGCTCCTATCAAAATTTGGAGTAATTGATAATGCAAAACAAACGTGATTCTTATAACCGTGAAGATCTTCTAGCATCTAGCCAAGGTGAACTGTTCGGCCCGGGTTACCCTCAGCTACCAGCGCCAAACATGCTAATGATGGATCGCATCAGTAAGATGTCAGAAACAGAAGGCGATTACGGTAAGGGTCTTATCTTAGCTGAACTAGATATTACTCCAGACCTATGGTTCTTTGACTGTCACTTCCCTGGTGACCCAGTAATGCCTGGCTGTCTAGGCCTTGATGCAATGTGGCAGCTTGTTGGTTTCTACCTAGGCTGGGTTGGCGGCAAAGGTAAAGGTCGTGCACTAGGTGTTGGCGAAGTCAAATTCACTGGCCAGATCCTACCTACTGCGAAAAAAGTAACTTACGAAATTCACATGAAACGCGTTGTTAACCGTAGACTGGTTATGGGTCTTGCAGATGGCCGTGTACTTGTTGACGGCAAAGAAATCTACGTAGCGAAAGACCTGAAAGTTGGTCTTTTCCAAGATACGTCAGCGTTTTAAGTTAGACTTTTAAGAATAGCGACTAACTTTAGTCGCTTTTTTTATCCCAATATATTTAGTTATAGTGCATTAAGTGTTCATTTAAAAGCCCCTTTCGGGGCTAGATCCTTTCAAAGTATGTGGATTGAGTGTTATTTGTAGAGACCAGAGTGTTTATCTTCCCTGGCATCGCGCCAACCACCAAGCCAATAAGATCGAGCATCCATCTGCTGGTATGGACATGCCTCCATTGAGCGACCATTAAGGCCCGCTTTATATCCTTGAGATTGAGCTCTTTCTAAGCGGTCACGCTTTTGTCTCTTCATAGTGTCGTCCTCATACATAAAATGTTTTCTTAACGTACTACTTAAATCTATCACTCCACCAGCAATCTCGTTGCTTGCGTTACGTGATAGACATGAAGCTTTTATGGCTTCTAGATTAAGATTCGATCAAAATGTGGCTTTATTCAAGATAAAAAAAAGGCACAGATTCAAAACTGTGAACCTGTGCCCTTGTTGGATATTTAACCTATTTTCTACGGAACCCAAGTAGACCTAGAAGTGTCAGAGCAAAGAACCCTAACGTACCACCACTACGTTCTACAGTAGAGGTCTCTACAGGTCGCTCTGTAATAGAAGGATCTGTCACTGGAACTAATTTCACAGCAACAAGTTTTGATGAGCCGCTACAAGAAGCATCAATCGCGTCACTCGCGTAGCCACCTTCACAATAGTATGCAGTTGCCGCGATAACACCCGCATCGTTGATATCACCTGCTTGGATAATACGGTAATCGTTGTTTGATGCTAATGCGTTGCTACCATAGGTAAGGTTATCAAGATACCAACCTTTGCCTTGAAGTGGCGCTTGAGCTTTACTCGTTAGCTGAGTGATAAAGGCTCTTTGCGCACGTGGTTGACCATCTACTTCACGGTGAGTTTCAAAATCCACCGAACCAACAACTTCGTCGTACTTGTTAATGCCGCCGATTAAGCCATTTGCACCAGTAAAGAAGATATCGCCAGAGAACACTTTCGCAGTTGGATTAGCGACGTCTGAGACATAAAATAATCCGTTACTGTATGCTCCGTTACTGACTACGTCTCTCAGCTTATAAGTACCAACCCCTACACCATTTTCACTGACAGCAGTCAGTGTTGAGTTCAGGTAGTTATCTAGGTCACGGTCGCCACCATCGAAGCCAGAGACAAACGTTGATGTCCAGGTACTACCATCTGAAGAAGAGAATACGCTAGCGCGTAAACGCTCTTCAACATCACTGTTATATCCAACGGCGTAGAATTTATTAGATACTTGAGCAATATCACGAGCGCTACCTTGCGGCATTACGCGGTCACGAACGGCTGCACTATCCCAAGCCAATTCATTTACAACGCCATCTTTCCAGATCGCCGCTTTTGATGTGTAATCAGCGCCAGTACCGTTTTGAGTTGAAACACTTCCAACAGTGTAGACATTTGAACCATCATCATACTGCGCCCATGCACGAGAACGATCACCGTCGGTAAAGGTATCAGAGTCAGCGTAAGCAGTGTTACGGCGGGAATTAGTCTGATAGTTACCTACAGGCTTTCCGGCAGCATTTATACTGTTAACAATTACATTGCCGTCACCCGCTACGCTTGTGTTTTCTAAATAAGCTCGTGAATTGTCGATATCGCCGCCGACTTCGTTTGCGTAACCATTAGTATACTGGCTATTTGCCCAGTTCTCACAAATAGAGTCCGTGTAGCCTAGATAGTTATAACAGTACGAGCGAAAGTTATCGTAAATGTTGTCGCCGGAATCAATATAGTCGAAACCGAAGTTCACTAAGAATGGCGATTCGTCGCGATATTGGAAGCCTTCTTGGTAACGCTTCCCTTCATAAGCAATGGCTGACGTTTGCTGATCACACGTGTCGCTGAAACAGTTCGTTTGTCCTGAATCAGTTACTGGTGAAATCGCAACACCATATGTTTGCACTGCTGAGCTATCGTCATACTTGTATACATTGTATAACGCAGCATTTGCTGCGAAAGAAGCTGCGACTGTAGCCGCAACTGCTGAAATCTTAAAAATTTTACTACTCATTTGATCTTAACTTTCCTGTTGCATTGCCTCGAGCTCTTCCCAGCGTTCGAAAGCAATTTCAAGTTCCTGCTCGGTAGCAGCCAACTTATCTAATATTGGTTGCGTTTGGTCAACAGACTTTGAAAAGAAGTCCGCAGTGTTAACCTGCTCTTGCAAATTCTCGATTTCAGATTCTAGCTCTTCAAGTTTTGCGGGTAACGCTTCTAACTCTCGTTGCAGTTTATAAGATAACTTCTGAGGCTTGTTCTTAACCACCGCCGTTTTGGGAGTTTCCTCAACCTGTTTAGTACTTTTCGATGGTTTTTCATCCGATCGCGCTTGATGGCTTTGTAGACGTTGCTGTTGAGCATCGTGATAACCACCGACAAACTCTTCAATAACGCCTTCACCTTCAAATATCCAACTCGTTGTCACTGTGTTATCAACGAACTGACGATCGTGACTAACAAGTAACAACGTACCCTGATAGTTGGCAAGCAAATCTTCTAAAAGTTCCAAAGTTTCGATATCTAGATCGTTAGTTGGTTCATCTAGCACCAACAAGTTGTTTGATCTGAGGAAAATTCGAGCAAGTAGCAAGCGGTTCTTTTCACCACCCGATAGCGCTTTAACCGGTGTTCGAGCACGCTTAGGAGCAAATAGGAAGTCTTGCAAGTAGCTTAACGCATGGCGCTGACGTCCGCCGACCATCACCTCTTGCTTACCATCCGCTAAGTTATCAATAACTGACTTCTCAGGATCTAGAATTTCACGATATTGGTCAAAATAGGCAACTTCTAACTTAGTGCCGCAGTGTAACTTACCGGACTGAGGTTCAAGGTCGTTAAGTAGTAACTTGAGTAATGTACTCTTACCACAACCGTTGGGGCCAATAAGAGCGATACGGTCACCACGCATGATATTGAACGAGAAGTCCTTCACGATCGACTTATCATCAATACTGTAGTTGATGTTCTTGGCTTCAAACACAATCTTGCCTGAACGCGCTGCATCATCAATTTGAATATTGGCTTTACCTTGAACTTCACGGCGGTCACTACGTTCTTCTCGGAGCTTTTTAAGCGCTCTAACACGCCCTTCATTTCGAGTGCGACGTGCTTTAATACCTTGGCGAATCCACACTTCTTCCTGAGCGAGTTTTTTGTCGAATTCAGCGTTTTGCATTTCCTCAACACGTAACGCTTCTTCTTTCTCAATCAGATAATTATCATAATCACCCGGATATGAAGCGAGTTTGCCACGGTCTAAATCTACAATACGAGTCGCCATCGATTTGATGAATGCGCGATCGTGTGAAATGAAAATAATTGAACCGCGGAAATCTTTAAGGAAGCTCTCTAACCATTCGATAGTCGTTACATCAAGGTGGTTGGTAGGCTCATCAAGCAACAATACATCAGGATCGCGAACCAAAGCGCGAGCCAGAGCGGCTTTACGTTGCCAGCCACCAGATAAGTCAGTCAACTTTGTATGACCATCGAGCTTTAAGGCCGCTAGAACATTCTTAATACGGTCTTCAAAACGCCAAGCACTGTTCGCTTCAAGCTCTTCTTGAATACGCGCTAGCTTATTAATATTTTTCTCAGACGCATCTACCGCAATCAGATCAAGCAGATCTTGATAGATCTTCAGCTTTTCGCCGATTTCAGCAAGGCCACCCGCTACGTAGTCAAAGACCGTACCTTCTTGGTTTCGAGGCGGGTCTTGTTCAAGTCTTGATACGACGACGTCTTGAGTAACAGTCAGTTTACCGTCATCAAGGATGACTTCACCGGCTAACACCTTCATCAAGGTCGATTTACCAGCGCCGTTTCTACCGACTAAACAAACGCGTTCATTTTCTTGAAGCGCGAAGTCTGAATGGTCTAGTAAAGGATGATCACCGTAAGCCAGTAATCCGTTATTAATTGTTAGCAATGCCATTGTTATCTAACCAAGCTTGTAGTTGTTCCAAATCAAAAGGCCAATTGAGCTCATTTCCTTGATAATTCAACACGGGAATAGTGACCCCGTAACGCGAAAATAGCTCATCGTCAAATGCGATATCTACAATATCGACCTGATCTGAAATATTGAGTTGTTGAGTTAAGTGAAATGCCATCTCACAAAGATGGCACCCTTCTGTACTGTACAAAGTGATCACGATACTTAACTAGTCCTTGTGTGTGAGTACCCAACAGTTGTGAATGTGTTTATTACGCGAAAAGTCGAGCGGCAATGTCTGACTAGAGATGTTCTTAGCCGCTAGTCCTAGTTCCTGCAATGACTCCAAGTCCATCTTAAAATGACGCTTGTTGTTTGAGAATACGATCGTACCTTCAGGACGAAGCAGGCGTTTTAAGTTTTTCATCAACTGGATATGATCGCGCTGAACATCAAAACTTTGTTCCATACGTTTAGAGTTTGAGAACGTTGGCGGATCGATGAAAATCAAATCGAATTGTGCCGATGACTTCTCAAGCCATTGTAAACAGTCAGCTTGCTCAAAACGATGCTGACGACCGACTTGGCCGTTCAACTTCATATTGTCTTTCGCCCACTCCAAGTAGGTGTTAGACATATCGACAGTTGTGGTCGACTTTGCGCCACCACAGGCTGCGTGAACGGTTGCAGAGCCTGTATAAGCGAAAAGGTTTAAGAAGTCTTTACCTGCCGCCATTTCACCTAACTTACGTCGAGTGATTTTATGGTCTAAGAACAAACCGGTATCAAGGTAGTCGTGCAGATTAACAATAAGCTTAACGCCATATTCGTTAACTTCTAGCTTTTCAGATTCCTGAGAGAGCTTTTGGTATTGAGAGCGGCCTTTCTGCTTCTCTCTCACTTTAAGAACGACTTTGTTCGCTTCTATGCCCGTAACTTGTATCGACGCACGGATAATGTCCGTCAGGCGACGTTTCGCAGTTTCTTCAGGGATGTCTTTTGGTGCTGCATACTCTTGAATCACAAGTTGATCCAGATAAACGTCAATCGCAACGTTGTAATCAGGCAAATCAGCATCGTAGATACGGTAGCAGTCGAGCTGCTCTTTGCGCGCCCATTTACCGATCTTACCAATGTTTTTCTTTAGGCGGTTTGAAAAGTCAGGAGCAATCGCCTGCTCAGTGACATTGTCACCTTTATTTTCAGACTGACGCGCACTGATTGAATAGTTTTTCTGCTGACAAGGCAACGCGCCGTTGTTTAGTTTGAATTGTTTGTCTGCGCGCATACGTAGACAACTTAATAACTCGTCTGAGCTTGAGAAGATAGAAGCCTGGCAACCGCCGAACTGAGCTTTTAGCTGCGCACCAAATGCTGTATAGAGCGCAATTAAGCCAGGATGCGTTCCAAGACGTTCACCGTATGGTGGGTTTGATACGATAACACCCTCTTCGAAGCCTGCTGGACGTGTTACTTGAGCTGCATCACCTTCTTTGAATTCAATCAGTGAATCGACTCCAGCGCGTCGAGCATTATCACGAGCGGTTTGAATTACGCGCGCATCGTTGTCAAAGCCGTAGAATTTAGTGTCAATTTTATTGACGCCACGTCGGGCTTGAACTGATGCCTCAGATTTTACCTCAGCCCAAAGCTCAGGTTCGAAATCTTCTAATGATTCAAAGCCCCACTTTTCACGCTTAACGCCAGGAGCCATGTTAGCCGCCATCATTGCAGCTTCAATCAGCAGAGTACCTGAACCACACATAGGGTCGAGCAATGGCTTATCTGCTGTCCAACCACTACGTAGAATAATAGCCGCAGCTAGTGTCTCACGCAGAGGAGCTTTACCTGAAGCAGGACGATAACCGCGTTGATGGAGACCACCGCCGACCATATCAACACCTAAGATAGCTTTATCACGATGCAAGCGGACATGAATGCGAAGATCTGCAAGATCTTTGCTGATCGACGGTCTTGGTAAGCTTTTCTTCTCAAAGCAATCCACTACTGCATCTTTAACCTTCATCGCACCATATTGGCTGTTTCTGATTTCACGGTTAGTACCATTGAAATCAACAACAAACTTTTTAGAACTATGGAATTGGTTGACCCAATTAACTGAAGAGGTCGCCAAGTATAAGTCCATGTCGTCGTTACAAGTGAACTCCGATAACACACGAACAAAACGCGATGCCAGACGGCTCCACAAACAACAACGATAAATCTGTTCATTAGAAGCTTTAAAGCGCACGCCCGCTTGCACAGGTTTAGCATTAGAAATGCCCAGCTTTGTAAGCTCCTCAACCAGAAGGTTTTCGAGGCCATTGGAAGTAACCGCAAGATATTGATGCATAGTGATCTTTTTATTCTGTAGAAAATGACCCCCCATTATACCTGACATCAACAACTATCGTTAGCCGAATAGCGATTTTCCTCACGTTTAATCCTTAATTGAATACTCATTAGCCAATTTGACTTTAGGTAATGCAATTACATACAGCCTCGCTTGTGGAGGTCTCTTCCCACCAACTAATAAGGGCTAAAAGAGAAGTGAATACTTATTCGCACCAAAATTGGTCTATACCAGTAAGCATAAATCGTGTAATTAAGTTTCAAAAAGAGCCTAAACGGGGAACTTATCGCCTTTTTAAAGGAGAAGAAATGTACTAGCGTGGTAATTATTAGAATGTTATTTGCTCAAAAATCGAACCAATCTCACAAGTGAAGCACGACTGAAACTGTATTAACTTGTTGTATTCGAGGAAATTAAGGCAAAAAAAAGCCAGCTAGATAGCTGGCGGGAAATGAAACAAAAGGAACGATAATGGGTTTTAGCTCACCATTCTGATGGGCTGAACGGCGAAAAAGTGATTTACGATCGCCATACGGTCATGCATGACTTTAATCGCTTCACCGAACTTAAGACTTTTAGAGCCGCTCAGTGCAAACTCTTCTAAGCAGACCGAGGCACATAAGCTTGCACTCTCTCCCACTTCTAGAACAATGAAATAACCTTCGTTGTGGCTGTTTGATAGACGAATCAAATCACCTTCTTCAGGGCTGATTGAACCATCAGTCACTGAATCAAAGAACCAACTTTTTGGCTGGACTGGTTTGTGGAAACGTTTTGCGGCGACACAATACAAAGCGAGTTCTGCTTGTCTTGGTTCACTTAAATCAAGGTGAGCGATTTGCTCTTTGTAACCTTGATAGGCAGACGCATCATCCACAGAGAATTCGTTTATACCAATTGCACAATCGACAATCAGTTTACGAGGAAGATTTGTTTTAAATAGCATTTCGTTGCCCAGATCGAGCATAAGGTGCCCTTCTGAGTCTTCGTAATACCAGGTCCATTTGTCACTAGGTTTAAGCATCGTTCCATCTCTGGTTAGTTTTTACATTATTAGGTAAAACGCTTAATTACCTTCCAAATAATATTGAAATTCTATTCCCTCTTGCGCAAAAAAAAAGAGGAAATGACTATGCATTTCCTCTCGTTTCACGTCAGCTTTTTTGTCACTAGCTTAAAGTGACATTGTCACTCTAGCTTTAATGACATAGCGATGTAATCTACAGATTCTTAACGATATCTCGTACTAACGCTGGCCCATGGTAAATGAAGCCTGAGTAAACTTGCACCAATTGAGCACCTGCCATCATTTTCTCCTTGGCTGCCACATAAGAGTCAACACCACCTACCCCAATCACTGGAATCTGGTCTTTTAGCTCTTCGTGTAAACGGCGAACAACTTCTGTACTGCGTGATTGAACCGGACGACCACTTAAGCCACCAGCTTCATTACTATGCTTCATTCCTTCAACAATGCTACGGTCTAGTGTAGTGTTTGTTGCGATTACCGCATCGATTTTGTTTTTGATCAGAGATTCACAAATCTGCTTGATTTCGTCATCAGTTAGATCCGGTGCGATCTTTAATGCTAGAGGCACATACTTGCCAAATTTTTCAGCCAATTCAGATTGCTTAGCTTTCAACTCAGCAAGGAGTTCGTCTAACGCTTCACCATACTGTAGTGAACGAAGTCCTGGTGTGTTTGGCGAAGAAATATTAACTGCGATATAACCTGCGTAGTCATACACCTTTTCCATACAGATCAGGTAATCTTCAGCACCCTTCTCGATCGGCGTGTCTTTGTTCTTACCGATATTAATGCCAAGAACACAATCGAATTTTGCTTTCTTAACATTTTCAATGAGATTATCAACGCCCAGGTTATTGAAACCCATACGGTTAATAATACCTTCCGCTTCAACTAAACGGAAAAGACGTGGTTTGTCGTTACCTGCTTGAGGGCGAGGCGTGACCGTGCCTACCTCAACAAAGCCAAAGCCCATCGCATCGAACGCTTCGATACATTCGCCATTTTTATCAAGACCAGCAGCTAAGCCAACAGGGTTACGGAAAGTCAGCCCCATGCACTCTACTGGGCGATGAGGAAGCTGTTGACGATAAAGAAGATCAAGTGGCGTGCCGGTAAAACGTTTGAAGTTTTGAATTGCAAGATCATGTGCCTTTTCGGCATCAAGTTGGAAAAAGCCAGTTCTGGCTAGACGGTAGAGCATTGTGCCTCCGAAAGAAAAAAGCCCCGTGTAAACGGGGCTGTATTATTTACTGTTTTACCGAATTATTCAATGAATTATCGCAATCGTTTACTCATTCGCTGAACAATTAAGGTTTAGCAGCATCAGTTCACGTAAAGCTACCGAGAATTTAGCGAATTCATGTACTGAACCCACTTTAAATTCATTAAGGATATTTTCCCAACGATGAAGAGATACTTCGTTAGTCACAATCCAATCATCAAGCGCTTTCATCACATCAAGCTCTTCTGGTGAACAAGCACAGTTGAGCACTTGTCCTGTTAATTGACGTTGCTGCCAATCAAGATCTTCACGGAATGCGGCTCTTGCAAGTGCCTGCCAGTTGTTGTCCACGGCCTGCCCATTGATTTGCTTTAAGAACCAATGAAGTGATAAACGATCACCTAAGTTGTAGTAAAGTTTTGCTGTTTGCTCAATGGTTTTACCCTTTTCACGGGATACTGTTGATATATCCAGCACTGAGTATAAACTAGACAAACGGGCGACATAGTTAGCAACTTCAGGTTTGATGCCCTGCTCAATCCAAGCTTTCGCCATCTCGTTATGCTCTTCAACTTCCGAAGGTACAAGCATATCATCGAGATGTTCTTTGATTGTATCGACGTCCGCTTGATACAATTCAATCAGATCTTTCACCGATTGACGACCCGTACGATTGCGCAGCAACCAACGTGACAAACGACGAAGGGTTCTGCGAACGTAGAAGATCATATCGTATTGAGCTTCGGTCGAGGCTTCGTTATCTAACGAGCGCACTTCTAGCAACACTTTGCCTAAACCAAAGATTTCACGAGATGCAGTATAAGCGTTGGCAATATCAACCACACATGCACCTGTTTCTTCTTGCAGACGAGTAACGAAATTACAGCCCATCTCGTTAACCATTTGATTGGCAAGTGCTGTTGCAATGATTTCAGCACGTAGAGGATGGTTATCCATTTGTGCAGAATAGTTACGTCGTAACTCTGTTGGGAAGTAGCTGACCAGTTGTTGGGCATGGAATTCATCTTTTGCAATGTCTTCATGAACCAGCTCTTCTTTAAGCACCATTTTACCGTATGCGACCAATACCGAAAGTTCTGGACGAGTCAGTGCCATTCCCTGCTTTTCACGCTCAAGCAGTGTTTCATCATCAGGAATATACTCTAGTGCTCGGTCAAGGTGCCCCGCTTTCTCCATTGTGTGGATAAAGCGAATTTGCTCTTTAACTAATGAAACACCTTGCTGTTCTGTGACCGAGATAGATTCTGCCTGACAGTAAGCATCATCTAGAACAATCTCACCCACTTCGTCTTCCATCGACTCAAGGATCTTATTACGCTGTTTAACCGTCAGATCACCATTAGTCACTAGACTATTTAGGAAGATCTTAATGTTGACCTCATTATCAGAACAGTCAACACCACCAACGTTATCGACAAAGTCCGTGTTAACGCGGCCACCAGTAAGAGCATACTCAATACGACCCAACTGAGTCATCCCCAAGTTACCGCCTTCACCGACCACTTTCGCTTTCAAGTCGCGGCCGTCGATACGCAGTACATCATTGGCTCGGTCACCAACATCAGTATGAGTCTCTGCCGATGCTTTAACATAAGTACCGATACCACCATTCCATAGAAGATCGACTTCCATAGATAAGATCATCTTAATAAGATCGTTTGGTGCCATCGACGCCTTTTTAGTACCTAGCATCTTTTGAATTTCAGGAGTCAACGTGATCGACTTCGCGCGGCGAGAGAAGATTCCGCCGCCTTGAGAGATGAGCTCCGCATTGTAATCTTCCCAACTTGAGCGTGGTAAGTTAAACAAGCGATTACGCTCTTCCCAGCTACTCGCAGACTCAGGGTTCGGATCAATGAAGATATGCATATGGTTAAACGCAGCTTGTAGGCGAATATGCTTAGATAACAGCATACCGTTACCAAACACGTCCCCTGCCATGTCACCGACACCAATCGCTGTAAAATCTGTTGTTTGACAGTTGATTCCCATTTCACGGAAGTGACGCTTAACCGATTCCCAACCACCTTTAGCAGTGATACCCATTGCTTTGTGGTCATAGCCGTTCGAGCCACCTGATGCAAATGCATCACCCAACCAGAAGTTGTATTCATCAGACACTGAGTTAGCAAGATCCGAGAATGTCGCAGTCCCTTTGTCCGCAGCAACAACTAAATATGGGTCATCCTCATCATGACGAACGACACTCTTAGGATGCGCTACCTCGCCATCAATAATGTTATCGGATACATCTAGAAGCGCACGAATGAAGCGTTTGTAACAACGTTGACCTTCAGCGAAGATCTCATCACGGCCACTAAGCGTTGGTTGACGTTTACAGACGAAACCACCTTTTGCCCCAACAGGAACAATGACGGTGTTCTTAACTTGCTGAGCTTTAACCAGGCCAAGAATCTCAGTACGGAAATCTTCTTGGCGATCTGACCAGCGCAAACCACCGCGTGCGACTTTACCGCCACGTAGGTGCACACCTTCAATATCTGGTGCGTAGACGAAGATCTCGAATGCCGGTACTGGCTGAGGAATTTCAGGAATATCACTCGGCTTCATTTTAAGCGATAGCCAAGGCTTAACCTGCTTATTGTCATCAAGTTGGTAGTAGTTTGTACGTAACGTTGCAGTGATCATCTCCATGTAACGGCGGATGATACGATCGTCATCGAGGCTTTCTACATGATCGAGTTGCTCAGTAATCTTAGCGATGAGATCATTTTGCCCTTTCTGGCTGCCTTTGAATTTCGGCTCAAAACGTTTGGTAAATAGTTCAACCAAACCTTTAGCAAGTTCTGGGTAATGATTCAACGTCTCTTCGATATAGTGTTGACTGAATGGGAAGCCAACTTGACGCATATAACGCGCGTACGCACGTAGGATTGAAATCTCACGACCCGTTAATGATGCACCTAGAACCAAGCGGTTAAAGCCATCACTTTCTAGTTCGCCCGCCCAGATTGCTGCAAATGCTTGCTGGAAACGATCTCTTGCTTCACGAAGATCGACCGTTTTGTCACTCTTATGCAGCATGGAGAAATCTAGGATCCAATAGACTTGGCCATTCGACTTACGCACTTCATAAGGTGACTCACCGATAACACGTAAACCCAAGTTTTCAAGCATAGGCATTACGTCAGACAGGTGGATAGGCTCGTCGCGGTGATACAGTTTAAGTTTTACCGCCTTAGAGTCAGAGGCAAGTTCTTGCGGGCGATAGAACAACATGCCTAGCTTATTGTCATCGCTTAGATTTTCAAGGCGTTCGATATCTGCTACCGCAGATCCAGGCATCACATCTTCTTTGTATGAACGAGGGAACGCACGCAGGTAATCTTTTGATAAAGGTAGACCTTTACTCTCACCGAAGTTTGCTACGATCGCTTCTGATAAACGATCATCCCATGTAGAAGATGCTTCCATTAAATTTTGCTCAATCATTTTAACGTCGACATCCATGTTGTTGTTATCAACACGAACGATGTAATGAGTACGCGCTAGCGGGCTTTCAGAGAAGTAAGTTGTAAATTCAACTTCCTGCTTGCAGCCGAAGTATTGCTGAAGAATTCGTTGTGTTTGGCGACGCAGCTCTGTGTTGTAACGATCTTTAGTTACATACACCATACAACTGAAGAAACGACCAAACGGGTCTTTACGTACAAACAGGCGAAGCATGTCACGATCTTGCATCTGGACAACGCCCATACCGACTTCTAATAGCTCTTCTTCTTTAGCTTGAAGTAGTTCGTCGCGTGGGTAATTTTCTAAAATATTGTGCAGTGCTTTATAAGAGTATGAACCTTCTCGGTAGCCACTCGCTTCCAGAATACGCTCAACTTTTTCTCTAATAAGTGGGATACCCGCGACGCTTTGGTTGTACACAGCTGATGTGTACAGGCCAGTGAATCGGTGCTCACCGATAACCTTGCCATTCTTATCGAATTTCTTAATTCCAATGTAGTCAGTGTATGCCGGGCGATGAATACGAGATGCTCGGTTACCTTTAGTCACGATTAGGAGAAACGGTTTTTTCGCTTCTAAGCGCGCTGAATCTGGGAAATCTGAAAGCTTAACCGTACGTACACGTTCACGATTGGCAAACAGACCTAACCCTTTATCTGGGGTTGGACGAAGCTCTGTATCACCATCCACGGAAACAAGATCGTATTCTTTGTAGCCCATGAATGTGAAATTGTGTTTGCCTAACCAGCGTAAAAATCCGATCGATTCGTCATAACGATCACGTTGGATCTCAATCTTACCCTTCTGAGATTCCACTTCACTCGTCACTTGCTCTAGTTTTTCAACCATCAGTAACCAGTCTTGAACAACTAGGCCGGTATCGTTGAGAATGCTGAGAAGTTCCGCTTTCAAAGAAGCCATTTCTTCTTTTTGACTTAGACGATCAACCTCAATGTGGAATAGAGATTGAAGAACGCCCTCGCCTTCATTAATACCGGTAATTTCACCTTTACCGGTACGAGCTACCTGCGTTGGTCCATGTAGCATTAAGTGTGATGAAAGATCCAAACGGCTAAGTGCCATCTTTACAGAGTCAACCAAAAATGGGCCATCCGGCACCACGATTTCTACGATCGTGTGTGTCGACTGCCATCCTTGACGGCTTACGGTTGGATTAAAAACTCGAACAGAAATATCGTCGGCTTTTTTCTCGTTAATATGATGCCAAAGTGAGACAACAGCACCATATAAATCAGATTCATTGCGTTCGACTAAATCGTCTTGAGAGATGTTGCTAAACAGATGTTGAGCAAGTTGGGTGACTAAAGGTTGATGAGCAAGCTCGAGTTTGTCTTGAATAAGTTTATATACTTTTTCAAGCAGAACCGGCATCAATGTTTCACGCGCGGTCATAATCACACTCCACAATTAGAATTGTATGTATTTTTGAGGGTTTTTGTAAGCATAGTGCTTAACACGGGTAATGCCGCTTTATTGTAAAAGCTTTATTGATAAATGGTTAATTGTTTTAGAAGTGGTAGGAGGTGAAATGTTCGAGAATGTGACTAAGGTTCTATTTAAACTTCTATAAAATCAGTTGCTCACAGAAGTTCTAACTTCATAAACTTGTTATTTTGGTCAGTTGTTAATCTGAAGCGCCCTTTTAGCCCAATTTGACTAAGAAAAGGCCTGAAACGAGATGCAGGCAATTGTAAGCGTAACCCCTTGTCAGTAACGACTAAAACGTTACTCGCTACGCCATTGTAATGAGCCAAGAAAGTTTGATATGAGATGTTTAGAGTGAAGTAATAGTGATTCATAAATTGGTTAAATAAGTAACGTTTTTATCACCGCCAATAAAATACTGTACAAATAAACAGTAGCACATAAAAGTGCTACTGTTTTATCCATGTGGTTAAGACTCAAGCGCCTTAGTCACTTTTTCATACAGATCTTTGGCCAGATTATCCATCGACTTCAACGCTTCAAGCTCTGCCTTAATCGTCGCTTGACGTTGATCATCATACTTGCGGAATTTTAACAAAGGATCAATTAAGCGAGATGCAACTTGTGGATTGCTGCTGTTTAACTCACGTAAGATTTCACCCGCAAACTTATACCCTTCACCACTCTTAGCGTGGAAATGTATAGGGTTCATGTTTAGGAATGAGCCAACCAAGCTACGTGTACGGTTTGGGTTTTTCAGACTGAAAGCTTCATGCTCCATCGTCTGCTTAATCACATCGAGAACGTTCTCTGCTGGGTTCGTACCTTGCAACGCAAACCACTTATCCATCACCAAACCATCATGCTTCCACTTATCACTGTAATCTTGCATTAGCGATTCGCGGCACTCTAGTTGTGCACTGTTCGCCGCACTCATCGCCGCAATGGTATCAGTCATATTATTCGCATCTGCATATTGACTCTGAGCTAGCTCGTTACCTTGTTCTGTATAAGCTAAGAAGCTCAGCGCTGTATTACGTAGCGAGCGTTGGCCGATCGCCGCATGTTCAATTGAATATGTTGCTTGTTTAGAGCTGTGGTAAATCGCACTTAGTTCATCGTTCAATTGCGTAGCAAGAATCACTTTGATAGATTTTAGTACTTTAACGACGGCATCGACATCAACTTGTTTATACCAACCAGAAACTTCATTAAAGCTCGGTAATGAAAGGACTTCTGCAATAAATGCTGGCTCGAGGTCTTTTGAAAGTAAAACTCCACGGAACGCATCGACAAGCGCTTCCGACAATTCAACCTCTTGCCCTGCTTGCACTTTAGCAACGTTCGCGCGAATGTACTTAGCAAGAAGCATTTGACCCGCATCCCAACGTGCAAACTCGTTGCGAGCATGAACCATTAAGAAAATTAGCTCTTCATCACTGTAATCGTACTCAAGTTTCACTGGCGCAGAAAACTCGCGAAGCAATGACGGTACTGGTTGCTCTGCCACGTTTTCAAAAACAAATGTTTGCTTAGTCTCTGTCACATTAAGCACGTGGTGAACCGGCTCATTGTTACAGCGTAACTCAATCACACCACCATTTTGAGTATATAGTTCTACATCAAACGGGATGTGTAACGCCTGCTTATCAGCCTGATCTTGAGTTGGCTCTGTCGACTGCTCTACCGTTAATGAGTAAGTTTGCTCAGCAGCGTTGTAATCACTTGATACTTTAACTGTCGGTGTGCCCGACTGGCTATACCATAGACGGAACTGTTTCAGATCCACACCCGATGCATCTTCCATCGCAGCAACAAAATCTTCACACGTCGCGGCGGTACCGTCATGGCGTTCAAAGTACAGCTTCATGCCGGCTTGGAAACCCTCTTCGCCCAACAGTGTATGCATCATACGAATCACTTCACTGCCTTTTTCGTACACTGTTAACGTGTAGAAGTTGTTCATCTCAATCACTTTATCCGGACGAATTGGATGAGACATTGGGCTAGCATCTTCCGCAAATTGAGGACCACGGATAATGCGCACATTGTTGATACGGTTTACCGCTCTCGAGCCTAAGTCTGACGAAAACTCTTGATCACGGAATACCGTTAAACCTTCTTTCAAACTGAGTTGGAACCAGTCGCGGCAAGTCACTCGGTTGCCCGTCCAGTTATGGAAGTATTCGTGACCAATTACCGCTTCAATACCAAGGTAATCCGTATCTGTTGCGGTTTTTTCATTAGCCAAGACAAACTTGGAGTTAAAGATATTCAAACCTTTGTTCTCCATCGCACCCATATTGAAGAAATCGACAGCCACAATCATGTAGATATCAAGATCGTATTCTAATCCGAAACGTTCTTCGTCCCACTTCATTGAGTTGATGAGTGAGGTCATCGCATGCGGCGCGCGATCTAAGTTGCCTTTATCAACAAAGATTTCAAGCTCAACATTACGACCAGCTTGAGTGACAAATTTATCGCGTAATACATCGAAATCACCAGCGACTAGCGCAAACAAGTAAGCTGGTTTCGGATGCGGATCTTGCCATTGAACCCAATGGCGACCGCCTTCTAAATCACCTTGAGCAATCCGGTTACCATTACTTAATAAGAATGGGTATTGCGCTTTGTCAGCAATAACTTTGGTTGTGTATTTTGCCAATACGTCCGGGCGGTCCATGTAGTAAGTGATGCGACGGAAACCTTCCGCTTCACATTGAGTACAGAAAGCCCCACCTGACTTATATAAACCTTCAAGGGCTGTATTTGCTTCAGGATCGATCAGTGTCTCGATGGTCAATTCACACTCTGCAGGCAACTGATGAATTTCTAATGCACCTTCTAGCTCATCATATGCAGTCCAAGTTTCACCATTTACGTGAATACTCTTCAGCTTAAGGTCTTCACCTTCTAAACGCAGTGTTGTGCTCTCTTTAAGCTGCTTTACATTTGATGTAGCAACGACTGTCGTTTCGCTATCATAGAGGTCAAACGTAAGGTCGATATCGGTAATTGTATGAGACGGAGACTGGTAGTCTTTGCGATATTTGGCTTGAGGAGTCTGAGCCATGTCTAAATCCTTCTGACTAAATTCATTGATGTGCTCACCAAGGAGTCTTGATGATATGAATTGTGTATAGAGATTGGCAGATAAAAGCTGCCTTCATTTGTTGCGTGTTAGCTTACAACTCTAAATAGAAAAAAACGAGGCTCTCTACGGAAATACCTCGTTTTTTGTCTATTGTTGACGTAACACTCAAACTATTTGTCTATATTGTCATCAAACCTCACACTATTGCGCCAAGTAGTGGTTATCGAATTCTATTCAAGACGGCGTACATCGCTCCTTGTTCCATTTCCAAGGTTAAGGTGTCACTATTCAATGTGTACTTCGTCTCATGCTCGCCATTTTCATATAACAAAACAAGGTGCTCCCCTTCGGTATAATAAACACCTCTGTGAATGGCTTCCGCCCCGTCGTCATTACTCACTCGGAACATAAACACAAAATCTGGTTGTAGGATGAGATCTAGCTGGTGGACCTCACTGGCCGAAAGATCATCACCTCCAAGTTTGGCACTTGACCACATACCCGCTAACGAATTCGATAGTGCTTTAGTAAACACAACACCGTTAAGATTTAATAAGTTATGGTTGGCTGAGTACTCGTAAATTTGTGGCTCTGATGTGTTTAATCCAAGAATGAGAGTGTCATCGCTCGCGGTATAGAGCCCTTCCCAATGGTCTACAGAGTAATCCCTTTTTTGAATATCTATTTTAAAACTATAGTTAGAGTCAAGTGTAAGCTTAATGGCTAAGAAATTTTCTTGCGACTCCTCAGGATTAGGGTTTACGAGGTACCAGTCACCTATTAAGAATGGCTGATCAAACTGCGTTAAATCGCTGTTATCACGACTCTCATTGCCGAATACTGAAAAACATATAATCAGTGATATCAATCCAATCAATCTCATCGCACGCCCCTCACTCTTTTCTTTAAGCTTAGGCACAGGCTCAATAATTAGCGAAAAATTCGATCTAAATCACATAAATTATTTCCATAAAAAAAGCGAGCTTTGGAAGCTCGCTTTTTATCTTACTCATTTTATTAAGATTTAATCATATCAACCATAATGGCTACAGATTCATCCAAATAAGCATCTGGTGCCTCATAATCCTTTGGTACATCATCTAAAGTACTAAAGGTTTTCTCACCAAGTGCTTTTTGTCGCTGATTTATACGTTCAAGCCGTTTCTCATCAGCTTTATCGCTTTCAGCTTTACGAGTCTTCTCGTTTAATGACAAAGTATTATCGTCTTTTTCAGCTTTGTACTTTTCAATATCTTCTGCGATAAAGCGGAATTCGAGATCTTTCGCAATACGAACTTGGTGCTTGGCGGCCAGTTTACCGACCAAAGGCTCGTTACGCTGTAACACTTCGTATTTCGCTTTATCAATACTGTCCCAAGGTAGCGCGTTATCCTCAACACTTTCACCCGTTTCACTTGGGTCAACAGCTGTTGGGAATGCGATATCTGGTGCAACACCTTTATTCTGAGTACTGCCGCCATCAATGCGGTAGAACTTCTGAATAGTATATTGAACGTAACCTAGCTCTTTATCGAACAGATCATAGATATGATTCAATGAACGGTGTTGCTGTACGGTACCTTTACCAAATGAGTTTTCACCCAGAACGATAGCTCTACCATAATCTTGCATCGCTGCCGCAAAGATTTCTGATGCTGAGGCACTGTATCGATTCACCAAGACAGTCAGTGGACCTTGGTAACTAATTTTACCATCAGTATCACTGTTAACATTGACGCGGCCGTAACTGTCACGCACCTGCACAACGGGTCCACTTGTAATAAACAAGCCGGAAAGTGCCGTCGCTTCAGTTAATGCACCACCACCGTTATTACGTAAATCAACGATAATGCCATCAACGCCTTTTTCTTTAAGCTCGCCGATAAGTTTATCTGTATCTTTAGCTAAGCCGACGTAGAAACTAGGTACTTCTAGAACACCAATCTTCTTGCCGTCTTTTTCAATGACTTCAGATTTGACTGCTCTGTCTTCAAGACGAATCTTATCTCGAACGATGGTAATGACTTCAGCCTTAACATCCTTGCCTTCAGGTAAGATTTGCAGGTTGACCTTGGTTCCTTTCGGTCCCTTGATCAACTGAACAACGTCATCGAGACGCCAGCCAATAACATCAACAATATCTTCACCATCTTGACCAACACCTATGATGCGATCACCTTCGGCAAGTTGTTTGCTATTAGACGCAGGGCCACCAGCAACAAGAGAACGAATAACCGTATAATCATCAGTCATTTGCAGTACTGCGCCAATCCCCTCTAGAGACAGGTTCATCTCTGTTTGGAACTGGTCGGCACTACGAGGTGAAAGATAGCTAGTATGAGGATCTACTTCGCGCGCAAATGCATTCATGTATAGCTGGAAGGCATCTTCATTATGCGTTTGGCTAAGGCGTTTAAGAGCATTGTTATAACGCTTACCTAATACCTCTTTGATCTCATTCCAATCTTTGCCCGTCAGCTTTAAGTTAAGCGCATCGTATTTCACACGTTTGCGCCACAACTCATCAAGTTCAGCCGTGCTTTGTGGCCAAGCTTCTTCACTTCGGTCAAGTTCGATTGTCTCATCACTATCAAAAGTCATCTCTTTATCTAGCAGCCCTAACGCATACTGGAAACGTTCGTAACGACGCTTGATAGAAAGATTGTAAACATCGAATGCGATCTGGTTATCACCCGACTTCAATTGGTCATCAATACCTGCTGACCAACTATTGAATGAGTCAATATCTGCTTGAGTAAAGATATTGCGATTGAAATCAAGCATTTCGATATAACGTTCGAAAATAGCCTGAGAAAACTGATCGTTTAACGAGAAGTGTTTGTAGTGAGAGCGAGTAAAGCGAGACGTAACACGTTTGCTTGCTGTCTCATGCTGAGCTTCAGGAGTAAGGACTGGTAAGTCCTCAAGAGTGATATTTGCTTCTAGAGCATTGGCTGAAGAAGCTGCTAGCCATAGGCTAGCAGCAATCAGCGACAATTTTGAACGGCATTTCATGCGTAGGAGTATCTCCTTTATGCGCGTAAATGCTCCGCTTTTACAACCATTTGTAGGCCGTTAGTCAGCTGAACACGCACATCTTCCTTATTGATTTCAACGATAGTCGCAGCCATATTTCCTTTGCCCATATTTACGTTTACTTGATTACCGACTGTTACTTCGTCAGCGTTCAGAGCGCGCGTCTCTACTGGCTTGCTGGCCTTTTGTACTTTGTTCTGTTGCGGACGACGAGCTTGAGGCTTCTTCGCCGCTGGTTTCGCTTTAGCTTTACCTTCTTCGCGAGCTTTCTGAGCTTGCTCTTTACGACGAGCTTGCACTTTAGCCTTGCTTTCAGCTAGTGCAGTCTTTGCGTGTTCTACGTGTTCTTCATCAAGCTCACCTGCTGGGTTGCCATCTAAATCTACACGTACTGCACCAGGCTTAACACCGTGAAGGTAACGCCATGATGAAGTGTACTGTCTTAACGCTGCACGAAGTTGAGTTTTGCTTACTTTCGGGTCGTCAGTTAGACGCTCCGCAAGATCTTGAAAAATACCAATTTTAAGTGGCTTAGCTTCACCTTCTAAAGTAAAGCACTTAGGGAAACATTCAGCAATATATGCGATAACTTCTTTGCTGTTTTTTAACTTTTCAGTGTTTTCCATGTGGATTCCTGGTTATTGCGGCATGTCCGCGAGCATTAAGTATAAATATTTGAGGTATTATAGTGACCTGCAAGCGAAAAACCACACTCAATAATCAATTTATGCCTTGATAGCGTGTGAATTAAGCAGCTTTTCTACTTCACTCATCAAAAAAGTCAGTCCTTGCTCGTCAGTTTCGCTGAATCGGCCTACTTTTGGGCTATCAATATCTAAAACGCCAGCGATTTGACCATTGATAGAAAATGGAATCACTATCTCAGAGTTACTTTCCGCGTCACAAGCAATGTGACCTTCAAATTCATGGACATCATAAATGCGCTGAACACGATTTTGTGCCACCGCAGTACCACAGACTCCTCGCCCTACCGGAATTCGCACACAAGCGGGCTTACCTTGAAACGGCCCCAGCACCAACTCATCGTCCTTCATTAAATAAAAGCCAACCCAATTTAACTCTTCAAGCTCCATATTTAGGAGTGAACTAATGTTCGATAAGTTAGCAATTAGATCCGTTTCCGATTCAATAAGTGCGATCGCTTGCTTGGTTAAGCGTTGGAAATGTTCTATTTTCATAAGGTCTATACGTCCTACTATTCCATTTGAAAATTAGAGACTTCTAGCATGAATCTGCGTACAATCGCCGCAAACCATAAATAGTAAGCATTCTCATTATAATGATAGATAATCACAACACTATTAGCCGTTCTTGGTTGATAACACAAGTAAAAAAGCACAAATCAAAGCTAATATTTGCCAATGTGATTGCTTTATTAGCCACCTTGATTAGTGTGCCTATTCCTCTTCTTATGCCATTAATGGTCGATGAGGTACTTCTGGATCAACCAGGGTCAGGCCTTGCTGTTATGGACATGGTGTTGCCTACTTCTATGCAAACACCGACGGGCTACATTTTTCTCACACTACTGCTTGTTGTCATAATGCGTAGTGCCAGCCAAGCTTTGAGTATCGTACAAAGCCGTCAATTTACCCTAGTCTCAAAAACCATTACCTACCAGATGCGCAGCAAAATGATTGATAAGCTTGGCCGCATCAGCATTCGTCAATACGAAACCCGAGGTAGCGGTGGCATTAATGCTCACTTAATTACCGATATTGAGACCATTGATCAGTTCATTGGTTCGACATTAAGTAAATTTATTATCAGCCTACTCACGGTCATCGGCACCGCAGGCGTTCTTTTATGGCTAGATTGGCGTTTAGGCCTGTTCATCCTATTGGTGAACCCTGTTGTCATTTACTTCTCTCGTAAATTAGGTAGCAAGGTCAAACACCTTAAAAAACGAGAGAACCAATCGTTCGAACGTTTTCAAAACCGCTTAGTTGAAACACTAGATGGTATCTATCAGCTGCGCGCTGCTAACCGAGAACGTGAATTCCTCAATGAATTAAAAGGCCAAGCCGATCAAATACGCCGCGATGCCGATAAATACGCTTGGCAATCAGAGGCTGCTGGACGCGTCTCTTTCTTACTGTTTCTGTTAGGATTTGAATTATTCCGGGCCGTCGCTATGTTGATGGTACTGTTTAGCGATCTCACTATTGGTCAAATCTTCGCAGTATTCGGTTACTTATGGTTTATGCTTTCACCCGTTCAGGAGCTATTAGGTATCCAGTTTTCTTGGTACAGCGCTAAAGCTGCGCTAAAACGTATCAATGCCCTATTAGATCTTGAAGAAGAACACCGCCCAGTGAGTCAGGTCAACCCATTTACCGATGACCGTGAAGTTGATATTGAGATCCAAAATGTTAACTTTTCATATAATGAAGAAGTCAAAGTCTTATCTGACCTGAGCTTAACCATCCCTGCGGGTAAGAAAGTCGCACTGGTTGGTGCCAGTGGCGGAGGTAAATCGACACTCATTCAGCTACTCATCGGCGTCTATCAGCAAGACTCTGGTTTAATTAAGTTTAATGGTCACACCACTGACGAAATTAGTTTTGACATAATTAGAGAACAAATAGCCGTTGTATTACAACAGCCTATACTCTTTAATGACACTTTAAGGCATAATCTGACGCTAGGCTCAGCATATGATGACTTGCAGCTATGGCGCGCGCTTGAAATCGCCCAAATGCAAGATGTGATTAATCAGTTGAGCGATGGGCTTGAAACTCAAATCGGCCGCAGCGGCATTCGATTATCTGGCGGGCAAAGGCAGCGTTTAGCCATTGCTCGCATGGTGTTGAGTAATCCAAGGTTTGTTATTCTTGATGAAGCAACATCTGCGCTTGATACAGCGACTGAAGCCGCATTGCACAAAGCGCTTACTGAATTTTTAAAAGGTCGTACAACCTTGATCGTCGCACATCGTTTGTCTGCCGTTAAACAAGCAGACCTAATTTATGTTCTGGAAGATGGTCAAGTCGCGCAAGTGGGTACGCATGGAGAGTTGGTTGAACAACAAGGCTTATATCAAACCTTATATGGGAACGTGCAAACACACGCTTAGCCCAAACAATCTACATCAATTAGGAGAGAAGCGATGAGCTCCTCTTCTAAGCTTCATGCACACTCTAGCAAACTTGCATCCGTAAGGTTATGTCACGGCTGCGAGCTTCCGGTTGACCTTATTGATGTCGAGCAAGGCAAAAGCGCCCATTGCCCGCGTTGCAACACTCATCTGTATCGAGGCGGCACCCCTTCTCTTTCCGGAAACCTTGCCGTCGCCGTCGCGTGCCTTCTGCTATTTATACCTTCTCACTTTTTCGATTTTATCAGTATTCGTTTATTTGGGATGATGATCCCTGCCACACTGCCTTCAGGTGTCATGAGTCTGTTTAGTGAAGGGTTTGTTTTACTTTCGATCTTAATCATTTTTTGTAGCTCTATCGCGCCACTCTTGGTGTGTAGCTCTGTCGTCACCGCACATATCGCGCTGAAATATCGCGCTTTTAAACTGCTCAAATATTCACTTTCCATTATTCAGCATCTTAAAAACTGGGTAATGATTGATGTATTCCTCGTCAGTATCGCCATCTCTTGTTTTAAACTTCAGGATTATTCTGACATCTATGTTGGGCCTGGCCTTATCGGCCTAGTTCTGCTCCAAGTCGCAACTATATTATTGATTACTCGCGTGAGTGTTCGTCGTTACTGGGAGGCCTTCCACCCTGAAGATAACTACCTCCTGACAGAGAAAACGCTACACTGTCACCAATGTCATTTATCCCAACCCGAGGGTGAATTCTGTGTACGATGCGATAGCCCCATTCACCATCGTAAGCCAAATTCAATCCAGAAAACTTGGGCATATCTGATCGCAGCGAGTATCGCTATCTTCCCTGCTAACCTAATTCCAATTTCGATTCTTCTGACTAACGGTAAACGTCTAGAAGACACCATTTTTTCTGGTGTCGCATCACTTGTAAACAGTGGCATGATTGGTATTGCTGTGATCATCTTTGTCGCTAGTATCGTCGTTCCGGTCGCTAAAATTATTGGACTCTCATATTTGTTACTGGCGATACAATTCAAAAGAAAGATCTATCACAAACACAGAATGTTTATCTATTTTGTGATTAAGTGGATTGGACGTTGGTCGATGATGGATCTGTTTGTTATTTCCATCATGATGACCCTAGTCGATCGTGGCCAAGTACTCGACTTTACTCCCGGCTATGGTGCTGTAGCGTTTGGTTTGGTGGTTGTTTTGACCATGCTGGCCGCTGAAAGTATGGATCCAAGGTTAATTTGGGATAACTACCCTGATGAAGTTAAACAAAAAGAGTCTATAAATGAGTAATTCATCTCCCACTCAAAACTCGTATTCACCACATATCAAGCGCAATAAAGGGATTTCGCCACTGTGGCTATTGCCGATAATCACCATGGTGCTTGCTGGTTGGTTAGTGTTTAAAGCTGTTCAAGATGCAGGGCAACGAGTACAGATCTATTTCTCCGATGCTCAAGGCCTGATTGCTGGTCGAACAACAATCCGATACCAAGGCCTTGAAGTGGGTATGGTCAAAGACATCAACTTAGCGGAAGATCTTCAAAGTATCTATGTTGACGCCGATATTTACCCAGAAGCGACCAAGCTTCTAACCAAGGAAACACGCTTTTGGATGGTAAAACCAACCGCGAGCCTTTCTGGTATATCAGGCCTAGACGCACTTGTCTCCGGTAACTACATCGCAATTTCACCGGGCAACAACCCTTCTGAACCAGAGACAAAATTTACCGCTTTAGAGCGAGCGCCATCCGACCTACTGGTTTCTGAGGGGCTCAATATTTCACTGAAATCGCGCGATCTTGGCGGTATCTCTGTCGGTTCTCAAATCGTTTATCGCAAGATACCTATTGGTGAAGTCTACAGCTATCAACTCGACTCACAATCTAAAAACGTCATCATTCAAGCTTCAATTCAAGACGAATATCGCCATATTATTACCGACGACAGCCGCTTCTGGAACGTGAGCGGTATCGGCGCAAACATTGGCTTTCAAGGTGTCGATGTTCGCTTAGAAAGTTTAAGCGCACTGATCGGCGGTTCAATCGCCGTTGACTCACCAGATGGGGGGAACCCTGTCGCGGACAATACGTTATTTAGACTCTATAAAGATATTAAAACAGCCGGACGCGGTATTGCGATTAAAATTGCCCTACCTGACGGCAGTAATATCAGCGCATCAGGGGCCCCTATTATGTATAGAGGCTTAGAAGTTGGCCAAATCACGGACCTGCAGTTAAACGAAGGTCGTGAAGAAATCGTCGCTTCTGCCGCTATTCAACCTGCATTTAGTGATATGTTAACGACAGGAAGCCGCTTCATACTTGAAGAAGCGAAAGTATCACTTTCTGGTGTTGAGAACATTGCAAACATTGTTAAAGGTAACTTCTTAACAATTGTTCCTGGTGAAGGTGACCGCTCGCGTGCCTTTAGTGCAATCCGTAAAGATGACTTCAACCGCCAACAAGCGCGTTCGGTATCTTTACAACTCGTTGCGGACAACTCTTTTGGTCTTGATAAAGGCGCGAATATTCTCTATCGAGGTATTAGTATTGGCTCAGTTACCCAGGTCAGCCTTGATAAAGATAAAGTCCACTTCGATATTCTGATCGACAGCACCTACGCTTCGCTGATCAAATCGCAAAATCGCTTCTTTGTCACGGGAAGTGCGAGCGCAGAACTGACTGAATCTGGATTAAACATCACAGTTCCACCGGCAAAACAGCTTTTAACTGGATCAATTAGCTTTGTCAGTGAAGGTAAAGAGTCACCTTTAAAGGAATACAAGCTTTACCCAAGTAAGTCATTGGCCGAGTTAGCCAAGTACAATATGTCAGGCTCTACCCAATTAACCTTGTTTGCCAACGAACTGCCACCGATCAGTAAAGGTAGCCCACTTTTATATCGCAACTTACAAGTCGGCAGTATTTCAGATTTTTACTTAGTCGACGGAGGCGTAATCATCACAGCAAGCATCGAGAACCAATATAAACACCTTGTGACTGAGCAAACCGTTTTTTGGAACCGCTCCGGCGTTGAAATAGATGCGAGTTTGGCAGGTGTGAGCGTTAAAGCTGCGCCACTAAAATCGCTTATTCAAGGTGGCCTTGCGTTTGACTCTCTGCCTGGTGTCGACAATAAGCAAAATGGTAAATGGATACTTTATGATGATTTCAAAACTGCTCGCAAGTTTGGTCAGGTGATCACGTTGACCTTCGAAGGTGAAAATACGCTTTCGAAAGGAACAGTGATCAATTACAACGGAATCAAAGTGGGTGAAGTAACACTGGTCGTGCCGAACTTTAAGCGTCAAAGCGTCGAGGTTAAAGCTCGTATTCTACCGGAATATACTGACTCTATCGCTGCTGAAGGCTCATACTTCTGGTTACCGAAAGCTGAAGTCGGCTTACGTGGCGTGAAAAACATCCAAAACTTGCTGTCTCAATCGATCAGTGTTCAACCGGGTCAAGGCAAAACGAAAAATACCTTTACTCTACACAAGACAAAACAAGCAACTAAGGGTGTTCAGTTTACGCTCCAAAGCGAATCGAGAGGCTCAATTGCTATCGGTACACCGGTGCTTTACCGTGATATCGAAGTCGGCGAAGTAACACATGTACAACTGGGCGAATTTGCGGATCGCATCGTGTCTAACATTGTTATCCGTCCTGAGTACGCATATCTAGTTCGACAAAACAGTGTCTTTTGGAATGCGTCTGGCGTCGATGTCTCTATAGGGCTAACCGGGGCGAACATTAAGGCGGGAACATTCGACAGCCTTGTTCGTGGGGGGATCTCCTTCTCTACTCCAGAGCAAAGCCAATTGCAGCCTATCGCAAAACACGGCCATACCTTCTACCTCAATGCGAAAGCAGAAGAAAACTGGAAGGCATGGAGAACCGCCATTCCTAAACCATAATCATTAAGAAAAACGCAGCCTAATCGCTGCGTTTTTTTTATTAATTGGCTATAATCATCGCCCTTTCAAGCTTGTAGAGACAGAACCTTGCATCAGAACGTATATCTTCCAGCCGAATTCCTCAGCGAAATTGAAGCGATTCTTCCATCTAACCTTAATATGGAAGACTTCATCGCCGCTTGCCAACGTCCACTGCGTAAAAGTATTCGCGTCAACACGCTAAAGATTTCGATTGATGCATTCCTAACACGAGCTAAAAGTAAAGGTTGGCAACTGGAACCCGTTCCTTGGTGTGAAGAAGGCTTCTGGATTGAAGCAGATGAATCGCAAGTGCCGTTAGGTAACACCGCAGAACACATGTCTGGATTATTCTATATTCAAGAAGCTAGCTCAATGATGCCGGTTGCAGCGCTGTTTGATAACCAAGGTGATGATTTTACATCAGTACTCGATATGGCAGCAGCCCCGGGTTCAAAGACCACTCAAATTGCGGCGAAAATGGAAAACGCAGGTGTGTTAGTCGCCAATGAGTTTTCTGCCAGCCGAGTAAAAGTACTGCATGCGAACATTGAACGTTGTGGCGTTCGTAATACAGCCCTATCTAACTACGATGGGCGTGTCTTTGGTGGCTGGCTACCGGAACAATTTAATGCCGTACTTATCGATGCTCCATGCTCTGGTGAAGGCACCGTTCGTAAAGACGCCGACGCGATGAAAAACTGGAATAAAGAATCCGTGCTCTCTATTGCAGAGACGCAAAAGGATCTTATCGAAAGCGCGTTCCATGCACTCAAGCCAAATGGTGTCATGGTTTACTCGACTTGTACTCTTAGTGTTGAAGAAAATCAGCAGGTTTGTCTCCACCTAAAAGAAACCTTTGGCGACCTTGTTGAGTTCGAAAGCCTAGCCGATCTATTTACCGGTGCGGAAAAATCGCTAACCGAAGAAGGCTTCCTACACATTTTCCCACAGGTATACGATTGTGAAGGCTTCTTTGTCGCTAAAATTCGTAAAACAGGCTCTGTCGATGCACCAAAAGTTAAAAAACGTTTAGGTAAGTTTCCGTTTGAGAAAGCAAGCGCGAAGATTGAAAACGACATTGCTACACAGTTAAAAGATACGTTAGGTGTTTCACTGCCTGACGACACATCAATTTGGTTACGTGACAATGATGTTTGGCTATTCCCGAGTGCATTAGAGCCTATGCTTGGTGAGTTCCGTTTTTCACGTATGGGGATAAAAATCGCCGAGGCTCATAAGAAAGGTTACCGTTGGCAGCACCAAGTCGCGACGACGCTTGCCACTGGCGAAGAGTCTATGTGTGTAGCACTTTCTATTGATGATGCCCGAGAGTGGTTTATGGGACGAGACGTTCGCCCTGCTGAGCTTTCAGGTAAAGGTGAAGTGTTCGTAAAGTTTGATAACGATGTGATTGGCTTAGGAAAATGGGTCGGAAATCGTATTAAGAATGGTTTGCCACGAGAGCTGGTAAGAGATAAAAACCTATTCTAAACCGTAAAACATTAGTATGAAATTCTACACAAGCCGCGCAAACTCCAGATATTGTACTACAATTATTTTATTGATTTGAAATATCAACCAATTAGCGCAGGCTCAGTGTGAGCCCTTCCCCAGGCCCATAGCAGGATCAGCTTTGGGCCACTTTTTTTAAGCCGCACAACACGACGGCTTAAGGCTGAGAAGAGCGTCGTTAAGCTAAACGAATACCTTCTTTATCGATAACAATCTTGCCTTGTTTGTATAGACCACCAATGGTCTTTTTGAAGGTGCCTTTACTGGTTCTAAACGCCGAAAAGATCGCTTCTGGTGAAGACTTATCGTTCAATGGAAGAAAGCCGCCTTTTTTCTCAAGCAAATCCATCACTTTCTGGCTCAAGTCGTCCATCTTCTCTACACCAATCTTTTGCAGTGACAGGTCAATTTTGCCATCTTCGCGAATGCTCTTAATGTAGCCTTTGAGCTTTTTACCGATGAACAACTTACCAAACACATCAGACTTAAAGATCATTCCCCAGTGCTCACCTTCAACAATCGCTTTATAGCCTAAGTCACTACGTTCAGCGATAATTAAGTCAACTTGCTGGTTGCGTGAGTAGTTGGCCGGCGTTTTGTCTAATAGCTTGTTAAACTTAGTTGTACCAACAATGCGCCCAGACGCTTTGTCTGTATAAACGTAAACTAATACGTTCTGGCCTTCAGAAAAGCGAGCACGCTGCTCACTAAATGGAATAAGAAGGTCTTTACCTTTGATACCCCAATCTGCAAATGCGCCCGTCGCATTTACGCCCTCAATTTTCATAAGACCCCATTCACCCACTTGAGCGATTGGAGTTTCAGTTGTGGCGACTAACTGACTGTCAGAATCAAAGTATAAAAACGCATCAACAAAACCACCGACTTCTGTACCTTCAGGAACAAAACGGTTTGGTAGTAAGGTTGTGCCATAATCCCCCGCATCAAGGAATACGCCAAAATCGGCTGTCTTTACAACTTCTAAGTGGTTAATCTGACCAACTTTAATCATTTCAACTGTCTCTTGTTAAATTTGCGGTGATTATAGCGAATCTCTGTTATGCTTGCGCCAGATATTTAGTACTTTTTTTAGGAGCATTAATTGTTAACTGTTGATAAGCAGGACGGCATAACTCTCAAGATTTCACATGCAATGGCAGCAACTAAAAAGTCAGACCTTGACTTGTATTTTTTCGTCCCTGGCGAACTCGGGCTGTCCTCTGACGTTATCAAAGAGAGTGAGTTCTACTACGAGTCTATTACTCAAAAACGCGCTTATTACAGTGACAAAACGCTCTTACCCTTGGTACACAGTCGACTCGCCAAACGAGGCCGACTCTCTACAACTCAATACCGCGTAAGCTTGAGTCTCTTCGCCTATCAATACGTGATCGCTCTAGACAAAGCAGTCAACGAGCTCAATAAGCACAATAAAGAGAGCGTCACTACAGACGAAGTCGACGAGGTGATTAAGTTATCTCTCGATATTCTCAAGAAACTGCGCCGTGGTATTCCTTATGAAGAAAGCTTAAAGCGCTACTACGCCAATATCGATAACTACTTGTCTTGGTACACTGGCCAACGCTTGATGTCGCTGGTGGCACACATGCCACGTGATAGCGAATATAAAAGCCTAAAAGAAAGCTTACTGGCCATCGTCGAAAAAGAAGCCGCCCATCGAAAACTAAATAACTACAACTCCAAAAGCGTACGTGACGACGTAACGCGATTGAGTAATAAGATGCGCTTGCTACGACGATTGATTGAACACCCTGTTGTGTTACAAGAAAAGACGCAGTCATTAGGCAAAAACATGAAACGTGTCGTTAAAGGCGGAGCTACTGGGTTTGTCATGGTGTTCGTTACCATTACGGCAATTCTCGCGCGCGACTACTGGGGTGAGATTACCGCTTCGTTCATTGTTTTAATGTCATTCGTTTACGCGCTACGCGAAATTTTCAAAGATGACCTTCGCGATGTGATGTGGCGTTGGATCCGAAAAGGACGTCCTAAGTGGCGCAAATTGTACTTAGACCCGACCACCAAAAAAGCCGTTGGGCAAAAACTTGAATGGCTTGATTATAAGGTTCTAGATAAATTACCCGATCGCATCAAGTCAATCCGAAAGAAGCGCGTGGTTCAGAGAGAGGAACAAATTCTCCACTATAGCTCTAAGACTGAGATGTCGACATCGAAGTTCATGAGTGGTTATGAAGAAACCAGAGAATCACTCTTGGTCAGTATGCGAGAGCTCACTCGTTTGATGGATAAAGGCTCGAACAAGGTCTACACCCATAACAACGGTCAAGTAAGCCGCGAATCGGTAGAGAAACGCCACTTAATCAACCTCATTGCCAGAGAAAACAATCACAACGGTCAAGTCACTTATTACCGTTGGAAGATTGTCTTAAACCGAAGCAAAATTGTCGCTGTCGAGCAAATGGAAGTCGAAGAGGTTAATCACCCTTTCGCTTCAGTGACAGAGTAAGATAAAACTCCGCCATGGGTTCATCGCCATGAAGTGATGGACAGATGGCGGTAATTTTTACCGCTTCATTCACTCTTTCTCCGGTATCGAACGTTCGCTGCAGCATCTGATCGATCTGTTTGCCGTCTTCGCAGATGAAATGAACGTCAGCTTCAGGACGCTTTAAAAACTGTCCTTCTACAGCTTTAAAGGCTAGTGAGACCTTTCTGCCGCTATCCTGCGCTTTACTCATTGCCATAAAACCACCAGCAACGTCAGCCCCAACGGCTAACACACCAAAATACATGCTGTTTAAATGGTTCTTTGTTCGTCGTCTGATCGGAATTTTGACTTCGACTCGCTCGTTATCAAGATGAAGAATTTTTGGTCTTGCTAACCATATGAATGGCACTTTGAAAAAACCAAAGAAGTTGAGGTATAGGTTTGCTTTAGTAAGCGGAGATAACATGAGACTAGTCCGACCAGTGAATGTGCAACTAGTTCATAATGAATAAAGGCCAATGTCAACATTTTGTTAACATTGGCCTTATAAAACAGTGAACTGCCAACGTCGACTAGGTTACAGTGTCACTACCGCATCCACATTATCGTAGTCTGTTACTGACTCTTGAATGCGAGCATATTGTTCAAGTGCATTGCTACAGACAACAACAGGCTTATTGCTGCCATGCGCTGACTTCACCACTTGCTCAATCAGTTGGATAACGGCATCGCTTTGAGGATCAAACAAGTATTCAAGCTCTTCACTTAATCGGTCAATGCCCAGTGTAAATTGTGCTAGATTTTCTAAGTTAACCACTACGCCATCAAAGTAATGCAACAATCTTTCGGAAAGTAGTGCTCCTGCTGGTACATCAACGGTATACAGCACCTTTAAGCCATTCAAACCGCGAGGAAGCCCCTGCTCTGCCAACAAATCAATGATTTTAGCCGCATCAGAGAGCCCGCGTACAAAAGGCACCACGATCTCTACATTGCAATCTTGTGCTTGCAGCACCTTAATCACTTTACACTCGAGTGCAAACTGACGGTTAAATGGTTGCGCGGCAAATCGAGATACGCCTCTAACACCAAGTGCTGGGTTCGTTTCTTGCAAATCAACGTTACCACCTAGTAGCGAGCTAAAACTGTCGCTATCTGCGCCACTCAAACTTACACGAACGACGGTATGATTAGGCTTAACTGCTGACAGAATCTGGTTCGTTAACGTCGAAACGAAGTGTGTTTCAACATCTAAGCCACCTAAGATCGCGTTGATAGAAGCGGCCTCTACTTCGTCCAAAGGTTCTTTAGATTCCATATAAGCAGGGTGATAAAAAACATGCTCTAGAATTAACTCAGACAAAGATACAAACAGATGAGAACCCTCAAATTCCGTATCTAATTTTGGCAGAAACTCGCCAATGTTTAATGAAGGATGCAAACTGCTCGAACTATTTTGATTCATTACTGCTCCGTGCAAACATTTTGTTGTGTTTATAATCTTCAACATACCGTTCGAGTTACGCTAACACAAGGGTAGATCCGCATTTTTACTTTACGTAAGTGCATAATTTTTCAGATTTACACACCGATAGAGATAAGATTGACGATAAGTGGTTTATTCCTAGGTTCGTTTCCGCTATCTTTACCGCTTCGAAATAGAAATACAGGCTGTGGTATGCCACTTAAAACCGATGAATTAAGAACCCAACCACTGGGTCCAATGCCAACTCCGGCAGAACTAGGAAGCGCGCATCCGATTACGGACGAAGTCGCAGAGCGCATTGCACAGTCACGTCGTCAAATTGAAAATATTCTTTCAGGGGAAGACCAACGCCTATTGGTAATCGTCGGCCCTTGTTCAGTGCATGATACAGAAGCAGCTATCGATTACGCTGAGCGTCTCGCTGCGATTCAAGAGCAATACAAAGATGAGCTCTTTGTTGTTATGCGTACTTACTTTGAGAAGCCACGTACTGTTGTAGGTTGGAAAGGTCTGATTACCGATCCTAATCTCGACGGTTCTTACGCTCTTGAAGCTGGTTTGCACAAAGCGCGTAAATTGCTTCTTGATATCAACAAGCTTGGCCTAGCAACTGCGACTGAGTTCCTCGATATGATTACTGGTCAGTACATTGCTGATCTCATCACTTGGGGCGCGATTGGTGCACGTACGACTGAATCACAAATCCACCGTGAGATGGCTTCTGCGCTATCTTGCCCTGTTGGGTTTAAAAACGGTACCAACGGCAACATTAAAATCGCCATTGATGCAATTCGAGCATCTCACGCATCGCATTATTTCTATTCTCCGGATAAAAACGGGCGCATGACGGTTTATCGCACCAGTGGTAACCCATTTGGTCATGTGATTCTACGTGGTGGTGAGACAGGTCCTAACTTTGATGCAGAATCAGTAGACGCTGCCTGTAAACAACTTGGTGAATTCGGTTTACCAGAGCGTTTAGTTGTTGATTTCAGCCATGCTAACTGCCAGAAGCAGCACCGTAAGCAATTGGATGTCGCTAAAGATATCTGTGAGCAAATCAAGTCAGGTAAGAATCAGGTTGCGGGTATTATGGCAGAGAGCTTCATCCTTGAAGGCAATCAGCCGATGACTGACCTCGACAACCTAACTTACGGACAGTCTATTACTGACCCGTGTCTAGGTTGGGACGATACAAGTACCATGCTTGAAATGTTAGCTAACGCTGTTAAAGCCCGTTCATAATTAAAAGGATTCCTACATGCCATCATTTGATATTGTGTCTGAAGTCGATTCAGTAGAACTTCGCAATGCAGTCGATAATGCTTCACGTGAGCTTTCAACTCGTTTTGATTTCCGTGGTGTTGAAGCCTCTTTTGAAATGCAAAAAGACGAATCCGTTAGATTGAACGCTGAGGGCGACTTCCAACTTAAGCAAATGCGTGACATTTTGCGCGGAAACTTAGCAAAGCGTGGCGTTGATGCAAGTTCAATGGAAGCAAAAGGCGAAGAAGCGACTGGCAAAAATTGGCATCAAATTGTTCTCTTTAAACAAGGTATCGAAACGCCAATGGCGAAAAAGATCGTTAAATTAATTAAAGACAACAAAATGAAAGTTCAAGCTTCGATTCAAGGTGAGAAAGTTCGCGTAACGGGTAAAAAGCGTGATGACCTACAAGCGGTTATTGCACTTATTCGCGATGCAGAGCTTGGCCAACCGTTCCAATACGATAACTTCCGTGACTAACTACGCCTAGTCCAAATAGAAAGGCCAGATACGTTTTCGTATCTGGCCTTTTTTATTTTTGGCTTCCGAGTGAGATGATGGTGTCTGTGCCTTGTATAAAAGTCACGTTTGTCGAATGGGGTGCAAGTAACACCACCACCCTTTTATCTTCTTTCTTCGCGCTTTCTATCTGTGTTGATAAGTCTGCTTGATTCGCGAACTCTATACGCTCGGCATCTCGCCTGACCAGATCAACAAAGGCAAACGGGCATTGGCTGTCGAACAAGACAATTTCAGCCTGTTGCATCAGTCGTAACGCTTTTAATGTTAATAGCTCGACATCATGGCCATATTCGACCCAGGTCATCGAGCCTTTACGACTAAAACCTGCCTCTAGTGCTTTTTGATACGCCGCTTCAAGACAAGCATGACTACTGGCACTATCAACATCAGGGCGTGCAAAGAACATTTCCCAAAACTTACGGCGCTCGTCGACGGTAGGCAGTTTTTCTTTTATATCATTACGCTTAGAGGCAGCAAAATCGGCCTGCAACGATAAGTTCTGAGGTAGTACCGCTTCTATCTTCTCACGCATATTACGGATCAGCACAGGCGCTGCACCGCCACTGGAAATCGCCAGTTGAATGCGGCCTCGGTTAATCATCGAAGGAGTAATAAAGTCACAATAAGGCAAGTCGTCGACAACATTGACTAAAATCCCCTTTCGTTTCGCATCACGATGTACCTGATGATTTAAGCTCGGGTTATCTGTTGTCGCCCAAACCTGCACGTACGACGTCTCAAGCAACTCTTCAGAATAGAAACCTTGAATCCACTGGCACTCGCCTTTATCGATCAACTGACTCAGATAATCTTCAACTTGAGGGGAGACGATCGTCACACTCGCTCCTGCCCTAACTAAGCTATCCACTTTACGACTCGCGACTTCTCCACCACCTACGACTAATACGGGTTTATGGTTCAAATTCACGAATAGAGGAAAATACTGCATTTCATTCCTTGATGTGTATAAGGGGCTGTTCTACTGATACTACCAAAAACAAGTCAAAACGTAGATGCCCAATCTTTCACCCGACCAACATATAACCAAATTTTCAACGATCTTTAGTCAGATATTCCAGAACTGTATGGATTGTATAATTTTCAAACCTAAAATCATTGATAATTTTATCACACCAGTCTGTCATTGCCATTTTGTGAACTTATACACTGTTTACATTGTCATAACATTTCGCCATTCTAATGTCTGTCAGGAAATGTGAGTTCATTCAAAAATCTTTTTAAATTATAGAGTTGTGAAAACACAATTCCTTTCCTACGCTTATAACTGGTTGATTTAACAAAGACTCAATAAAGAGCACTGCAACCAAACAAATAAAGAAACACAACAGAGCTTAATCGTTGCATCGAAAAATCTCGATTTAACACGGATCATACAGGAAGGATACAAATGGCACATAAACTAACACTTCTTGCTTCAGTTGTAGCAGCATCTACTGCATTGATGTCTACTAGCGCTTCTGCAGCAGATAGCACGCTTGATAAAGTAACTAAACAAGGCTTTATAACTTGTGGTGTAAGTACTGGCTTGCCAGGCTTCTCTAACCCTAACTCTAAAGGTGAATGGGAAGGCATCGACGTAGAATACTGTCAAGGTCTTGCAGCTGCAGTATTGGGCGATAAGACAAAAGTAAAATACGTTCCTCTAACAGCAAAAGAGCGTTTCACTGCACTGCAATCTGGTGAAATCGACGTGCTTTCTCGTAACACAACATGGACACTGCACCGTGATACAGCACTTGGTTTGAACTTCGTTGGTGTTAACTACTACGATGGTCAAGGCTTCATGGTTAAGAAAGATCTTGGCCTTACAAGCGCGAAAGAGCTAGATGGCGCTTCTGTTTGTGTTCAGTCTGGTACAACAACTGAGCTTAACTTAGCAGACTACTTCCGTAATAGCGGTATGTCTTATAAGCCAGTTGTATTTGATACAGCAGCTCAAACATCTAAAGGTTTCGATGCTGGCCGTTGTGACGTATTAACTACTGACCAATCAGGTCTTTACGCTCTTCGCTTAAACCTTCAAGACCCTTCTTCAGCGCAAGTATTACCTGAAATCATTTCTAAAGAGCCATTAGGCCCAGTAGTACGTCAAGGTGACGATCAGTGGTTTAACATTGCTAAGTGGACACTTGCTGCAATGGTGAACGCAGAAGAGTACGGTATTTCATCTAAGAACGCCGACGAAATGCTGAAGTCTAAAGATCCAAACATCAAACGTATCCTAGGTGTAGATGGCCCTAAAGGTAAAGGTCTAGGTATTCGTGACGACTGGGGTTACCAAGTAATTAAACAAGTAGGTAACTACGGTGAGAGCTTCGAGCGTACAGTAGGTGAAGGTTCACCTCTACAAATCTCTCGTGGCGTGAACGCTCTGTGGAATGCAGGCGGCTTCATGTACGCTCCACCAATCCGTTAACTTTTATAGTTACAACCCAAAATGGGCGGTTTTGGCCGCCCTTTTTAATATAAAATGGATTTGAGGTTATAGTTGTATGAAACCTACTAATGCAGCGTCTAGCGCGGATAACGGACCGGCTAAGAACGCGAACCTTATATACAATCCCACCTTTCGAGCTGTTGTTTTCCAAATCATTGCGATTGCAGCACTTGTTTTCTTCTTTTACACGATTGTCAATAATGCACTTACCAACTTAGAAGCTCGCGGTATCGCCACGGGTTTTGATTTCCTCGATCAAGAAGCCGGCTTTGGGATTGGCCTAACGCTGATTGAATACGATGAAACCTACTCTTATGGCCGAACTTTCGTCATCGGTCTGCTAAATACCGCTTTAGTCTCCTTTTTCGGTATTATTCTCGCTACTGTGATTGGTTTTATCATGGGTATCGCACGTTTATCATCTAACTGGTTAGTTAGTCGATTGGCAGCGGTTTATATCGAGATATTCCGTAACGTTCCGCTACTTCTGCAAATCTTTTTTTGGTACTTTGCAGTATTACAAGCACTGCCATCAGCGAGACAAAGTCTGAGCTTAGGCGAAGCCATTTTCCTCAATGTACGAGGTTTGTACTTCCCTGCTCCTATTTTTGAACAAGGTTCGTCGATCGTTGTCGCCACATTTGTCATTGGTCTCATCGCATCGATCGTCATCGGTATTTGGGCTAAGAACAAGCAGAAGTTAACAGGTCAACAAACTCCTATGGGCCGCATAGCGCTTGGGCTTTGTGTCGTGCTTCCTGTCATTGTTTACTTTTTGATGGGTTCACCTATTTCAGCAGAGCTCCCAGAACTAAAAGGGTTCAACTTCCGTGGCGGCATCAGTATCATTCCTGAACTTGCTGCACTATTGCTTGCACTGAGTATCTATACGGCCTCTTTCATCGCAGAAATTGTCCGTTCTGGTATCAATGCCGTTAACCATGGTCAAACTGAAGCCGCGATGTCGCTTGGATTGCCGCGTTCACGTACCTTAAAGCTTGTTGTTATTCCTCAAGCCTTAAGAATCATCATCCCCCCACTGACAAGTCAATACTTGAACTTAACCAAAAACTCATCCCTTGCAATGGCGATTGGTTACCCTGACTTAGTTTCGGTTTTTGCAGGGACCACACTCAACCAAACGGGTCAAGCGATCGAAATCATCGCAATGACAATGGGTGTCTACCTCACTCTCAGCTTGCTGACATCAGCGCTGATGAACATTTATAACCGCAAAGTAGCGCTAGTGGAGAGATAGCATGAGTGTACATCAATTTCAGCCTGACCTACCGCCACCTGCTAATACAGTAGGCGTGGTTGGCTGGCTGCGCAAAAATCTATTTAATGGTCCGGTAAACTCTGTCGTTACTATTATTCTTGGCTATATCGCGTTCATGCTGCTTTGGAACACCTTTGACTGGGCATTTTTGAACGCGGATTGGGTGGGTACAACGCGTGACGCATGTAGCCGAGAAGGTGCATGTTGGGTATTTATCAGCGTGCGCTGGGAACAGTTCATGTATGGTTTCTACCCGGAAGCAGAGCTATGGCGCCCTCGCCTGTTTTACATCACCTTAGCGATTTTCACGGTGCTACTTGCTTATGAGAAAACACCGAAGCGATTATGGATTTGGTTGTTCTTCGTTAACATCTATCCATTTATCATTGCTGCTTTGCTCTACGGTGGCGTGTTTGGCCTAGAGGTTGTAGATACACACAAGTGGGGTGGCTTGCTTGTCACGCTGATTATTGCACTTGTCGGTATTGTTGTTTCACTACCTATTGGCGTAGCACTTGCGCTTGGTCGTCGCTCTGAAATGCCAATTATTCGCAGTATGTGTACCGTGTATATTGAGGTATGGCGTGGTGTTCCTCTTATCACCGTTCTATTCATGGCATCGGTAATGCTTCCGCTATTCTTAGCCGAAGGTTCCGAAACGGATAAGCTGATCCGTGCTTTGGTTGGTGTGGTAATGTTCAGTGCTGCGTACATGGCTGAAGTTGTTCGTGGCGGCCTGCAAGCGATACCAAAAGGTCAATACGAAGCCGCTGATGCACTAGGCCTTACGTACTGGAAGAAGATGGGACTGATCATTTTGCCGCAGGCACTCAAGATCACCATTCCTTCGATTGTAAACACCTTCATCGGTCTATTTAAAGATACCAGTCTTGTACTCATCATCGGTATGTTTGATGTGCTCGGTATCGGTCAAGCAGCAAACACCGACCCTGAGTGGTTAGGTTTTGCAACCGAAAGTTATGTATTTGTCGCGTTAGTGTTCTGGGTATTTTGTTTCGGCATGTCGAGATATTCGATTTGGCTTGAAAACAAACTTCACACCGGTCACAAACGATAATTAGCTCAAGGACGTATTATGACGCAACAACAAGATTACATGATCCAGCTAAAGGATATGAATAAGTGGTACGGTGAGTTTCACGTACTAAAGAACATCAACCTAGACGTTAAAAAAGGCGAGAAGATTGTTATTTGTGGCCCATCAGGGTCAGGTAAATCAACGATGATTCGCTGTATTAACCGCTTAGAAGAACACCAGAAAGGTCACATCTTCGTTTCTGGGAATGAACTCACAGAAGATCTAAAAAACATCGAAGCGGTTAGACGTGAAGTGGGAATGTGTTTCCAACACTTCAATCTATTCCCTCACCTAACGGTTTTAGAGAACTGTACTCTAGCGCCTATTTGGGTGAAGAAAATGCCAAAGCAAGAAGCTGAAGCGATTGCAATGAAGTACCTTGAGCGCGTTAAGATTCCGGACCAAGCTGATAAGTATCCTGGTCAGTTGTCAGGTGGTCAGCAGCAACGTGTGGCTATTGCTCGTTCGTTGTGCATGAGCCCTCAGGTAATGCTATTCGATGAACCAACGTCAGCGCTTGACCCAGAGATGGTGCGTGAGGTACTTGATGTAATGGTCGAGCTCGCAGAAGAAGGCATGACCATGCTTTGTGTAACTCACGAGATGGGTTTTGCTAAAGAGGTTGCCGATAGAGTTATATTTATGGATGCTGGTGAGATTATCGAAGAGAACAACCCAGTTGATTTCTTTGAAAACCCTCAGTCGGATCGCACACAAAACTTCTTGGCGCAGATTCTGCACCATTAATGGTTGATAAACCATATAACAAAGGGTGGCGTCGGCCACCCTTTTTCGTTATCTGTAAATGGTTCTAAATATTTTGTTATGTTGATACGCCAAAGGTACAATCGCAACGCTTACAACACGGATAACCTGCAATGCTATTTAACAACGATATCAACGAAATGGTTAACTATTTAGAACGTTTCTGCAAAAAGCCGCATGTGAAAGCGCTCGATAACGTTTCAGATGACCAAATTAACCTGCTTCTCGACTTTTTAACGCTCGCCCACCAACTACGTTGTGACATCTACGCGACAAGAAATCTGAAAAGTTCGCACTTTATTGGTGTTGGAGCGTTCGCTTTAACCCAAGACAGAGCGCCACAAGGGAACTTATTTCTGAAGATTGAACTTGACCGCCTTTACCTTACATTCGAACTAGATAGCTGTGATGATGACAACCTATTAACGCCAATCAGAGTAATTGATGGGCTGGTCTATCTCGCGGAAAACAGCGGTCACGCTTTATTACCTGAAAGCTACACATAGTGCATTCACATTAAAGCTTTAACACAAATGCCGATTAAAACTAAACAACGCCATTTGGTTAATCTTATGTTTCACATTTAACAGGTGCGCAACCAAGGCAAATTCACTAATGTTAGTAGCACGTCTAACTCACCGGAGCGTGAACCTATGAAAGTACTCATTCAGTACACCCAAGCAGGAAAATACAAAGACCAAGCGTGGGAAGCATTAGTAAGTAGAGAAAAAGGTGAAATCCAAACTGTGACGCCATCTTATGCCGCACAACTCATTGAACAAGGTAAGGCTAGTCTTCTAACCAATGAAGATGGGCAACTCATTACCCACCCTTAAGCCAACATTATGAGCTCTGAAACATGAGCTCATAATTCCTCCACATAAAATAATATCAAGCATTAAGAAACTCGGTAACATGCTGTTAAAGTGCATTATCCTCTTGTTGGATACAAACTCTTCTTGGTTTACACCGCTATACCTGAGACAATTGGATTGCAACTTACACTAGGCAAAATATTATGAAACTTTTAGTCCGCAATCTAGCGCGTACCACCACAGAACACGAAGTTCGAGTTCTCTTCTCTGCTCACGGTACTGTTACCCAATGTGATTTAGTTCTAGATCAGGAAACTGGCCAATCTAAGGGCTTCGCTTTCCTTGAAATGCCTGATGAAGCTGAAGCAAAAACAGCTGTAAACAGCTTAAATCTGACTAACGTAGCTAAGAGCAAGATCCGAGTTAAATTCGCTCAAAGCTAAACGTCCAAATAGGGAGCTAACCAATCCTAAGCTCCCTTTCGTTTCACCTACGTTAATTCTCTTTAAAGCACTTATTCACTGCCTAAAAAGACAGACCCAGTGCTTTTAACTCTTCTTCACATTGATCTACATTCTCAAATTGGATCCCTGCGATACCAACAGCCCTCGCACCGTCCACATTGTGTGGCATATCATCGATAAATACAGTTTCTGATGCAGTTAGCTTATGTTGGTTAAGTAAGGATTGATAGATTTCTGCTTGCGGTTTGAGGAGACCAAGTTCCGCCGATACCGTCGCGCCATCAAACAAAGGCCAGAATGAATATTCTGATTTTAGGTAGGCTACGATTTCGTGGACATTATCTGTTAACGCATAAACGTTGTAGCCTGATGACTTAACGCGTTTAAGAAGGTCGATTGAACCATAAATAAGGATCTGAGTTCGCTTAACGTAGTAAAATAGACGCTCACACTCCAAGTCAGACAAGTCTAATAATCGCTTGTACTGCACTTTGGCATCATCTTCAGAAATGAAACCTTTATTGAGGTCTAACCAAGTTTCAGACTGAAAGATACGTTTCGCCAGTTCCTCAGAAGCTTTGATTTCACCGAATGTTAGCTTTACTATTTCCAAAGGTGCCCAACGTACCATCACATTGCCGATGTCAAAGACTACATTTTTAATACTTTCTGAACTCATCATTCCCCCCTATTTACATAACGTCCAATGCTCAAAGCTTTTCGCTGAACATTGTAAACATGTTGATTAGTTTATTGTTGGCGGCTTAGTAACAAGCTTGCTCCTGACATCGCTAAGAAGGTAGCGCAACCTCGATTGAAACGCTTTGCCATTTTTGGCTTTGTGAACCATTGCCTCAAATACATTCCAAACATGGCATAGATCGATATCGCCCCCATTTCCAGTATTAGGAACGTAGAACCCAGAACGAAAAACTGCTCATTAACGCTTGCAGACACATCAACAAACTGAGGAAGAAACGCGGTAAAGATCAAGATAGCCTTTGGATTACCAGCGGCTAATAAAAACTCTTGTTTCGCTAAACCTAACTGGTTGCGACCGTTATCGAATTCACCAACAGGGCTAGACTCTGAGCGCCACAGGTTGAAAGCTATCCACAATAAATAAGTAGCGCCGATGACTTTGATAGTGAGGAATAAAGCCTCAGACGCATATAGAACAACAGCCAAACCGGAAGCCGCTAACACTATCATTACAGAAAATGCCGCAATACGACCTAAGCCCGCGATCAAAGCAGATTTAAAACCGTAACAACGTGCATTGTTCATAGATAATAGGTTATTGGGACCAGGCGTCATGTTAAGTGCAAAACACACAGGTATAAAGAGCATTAATTTCCAAATTTCCACACTATTTCCTCTATATTTATGTGTTGCTAAAGTTGCTTGTAGAGCCTCAGCATATCTTGATGCTGAATTCCATTACTCCTCCAAACGTATAACATCCACTTGTCTTGACGTATCAATCCAATGTGCTGGTCATAACCACTTTTCCATTAACAAAAGATCCCAAGGTTCACCACCAAAAGATCGCGTACCGGATTGATGCGAAGTCACCTGAAAACCCAGCGATTCGTAGCATTTCTTAGCCACGGTATTACGCTCAAAAACCGCTAGCGACAGCACTTGAGCGTTATGATCAATGTGAGCTAATTCGATTAATTGCTGAAGCATAAGTTTTGCGATGCCCTGACCACGAAAATCATTTGAGACAAACACACGGCAAACCCGTGATTTTGACTCCGAGAGTTTGAATAACTCTACGTAACCAGCGTTAATACCCTTATGAACAAAAACTAACGGAATGACCTCTGGCTTAGCGCAATGGTCATCAAGCTGTTTGCGATTTAAAGGGAAATTGAAATTTGGCCCACCCCATTGATAATTGAGTTCTTCAGAATCAATCCAGCGGATTAGCAAGTCGTAGTCTGCTTTTTCAAACGCTCTAAGTGCCATTCATTCTTCCCTATAAAGCCTTATTCCACATATAAATACAAGAAGCGTCGAGGCGTACCCTAAGATACGCATATTGAACTCGCGAACCTAGTAGTGCCGAGCCTTGCGAATCTGAGTTGTTATGCGCGTAGCCAAATCGCAGGCTTAATCCGGAACGACTATTACCCCTAATTGCTCTAACAGTTGTTCTTGTTGCCACGAACATATTTTTACACCTGTCAGATCTACTTTTCGAGGATTTAAGCCGTATAGCTCTGAATGACTTAGGTCGCTACCTTGCACTTTGAACTGGTCCCAGCAATCTTCAGAGAAAACACCACGACTGAGATCTGAGCCTTTAAATGAAGCACCTCGTAGATTAGCGCCAATCCAACGGTTCTCAAATAAGTCACACTTTTCAATTAACTGCCTTTCAAAATTAACATACGATAAGTTGCAGCCTGTAATATATGCAGAGCAAAAGTAAACCTGGTGAGAGACGTGATTTACAAAACTAGCTTGAGAAAAGTTAGCCCCTTTTAGGTCACACTCCCTTAACTCAAGACCGAAACAGTTAGCCCCGCTGAAGTAAGACATAGATAACTTACATCTCTTGAATGAAGCATCCCGGAGATCAGAGTAGGAAAAATCGCAGCCTTCCAACTCTCCTTGTTCAATAAAAGCACAATCAATAAACTGCGCATCTCTTAGATTCGTACGCTTAAAACTGCAACAGTAGAACTTGCAGTTAGAAAAGATGAAGCCACTCAGGTCCCGCTTTGAAAAGTCCTCTTGGACAAAAGATTGATCAGTTTTATTCATTTTATAGTCTCTTTAACCCTTTGAGTGGAAGACTATCATTTACGGTGAACATCTCAAGAAAAACAAAACCAATAAAAACAGCAACTTAAAACCACGCAGAATCTCAAAAATAAGGCACCAAACACGCACTATAAGGCCGTTATTTTCTGATCATTGAACGCCAGCGACCAAAAAAAAGTTTTAGCGCGCTATGGCCATCACAGGAAAATCACATAACGTCTATAAGAATTGCCAATATTGTTAGATAAACGCGCTAAGGCTTACAGAATCCTTTAGCAAATTCGTCAGAGGTAAGAAAAGCGGTTCAGGAAGTTCGTCCAATTCGAACCATTTCCACTGCTTACATTTATGTGGTTCCGTCACCTCAGGTTCACCATTAAGACATGTGGCGACAACGAACAGCGTTACATAGTGTTTACCTTCTTTTGCGAAAATATCATTGGTGAAGGTTAGTTTCTCAAACGAGTCCACTGTTAATCCTGTCTCTTCTAATGTTTCCCGCGTTGCGCATTGTTCAATACTTTCACCTAATTCAAGGTGCCCACCTGGAGTCGCCCAAGTGTTCGCTCCATGGGAGCCAATACGCTCTCCAAGTAAAACACGTCCTTCACGTAGAATGACCGCTGCCACACCTACTCGTACTTCCTTACTCATTATTTACTCCCTTTCGAACACAGATTCGTCACACGTCACTGATCTGAAAAGCTTGGTTGTTAACTGGATTTGTAAGCCTTTATGACATTCAAGAATTATATGGATAAGTCACTTCCCAAAACAACGAGATAACGTGCACAAAACTTCCCTGAACTCATTACCTCACGGCATTCATACTGAGAGTCGAATTGTCACAATAAATATCTAAATATTTATTGCCAATACCATAGATTTCTCAAATTAATTACGCAATTGATCTCATAAACATAGACCGCTATCTTAGTCATAGCTCCCTAAATTAAGGTAAGTTGCCATGGAAAAATTATTTAAGTCAGCTATCAAAAGCAGTAAAAGAACGCCTGTCACAACTCTATTCGTCCAGAATGGCTTTAAGATCGCCATGACGGACTTTGATGATGTTGTATTCGAGAAAGATGATATTAAGGTCAATGCTCATTTTGACTTCAACTCGAACTTAAAGTCAGTGATGGTTTTGCCAAACTAGAATCGATAAACATAGATTTAGCTGGCTTCTAACCCAAGAGCCAGCTAACAAAAAAGGCCAACGCTGTTAATGCTTGTTATGTACGGAGCTTAACTGCCGTGCCAAACACAAGTATTTCTGACGCACCATCAGTAACAGAGCTAGTTGTAAATCGTATTCCCACTATCGCATCCGCATTTAGCTTTTCAGCATCTTCTATCAATCGTTGTACAGCTATATTGCGAGCTTCCATCAACATCTCTGTATAACCTTTGAGCTCACCTCCGACGATGCCTTTCAAGCCAGCCATGATATCTCGGCCAACATGTTTAGACTGGACTACGTTTCCATTAACAATGCCTAATACCGATTCTATTTCTTTGCCAGGAACCGTTTCTGTTGTCGTATAAATCATAATTTCCCCTCTAGAACATAAAGCCCCATTACGTATTGAGTAACCCTAACATGTAACGCAAAAAAAAGTGCCAAACGTTGCTAACCCCTGTTCAATTTATCACCAATCAAGTAAACGCTTTAGCCGCTTTTAAATGTCAAATTGAAACTTGGTGAAATCACGTAATATCAAGTTACATATTTCAAAATACATAAGTTTTTATTTCTATTATTATTTTATTTACTACAACGTTAATTGGGGCTTGATTTTTTGGCCATTCAACCTCATAAATGTAGATATAAACATAAAACCTTACGAGGAAGATCATGAACAGCCCTATGTTTACCCGTTCTACAAGTGCTCCTAACACACTTGAGATCAACAAAACGCTTAAGAATACGTACTTCTTGCTATCAATGACGTTGGTAACAAGTGCAGTAGCAGCAATGGCAACAATGGCAATTGGTATTTCGCCAATGATGGCTCTTGTTATGCAGATTGCAGCTATCGGTATTCTTTTCTTCGCGCTACCAAAAAGCATTAACTCATCAATGGGTATCGTATGGACTTTCGTGTTCACAACTCTAATGGGTGGTGCTCTTGGTCCAATGCTAACTTACTATGCTTCAATCGCTAACGGCCCTTCTATCATTGCTCAAGCTCTTGGCTTGACGGGTATGGTGTTCTTAGGTCTATCGGCTTATACAATCAGCAGCAAGAAAGATTTCTCATTCATGCGTAACTTCCTGATTGCAGGTCTGATCATTGTTATCGTTGCTGCTATTATCAACATCTTTGTTGGTTCTACAATTGGACAACTTGCAATCAGTAGTATGTCTGCACTTGTGTTCTCTGGCTTCATTCTATTTGACACAAGCCGTATCGTACGTGGCGAAGAAACAAACTACGTAAGCGCGACTATCTCAATGTACCTAAACATCCTTAACCTATTCACAAGCTTGTTAAGCATTCTAGGTATTATGAACAACGACTAATCGTTCATTAGATTGATACCCAAAAGCCCGGCAGATAACCCTGCCGGGCTTTTTCGTACTTGCGATATTGTTTAATCACGGTATGCTGCGCTACCCTATTGAATATCTATGTTATTAGGATCGTAAGATGTTTGAGTACAACGGTAAACAAATCGAAACTGACGCACAGGGCTATCTATTGGATCATACCCAATGGGAAGAAGGAATGATTAGTATCCTAGCCGAGCAAGAAGGTATTGAATTGACTGATGCACACTTAGAAGTCGTCCATTTTGTTCGCGATTTCTATGTGGAATTTAATACATCGCCAGCAGTCAGAATGTTGGTAAAAGCGATGGAAAAGGCGCACGGGCCAGAAAAAGGCAACAGTAAGTACCTGTTCAAGCTATTCAAACAAGGTCCTGCAAAACAAGCGACAAAGCTCGCGGGCCTACCAAAACCGGCGAAGTGCCTATAGTGCTAAAGACGATTCTGTAGTTTCCCACTACAGAATCTTAAACCCTTTAAACGGTTTGAATGGAATCATCTCTCTTACAACACTCTCCACTCTTGATGTCTTAGGGCCGTGCTCAAGCCACAGTGCCATTGCCTCAATTTGCTCCGGCAAACCGCATACCACAACCTCAACATCGCCGTTATATAAGTTCTTAGCATAACCTGTGACGCCTAGCCTTTGTCCTTCATAGGATGTCGAATATCTGAACCCAACGCCTTGAACAAGCCCCGAGACCGTGAACCTCTCACAACTTTCTTGCATTCTAAGTACCTCTATTCATTTCTCAGTGATATATTTAGCTGGTTTTAATTATCACCCATAATGGACATATGGGTTTTCTCACTGGATATAATAATTATGAAAGAAATACCATTTCGTTGGATTGACAAATATCTCATTCATCTCAAAATTCAAGAAAAGTTCTACCTTCTTTTCCTCCTGCCTTTGATTGCATTAGTCGTTCTGACACTGGTTTTGGACAACACTGCAGATCAAATGCTCAATCATCTATACCAAGATGAACTAGTGCTTATGAGAGACCTGATTGAAGCGGGTAACCTATCGCAAAGCCAAGTCGCTTCAATCATCAATAACTCTGAGACAATTACCTTTGCTTCAGGCAAAGGCTCTATTGCCATTAATGGCGGTGAGTTCAGTATCGCCGCAACGCATGACCAAAACCTTTGGTCTTCAATGTCAGCAACGCATATCACCATCGTACTTGTTACACTGTCTCTTATTGCGTTAGGTGTTTATTACATTATGACCTTCATTGGCGGCGCAATGTTTACGATGAACAAAGCATTGAGCACGCTAGCGAGCGGTGACTTAACCAGTCGCATGAACTTCTTCAAAGTGCGTGACGAATTCAGCGAAATTGCGATTACAATCGACCAAGTGGCTGAGCGTGAGCAAAACTTGGTAATATCGATTCAAGAATCAATCGCGTTAATGCAACAAATCAGCTCTGATTTGAATCAATCGAACATTCAAAGTGCTGATGTTTCTGGTACCCAGCAAGAACACTTAAATTCCCTAGCAAGTGCAACAGAGCAGATGGCTTCAACGATTCGTGAAGTGGCTAACCTTGCGCATGACTCAAGCACGCAAACAGAAGATGCCCGTAGTGTCGCAACTCAAGGTCAAAAGAAAGTTGGCCACACCCTTAACTCTATTTCTCAGCTTTCGAGCGAGATTCGTTCAGCGTCAGAAGCCGTAGCGGAGTTGGATGCAAACGCTGCACAGATCGATGAAGTCGTAACGACCATCAATGGTATTTCGGAGCAAACTAACCTACTCGCACTTAACGCGGCAATTGAAGCAGCGCGAGCTGGCGAACAAGGCCGAGGCTTTGCAGTAGTTGCAGATGAAGTCCGCGCCCTAGCAGGACGCACGCAGCAAGCGACCGTAGAGATTCAAACTATGATTGAAGCGCTGCAACGCAATAGCCAGTCTCTGACTCAGTTAATGGAAACAACAGTGACCAATGCCTCTGAAGGACAACAACTGATGTCTGAAGTCGATGTTGAGATAGGCTCACTCGCTGAGAAGAACCAATCTATCTCAGACAGTAGTATTCAAATTGCGACTGCGGCTGAAGAGCAAGGTGTGGTTGCTGACAACATTGCAGCAAGCGTTGAAGAAATTCGTATCCAATCAGATAGCGTATGCAGCATGATTAATGCAACTAACTCCAACATTGAGCAGTTGAGAAATCAAAGTGACCAAATGGAAGCCCTGCTTACTGGTCTAAAAGCATAAATTTCTGAGCCGCCACTAGGCGGCTCTTTTATTTGCAATTCCTATACACATCCTAGAAAATACCCCTCCTTTAAAAACAACCTATTGAGTAACCCAATGACTCCAGCTATCTATCTAGTCAAAGGCCGAGACAAATCCCTTCGCCGCAAGCACCCTTGGGTGTTTTCTCGTGGCATTCACCGAGTAGAAGGCGAACCAAAGCTTGGCGAAACTGTGGATGTTTTCTCACACGATGAAAAGTGGCTGGCAAAAGCGGCGTATTCACCAAACTCGCAGATCCGTGCACGTGTTTGGAGCTTCAATAAAGAAGAGATTAACAAATCATTCTTCGTTAAGCGTATCCAAGATGCCCAACTGTTACGTGAAGATATTATTGTGCGTGACGGTCTAACTGGCTACCGCCTGATTGCTGCTGAATCTGACGGCCTTCCTGGCATCACCATCGATAAATTCCAGAACTACCTTGTGTGCCAGCTACTAAGCGCTGGTGCTGAGTTCAATAAGCAAGTACTTGTTGAAGCCCTTCTCGAGGTATTCCCAGAGTGCAATATTTACGAGCGCTCTGACGTTGCGGTACGTAAAAAAGAAGGCTTAGAGCAAACTACAGGTGTTCTGCATGGTGAAGAACCACCTAAGTCAGTGGTTATTGAAGAAAACGGCGTTAAGATCAGTGTTGATATCATCGATGGCCACAAGACAGGTTTCTACCTTGACCAGCGTGACAGTCGTCTTCAATCAATGAAGTACGTTCAAGACAAAGAAGTCCTAAACTGTTTCTCTTACACTGGCGGCTTTGGTTTATACGCCCTTAAAGGCGGCGCTAAGCGTGTGATCAATGCTGATGTGTCTCAACCTGCATTAGATACTGCTAAGTACAACGCAGAACTAAACGAGTTTGACATTTCGAAGAAGCGCGCAGTATTCCTTAATGCAGACGTATTCAAACTACTTCGTGAATACCGCGACCAAGGCACTAAATTTGACGTTGTAATCATGGATCCGCCTAAGTTCGTATCCAGCAAGAACAACCTGACGTCAGGTGCAAATGGCTATAAAGACATCAACATGCTGGCGATGCAGATTCTTAAGCCAGGCGGCACACTACTGACCTACTCTTGCTCAGGCTTAATGAGCGGCGAGCTATTCCAGAAAGTGATCGCTGATGCAGCCGTAGACTCTGGCCGCCAAGTGAAGTTTGTTGAACGCTTTGAGCAAGCGGCTGACCACCCTACTGACAGTGCTTATCCTGAAGGTTTCTACTTGAAAGGATTTGCTTGTAAGGTGTTGTAGAAGCGAGAAAAATTTGAAGGGTTGACACTTGGTGTCAACCCTTTCTTTTTACTGGTGCTGAAGGATACACAGCCTAAGTAACGAGCATTAAAAAAGGGCCTTGCGGCCCTTTTTGTTTAATGGTTAGTTGTGTCGTATACCTTCAGTAGGTCGTTTAGGATTGCTGTAGTACTTGCACTATCAAGCGGACCACCGGACAACTCTTCAGTGTACTCAGCCTTACCACCTTCGATAATAACAGTCTGACTCTTCGCACCATCAGAGATAGTTAGTTCCAGATTGTCGCCATTAAGAGCGAGTTCAATTTCATGATTATCTAACAGCGTAGTGATTGAGTCGTTAGCATCTGTATGAAGCAGTTCAGAGATATCAATCTTATCTTCATGAGCAGTAAAGTCTTTAATCGTATCAACTTCACCATCACGAACACCTGTGCCCTGGTCGACGAATTTGAAGATATCTGCATCTTCACCGCCAGTTAGGATATCGTTGCCCAGGCCACCGATAAGCGTATCCGTACCACCTTGGCCGTAAAGAATATCATCACCTTCACCACCATCTAAGGTGTCGTTACCACCGCGAGTATCGCCATCAATATTCAGGCTTTCATGATTAGCCTTGATGTAGTCGTAGAGCTCTGAATCCGACGGAGACGTACCATTTTTGAGCTCAAGGAACTGTTTCAGACCTTCCATTCCAGCGCCTTCACCCAAGTCAGATGGCTTGGCCGGATTACCATCAACACCCCAAGGAAGGTTATCAGTGTTGATACTGTCACCAAACAGAATATCTGAATCACGTCCACCGAATAGAGTGTCTCCACCCATCGAGTCAATCTGCTGAACAGTTTCGCCACCTTGAAGCACCGCTTGCAGTTCGCTAGGTGTGCCTACAATTTGGACATCGCCTGCAGGAGCAAGAGGAGATACAACATAAACATCAGCAACCTCAGCTGACGTTAGCGTCTTACCATTTACAGATGCGTCGTGCGCAAAGACTATATAGTAATTACCTGCGTCAACAACATCAGTTGAAACACTAAACTCGCCATTTTGTTGATCCAAAGTTGCGCTTTGAATTAGGGTTCCCGCCTCATTGTATAGCGCCCATCTGAAGTGGCTGTTTGTGAGGTCAACATCAAATGTAATAGAGCTATTGCTATTAGAGACGGAGAATACCTTGCTCTCATATGCTACTTCTGAGCGACCGTATCCGCTATCTTTGTCTTCAAGAATCAACTTATCGTTAGCTCTATAGAACCTAGACCCGCTTGATTTATCCGCGCTTACGTCGTCATAGTCACCATAATAAAGATCCCGAGAAAGGTTAAGAACCATTGTTTCAGAGCTGTATCCAGGCACTGCCTCCCAACCAGTTACAGACGTATTGTCAAAGAACTTCAGTACCGAGTCATCAATATCGTTACCCATTCCGACAGCCATCACTTTCGCATTATGTGTACTAACTAGTTCATTGTACTCTGTTAGCCCATTATTAAGCGTACCGCTGTTTGGCTCTCCGTCCGTTAGGAAGAAAGTCATATTTTCATAACCATTAGAGCTAATAGATGAGCTAGCGTACCAGTTATTCGCTTCCTCGAAGCCAACACCGTAGTCTGTGCCACCTCCAACTGGTAGATTATTCTCAATCTTACTTAACAATTCAGCTACAACATCCGAGCTGTTAGTGATATCAAGAGCTTCGAACGTAACATCAATATTATCGTCGAAACCAATCAGCTTAATATTAATAGAGCCATCATGGGTAACGAGCGATTCAACTAGGTTAGTCAAAGCTTCCTGCATCATATCCATACGAGTCATTGCTGACCCGTCTGGATTACGCATTACCGTGCCATCAGTATTGTAAACGTAGTCACCCATACTTCCCGACGCATCAACAACTAAAGCGATGTTGTAGTTTACGCCCGGAGTAACATTTGTCTTATAACCACCTTGGTCTCCAATAAGAATATCGTTACCACCATGGCCTTCGAGCGTGTTATCGACATTATTACCAACAACCAGATCAGATCCGGATAGTGTCACAGGCTCTGAAACTGTCGTCGTTTCAGTATCTGCACCGACTTTCTCTTCGCTGGTTGCTGAGACTGACAAATCAAAATCCAGACTACCGTCATAGTCGTGAGGAGCAACAAGTTCCGCACTAACACGACCAGTTAGTTCGTTTTCAGCGACATCAAGCGTTACGGTGTAAGTGCCATTGCTATTTGGCGTTTGTACAACACCATCTATAACCAATTGAACGCCGTCAGGAACACCAGATAAAGTAACCGATTCGTCTTGAATAAACTCACTGCCATCTAGATCTGTTAGAGATACAGAAATATCAACGGGAACAACAGATTCAGTCTGTTCCTGTTTTACGAGCTCTCCGTTATCTACAAGATAGATTCCATCTGCAAATATGAGTTTCTCGATACTGTATAAGGCATCACCTTTCTCGAAGGTATCGAGGCCTTCATTCTTAGCTGCCGACCAGCCAGCATCAGCATCATATCTAGTATCACGTACATTTAGACCGACATTACCGTTTAAGTAGAGCTTTTCGAACTCATAATCGCTGAAGTTACCTGTGTAAATGACCGTATCCATACCGTCATTCGGGTCTTGTAAACCAGACTCATGACCACCGAATATTGAATCATCACCTTCACTACTTACGAAAACGTCATTACCACCATATCCGATAACTGAATCGCTCAGGCCTTTGCCGTCAATGAAATCATTTTTGTCGTTGCTTCCGAGCAACTGATCAGTTTGATTATCGTGGTCTTTATCTCCAAAGATTCCATTGTTCGTTAAATCCTTAGCTTTCTGAACTTCTTTATCATAGTCGAAAGCTACTTCTCGTGGAGTTGTACTACCTACTGTAATCTGAACATTAGGAGCATCAGCTACCGCTGTCACTGAAATAGCAAGAGTACTGCTATCACCTGTATTGGTAGTATAAGTAACTTCAGGCACATTACCAGACCAGTTGTCTACTGGATCAAATTCGTAGCCGCCATCCTGATTGACTACCAGAGTACCTTTGCCTGCAAGGACGATAGATTCGCCTGCAGCATAAGATTTGCCCTCTACTTGAACTCTAGTTACCTGTAGCGTTAGATCAGCATCGTAATCTTCATCATTGGTTAGAACGTTGCCCTTAACCAAGTTATCTTCTAAGGCATTGCCGCTATCTGCTTGTACTTTTACGTAATCTTCTACAGCTACGCTAACTACAGATGTTGCCGTCTCGCCTTTGCTTGATACCGCTTCGATTTCTATACCACTCACCAGGATTGAATCAACATTGACAGAGTGCGGTAGAGATTCAAGTAATTCGACTTTGACTTCAACATCGCCGTCTTGACCAGCACCAACACGGTTCCACTCTAGGCTTAACTTGATCGCCTCGCGGCCCATCGTAGTACCAATAAGTTCACCATTTTCATTCAGTTCCCAGTGAACCTTGGCACGTATACCTTCTACCTGAATACTGTCTGTGTCACCGAATTGGAATGCGCCAATTGCATCACTACCCGCAGTAAATGAAAGCGACTTAACTTGTGACTCTTGACCATCACTCACTAAATCAGACTCTAGCAGTTGGTATGACATCGTTGCTGTGCCAGCAGTAGGGCCTTGCTGAGTATTGCGTGTAGCAGCAAGATCGACGTTGAAACTACCGTTAGCTTCATCGCCATCACTATCAGTTACAACGACGTCAAAGTCCAGATTCACATCATTAATTGAAGAGTCAATAACACTTGATGTGCTTCCGGTAAACTGGAAGTTATTGTGACTATCACTGCTTGAAGTAGAAAGCTCTACATAACTAATTTCACCCAAGTTGGAGATCGAATCGCCGTTAGCAATGTTGCCTTGGCCAAGCACACTACCGTCTTCTGCGTAGGCAATATAGTAGATAGTAGTTGCACCCGTGAATGCAAACGAAGCCGCTGCCACTGGTGATGCGTAATCAACAACAAGAGTTTCACCCTGATCCACCCACGCATTGTCAACGCCAAATCCATTGGTGTTACCGTTAACTGTACCAGCAGAACTATTATCAGAACGTGAAGTCAGCGTAAATGAAAGCTCATGCGATGCAGTTAAGTCAGAAGGGTCGTTAAGAACAAACGTAGACCCTGAACCGTCTAAGCCAACAAATACAGAAGCCGTATTACCGCCTTTACCACCTTCAAGATTCTCGATTGTCACCTCAGTCAATGAATCGATTGGACGTACGACTTCGAGCTGGTAGCTGTCGCTATTAGGATCGGCCACTAGAGTGAAGACTAATTCCTGGTCGGTGTTACTTGCTGAGTACTCTCCAGGAGAATCACTGTGGTCGATATAAGCAATCAAAGTATCTGGGTTTTCAGGATCAACGAAGTAGTACAGTGTCTTACCACCCGCTGTGATACCAGAATCACTGAATGAGCCATCACCCGAAATGTTACTACTTAAATCAGCCGAATATGCTTCATCTACACCGCCAGTAGTTAGTGTTCCATGATAAATACCCTGAGCATTAGATCCAGATAGGTCTAGAGCATTTAGGGTTACACCATCATCTGAGATGCCAATACTTACTGTAGCGCTAGCAGACTGATCATTAGTATCAAATGCATCGACCTTAATCCCGCTGATAGCAATACTATCTGTAGACTCTAAGTGCTGCAGATTATCAAGTAGCGTTGCAATTACAGTAACAGTGCCAGTTGTGTTTGCGGCAATAGTTGAGCCTTGAAGGCTTAACACGATTGCTTGTTGACCACCAATCGAGCCAATCAGGTTTCCGGTTGACTGATCGCTTGACCAAACGATATCCCCATCAAGTCCAGTTACAGAAATGCTATTTAGCACCTCATCGCTAACGTCAAAAGCAAATGTATCAACATCAGCAGAACCCGCTGTAAATGACAGTGAATCTGTATCGACATCAGTGGCAGAACCAGCTGTGTCGGCATCGTCAAGCGATAGGCTTGCAGATGAAGAGCTCGAAGGATCTACGTAATTGTCTAAAATTACACCCGTCGCCGTTACAGCCTTATCGCCGGACACTTTGTCTGAGCCTGTGTTCGCCGTAAGTGCAAGCGTTTCATTAGATTCTAGCTCACTGTCTTTATTAACGAGTACGTACACTTTTACTTCGGTATCACCAGCAGCAATGCGCAGGTCTGCGTCGGTCGCCACGCGATAGCCGCCGTTGCCGTCCGCCACGTAGTAATCCACGTTGTCGTAGTCCTGACCACCCGTCGCATCAGCAGTGTTCACGTCGCTGTCAACGCCGCTGCTCAGCGTGAAGTCCACCGCCTCGCCCACTTCGTTGGACAGTTTCACCGTGAATTCCAGGTAAGCGTCGTCGCCTTCGCGCACTTCATCGCCACCCACTATGCTCAGCGTTGCGGTCGTATCTTCATCCACGTCCGGGTTGTCACTGCTGCGATCGTCGCTGATGCTGCCGCCCGCTGAAAGCGTGCCGTCGTGGCCGTTCACCACTTCGGTGATCTCCACGTGGAACCCTTCCAGGCTCTCTGTGGTTGCGTCATCAAAGCTCTTCACTTGCAGCTCTAACCCGCCCGCCGGTACTTCAATCGCTACCGATGGGTCTACGTTCTGCCAATCGCCATTGCTGTCTTTGTATTGCAGCGTGCCGTCAAAGTCTGCCGCTTCTGTGTCGATGTGGGTCAGTGACAGTTTCACGCTCGCCGTTTGGTCTTGGTCACCGCCCGTGCGCGTGACGCTGAAGGTCGCCGTTTCGCCTTCGGTTACCGCGCCGTTGGTCGCACTGATGTTAACCGTCGCCAGCGCGTCATCGTCGATGCCATCGTCGTTGTTGTCGTCGTCGCTGATGCTGCCGCCCGCTGAAAGCGTGCCGTCGTGGCCGTTCACCACTTCGGTGATCTCCACGCGGAACCCTTCCAGGCTCTCTGTGGTTGCGTCATCAAAGCTCTTCACTTGCAGCTCTAACCCGCCCGCCGGTACTTCAATCGCTACCGATGGATCTACGTTCTGCCAATCGCCATTGCTGTCTTTGTATTGCAGCGTGCCGTCAAAGTCTGCCGCTTCTGTGTCAATGTGGGTCAGTGACAGTTTCACGCTCGCCGTTTGGTCTTGGTCACCGCCCGTGCGCGTGACGCTGAAGGTCGCCGTTTCGCCTTCGGTTACCGCGCCGTTGGTCGCACTGATGTTAACCGTCGCCAGCGCGTCATCGTCGATGCCATCGTCGTTGTTGTCGTCGTCGCTGATGCTGCCGCCCGCTGAAAGCGTGCCGTCGTGGCCGTTCACCACTTCGGTGATCTCCACGTGGAACCCTTCCAGGCTCTCTGTGGTTGCGTCATCAAAGCTCTTCACTTGCAGCTCTAACCCGCCCGCCGGTACTTCAATCGCTACCGATGGATCTACGTTCTGCCAATCGCCATTGCTGTCTTTGTATTGCAGCGTGCCGTCAAAGTCTGCCGCTTCTGTGTCAATGTGGGTCAGTGACAGTTTCACGCTCGTCGTTTGGTCTTGGTCACCGCCCGTGCGCGTGACGCTGAAGGTCGCCGTTTCGCCTTCGGTTACCGCGCCGTTGGTCGCACTGATGTTAACCGTCGCCAGCGCGTCATCGTCGATGCCATCGTCGTTGTTGTCGTCGTCGCTGATGCTGCCGCCCGCTGAAAGCGTGCCGTCGTGGCCGTTCACCACTTCGGTGATCTCCACGTGGAACCCTTCCAGGCTCTCTGTGGTTGCGTCATCAAAGCTCTTCACTTGCAGCTCTAACCCGCCCGCCGGTACTTCAATCGCTACCGATGGATCTACGTTCTGCCAATCGCCATTGCTGTCTTTGTATTGCAGCGTGCCGTCAAAGTCTGCCGCTTCTGTGTCAATGTGGGTCAGTGACAGTTTCACGCTCGCCGTTTGGTCTTGGTCACCGCCCGTGCGCGTGACGCTGAAGGTCGCCGTTTCGCCTTCGGTTACCGCACCGTTGGTCGCACTGATGTTAACCGTCGCCAGCGCGTCATCGTCGATGCCATCGTCGTTGTTGTCGTCGTCGCTGATGCTGCCGCCCGCTGAAAGCGTGCCGTCGTGGCCGTTCACCACTTCGGTGATCTCCACGTGGAACCCTTCCAGGCTCTCTGTGGTTGCGTCATCAAAGCTCTTCACTTGCAGCTCTAACCCGCCCGCCGGTACTTCAATCGCTACCGATGGATCTACGTTCTGCCAATCGCCATTGCTGTCTTTGTATTGCAGCGTGCCGTCAAAGTCTGCCGCTTCTGTGTCGATGTGGGTCAGTGACAGTTTCACGCTCGCCGTTTGGTCTTGGTCACCGCCCGTGCGCGTGACGCTGAAGGTCGCCGTTTCGCCTTCGGTTACCGCGCCGTTGGTCGCACTGATGTTAACCGTCGCCAGCGCGTCATCGTCGATGCCATCGTCGTTGTCGTCGTCGTCGCTGATGCTGCCGCCCGCTGAAAGCGTGCCGTCGTGGCCGTTCACCACTTCGGTGATCTCCACGTGGAACCCTTCCAGGCTCTCTGTGGTTGCGTCATCAAAGCTCTTCACTTGCAGCTCTAACCCGCCCGCCGGTACTTCAATCGCTACCGATGGGTCTACGTTCTGCCAATCGCCATTGCTGTCTTTGTATTGCAGCGTGCCGTCAAAGTCTGCCGCTTCTGTGTCAATGTGGGTCAGTGACAGTTTCACGCTCGCCGTTTGGTCTTGGTCACCGCCCGTGCGCGTGACGCTGAAGGTCGCCGTTTCGCCTTCGGTTACCGCACCGTTGGTCGCACTGATGTTAACCGTCGCCAGCGCGTCATCGTCGATGCCATCGTCGTTGTTGTCGTCGTCGCTGATGCTGCCGCCCGCTGAAAGCGTGCCGTCGTGGCCGTTCACCACTTCGGTGATCTCCACGTGGAACCCTTCCAGGCTCTCTGTGGTTGCGTCATCAAAGCTCTTCACTTGCAGCTCTAACCCGCCCGCCGGTACTTCAATCGCTACCGATGGGTCTACGTTCTGCCAATCGCCATTGCTGTCTTTGTATTGCAGCGTGCCGTCAAAGTCTGCCGCTTCTGTGTCAATGTGGGTCAGTGACAGTTTCACGCTCGCCGTTTGGTCTTGGTCACCGCCCGTGCGCGTGACGCTGAAGGTCGCCGTTTCGCCTTCGGTTACCGCACCGTTGGTCGCACTGATGTTAACCGTCGCCAGCGCGTCATCGTCGATACCATCGTCGTTGTTGTCGTCGTCGCTGATGCTGCCGCCCGCTGAAAGCGTGCCGTCGTGGCCGTTCACCACTTCGGTGATCTCCACGTGGAACCCTTCCAGGCTCTCTGTGGTTGCGTCATCAAAGCTCTTCACTTGCAGCTCTAACCCGCCCGCCGGTACTTCAATCGCTACCGATGGGTCTACGTTCTGCCAATCGCCATTGCTGTCTTTGTATTGCAGCGTGCCGTCAAAGTCTGCCGCTTCTGTGTCAATGTGGGTCAGTGACAGTTTCACGCTCGCCGTTTGGTCTTGGTCACCGCCCGTGCGCGTGACGCTGAAGGTCGCCGTTTCGCCTTCGGTTACCGCGCCGTTGGTCGCACTGATGTTAACCGTCGCCAGCGCGTCATCGTCGATGCCATCGTCGTTGTCGTCGTCGTCGCTGATGCTACCATCACCTCTTACTGGCTCATTTTGTGCTTCGGTTTTACCCTCTAAATAGAAGCTTTCTGCCGGTTCATCATAAACATCGTCATTAGTTGTTACTTTGACAGAAAAGCCAGTATCGCCAGCAGGAACATTTACATCAAAACTTCCATCTTCTTTAACGTCCACTTTCGTAGAGGTACCATCAGAATATACGATGGTTACTTCCGTGTTGTCGAAGTCACTTCCAGCGGTGGCAGTGTTACCCTTTAAACTCAAATTAACTAACGTTTGCGATTCACTGATATTTGATAAATCAACTTCAAATACAGCGACCTCACCTTCGGTTACTGATGGACTAGATATAGTTTCTACAGTTGGGCGGTCATCATCTTGACCCGCAGAGCCATCGTCTTTGATAGTCGTTAGGCTTGAACCACTACCAAGTAGTCCAGAGACCGATTCAACATTTAGCGTGAATGATTCATCACCTTCATAAACATCATCTTGAGTAGTTGGAATTACTACATTAAGCGAAGTGGTGCCTGCTGGAACTGTTACTGTTCCATCAGCGTTTACCGTTAAGATCTGCCCAGTAGAAGTTTCTACTTGAACAGAACCTATATCTTCTTGTTCAGCCGAATCTAGCTGGTTGGTTAGTTTGAGGATCGTGTCCTGGGTAGACGGTTTGTCATAACTAATTGTGTAAGTTGCATCACTACCTTCACTTACATCACCACCACCAGTAACACTGATTTCAGGAATCGGTGTGACAGTAACATTAACCACTAATGTGTCAGTACCTCCGTTACCGTCGTCTACAACAACGGTAAAACTATCGTTACCATCGAAGTTTTCGTTCGGAGTATATGTCCAAGTGCCGTCTGGGTTTACGACAGCAGTACCATTTGAAGGTGTAGAAGATTGGGAAAAGGTTAGAATATCTTGGGCATTTTGGTCTGTAGCGGTGAGCGAACCACTGATTGGTGTATCTTCATCGGTAATAACCGCTAGGCTTTCGCCGAGTGGTGAGCTGTTTGAATCAACAAAGACTGGATCGAATAGAGCGAATTGCTCTAATAATGCTAGGCTCTGAGTTTCTGAAAGACCTAATGATTCAAAGCCTGATGTTTCAAAATCTGTTGACGCAATAGTCTCGGCGCCATCTCGGCTAACACTACCAGAAGCAGTCAGACTTGAGCCACTTTGGCCACCAGCGGCGGTTGCAAAATCTTCACCCAACTGCGTCGGGTCTTGACCTTCTTCTAAAGCAGCAAAGATATCATCGATCTCTGCAGTAAGGTCTTGTGGTACACCACTATCATCAACCAAGCTTACCTGTGATGATTGTTCTTCAACTGCATTCGGGTCGAAAATTACTTCACCTGGTTTTGGTAGCTCGCCTTCACCTAATACTCTTAGATTACCATTGATGTCGATTACGATAACTTGATTAATTCCTGAGTTACCCATTGCTACGTAAGTACCAAATCCCATACTAAAGCCCTTTATCCTTGACTAACTACAACATCTGCCTATGACTCCATGACAAATGTTTGACTGATTATAGATTCACTTGCTCTATAAATTATCATTTTTCGGGCTACAGCTAAAACATTTAATTCATAATTTTTAACATTAAACACGATACAAGTTGCATTTCTCATCATTGAGAACCTGACTTAAGATCTCATTTTTTAGCCCATTTTAAACAGAATGACGTGCAAATGTTTCACTTTTGAGACAGGAGTGCATTTGTACCAACAATTAACACTTGAGCAACAGTAATTTACTTAAATGCATTAGTTTTCTTATTCCAAGAGTGTTACTTTATTGGCGCTATTGATGGATATGTATCGAATTTGAGACAAAAAATTTGATTACTATCCTCTGCGAAGAGCACTTGAGGAGAACCAAAGTGAATTGGAATAAGTTGAAAGTACTAAGCTGCGCGGTTGCGCTTAGCTTTCCGGCACATAGTCAGACACTAGAGCAAGCTGTCGCTCATACAATTACAACCAATCCAGAAGTTAAAGCGTCATACAACGAATTTAGAAGTAAGTTTTTTGATTCTGAAGCATCATCTGGTGCTTATATGCCAAGAATTGATTTAGATGCAGGGATTGGCTATGAAAACGTCGATCTTGCCTCTGGTACAGAGAATGAACTTACTCGTAAAGAAGCAACGCTAACGCTTACACAGCTACTTTGGGATGGTTCAGCGACATTAAATGATATGGATAGAACATCTGCAGACGCTGAATCGGTTCGTTTCCAATTACTTTCTGACGCTCAGGACATAGCGTTAGAAGTGACTAAGATCTATCTTGATGCGACAAAAGCTTATGAAGTACTCGCACTTTCTGAAAGTAACCTAGCGGTTCATAAAGATATATATAGAGATATCAAAAAGCGAGTAGACTCAGGTATTGGCTCTACTGCTGATATGTCTCAAGTAGAAGCTCGTCTCGCAAAGGCTCACGGTAACCTACTTGCCGCTCAGAACAATCTCTTTGATGTTCACACCCAATTTAAACGTATCGTTGGGCAAGCACCTCAAGGCCTTATCTTCCCTCGTGCGGATGAAACAGCGATCCCTTACACGGTAGATGAAGCGGTTGATACGGCATTTAACCAACACCCTGTTGTAAAAGTCGCTCAGGCAGATGTTGACTCTGCTCGTTTCCAATACGATCAGACAAAAGGCGTTAACTACCCAACTCTTTCTATCGAAGCTAACCAAACATGGCGTGATGATGCAGGCGGTATTGAAGGTAGCAGTGATGAGTTCTCTGCGATGCTTCGCATGCGATACAACCTCTATAACGGCGGTTCTGACTCAGATCGTTCGGAAAGTGCCGCTTATCAGTTGAATAAAGCCAAAGATTTCCGCGACCGCACTTACCGCGCTGTCGAAGAAGGTCTTCGCTTATCTTGGAGTGCTCTAGATTTAACGGTTCAACAAAAAGAGTTTTTATCAGACCACGTAGACTCGGCATCTGATACGGTTATCGCTTACGAAAAACAGTATAAGTTAGGTAAACGTACTCTACTTGACCTTTTAAACACGGAAAACGAACTGTTTGAAGCTCGTAAAGGCTACTTAGACGCAAAGTATGATGAACAATACGCTAAGTATCGAGTGATGAATGCAACGGGTAACTTACTTGCATCCCTACGTGTTGACACCCCTGAAGAGTGGAATGAGAAGGTAGAATACTGATATGAACAAATCACTACTTACAATGGTTATTGCTGCTACAGTATTTGTTGCGCCACTTAAAGCTGAGGATGCGTACGAGTACAAAGAGACACCAAAGCCGAACCAAGTTGATGACTTACTGGATGAGGATAAAGATGGCGTTATTAATGCGCGAGATTTATGTCCTCAAACGCCAGCTAAAGCTGATATTGATAATGATGGTTGTGGTACTTACATTAAAACAGAAGAAGAGATGGACCTTCATATTCTGTTCCAAAATGATTCATCAATTATCCAACCAATGTTCTTAGCGCAAATCCGAGAAATGTCTGAGTTCCTAGAAGCTTACCCATCGACTTCAATCGAGCTTCAAGGCTATGCGAGTAAGGTCGGTAAAGCTGAATACAACCAGAAACTATCAGAACGTCGCGCTGAAGCTGTAGAAGCAGCTCTACTCGACAATGGTGTTTCTTCTTCACGTGTTCGCATCGTCGGTTTTGGCGATACTAGACTAGACGAACTGGGTGATGATGAAGTCAGCCATGCAATGAACCGTAAGGTTATAGCAACTGTGGTTGGGTTGAAAGGTAACGTGAAGGAAGAGTGGTCGATCTTCACTAAAATCGAAAAATAGCGCAAATTGTTATTTTAAGGGGGCTTATGTCCCCTTTTTTATTTGGCTTTTCAACGATGAGTGTTACTCTAGCAGCGAATTGACTTACGAGATTATTCCAATGAGCAAATTAACTTCTGATATTCAGGCAAACCTTGAACTATTCGTAGCTGAAACCAAGCAAACTAAACTTGTTTGGGGTATGCGTAATGAAGAAGGCTGGCTAGCGTGTGACTCAACTGAGTTCGAAAACAGTGAGGTTATGCCTTTCTGGTCGACACAGGAAGATGCAAAGGCACACAATGTTGAAGAGTGGGCTGACTTTGAAGTACTAGAAATTCCACTTGATATCTTTGTTGAAGATTGGCTGCTAACTCTCGCTGAAGATGGCGTGCTAGTTGGAACTAACTGGAATGACCAACTTGAAGGTAAAGAGATGGAACCTTCAGACTTAGCAAAACTATACCTTGCTTAATGCATATTAGAAAAGCGCTCTGATGGGCGCTTTTCTTTTTCTAATCCACCCTACCTACCTCGCATTTCTCCTGTTTCTACTGGGCAATAGATTGCACTCTATTTGTTTTACCCTCTAAAATACTGAAAACAAATAGAATTACACTACAATGAAACATCAACTCGTCAGTTATCTCTTCATTCTTGCCACTGCTTTACTCATATCTCCGACTTCTATCGCTAGTAGTGACTGGCAAGAGTGGGAACTTGCGTATCATGAAGTCTCAGCCAATAGCGATAGCCGTGGTCTCAGTATGCTTGAAGATCGCTATAACGCCTTGCCTCCGGGTCTAGAAAAGCTTTACATTAGCTCAAAGATCCATGGCTTCATGATGCTAAGAGGCCAACCCTACCATGGCAATCAGTTGGCTTTCAATCGAGACCACACCGAACGAGAACAACTGTTTATTGCCGCTCTTAATGCTGAAGAGCAGCTCAACTTTACATTATCGCTGAATAACTATACTCAGCTCCTGTCGTATGCAAACAAGACCAATGATATCCAAGGCAAGATTCTCTTCGAGTATCATCTTTGCCGCTCACTAAACAAACAAGGCCTGTATCACAACGCCAATATTTATTGCAGCTCACTACAAACCCATCTAGATGATGTTCCCTATTCACTATTACCTAAATACCAAGCGCTTAGAGTGATCGCTAATAATTTTGAGTCAATCGGCGACTACCAAACTGCATTGAAGTCTTATCAAGAGTATCTAACGATATTGCCGAGTAACGTTGACCCATCAGGGGTATACAACGACTCGGGTCTGCTATTAATGACCCTAGGACAAATCGAACAAGCGGTTGAGTACCTTAATATTGCGCTAAAAATCAGGCATGAAAACAACTCTCAACTTGAGTTAGCTCAATCTCATCACAGTATGGGTAAGATTCTGCTTGCGGCGCAAAACTATGACTCAGCTGTGCATCATTTTACTCAGGCAAAGACGATTCTGACTCAATATCAGCACAGCTATGGGCTTACGTACGCTCTACTTGGGTTAGGTCAAGCTAGTCATTTCCAAGGTCATTATTCGCAAAGCTATAAACTTCTGTTAGAAGCTTTGGAGCTTGCATCAATACAAGGTAACGATCAGCTAAGGGGTGAAATATACCTCACCTTATCTTCGTCCCTGCAAGATCAGGGCAAATACATATCTGCCGACAACTTCGCACAAAAAGCTCATCTTCTAGGCCAGAAAATCGGCAGCGTTGGGCTAAACACTTCTTCACTGAAAGCGTTAGCCTCAATTGCAGAATCTCAGCAGAACTATGAACAAGCGCTCGCATTCTATAAAGAATATACTCTGTCAGAATTATCCAAGCGCACGCTGCAGCACCAATCAGCTTACATTGCACTAGATAGCACGCAAAAAGAGTATCAACAGCAAGCTAACCATTTAAAGTCGATTGAAGAAAATAATGACTTGCTAGCAAAGATCGACAAGTTGAATTCCTTGAATACGATTTATCTAATTGTCATTGCCCTGCTCTGTTGCGCGATGACGGTTTATGCTTGGAAGATAAAACAACGTGCTCGCAAAGCGGAAATGGACTACCTGACTGGCGCGTTGAATAGAGCCGCTGCTATACGCGAAATAAAGTCTGTCGCTAAACTGACGAGTCAGGAACAAAAGCACTTACTGATTCTGCTCGATCTGGATGACTTTAAAAGCATTAATGATCGATATGGCCATCCAACTGGGGATACTGCGTTGACTCATGTCGCGCACATTATCAATAACCACCTGAATGAAGAGGACATATTTGGCCGTTTAGGTGGTGAGGAGTTTGTTGTTGTCGTCAAATGTATTGACGAGTTAGATGTATTGGAAAAGGTAGAAAGCCTGCATCAGGCTATTGCCCACACGATTTTTGAGGCAGAGAACAAAGAGAAGGTTAACGTGACTGCAACCCTCTCATTTCTTACTACTTCAAAAAGCTTGGGTGATTTTGATGAGCTCTATTCAATACTGGACCAGGCTCTCTATCAAGCCAAGCAAAGTGGGAAAAACTGTATCATTGACGCCTTAAACGAGCCTATTTATCTGCCTGCTTCTGCTTGCGCACCAATTCAGCCATGATCTGTTCACGATTATCAAGATAGCTATTTAGGCCAACTTTACGCAAATCACATGATGGGCAATCGCCACAACCGTCACCAATGATGCCATTGTAGCAAGTCAGTGTTTTTTCACGAACAAGCTGCAATGCGTCATACTGGTCGGCTAGTGCCCACGTTTCTGCCTTGTCCAACCACATTAATGGCGTAGCAATCTCAAGGTCACGATCCATACCTTGGACAAGCGCTCTGTTCATTGCTTTGACGAAATCGTTGCGGCAATCCGGATAACCAGAAAAGTCCGTTTCACACACACCTGTAATCACGGATTGAGCACCGATCTGGTACGCATAAATCCCGGCTAACGTAAGAAATAAGATGTTACGACCAGGAACAAAAGAGTTTGGTAAACCATTTTCTTGAAGTTCGTGAGAGACAGGAATGTCATCACGAGTTAGTGAACTAATTGCGAGCTCGTTAAGCAGGCCAACATCCATCACCTTGTGAGCAGCCACACCCAACTCTTTCGCTAAGCTCTGTGCAACTTCGATTTCAAGTTTATGGCGCTGACCATAGTCAAATGTAATCGCATGTACTTCATCGAACTCTTTCAATGCTTGCACTAAGCAGGTAGTCGAGTCTTGACCACCACTAAATACTACAACGGCTTTTTTCATCTGTAATTCCTTTATGCAATGCTGAGGTATTTGTGTGTTTGAATCGACAAACGCCAATTACGAGCAACACAAACATCAATACATAACTGGGTTGCACGCGGTTTTTGACTGATTGGCTGTAAAGCAACTGTCGTCTGTTCAGAAACTTTCGCTCTCTCAAGCAGTTCATCTAGCTGATCGATATCTTTCTGAGTTGCGACTGGGTGCTTGATTTCATTAGCGCGCAATAACGCACTATCAATTACTGGCAATTTACCTTTCATAGCCACTTTTGGTGACACTGTCACCCAGGTCTTCGTCGTTGCTTTAACTTCAAACGTACCGCTAGTTTCAATCTGACATTGGCAACCATTTTCTTCAAATGCTTGAGTCAAAGGTCGTAAGTCATAGATACAAGGTTCACCGCCAGTGATGACAATATGCTTGGCAGTGTAGCCTTGCTTCTTGTACTCATTAACAATATCTTCCGCGCTGACACCACACCAAGTCGGTGAGTCTTCCGTTTTAGCGAGAATTTCATTTAATGGGCGTTCATCTGTCGGAGTCGCATCCCACGTTTGTTTTGTATCACACCATGCGCAACCCACTGGGCACTCTTGCAAACGAACAAACACAGAAGGAACGCCAGTAAACACGCCTTCGCCCTGAATGGTCTCGAACATTTCGTTAATTTTGTACAATTTGAACTCAGCCTAACTCATCTACTAATTTCTGCAGGAACGAGACATTAAAGGGTTGGGCAAGCTAGGTCAACCCATTCATAAATTGATCAATCTAACTCAAGCGATTATGCTGCCCTCTTTTGTCAAATTTTAACTCAACTTTTTTAGGTAAGAGATGTACAAACTGATCGCTCTGGATATGGATGGCACCCTGCTAACCAGTGAAAAAACCATTTCGCAAAGAACTCAACAGGCAATTGCTCAGGCAAGAAAGCAAGGCGTTAAAGTAGTACTGGCCTCTGGGCGCCCACTCGATGGTATGCAAGGCAAAATTGATGAGCTCAGCATCGCTGGTGACAATGAATTCGTTGTTTATTTTAATGGCTCGATGGTAAAAGAAATTGGCAGCGGTAAACTGATTCATTCCGCCACAATTTCTGGTCAAGATGCAAAGCGCATTGCACTCCTTGCTCGAGAAATGGGGGCATACTGTCACGCCTTCAGTACCGAACTCGGTCTAATCACACCTGAGTTGAATGAATTCACTGACATCGAAGCAAACATCAACCAAATCCCTGTCACCGTTAAAGACTTTAATGAGCTTGAAGATGAGCATCCAATTATCAAGGCGATGATTGTTGCAGATCCAGCGACGCTGACTCGTATTAGTCAAACTCTCCCAGCTCAGTACCGTGATGAATTCACCGTAGTTCAGAGCGCTCCAATCTTCCTAGAGTTTTTAAATGGAGAAAGTAATAAAGGGGTTGGCGTCAAAGCGATTGCTGACCACATGGGTATCAGTGCAGAAAGCGTGATTTGCATGGGCGACGCGGAAAACGACCACCATATGATTGAATATGCGGGTTTAGGCGTCGCTATGGAGAATGCAATGGAACAAACCAAACACATCGCAGATATCATTACGGCGAGTAACAATGATGATGGCGTAGCGAAGGTTATTGAGAAATACGTTCTCAATCAGTAAAAGAAAAAGGCAGCCGTACGCTGCCTTTTCTTAATTAAGACCAATTAACGCCGAAACTTACTATTGATTCGAATAATCATCACAAACAACAAGATCATAATCGGATAGCGGACAGTTTCTGCAATTAGAGACAGCAAACCGCTGTGTGATAGTGTGACTACCCAATTGTCCAAAGCTAAATCTAAGCCTATGGTTAACAGAGCAGCGATAGCAATCGCCAGCCCTGAAGCTTTACTTTGGTCGAGCCTCAATGTCGCGACCAAAGCACTCACCGTTATCGTGATAGCTAACCAATAAGTAAACGCAGGAATTGGCCAGAAAAATGTCAATACCGCGCACAAAACAACTAAAGATAACCAGACCGATTTAGACGATAACAACTGCACTAAGTCAACATCGCGTTTCGCATCCAAACGAATCATATGCCATGCGCACAACCCTCCTAAGAGAGCACCGCTTATACTGTCTAACAAGAACGCGGCACCACTGTAAAATCTTGAGAAGCTCATCCAAGCAACAATGAGAACTAACGCCACAGACCATTGATTGATAGAAAGTCGATTAGTCGCATTTAACACTAACGTTCCGACACAAAGCCAAATCGCCACCGACAAACTAGGTAAGCTGTAACCATAACTCTGTGTCAGCTCGACTGCAGGAATATAAACATGTGGTCTTGGGTGTGCGAAACCTTGCTGAGCCACTAACGCAAGCAAGGATGTCACAGTAACAGCGAAGAATGCTTTATACGCAAACTGTTTGCCAAACTTCCAGTAAAGCAACGGCAATACGACCAGTAACACGAGTGGGTTAGCCAAAAACCCGCCCGAAAAGATCAACTGCTCAATAGAAAAACTCATATCACTTGGAAGACGATGGACAGCATTTTGAATCTCTACCATCCAATCAAGCTCAATCTTGTTGATTGCAGGCGCCGCTTCAACAAGATTGCCGACATAGATAACACTCTGATCCGTCGCATTTGGCAAACTATCGATAAGCCACTCTAGCTGTTCTGGGAAACGGTAGGCTTCTGGTGGTACGACCCCAGGGTCAATAAGCATTGCAGAGGCAATCTCTACACCATAATGAGGTGCAAACCAAACTGGCAATTCATTACCATCGAAGTGATTATTAAACTGAAAAGCAACAATATCCGAGTCAGAGACACAATCATAAATGATCGCTTCGTCGGTGCGTCCGAGTTCACCAACAATAGAGACCACCAGCCCTGTTTCTTCCCAAGTTTCACGCTGCGCAGCAACTGCTGGGTCTTCGCCTTGAAGGATGGTGCCTGCGGGCAGAGCAAGCTTCTTGGTCAATATTTCATTGACCATAACCACCTTCTCACCGGAACGGATGACACAAACCGCTCCTTTTAGATTTGATGCTTCATTGGTTGATGCAATAGATGGAGACGCGATTAAGAACAAGCCGATAAGGAATAAAAACAGATTTCGTGTCAGAGTCATAATGTCCATGATTTAAGAGGTAACTGCTTTACGCATCCAATGGATATGGTGGTTAAAGCCAGAGTGGTTATAGAATTCAATAGCAAGTTGGTTAAACTCCCATACTTCGACGAAGATCTGTTTGACGCCATATTCTTCAAATCGAGATTCAAGCTCACCGCATAGGCGCTTGGCAATGCCGTTTCCTCGACTAGCCGGCTTGACATAAAGCTCATCGATACTGCCCATTTGTACAGGTTGGCTGACTGTCGATACAAGCTCACAGAAATGTCCGGATATAAAGCCAACGACTGACTCCGCTTCGCATGCAACCAAAACAATGCACTCGGGATCATCAATGTAACGGGCGATGCTTTTCTCTTGTTCGATTTCTTGTGCACTTTTAAAGTGTTCCGGGCATTGACGGTGATGTTCATCATGCAACTCAAACATTTGCTCATTAAGCTGCTCTAAATCTTTCATCGACGCCGCACGAATAGCGACTTTCTGCATAAATATTTTCGCGTAACGAATAAAGTCATAGTTTGGCTGTTTAATTAAAATATATCAATAAAAAAGCCCCTTCAATTAGGGGCTTCACTTTATATTTCCGAAACTTATGCTTTAAGCACTCGCTCGATTTCATCTAGGCTGCTCGGATCATCAATCGTTGATGGTACAGTGTATTGTTCACCATCGGCAATTTGGCGAATAGTACGACGTAATATCTTACCTGAGCGGGTCTTTGGTAGACGCTCTACCACCAACGCGTGCTTAAAGCAGGCTACTGCACCGATTTCATCACGAACCTTACCAACTAGCTCTCCTTCCAGTTGAACATCGTCTACTTTCACGCCATCCTTTAGTACCACAAGTCCAAGAGGCATTTGACCTTTCAGTTCATCATGCACACCGACTACCGCACACTCAGCAATGGCTGGGTGGCCGCCAACAATCTCTTCCATTTCACCAGTCGATAGGCGATGCCCGGCAACATTAATCACGTCATCAATACGGCCCATGATGAACAGATATCCGTCTTCGTCTAAGTAACCTCCATCGCCTGAGACATAATAACCAGGGAACTGGCTTAAATATCCGGACTCGAAGCGGTCATGGTTACGCCATACCGTGGGCAAACAACTAGGTGGTAATGGACGCTTCAACGCAACAAAACCTTGCTGATTGGCGACTGCTGATTCACCCAGTTCGTTGAGGATCTCAACCTGATAACCCGGGACTGGTTTGGTTGCCGAGCCTGCTTTTACAGGCATCATTTCAATACCGGTCACATTGCTTGCGATCGCCCAACCCGTCTCGGTTTGCCACCAATGGTCAATCACAGGCTTATCCGCTTTGCTTTCGACCCACTCCAGAGTTGGTGGGTCAAGACGCTCACCGGCCATAAAGATCGTTTGAAGTCTCGATAGGTCAAACTGCTTGATGTAGTTACCTTCTGGATCTTCTTTCTTAATCGCGCGAAATGCCGTTGGCGCTGAGAACAACACATCAACCTTATGCTCTTCACACACTCGCCAGAATGCGCCCGGATCGGGAGTACGCACTGGTTTGCCTTCAAACAAAACGGTAGTACAACCGTGAATCAATGGCGCGTAGACAATGTAAGAGTGGCCGACAACCCAGCCAACATCTGATGCCGCCCAAAACACCCCATCTTGAGGAATGTTGTAGATTGAAGTCATCGAGTACTTCATTGCAACCGCATGCCCGCCATTATCGCGCACTACCCCTTTTGGCTTCCCTGTGGTGCCAGAGGTATACAAGATATAAAGTGGATCGGTCGCTAAAACGGGCACACAAGCATGAGGAAGTGCACTATTATAAGCCGCCGACCAATCCACATCTCGCTCGTTGTTTAGCTCGGCTTCACACTGCGGCCTTTGTAGGACCAAGACACTTTCTGGTTTCCAGCGGCTATCCATAATCGCTTTATCCACCAGCGGTTTATATGGAATAATTTTGTTTACTTCTATACCGCACGAGGCCGTCATAACCACTTTCGGCTCGGCATCTTCAAGACGGACAGCAAGCTCGTTCGCAGCAAAACCGCCAAAGACCACCGAATGAATGGCGCCAAGTCGGGCACATGCCAACATCGCCATTGCAGCTTCCGGTATCATCGGCATATAGATAACGACACGGTCACCCTTCGTTACGCCTTGGAGCGCAAGCATGCCAGCAATCTTTGCAACTTTGTCCCGCAGTTCACAATAGGTGTATTGCTGTTTTATTTCGGTCACTGGCGAGTCATAGATTAAGGCAACACTATCGCCTCTACCCTGTTCACAGTGGTAATCAAGCGCTAGCCATGAGGTGTTAAGGACACCGTCTGGAAACCATCGTTCGATACCATGCTCATCATTGGCCAATATAGTTTCCGGTGTTTTAAACCAATCGATATTATTCGCTTGTTCAGCCCAAAATGATTCCGGTTCATTGAGTGCCCATTGATATTCTTTCTGATATGCAGACATATTGCTTCCTCCAGTATGTCCTGACATTGCTTTATTTATGTCGTTTGTAACTGACGTGGAGCCAATTACTCAAAGATATCGGAGGGTACACGCACAAAGCCCTCCATCAAGATGCGAGCACTTCGGCTCATTGATGCTTTTTCTGCACTCCAGGCGTCGGCGAGTTTTAGCGCTTTGGCACCGACTTTTAGTGTGCCCGACGGATGCCCAAAGGTAACCGACTCCCGTTCACCTCCACCGCAAGCAATATTGACTAAAGTGCCGGGAATACACGCAGCTACAGCAATAGCGACTGCCGCGGTTCCCATCATCGCATGGTGCAACTTCCCCATTGATAAGGCTCGAACAAGAAGATCAACCTGCTGTTTGTCAATTTGTTTGCCACTCGACGAGACATAGCTTTTGGGCTTTGAGACAAACGCAATCTTTGGAGTGTGCTGTCGGCTGCTCGCTTGCTCTAAGCTGTCAATAAGGCCCATTTTTAATGCGCCATACGCTCGAATGGATTCAAAGCGGTCTAAAGCAACTTGGTCATTGTTGATCGCCTCTTGTAGCTCTGTACCTTGATAGTCTAATGCGTCTGCCTCAATAAAGATGGTCGGTATCCCTGCATTAATCAGGGTGGCATTGAAGGTTCCTACGCTAGGAACTTCCAAAGTATCAACTTCGTTTCCTGTCGGGAACATACTGCCTTCACTTGACCCGGGAGACATAAAATCGACTTGTATTTCTGCAGCAGGAAAAGTGACGCCATCAAGTTCAAACAACCCTGTTTCTTGAACGCAGCCATCAACAATAGGAACATGAACAACAATACTCTTGGCGATATTTGCCTGCCATACTCGCACCTCCACGGTACCTGTATGCGGAATACGTTGTTGATCGATTAAGCCCGCATGAATGGCAAAAGGGCCAACAGCTGCAGATAAGTTGCCACAATTGCCACTCCAATCAACAAATGGTTTATCAATGGCTACTTGCCCAAACAGATAGTCCACATCGTGATCAGATCGAGTACTTCTCGAAACAATCACTGTTTTACTGGTACTTGACGTTGCCCCGCCCATGCCATCGATTTGCTTGCTATAAGGGTCAGGACTGCCAATGACACGAAGTAGTAAGTTATCCCTTGCCTGCCCCGGAATTTGCGCCTCTGTTGGGAGATCTTCTAGATTAAAAAAGACGCCTTTACTGGTGCCTCCACGCATATAGGTAGCGGGAACTTTGATTTGACTTGATGCCATGATTCTCTCCTACCTATTGTGCCAAGAAATCTTGAGCAAAGCGCTGTAATACGCCACCTGCTTTATAAACATTCACTTCGTCCTCAGTATCTAAGCGACACGTTACTGGGACATCGACTTTTTCCCCGTTGGCTCGGGTCACCACCAGCGCTAAGTCCGCCCCAGGTGTAATTTCACCGATAACATCATATAGCTCGCTACCATCTAACTGGAGAGTCTTGCGGTCAGTGCCAGTCTTGAACTGCAGTGGCAAAACGCCCATACCAACAAGGTTCGTTCTGTGAATACGCTCAAAACCTTCTGCTGCGATGGCTTCAACACCAGCCAATCGAACACCTTTTGCTGCCCAATCACGTGATGAACCTTGGCCATAATCCGCACCAGCGACAATGATCAGTGGTTGCTTACGCTGCATATAAGTTTCAATCGCTTCCCACATGCGCGTCACCTTACCTTCAGGCTCGATTCTCGCGAGTGAACCTTGAACAACCTCGCCATCTTCTAAGACCATTTCATTAAATAATTTAGGGTTAGCAAAAGTTGCTCGCTGCGCTGTTAAGTGGTCGCCTCGGTGGGTAGCGTATGAGTTAAAATCTTCCTCCGGCACGTCCATGGAAGTAAGGTATTCCCCAGCGGCACTGCTGGCTAAAATAGCGTTAGAGGGCGATAAATGGTCAGTCGTGATGTTATCCCCTAACACCGCTAAAGGACGCATTCCTGCCAGATTACGCTCTCCTGCTAGCGCGCCTTCCCAATATGGCGGCCTGCGAATATAAGTGCTCTTTGGTCGCCAGTCGTATAAAGGATTACTATTGCGTTCACCGTCATCCAATTTAAACATCTGGATATACACCTGTTTAAACTGTTCAGGTTTGACGTGCTTACCTACTACAGCATCAATTTCTTCGTCGCTCGGCCATAGATCATTGAGGTAAATTGGATTGCCGTTTTGGTCACTGCCTAACGAATCTCGCTCAATATCAAAACGCATCGTTCCTGCTAGTGCATAAGCAACCACGAGCGGAGGAGAGGCAAGAAACGCCTGCTTCGCATAAGGATGAATTCGTCCGTCAAAATTGCGATTTCCAGATAACACTGCCGTGGTATACACATCACGATCGATGATCTCTTGCTGAATCTCAGGATCAAGTGCACCACTCATGCCATTACATGTGGTACAAGCGTAAGCAACGATGCCAAAGCCAAGTTTTTCCAATTCTGGTAACAGCCCGGAATCTTCCAAGTAAAGCTTGGCAACTTTTGAGCCCGGTGCGAACGAGGACTTAACCCAAGGTTTTCGCACAAGACCTAACTCATTGGCTTTCTTCGCCACTAAACCTGCGGCTACGACATTGCGCGGGTTACTGGTATTTGTACATGACGTAATCGCCGCAATAATCACTGCACCATCAGGCAATTGTTGTGAGGTTTGCTCTTCCTCAGTAGCACCTGCAATTCCACGTTCGACAAGCTCAGAAGTAGGAAGTCGGCGATGAGGATTTGACGGCCCCGCCATATTACGAGTCACCCTAGACAGATCAAACTCAAGTACACGCTCATACTGGGCAGTGTCCAGAGCGTCAGCCCACAAGCCTGTTTGCTTGGCGTACTGTTCTACCAATGCAACCTGCTCTTCATCACGACCAGTCAGCTTAAGGTAATTGATCGTCTGCTCATCGATATAGAACATACCCGCTGTGGCACCGTATTCTGGCGTCATATTGGATATTGTTGCTCGATCGCCAATGGTCAAATCTTTCGCTCCCTCACCAAAGAATTCAAGGTATGAGGAAACCACGCGTTCATTGCGAAGAAACTCCGTAATAGCCAAAACAATATCCGTAGCAGTAATGCCCGGCTGGCGCTTACCCGTCAGTTTGACACCAACAATATCTGGCAGTCTCATCATCGAAGGGCGACCTAGCATCACCGTTTCAGCCTCTAACCCTCCAACCCCGATCGCTATCACCCCTAACGCATCAACATGGGGGGTATGGCTATCAGTACCCACACAAGTGTCTGGATACGCAATACCCTGTTTCGTTTGAACAACTGGCGACATTTTCTCTAAGTTGATTTGGTGCATGATGCCATTACCAGCAGGGATCACGCTGACATTTTCAAATGCCGTTTTACACCACTCGATAAAATGAAATCTGTCTTCATTACGACGCTCTTCAATCGCGCGGTTTTTTTCAAACGCGTCAGGATCGTACCCGCCATGCTCAACTGCTAGTGAATGATCAACGATGAGTTGCGTTTCGACTACAGGATTAACTTTAGCAGGATCCCCGCCCTGTTCTGCAATCGCGTCTCTTAACCCTGCGAGATCGACAAGTGCCGTCTGGCCGAGTATGTCATGACACACCACTCGCGCAGGATACCAAGGAAAATCAAGGTCTCGCTTACGATAGATGAGCTGTTCTAAGCTTTGATTAAGTTTGTCCGGCTCACAACGTCGAACCAACTGTTCGGCTAATACGCGGGAGGTATAAGGCAGCTTTTCATAAGCACCGTCTGATAGTGCATTGACAGCTTCGCGGGCATCGAAATAATCAAGGTCGGTTCCCGGCAGCGCTTTTCGGTATAAAGTGTTATTACTCATATCTGCTTCCATTCAGGTAATAGATTGTTCGCCTCACCGCTTTGTGAGGCGAATAGTTGGCAATTACCCAGCCGTTTAACGACTCTTGATATCAACCCAATCTTGATGCTCTGGCCCGGTGTAATCTGCGCTTGGGCGAATAATTCGGTTATTTGCTCGCTGCTCGTAAACGTGAGCCGCCCAACCAGTCAAGCGGCTCATAACGAAGATAGGCGTGAATAATTTTGTCGGGATGTCCATAAAGTGGTAAGCGGATGCATGGAAAAAGTCTGCATTACAGAATAAGCCTTTTTCTCGTTTCATCACGGCTTCTACACGCTCAGACACGGCATAAAGGTGAGTATCCCCAACTGCAGAAGATAGCTCTTTTGACCAGCGTTTAATGAGCGCATTTCTTGGGTCACTCTCGCGATAGATAGCATGGCCAAAGCCCATAATTTTATCTTTGTTGGCGAGCATCTGCATGATATTGGTTTCGGCTTCTTCCGGTGTTTGCCAATCTTGGATCATATCCATGGCCGCCTCGTTTGCACCGCCATGCAAAGGTCCACGTAGCGTACCAATTGCCGCAGTAATGCATGAGTGAATGTCAGATAGCGTGGAAGCACACACTCTTGCCGCAAACGTTGAGGCATTAAATTCATGCTCTGCGTATAAGATAAGCGAACAATGCATCACTTGTTTATGAATCTCTGTTGGCTCTTTGTCTGTTAACATCTTGAGGAAGTAGCCGCCAATACAAGGCTGGGATTGATCTTGGGTATCGATGCGGACGCCATCATGGCTAAAACGGTACCAGTAGCAGATGATGGCTGGAAACAATGCTAGCATTCGCTCTGTCGCATCAAGCTGTTGGTCAAAATTCAATTCTTGCTCAAGATTACCCAGTACCGAACATCCGGTTCGCATCACATCCATTGGATGAGCCGATGCAGGAATCAGCTCAAGTGCTTGTTTTAGCTCGGCCGGTAAACCGCGCAAACTTGTTAAGCGCGTTTTATACTCATCCAGCTCTTTCTGATTCGGCAAGTGACCGCGTAACAGCAAGTGGGCAACTTCTTCAAACTGAGCATTATTAGCCAGATCGGTAATATCATAACCACGATAGGTTAAACCTGTTCCCGTTTTCCCGACAGTACACAAAGCAGTGCTACCAGCGCTTTGACCACGTAGGCCCGCGCCACCTAACTCTTCATTCTTTTTTGATGATAGAGGCATTTTTGAACTCCTTTTCTGTTTGATCTCGCCCTCTTGTCGGAGCATTTTGATATCAAACAATTTCACGTTATTGGTTTGGTTCCGAAACTCTTTTCTTGGACTTCCGTTTGTTTCTATTTCCCTTCAGAGAATAACTGGTCGAGCTTATCTTCATAATCATGATATTTAAGATGGGTATAGAGCTCTTTGCGCGTTTGCATGGCATCCGTTAATGCTTCTTGATTACCCACTTCCAGTAAGTGTTTATAGACCATCTCTGCCGCTTTATTCATTGCGCGAAATGCACTGAGTGGATAAAGCACCATATCAACCTTTGACTTCGCCAGTTCTTCACAGCCATACAGCGGCGTTTGACCAAACTCGGTAATATTAGCCAATATTGGTACATGCTTGCCTGTTGCCTGCTCCAAAGCCTCAGAGAATTGGACATATTGATCCAAACGGCTCATCGCTTCTGGGAAAATCATATCAGCCCCCGCCTGAACACAAGCTATCGCACGCTCAATCGCGCTATCAATACCTTCGACGGCCAATGCGTCTGTTCTCGCCATGACAACAAAGCTTTCATCGGTTCGCGCATCAACGGCTGCTTTGACGCGATCGACCATTTCCTGTTGGCTGACAATCGCTTTATTGGGTCTATGACCACAGCGTTTCTGCGCAACTTGATCTTCCATGTGAACCGCGCCCGCGCCTGCTTTTTCCATTGCCTTGATCGTACGTGCAATATTGAAAGCGCCACCAAAGCCAGTATCAATATCGACAAGTAGTGGCAAATCACACGCATTGGTGATGCGCTCTACATCAACAAGAACATCATTCAACGTGGTGATACCTAAGTCCGGTAGGCCGTACGACGCATTCGCAATTCCGCCACCAGACAAATAGATTGCTTGGTGTCCTAAATTTTTCGCCATCATGGCGCAATAAGGATTAATCGTACCCACGATTTGTAATGGGTCATTTTGTTCAACAGCGAGCCTGAACTTCGCTCCTTGAGATAAACTCATTTTGTCTTCCTCTAGTCCCTTAGGATTTGTTGCTCAATCAATGTTCGACTGCCCGAAATATGACGTCTCATCAGCATTTCTGCTAACTCTTCGTCTCGATTTCGAATCGCCTGTAAGATGTATTTATGCTCGTCTAGTGCCTCAACCGGGCGTGACTGTGCTCTTGGAGATTGGTAGCGGTACATGCGCAATAAGTGGTAGAGCTCATCACAAAGCAGTGAAATAAGCTTACTGTTACGGCTGGCCAATATAATGCGGTAATGAAAATCAAAATCACCATGTTGATGGAAGTATGAGGCCCCCTCCACTTCATCAATATGCTTTGAGTGTGTCGACAAGACCGACTCTAATCCGACCAACTCATCTTCAGTAATGTGTCTTGCAGCCAATCTTGCGGCCATCCCCTCTAACGCTTCGCGCACAGAATAAAGCTCGATGAGTTTCTCAGGCGAAAAAGAGATCACTCTAGCACCAACATGGGGAATTCGTTCAATCAGGCCAAGACCTTCAATACGCATGATCGCTTCTCTGAGCGGACCCCGACTTACTTGATATAACTTGGCTAACTCAGGCTCTGATATCTTACTACCCGGCGCTATCTCGCCACTGACTATCGCTTCGACTAACGACTCCGTAAGGCTTTCAGATTTAGTATTTTCCTTCTCCGGAGTTCCCTCTTTCTGTCGAGTTTTAAGTTCAATATTCATCATCAACACACTCGTTAAAAGACAACACACTGTCTACAATTCGCACTCATACAATTAAAATAGACCACAACATTGTCGACAATCAAGAAGATTGTCGACAATTAAGACTAAGGTATAAGTAATGGTGATTCAGCGCCGAGTAACATCATGTATGCAACAATACGTCTAGTGTGACGCACACAGCTTTATTGATATTTACGTTGTGATTCGCTACCCGAATAAGATTAGTATCTGACTACCATTAGCTACCCTTATAGCCTAAAACATATGTACGCCCACAAAGCCCTCACGTATAGCACGTTCATCACAAGCTTATTGCTTAGTGGTTGCGCTTTTTTCTCGCCCCCAGAGCGTGAGCCTTATTACCCTCTACTGAGCGAAGCGACGTATTCTAGTGAGGAAATTGCAGTTATTGAGTCAAACAACGTTCTCAAATCAGCAATCAAGCAAAACGCATTAATCAGCTTAGAGAAACAAAACGAGATCGAAACATCGTTCAGTAAAGTGTTTGCTGAAGTAGAAAATAGTGAAGGTTTTTCATTCGAAGACTTAAAGACACCATCATTCCACCAAGCTTTAAAGACGGTAGTTCAGCAGTTTTCTTGTGAGGTATATGCGAGCCAGCAAGATGCCAATACCATTCAGCTCTGCCCGCAAAACGGAGAGATTGTAGACAATAATCTGCCCTACCTTCCCTTTAAAGATGGAGTAAGAGTGATCCAACGCTTAGCGGCTACTGAGTTAAATGGTGAAGGCGCACTTCAACTAGAGATGTTTTTAAAAAGTACCCACGAGCGTCCCCTTGAGTCGCTTTGGGGCGCAGTACATGAGTTGGGTAGATTTAAAGGGAGTGAGTTAGCGGTAGAGAGCTTAGTCCTAACGGTCAATCTCTCTGCGTATAAAAAAGATGCTTATGCTCATGCATGGCGAGCCGCTTACCATGAACCGCTGATTTTCTTTGTTGTTCTTCCGTCAGTCGACGAGATCGCCGACCAGCCCAATGAAATCGCCAGCATGGCATTTAGCTTCAACAAGGCAAAGCTTATTGCCGCAGACAGCCGGTGAATAAGTATAAATTTAAAAAAAGGAGCTCAATTGGGCTCCTTTTTTGTTTCGCTAATAGGTACTGCTAAAGCGTATATTTGTATTTCGCCGCACTTGGATCCATCATTCCGGCGTCAATTAAATTTCGTTCAATCATCATCTCTTGCAACTGTTTAAGTGAGTTGATGTTGCCGTAGCCTCGCTTAATCTGATCAAACGCCTCTTCTAGCTTTGGTAAGTTCTCAGCGGTCATTTGCTCTGTTGCTGCCTCGCTAGACGCCAGGAACCATTCGACATCCTTGGTAATCTCTTGGATATGCACCAAGGTATCTCTCAGCTTATCTTGATAGTGATTCACTTCCTGAATGGCCGAAAAATATGCCGCCCATGCCTGCATGCGCTCTAAAGTCGCACCTTCACTTGAATCCATACTGACTATCGTTTGCGATAATTTATTTCTGGATGAGTTAAGCGCCTCTTTGAGCTTAAATAATCGCAAACTCAGTTCATCAGCTTTTTTAGGTAACAGCTTAATTTCGTATTTCACCAGCTTTCGAATCGCATGAATCTTTTGATCACGTTTTTGGGCTGAGTTCACAAACACCTGATGATCGACTTTACCAACAGGATTTACTTTTAGATGCTTTCTAGCTTCTTCTATTTTCTTAGAAAGCAAGGACTTAACGCCTTTCTTCGATCCTTCTTCCCAAGCCTTTTTGGATGCTGCTTTCAACGCCGCACCACCAGCCGCTTCAAGTAGGGCTGCCCCTTCTTTACTCCCGGGAAATGGAATCATACCAATCCCGGTTTTGACCCCTTTTTGAACCACATCCATTGCGACCATTTTTTTGTCACGTTTGACCCAGTTCTTCGCAGATTGATACTTATTGCCGAACTTTCTCGACCAACTTTTATGATATGAAGCACTTTCTTTTTCTACATGATTCAGAAATTGTTTCGCCATGTTTTTAGCGTCCGAGCTAGCCATTACACTCTCCTTATAATTCTTTAATTTATAAGATAATAGTGAATTTATTTTATTTCATAATCAATACCTGCTACTTTTTAATGAAATATTAACAAGCATCACAAATCATTGTTTAGAGTAGCTTTACTCAAACGGGAAGTCAGTTTTTAAGGAAGTGCTATGGCTGAGAACTTTTCCGCCACCTCCGGTCCAATGTCAGCAAAAGATTTTAAAGGACAGGATCATGCTATAAGCCAATTTTCTGTTACTCAAACCCTATCTGACCCTTTTCTAGTCACTGCGACTCTCATCTCCAATAGTTTTGATATTCAAAGTCAGCTGGGTCAACTGCTTACTATTAACCGTTATTCTAACGTTTCTGGTAGCTCGTCTTTATCTCGCTCATATAATGGTATCGTCACGGGTATTAAAAGCTTAGGTATGGATGGAAATCTGCAATTTGCCCTTTATGAAGTGACGTTAAAGCCTTGGTTAGAATTGCTCAAGCACACGCATTCATTCCGTGTTTACCAGAACCAATCGACTAAAGAAATTGTCAGTGACATTTTCGACAATGCGGGCTTCAAGGGCTGCTATAAGATTGCGAAAATGCCAACGACAAAGCGCGAGTATTGCCTTCAATACAATGAAGCTGACTATGACTTCGTTACACGCTTGCTCGCCGAAGAAGGCGTTTCATACTACTTCACCCACTCCGATAAAGATCATACTTTGGTTCTACAAGACGCTCAGTCTCCATTTGATAAAGCAGAAAACGCAAAGTTTGATATGGTTGAAACTCCAAGTGGTTCACTGCCGCTAATCGAAACTTGGTCCCCAGCATTATCATTCCACGGAGCCAGTGTAGAATTAACTGCGTATGACTACAGTCAATCAAAGTTAGTATCGAGCAAAGCTCAAAAAAGCAGTAACACAATCGCTAACAACACAAAACTTGCGAATCTCCATTACCCTCCTCAAGGGGTCAGTGGTGATAAAACAGACCTCGCGAGTAACCTTGCGAAAAGACGAATTGGTTATTTAGAACAAGACTATGAGAAAGTCATCGCGACTGCCAAACATGACCTATTTGAAATAGCAACATGGTTCTCCTTAGCAAGTCATTTAGACAAATCTCAATTGGCCGATTATTCGATCATTTCAGTCACGACCCAATACACTGAAGATGTTGTCTGTAGCAGCCAAGTCACAGCAATCCCGAAAACAACCTCTTACTACCCTGCACCAATTGAAAAAAATCGTGTTCATGGTCTTCAAAGTGCCACTGTCGCTGGTTCTAGTGCAGGAGATATAAATCAAGATGCTCAGGGCCGTGTCTATATTCAATTTCATTGGGACACTGAATCAAGTGGGGACAAAACCAGCTGCTATGTTCGAGTCGCGCAAATGCTCGCTGGAAATGGCTATGGTACTCAATTTGTACCTAGAACAGGACAAGAGGTACTGGTGTCATTCATTGATGGCGACCCTGACCAACCGATTATTACTGGTAGTGTCTACAACAGTAAGAACTCGCCGCCATACAAAGAAGCAAATACGACCAAGAGCGGTATTAAGACTAAGTTAAACGGTCAATCCAATGAACTCTATTTCGACGATAAGAAGGATAACGAGCTTATCTATCTTCATGCAGCGAAAGATTTGACCAACGAAATCGAAAACAATCATACCGAAACAATTAAAGGTGAGCTGGCCCAGACAGTTACCAAGCAAATGGCGGTCACGACGGAAGATAACTATACCTTGTCTGTGACCAAAGCTCTGTCTGAAAAAGCCAAGACGATTACCCTAGAAGCTGATGACTCTATAGATCTAAAAGTTGGCTCGAGCAAAATCTCAATTTCATCATCTTCCATTTCTATTGAAGCGAGCAGTATCGATATTAAAGCGAGTAATGCTCTCAACCTTCAAGGAACTAATGTCACCAGTAAAGCGACCTCAGCGAACAAGGTAAGCGGAACCACCACCGCTCTTGAAGCTACGAGTTCAAACTCGATTAAGGGCTTAAGTGTTGCGATTAAAGCCGATACGACGCTTTCCGCTGAAGGTTCGCTCAGCGCGGAATTTAAATCCGGCCTTAAAGCGACGTTTGATGGCGGTGTGATGGGCGAAGTTAAAGGCGCAATTGTCAAGGTAAACTAATGAGTTATAAAAAAATCCCATATCAAACCTGCGGGCAAATTCTACCTAGATTCAAAGCGTCAGAAGAAGCAACGGCCGTGCTAAATCCAGACCTGACGATTGACGAATCAATACAAGCATTGCGCTCTAACGAGCTCAATAACGATTTGATTCAATTTCTCGCGCATGCTCTGCCAGTAAGAGAAGCGATTTGGTGGGCTAGCCTGTGTCTACTACAAAGAAAAGACGTTTGGAGCGCCAGTCAAATGCAGTGTATCCAAACGGCTCAACAGTGGGTCCACTCGCCTAGCGAAGAGCTAAGACGTAAGGCTGAACTGCTTTCTAGTCGATTGGAACTCAATTGTGGCCCCTCTTGGCTAGCGCAAGCAGTGTTTTGGAACGGTTCGGGAAGTATTGTCTCTCCAGACTTACCGGTAGTACTGCCAGATCCTTTCTTGTTTGCTAAAGCCGTTGCCGGGGCGATCAACCATTCTGCAGCATTGCCAACTTGGAATAACGCAGATGACTACTATACTAATTCAATGACTTACGTTATCGATATCGCATGCGGTGGCAATGGAGGAGCAGCATGACCTTAGCAGCAAGACTGACTGATATGCACGTTTGCCCAATGCAAACGCCTGCCGTTCCGCCGATACCTCATGTCGGAGGCCCAATTACAGGCCCTGGCGTGCCAACCGTCCTTATTGGCAACATGCCAGCGGCGACAATGGGTGACATGTGCGTCTGTGTCGGGCCACCTGACTCAATAATTAAAGGCAGTGCTACGGTCCTTATTATGAACAAACCTGCCGCACGGATGGGCGATACGACAGCCCATGGCGGCTCGATAGTCCTAGGTATGCCCACAGTCTTAATCGGTGGATAAAACCATTTCACAAACAAGGATTTACTACTTTTTAACCGTCATCCGTCCAATTTTCTAGATACAGATCACCTTTTTAAGTAAATAGTCATTTTGAACGAGCCTTTTTATAAAATAACCCTAGACTATACCTATGTAGGAAAACTCCTAATCTAACAATTAAACAACCACTTGCATTAACCAAGTCGTTACACCCAAGCAACGGAAGTCGTATGGTAGATATCGAAAGTTTATTGGCGCCAATTTCAGATGAAGCAGCAACAGGAACATACCTGAAGTTAGATCGATCGGCATACCGTTCTCTTCGTAACAGCTACAACACCGCCCAATCCTCTTTCCGTCAACTTATTGAGACTCCTGATGCTTCAAGCGACGAAACATTACTAGACACGAACGATTCCAATTGGGCCCAGCTAAGACAAGATACATTCGATGCATTGACTAAGTCGACTAAAGACATTGAGCTTTTAGGTTGGTATATCGCGAGTCAGTTGTTTACAACTAAACCTTATCAAGCGCTCGCAGACTCAACGAAAGTACTAACTGAGCTTATTGAACGCTACTGGTCGACACTTCACCCGACCCTACCTGAAAATAAGGTTAAGAGTAGTGATGAACAGGGAGTCGCAAAAGAATTAGCCGAGTTTAGAATCAAGCCATTGCTTCAGCTTGTCGGTGAGAGTAACGACTCCACTGCGCTCTTCATGCCTCTCCAACTTATCAGCCTAATTGATGAAATTACCTATGGTGATTATTTAAGGGCTGAGCGTTCTGGAGAGCTATCCGCCCTTAAAGAAACCGCTCAGAGCCAATTCTCTTCTGAAGTTGAAGAGACGGTAATGCTGCTTTCTCAGAGCTATCAACACTTTTCAGAGGCAGAAGCGGCCATCGCAAAGGAGTGTCAGGCAATCGGCGTTACACCGACAAGCTTCCGTTTTGTCAAAGCCAATATCGCCAACTCAATAAACGCGATTCGATTCTTAACAGAAGAGAAATTTGCCAACTGGCCACTCGACGATGAATTCCTACCTCGTAAAGAGGAAACCGTTGAAGAAGCAAGCACAGAAGTCGCCCCTGAAGCGACTGTTACTGAACCTGCAGTGGAAATAGCTGCAACATCGAACAATACGCGATCCGCAGAGCCCGCTGCGACAACAAGTAACGCGACCGCAAACGGCGCTTCTCCATCACTCAACCAAGCTCTAGTGACCAATACCGCAGCTTTTACCAGCGTTGGTCACCTTGCATCTCGCGATCACGCATTCCAAGAGCTGAGAAAAATCGCAGAGTATTTCAAAGCGACTGAGCCGCATAGCCCTATCTCCTTCTTACTTGAACGAGCAATACGCTGGGGCTATATGAGCCTACCAGAACTCCTGCAGGAGATGACTGGCGGAAATAGCAACGTCATGGAACACATAAATCAATTAACAGGCATGGATAACTTAGACAAAGTTGACCTTGCTGATAAAGGAGAAGCGTTATCTCCAACTGTAAACATGAGCAGCCCTGTAATTAATCAAGCAGAAGTCGCTCAATCGTCACCTTCTTCCGTTACCCTTCCTACAGAAGAGAGTGTACCTACCCAACCGATAAAAACTGAAGAAAGCTCCTCTAAGTCGTCAGACAATCTTAGCGACTTTGAGTGGTAAATAATGCTAGATAGCAAAGGAGAATAAAATGGCTTCTATTTTCATGAGAATCGACGGCACGAAACCTAAAGGTGCAGCTACAGTAGAGAAAATTGGTGGTAAAGATGGCTTTTTTGCTATTGATACTATCACTTGGAATGCTGTACGTGGCGTAGGTATCGACGTTGGTAATGCTAACAACGCAGACCAAGGCATGGTTGCACTAGGTGAAGTAAACGTAACTCGTGGTTGTGACGGTGCAACACCTCACCTAACGACTTTCTTATACGCTCCAGGCGGTGAAGGCAAAACAGTTGAAATCGTTATGACGAAACCTAACCGTGAAGGTTCTGGTGCCGATCCTTATCTAATTCTTACTCTTAAAGCGGCTCGCATGTCTAGCTACAACATGGCAGCTTCAGACGGTACGCTTCCAAATGAATCATTTAGCCTGACGTACACTGAAATTTCTAAGGCGTACTACATCGAAGGTGAAGGCGGCAAGATTGAGAAAGGTCCTGAAGTGGGCTTCGATGCAACGACAGCGAAAGTAACCTCTACCGCATCATAATTGAAAAAGGAGATCCACCGTGGCACTAAATTCCCAACACAAACGCGTAAGTAAAAACCGCGTAAGTATCACTTACGATGTGGAAACCAATGGCGCTGTAGAAACCAAAGAACTCCCATTTGTTGTTGGGGTAATTGGTGACTACTCAGGTCATAAGCAAGACAAAGAAGATGTCGAGGAACGTACGTTCTACAACGTAGACAAAGATAACTTTGACAACGTTATGAAGCGTGTTGGTCCAGAGCTAAGCATGAAAGTAGACAATGTTTTGGCTGATGACGATAGCCAATTTGAAGCGAACCTAGCATTCAATTCAATGAAAGACTTCGAGCCTGAAGCGATTGTTGAACAGGTGGAACCTCTTAAAAAGCTTGTTGAAACTCGTAATCAGCTAAAAGTTCTACTTTCTAAGGCCGACCGCTCTCGCGACCTCGAAAAGTTACTAAAAGAAGTACTGCAGAGTGCAGATACTATCAATGCACTTTCTGATGAACTCGGCATTAAAAAAGAGGGAGATGAATAATGAGCACAGAAGCTGAAAACCAAACCCAAGCGGAAGCTGGCGCTGCCGAAGGTGCTCTGAGCTTCCTTGATAGAGCGATTGAAGCAACAACGCAAACACCTGCTGATACCACCAAAGAGCTCTTCTCTGTTCTAGCCGAGCAAGCCCTTTCAGGTACAGTGACATGGGACAAAAACCTAACTAAAACCATTGAGAATGCTATTTCTGAGATCGATAAAAAACTCTCTAGTCAGCTTTCTCAGGTTATGCAGCAAAAAGACTTCCAAAAACTGGAAGGTTCATGGCGTGGTCTACAGAAACTGGTAAAAGAAAGCGAACTTGGTCGCGACCTAAAAATCAAAATGGTCGACTACAGCCAAGAAGAGCTGCTAGAACAGTTTGAAGATGCACCTGCTATTGACCGTAGCCCACTATTCAACGCTGTCTACCAAGGTGAATTTGGTACGGCCGGTGGTGAACCATACGGTACATTCATTGGTGACTATGAATTTAGTGCAAAAGATGAAGACGTAGCCCTACTTCGCTACATGGGTGAAGTTGCCGCGGCGTGTCACGCACCATTCGTTGCAGCAGCCAATGCACAAATGTTCGAATTCAATGATTTCACAACATTCGACGAAGGTAAGCCAGTAGCAGCAGGCTTTGACTCACCAGCGTACGCAGCATGGAACTCATTCCGTCAGAGTGACGATGCTCGTTACGTAACACTAACGCTTCCTCGTACTATGGCTCGTTTGCCATACGGTGCGAAAGGTTTAGGCACAAGCTTATTCGACTATGAAGAGCTTGGTACGGATATGGATGGCAATCCAAATCCAGCGAGCAACGATGAGCTTGTTTGGTCTAACGCAGCCTACGATTTGGGTCTTAAAATGACTCAAGCGTACACAGCTTCTGGTTGGTGTACTTCGATTCGTGGTCTTGATAATGGTGGTAAAGTAGAGAACCTACCTAACCTTACCTACAAGACGGAAGCTGGTGACCTAGTTCAGCAATGTCCAACAGAAGTTAACCTAACGGATGAGCGTGAGAAAGAGCTCAGCGATCTAGGCTTCCTTCCGCTTGTTCACTACAAAAATAGCAACTACGGCGTATTTATCGGTGGTCAAACAACGCAGCAACCTAAGACTTATACCGATCCTGACGCAACAGCGAATGCCGCGATCTCTGCTCGCCTACCGTACATCATGGCAAGTGGCCGCATCGCTCATTATCTAAAAGTGATGGGCCGAGACAAGTTAGGTTCAAACCTTGAAGCTCCTGATATTCAGCGTGAACTTCAGCTTTGGATCGACCAATACACCAATGCGGGTGCGATTGGTAACGAACAACGTGCGAAAACACCGCTTGCGGAATCACGCATTGAAGTTGTAGAACAACCAGGTCGCCCGGGCGCATACTCTGCTGTTGCCCACCTACGTCCTTGGCTACAACTTGAAGAGCTGACCACGTCAGTTCGTATGGTTGCCAAAATCCCAGGCTAATCATTGATAGGCCGGCTAGTCCGGCCTTCTTTTCCCCATTATTTTTCAAGGACGATGTTGGATATGAATCTTGATTCTAAATGGCAGCACGACTTCACGTTATTAGACAGCACAGAGAGCGACTTTTTATCAGAGTCTCTCTCTATGTTGTTTGATGTAATGCCTGATGCTTTAACAAGTAAAGGGCAACTCATCAGTAATGTTTCTCGCCTTATTGTCGAGCTCGATAAAAACATCTCCCAGCAGATGGATCAAATCATCCATCATGAAGACTTTCAAAATCTGCATTCAAGTTGGCTCGGGCTAGAAGGCCTAGCAAAGCTGCCAGTTAGCAAACAACGGACCAAGCTTAAGCTACTTGATATGTCGTGGGAAGAAGTCTCTAGCGATGTAAACCAAGCCTATACGATAAAAGCCACAGACCTGTTTAATAAGATTGGCAACCGAGAACTAAATACGTTGGGTGGCCAGCCTTTTGGCTGCATGATGTTCACCCACAAGATCTCTCTAGATATGGATTTCGACGCCGATTATGACGATCTCTTTACTTTAGAGCTTCTTAGCAAATTAGGGGAAATGACCCTCTGTCCAATGCTGTTCTCGCCTGCTGAGGATTTCTTTGTCCAGTCGACGGCAGATTGGCTTTCCGATACTAAACGAATAAACAAAATCCTTCATGGCGAAGACTACCAACCTTGGCAAGCGCTAAGAAATAAAACCTCTTCCAAGTTTCTCGGTTTAGTCATGCCATCAATTCGTATGCGAAGCCGATACGAAAATGAAAAAGTTGGCTTTATCTATAATGAGTCTGGCCAAGGCTTGTGGGGCAACGCAACGTTTGCGTTTGTCGCAACCATCATGCGTGAATATCACCGAGTAAATTGGTTTGGTTTTCTAAAATCTCGCTGGAACGATAAGTCACAAGGCGCGCTGGCAAATATCGATCTTCATACCAGCCAGTTTCTAAATAAGCCAGAAACCGACGTGGTGTTATTTGGCCAAATTTCGACCTTCTATGCACAAAATGGCTTTATCCCACTGACGAAAAGTGTCTTGAGCGAAAAATTCTATTTTAACGGCAATAATTCTATTTGGTTGAGCGGCGGAACAGACAACGAGAAAGTTCTTACCCAGATTCAAACCAGCTTAATGTCTTGCCGTATTGCACACTACTTGAAAGTACAAGTGCGAGAAATGATCGGTAGCTTTAATACAGCAGCGGAGTGTGAGCTGTTTCTGACGCACTGGATCGAAAAATTTTCCAGCAACGTGTCTTTTGCAAATGAAGAGACACTATCAAAGTACCCGCTAAGTTTTGCCAAGGTTTCTATCGCAGAGTCACCACATAGTGCGGGCAGTTTTTCTTGTACATTACGTATGGTTCCTCAATATCAATACGATCACTTCTCTGGTGAGGTTGTCCTGACCACAGAGTTTGACGAGGTGGCGTAATGAGTTTTTGGCAGGCATTTATTCAACCAACAGATACCTCAACGTCAAACGGTGACATTGAAGATATCAAGTATCATTTAACTCGCCTTCTCGAATCAGAAGCGTCTCTTGTCGAGATTGATGACCGCTTCACTGAACTTCAACGTTCTAACTTTCGTTTTGGTATCGAAGATGTGCAATTACTTAGCGCCAGCTTAGATCAAACTCAGCTCGCACTTCGCTTAGAACGTTACATCACCCACTTCGAACCAAGACTGACCAAGGTGTTGGTTGAACTGGGTGAGCGTAAAGAGAACGAAAACGCGATTGCGTTCAGCATTGTGGCAAAAGCGAAAACAGACCAAGGGCAGAAAGACCTTATCTTTGACTCAAAAATATCACTGAACAATTTAAAAACCTTAATGACGGAGGACAGTTATGAGTGATCCGTTATTACGCTATTACGAGCAAGAACTCACATTAGTACGTCGTGCCCTAGGGCAATTTGGGCAGCAACACGCCGGGCATGCAGAGCGCCTAAAAATACACCAAGGGCAGATAGAAGATCCAAGTCTTGCACGCTTACTTGATGGTGTCGCATTACTCAACGCGTCTGTAGAAAAGAAACTTTCCGATCAGCTTCCTGAAGTTATCGAGGGGCTATTAGGTGTTCTCTACCCTAGCTATATTCAAACAATACCAAGCGTTGCCTATTTAGAACTTGGCGAAGACGCCGACCTGGCAGAATCAACATTGCTACCAAAAGGGTCTCAGTTTAATGCGACAACGCAAGGTAAGGACTGCGTATTTACTACCGTTGATGATCTGCAGACTACGCCGTTTTTAATTCTTGATACTTACGCTTCAAACGCGCCCTTTAAGTTCAATCGCCCTCGTGGTACAGAGTTAACTACAGGCGTAATTCAGATCAAACTATCAACTCAGGATCCAGATACGCACTTCAGCTCGTTGGATTGCGATAATCTCGACTTGTTTGTTCAAGGTTTCGAGAACAATGCTGATTCACTTGTTGAATTATTGCTTGCAGAGACTCAGGCAATATCTGTGTCTGACACTTCTTGTGAACATCACGTCGTACTCGACACGGCAAACTTATCGAGTCGTGTCAGTGACGAAGACTTCCGCTTTCTTCCACAAAAAGGCAATCAGTTTTCCGGCTATCAACTAGTGAGTGAGTTTTTCTGCTTTAAAGAAAAACGTCAATTCTTCCGTATTAAAGAGTTCCACAAGGCACTCACAAAATTCGACCATTCTGAGATCGTACTCAACCTGTTTATGCATAGTTTGCCAACAGAGTTTATTCGTCTCTTCGATCGTCACGTCTTTAAGCTAAACATTGTTCCAGCCATTAACTTGTTTGATAAAACTGGCGAGCCAACGAACTATGACCAGCGCAGCTTGAGTGTTCCTGTCAATGCGGATGCCCATAGTGATGACGATATCGAAATCGTCGAAGTCAAAGAAGTGTTTGAAATCACCTCTATGGGTGAAAAGCCATTAGTTCCACTTTTCAAAGATAGCTACCGCTCCAACAAGCGTGCCGACTATTGGCAGTGTACACGTGACAGCAACAACGAGTTCCGTCTTGCAATCAGTTTAAACAACCAGCAAGAACTAGAATTCAACCGACTTTATGGTACGCGGTTGCTGTGTACGAATGGAAAAGCGGCCTGCTCTGTTCAAGGCAACTTCGAGTGTTTAGAAAGCATTAATTTGCCTGGAGAGTTCTACGCTATCTATCCACCTTCAGCACCTGTTGCAAGAGAACAAGACCCTCATTTGCATTGGCAATTTGTCGCCTTACTCAATGCTAACTTTTCCTCTTTATTACACAGCGATGAACCAGCTGAAGCATTGAAGCAAATGCTTCGATTATGCAGCCGTAGCCAACTCCCTGCGGATGAAATTCAAACGATCCGCGATGTGAAATTGCGCTCGCAGGTTTCAGCACTGCGCATATTAGGTAAAAACGTTTTTTGCCCTGGCACTGAAATCGAAATCACCCTCGATACGCAAAGCGGCTTCTTAGCCTTTAGTGATGTACTGAATCGTTTCTTCCAACAGTACTGCAGCTTTGACCGCTATATTCAGCTTTCAGTTCGTGTCTATGGCCGAGACGGTTTCGTTAAACGCTATCCTAAATACCATGGAAGCCAATACGCGCTTTAAATGGCCTAGGAGTTAGCATGAACATAATTAAAGACCTTAGCCAAAACCCACAACAATACGACTTTGCCCAAGCAATGCGTATGTTGTCTCACTTTATCGAGAACTCAGAAAGTAGAGTTCAACTAGTCCTTAAAGCAGAGGCAATGCCAACTGGTGACGCGAGCGAGATCCAATACTTCTCGTTAAAGAGCAATAAAGCGAAATTTAGGCTAGCCAAACAAGCGCTATCTGGCGTAAAAGGCGTGATCCCTTACTACATCTATGAAGAGTTATTGCTAGCACTTCACGATGACGACCATGCGTTAAAGGACTTTCTCGACGTTTTCAACCAACGCTACTTTGAGCTTATTTCACAGCTAGAAATCAGACAATGGTTATTGGTTCAAAACGAACTTAACTCCGACAAAACTCAATTATTGCATCACATTGCTGCGCTAAAAGAAGAACACGCTCATCTATTTCAATACTCACTATTACTTAACCAAAGCAGTCGCAGCCTGACGGGTCTTGAGCAAATTTTGAATGATTACTTCCCGTATGAGATTGATGTTACTGCCAAACGTTTTGAGCGTAGACAACTGCCTAGTGATTCACTCACTCGCTTAGGAACAAATCAAGCGTACAACAGTCGCATCGGTCAAGGCTTCCTCATTGGCAAAACTTGCCTGACCCATTTTACTCATTTGCTTGTATCTATTAGACCAGCAAATGAACAGGAGTTATTGGATATACAAAACGATGCCATGTTGGCTGATTGTATGAAAACGTTGATCCAGCATTACTTAAAAGACAATACACCAGTTTCGATTTATCTCGAGGTAAAACGGGCCTATCTCGCTCGACCTAAGCTGTCCTCAAATATGAATCAAGCTGCAAAACTCGGTGAGGTAGATTGCCTCGCACCTGAACGAAAACCTCAGCAAAGGATTCGTATTTTGCTCAAATAGGAGCATTCAGTGACCTTAGGGCTCTGAATATTTGAAATACAAGGATAAATGTATGACACAAGTAACCTTAACTAATTTAGTCGCCAAGCTATCTTCAGAGCTTAAACAAGCTTTAGAAGTCTCTGCAGGCGCAGCCATGAACCAAGGTGTTGCTTCGATTGAAGTAGAACACTGGCTACTGCAGCTAATCTCTCAACAAGATGCGAACCTAAACAGCCTTATCCAATCGCAGAACCTAGCGCAAGAGACCCTTGTCAACGAGCTTTCTAGCAAGATAGCTCGGCTACCCAAAGGTAACGAAGGCCAGCCAACTCTTAGCCATGGCTTAACCGAATTAGTGAAAGATGCTTGGATGCTTGCGTCAGTCAATTATGGTCATGGAGAAATCATCAGCCTCCACCTAGTTCAAGCTTTGCTGCAACAAAACGTGCTGGGCGTTAATACGCTTCAACTCGATAGCTTACAATCGGTGTCTCTCGAATCGCTGCAAGGGCTGATTAATAAAACTGCAGTCGCACGCGCGAAAACTTCGGCGTCAGGCGAAGCTGTCGCAAATGGCCAACCAAGCGGTAATGACGCATTAAGCAAGTACACGGTTAACCTTACTCAGCAAGCGCTTGATGGCAATATCGACCCAATTTCCGGACGCAATGCGGAAGTGAGAAAAGCGATCGATATCCTTTGTCGTAAGCGCCAAAACAACCCAATTATGGTTGGCGAGCCCGGCGTAGGTAAAACTGCTGTGGTTGAAGGTCTTGCGCTTCGCATCGCCGCAGATGAAGTACCAGGTGCACTTCAAGGTGTACAAATCCACTCGTTAGATTTAGGTCTTCTTCAGGCAGGTGCAAGTGTCAAAGGTGAGTTTGAAAATCGCCTTAAAGATGTCATCAATGAAGTCAAAAACAGCGAAGTCCCTATCATCGTCTTTATTGATGAAGCACATACGTTAATTGGTGCTGGCGGTGCTGCTGGCCAAAACGATGCGGCTAACTTACTTAAACCTGCACTAGCCCGTGGTGAATTCAAAACTATCGCTGCGACTACATGGGCTGAATACAAGAAATATTTTGAAAAAGATCCGGCACTAACTCGTCGATTCCAAGTGGTTTCAATTGAAGAACCAAACGCAGAAGACGCAAAACAGATGCTACGTGGCGTTGCGGTCTCATTACAAAAACACCATGGGGCATTTATCGCCGAGTCTGCTATTGATGCTGCAGTTCATTTATCAATCCGCTATCTTCCAAGCCGCCAGTTGCCAGACAAGGCGATTAGCTTGCTTGATACCGCGAGTGCGCGAATCGCTCTTACGCAAGGCGCAAAACCGGAAGTGATCGAGTCGTTAGAGCAAACTATTCGTTACCAGAACAATGAAAAAGTTGCGCTCGAAAAAGAGAATGCCCTTTTTGGTATCGCTGAAGAGGAAATCGCTGAGCTCACAGAGACAATCAAAGCCAACGAAGCAGAATTAGTCGCTTTAAACACCCGCTGGGAACAAGAAGTTGAGCTGGTTGATAAAGTCAAAGCGCTACAAGAAGAAATTAGCCAAGCTGACGATACAGACGCACCCGATTTGACGAAACAGAAACAGCTGAATGACACGCTTGATGAATTAGCAACGCTCCAAGGTGAGCAGCCTTTAGTTAACGCTATGGTCGACGATAATACCATCGCTCAAGTTATTGCCAATTGGACCGGAATCCCGGTCGGCAACATGATGAGTGACGAGATAGCGCGCCTTCTATCACTTGAGGAAGAGTTAGATAAACGCGTTATTGGTCAGAACGTTGCCAAGCAAGAGCTCGCCAAAGCGATTCGTATTTCGCGTGCGGGCCTGACCGACAGTCGCAAGCCTATCGGCGTGTTCTTAATGTGTGGTCCAAGTGGTGTCGGTAAAACTGAAACCGCGATGGCACTTGCGGAGCAGTTATACGGTGGTAGCAATGACATGACGATCATCAACATGACTGAGTTCAAAGAGGAACACAAGATTTCTATGTTACTCGGCTCGCCTGCCGGCTATGTTGGCTTTGGTGAAGGTGGCGTATTAACTGAAGCTATTCGACGTAACCCGTACTCAGTGTTATTGCTTGATGAAATGGAAAAGGCTCACCCAGGCGTTCACGATCTGTTCTATCAGATCTTCGATAAAGGTCATATTAAAGACAGTGAAGGCCGAACTGTAGACTTTAAGAATACCATTATCATCATGACTTCTAATGCCGCAGACCAAGCGATCTGTGATGCATGTGAAGAGCAAGATGAGCGAATGAGTAATGAGCAGTTGTTAGAGAGCATTCGCCCTGATCTTCAGCATTACTTCAAACCAGCCTTCTTAGGACGTACAACGATTGTGCCTTATTACCCACTCAACGATGAAGAGCTGGCCAAAATCACTGAGATTTCTCTCAACCGTATCAAGAAGAAATTGGCAGAACAGTACCAAGCTAGCTTTACTTGGGATCAAGGCTTTATCGACTTTGTTGTCGCTAAAAACACCGATCCAACTACAGGCGGACGTGCAGTTGAGCAGATCATCAATCGTTCCTTAATGCCAAAATTAGCCGAAGAATGTATCACTCGCCTAAGTCAGCAGCAGCCTATCACGCAAGTTTCCGTGGTCGCAGCGAGTAATGCAGCAGGCTTCGAGCTAACTATTAATTAGTCAAATGGCTAAAGGAAACGTCGTCATGGATAAGCATCACAGCAGTAAATCACAATCGTTTTTCTCTTTACGAGTAAAGCTTGTGCTCGCGATTATTGCTGTGTTGCTCTTTTCCAATGGCCTAAACACAACGCTTAATTATCTCAATTTTGAAAAGCGATTAACTCAAACTAGTGACTCAACGTATCAAGTTGTCCTTAGCGAAACGGACAATGATATTAAGCAAGCGATGAGTTTAGGTTTACCGCTATCCGCGATTTCAAACATTCAATCCTTGTTAGAACGACGTCTCGCGTTAGTAGACGGAATCAGCAAAATTGAAGTATTGGATAAAAATGGCATCGCTCACTACTCTGCAGGGAAACATGTCGACTCTGAGCGTATGATCACTGCAGACATTTCTAATACATTTGGTCAAAAAGAAGGACAATTAAACCTTTATTACTCAACGATTTATTTAGACGACATTAAGTCTCAGCTATTAACACAGCAAATAATGGACACTTTGTTGTGGGTACTCGTGACCTCTTGCATTGGCTATTTCGCACTGAATTTGGGCTTGGATTTTCTACTAAAAAAAATACACGCAACACGTAACGTGCTTGATGACGAAGAGAGTAATGATGAACAACGCATCGAAAATGCGTATAAAACGTTTCTCAGCACACATGGTAAAAACAAGTGGCAACAACTGCGTGATAATTACTTTCCACTACTGATCATTTTTCTTGCGATCTTGCTGACCTTTACCTCCAACATTGGCAGCTCGTACCAAGCGCTTGATAAGTTCTCCACCACTTATCAGACCCAGCTTGAGCAGAAATCGCATGTTATCGGCGACACCCTATCGAGTATGATTCAACGACTTCTGAAACAAGGAGTCCCACTTGATCGCTTATATGGCTTAGAAGACGAATTTTCTTCGTACATTACTCAGCACCCGGAGCTGTTATCCATTCAGCTACAACAATCAGGTACCGAGCTGTATCAGTACCCGAAGCAAATGGTCGTCAGTCAATCTATGATGGCGTCACAGCTGCCAATTGATGATGCTATTGGCATCGAATTATTGATGACGACAGATACCAATATTATCCCTCAGCTTCTCGAAGAGAGCCTGATGGATATGATCACTGTCCTTATCGCCTCAGCATTAATCGTGATTGAAATTATCCTCTTTGCGTGTAATTTCATGATCATTAAACCATGGCATCAAATTAAGCAACTGCTTAGAAACGCCAAACAAGGTCAAGCCGCATGGGTGGCACAGCTCTCAGCCAAAGATGAATTGGGTAGCATTATTGACTGCCTAAATAGCATCACGCAACGTCAAGTACCCAATGAGAAGCTGACTGTGCGTAGCTCGCAAGACTATCGTTTTATTCGTCTTCCCCTGTTTATGTTAGTTTTTGCTGAAGCCGCATCATTAGCCTTTTTCCCTAACTTCGTTGCGAGCCTATCCCATTCACAGTCTTGGATTCCAGAGAGCTTAGTGACAAGCTTACCCATCTCACTGTTTATGTTCTGCTGGGCAATATCGCTTCCCTTTGCTGGATATTGGTCAGATAAAGTGGGTCGTCGAAAGTCTCTCATTGTCGGCGGCTTAGTCACGAGTTCAGGGCTAGCCCTTACCGCTTTTTGCCATACATTAGAAATGCTGCTGTTAGTCAGGGCTTATACCGCGGTTGGTTACGGTATTGTCTTTATTTCAGCGCAAGGCTACATCACAGACACCACAACAGCCAAAAACCGAACCAAGGGTATGTCTACCTTCTTATCAGCATTCTTTGCCGGTTCATTATGTGGTGCTGCTATTGGCGGGATCGTCGCAGACAAACTTGGCTACAACGTGACGTTTTTACTTGCCGCCATACTTGCGCTAGCGAGCGTACTTTTTGTGGTCAACTTCTTTAGCCACGGCAGTTCTAATTCGCAAAGCAAACCCGTTAGCCTCAACGACTTTAAAGTGCTGCTAAGTAATAAGTATTTCGCGTTAATTACTTTCTGCAGTGCGATCCCATCAAAAGTCGTTTTAACCGGCTTCTTGTATTACTTATGCCCGGTTTACCTCCAATCGCTTGGCGAAAGCAGCGCGGTTTCAGGTCGAGTTATGATGAGTTACGGTTTAGCCATCATCATTATTTCCCCGTTGAGTGCCTTCCTTGTTGATCGCTGGAACAATAAAATTCGCTTCATCGTTATTGGTGGGTTGTTATCCGCACTGGCACTGATCAACATCATGATGCTACCGGGTACACTCGGCTTGTTGCTAATAGTCATTATGATTGGCGTAGCGCATGGCATCAGCGTCTCCCCTCAAATCCCATTAGTTATGGAGCTACTTGACCATGAAGGGCTAGATAAAGGAAAAACCATCGGTATTTTCCGTCTCACTGAACGTATCGGCAACATTAGCGGCCCTATGCTCGCAGGGTTGAGTTTAAGCCTATTTGGCTACCAAGACACGATCGTACTCTTTGGTGTGACGCTGTTTATCAGCTCTGCGGTACTCATCATTTTCTACGCTCTATTTACTAAGCGTGATCGCGCCCATTTGGAGGTGGCAAAATGAGAATGTTCGCTTGGGGCTTGCTCATACTACTGCTGCCGCTGACCAGTTACGTTCATGCGTCACAAAGTGAGCCTAAACAAGTGGTCATGCTGCTTTGGCGCGGTGTCACCGATGCTGAACGCGGTTTTATGGAGTACTTGTCTAGTAAAGTCGATGTCAAATACACCCTACTCGATGCAAAGCGCGACAAAGCGATGTTGTCTCAATACGTTGAAAATATCGAGCAATATGATGCAGATTTGATTTATACCTTTGGTACTACAACCACACTGACACTGCTTGGTACTGAAGATAAGCCGAGTGAGTTTCGCACAAACAGCAGCACGCCTGTTGTATTTAGCATCGTTACCGACCCGGTCGGTTCAAAGATTGTATCCAGCACCACAGAGTCAAAACGCAACTTCACTGGTGTAAGCCATATTGTCCCTCATCAGGTGCAGTTTAATGCGATTCAGAAACTGCCTAATGTCGAGACAATGGGCATCGTTTTCAACCCTTTAGAGAACAATGCAGTGATCACGGCGCGTAAGATTCAGATGCTCTCGGCCAAGTTTGGTATGGACGTCTACCTATATCCTCTTCGTACCAAAGATAGCAAGCCTGACTTAAGCTCACTTTCGTCAGTCATTGATACCATGCTCGAGGACAACGTTCAGCTCGCTTATTTACCACCCGATTCATATATCATCAGTCAAGGTAAAGGCATCGTCGATAGTTTGCATAAAAATGGCATTGCAACCTTCTCTGCAACTGAATCTCCGATTCGCAAACATAACGCATTATTTGGTATTGTTAGTCGCTATTATAACGTCGGCGAATTTGCCGGACACAAGGCAGAGCAAATTTTGACCCAAAAACGCGTTCCCCAAGAGGTCGCTATAGAACCTTTGAGCCAGTACTCCTATATTGTAAATATCGGAGCAGCTCGTACATTGGATTACTATCCTCCTGTTTCTATTCTAAAAATTTCCGAACTTATTGGAGGGAATGAATGGCAAGAATGATTCCGAGTTTTACTTTCTGCCTAATGATTATGTTATTCAGCCTGAAATTCAGTGCTGACGCTTTTGCTCAACCTACTTTTGGTCCTTCTCGTCTGCTGTTAACTACTCAAGACTGGCCACCATACCAAGAGTATAAACACGGACAAATGCAAGGTATTGCCCTAGACCGAGTGAAATGTGCGCTAGGGAAAATGGGCCAGCCTTACCAACTAACAATGACCACTTGGTCTGACGCGCAACTACGTGTGCATAGTGGCTCTCAGCATGCATTCTTTGTCGCAACGCAAACTGCGGAGCGTGATGACTACGCAACTCTATCTGATCCAGTCGCTCAACAAGAGCTTATGTGGTATTTCGGTCCTGGGGTTGAGCCTAAAATCAATGAGTTGTCAAAGTTAAACCTCAAGTTCTCTGCCAAATTTGGGTCGAATAAGTGGTTTTGGCTAAAACGTAATGGCTACAATGTAGTCAAACAGCCACGAGATGCTAAAGTATTACTAAAGCTTTTAAAACAAAGGGAAATTGATATCGCGTTGGAAGATAAGCTCGTGTTTCAAGGAGAGTTAGACGAAGCTGACCTACCGAGCGATTATTTTCAGTTTAAAACCCATGAGACTAAACCTATGGGTGTCTATTTTTCAAATCGTTTCCTAAATAAGTATTCTGGTTTCTTACCTGCATTTAATGCAGCGGTTTCAAAATGTGAGAGGTAACTAGTGGCTATCAGCATTCACTTGATTTCTGTACCCACTGAAGAGGTTGTCACCTCTAGAGTTGTGTATTTTCCTGAATCAGGAGGCACTATTGGTCGTGCTCCTGATTGTGATATTTCTTTATCTGACCAAAGTAAACGCATTTCGCGACTGCATGGTGAAGTACGTCTAACAGATCAAGGCTACGTCTATATCAGTCGAGGTCCAAATAGCGCTGCGCTAAACGACAAAGCGCTTAGCCAAGACAAAGAGTATCCACTCAGTGATGGGGATATTCTAAAGATTGAAAACTATACCATGTTGGTTTCTACACTCGTGTCGTCGACCAATGCCGCCCCAGAAGCCGAGATTGATGACCCGATGTTAAAACCATTTGAGTTAGATCTTAACGACGATACTGACTTTCTTGAGCAAGAGAGCGTACCTGAACCCGTGAAACAAGCCAGTAGCTTTTCTCATAAAAATATCTTAAGTGACGATCCGTTTGCCGCTGACCCTTTTGAAGATATTGATAGTGAAGAAATCGCCCAACATGTCGAAGTTGATGAAATCCCGCATGCTGAGACATACAAGCAAAGTTCTGATCTGGAGTTTTTGCCATTAGATACACCTAATAACTCACACCTCGAAGCCTCTATTGAGAAATTGCTGATTCAATCTGAAAAGAATCAGCAATATTTGCAAAACCCAATGCTTCATCATGATGCCCTATTCGACGCTCTGGAAAAGACTGTCGATCAATTTCTTAATGAGTTTGCTCCGCAGGAACTTGAATCTCAGTTTAGCGAGTACATTTCAGGTGGTTTGTTTAGTAATAAAGACAAACGCTATTGGAAGATTTATCGCAAACACTTTCAACACCGTCAGCAAAATGGAGACTTTCGTCGTCAGTTTAAAGCACTGTTTATGGAAAACATGCAGAAACAGCGAGAGGAAAGTTAATGGCAAAGTGGTTTTGGGCACTGGCAGTCTCACTCTTGGTTGGGTGTTCATCTGACCCAGTACCTGTTGTGTCGCAATATAAGTTGGCAATCTCTTCTGACGATACGATGAATCCGTCAGAATCAAATCAAGCGAACCCAGCTGTCGTGCGTCTGTATCAACTGACAGATGCTCAAATGTTCAATCAGCTACCCTTTATTGATTTGTACAACGACGATGTAACCTTGCTAAGTGCCAATTTGATATCAAAGCAGATTCTACCCGTCGTATTACCAAGCAGTAACTTAACCCAAACTTTGGACATCAATTCCACGACACAATATGTCGCCGTCTTGGTGGAGTTTGTTGATTACCAAAATAGTGAGGCAAAGGCATTCTCCACTTTGCCTCTTGAAGATGAGCAATTCTTACAGCTCACAATCGAAGGGGCTAAAGCCTCATTAAACATTGTCACACCAGACTCGAGCTGGTGGCAGATATTTTAGTCAGTAGATAGGGAAATTACGTGGACGCGTTCAAAAAAGTAGTATGGCAAGAAGGCATGTTCATTGCCCCACAACATTTTCAGCAGCAAGATCGTTACGTGCAGAATTACGTTAGACAAAACGTAGAAACGCTTGCTGGCTTTGCTCCCTTTTATGGTGTAACTGAACTTACAATTAATCATGAGTTGCTTAAGATTGGCAAACTCTCAATAACAACCAGCGCTGGCGTATTTCCAGATGGCACCCACTTTGAGGTCAGCCATGAAGTCGCTCGCGATGTACCCGACAACAGTATTGAAACTGTCGTCTACCTTGCGCTGCCTATCTCCCTGCAAGGAAACAACGACTACGGACAAGAGCAGTCAGATCAAGGCCGCTACTTAACTCGTACTGTTAATGTATTCGATACATCCACATCAGAAAATGCCAGCGTAGAGATTGACATAGCGCACCTCAATATTTCTTTAAAGCTACAGGGAGAGGACACCTCAGGGTTTACGTTAATTCCGGTCGCTAAGATTTTGGAATGCACCGAATCTGGCGAAATTATTCTTGATCGCGCCTTTATTCCTGCGTGTCTACACTTTGGCGCATCTCAATTACTGCTTGAGCGAATTAAAGAAATTCACGCGCTTACATCCAATCGCGCGACGACACTGCTACAACGAATTCAAGCAGGTGAAGGGCAAAAAAGCCCGCAGTCGATGATGCATGATTACTTGTGGCTGCAAACGCTCAATACGTGGCTTCCGTGGTTCGATTTAACCATTGCGAATACAAAACTTCAGACTCATGAAGTGTATGGTGAGCTGCGTAAATTTGAAGCGCAAGTCATGGCCCTGACGCCAGCGATCCCAGAGGCTTGTCGACCACTCCAGTACCATAAACTGTATGAAAGCTTTAACCCGCTGTTTTCGTCGTTGCGAAATATGCTGACTCTCGTCCAGCAAGACTCTGTGCTTGAGTTTCCTTGGGACACAACCTTGTTTGAAAAACGTCGCTTACTACGCAGTCTAATCAAAGATACTGCAAGTATTGCTAACCGCAGAGTTGTACTCTCGGTTAAGTCGACGATCAGTAGCGCAGAACTTAATGAGCTGTTCCCTATCGCAGCTAAGCTAAGTAATAACTCACGTATTGTAGAAATTGTTCGTAACGGACTATCAGGTATATCACTGACGCCACTACCTGTGACTCCTAGTGAGTTAAAACCAACTCAAGGCACGGCTTACTTCGAGGTAGACACCTCTGACCGGATGTGGATGGAAATGTTGGAAAATCGAGATGCCATCGCACTTCATGTAGACACACGAATAGCGGATCTTGACGTGATGCTCTATGCATTGAGATAACGCCATGGATTACTTGGATGAAGAAACGCTCGTATGGGATGCTAAACAAGCTGACTTTGTGAGTAAAAACGATGAAACGACAGGTGACTCTTGGTCCCCTGTCGACTCTAGCCGTGGACGTGGCGAATTTTTGCATTACTTCGATAAAGCAGAGAATCAACTGTTTAATATCAGCAGTGAGCTTCTTGCCATCACGTTGAAAATATCTACGCTTCCAGAGCCAGATGATGTTGCAAGCCTACGCCAACAGCTTATCGATAACATTAACGCAATAAAGACAAAAGGAGCTGAACTTACCTACCCTGTTGCCGTTATTGATAAACTCTGTTTTCTATACGCCGTCGTATTGGATGAGTTGATTATCTATAGTGAATGGGGCGAGTCGCGAGGGTGGGAAAATAAAACCTTACTCAGCGAACTGTTTGGTATGCGTAATGGTGGCGAACTGTTTTTCACCGTTGCAGAGAAAGCCCTTCGTCAGCCTCACAAGTTGATCGATCTTCTTGAGATCATTCATATCTTTCTCAACATTGGCTTTAAAGGGCAGTACCGAGAAACAGGTAGCGAACAATTAAAAGCTTTTATCCACCAGCTTGAGCAAGTACTCAGCCGTTATCGACAGCCTGGTAATATTCATTGCCATAGCCGTACCAAGCTGCCAAAAGCCCGTAAACCGACTCGAAGAAAACGCTATTTCATTACAACCGTGTTCTTTGCCTGTCTTATCGCAACGAGTGTGACGTTAACGTATTTTTGGTACGACAAAACCCATTCTCAACGAGCGAGAGACTTCTATAACCTACCTGACTTTAGCGCTCGTTACGTACTGTCTGGTGAAGTAAATGATATCGTGTTTGTTAGCGAAGATTCCGATCTCGACACTCCACCGAAAAAAGCCAGTAAAGTAGAAATGGTCCAGGCAACGCCACCTAGTAATCTAGCAACCAGTTATTCATCGTGGCTGGTTCAATTAGCGACCTTTAAGCAAGGTAACAATGCGACCAAATTCGTGGCAAATCTCTCCCCTTCGAAATACGAACCTGTGATTGATGAATTTGAGTCTTATTACCGCGTCATAGTGCGTAGTGAATCCTCAACTCAAGCTATCGAAATTAAAAAGTGGTACACGGAGCACGATCAACTTACACCGATCATCGTCAGAAACACCCATTCTGATAACAAAAATAATAAAGAGGCAGAATAACGATGAGCGACACAGCACCATCACCTAATAAGAGTAATAAACGAAGCGTTGTTTGGTCATTGATCATCGCCCTGCTTACTCTAATGATTGGCGGCGGGTTAACTTGGTGGCTTGGTTACCCAGAACACCTTATGAGCGGCGGCGCTATAACTCTGCTTAGCAGCATTATTTTTGCGCTACTTTGCTATTGGCTCATGCAACGCAAAGGTAAGCAGAAAGCAAAATCAAGCCAAGAAACTTTATTAATTCAAAAGCGCAGTAAACTGCTAGCCCAGCACTTTAAGCGCATGCTGAACGTACAAAAACGTAAAAAGCGTTTGAACAGTCGATATGATCAACCGATTTATCTATTGCTGAGTGACGAACCAAGTAAAGACAAAAGCATCATCACCCAAATGGGTTATGAGGCATATAAACTCGATGACTTTGGTAATGATATTGAATTTCCAATTCTATTTTGGTTAAGCGAACACTCGATTTTAATCTCATTGAGTATGGGTGAGGATCAACAACCCGAATATCTTAAGACGCTCTGTCGTTGTTTGAACAAGTGGCGTCCTCGTCAAGCCGCGAACGGCATTTTGCTGACGACCGAAGTCTCCATGTTGCTGGAAAATAGAGAGTTACTTAGCCAAAAGGCGGATCAAGTGAAGTCGACCATTAAGACATTCAATGACGCCTTAGGTCTCAACTTACCTATCTATAACTTAATCACCAACATGGGGCAAATTAACGACTTCTGTCAGTTTTTCTCAGCCTTTGACGAATCAAAACGCAACGAAGTGTTCGGAGCGACTTCCCCTGTCCTGAAAAACGGTGGCGTCGACGCCGATTGGTTTAACGAGGAGTACGATCATTTAATCGGCCAACTTATCGCAAGTACTAGCGCGGCTCTAGCTTCTCAATTGAATCAAGAGTATCGCAACTCTATCTGTGCTGCGCCTTATCAGTTTGGCTTGTTAAAACAGACGTTATGGCATTTTTTACAGCGCCTCTATCGCGGTGATCAACTCAATAACGGCCTTAATTTTAGGGGCTTCTACTTTACTCATAGCGGCTCTAGTGAAAAGCAATACGACCTATTAGCAAACGTTGTCAATGACTCTCTGGGGAATGAGAAGTTCCAACAACAGCAACAAACGCCAGTAAACCAATCCCTATTTGCTCAACATATCATGAGTCACGTGATACTAAATGAGCATGAACTGGTGGGGGTAAACCGTCGAAAAGAGAACTTATTACTGATTTGGCAAGGCGCTTACACTGTCTTTTGCGCGCTGACGCTAGTCGCAATTCTCGCTGTTCTAAAGTTTGATTTTGACTACCAGAATGCTCGTGAAACCCGCGCTGACAATATGCTTGAACATTACAAAGAAGCGATCGCCGCGTCACCGTACGATATAGAAAATATGGCGGATAACATTCCGAACTTATATTCGCTAAATCGCATCTATGCACTCTACCTGCGCCCAGACCCGTGGTATACCTTGCCGTTTATGCCAAGCTCGACGATTAAGCAAGAGGTAGAAGATGCCTACTTTACTGAGCTTGCTAAAGTGCTTATTCCTTCGATGGAAAATACGCTAGAAAAAGATCTGTTTGTCTACGTAAACCTTGAAGACCAAGCTAAGACGCTATCACTCCTTAATAACTATCGCCTGCTGTTTGATCCGAACAGAACCAATATTGAAGAGCTCAAGCTTTACTTTATGTCATCTCTAAGCGATCAAGGTGAAGCTGACAGTGTCAACCTGGCACAACTAAAAGTGCTACTGGATGATGTGTTTGCACAGGACCTCGTCCCAGTAAAACCAAACTTTGATTTAGAAAGCCTAGCGAAAAAAGTCATCAATCAAACAGGCATCGAAACGCTTCTCTATGAGCATATTCTCAATTCAGCGACCTACTCTAAACGCGTTGATGTTAGACAAGAGCTTGGCGAGAACTTTTCTCAGTTATTGAACTTCTCTCCTAACTATGTAGGTTACTTAGTTCCTTACCTATATACTCCGTCAGGGTTTAATGAGCTCGATCTCTCCGTTGACTCACTAATTCTGCGTGACGCGCTACAAGCCTATGAAGGTGTAGCAGGAAGCTCGCCAAGTGCATTAGAAATGTATCGTGTGAGTCGTGATTTAAAACAGATGTATCAAACCGACTACATCAATTACTGGCGCGATTTCGTCAATAATGTTCAGGTAAAAGAAATCAATAGCCCTGATACGTTAAAGTCTACCCTGTCAGTGCTAACCACCGCATCGAGCAACCCGCTAGCACAGCTATACAGCACGATTAATAAATACACTTCAGTTGAAATCGAAGTGCCGAAAGCAACAAAAGAAGGTGAGCAACCTCCGCAACAGGATGTTGAGAAGAAAGAAACGGCTCGCCAGATATACATTGCGTTTACGCCGTACCACAATCAAGTCACCGCCTCGAATCAAGATATAAAACCGATTGATCAATTATTGAGTCAGTTTACTGCGCTTGAAACTTGGTTAGAGAAGTTCTTCACCGCTGATAACCCTCAGCAAGTGGCCTTCAATACCCTAACGGCTGAGCTAAAAGTCAGTAATCCAGTTTCTACTGTCGCCGGTATGGAATCGAGTCAACCAGCAATATCGTCTGAGATCATAAAAGGCGTGGCAAACCAAACCAACGAAATGGTCATGCAGCTTGCTCATGGCTACTTAAACAATGCGTGGCAGTCAGAGGTATTCCAAACCTACCAAAGCACAATCGCAGCGTACTACCCGTTTAACCGAACTTCTTCTGTCGACGCGTCGACGAGCGATGTGAAGACGTTTTTCCAAAACAACGGGGTTTTAGATGCCTTCTACCAAACTAAGTTAAAAGGCTTCATTACTGACGAACGTTCACCATTCTTACCAGGCCTACTGCCAAATAGTGGTTTAGCCTTGGACCCGAATGTTTGGCAAATGATCAACAAAGCAGATGATATTCGTAACGCGCTTTTCTTAAACGATCCGCAGAACCTATCACTGCAGTTTCAGCTCAAAGCTCAAGAGATGAGTGCCAATCTGACTCAGTTCTCCATCAATGCTGAAAAGTCGTTGTTTACTTATCGCCATGGTCCTCGTCTTTGGAGTAAACAATCATGGTCAGCCACTGACTTAGATAAGGACACCATTAGCTTTAGGTTGCTTTCTCAAGGAAACCAAGTCGCTAACGAAACTTTCAATGGTAGCTGGGCTTGGTTTAGGTTGATTACACCGAGAGTCGTCTCCACAACGTCGCAAACCACTCAAGTTAAATTCTCATCTAGCGACAGCGAAGTTGAGTTGAACATTAAGACGCAAGGGCAAAACAACCCATTTGTGCCTAATTTCTTCTCTGCATTTTCGCTTCCACCGAGTATTTAATCCATGGCGCGTGTCGCTGAAGAAATAGAGCCGCTAGAGCGTTACAAGCCATTATTTAGAGCATTGAGGTTATCTCAATGCTCTAGCCTCAGTCGCTCAGTATACAAAGCCTATAGCCAAACTCACGGCTGGGTAAGCCTTAAGGTCGCAGAAACCGCCCTAGCAAAAGCGCAGCTTACTAATGAAGTGCGATTCCTCAGTACGCATCAAAGCCGCTATTGGCCTAGATACCTATCGTCTGGAAGCGTCGCTGATTTTGAATGGTTATTGCTGTCTTTTGAAGACGGTGTGGTACTGAGTTCATCGCGCCTTAAACTACCTAGATTAAACTCACTGATCGAATCACTGCAAAATGCTCTTCGCCATTTACACTCCCTAAATTTCATCCATGGGGATATTAAGCCTGCCAATATTCTTATTACTAGTGATGACACAGTTAAACTGATCGATTTCGGCAGTGTTCTACCGATTGGAATATGTTATCCCTCGCTAACTTATAGCTCGATTTCACCAAGATTCAGCGCACCCAACCCTCACTTTCGCCTGGGGCATACTCATCCGAAAGATGACTTTTTCTCGATAGCCGTTTCCGTGCAAAGTCTCTATGACCGCCACCCATTTCAATTACAAAGCATCACCTCTTTCTGCCAACAAAAACAAACTCCTGATATAGGAGCCCTTCCTAGTCGATATCAGATGCTACTCTTGCAGTCCATTACCCGTACACAACAACTGCTCACCAAGTCGCCCATTCAGTAAATACTTTTGTAAATACTCCTGCATAATTCCCCTATTTATTAGAGTGTTACTAGATGCGTTGAATATGTGATTACCTGCCAAGCCAAGATGTAATTCATAAAATTAATAGGTTATGGTTAATTGATATGGATTCCGAATTTAGTAACTTTACTCTAATTAACATTTTATTAACCTTGTATTTCAGCAACCATGGGGGGCTTATTTAAAACAAGGAGTCACACATGCAAGTAAGCATTACAACAACAAAAACAATTCTCGCCAGCGTTATCAGTACTACCCTGCTATCTGGATGTTATTGGGATGATCCTGAAAAAGCGGCGAAACACGTCAGTAATAAAATCGACCGAAAAGCGGTGGTAGAACACCTTTCCGAGCTAGAAGGACGCGCGTCAGTCACTTCAGATGGCAACTCTACGACTCGTGCAGCAGGAACCGATGGCTACAAATACTCGCTTGAATACATCATCGAAACCATGCAAGACCACAATTACGACGTCAGTGTTCAAGAGTTCGATTTCCGAGCATGGGAAGAACTGGCTGGAACGTCACTTAATGTCGCGGGTTCAGAACTCGTCGGCGTTAGAACTGCGGCAGAAGGCCAAGAAGCAGATTTTGCTGCTATGTCATACTCTGGCAACTCAAACGGCTCCATAAGCGCAACTGCGGCCTTTATCACCCCGGATTTCCGCTTTGATGCCGCTGACTACGACAGCACCGACGGCTGTGAAGCATCAGATTTCGATGGTCTAGACGTTCAAGGCAAAGTTGCTGTTATTCAACGTGGTGGCTGTAGCTTTGATGCAAAAGTGGTCAACGCTCAGAATGCTGGCGCAAAAGGTGTCATCGTATTCAACCAAGGAAACAGCGAAGGCCGAACCAGTGTCGTAAATGGCACATTGGGCAGTGATAGTACAGCGACAATTCCCGCTTTCGGCGCGCGCTTCGATCTTGGTAAGCAGTGGTATGATGCCAGCCAAGCCGGTGAAGTTAATGTCGTTTTGAACATCAACGTTCAAGATGAAATGGTAGTAACGCAAAACATCATCGCCGAAACCAAAGGGGGGGATGAAAATCAGATCGTCATGCTGGGTGCTCACCTAGACTCCGTCCCTGAAGGTCCGGGAATCAACGATAACGGTTCAGGCACAGCTGGCCTATTAGAATATGCGGTAACACTTGCTGAGCTAAAAGCACCAGTGAAAAACAAAGTACGTTTCGCATGGTGGGCAGCTGAAGAAGCAGGCCTAGTTGGCTCTGAATACTATACAAATGAACTCTTTGGTCCGTTGTATAATCAGGCTCAACAAGAGATCTTAGCTCAATTCGAGCTCGAAGATCCAAGTCAGTTCACCCCAGAACAACTTGAAATGGTTGAAGCACGCTACAACGAGCTAAACAAAATTAAGCTTTACCTAAACTTCGATATGATTGGTTCACCAAACTACGTCTTCGGTGTTATGGATGGTGACTTATCTGATACAAAAGACAGTCCAGATAATGCTTATACCGGTGACTTTACTCCTCCGTACGGCACCTCTCACATTGAATCTAAGTTCAATAATTTCTTTGATAACAAGAAAGAAGGCACGGTACCTCAAGCCCTTTCAAAACGTTCAGACTATGCCGGTTTTGCTGATTGGGGTGTCGCGTTTGGTGGTTTGTTTACTGGCGCAGAAAAAGTTAAATCAGCGCAAGAAGCCGACCTATTTGGTGGAGAGATCGATGTTGCGTACGATGTGTGTTACCACAAAGCGTGTGATGACCTAAATAACATCAGCCAAAAAGCGCTGTTTGTAAATACTCAATCGCTTGCTTACGTTACGACCTTCTATGCGTTTAGTCAGCCGATATTCCCAGAGCAGCAAGCTGAGCCTGCAGCACTGGTACGTTCATTTAGCGCAGATGCAGAGCCAGTCGATAAGCTTCGCATTGGTGAGAAGCTAAAAGCAGCAGACAGCGTATCTGATCATGACCACTTCCACGGTGATTTTGACCAAGATCGTAAATAACTAAGTTAAACCCTAGTATCCAAGCCGCTCTATTCTGGGCGGCTTTTTATTTTGATTTGTTCTATTTCCCACCGCGTGAACTTTATGAACAAAACCACCAAAATGCTCAATATTGTTTTTATCAACGCATTAGAGACAGGAATGTAACAAGCTCTTAACCTTAATCACATCTATCAACAAGCTTCCCTCCCTTGCTGGTAGTAAATTCATAATGATAAGTACATTTTCAATGAAGAATGTACACATACATAAGGAACGTGAATCATGTTTAAGGTACTAAAACCAACACTGGCAGCTTCGATCATCGCAGCTTCATTTTCATTTAGCGCAATGGCCGCTGATGTAGAGAAAATCCACTTTCTAATCCCTGGTGGCGCTGGCGGTGGCTGGGACATGACGGCTCGTGGTACTGGTGACGTATTAGTTAAATCTGATATCGTTGAAAATGTCTCTTTCCAAAACCTTTCTGGTGGCGGTGGCGGTAAAGCAATCGCACACCTAATCGAAACAGCAAAACGCCAAGAAGATACACTGATGGTGAACTCAACTCCTATCGTTGTTCGCTCACTAACGGGTATTTTCCCTCAATCATTCCGCGACCTGACTCCAGTAGCAGCAACGATTGCTGACTACGGTGCAATTGTTACTTCTGTTGACTCTAAATACGACACTTGGGAAGACGTAGTAAAAGAATTCGAATCTAACCCGCGTAAAGTGAAAATTGCTGGTGGCTCAGCGCGCGGCAGCATGGATCACCTAGTGGTTGCTGCAGCATTCAAAGGTGAAGGCTTCGACGCTAAGAAAGTACGTTACATTGCGTATGATGCAGGCGGTAAAGCAATGGCTGCACTCCTTTCAGGTGAAACACAGCTACTTTCAACAGGTCTAGGTGAAGTTCTAGAAATGTCGAAATCGGGTCAAGTTAAGATCCTTGCGGTAACCGCTCCTAAGCGCCTAGATGCAGCGCCTGAAATCCCAACTCTAACTGAATACGGTAACGAAACTGTCTTCGCTAACTGGCGTGGTTTCTTCGCCGCTCCGGGTGCAAGCCAAGAGAAGATTGACGAGTGGAACTCTGCCCTAACTAAGATGTACAACACTGACGAGTGGCAAGTTGTTCGTGACCGCAATGGTTGGATCGACAACTACAAGGCGGACAAAGACTTCTACGCTTTCCTTGAAGATCAAGAGAAGCAAATGGGCGACCTAATGCGCGAGCTTGGTTTCTTGAAGTAATTTCCTGTAAAGAAGTTTAAGGGCGACTTGCACCGCCCTTATACCCCTTTCGCCGTACATGAGCTAACTACACAATCTCCTCTGTTTATTTATAGACAGTTAAGCCTTTGACTAGCAGCAAGTGGCTTATTTGTTAGTGAACCATGCTCATTAACCCTCATGTACGGCTTTTTTCTTTTTATACCTGTCACATGGAGTTGGATATGTCGGATTTGCCAACGAACTCTTTCAATAACGGGAACTTTTTCTCAAAAGAAAACCTCCTCAGCCGCGATCGTGTTGGCGCGATGATTTTTCTACTTGTCTGCTTATGCTACGGCTATCAGACAACTCAGATCCCACTGTTTCCCGGAGACGAATACGAACCCTTTACGGCAAGAACTCTGCCTACGTTGCTGACGTTCATTGGGATTGGACTTTCCTTACTTTTACTTGTGACTGGCCAACCTGATGTAAAAAGTGGTGCGGTTGTTGAGTTTAACTGGAAACTTCTGATTGGTTTCTTGGCACTAATGGCTCTATATGGCGTAGGACTTACCTATGTAGGCTTTGTGATTGCAACCAGTTTATTCCTATTAGCCGGTTTCTACCTACTCGGTGAACGACGTAAAAGCGTGCTGCTTGGCGCCTCTTTTCCGTTTGTGATCGCTTTTTATCTTCTTCTTACCCAAGGCCTGGATATCTACCTAGAGCCTGGTGTTATTTTCACCATTTGGTCGTAATTTAAGGGAAATGACATTATGTTAGACGGAATCTTACAAGGCCTATCTACTGCGGTAATGCCAATGAACATCATGATGGTGGTGGTTGGTTGTTTCGTAGGTACATTCATTGGTATGTTGCCGGGTCTAGGCCCTATTTCTGCCATCGCACTCATGATCCCAATCACCTATGGCTTAGACCCTTCTTCTGGTCTGATCCTTATGGCGGGTGTTTACTATGGCGCCGTATTTGGTGGTTCAACCTCTTCAATCTTAATTAACGCGCCTGGCTGTTCTTCTACCGTTGTAACCGCGTTTGATGGCTACCCGATGGCTCAAAAAGGCCAAGCGGGTAAAGCATTGGCTCTAGCGGCTTACTCTTCATTTACTGGTGGTACATTGTCAGCAATCATGCTGCTCATTGCCGCTCCTGCTCTGGCAAACGTATCGCTGAGTTTCCAATCATCGGACTACTTCGCTCTGATGCTTCTTGGTTTATCTGCAGTCGCTGCATTCGCAGGTCCTGGTCAGGTCATTAAAGCTTGGATGATGACCATTCTGGGTCTTATGCTCTCTACCGTTGGTATCGATAAAGGCGTTGGCGTTGAACGTTTCACTTTCGGACTGACTGATCTGATGGATGGCTTTAGCTTCCTTCTTCTTGCGATGGCGACCTTCGCGCTGGGCGAAACCTTGATGGGTATTCTTAAGCCTGAGCAAGATACTCGCTCTGATGAGCAAAGCAAGATGAGTAATATCGGTAGTATGAAAGTCACCAAAGAAGAGATTAAAGAGGTGGCGCCTGTTTCTATCCGCTCTTCTATTCTTGGTTTCTTCACTGGCGTGCTACCGGGCGCAGGTGCAACTATCGCAGCATTCTTAAGCTACGGTATGGAACGCAACCTTGCACCTAAAGAGAAAAAGGAAGAGTTTGGTAAAGGTAGTATCCGTGGTCTAGTGGCACCTGAATCGGCGAACAATGCAGCCTCTAGTGGTTCATTCGTACCTCTATTAACGCTTGGTATCCCGGGCTCTGGTACAACGGCAATTATGCTTGGCGCACTTATCGCTTACGGTATTCAACCTGGTCCTCGCCTATTTGTTGAGCACCCTGACGTCTTCTGGTCGGTTATTATTTCTATGTACTTTGGTAACATCGTACTGGTTATCTTGAACCTACCATTGATCCCATACATCTCTAAGCTACTAGCGGTACCACGCACGGTACTACTACCAATGATTTTGTTCTTCTCGATCACTGGCGTGTACCTAGTTTCTTTCAATACCATGGATGTGTTCATCATGCTGTTGATTGCGATGGCGGCAATTGCTCTGAGATTGGCGAACTTCCCGCTCGCACCACTATTGCTTGGATTTATCCTTGGTGGTTTGATGGAAGAGAACCTTCGCCGTGCACTTATGATTAGTGATGGTGAACTGAGCTTCCTATGGGAACGACCTATTACTATGACATTTACCATTTTGGCTGTTTTGGTGCTGTTTAGCCCAATCTTTGTAAAGCTGTTCCAAAAGCTAAAGCCGACCCCGGCTAAGGTCGAGCAATAGTATTTACATTCCTATGTATTTGGGGCCTAACGGCCCCTTTTTTATTCCCCTAACATAAACCTAAGCGTATTGTGAAAAATGCAGTTAGAGTATAAACTCTATTTTTTTAACAGTTAGGGAACATTAGTATGTCATTGCGTCCAATTGCGCTATTGATAGGTTGTGTTAGTCTCGCCTCTCCTTTTGCATATTCTGCACCGATTAGCTTTGACCAAGCTTGGCAGGTTTTGCAGCAAGAAAACAACTCACTCGCGGCGCAACGTTCTAATGTCGAACGCTATCAACACCTTGAAAGCGCCACCGACAACCTTAATCTCCCTTCTGTCTCTATTGGCGCCAACTATACCCGCCTTGATACCGATGTCACTGTATCAGGCAAACAACTGTTTGAAAGTACGGGACAATCTTTGCCAAACCTTGGTCCCGTGCTAAATCCAATTCTTGCCCAAATTGGCGGGATTACTTCGACGATATCTGAGCGCGACATTTTTACCTCTTCCATTCGCGCTATTTGGCCAATTTTCACTGGTGGACGCATCAACGCTGCGCAATCCGCTGCTGAAGGCAAAAAAGAGCAAGCGCAAAGTGAGCTTGCAATGGAGACCCAAGCGCGCTTTGAGGACTTAAGCAAATATTACTTTTCTGTGTTGCTAGCAAAGGAAGTCGTGCAGACGCGCGAGTTAGTCGAAGAAGGGCTAACCAAGCACAGAAACAATGCAGTGAAGTTAGAACAACAAGGTCAAATTGCCCGCGTGGAACGTCTTCAGGCAGAATCCGCATTAGATAAAGCGACCATCGAACGTAAGAAAGCACAAAAAAGCTTAGAAATTGCACAATCAGCTCTAACCCAGATCCTCAATCAAGCCAGCACAGTTGAACCTGCAGATACTCTTTTCATTAACCAAAACTTACCAGAGCAAAGCCTGTTCATTGACCGTACTCTTGCTACTTACCCGGGACTGTCACTTCTCGATTCGAAAGAGAAACAAGCAAGCAGTCTAATTGATGCAGAGAAAGGCAAATACTACCCTGAAGTTTACCTTTACGGTGACTACAGCCTACATGAAGACGACTCCCTTGCCAGCCAAATGAAACCAGACTGGCTGGTTGGCGTAGGCGTGAATATCCCGCTGATTGAGAATAGCGGGCGCAGCGAACAAGTTAAAGCCGCTCACAGTGCCGTTTCTCAAGTTCGTTATTTAAAAGCCCAAGCCAAACAAGACTTATCCGTATTAGTGCAGAAAACCTACCTAGAAGCTCAACAAGCTCAAGAAGAAGTCTTGGGGCTTGAGTCGAGTATAGAACTGGCGCAAGAAAACCTAAAACTGAGAGAGAAAGCCTTCACTCAAGGCTTATCGACATCGACGGATGTGGTCGATGCACAACTCTATGTGGCAAGCGTACAAACACAAAAGGCCGCGGCAAGTTTTAATTACCTAATCTCACTTTCTAAACTGCTAGCGCTCTCCAGTGAGATGAGTTCATTTAGCCAGTATCAACACAACGCAATCAACGTTTCGAGTTTATAAGGATCCAAGATGAAAAATGCAAAAACACTTTTACTGACTGCCGCTGCATTTGGTGTCGTTTCTTGGGTCGGCTACAGCTTTTACCAAGCCTATCAGCCACAACCGATTCGCTTGCAAGGCCAAATCGAATCTCAGCAATACAGCATTTCTTCCAAAGTACCGGGGCGTATTGACCAAGTACTGGTTCGTAAAGGTGAGATGATCAAGCAAGGCGACTTAATCTTTACCCTTCACAGCCCAGAGATTGAAGCAAAGCTAGAGCAAGCTAAAGCAGGCGAAAAGGCTGCAGATGCCTTAGCGATGGAAGCCAACAAAGGGGCGCGTAGTCAACAAATTCAAGCCGCTAAAGATCAATGGTTAAAAGCCAAAGCCGCCGCTCAGCTAATGGAGAAAACCTACCTTCGCGTCAATAACCTCTATAACGAAGGCGTGATCGCAGAACAAAAACGCGATGAAGCGAAAACTCAATGGGACGCTGCTAAATATACCGAAAGCGCGGCTTTTCAAATGTATAAAATGGCTGAAGAAGGCGCTCGTAGCGAAACTAAGCTTGCTGCCTCTGAGAAAGCGCGCATGGCGGCAGGTGCGGTAGCGGAAGTAGAAGCGTATGCCCAAGACACCACGATTAAAAGTTGGTTTAACGGTGAGGTTTCTCAGGTTCTGCTACAAAGCGGCGAATTGGCACCGCAAGGCTTCCCTGTCGTGACAGTCATAGACACTCAAGACTCGTGGGCAATGCTCAATGTACGTGAAGACCAACTTAAGTTTTTCGAAAAAGGCCAAACATTCGAAGCTTATCTTCCAGCTTTAGGCAAGACCATCGAGTTTAAGGTGAGCCATGTCGCGGTAATGGGTGATTTTGCTACATGGCGTTCAACCGATGCCTCGCAAGGTTTTGACCTGAGAACATTCGAAGTGGAAGCTCGCCCTACTGAGCCACAAAGCGGTCTGCGAATGGGTATGAGTCTCGCTGTTGAAATTAACTAAGCGTATCAGCAACTATGCATAACAACCCAGTATCTCAATTGGATATCGTTCGCCGCGATAAGTGGCTACTGTCCAGCTTAACTTGGATTCCTCTGCTGCTAGCAGTAATGATATGGGCAATATTCTCTCAAGGTATCGCTCGCGAATTGCCCGTTGGTGTCGTTGATCTTTCGTCCAGTACTCTTTCGCACAAATTAGTGCGCTATTACGATGCAACGCCTGCTATGCAGGTTACCAAGGCATTCACTAGCGTGCATCAAGCTAAACAAGCGCTTATCAAAGGGGATATCTATGCTTATGCGGTTATTCCTCACCAGTTTGATCAAGAGATCTATAAACAACTAACGCCTCAGGTGAGTGTTTTCTACAACAGTCAAATGATCCTAATTGGTAAGTTGTTAAACTCGGCGTTTCTACAAGCGCAAGGCACTTTCAATGCAGAGTTAAGCACTATGAAGGGTCTTGCGGCCGGTAACTCTACTCTACTTTCTGCAATGGGTAATGCTGTTCCAGTACGCACACAAATTACCCCTTTGTTCAATAAAAACTCCAACTATGCTCAATTTCTGGTGTCAGCAATCATTCCGGCTCTGTGGCAGATAGTGATTGTCGTGACCACGATTCTTATCTTGGCGGCCAATTTAAGAGACCGTCGACTAGCACCTTGGTTGGAAAGCCAACCAATACGAAGCCTGCTATCAACACTCGCTCCCTACTATTGGGTATTTGCGCTGCAAGGTTTTGGGTTTTTATGTTGGTTCTATTTAGGCTTTAAATGGCCAATGAACGGCAGCTTCTTAACGCTAGTGATTGCGCAATCAGTGACTATTGCGGCTTGTATGGTGATGGGCGGCATGTTTTTCTTTTTGACCCTTGATGCCGCTCGCGCGATGAGTTTCGCGGGTGCATTTACTGCTCCAAGCTTTGCTTTTATGGGCATCACCTTCCCCGTGACAGATATGAGTAGTCTTGCGCAGATGTGGCGTAGCCTACTGCCGATCAGTCACTATATCGAAGTTCAAGTGAGTCAAGTGAGCTATGGGCAGGCGTGGGCAACGTCTCTTCATCACCTACTGCCTATGTTCGGCTACCTATTACCCATGCTTATGACATTTGCACTGATCAAAAAGCATCTAACGAATGAGGTGATAAGATGACCATAATGGAACTGATTAAGTCGGAACTTAAAGCCATCATCACCAACCCTGTCGTGGCATTAACGGTTTTTGGTGGCGTGTTGTTTTACTCATTTCTCTACCCGCTCCCATACAGTCACCAGACTCCAAGGGAACAAGAAATCAGTGTCGTCAATCTGGACAAAAGCCAAACCAGCTTTAAGCTAGAACGAATGGTTGACGCGACTCCGCAAGTTAAAGTAGTTCAACGTGATTACAGTGTGGAAGAAGCTCGCCAAGCGTTTCTGTCCGGAGAAGTCAGCGGTATTTTGGTCATACCCGAGCACTTCTATAAAGATCTGATGCTTGGTAAAAGCCCAACTCTCGCGTATGCAGGCGATGCGTCATACTTTTTGGTTTACGGCACAATCGTTGAAGGCTTAGCGCAAGCTGGCGGTACATTAGCGGCTCAGACAACGGTTGCTAAATTGGTACTCGACGGTCAGCCCTTATCCTTAGCCAGTGAACAATACGCAGCAACGAAGCTCAACTTAAAGCCAACGTTTAACCCTCGTATGGGTTACGTCGATTATGTTGTGCCAGCGGTATTTGTATTGATTTTACAGCAGACGCTTGCAATGGCAGCAGGCTTAGTTGGGGGAACGCAAAAACATGGCAATGGATATTGGAATCAAGTTGCACCACTCAAACTCCTGACTGTTAGAACAGGTATCCTGGTTGCCATTTACTACTTGCTGAGCTGCTACTATTTTGGTGCTAGCTTTACTTTTCACGGCGTCAGCCAACTTGCCAAAATGGGAGACCTACTTACCTTACTTCTGCCATTTTTAATTGCCTCTAGCGCAATTGGGGTTTGGCTTGGGAACATTACACCCAGAAGAGAATTAGTCACCCTAGTCGTATTAATAAGCTCTATGCCACTTATCTTTAGTGCTGGCTTTATTTGGCCTATTGAAGCGATACCAACACCAATTGTTTGGCTATCACAGCTATTTCCGAGTACACCTGCTATTCAAGGTTTCTTAAGATTAAATCAAATGGGTGGTGAGTGGCCAAGCATTGCAGGCCAGTATAGCTTGCTGTGGTTACAAGCACTCTGCTGGACAACGTTGGCTTGGGTTTCAATCAGAAACTCTAAGGTTTGAGATGCAAAGGCTGGTGATTAACCAGCCCTCCCTTAAACTTTAAATTGATTGACCATCTGTTTAAGTGATTCCGCTTTATTGGCCAATTCTTGAGCGGAATTTGATGCCATACCGGCTTTATGGTTAGCATTTTGCGAGGCTTCAGAAACGCTTTCAACATTTTTCGCCACTTCACTGCTCGCTAAGGATTGCTCTTCAGCAGCGGCAGCGATGCTATCAATCATGCTAGCCACTTCTTGGGCACCACTCACAATCTCTTCCAAGCTGTTGCCTGCTTCCTTCGCTAAGCCTAACCCCTCATGCACATGGCTAGTTCCCGCTTCCATTCGTTGCACAGCTTCATTGGTTTCACTTTGAATGGCCTCAATAGATTCACCAATTTCTTTGGTCGCGCTTGTGGTTCGATCAGCAAGGGCACGAACCTCATCTGCCACGACTGCAAAGCCTCTACCCGCTTCACCTGCACGCGCTGCCTCTATCGCTGCATTGAGCGCTAGCAAGTTGGTTTGTTCGGCAATGTCATTGATGACATTGATGATCTCACCAATTTGCGCACCTCGTTTGCCCAGTTCAGCAACACTATTCGAGGAGGCCGAAACCGCTTCGTTGATTGAGTTCATCCCTTCAATAGTACTTGATACAATTTGTCCGCCAGTATTCGCGGTGACACCAGCATCTTGAGCCCGTGCTGTGGCATCCGCTGATTTAGCAGCCACTTCTTGAATACTCACCGCCATCTCTTCAATAGATGCTGAGATTTGAGCCACTTTATCTGATTGCAATTCCAGTTCACGAGTCATATCCGTATTAGCTTCGCTGATCGCTACCGAACCATGAACCACTTCGTCGGTCGTTGAGAGTACTTGAACTATCGCGCTATTGGTTTTCTCAACCGCTTGATTATAACTTTGTGCCATTTGGCCAAGCTCATCTTTCGAGGCAACAGTTATCGTAGCCGTTAAGTCTCCTTCTGCAAGCGATGCAAGACCTTTGGCTACTTCTGCCACAGGTTCAGTAATCGCTTTAACTACTCCCCAGGAGATGATAAACCCGAGTGCAATCGCCAACAGCGTACCAAAGATTACGGTGTTTTCCATCGCGCTCGCGGCGTCCTTCGCTGCACCTTGACGGACAACCATCAATTCATCTTCCATGGCAATAAAGTCAGCAATCTGCGAACGGAACTTATCAAAGTAGACTTTGCCCCTCGCCTCTCCAACCAAGCTCGCCATATCATTCATACTTTTCGCATCACCGATATCCGTCCTTAGCTGAATGACTGGCGACACCACCTCCTTTTGCCACTCATCAATGGTGGTTTTCATCTCATCCAGTAATTGAACTTGGGCAGGGTTATCGCTGACCGTCTTTTTCAATGAATCGATACCTTCATTAAAGTGCTGGCTTCCCTGTTTATATGGCTCTAGGAATTCAGGGCGCCCCGCTAACAAGAACCCTCTCATACCTGTTTCCATATCGACAGCCGACGCTAACAGTTCCTGTGCAGCTTCAATCACTTTGTGGGTGTGATTGACCCAACCATTAGCTTCACTTAATGAATTCAGAGAGGAAGAGAGTTTGCGGTAGTCTTGTGCAGACATAAAGCTCTGGGCATTGACTTGATCTAATAAATTCACGCTGCTGGTGAAATTTGACTCGTTTTGCTCTTGGCGTTGCTTTAAGAGTTTGGACTCTCTCTCTACAAACAGATTGATTTGACCCCGGAATTTATCGAAGTAGACCTTTCCTCTCGCTTCTGCGACAAGATCTGAAATGTCATCCATGGTTTTTGCATCGCCAATCTCTCTACGTAACTCAATGGCAGGCTCAGTGACTTTGCTAAGCCATGCATTAATGGTCGCTTCTATCTCACCTAAACGATTGACTTGAGTCGGATTGTCACTCACTGTTCTTTTCAGGTCCGCTATCAACCGAGTGAACTCTTGTTGGCCATTTTTGTATGGTTGTAAGAAGTCTTCTTTACCTGCAAGTAGATAACCGCGCATACCCGTTTCCATATCGACTGCAGCAGCCTCGATCTTCATCGCTTGCTCAATAACCTTGTGGGTATGATCAACCATTCCACTGGTGACGACTTGCGAACGAGAGCTTGCAATTGAGATGATTGAAAGGACAACAAGCAGTATTAGGGGCACGCCAACGCCAAGTGCAATCTTGAACTTTAGAGGGATATTTTTGAATGCCATTTTGAACTCCTAGACCTAACCAAAGCGAGTTTTAAAGTCACTATAGTTAGGTATAGACTTGTTCATTGGCCTGCGCTAGCGAATAAACTAAAGTATTAATAAATTAGCTGTTTCATATACCATTTTAACCATTAACACCAGTAATCAATTTTATTAGCTCGCCTTCTGGCATAGGCTTATAAAAATAGAAACCTTGAATCTCTTCAATATTCCAGTTCTTTAATTTCCTTGCCTGAGAGGCAGTTTCAACACCTTCAGCAACCGTTGTTAACCCAAGTTCTTGTGCCATATTGGCAATATTGCGCACCAAACTTTTCGCACGGTCATTCACTTCTAACTGATCAATATATGACTTATCGAGTTTTACGATATCAAGGGGGAAGCAACAAAGCGTACTAAAGGATGAATATCCCGTACCAAAGTCATCAAGAGCAAACAACACACCAAGGGATTTGATCAGCTCCATTCTCGCAATGACCTCATCTTCAATCCCCATTAACATACTTTCTGTCACTTCGATAACCAATTGACCAGGCAGTACGTTATAGCGCTGAATGATATGAACAAGGTAATCGGGTAAACCAGGGTAATAAAAATGCGCCGCACTCAAATTCACGTGAATGGTGAGTGATGTCTTCCCCTGGGAGCGCCTGATTTTATCAACCTGAGTCATAAACTCGCAGGCTTGTTCAAGAATACTCTCACCAAGCTTGATAATTTGGTGATCACGTTCGGCTAAAGGAATAAATACTGCTGGCGAAACGAAACCAAACTGGGGATGCTGCCAACGAGCCAAGGCCTCAAACCCAACAATCTCAGCAGTTTTACTATCGACGATTGGCTGATAATGCGCATGTATCTCTTTGCTCTCGATTGCAGATTCCAGATCTCGCTTGATCGCTGCCGCCGCTTGGGCAAGTTCTAGCGTACTGCAGCCAACACGTGTTAATTCAGCAGGGGCCGCACTATTTCTCGTTACCTCTAAAGCATGGATCGAGGAGTGAATTAACATATCTAGTGAGTGATGTGTTATTTCGGGTTCAATTAGTGCTATCTGGCACTTTAAGTCCAACATCAATGTTTGAATTTGACGTTTTCTCGATAGTGCTTCCTTAAATTGAACCGCTCCTTGCTCTGCTATTTGACAGTCAGATTCATGTTCAATTAATACCAAAAATTCATGGGAGCTAATCCGTCCTACCGGAAACAACGAAAGTTCGGTGCCAAATAAACACGCAATTGACTCCAGAGATTGGTCAAAGATCTGGTGCCCATAAACCTCTGAGACTTGCATCAAGTTAGGGATAGAGATGTAAATCAGGGCAAATTGGTTAGGCTGACTCTGTACCAGACCGCGCGCCTTCTCCATGATTGCTTTACGGTTCCATAATCCAGATAAGTGGTCTCGCTCAGCCAAATCTTCAATCAACTTAACCTGTTGCTTATGTACTCTCACATCTCTTATCGACAGCATCATGGCGACATTCCCTTGATAGCGAATCGATCGCACTTCAATCTGGCAGTCGATATTCTCACCTTCTTTCGTGAGCATTTGAGCTTCAAACTGAGTCTGCCCTTGCTGAAACATTCGATACATAGCATCAATTTGACACTCAGGTTGTTGGCTGTCTTCGCAAAGTAGATCTAACGGCTGATGAATCAATTCATCACGTTCATAACCAAGCAACCCAAGTGCGGTTTTATTGATATCAACGATTTCTCGTCCACGTACGAGCACCATTGCGATAGTTTGGCTTTCATAGAGAGCCTCAAATTTTTGTTGAGTATCTTGCAGCATCTCTTTGGTGGTCGATGAGTCACTCGCAAGCGCCTGCACCAACTTCACTAACCGATCTAATTCGTCTTTGTTGGGTTGGTTCAGGCCTTCTAATTGGTAGGATGAAAAGAGTTGGTCAATGTCCTTTTCCAGATCAGAAAAACGTACTGCGACTCTGCGGCGGAACAATAAAAATGTAATGGTAGTGATGACAATTGCCACAAACGCAACAGCCATAAAAAGATAACTAAAAAGAACGTTTCCTTTTAAGAAATGAACACGCTCTAAAGTAGTCTTGAGATGAGCGACAGGCGTACCAGACATGCCAACTAAGTCGACCGTTCGGCTCATGTAATGCCGTGACTTGTCAATCTCCGGTATCAAAGAGAGTTGATGAGGTTGACCAATATGAAAGATCTCACTTTGAGCGATAAGAATGGATTCAAAATTTCCAGGAAAGCGTAATGATAAATTTTGTCCCCATAGTAACCAACCGGAAGACGCAGCACTGCCGTCACTGTTTCTCACTGGGGTTAATGACACAGACCAAAGCTGCTCATCTAGAGCCACGAGTCCACTGTAGCTTTCACGAAACGAATCCATCACTTTATTCATCGCTTGTACGTGGTGGCGTATGGCTGGCTCCGACATGACGTTATTAACGAAACGATTATCGTCTTCTTGCTGATGTGTAACTGACTCAATGACTTCACCACGGAGCGTGGTAAAAATCATCATATCGAGACTGAGTGAGTCTAAAGACCCTTCAAGCAGATTTCGCTCTCGGTACTCTTTTACGCTTCCATCCAGTAATAGCGTATGTGTCTCGTCCCAATAAGCCCAATCGTACGAGCGACCTTCTAATTCCTCGACCATATTATTGATCAGGTTGTACGCTTGCTCACTGGCCCTCGTCGATTCTACATTTTCGAGATTGTCGAGACTGACAAGAAAAAAGTAGCGAGTGATATATAGGCAACTTAAGGTGACGCCAAGCAGCCCGATAAGGAAATAGAGTGTTGTTTTAGTTTGTAATTTAAGGTTCAGCAGACGAAATTGCTTCATATAAAATATTGTTATAATTCTATTGGCTTATATCAATATTATATAAAAAACTTACTACCGAGTTTGATATGCCTCTAATTTAGTTAATTGAGGCACTTATTGGATGAGTTTCTTCATTAACAAAGTCTAAAATCCACGACGCTTCCAGAACTCTCCTTCGTCTCTGGAAAAGACATCGAAGGTTTTATCGGCAATCACTTTGTTGTTCATCGTAATGGTCATGCGCCATTTACCAATATTGGATTCATAGCCATCGATAGGGTCTAACAGCTGTATCGTATCCCCTAGATAAAAATCCCAGTCATTACTACCAACATGCATATCACCAGTAAACGGTTCTAACGTCTGCCCTTTTTTGCCTTTAACTCCAGGGTGAGCAATACAAAACTCAATCACTTCTCCCTTGGCCTTTTTGAGATTGACGATATAACCGAATTCTATCTCTTCATCGGCAGGCACTTTGGTTGTGAATTCTTGAATCTTCGGTAGATGCTTTGATTTAGAATCCCACTCTTTATAAATGCCGTAAGATAACATCTCGACTACTGGGCTTCTCTTCGCCACTCTTGCCACCTTTTTTTCATCATTTCAATAATATGGGGCTCAACCTCATGGACGTTACCATAGTTTTCATGGCATTCAATCACTTCAAATTCAGCACCATAACGTTTGGCCATTTTATAATAAGGCATCATTTCCCAACGCCTTACAAAGGTATTAGACACGACTACACTCGCACTGTTTGCTAGAGATTGCTCCGTCATCGATTGGCACCACTGGTGCGCCTCACCAATTTTCTCTGCCTGATAGCGATAGTTTCCTTCTGCATCAACAAAATACATATCCGCTTCGAAATGCGCCACTTCAAAGGTTTTAGCTAGTGTACTTTTTCCCGAACCGGGTAGTCCTCGGATTAGCGTCAATTTCACGGTCATAGTAGAGTTAATTTGAGTGCGATGGCCGAATCTTAATACAAATGGGCCCAAAATTGCTATCGACATCTCATTCTGATTGGGTTAAGTTTAGAAGTATAGACGTCCATAATTACGCTTAGGGAGTAAGCTGTGCCAATTAAGATCCCCGATCAACTACCAGCCTCAGACGTATTACGCACTGAAAACATCTTCGTGATGCCAGAGTCTCGTGCATCCACACAGGAAATTCGTCCACTTAAGGTTTTGATCCTCAATCTTATGCCTAAGAAAATTGAGACGGAAACTCAATTCTTACGTTTATTATCCAACAGTCCATTGCAGGTCGATATTGAACTACTGCGCATTGATGATCGCCCGAGCAAAAACACGCCGACAGAGCACCTAGATAACTTTTATCGCCAGTTTGAGATGGTTAAAGAGCGTAACTTTGATGGCCTGATCATCACCGGAGCCCCGCTTGGCCTTGTCCAGTTTGAAGATGTCATTTATTGGGATCATCTACAAACCATCATGAACTGGGCTAAAAACCACGTCACCTCGACACTCTATGTGTGTTGGGCTGCGCAGGCTGGTCTAAAGCTCCTTTACGATTTGCCAAAGCGGACGCGTAAAGAGAAGCTTTCCGGTGTCTATCATCACAAGATTCATAACCCTTACCACCCTGTACTTAGAGGGTTTGATGACACATTCTTAGCACCACACAGTCGCTATGCGGATTTCTCACCTGAGTATCTGGAACAGAACACTGACCTTGATGTGTTAGCGACATCAGATGTTGCAGGCGTCTACTTAGCAGCGACGAAAGACAAACGTAATGTATTTGTCACTGGTCACCCAGAGTATGACTCGCACACACTACATAATGAATACATCCGTGACCTTGGCGAAGGAATGGAGCCTGCTATTCCAGTTAACTACTACCCAAACAACAACCCTGACAACCCACCATGCGCAAGTTGGCGTAGCCACGGTCACCTATTATTTTCAAACTGGCTAAACTACTGCGTTTACCAGCAAACGCCATACGATCTTGATAAATTCAGTGAAGCCAATTTCACTAAAGATGATTGAACAGCAGTGCCTACAGTAACTAATTAGGTAAAGGTTAATAAGGCGCTTATCCCATAGTAGGCGCCTTTTTTCATTCTTCTGTTTCATTCGTTCAAGAGCGAACGACTACACCTGTCGCATCTCCATTCCTACAGGCTCAGTAGATAAGGTTTAAGGCGTAATATACTCGTCGTAATCCACTTTGAGTTCAAATCATGCGCCTAGTACTACCATCTACCCTACTGATTCTTTCTGGTTGTATGACTGTTGATGCAACCTCGAACAATATTGCTCAATCGCAACTAAGAGAACGTTCTGAAGCTAGGGTTAAACTGGGTATTGGTTACCTTAAACAGGGTAATATGATTAAGGCGCGTGAAAACTTTGAAATGGCCCTTAAGCATGACCCGAACTATTATCGAGCTCAGCTTTCACTCGCCCACTACTTCGAACAAGTCGAAGAAACTGAATCAGCGAAGCATTTGTACCAATCAGCGTTTAACCAGCATGCTAACAATGGCGACGTACTCAACAACTACGGCACGTTTTTATGTAGATACGGTCAATATGAGCAAGCTGACACTCTATTCAATCAAGCGGTCAAACAGCCGAGTTATTACAGAATATCAACGAGTTATGAAAACGCTGCGTTATGCTCATTAAAAGCGGGAAATAAGCAAAGAGCTCAGGAGTACTTTCATCGAGCTTTAGCACACCAACCGGGTCGCCCCACCTCGTCGCTAAACTTAGCCAAGTTAGAGATTGAAAATAGGAGTTACGTCGATGCTAGACTTAGGTTATTGCGATTTCATCAACGGTATGGCGCACAAAAGTCGTCATTGAAATTGCTTATAGAACTTGAACAAGGGGCTGGAAATACAACGTTGGAACACAAATATAGAGGTCAATTAGCGCAATTCGATTAGGGTTTTCCTTTGCGGGAAGCATCGCGTCGAGCCTTACGTTTTTTCACTCGATGAATACGGCGGTATTCTTTATAAAGAATATAGATGAACGCTACCAGCCCCATCACTAAGAGCACAGAGAATAGCGCTAGGAAGCTGTCGCAAATCCAAGCAGGCTCGCAGGGCATATAAATCTCAAACTCCATATGCCCTCCGTTCTATTGGGTTAACTTTTTAACTTTAGCCACTTCTGGCGTTCTGCCTCTGATTTGAACGTCCACGCGATAAATCGGCTGATTTTCTGACCTTGACTCATTTCGACAATGCGGACTTCACTCGCCCCTGCTTTTTCAAGGTTTTTGCACATCCAACGAACATTTTCTTTCTTGGAGATCAAACTTGAAAACCACAATACTTGCTGTGAAAACTCTCGGCTCTCAAAGGCCATATTTTTAATAAAGGCCGCCTCACCACCCGGACACCAAAGCTCTGCTTTTTGTCCACCAAAGTTAAGTATAGGCGAACGCGCTGATTGAGCCTGATTCCCTGCTTGGCCTCGCTTACTCTTGTTAGCCGCTAAGTTCTTAATCTTTCGTTCTGTGCCTTGCTGCGCTTCTTGCAGCGACTTATGGAACGGAGGATTACATGTCGTGACATCGTAAAACTCATTTGGCTTGATGATCCCTTTAAAGAAATGGCGGCTATCGCTTTGCAGCCGACATTCGATGCGCCCTTCTAGCACTGAATTCTGATTTGCGATTCGATTTGAGTTATCTACCGATTCAGCATCAACGTCTGAAGCAATATAGTGCCAACCATACTGAGTCGCACCCACAATCGGGTAAATACAGTTAGCGCCGACACCGATATCCAGAGCTCTAACTTGATTATGTTTAAGCGACTTTGCTTCGCTAGTTAACAGCTCAGCCAATCGGTGAATGTAATCCGCTCGACCTGGAATCGGTGGACATAAGTAACCTTGAGGAATATCCCAAGACGTGACGTTGTAATGATGAGCAAGTAATGCTTTGTTAAGTAGCTTTACCGCTAAAGGATCGGAGAAGTTAATGCTCGCATCACCTTTCGGATTTTTGATGACATGCTTTTGTAGCTCAGGGAGTGCCTGTACCAACTTGGCAAAGTCGTAACGTCCTTGATGGACATTACGCTTGTGTAAACCAGCCTTACCGTTAACCGTAATCACTTTCATTGCTGAAGCGTTGGCATCTTGAGTTTGCTTGCTTTGTCGATGAGGTTTGTTTGGGCGAGTCATAACACTACTTTTTCTTATTAATTTCTTGGTAAATCATGAATAGACGGGCATCGAGTTCCAACTGATGATAGTCAGGCTCCATATGACAGCAAAGTTGGTAGAAAGATTTATCGTGTTCTTTCTCTTTTAGGTGAGCCAATTCATGTACCACCAGCATACGCAATAATGGCTCTGGCGCACTCTTAAATACGCTCGCAATACGAATCTCGTTTTTAGACTTAATCTTGCCGCCATGCACTTTTGCTACATAGGTATGTAAGCCCAATGCATTGTTGATCAGGTGAATTTTGCTGTCGTAAATTACTTTACTCAGAGGTGCCGTTTTTTTCATATAACGGTTTTTAATCGCCATTGTGTACTCGAACAGCGCTTTTTCACTCTTAATGTCATGATTGGCTGGGTAACGCTTTTCAAACCAAGTGGTAAAGCGGCCCGACTCAATCATTTGAGTCACCGGAGTAAGGATATGGTCAGGATAGCCTTGAATATAGCGAAGTAGCGGGTTCATAGTCACTGTAACGAAAATAGAGCCAACGGCACAAATAAAGGGGCGTAAGTCTACCCTATTCACACTTGCCATTCACGGTCTTTTCGTTAAACTCTGCGCCAGAGATAACCCGTAGGAAACCACTATGAAACGACTTGTCCTGTACGTAAAAGACAAATGCCCGCACTGTAAAGACGCACAACGCTACTTAGATTCAAAAGGCTATAAGTACAGACTGACCAATGCCAAAATGCAGCGCGGTCGTAAAGAGCTCGATGCGATTGGGGCTCGTTCTCTGCCGGTATTGAAAATTGGTGACCGAGTTATGATTGGTTGGAATCCGGGCAACTTTGAGAAGATCTATAACGCTAGATAATCTTAACGTTATTAATAGTATGTACGACCTGAACACCCAATAAGCGTCAGGCCGTACAATTCGCCTCATTCTATTCAGTGACGGCTTGTGACTTATTCCGCTTTCGAGTCACTACGCTTTTCAGCTTCGAAAACAGCCCTTTAATATCTTCAAGCATGAGATAAAGACAAGGGACCAACACTAAAGTCAGTAACGTGGCAAACAACACCGCGAAACCTAACGCGACCGCCATCGGGATGACAAACCTCGCTTGCAGACTTGTCTCAAACATAATCGGCAATACGCCAACAAAAGTAGTAATTGAGGTCAGCGTAATCGCTCTAAATCGAGCGCAACCTGCTTCAATCACCGCTTCTTTAATGCCCACTCCCCGCGCTCTGACTTGATTGACGTAATCCGTCATCACCAAAGAGTCATTAACGACTACGCCCGCCGCAGCAATTAAGCCAAATGTCGACATCATGCTGAGATCAAGTCCAAACCAATAATGTCCCCATATCGCCCCCGTTAAACTAAACGGAATCACAGACATGATAATCAGAGGTTGAGCATAGCTCTTAAGCGGCACAGCAAGCAGAATGTAGACGATAATCATGCCGGCAATAAAGAAGATGATCTGCTCATTTTGCTGAGCTTGTTGCTCTTCAATGGTACCGCCTAGCTCACTTTTAACGCCGGGGTAATTAGCAAGAATATCTGGGATGATCTCACTATTAACCTGCTCTACCACTTGGTTTGGTTCAACTAACTCCTCATCAATAGAGCCATAGACATAAACGCTACGATAGCCACCTTCACGACGAATACTGCTCACGCCTGGCTTTTGGTTTATCTCAACCACATCTCCAAGCATCACTTTCTTGCCTTCCGGCGTTGTGATGACTGCATAACGCAGTGATGAGAAAGCTTCACGGGTCAGTTTCGGATAACGCACCATGACTTTAATCTCTTCGCCGTCACGTAACACACGCTGCGCTTCTCCACCATAGAAACTGCCTCCAACTTGAGTGGCAATATCAAACAGATCCAAGCCGAGGTCATAAGCAACAGGAGCAAGGGACAATAGCACTTCCTGACTACCAGAATCGATAGAGGACGAGATATCGAACAGACCTTGCTGTTGCTGCAGTTGGATGATTAAGTCGCGCCCAGCGGCATTAAGGCTGTCGATGTCTGAGCCGTACAATAGAAAACCAAATTCATCGCCCTTTTCGTCATCGTTGACATTGTCTGAAACGTTCAACATCTTTAAGCCGGGAATGCTTGGAATTCGTTCTCGCCATCGTCTCGCCAACTCAAAAGTATTGAATGGCCTTAGCTCTTCATCAACAAGAGGTATAACCAAGCGGCCTTCTTTTCGGCCTTGGCTGAAGGTGAGAATATCACGCACCATTTTCTGGCCAGTCTCTTGCTCAATCTCGCTATCAATGGCTAATACTGTTGATTCCACTAACTTAAGCGCGTCAATGGTTTGTTCACTCGACACATTGTCATTCATCACTAGCTTGATACTAGGAAAGTCGTGAGGAACTTTAGGAGAAGGCACAACTCGCACATAGTTTGCCATCACCATCGCGATGCTTACCGCTAATATCCCAACGAAGGTTGCAAAGACACTCCAGCGCCAGTGAGTACACCACTTAACAAATCGCTTGTATGGGCCGTTAATAAAGCCAAAGAAACGAGTATTAAATCTATCTCGCCAACTGCCTTTTTTGATTGGCTTAAAGTTCGAGTGTGCCAAGTGCGAAGGCAGAATAAGCTTGGATTCAATCAGACTGAAAAACAGACAGAGAATAACGATGGATGCGATACCAAAGAAGAAGGCTCGCTCTATCCCTTTGGACATCAAGAAAGGCGCAAACACCGCCATGGTTGTCAGTACGCCAAATGTTGCTGGCGTAGCCACTCGCTTCGCGCCACGTACGACATTTTCAACCCCTCCGCCATGTTTCTCGATTTCGCTGTACGCACTCTCACCTATGACAATCGCATCGTCAACGACAATACCTAGCACCATGATGAAAGCGAACAGTGAAACGATGTTGATACTGACGCCAATCGCTGGCATCAGCATCACCGCTCCCAAGAAACAGACCGGAAGACCAACCATGACCCACATCGCAAGCTTAACGCGCAAAAACAAGCTGAGCATTAACGCAACCAACACCGCACCTTGAAGCAGGTTTTTGAGCATCATGTCGAGACGTGCGTTCAAGTAGTAGGTCATGTCGACCAAGGTTTTGATTTTCAGATCAGTGGGCAAGGTTTGGTTTTTCTGCTCCAAATAGGCTTTAACGGATTCAGCAACCGTGACCATGTTTTGGTCTTTGGTCGCCTTTACCGATAGGTACATGGCATTTTGACCAGAATATCGGAAGTAGCGGTCATCCTCAGTAAAGCCATCTTTAATCGTTGCGATATCTTGCAGCAGCACTTTGCCACCATTCGCCCCGATCTTGACTGGAATATCTCGAAACTCTTCGCCGTTATAATATTGGTTTTCGATACGTACCGAAATCATCCCTGCATTAGTTCTGACTTCACCGGCTGAATAGTTGGCTGAATATCGTTGAATTGCATTACTTACGTCATTCAGCGTTAGGCTGTATTTCTGCAATACCCTTGGTTCGATTTCAACCGCAATCTCATATTCAGGCGCACCAAGCTCAACCAAAGCGACGTTATTTAACTGAAGGAGTTCGTCTTCAATTTGTTTCGCAATCGGTTTAAGCTCAAGTAGAGTACGATCACCTACGAGCGCCATCTCGATAACGTCTTGTCGCCATTCGTACTGATAGACCTGAATTGGCTCCATGGCATCGGGGAAATTGGAGGTGGCGTCGACCTTTTGTTTGACCTTATCGAGTACTGAGTCAATGTCTTCATCGACTCCTATCTCTAATTCAATATTGCCGCTGCCACGGTAAGCCGTTGATACCGATTTCTTAATGCCGGTAACATCTTTAAGCGATTCTTCTAACTTAATCAGAATGCTTTCTTCAATCTCCTGTGGTGACGCCCCCGGATATTGAGCGCTGACATTGATGTAGTTGACCTCAATATTCGGGAACATCTGTCGCTGGATAAAGAAGAAGCTCACCGTACCAATAATCAGGATGAATGCCATCATCAAATTAGCGGCGACAGAGTTGTTGGCGAAGTAAGCGATCAGCCCTTTCTGTTTAGACTCTTCCATGACCTACCTCTACTTATCTAGTTGACTGTCTTGAACAGCCACTTCGACTTGCAATCCTGTTTGCGGATATTCAGGCACGGTCAGAACGATTTGATCATCATCACTCAAGCCTTGATTGATCAGCATAAACTCTTTTTCAGCACGTAAAACATTGACGGTTCTCGGCTCAAGTTGGTTGTCACTGTTAACCACCCACACTTGGCGGTTGTTCACCAGCTCTTGAGGAAGGCGGTATATATGTTTCAGCTCTTTACCTGAAAACTGTACCTCAACATAAGAGCCAAACTTCATTGGTGCTTGATCACTTTCTATCGCGTAGGGGTTATCGACTTTCACCACCATATTGATCATACGAGTGCTGCTATCAATCACGCCTAAATCACGGTCGATAACACCGTCACGGTAAGTATTCTCTATACCTCGCTGAATCACTTGTGCCGAAGTGCCAGCATAGTCTTGTGGTAGAAAAGCACTATCAAAGCCAGCAATAGGAATATGAATTTCTCCCGCTTCAACATTGTTCAGTGTCGCCACGTGAGCCCCCGCAGATACAAACTGGCCGACACCAATGTCTCTCGCGACCACCAGTGCGTCGTATGGAGCTACAACTTTGCAGTTTGCTAGATCGCGCTTGGCACGTTTTAGCTCTGCTAGCGCGGACTTAACTTGTGCATAGGCACTTAATAACTGTGGCTTACGTAGATATAAGTCTGTGACCTGCTTCTGTGGCAATTTTTTTGCCTGGCGTTTCGCCACTTCTGCTCTGGCTTCTTCTTCAATCAAAGCCGCTTGAGCACCGGCTAACTGCGCTTCAGCTTGCAGCACTGCTGCTTGGTAATTATCGCTTTCAAGACTGAATAGAACTTCGCCGCGCTTAACGATGCCGCCCACGACAAAATTGGGGTGCCAACTTAGCACTTCTCCCGAGACTTGAGCTGAAAGCTGCGTTACCTCAACAGGTTGAAGTTCTCCGTGGCTGGTAATTACGACCTTGTGGTCGCTAGAGCTCACTTTGGAAACTTTGACGATAGGCGGTGCTTTCGGCGGTTTAGTTTCTAGCGACTCTGGCGCACTTGATGCAATCGCAGAATACCCCGCATAAGCGCCACCTAAAATGATAAAAGGCAGTAACCAACGTAACGGCTTAGTCGTCATTTGAGTTCCTTGTTAGTTATTTATTATTTATATGAATAGTTGTACGTCTGAATAGTGCTTCGACATCAATTACGGCGAAACTATCCCATTGATTGAAGCATTTTTATAGATCTAAATGATATCTTGAATATGAATCATTCTTGAGACTGAGAAAAGTAATGCCCAAAACAGCACTATTTAACTTTATTCGGTGTGTTTTTGATGACCTAACGAATGTCAGGCCATCAGATGTCGATGGGGGTTAATCGAATGTCTTGAGCTGGAAGTGCGGGTTATCCACCAGTACTTCCAATTTTGCTAGCGTATCGAGTACAACAAGCTGCTCTATGGAGTCTGCGGCCAGCTTAATACACTCCTGTTTATGCTTGTTGCGTGCGGTATCAAGCGCTTTTCCTTCTAGACTGTGACCATCTTTTAATGTCAGACGAATTGGATAACGGTGCATACACACTATCTCAATGTAGTCATAGTCACTGCAACTTATCATCACTCTTACCCCACTCTCACTTGCGGTTTGTAACACTGCTCACTGTCGTTATAAATAAACTCTACATCATTTTTGATGCTGTCTAACTTATCGTTTTGGTAATGGGATACATAAAGTAGCTGACTTAAGTTTTCTTGGGCAATTAGCTCTAAGGTATTTTTTACCAAGCGACGGCCAAGATAATCCAACCCTTGGTACGGCTCATCCAAAATAAGCAGCGCTGGCTGTTTTACTATCGCACGTGCAATCAGAAGTAGTCGCTGTTGGCCATATTCTAGCTGCTTGAATGATGTGTTCCTATGCTCTGCCATATGCAAGATCTCAAGCCATTCTTGCGCGACTTGAATCTCTTTCTTACTCGGCTGTTGATACAGGCCAATCGAGTCATAAAAGCCCGACAGAATCACTTCAATTGCTTTACAGCTCACTCGATATTGCAGATGTAATGCTGAAGAAACCATACCGATGTGCTGCTTGATTTCCCAAATAGACTCACCACTGCCACGTTGTTTGCCGAAAATCTGGATATCGTTGGAATAACACTGTGGATGATCGCCAAATATCAAGCCCAGCAGCGTACTCTTACCACAACCATTCGGACCTTTAATCTGCCAGTGCTGTCCGTTTTCTATGCGCCAGTTCAAATCGGTAAAAATGGTTTTCTCGGTGTATTCCACTCGGCCATTTTTTATTTCAAACACTGGATTTTCAAAATGATGGGAATGTTGATAACGGTGGATCAGTTCCATCATTTGTTCACTCTGCCGCTGAGACTGAGCCTTGAGTTGACTGATGACGGGGTGCGACTCCCACTGTTGTCTATCCATGGTACTTTCGAGCTTACCGTGGTTAAACAGTGCAATATGATTTATCCAGTCCGGGATATCTTCTTCGCGATTAAACGTCACAATCATTTGTACGCTCTGAGACAGTTCAGATAAGAACTTAGCTAACGAAGCGCGATGGGCGACGTCTAAGCCCGTAAATGGGTTATCTAGCACGATCAAATTCGGCTCACTGGCCAATGCTCTCGCTAACATAACACGCCGCGTTTCACCCGTAGATAGCACGCGAAAACCGCTCTGTTGCAAATGCTGTAGATCAAGCTGTTCGATTAACTTTTCTGTCAACGGCTGCGACTGGCATTGCTCATAGATCAAGTCATAAACGGCTGTGCCGCTATCTACCTTGTCGAGATAATCGGTCTCATCCTTAGCAATTTCCTCTTCCAACAAACGTTGCTGCTCGACCAAGGAAACTTGAGCGATACGACCTTGCGTCAACTTCAATGAAGATTCATCTGCTGTGAGTTCACCACACAACAAACAGCCAAGTGCAGAACCAATGTCACCTTCAGTGCTGAAGACGCCCCAAGATTGCATCTGTTCAATTTGCCACTGCTCTATGTCGAGCTCGTGAGTGCCTAAATCTAAATCAAGCTGGTGAATATCAATTTGCATGAAACGGAGTCCCTACCTTTCAGAACCTTGCGAGAGTGAACTCCAAATTACTGTAATTAATTAACAAGTGCGATAGAGAATGAACAAAGTGTGATATTTGCAGGTAAGTGGATTCATCACACGTACTGCTTAACAAAATCGATAAAGGTTTTGTCCGCGATAGAGAGATAACCATCCTTTCGCCACGCCAATGCCAGATCCAGCTTTACCTTGGGTTCAAAAGAAATACCGACCACATCCTTCTCATGCTGAGTAACCAGTTCTAATAACGCGGTAATGGCAAACTCATGCTTAACGATACTGAGGATCATTGGCAATAAGTTAGTTTCAAATGAGAACAGCATCTCTTTGTCACACAGCTTGGCTTGATTCTCGATAAAATCGCGATGGAAATAGCCTGATTTAAACATCACAAGTTCGTGCTCAAAGAACTCATCAAAGGTAATCGAGTCTTGGCTAGCAAAATCATGCTCCTTCGACACAACCGCAACCATTTCAGAAGTGAGCAAGTGATCAGTTTCTAGGTCGTCAGGGACATTTTCATCATTAATCACACCAATATCGAGCTCACCATCGAGCAGCATTTGTCTAATAGAGCGCGTACCAGCATCAACTAACGTCAACTTAAGGTGTGGATAGCGGCTTTTGAACGCCATCAATACTTCAGGGAAGAAGTAAGAGCCCATCATACTGGGAGCGCCAAGACGTACCTCCCCTTTTTCTAATCCTTTGAGCTCATCGATAGCAAGCTGAGCGTCTTCTAACTGCTGTAGAACCCGTTTAGCATGCTCATAGAGCACCTGACCTTCATCAGTCAATGATACCTGCCGGTCTTCTCTGCGAAACAGCTCTACCCCTAAGCTTTGCTCTAGCTTTTTAATCGAAATGCTTAATGCTGGCTGCGCAATATGCAGTGCTTTCGCCGCCTTGGTAAAATGTTGCTGCTCGGCTACGGCAACAAAGTGTTTGAGGTGTTTTGATTCCACAGTGGTTAATACCAAAAATATATTGAGTTGATATTTTTAATATATTTTATATATCACAATTTGACTGATATTTTGCTCACATAGTTTCTTATTAGATGCCGACAATGATCGAACTCAAAAGCAAAGAATACCGCCGTGTCACGTTCAGCCTAGCTCTGGGCTCTTTTTTAGTATTCTGTAATCTTTACCTTTTCCAGCCAATGCTGCCTTATATGGCGGATTACTTTTCCGTCAGTGAAACCCAAATTAACTGGCTGTTTGCTGCAAGTACATTAGCGCTCTCTGTCTGTCTTGTGCCATGGGCGGTTGCCTCTGAAGCGGTCGGTAGACGAAACGTTATGCTGATGGGTCTGCTATCTATGCCTTTTATTGGCGGTATCATGCTATTGAGTGATTCGTTGTTGTTGCTAGTTATCGCCCGTGCTCTGATGGGCGTTGCCTTGGCGGCGTTTGCTTCTGTCGCGGTGGCATACATGGTAGAAGAGCTTTCAGAAAACGCCTTTAGTCATGCTATTGGGGGTTATATTGCCGCCAATTCGTTAGGTGGTATTGCTGGCCGTATTGTCGGCGGTACGCTAACGGACGCCTATGGTTGGCAGCAGGCCGTGATGGTGATGGCGATGTTCACACTGATTGGCGCTATTTGTGTCGTATTTCTTTTACCCAAGCAGAAAAACTTTATCCCACAGAAAGGAATGCTACGTCAGCACAATCGTGCGCTGATAAAACATATATCGAACAAAACTATTTGGTTTGCCATGCTCATCGGCGGCGTCAATTTCGCCTTGTTCGTTAACCTCTATTCTGTGATGGGTTTTAGATTAGTGAGTGAGCCTCATAACCTGCCTATCGGTTTAGCTTCGCTTATCTTCCTATGCTATTTAGCCGGGACAATCAGCTCAAAAATGACCTCCCTTTGGACAAGAGCGCGCAGCCCAATTTCCGGAATGTTCACTGGAACCGTCATCAGCTTACTCGGCATGTTGGTCGCTTTCGTCGACTACCTTCCATTCATGATGCTAGGACTACTCCTGATCAGTTTTGGCGCATTCTTTACCCATACTTTGGCGTACTCGTGGGTTAGCCGTAAAGCAACCCATGCCAAAGCGACAGCGACCGCACTCTATTTAGTTCACTATTATGTCGGTGGCAGTATTGGTGGTTTCTTCCTCATCTATTGCTGGCAGCATGGAGGTTGGGGAATGGTCATCACTGGCGGGCTGTTCCTGTACGCAGCCATCTTCCTGCTTTGCCAACTGTTGAACAAATTCGAGCAAAGCAGTGCACTGGCAGAGGAGCATCCCTCAACCGATTCTGGTATTCTTGCGCCAAATACTAAATTGGAAGCAAAATGACAGCCAATAACTCAACATCAACCAATGTCGATCTCATCACCAAAGCCGTTGATCAATGGCTAAATGATGTGGTCATTGGGCTTAACTTATGCCCGTTTGCCGCAAAACCTCAACGTAATAAACAAATTAAGATTTTCGTTAGTGAAGCAGCAACAGAAGAAACGTTACTCGAAGATATTCTGACTCAACTTCTAGAGCTTGAATCAACAGAACCGGAACAATTAGAAACGACTCTTGTTGCTGTGCCAAACATGCTGCAAGATTTCTATGACTACAATCTATTTATCGATTGGGTTGAGGCTTTGATTCGTCAACAAAATTGGGAAGGCATCTTCCAACTCGCAACGTTCCACCCTGACTACTGTTTTGGCGGCACACATCCCGAAGACGCAGAAAACTTAACCAATCGCTCTCCATATCCGGTGTTCCACTTGATCCGTGAAGAGAGCATGGAGAAGGTACTTAAGCACTACCCTAACCCAGAAGCGATTCCTGATACGAATATTGCCCGCGTTGAGTCATTAACTGCGCAAGAGAAAGCGAAGCTGTTTCCTTATCTTATCTAGTCAAATCAGTTTCCATTCTGCGTTGGAACGAAAATCAGCCGCCATACTCCTTTATAAGAGATTTATTGCTTTTCGCTAATAGCGAGAATGAGGCGGCTTTGGTAGTATTGGCACAACATAATGACATCCGGACCTATTGGATATGCACCTTTCAAAACTGACTACAGACATTTTCAACCACCTTTACCGCGACATTTCTGAATTCCGCAGCACGTTTGATCTGCCTGTTGCCTCACCAGAAAGCTTAGATGACAAAGCTGACACTCTGCACACATCACTTGCGATTGAAGAGCTAACAGAGCTAGCAGAAGCGGATAACAAAACTGAACAAGCTGACGCAATCATCGATAGCGTGTATGTTTTGATGGGTCGTTTGGTGCACCTAGGCCACGATAAAATCGAAGATAACCTAGCGATCAACTACCTTATTGATCTGCTGCTTAACGTTGCAGTGAACCGCGGTATCGACTTTATCCCTTGCTGGGATGAGGTTCACTCAAGCAACATGAGCAAGGTATGTCGTAACGAAAAAGAGTACGCTGAAACTGAAGCACATTACGCTGAGCAAGGCATTAAGCTAATGGCGGTACAGAAAGGTGATTACATCATCGCAAAATGTGCTGAAGACTTTGTTGCTGAAGGCAAAACGATTCGCCAAGGTAAAGTTCTAAAATCGGTTTACTACCGTCCTGCCGATCTTGCACCTTTAACTAAGTAGTTAAGACTTTCCCAAAATAGAAAAAGCCGCTTGTCGTTCAAGCGGCTTTTTTGTGTCTAAGAGAGTATCTAGTCAAACAATAGAACAGAGCCACTCTCCACTTCCGCTATACTCACTTTGGTTTTGAATACTCGAGAAAGCTCCTCAACCGATAGCACTTCCCCCACTTCACCGACTGCTTGTAACACGCCCTGCTCAAGCAATAGCGCTTTATCCGCATGCTTAAGTGTTCGATTTAAGTCGTGATTAGACATGATGACGCTAATGCCCATATCCGCCACACGTTTAATCAAATTATACAGCAAGGTCTCTTGACCAATATCGAGTGGCGCAGCAGGTTCATCAAGGATAAGCAATTTCGCATAAGGGTTGAGTGTTGGCCATATCTGCAAACAAATTGCGCACAGGCGAACACGTTGCCATTCACCACCAGACAAATGATGAATAGAGCGATGGAGCTTATCATCGATCTCAAGTAGCTGGGATAGCTCTTGTATTACTGACTCGATGTCTGGCGAGTGAGAATCAATATGCGCAGGTAACGACAGCGCTAAATACTGCACCACATCTAGGTTGAAGGCTGGTCGGTCACTCTGACATAAAAACGCGCGGCAAGTGGCTAATGATTCGATAGAACTACCTGCCACATCTTGCTCAAAGATCTGCGCCTGCCCGTCAAAATCGAGTAACCCTGCCACCGCGGACAGCAACGTGCTTTTACCACTGCCATTTGGGCCAATCACGTGCAAAATTTCGCCTTGGCTGACTTCAAAAGAAAGCGGCAGTAATCGTGAGCCAACTGATAAGCTATTAACGTGAATCATGATTATTCACCAACATCCAGATAAAGATAGGCGCACCAATTGAGGTTGTCACTACACCTAATGGAAGCTCCGCTGCGTCAAGCGCAGTTCGGGCGACAAGATCGGCAAACACCACCAGTGTGGCACCAGATAGTGCTGAAAGCGGAATCAAATAGCGGTTCTCACTGCCTAGAGCGAGTCGCAAAAGATGTGGTACGACTAATCCAACAAAACCGATCACGCCCCCCAAAGCAACGGCGCCGCCAACGAGTATAGAAACTGCTAGGATCAGTTTCCAACGCACGGCTTCGATATCCACACCAAGCTGTTTCGCGTGCAATTCACCCATCATCAATCTATCAAGTAAGGTTCCCTTAAAGCACAGCCATAACAGCACAGGAAGCAGGACAAGCGTCAGCAGGTGGTGATACCAACTTGCTGCGCCTATGCTTCCCATTAGCCAATACATCAGTTGGCGAAGGCTTAGGTCGTCACTGAAGTAGAATGCCCACGTCACCACCGCACCTGACAAAATACCAAGCGCAACCCCAACCAATAGCAGTCTAGTGGTCGTCAAGCGCATTGCTTTAGCAACAGACACGAGCAAGATAGTGAAGACGAGCGCCCCAAGTACAGCAGCAATCATAAAGCCAAAAGGCGTCGCTAGCGTCGGCGCAAAGAACAGTAGCAAAACCATGAGGACGCTAGCACCACCAGAGATACCGAGCACGCCAGGTTCTGCGAGAACATTACCCAATAAAACCTGTAAAACAGCACCAGAAACGGCAAGTGAGGCTCCAACGGCAATCGCAGCCAGTAAGCGAGGTAGACGTAGCTGAACAATCAGTTGTTCTTGTAGAGATGAAAGCGATTCAAAAGGTGAGATAAACACTTCGCCAACCATTAAATAAAGTGCACTAATGATCAACAGTGAAAAGGCGCAAATACACCCAAAGCGTATCCATCTTTGCTGCCTGCGATTGAGTAGCTGAGTAAATTCCATGTGGTTGCTGAGTACCGAGCCTAGCCCCTAAAAATAATGGCTTAACGATACCGTTAAGCCATTAAAATAGAAAGTGTAATCACTATATTCAACTTGAATGATTGTTATCAATCGTAAACAAGCTGTCCTTCTTCATAGCGTGTTTTCACCGGGCAAACCATCAAAGCGGCACGTTGACCCACTTCAACATGGCGATTAGGGAAAACAATCGCTTCACCTTCATTCTTCGCCATAAGCGGTTTATCGCCATCATGACCGAAGACTTCACCATGTTTAAAGGCAGTAAAGTTTGCTACCCCATCGTCAAACAAGAAGTCGAAGTCATCATGCAAACGCACGATAGTTCGGCTTACTCGATACATGACCGGTTTGCGTGGTAAATGCTCTGCGTCACTATCTGAAATCAAATCGCGTAGAGCCAGATCAAACGCGACTAGCTTATCAAGGTCGTTTTGGCCAATTTTAGCCACACGGCCCAGTTCAACTGTCAATGCCTGAGCACCAAAGTTCTCTGCGCTGAACCAGCTAAACGTACTCGAAGGTGCGTTCGAGAACATCACCGCTTCTAAATGGGCGCTAGAGACAAACTCCATCAGAGCTTGACTACGCACTGGGTGTCTGACTTTCGGACTAACGACAAATGAGTAATGTTTTGAATCACGTATCGCACAGTGAAGGTCAAGGTGCCAACGCTGCTCTTGCTGCGTACCCTCAAAGAAATCAGTGACAATTTGTTTTAAGTTTTTCGCAATGTCGAGCTCTTTGCAAGGTTCATACTCTTTGTCATCAAACAGACGATTTAAGTTCATTTCAATAAAGCGCGTATGGGCGTTAGTTGCCTCTGGATGCGCATTAATGAACAGAAGTCGCTGGGTAATGGTTTGAAAACCCGTTTGTATATCTGTGATGATTTTATCTGCGATCTCCATTGGCGCTGTTTCGTCACCATGGATACCGCAAGAGATTATGATGTGTTTACTCTCAGGTGAAAGATTTGGAGGAATCACCTCCAACACACCACGTTGATGTAATTTGAATACTGTTCCACCAGCCACAGTCATTTCATTGGCAGGCATTTCTTGTTCTAAGTCTAAGCTGTCAAAAAGAAAAGATTGGCGAAAGAGGTTCTTCGTCATGCGCTACTCCTTTATTGCACAGCGGGTATGTTAAAGAATTGTTCATATAAATTATGTAGGGGCGATCCCACTTATGGACACAAATTTTGTGCTTCATCGTAATTTATTAAATTGCCACACCCAGTTGGGTAGACAGTATCACTGTACAAATTAGCCGAGCGATTGCCCGGCTAATGATAATACCATGATTTAGATGCTGTTATTTTTGATCTAGCAACAATTCAAACTCATCAATCTTAGCTTTTACTCGATCAATACTTTGCTGCCAAAAATCAGCACTCGATAAATCCATACCCAAATGTTTAGCAACTACCTCTTCAGCCATCATCGAGCCCGTATCGCGTAAAAGGTTCACGTAATCTGTATAGAAAGCCTCACCTTTGCTTTCACGTTGAGCGTAAACGCCAATGCTAAATAGATAACCAAACAGATACGGGTAGTTGTAAAAGCTCACCTCTGAAATAGAGAAGTGCAGTTTGCTTGCCCAGAAGTATGGGTCAGGTTCTGACATAGAATCCCCGTACCATTCACTCCAAGTTTCACTCATTAGGTTACAAAGCTCAGGGCCTGATAGCTCGCCGTTACTGCGTTGCTCATAAAATCGTTTTTCGAACTCAAAACGTACCGGAATATTGATCATCAATGCGTAGCAGCTTGAAAGCTCTTCCCATAGCATTTCCAATTTTTCTTCACGGCTAGACACTTGTTCTAGCAAGTAGTCGCGTACGATGTTTTCAGCGAAAATCGACGCCGTTTCTGCCAACGTCATTGGGTAACGCGTCTGACAAAGGGGCATGTCACGCATCACCCAGTTGTGGAAGGCATGACCAATCTCATGAGCCAGCGTTAACAGATCCGAACGACTGCCACCCCATGTCATAAAGACTAATGGCGTTCGCGTTGCAGCAAACTTAGTGCAATAAGCCCCTAGACGGCGATTTTCTGTTGGCTCTGCATCAATCCAACCGTTCTCAACCATGCGGGTCACAAAGCTTGCCATTTCTGGTTCCACTTTTTCAAATGCCGCATAAATGATCTCAATCGCTTCATCAAATGCGTACACCTTTGGCTCGGCGTCGGTCAAACTTGACATTCCGGCTAAATGATTCCAAGGGCGCATTTGTGATAGACCATGAACGCGAGCCATCAAGTGCCCTGCTTTCTGTCCAACTGCCCGATTCGCTTTAGCAGTCTCCATCATTGCATTTAGCGTCGACGCTTGGATGCGGCTGTCATGAAGGCTTGGGTCTAAAAAGCTCACGTCAGCGACTTTTGAACGCTTTTGATATTCCGTTAAGCGCCAACCTGCAAGCGCATTGAGAATCGCAGCAAATGACTCTTGATTGTCCTTCATCGACTCTTGAATACCACGCCAAGCAGGCTCTTGAGCTTCAAAATCAGTCCCGTAAAGCGTACTCGCAGCTTGAGAGAAGCCTACTTTTGAACCTTGACCATCTTGTAAGGTGACTTGCAACGAACCGGTGATGTTATCGTATAAACGGCCCCATGCATCTCGCCCATCCACTTGCATTGCTGTTAGAAGTTGTTCTTCTGCAACCGACAGCTTGGTCTCAGCTATCTTTCGCGTGCATTCAATTTGAAATGCTTGACCATTTACGTCCCCACTCTCATGGCTTAGGACATCTGTGATAAAACTCTCTGGTGCAACCGTTAACGCGTTTTCATAAGGCGTGAAAGCCTGAGAAAGCTCAGAGTTTAGCTTGGCAATACGGCCTATTAGTGCTTTGGCTTGAGTGTTTGTTGCATCAATTGAGGCATGACATTGAGCAAAGGTATTGACCGTCGCCAACAACTTTCCTGCCGCTTCACTGGTCTGAATGGCATTTTGCATCACACTGACGGTGCTGCAGTTGTCGACATGAAGTACCAATACTTCGATGCACTGCTTAATAAGGTCAATGTCTTGTTCTATCTTCGGGTCTTCAAGGTGTTGATAAGCAATTGATAAATTCCAACTCGGTGCAGTCATCTTATTTCCTTACCTTATATTAATGGTTGTCCAATCATACGAACTCGTAGGTAGTTTTTATCAGCTTGAGTGAGTTGTATATGGGTCAATGTTTGATGGTCAATATGTAGGGTTGAGTAGAGTAACGGATTGGTATAATCGAGCTGCAATACGTGCGCTAAAATCATTCGAATCGTTCCACCATGACATATGACCAATGTATCTTGGTCGAGTGCTTGGGTAAAGCTATCCCAAGCCTGCGAGATTCGATGATAAAACTGCTCTAAAGGCTCTGCGTTAGGAAGAACATGTATCGCAGGGTCACGCCAAAAGGCTTCAAACTTAGGCCAGTCTGATTGCGCGGCTTCAAAAGGCACGCCATCTAAATCACCAAAATGGGTTTCTTTCCAATTATCGGTCACCGTTAACGCAAGCGCGGGACAATCGTCCACCAACTGCTGAGCCAATGCTTGGCAACGCTTTAATGGCGAGGTTTCGATTGCCGTGAAGCCTAAGTTCTGTGTAGTTAATGTTTTACGAATCGATTGCTGCGTCTCTATAGAAACGGCAACATCAGTATGGCCATAAAGGGCGGGTGCGCCTTGTGTTTTGCCATGACGCAGCAGATAGATGTTATATGTCTTCACCTCAGTCATTGATTCAGTCACGCTTTTGCACCTTTGAGAGTCATAGGCAGCCCAGCCGCGACAAACGTCACTTGCTCAGCCACTTTCGCTATCGCTTGATTCATCCAACCAGCATTATCGACAAACAGTCGAGAAACTTCGCCCATTGGTACGACGCCTAAACCAACTTCATTGGAAACCAGAATCACTTGCGCTGACGTTGTACCAAGAACTTCAACTAACTCTGATACTCGCTGTTGTATCTGGTTCTCACTTAACGCGACGCCATCATTATAGATGATGTTATTGAGCCACAGAGTTAGACAGTCAACCAGAACCACATCCCCACTGTCAAAGCGAGTTAGTAAAGTAGCCAACTCAGTCGGGCATTCATGCTCTGTCCAACTATCGCCTCTTGATCGCTGATGGTGAGCGATACGCGCTTTCATCTCTTCATCGAAAGCGATGGCCGTTGCGATATAGTGTTTGTTTGATTGATGAGCGAATTCGCTAACACAATGTTCAGCGTAACGTGATTTTCCAGAGCGAGCGCCACCTAAAATGAGATGTATCGTCATACGCCATTAACCATCCATGCAATCAAGGTTAGATAGATCAGTAATTCACTGAGTTGCTGCGCTGCACCGAGGCAATCACCTGTAAACCCACCAATTCGCGCGAGGAGCCAGCGCTTAAACAGAAAACGGAATACAGTAACAACGATGACTAAGGTTATGGTGAGAGGTAAGCCAAGTAATACGCATGGCATCACACCTGTTGCCAGCAGTACGGCGAGCTCCAGTTTCGACTGCTGCTGAGCGAGAGGTTTACTTTTGCTAGCATCCGCATCACTGACATAAGGCATGTCGTAGATAAGCGATGCCGCAACAGCGCGCGATAAGGTATACGCGACAATGATAAAAAGTGCGATGCGCTCAAACGCGACTAATTCAGACAGCAGAACATACTTACCGAGTAACGCCATCACCAATGCGCTCGCCCCGTAAGTACCAATGCGGCTATCTTTCATAATGGTTAAGCGCCGCTCTAAGGTCATTCCACCACCGATACCATCAGCCATATCGGTCAAGCCATCTTCATGAAACGCCCCAGTCAACATCAGGCTAAACACCATCATGATGATAATCGCGACTGAAGCAGGTAGAACAGACGATGCCAAACAGTAAACAAGAGCACACAGGCTACCTAAAAGCAGTCCTACCAGCGCAAAGTAACGCCCCGCTTGATTCATCCGCTCTTCGCTGTATGGGATAGACGCTGGCACCGGAATCCGAGAGAAAAAGCTTAACGCCAGCATAAACAGTTGATATTGATATTTAGCAGATGGCATTAGTCGACTATGACTCCTGCTTCTTCAAAGCTGGCCATATTATTGTAGAACTCAGCGGCAGCACGAAGTAACGGCATGGCAAGTACAGCTCCCGTTCCTTCGCCTAAACGCAGTGAGAGATCCAAAATCGGCTTGGCATCGAGCTCTGTGAGCAGATACTGGTGCCCTGCTTCATGAGATTGATGGGCAAAAATCATAATATCTCGGCAGTGCGGATTAATTAAAGTGGCCGCATAGGCCGCTGCTGTCACAATAAAGCCATCCACCAATACTGGCGTGTTATGCTTCGCTGCGGCAAGAAACCCTCCGACCATTTGCACGATCTCAAAACCACCTACTTCCGCCAATACGCTCATTACGTCCTGATCACGACAGCGAGAAACACCTTGCTCGACTAGCTCAACTTTTCGTTGCCATTGTTCATCGCTAATGCCAGTGCCACGACCAACACAATCTTTAGCATCTCGCTTTGATAAGGCACTTAGAATCGCAGCTGCACTGCTGGTATTGCCGATGCCCATTTCGCCAAACATGACGATATTACTGCCATCTTCAATTAGCTTAGTGATCAAGAGCTGACCGAGTTCGATGCCTTGTTCAACTTGCTTAACGGTCATAGCTGCTTGTTTGGCAAAATTTTCGGTTCTGCTGCCAAGTCGTTGAACAATAAAGTCAGTAGAGTCATCTTCGACAGGAATCAAAATCCCTGTATCAACCACCTTTAGTGCAACATCATTAGCACGGCAGAAGCAATTGATCGCCGCACCACCAGCTAAAAAGTTAAGCACCATTTGCTGTGTCACTGCACTTGGTGCGATGCTGACGCCTTCATCGGCAATACCATGATCACCCGCGAAGACAACCGCAGTAGGCTGACTTAACTCAATATTTGTGACAAGGTCACCAGCATTAACACTTTGAATCATCGCCAGTTGGTGCGCGATGGTTTCTAGCTGGCCTAATGCGCCCACAGGTTTGGTTTTTTGATTGATACGATGCCAAACAGCATCAGAATAGCGTTGTTCTAACATAGGGAATTTACTTAGGCCTTGCGACTGAAAATACGTTATTAATAGTGGCATACTGGCTACCACCGAGGCGAGATAATGGATTCACTTTCAATGCATCGACGACCAGCCGATCACTTCGCTCCCCAATTACATCAGGAGCAATATAGATTTGTTCAATTTCTGCGAAGATAAGGCTTTGTGGCGTTTCACCAATCTCTTTCACTTCAAATAGCTTACAGCCAAACGCGATTGGACAATTATTAACGCGAGGCAACTCGAAACCTTCAAAGTCGACAAGTTCTAACTCAGATGCATCCACTTCTGATTCACCATGCTCCAACGTCGCCGCGGTTTGAGTCACTTCATTAGCTAACGCTTCATGGGCAATATGGACAACCATTCGGCCCGTTTCAAGTACATTACGAGTGGTATCTTTTACGTCTCCGTTTGGTTTTTTGCCTACCGAAAACATTAACAGTGGAGGGTTACTAGACACAGGCGTGAAGTAAGAGAAAGGTGCGAGGTTGTAATTGCTTTCCTCGGACTCAGTTAATACCCAGGCGATAGGTCTCGGTATCACAGTTTGTGTCATTAGGTGGTAGATTTGGTTGGGTGCCAGTGTGCTGAGATTGATGTTCATCTCTTATCCTTTTCGCTGAAGTCCTTCGCTCCGAGTGTAACGTGAAATCAGCGAGTTAACATCCCTAATCACCCTACACTCAAACAGTTTTCTACTAATTTGATTCCTAATCTGAGTCGAATAATGAAAGTTTTAGCGGTTGTGGTCTATCTTATTAATTAGATGAGGGAATTTTAACGGCATGAACTCTGCATTCTTTAAGCCGTGATATCGCTTATCTCATCTGTAACGTGAAGGAGGCTTTATGTTTGCCAACCAACGATCGAATAAGCAAAAACCGAACAAATCTCCACAACGCAATCAAAAGAAAGTCCCTATGTCTCTAACATAGCAGTAAAAAGGCCTCGCTAATTCCAGCGGGGTCTTACTTGACTCCCATTACTCCATACTGTTCAAACCTGCTGTCATTCTTTACTCACCGACCATTTAGTGTTGTGCAGTTTGTTTTCGATCACAGTAATTGTTCAGCGTTTGTTGGATGCTTACCGATTAAGCGCGGAGTTTTCCGCATGACTGTAAACGCACTACACGTAACTTATGACAGATAACCTAATTGTGATCACCGCTGGTAGTACTGGACTGATTGGTAATGAGCTAATCAAGCAAATGTTGGACGCTGACCCTATTGAACGCATCTACGCCCTGTCACGTAAAGAGTTACCCTTTTTCCACTCTAAGCTAATAACCCTCAAGCACCCTGAGCTACGAGTACTTGATTGGGCATCCGAAGAGCCTCAACCTAAATATGGTTTTATCTGTCTAGGTACAACATTAAAACAAGCAGGCTCAAAACAAGCGTTAGAGAAGATCGATCACGAACTGGTCTGCCAAGTCGCTCAAGAGATGAAACTGCTTGGCGTCACTCATTTAGCCGTTGTATCGAGTGTTGGAGCGTCTGCACGCTCCTTCTCTCACTATCTACGCTGCAAAGGGCGCATGGAGTTAGCCATCGAAAGAATGCAATTCGATCGGGTGGTATTCGCAAGGCCCGGACCACTTAAGGGGCTAAGAGAGAACCCACGTAAAGACGAACTCGTTACCCAAACCATGCTAAAAGTAATGCAACCATTGATGATTGGCCCGTTGGCTAAACTGATTCCAATAGACGCCGCTGACGTTGCTCAAGCAATGCAATACCAGTTATTCAGTCACTCAAGCAAAAAAATCGAATTTATTGACTCTGTCGATATGAAAAAACTGCTCAAGAAGTATCAGTAATTGGCTAATATTTATAAACATTTGTTTAAATAGCCCCCACCTTTTCCCTTTAATAACTGAACATTATATTTAATACCTAAATGTCACTTCATTTGGGTGGTCCTGATCCATTAACCTCCCACCAAACTACACTCTATAAGGTATAGATCTCACCTATACCTCACAAGAATACATAAGGAAAATCTATTATGTCAGTCATGGCGATCGCTGCTTTAGCGGTATTTGTCGGCATTCTCTTCTTTCTCTACGGACAGCAGAAAAAAGAAAGCACGCTTTCTCGCTTGGTACTTTTAGGCTTAGTTTTTGGTAGTACGTTTGGCCTTGCTCTTCAACTTATCTTTGGCGAAGGCAACCCAGTTATCGCTCAAATTCTTGAGTGGGTAAATATTGTTGGTCGCGGCTATGTTGGCCTGCTGAAAATGATCATCATGCCGCTTGTGCTTGTGTCGATGATTGCTGCTGTTGTTAAACTCGAAAAAGGTGGTGCACTAGGAAAGATCTCAGGGCTGACCATCTCTGTGCTACTCGCGACCACAGCTATTTCGGCAATCATCGGTATTTTTGTTACTCAAGCATTTGGCCTGAGCGCCGAAGGCCTTACGGAAGGCGCACGAGAAACCGCTCGTATTGCAGCATTGGAAAGCCGCGCCGGCAGTGTGAGTGATTTAACCATTCCTCAAATGCTGGTGAGCTTTATCCCAACTAACCCATTTGCAGATCTAACCGGCGCACGCTCTACGTCGATCATCGCAGTGGTTATCTTTGGCGTGCTAACAGGTATTGCTGCACGTAAAGTGATGGCCGAAAAAGAAGAGCTTGAATCACCAATCCGCACCTTTGTTGAAGCGTCTCAATCGATCGTGATGCGTTTGGTTAAGATGATCATGGCACTAACGCCGTATGGTATTGCTGCTCTGATGGCGAAAGTTGTTGCTACGTCTAACGCATCAGACATTCTTAATTTGCTTGGTTTTATCGTTGCCTCTTACGTTGCGATTCTGTTGATGTTCGTTGTACACGGTATTTTGGTCTCTTTTGTTGGCGTGAGTCCTAAAGAGTACTTCCAGAAAATCTGGCCAGTACTGACGTTCGCGTTTACTTCTCGCAGCTCGGCGGCAACTATTCCGCTGAACGTCGAAGCGCAGATCAATAAACTGAATGTACCACCAGCGATTGCTAACCTATCGGCTTCATTTGGCGCGACCATCGGTCAAAACGGCTGTGCGGGTATCTACCCTGCAATGCTAGCGGTCATGGTTGCACCAACGGTTGGCATCAACCCAATGGAAATCAATTTCATTCTGTCTCTTGTCGCTATTATTGTGGTGAGCTCATTTGGTATTGCTGGTGTTGGCGGCGGCGCAACATTTGCTGCTCTTATCGTGCTACCTGCAATGGGTCTACCAGTTACTATTGCCGCGCTACTTATCTCTATCGAACCATTAATCGACATGGCTCGTACCGCGCTTAATGTATCAGGCGCAATGACAGCAGGTACGATTACCAGCCGCTTAATGAAGAAAAAAGCTTCCGATGAACAGTTGGAAACGCAGCAAGCGTAAGTTCATTTACTTCATATCTAATGGCCGACATCATTTGTCGGCCATTTTTTTATCATTTGAACTGATTTGCCCTTATCTCGTTTGCTATGACGTTAGCGCAATGGTCTAATACCCAGGTGAATTTCAAACACTTGGTAATAGATAATGCGACAAGAGCACCAGCCTACGTTTTTCTTCTTTGACTATGAAACGTGGGGAACTAGCCCTGCTAAAGACCGTCCGTGTCAATTTGCGGGTGTGCGCACCGATATGGATTTCAATATTATTGGTGAGCCTCTTGTTATTTATTGCCAACCTCCGGCGGATTATCTTCCTCATCCAGAAGCTGCGCTGATCACAGGTATCACTCCGCAAACCGCTGAAACGCAGGGTTTGTCAGAGCCCGAGTTTATCGCCAAGATCCATGAACAGTTGGCGACGCCAAATACCATTAATTTGGGTTACAACAGCATTCGCTTCGATGATGAGGTCACACGCTACACCTGTTACCGCAACTTTATCGACCCGTATGCGTGGAGCTGGCAAAACGGCAACTCGCGTTGGGATCTGTTAGATGTAATGCGCGCTTGTTACGCACTTCGCCCTGAAGGGATTGAGTGGCCAGTAAATGACGAAGGTTTTATCAGCTTTAAACTAGAACATTTATCAAAAGAAAATGGCATTGAGCACGAAAATGCCCACGACGCGATGGCCGACGTTATTGCTACGATTGAAATGGCGAAAAAAGTCAAAGCTGCGCAACCTAAGCTTTTCGATTACTTCTTAAGCATGCGCCATAAGCGTAAACTAAATGAGCTGGTTGATATCGTTAACATGACGCCGCTGATGCATGTGTCAGGCATGCTTGGTAAAGAGTGTAACTACACCAGTTGGGTTGTTCCTGTCGCTTGGCACCCAACTAACCAAAATGCGGTGATTTGTGTCGACCTAGCGAAAGACCCGCAAGCGCTACTTGATCTTGACGTTGAGCAGCTAAACGAACGTCTATACACCAAACACTCTGAGTTGGGCCCAGACGAGCTGCCGGTACCCGTTAAACTGATTCACCTCAACAAGTGCCCTATTCTTGCGCCTGCTAAAACATTAACGGCTGAGAACGCCGAAAAGATTGGTATTGACCGCGAGCAATGCCTGAACAATCTCGCCTTGCTTCGTCAACACCCTGAGGTGCGTGAAAAGCTGATTGGCCTTTATAGCGCCGAGCGTGAATATGAAAAGAGTTCTGATGTCGATACCATGCTATACGATGGTTTCTTCTCACCGGCGGACAAGACTGCCATGGATATTATTCGTGAGACTGATCCGAATAACCTCACAGCTCTTGATATTACGTTTAACGATCAACGAATTGACCCACTGTTATTTCGCTATAGAGCACGAAACTTCCCTTGGACATTAGATGAATCTGAGCAGCAGCGCTGGGCAAATCACTGTCGTGACTACTTCGAAAGTCGTATTGAAGACTACATGCTTAATCTGGAAAACTTAGTTCACGAGCATGAGAGTGATCAAAAGAAGATCGCTATTTTAAAATCCATCTACCAATACGTACAAAAGCGAGTATCCTAGAAACAAAATAGAACAATACTGACCAAGTCCTGCCCCTACAAGAATGCCTAATCACCCAATCTAATAAAAACTAGGGATTAGGCTCTGAAATCATTAGAGCTTTCATCCGACTGAAAGCTCACAGTTGGACATCACTAGATTATGGCGAAAACCTTGCTTCAATATGTCGTCTCCATCGGCTTGATATTTCTCTGCCTGTTGGCCGGCATTAACATTCAACACCTTCTCGATATTTCAATTCCAGGCAGCATCATTGGTATGTTGATCCTTTTCGGCCTCATGGCGAGTGGCTTAGTCCCATCTGATTGGGTTAAGCCAGGTGCGACCTTATTCATTCGCTACATGGTGTTGTTGTTTGTCCCTATCAGTGTCGGACTGATGCAGCATTTTGATATGTTAATTGCTAACGCTCTGCCAATTTTAGCCAGCGCTGTTGGTGGTACGCTAATTGTTTTAGTCCTACTCGGCTTAATGCTGGATCGCATGCTTAAAGGAGGGCAAAAATAATGTGGTTACTGGTTACAATTGCTGTCTTCTTTGCCGCTCGTTGGCTTTGCCAGAAGTTTAATAGCCCATTTATGAACCCACTGTTAGTCAGCATTGCGGTCATTATCCCGATCCTGACTTACTTAAAAGTGCCGTTCGAAACCTACTATGCTGACAACCAATGGATTAACTATCTGCTCCAGCCGGCTGTCGTTGCGTTGGCGTTTCCACTTTATGAACAGTTGCCGCAGATCCGCGCCAACTGGCGAATTATCATGTTGGCGTGTGGTGTCGGCAGTGTGATGTCGATGTTCACCGCATCGATGATTGCTGTCTACCTGAAAGCGGATATTTCGTTAATTGCCAGCCTATTAGGTAAATCGGTGACCACCCCGATTGCAATGGAAGTCTCTAGCCACTTAGGCGGTGAGCCAGCGATTGCAGCGATCTTGGTACTGATTGTTGGTCTGTTTGGCGCAATTATGGCTTACCCAATCTATAATCTTCTCAACATCACTCACCCTATTGCCAAAGGGTTAACCATGGGCACCGTTTCTCACGCCCTAGGTACCGCAACTTGCGCTGAGAAAGATCCCCAAGATGCAGCGTTTAGCTCACTTGCGTTAGTGGTCTGTGGCGTCATTACTTCTATCCTAGCGCCGTCGTTCTTTACCCTCGCAGTATGGCTATCTGCCTAACTAAAATGTATCGAGTTGCGTATTGCAGCTCGATACATATCACGAAATGATTCAATGCAATCGTTATCATGTGTGAGCTCACTCTAATTATGTAATTCAATCAATCGTTACATTTATATGTGTGATCTATATCTCTGAAGTATTCTTCGTTTTACCTAAAATGTAATACCAATATCGTGGTTTATTGCCTGCATTCACGCTCTAAACTCAAAGATATCAATTTAGTTATTTAAAGGATTCACTATGAGAAGCCGCATTGAACAGGCGTTAGCTGAAGCGCCAAAAAACGTAGCAGATTTCCTATCTCCTATCCTTCTTGCTGACGATTTTGACGCGACGCTTTCTTCCGAGCAATTTGAACAGCTGTTAGCCATTTCAGGCCTTGAAGACGCAGAGCTTCGCGTCGCGCTACTTCCATTCGCGGCTGCTTACTCGTACGCACCACTGTCTAACTTTTATGTTGGTGCGATTGTTCGTGGTCTATCAGGTAAACTGTATTTCGGTGCTAACGTTGAGTTTGATGGTGTGCAGTTAGGTCAAACCGTACACGCAGAGCAGTCAGCGATCAGCCACGCTTGGATGAAGGGTGAACAAGGTGTTGCAGACATCACCATCAACTTCAGCCCATGCGGACATTGCCGCCAATTTATGAACGAGCTTTCAACCGCCGATAAATTGCAAATTCAACTGCCTGAGCGTGACAGCAAATCATTGCAAGAGTACCTACCTGAATCATTTGGCCCTGCAGATCTTGGTATCACGTCCGCATTAATGACTAACATTGATCATGGCAAACAGAGCCAAGAAGATGATGAAGTGCTACAGCTAGCCATTGCCGCTCTTAATCGCAGTCATGCTCCGTATACTCATAACCTAAGTGGTATCGCACTGAAAATGGCGAATGGTAAAGTGTATCAAGGCGCTTACGCCGAAAATGCAGCCTTCAACCCTAGCCTGCCACCACTTCAAGTTGCTTTGATTCAGCTGCTGCTTGACCGCCAAAAGTTTGAAGATATTGAATCTGCTGCATTAGTTGAAGTGTCTGAAGGGACAATTAGTCACTTAGCGACGACACAATCAACGCTAGAAGCATTGAACCCAGATATCCCAATGAGTTATTTGGAACTATAAGAAAAGGCGCTAAACAGCGCCTTTTTAGTTTTTAGCCATTCTATATTTAAGCTTCATAGAATCGAGTGGCATCCACCTCAAGTTGACTTTGGGCAATAGCCCTTTCAATCTTCACTGGTGAACTCTTTAAATTGACAAACGCGACATCGATAAAGCGTTTATATTTTCGTGAGTAGAAGCATTTGATCTCTGGCTTAAGTGGCTCATTCGAATTAGAGGTCCAGACTATGCCTACTCGACCATCACTCAGTTCCACAATCGCTCCTACCGGATACACACCGATACAGTTAATGAATTTGTAGACCAACTCTTTATCAAGATGGTTGGGCGTCAGACTAAGCAAAATCTTAAACGCCTCTGCCGGACTCATCCCCTGCTTGTAACAACGGTCTGCCGTCAACGCATCATAGATATCAACGATACAGCTCATGCGTCCATGTGTTGGGAGCTGGTCTGCTGTTAGCCCATTCGGATAACCGGTACCGTCGAGCTTTTCATGGTGCATTAGGCACACATCTCGACTTACGTCACTTAAGCCATCGACAGTCACAATAATTTCACCTGCGAATACTTGGTGCAATTTCATGTGCTCGAACTCTTCAGCCGTCAATTTTGCAGGTTTATGGAGCACTTTATCGTCGACCTTAATCTTGCCAACATCATGAATAATGCCTCCAATCGCCATCTGCTTTAGTGTCTCTTTCGGCAGTTCAAGGTACTTGCCAAACGTCACTAACAGCGTTGCCACGTTCACTGAATGCTCAAGTAAATACTCATCTTTGCTACGCAGGGCTGAGACACAATGCAACGCGTCAGAATGAAGCAACACAGACTCAATCAAATCGTCAGCCATGACATCGAGCTCATCTAGCTCAATAGGCTTCCCTTCAAACGTCTGGGTTAGAATCTTTTGAGCTAGCCCTTTCGCATCGCGAATGATTTTTTGTGCTTTCTGTTGTTGAGAAAAACGGCTAAGCTTTTTCTTCTTGACTGGCTTAACTTCCTCAGCCGTCTCTTCTTCTGGCTCTGGTTCAACGGCAGGCTTAAACACGCTGCCCTTTGCCGACAATTCTGGGTCAACCCAAGCAAACTTGATACCATTGTCAATCAACTGTTTGATCGCCTGCTGCGACGAAACGCGCCCAGCATTCGCTAGGTTGACTCGCTTACTATCTTCAATGGCGGTGACAAACATGCCTGTCATCAACGTATTGATAGGGATTTTCACTGAGTTTTTCGGGTCATACTGCATGAATACTGAAGCCAGTTAAATGTTAAGGAAAGTTTAATTCATTAAAATTATATCTCTAATTGCTGGGTTTTACTTAATTTGTCCATATTTAGATGCGAATCCATCAATATCTTAGCGAAAACTTGAGACCTTAAGCAGTATTGTCGAGAAAATAATCATCTTTTCATTCATTTAAGCTAACGGGGCGTTATTGGTAGATAAAATCATTAAACAACCCGCGCAAACGTTTGCTTTTTATCTTAGCTTAAGTATTATGCGTCACAGTTATTACTCCTCTTAAACGTTAAGGTTATTTATGTTTGGTACTGCGACAGCTAAAAATTCGACACGTGTTCTGCTCTTAGGCTCTGGTGAACTTGGCAAAGAAGTCGCCATTGAGTGTCAACGTCTTGGCCTTGAAGTCATCGCCTGTGATCGCTATGAAAATGCACCAGCCATGCAAGTAGCTCATCGCAGTTACACATTAGATATGCTTGATGATAACGCACTAGAAGAGATCATTGCTAAAGAACAACCTGATTACGTCGTACCAGAGATCGAAGCCATTGCGACAGACACACTAGTCAAGCTTGAAGCTAAGGGGCTCAACGTCGTCCCGACCGCTAATGCAACCAAACTCACCATGAATCGAGAAGGTATTCGTCGCCTTGCTGCTGAAGAGCTGAAGTTGACCACTTCACCTTATCGCTTTGCTGATAACTATGAAGAGTTTGCTGCTGCCGTTGAAGCAGTCGGCATTCCTTGTGTATGTAAACCAGTGATGAGTTCTTCAGGTAAAGGCCAAAGTGTTATCAAAGCCCCTCAAGATGTTGAAAAAGCATGGGACTACGCTCAAGAAGGCGGTCGTACTGGTGCGGGTCGTGTGATTGTCGAAGGCTTTATCGACTTTGACTACGAAATCACTCTACTTACAGTACGCGCGGTTGATGGTGTGCACTTCTGCGCGCCAATTGGTCATCGCCAAGAAGATGGGGATTACCGTGAGTCATGGCAGCCACAAGCGATGTCTGATAAAGCGTTACAAGCCGCTCAAGATGCTGCTGGCAAGGTGGTAAACGCACTTGGTGGTTACGGTATTTTCGGTGTAGAGCTGTTTATCAAGGGTGATACGGTCATCTTTAATGAGGTTTCCCCTCGACCTCACGATACTGGTTTGGTCACATTAATGTCTCAAGATAGCTCTGAGTTCGCCCTTCACGTGCGCGCATTTACAGGTATGCCAATCGCAGGCATTACTCAGTATGGCCCGGCGGCATCGGCTGTCATTTTAGGCCAAGGCTCGTCAACCGACATTCAATTTGATGGTTTAAGCGAAGCGCTTGCACTACCGCAAACGCAAGTGCGTCTGTTTGGTAAACCTGACATTGATGGTCGACGCCGCCTAGGTGTCTCTATCACCCGTCGAGACACTATCGAACAAGCTATCGAAGACGCAGTAGCAAGCGCTGCAAAGGTAAAAGTCGTCTACTAAATCGCTTTTGCGAATTAAAACTAAAAGGCCTGGTTCACTGACCAGGCCTTTTTCATTGTGCTTGTTTTAAGCTTCGATGAGATACACTTCTTCAGCGAATCGTGATAACCCTTTTTTGGCAATCTTTGGATGATCATCACCCGCTTCATCACGATAAAGTTTGGTCACTTTGAACTCTGAATAGAGTGAACGTATCTCTTGCTCTGCCACAGAGAACGGAGGGCCTGCCATTTCTGACTGTTGATAATCCAAGCTTACCAACAATATACGAGCGCCTGGCTTGAGTAGTGATTTAATTTTTTGCACATACTCAGCGCGCATCTCTTGTGGCAGTGCGACCAAAGACGCACGATCGTAAACAATATCGACTGGCTGAATCGGCGCAGTAAAGAAATCGCCGGTATAAATCGACAGCTCATCAAACTGAAAGAGCTCATGCTGACCATTGACTGGCATCACCATCGGGGTATAGAAATGCTCTGCAAAGAAAGCTCGAACGGCAATGTTACTTAATTCGACGCCTTGCACATCTTCATGCTTCGTCGCAAGCCAAACCAAATCTTCTGACTTACCACATAGCGGGACAAAGACTTTATCTTGGTGATTTGGCTTAGTGTGGTTCCAATATTGAATCAATAGCGGGTTCACATCTTCCAAATGGAAACCTATCTGGTTGGCCGCCCATTTACCATGCCAAAATTCGGGATCTCTCATTATCATTCTCATTGACTGACTTTAGTGGGCATAGCCTATCTGAAACCGTTCGCAAGTGGTATCCCCGTTTAACAACAAGATGAAAACTCTATTCAGATTAAGTTCATGTTGACCGTTTATACTTGCTTACAAGTTAGCAATGAACCTTGATTCAACGATGAACTCTAAACAAGTGTTCGAATTTTTGAGAGTGACGTCAAAGTTCAGAATAAGAGCAAGGCGGTGCTGCTTGGAATAATAAATAGCAGCCCCATTTAATAAGTACAGATGAGTAGTGCTAGTGATTGAATCCTTTTTCGACACCTTTTAGCTAAGCCCTAAACATCTAAGGAGAGTGAATGAGCCTATTTTTGCGAACGACGGCCCTGATGCTTCTAATGCTCAGCCGTGCCCCTGCATTTGCTGCTATTCCACCCGCACCAGGTAACGAGGAAAACCGTTCAACTAACCAGAACGAGGTTTGCTCGAAAGCATTCAAACATAACCTAAGCGGCCTGTACGGCATTCAATCTATTTCGTCTTCACCAGTACAACCCTATTCTGATTTCGATGTGCTTTACAGCAAAGCGCACCAAGCTCAAGCCGAGCTAGAAACTCTATGTAAAAGCACTGCGCTATTAACTTCAACCGAGGCATATTTTGCTGGCGTAAAATCTTCTGAGCGTGCGAAAGAAAAAATCGCCTACGAACTGGATGGTCAGACAGAACGCATTACTGACCTAGCCCGCGCAACTATTGTAGCGGATGATATTGAAGGCTTGATGTCAGCTTATGAAGTGCTAAACCGCGAAACCACCATCGTCAAAGTCAAAAATCGCTTCAAGAAACCAGCAGCTTCCGGTTATCGCGACCTTAACCTCTTAGTGCAATTGCCTAAAACGAATCTGGTCGCTGAAGTTCAGATCCACTTAAAAGCCATTGCTGATGTGAAAAGTGGCCCAGAGCATGCCATTTACGAAAGAATTCAAAAAATCGAGCGTACCGCTGCCATCGAATCACGTGATTTCAACGAGATTGAACAAGCGCAAATTCGTAATATGCGCCGAGAGTCTAAAGAGCTGTATCAAAATGCTTGGCAGCCCTACATCACTACTCACCTAAGCGCTGCGTAAACACTTATTAAGGCCAATCCTTCCCTTCGATTGGCCGTAATTTTTCGCAACCCCTAAACTTATGAACTAACTTTTGACAAAAGAGTTAATAAAAAGTTTGGAGGTAAGCATGCGAGTATACGCTGGATTATTCACTGCGTTTGCTAGCCTCCTAATGCCTGCCAAAGGCTTCTCTGACGACGGTTTTGGCCCAGTGCAGGGTTACACTCAATCACCCTTTCATACCAATAATCTCTCTCCGCAACTTCGCTCTGGCTTTTCGCTGCCGACCTCACACTATGAGATTTACAGCGCTGGGGTAATATCGAGTATCTGGGCTGTAACCGAACACTATGAGCTCGACTATTATCAAAACCAAATTGCTCTCGGGGCTAAATGGCAGTTGAACTCAAACTGGCAGTTGGATGTTCATTATCGTTGGAATTACGCTGGCAATAATCATCTTGATAGCCCGACCAAAAAGTTTCACGAGTTTTTTGGTTTAGAACAAAATGGCCGCGATAACGTCGAAAATCATCGCTTTGTAATTGATATGCCTGAATATGGGATTCAGCTAGAGGGATTTAGGGGAGAAACGTTAAGCCATGCTCTGACCGGCTATCTTCAATACCAGCTTTATACTCTACCCCACCACGGGGCGTCGTTTGGATTTTCACTCTATTACAATGACACTTCTCATGGCATCTTCAGTTCATCAGATTTTGAACAAGCAATCCAGATTAACTATGGCTATGTTCGCGGCGCCCATTCATTAGACGCTACCGCTGCCGTTACCTTTCGCAACACACCGACTGTATTTGAACAAATGCCATATCGAGATCGCACTTGGATGGTTGGCGCAAGTTACCGCTATCACCTCTACGACAGGCACACGCTCATCGCGCAGATAGCAGTATTACAAGGTGTCACGGATGATGATGGCGAGTTCTCTGAACCTTCAACCGAGTTTACTTACGGCTATCGTTACACACTCAAAAATACCGCAGTGGAACTCACTGCGGTAGAGAATATGTTTAACGCTGACAACAGTACCGATATCGCATTTGGTGTCGCGTTTCGCTATCGTTTTGGCGCTAATGAGGCTAAATAGACAAGATGCGATTTACCACCGAGTTGATTTCACTGTCAGAGGCATCTTTTGCTAACGAGAAAGAGACGTATTGGTCGCCTCTCATGCTAAATGAGCGATCCACTTCCGCTAAGCAATGTACGAGATTGCCATCAAGAATAAATGACAGTTCAATTTCTTTGCGGTTGATAAACCCATTGCTGCGGAATTCAATTTCTTGGTAACAACCAGACTTAGAAGAGAAGTTACCACCACGCAGTTGTCCTTTCTCAACATCCGCTTTCACCATCGCAAAACCGGATTGTTCAATACCAGACAGTACTTTCGCCACGACTGGCAATGGTTTTACTTCCACAAAGTCACGATCTTTAGGATCGATAGCGAAATCAATATCAAGCGTGGTTTCTACCCAGACGTGACACAAATTTTTCAGAACATTTAACGCTGTAATCGGCGTTTCATCATTCAATCTGAATTCAAAAGGCACTTGTTTTGTTTCATTTGGCTGAATGACAAACGGTTGCACCGCTTGAAGTGTACCCATAATGAAGTCTTGGTAACTGGTGCTTTCATCACTTTCAACTTTCACTTCTGTACACAGTTTTAAGTTAATCGCGTCAATTTGCTGCTCAACGTCACCACCTTTGATATGAACCGTGCCTTTTAAAGTGTCACCTTGAAAGACTGACATACTGTCTAAAACCGTATCGACTTTCGCTGCGCCAATTCCCAAAGATGCCTTTAACTTTCCAAACATAAATTGTCCTTATGATTTATTATGCTTAATGATTTATCTTGATGAGGTCATTTATGCAAGCGCTTTCGAGCCGTATGGTGAAAAAACGTGCACACTCGAAAGATTTAGCCATCCCTTCAGCCGCATCTCTTGCATTAATCACATAAATGTATAACCATTTGTATAGTCAAATATAAAGAAAATGATTTTATGAGTAGTTCGCCTCTTTACCTGCAGATTAAGCAATTTATTTCCGATCAGATCGATCAGGGTCTATGGCCGGTTGGACATCGCATTACTACTGAGCTAGAGCTGACTAAACAGTTTAAGGTCAGTCGAATGACGGTCAATAAAGCGATTCGAGATTTGGTTGCTGAAGGCCGCTTAGTAAGGCGTCCTCGGCTAGGTACCTTTGTTTGCACCCCTGACGACAAAGCTGAGTCGCCACTACTCGATATTCGTAACATTGCCAAAGAAGTTGAGCAACGCGGCAAACAATACAGCAGCAAAGTAATTAAGCAGGTTTCGCTCACTGCTGATGACACAGTGGCGATGAAGCTTGGAGTCATGCTAGGCAGTGAAATTTTTTATAGTGAAATCATTCACTTTGAAGATAAGTCCCCTATCCAACTCGAACTTCGCTGGGTCAACGCAAGCTACGCGCCGAACTACCTAGAGCAAGATTTCTCGCAAATGACGCCCAACCAATATCTTTCAGAAAACTGTCCTCTCAGTGCGATTGAACATACTGTTGAAGCGATCGTTGCTGATGACGCAGTCCGCTCTGCACTCAGACTGGCTATCAACGAACCCTGCTTACTACTTAATCGTCGAACTTGGAGCGACGAACGCCTAGTTAGCACCGCATTACTCTACCATCCGGGCACTAGATACAAATTAAGCTCTAAAGTTTTGCTCTGATAAAGAATTTCATACTTTTTACTGATCACATTTTCGCAACATTAAACTTGATCAATTGACTGATTTGAACGAATAATTGTATATACATTTAAATCAGAGCAACCGATATGAGTTTTTGCAGTGATCTCGTTTTGTCGAACGCCAAAGTCGTCTCAATGACACCAGGCCAAGATGGCTACGTCCTCTCCCCTCTATGCCATTTACTGATCAAAGATGGGCGTATAGCCGCAGTATCGCAACAGCCAATCGAATCCCAAAACACTTACGATTGCCAAGGTAAACTGGTCACACCCGGCTTTATTGATTGTCACACCCACCTCATTTTTGCCGGTAGCCGAGCGGACGAGTTTGAACAGCGCCTTAACGGTGTTCCCTACCAAGAAATAGCCAAACAAGGCGGCGGTATTCTTTCTACGGTTAGAGCGACTCGCCAAGCCAGTGAAGAGCAATTAACCGAGCTCGCGTTGCCAAGGCTAGATGGCTTAATTCAAACCGGCGTGACCAGTGTTGAAGTAAAGTCAGGCTATGGTTTAACCATCAATGACGAAATCAAAATGCTACGCGCTGCAAAAGCGCTAGAAGCGCATAGAAAGATTCGCGTTTCTACGACACTTCTTGCAGCCCATGCCCTGCCTCCTGAGTATGCTGGCCGCGCCGATGATTACATCGATTTAGTCTGTAACGAAATCATCCCTTTTGTCGCTGAAGAGCAGCTAGCCACCAGCGTCGATGTTTTTTGTGAGTCCATTGGCTTCAACCTATCCCAAACAGAAAAAGTCTTTCAAGCTGCCGTCGAACACGGCTTAAACGTAAAAGGCCACACTGAACAATTATCTAACTTGGGTGGGACAGCGCTTACTGCGCGCTATTCAGGCCTGTCTGCCGATCATATCGAGTTTTTGGATGAAGAAGGTGTTAAAGCTCTCGCCAAATCAAATACGGTCGCGACACTTTTACCGGGTGCATTTTACTTTCTTAAAGAAACTCAACTTCCGCCTATCAACTTGCTGCGCCAACACCAAGTTCCAATGGCAATCGCGACAGATTTGAACCCCGGCACATCACCGTTTGCAGATTTGACTATGATGATGAATATGGGTTGCACTTTGTTTGGTCTGACACCAGAAGAAACGCTACGCGGTGTCACCGCAAATGCAGCCAAGGCGCTCGGCTATGGAGCAACGAGAGGTCAAATCGCCACCGGTTTTGATGCCGATTTGGCAATCTGGGATGTCTCTCACCCCGCCGAGTTTAGCTATTTCCAGGGCGCACCTCGACTTTCTGCGCGCCTTGTGGCCGGAGAATTAGATCATGTCTAATCAAATGACAACAAGCCAAGATTTTCATTGGCAAGGTCGCCACGACGCAGAGGATGGCGCGCAAGGCAAACGCGTTCACCATGTCGTAAGACAAATGCAAGTCAGTGAGTTACAGCCTTACCACAACGCCATTAGTCTCCTTGGGTTTTGTTGTGACGCTGGCGTTGCTCGCAATAAAGGCCGTATCGGTGCTCACCGTGCTCCGGATTTAATTCGCCGCGCTCTGGCTAACATGGCATGGCATAAAGAGAGTCACCTCATCGACTTGGGTAACGTCATATGTGATGATGATTTACTCGAGCAAAGCCAAGAGCAGTGTGCCGACGTCATCGCCACAGCGCTAAAGTCGACCCCTGTCATTACCTTAGGTGGCGGACATGAAGTCGCATGGGCATCGTTCCAAGGTTTAGCGCGCTACTTTGAGTATATTAACCCAGCCAAGCCACCCAAAATTGGCATTATCAACTTCGATGCGCATTTCGATTTACGCGCTTTTGAAAGTGAGCGTGCCGATGTTAAACCGAGCTCAGGGACCCCATTTAACCAAATTCAAAAATACTGCTCCGAGAAAGACTGGCCGTTCCACTACGCCTGTTTAGGTGTGAGTAAAGCAAGCAACACTGAGGCACTTTTCAAACGCGCAGATGAGTTGAACGTCTGGTACATAGAGGATAAAGAACTCACGCCGCTCAATCAGGTCTACCACTTAACTCAGTTGCAGCACTTTATCGACAATTGTGACTTTATCTATCTCACCATCGACTTAGACGTTTTCCCCGCCGCAACAGCCCCTGGTGTCAGTGCACCTGCTGCGCGCGGTGTGAGCATTGATACTATCGCCCCTTTTATCGACCGAATTTTACATTACAAACAAAAACTGGCCCTCGCAGATATCGCAGAGTACAACCCAACGTACGACGTAGACAGCCAAACCGCCCGTCTCGCCGCACGTTTATGCTGGGATATCGCTAACGCCTTTTCAGAAAAATAACAATCAACCAAATAGTGGGCAGTGAATAGGATGCATCAGCATCAAAGACCCCTATTTGTCTGAATAACGTGAACCACAAGGAGTTTTACCATGACACAGCGCCAAGTAGAGGATATGCGTCTCGATACCACAAGGACTATACGTGCCCCACACGGTACCACCTTGAGAGCGAAATCTTGGCTAACTGAAGCACCGCTTCGAATGCTGATGAACAACTTAGACCCTGACGTCGCGGAGCACCCGCACTCATTGGTTGTTTATGGTGGTATTGGCCGTGCAGCCCGTAACTGGGAGTGTTATGACAAGATTGTCGAAGTACTTGAACGCCTAGAAGATGATCAAACACTGTTGGTTCAATCAGGAAAACCTGTTGGCGTTTTTCCAACTCATAAGAATGCCCCTCGCGTACTTATTGCTAACTCTAACCTTGTACCTCACTGGGCGAATTGGGAACACTTCAATGAGCTCGATAAACAAGGTCTGATGATGTACGGCCAGATGACCGCTGGCAGCTGGATCTACATTGGTTCACAAGGCATTGTTCAAGGCACATACGAAACCTTCGTCTCGGTAGCGAAAAAGCACTTTGATGGTGAAGCCAAAAACCGTTGGGTGCTAACCGGTGGTCTTGGTGGCATGGGCGGCGCTCAGCCTCTTGCTGCAACAATGGCAGGCTTCTCTATGATTGCGGTTGAGTGTGATGAATCACGTATCGATTACCGTTTACGCACTGGCTATGTCGATAAAAAAGCAACCAGCCTAGATGAAGCATTAGCGATTATCTATGAATCAGAAACGCCGGTTTCCGTTGGTCTACTGGGTAACGCAGCGGATATATTCCCTGAACTGGTAGAACGTAACATTACCCCTGATGTTGTGACTGACCAAACCTCAGCACACGATCCGCTTAACGGCTACCTACCAATTGGCTGGTCGATGGAACATGCCGCAGACATGCGCCTAAAAGATGAAGCTATGGTCGTTGACGCAGCAAAAGAGTCTATGGCAATCCAAGTCAAAGCGATGCTGGCTCTACAAGAGCGCGGTGCAGCGACCCTCGATTACGGCAACAACATCCGTCAGATGGCTCTAGAAAAAGGCGTCGAGAATGCCTTCGATTTCCCCGGCTTCGTTCCTGCTTATATTCGTCCATTGTTCTGTGAAGGTATTGGTCCATTCCGCTGGGCTGCACTGTCTGGTGACCCAGAGGACATCTACAAAACAGACCAAAAAGTGAAAGAGCTGATCCCAGACAATCCGCATCTACATAACTGGCTAGATATGGCGCGTGAACGTATTCATTTTCAAGGTTTGCCTGCACGTATCTGCTGGGTTGGCTTAAAAGATCGTGAGCGCCTAGGCCAAGCCTTCAATGAAATGGTTAAAAATGGCGAGCTAAAAGCGCCAGTGGTGATTGGTCGTGACCACTTAGACTCAGGTTCGGTTGCCAGCCCTAACCGCGAAACAGAAGGGATGATGGATGGTTCAGACGCTGTTTCTGACTGGCCGCTAATGAACGCACTACTAAATACCGCTGGCGGCGCTACTTGGGTTTCTCTACACCACGGTGGCGGCGTTGGTATGGGCTTCTCACAGCACTCAGGTATGGTAATTTGTTGTGATGGTAGCCAAGATGCATCAGAACGTATTGCTCGCGTTCTGCATAACGACCCTGCAACTGGCGTTATGCGCCATGCGGACGCTGGCTATGATATTGCTAAACAATGTGCAGCAGAGCAAGGTCTTGACCTACCGATGCTAAACGAAGAACTGCGTAAGCTTAAATAAGGATTATGAAGATGTTAAACCTCACACTTAAGCCGGGACAACTTAACCTAGCCTTACTGCGTCAAGTGAGCCGCTCGCCAATCAATCTCACCCTTGACTCAGAGGCGGTACCAGCGATTGAAGAAAGCACGCAAGTAGTTGAGCAAGTAATCGCAGAAGATCGCACTGTCTATGGTATTAATACTGGCTTCGGTCTATTAGCTAACACGCGTATTGCCCCTGAGGACTTGGAAACGCTACAAAAAAGTATCGTACTGTCACACGCCGCGGGTATTGGTGAGTTTATGTCTGATGAAACCGTCAGACTTATGATGGTGTTGAAAATCAATAGCTTGTCACGTGGTTACTCCGGCATTCGCCTAAAAGTGATTCAAGCGCTGATCGACTTAGTTAATTCGCAAGTCTACCCATGTGTGCCGCAAAAAGGCTCAGTTGGCGCGTCGGGTGATTTAGCACCTCTTGCCCATATGAGTACGGTATTACTTGGTGAAGGAGAAGCGCGTCATAACGGCAAAATCATTTCAGGTATTGAAGCTCTTAAGATTGCTGGCCTTGAACCGATCACCCTTGCGCCAAAAGAAGGCCTAGCGCTTCTAAACGGCACTCAAGCATCGACTGCTTTTGCATTAGAAGGCCTGTTTGCAGCAGAAGATCTGTTCGCGTCCGCAACAGTGTGTGGCGCGATGTCAGTGGAAGCAGCACTTGGAAGTCGTCGTCCATTCGATCCGCGTATTCACCGCGTACGTGGCCATCGTGGACAAATGGATGCCGCTGCAGCGTATCGCCACCTACTCGATATCAACAGTGATATTGGTGAATCACACACGGGTTGTGAAAAGGTTCAAGACCCATACTCACTGCGCTGTCAGCCTCAGGTAATGGGCGCATGTTTGCAGCAAATTCGTAATTCCGCAGATATCTTGCAAGTTGAAGCAAACTCAGTGTCGGATAACCCGCTAGTATTCGCTGAAGATGGCGATATTATCTCTGGCGGTAACTTCCACGCCGAGCCTGTCGCAATGGCAGCAGATAACCTCGCCTTGGCGATTGCTGAAGTAGGCAGTCTGTCAGAGCGTCGTATGGCCCTGCTGATTGACAGTGCCCTTTCGAAACTGCCACCGTTCTTGGTAGACAACGGCGGCGTTAACTCAGGCTTTATGATTGCTCAGGTAACCTCTGCGGCACTGGCGAGCGAAAACAAAACTCTGGCTCACCCAGCTTCGGTTGATAGTTTACCAACCTCAGCCAACCAAGAAGATCATGTATCCATGGCAACTTTCGCAGGTCGCCGTCTACGTGACATGGCCGAAAACACCCGTGGCATTCTTGCGGTCGAGTACCTATCTGCCGCGCAAGGGCTAGACTTCCGCGCGCCAAATAAGTCATCGGCTCGTATCGAAGAAGCGAAGCAGATCCTAAGAGAGAAAGTTTCGTTCTACGATAAAGACCGTTACTTCGCACCCGACATCGAAGCGGCAAACGCACTGCTTAAACTAGCGGTACATAACCACTTGATGCCTGAGGCACTATTGCCAAGTGTGAAAATGGCTTAAGTCGATTAACCAGCACACAAATACAAAGCCCTGCTTTCTAACGCAGGGCTTTTTCATTTAAGGTTAAATTATCTAGACTAAATCCAGCGTCTAACTCTTTGTTTGTAATCAATATACGACGCACCAAACAAAGCTTCTAAAGCGCGTTCTTCAGGAAGAATTTGGAAACGGTTCATATAGAGGATGAATGTAAAAGAAAACGCGATTGAAATAAGGTTCTGCTGCCAATAGGCAAAACCAAACAAAAGCAGAAAGAGTCCGAGGTACATCGGATTACGGGTATAGGCGAAAATGCCACTATCGACCACTGTTGAGGCTGTCTCTACCTTAACCGGATTAACCGTCGTTTGAGCTCGTCTGAACTCATATACTCCGGCAATACCGACAAAGCCCGCCACGACGAAACAGACTAAAAACACCACTAAGCTCAGCGGCAAATTTACCGTAAAACGAACAAACTCATGGCTGATATGATTGATGGCAACAACAAATAAGACAAACAACGCCACCGGTGGGATCTTTCGTTCTAATACATCCATGTACATTCCCTATAGTTAACTTACCTATAAAAATAGCTTAACCATAAAGGCTGAGCTATTAGACGTTATACTATCTTCAATAAAGCTTGCAGCGGATGCTGAACCTTTTCCTGTTCAAAGCGCTTCACTTGGCTTCGACAAGAATAGCCCGTCACCAGGCAGCGCTCCTTAGGTAAATCTTGCAGCCTTGGCTTCCAGCTTAGGCCATAAATATCTTTCGACATCTGCAACTTATCTACCTCATGACCAAAGGTACCCGCCATGCCACAGCAACCCACCGGAACGGAATCCAATCGAGCGCCAAAGTGCGCGAAGATCGCTCCCCACTCTTTCTCTGCATTTGGCATCTTGGTCTTTTCAGTACAGTGAGCAAACAAGTACCAAGGTTCATCACCATTAGGCGCTTGCTGTTCAAACTCTGCCAATTTCGGCTCTAACCATTCGTGCACTGTTAACACTTGGAAGTCACCACGTTTCTCTTGCAGCACTTCTTGGTACTCATCTCGATAGCAGAGCACCAAAGCAGGATCGACACCGACCAAAGGAATATTAATATCCGCCACTTGCTGCAAGAACGCCGCGGTATTTTTCGCGTTGTTGGCAAATTTCTTAAGGAAACCTTTCACATGCTGAGCTTTGCCATTTGGCTTAAACGGCAATAATACTGGCGTTTTACCTAACTTACTCACTAGCGTCGCAAAGTCTTCAACCACTTGAGCGTCGTAGTAGCTCGTAAACGGGTCTTGAACGATCACAACGTGATTGGCTTTATCTTGTTTTGACAACGCAGCCAAAGCCTGGAGATCAAACGCTTTGAGTCCTGAGAGTCGTTTACTCAAGGTAGGGATAGACAGGAGTGGCGAATCCACATAGCCCACCGACTTGGCCGTTAGATCTTGAACCCATTGCTGCTTTAACGCACCGTTAACCAACTGAGGCGCCTTGGCTAGTACTGGCAGCATACTTTCAATATTCGCTACTAAATAGTCTTTCGCTGGGCGCTGGTAACGTGAGTAGTAAATATTTAAAAAGCGCGAACGGAAGCTTGGGACATCCACTTTAATCGGACATTGGCTCGCACACGCTTTACATGCCAGACAGCCATTCATCGCCTCATACACTTCATGAGAAAAGTCATACTCATGACGCTTATTTAGGCTGTTGCGAACGCGGTCAATCATAGTCTTGATTGACGCGCTCTCTTGCAGAGCTTGCTGCTCTAGATCAAGAATATCAACGCCTTGGTCGGTTAGTTGACGGAGCCACTCTCTCACCATACCTGCGCGCCCTTTTGGCGAATGTCTTCTATCCGCGGTCACTTTCATCGAAGGACACATTGGTGACGAGGTATCGTAATTAAAGCATAGGCCGTTACCGTTGCACTCCATCGCTTGCTTGAAGCTGTCGCGCACTTGAACGTCGATTTGGCGATCATAGTAGCCACGTTTGGTATCGGTCACTTTAACCAGTTCATGGTTACTTTCTAGCGGCGTACAAATCTTGCCCGGGTTCATCTTATTGTGTGGATCGAACGCAGATTTGACTCGACGAAGCTCAGTAAACAGCTCTTCACCAAAAAACTCTGGACCATACTCAGAACGGAAGCCTTTGCCATGCTCGCCCCACATCAGGCCACCATATTTCGCCACCAGCTTGACCACCTCATCAGAGAGTTCATGCATCAGAGCTTCTTGCTTCGGATCGCACAAGTCTAACGCCGGACGCACGTGCAAAACACCGGCATCTACATGCCCAAACATACCGTAGTTGAGTGATTTCGCATCAAGCAGCTCTCTAAACTCAACGATAAAGTCCGCTAAGTTCTCAGGTGGTACACAGGTGTCTTCGGCGAAGGCAACGGGCTTTGCTCGTCCTTTTGCTGCGCCAAGCAGACCCACTGCTTTTTTACGCATATTGTAGATGCGACCAATGCTCGCGACATCGCTACATACTTGATAACCAATGATGCCTGCTTCATTGCTCTCCATCATGGCATCTAGGCGCTGGCTCAATGCTTCAACCAAAGCGTTGACTTCTTGCTCATCTTGTCCTGCAAACTCGACCATGTTGATGCCCTGCATATCTTTTCCAGGTACATCGGTAAGTAAATCACTGACGGTATGCCAAACAATATCTTTCTTGGCTAAATTCAATACTTTCGAGTCAACCGTTTCGACCGACAATGCCTTTGCTTCAACCATAAACGGCGCGTTACGCAATGCGGATTCAAAACTGTTGTATTTAACGTTCACCAAGGTACGTGCTTTCGGGATTGGCGTAAGGTTGAGCTTTGCTTCAGTGATAAAGGCTAGAGAGCCCTCTGCGCCACACAGTACGCGAGTAAGGTCAAATTGGTCTTGCTCTACATCTAAAGAATTTTTGAGGTCATAACCCGTTAGAAAGCGATTGAGGGGCGGAAATTTCTCATCAATTTTCGCTCGTTTTTCGCGACATACTTTCTCTGTCGTATGGTAAGCAGTAAAAGCATACTCTCCCTCTTCCGGCAGACCGCGAGATAAGTCAGATTCAATGGTCGAGCCATCCGCAAACACCGCTTGCAACGAAAGGACGTGGTCAGAGGTTTTGCCGTACTTTAGCGAGCCTTGACCGGATGCATCAGTATTGATCATACCGCCAAGTGTTGCGCGATTACTGGTTGAAAGATCAGGAGAGAAAAAGTACCCATATGGCCGAACCGCATCATTGAGCTGATCTTTTATCACACCCGTTTGAACACGAACCCAGCCTTCATCTTCATTGATTTCAAGGACTTTGTTCATGTGACGCGACAAATCAACCACAATACCTTTGGTCAAAGATTGACCATTGGTACCAGTACCGCCACCGCGAGGAGAAAAAGTAATTCGTTCATACTGGGAGTCATTACTCAACTTACCGATGAGTACCACGTCTTGCGTTGATTTGGGGTGAACAACCGCTTGAGGTAGTTGCTGATAAACACTGTTATCCGTGGCAACCGCTAAACGACTAGAAAACTGACTTTCAATGTCGCCTTTAAAACCAGCGGCTTCGAGTTCTTTTAGAAAGGTGAGTACAATCGGATCCACATCCGACTGAGAATGTAATCTTGGTAACATTGGCTTCCTGCTCCCTACGACGCTGATCCAATCAGCACTGGGTTCGCTAAAATTTGAACTATTATTTGAATCTCGTCACTTTACAACATTTAAAAGGGTGATCAAAACAGAAATGCAGTGTCAGAATGGAACTTATCGCATTTTTTTCCCACACTTAAAATGAATAAAAACAATTTGAAGTGTTTCTATGAGCGAATCATCCATGAAAAAAAATAAAGTTGTCACAACAGAAGATATTCTATTAAAGCTATGCCAGTCCGTTTCTGGTGTATTGAGTTCAGCAACCAGCTCGCAAATTACTTACTCAGCTATGGTGCAAAAAATCACCAAGACCAGCTTAAAACCTGACTTTGGCTGTTTTGTACTTTTCGATGGTGGCTTCTCTGGTTTAGTGGTTATTAACTTCACCTCTAAAGCTGCATTAGAAGTTTACACAAACTACATGCGCAATATGGGAATGCCTGAAGAAGAGCTTGCCGTCCTGCACACCTCTGATGAAGTCGCTGACGTACTTGGGGAGCTAATGAACCAATTGGTCGGTAACTTTACCAATCAAGTTCGTAAAGATCTTCATACTCACATCACTCAGAACCAACCGAAAATGTTGGCACTGAATAAGCAAGTGAACCTCTCAGTAGATACCAACCTTGACCGACCGCAAGCCCGTCGTGTGACCTTCTCTACCGATCAAGGCAACATTTTCTATTTAGAACTTGCGATGGATAAAACTGAGTTTATCCAATTAGAAGATTTCGAATCGGCTGAAGACGAGTGCCCAGATACTATTCTGGAAAAAGCTCAGCAAAAAATGAAGTCGGATAAAGAGACAAAGTCTGAAGCGGCGAGTGGTGCCAGCGCAAACGACTTGCTTGATGAACTAGGCATCTAACCTCGTCGCTTGTCCGTAATTTTGTATGTGCGCTACCACCTTTTGGTGGTGGCGTGTGTTCGTTTTCACTATTCGTCCCCACTTAAATCTTCGTCCTGATCTCATCCGACATCGGCTATTCTTTAGCTGGATTATTTCCGTTTTGGGCCATAACACGTTAAAATGTCCGACTTCGTAAAATTAGTGAGATTTGTTCCGTTCAATGGATAAACAGAAAGCCCTTAAAAAAATTGCAAAATGTTTAGAGCTTGGTAACTCAGCCAACGTAAACGAAGCAGCAAATGCGATTAAAATGGCTCATCGTCTAATGCTGAAATACGGCCTAGATAAAGACGATATCGAGTTTATCAAGATGGGCAAGACTCAATCGACGCATTTACTCCCAGCGAATGTCGGTTCAAATATCCTAAGAATCATTCGCGGTATTAACACCAAATTTGGTGTTGAAGCAGTACTGTTGAATCATAAGGGCTTAAAGCGTGTCGAGTTTATCGGTGAAGCTGACCGAGCCATCTTCGCAGCCTTCGCCTTCGATATCATCTATCGTGAGATGAACGAGCAAACAGGCAGGTTCCGTAACGGGTTCGCGGGATCAGGGACTTCCAATGCTGAAGTTACCCGTCGTGTGAACTCATTTCTTTCTGGCTGGGTTGAAGGCGCACTTGAAAAACTGCCGATCATCAGCCCCGATGAGGACTCAGCCAAGAAAATTGATGATTACATCGATAAAGAGTTCCAAAACATCGATCGTGAGACCTTTAAGCAGCAGCTTAGAGAGGCGATGAAGAACCTAACTGATGACTATGAGGTCGGTTTAAAGAAAGGCCGCACTGTTTCGGTCAGCCGTCCAATCAATGGTGCTCAAGCGCCTAAAATGCTCAGATAGTTCAAAAAACACACACCAACTGTCATATTGTGTCAAATTATGCTTTTTAGATTTGACATAACGAATATCATAAGGTTTATTCACTGCTGATCAAAAACCCGCATGAATTTCGGGGAACTAGCATAATACACGGAGATGTTATCGTGAAAAAAATGACTCTTGCTTTGGCTGTCGCAATCGCTCTTACTGGCTGTCAGGCAACTCAACGCCAAAACGCGACCACTGGTGAATCAGAAACTAACTCAGCAACAAAAGGCGCACTCATCGGTGCTCTTACTGGTGTTGCTGTTGGCCTAGCGACGGGTGATAACGCGGATGAACGTCGCAAACATGCGCTAATTGGTGCTGCAGGCGGTGCCGCAGTCGGTGGCGGTGTCGGTTACTACTTTGACCAGCAAGAAGCTGCACTTCGCAAAGAGCTACTAGACTCAGGTGTTCAAGTAGAGCGCGTTGGCGAAAACCAATTGATGCTTCGTTTAGAAAACGGCATCGGCTTCCAATCTAGCTCTTACGCGCTGGACCCAAGCATCCACAACACGCTACGTGGCGTTGCACGTATTCTCGTTGAATACCCAGACACTAGCCTAGTGATCGATGGCCACACAGACAGCACGGGGAGCGATACAACCAACCAAGTATTGTCTGAGCGCCGCGCTGAATCTGTACGCTCATACCTAGTTTCACAAGGTGTAGCGGCTGGCCGTGCAGTGGCGCGTGGTAATGGCGAGCGTTACCCAATATGTACTAACGACACAACAACAGGTCGTGCATGTAACCGTCGTGTAGAGATCCAAATTCTACCGCTTAAATAAGTAACGGCGTAACAGTACAGCAAATCACAATTGGCTTCTTCGGAAGCCAATTTAGTATTGGTTACACAATTTTCACTCATCTTGCTCTATCTCTGCGTACTAATTGATATACTTAGCCAATAGTTAAGTTGGTTTAAGCCGTTCTCGAGGTCACTTTTGCGCACACTCTCGCTACTTTTATTATTTTTATCCTCTTCATGCATAGCGCAACCTATCGAAGAGCTGCTCCAAAGTGCGCAGAACCAAGACGTCCAAGCCCAACTAGAACTGGCTAATCGTTATTCCACAGGAGACCAAGTCGAACAATCGCAATCTGAAGCGTTCTATTGGTACCAACAAGCAGCAAAAAATGGCAACAACAATGCTGCAGCAGCTTTAGGGCACGCCTACTTTACGGGCGATGGTACGAAGGCAGACACTGAAAATGCGATTTTTTGGCTAAGCCACGCAGCAAGCAATGGCAGTCCAGAGGCGGCTAAATCGCTTGGAAAACTCTACGAAAGTCTCAAGCAAGGTCCTAATGCTCTTGACCTCGCAGAGTTATGGTACGAAGAGGCATCACGCAATGACCCTCAAGCAGAAGAAGATTACGCGCGCGTACTAGAAGCGCAATTTAATGCCCGTCGCGCGAAACAAGTCTCGGCTATCGAGCAGCTTGAAGTGGCGTTTGATACGACAGATATTGAAGTGAACCCAAAAGCGCAGTCGATTGCCAACAGCCAAGATGCCCAGAATATGACGTTATATGGAATTGTTGCCCTACTCGGCGCAAGTCTACTCGTCATCGCTTGGCTATTTCGTCGCAATCAACGTCTTTCACTCTCATCAACAGAGCTCGACGATGAAGCAAAGCGTAAACAGATTAAGTTAGAGCGAGAACTAAAGCGAAAAGATGAACAACTGAAACAGCAAAAGCGCCAGTTGGAAACGCTATATCGTCATATCAAGAAACAGCAAGCGCATGCTCCCAAAGAACAAAGCTCACAGCCAAACCCTAAAGAAAAACCACTAACCTTAGCCTGTGCATTGTTTGGGTACAGCCCTAACGCAGTTCCGGACGAAAAGCAGGTTAAAGCTCGTTATAAGCAATTATCTAAAATCTATCACCCTGACTTGAAAGGAAGTGACGCGGAAATGAAACGTTTAAACCAAGCGTTAAAACTGATCCTTAAAGTCGTTAACAAATAGTTACAAAATGCGCATCGCTAAGTTGTGTAAATACGATAAGCCTTGCAATACCAAGCTGCGCAATCGATCCCCCTCCCATTAAACATAACAAATGCTTAACCAATCCATGTTCTCTATGCCATAATTTGCCGCGAAAATAACACCTAGGTTATAAAGGTGAGGAGAGTATTATGTTTACGATCGAAGGCATCTGCGACTGGTGTAAAAAGCCAAGTATGCTTGCCAAGCATGAGTATGTTGATGGTTTATGCCACCATTCATGCAAGGAGTGCAATGATATGGCGACACTAGATGTACGTCAGTTTAACATTGCTGAGCTACAACAAAGAGAACGTAACCCTAACGGTTTACGCTAAGTTGTTCGCTTCTCCGAGAAGGGATGAGGGCCGCCATGGGGTGGCCTTTTTGCTTTTTATCATAAGCGAAAATGACAACCCCTTCTTATTTTACCTCTTACATCGCATCAGGTTGCTGTTCTGGGGCCGCTTGAATAAACGCCCGCACCTTACCAAGTGACGTTGTCACATCATGCAAATTGGGATAGCTCGTCAAATCGACTCCAAAGCGCTGCGCATTGTACATTTGTGGCATTAAGCAGACATCAACCAATGATATCTCGTTTCCGACACAGTACTGCCCTCTCGTTACCGAAATACGTTGCTCTAAAGCCTCAAATCCAGTCGCAATCCAGTGCTTATACCACGCACTTTTGTCATCCTCATCGACATGAAGTTCATTACTTAAATACTGCAACACACGTAAATTGTTTAATGGATGAATATCGACAGCGATATCTTGTGCCATCGCTTTAATTAAATAGCGCGCCTCTCCACTCTTTGGCACAAGTAAGGCATCACTGTAAGTTTCGTCAAGATAATCGATAATCGCTAACGATTGGTTAAGTACCATGCCATTATCCACAAAGACAGGAACCAACTGATTTGGATTTAAGCGCTTAAATTCGGTGGAGTGTTGCTCCCCACCGTTATTAACCAAATGCACAGAGCGCTGTTGGTATTCTAGCCCTTTTAGGTTCAGAGCAATCCGTACTCGATAAGCCGCTGACGAACGCCAGTAACTGTAGAGAATACGATCATGCATACTTCACCACCTGCTGATCGATAGAGCCAAAAATTGACTCGCCATCCTGATTCAGCATTTCCATCTTAATTCGATCGCCAAATTTCATAAATGAGGTCGATGGTGAACCATCACGAATGGTTTCAATCATGCGTACTTCAGCAATACAAGAGTAACCTACTCCCCCTTCAGAGATGGCCGTTCCGTATTCCGTGCCCTGCTTATTCGATACGGTGCCAGAGCCAATAATGGCTCCTGCAGACAGAGGACGCGATTTGGCGGCATGAGCGATAAGCTCTGGAAACTCGAAAGTCATATCAACGCCGGCATTCGGGCACCCGAACGGTTGGTTGTTATAGAAACTCAGCAATGGCAGATTCACCTTACCGCCGTCCCAGTCTTTACCTAATTCATCTGGCGTTACCGCAACGGGCGAGAAGACTGAAGATGGCTTAGATTGGAAGAAGCCAAAGCCTTTACCTAACTCATTGGGAATTAAACCACGTAATGAGACGTCATTGACAAGCATCAGTAATCGAATCGATTTTGCCGCGTTCTCAATCGATACTCCCATTGGCACATCGCCTGTTACTACCGCGACCTCACCTTCAAAATCAATCCCCCACTCTTCACTTGTAACTGGGACATCATCTCTAGGCCCGATAAACGCATCAGAGCCACCTTGGTACATCAATGGGTCGGTCCAAAAACTTGGGGGCATTTCAGCACCGCGTGCTTTTCTCACCAACTCAACGTGGTTTACATAAGCAGATCCATCCGCCCATTGATAAGCGCGCGGTAAAGGTGACTCACACAGCGCTTGATCAAAGGTCATCTCTTGGGTCAATTCGCCATTATTTAGCGCTATGTAGAGCTCATTAAGTTGTGGTTCAACATTGTCCCAGTTGTCCAACGCGTATTGCATCGTCTGAGCCACTTCAGGAACAGCAACGCATTTAGCAAGATCTTTACTGACAACGACCAACAAGCCATCACGGCTATCATTTTTCAAGCTAGCTAATTTCATACTTTATCCTCGCGTTACTTTTCCTGCCAACTGTAGATATATTGTTGATTTTCTACTTGTTTTGCTTCATCACTAAACTCAAGTGCATGGCGAGTATCAATCATCACTGCCACTTCATCGGTAAACTTTTTCTTATATTCCTGTCCCGCTTTGAACGCTTTGGGGTGAGGACCGTGAGCAAATCCTGCTGGATGAAAAGTCACCATACCCGCCTCAATATTGTCTCGGCTGAAAAAGTCTCCCGCGTGATAAAACAGCACTTCGTCGTAGTCATCATTACTGTGATAAAAAGGCACTTTCAACGCACCAGGATCGCTTTCAATAGGCCGCGGTACAAAGGTACACACCACAAAGCCTTGGCCGACAAACGTCGTGTGCGCTGAAGGAGGTAAGTGGTAGCGATGAGACATCAGCGGCCTGATATCACGCCAGTTGACACGCACCACAGAAAGGTCGCCATGCCAGCCGATGGCATCGAGTGGATTAAATGGGTAAGTCACGACGCTCACTTCGCCATGGCGCTTAATGTGAACCTGCGTCGATTGCTCTGAGTACTGCGCCTTAAACGCCTCATCAATCTTAGGTACATCTAATACTGCAGGGTCGAATATGGCGTGATTACCGACCATCCCCTTATCTGGCAGGGTGTAAGCTGCATCAGTGTTTTCTATCATCAAAACAAACATTGGCTCATGGGGCTCAATACGCCATGTCGTCGAACGAGGGATCATCACATAATCCCCTTCGGTCACTTCTAAATGGCCATAATCACAAAACAAGTCTGCTTTGCCTTGGTGGATAAATAACAATTCATCACCATCAGCATTGCGCACCAAGTGACTCATCTCTTTATCAAACTTCCACACTCTGACTTTACAGTTTGTATTGTGCAGCAAGTGAGGCACAGACCAAGGTGAGGTTTGAGTTGCCGTCTCAACATCGTTGAAATCGAACGCGCGGGGTTTTAGCTCCCCCTCCCATTCACTCCAACCGGTGGGTGCGTGCTGATGATGGAAGTGAGCCGCAGGACCGAAGAATCCACTTCGCCCTGCTTCCCGCTCGTAAATGGCCTCTTCCGGGAAGTCCGCATGTGCTTGTTTAGAGCACACTCCCTCCCGGTGAGGGAATGTAATCCATTTATGCATCATCGAGTACCCCACGGCGAATTTGATCTTCTTCGATCGATTCAAACAGCGCTTTAAAGTTACCTTCACCAAATCCTTCATTGCCTTTACGCTGAATGATTTCGAAGAACACTGGGCCAATAACCGTTTGTGTGAAGATCTGCAGCAAGATGCCATCTTTCATCGGAGCGCCATCAATCAAGATGCGTAAATCACGTAGTTTCGCCACATCTTCACTGTGACCTTCTACACGATCATTCACTTTTTCATAGTAAGTATCTGGTGTCGGCATGAAGTCCATACCACGGTCGCGCAGCGTCTGAACCGTTTGGTATATGTTGTCAGTGGTTAAGGCGATATGTTGAATACCCTCACCATTGTATTCACGAATGAACTCTTCGATTTGCGACTTATCGTCCGAAGATTCATTAATTGGGATACGGATTTTTCCGCAAGGCGCTGTCATCGCTCGGCTTACAAGGCCTGTAAGTTTACCTTCGATATCAAAGTAACGAATTTCGCGGAAGTTACCGATGCGCTCATAGAAACCTGACCACACATCCATGTTGCCTTGTTTCACATTGTGAGTCAGATGGTCGATTTCATACAGACCCACGTCCATTTTGGCTAAACGCTCTTTGGCATCATCGTAGAATCGGAAATCGACCTCATAAATACTGCCGTCTTGGTAACGATCGACAAAGTACAGCAGACTTTCACCGATCCCATAAATCGCTGGGATACTCAGCTCCATTGGCCCGATTTCAGTCACGTACTCTTTTCCGCCGTTGTCCTGCGCTTGTTTCATTGCCACTGCCGCATCTGCAACGCGAAAAGCCATGCCACAAACCGATGGGCCATGCACCTTAGCAAATGCGTGCGCCTGACTATGAGGCTGGGCGTTGACAATAAAGTTCACATCACCTTGGCGATATAACCAAGCTTCCTTTGAACGGTGCTTCGCGACTTCTGCAAACCCTAGAGAGTTAAACAAGTTTTTTAACTTCTCAATGCCCTCTTGGTCTGCCGCTGTGTATTCGACAAATTCAAAGCCATCGGTGCCTAGTGGGTTGTACGCTTCGTTCATTTTTGATCCCTCGTTATTGGTTAACTCCGTGTTTCTTTCAATAACTTGGATCACATCGAGTGATAAATGAACCTTTCCCCCCTAGTTTACAATCTTCTCACCGGCTCAAATAAAGTGTAAACAGGTTGTTAGCCGCAAGTGTAATCATTTAAATTCAAATGCTTAGAGTAAAATTATGAGTAACATTTTGTTTACATAGCCATGTTCCGTACATCTATATAGACATATTCGTTGTAACCCTCTGGACAGCATTCGACGACGACGTAAACCACACCAACAAACATTAGTACTACGACTCAATAAAATTTACTGAAAATTGACCAAGAGCGGCTGATTAATTGATTTAACGCAGGCTTTGTCGCGAGCCACAACGCTAATGTATTGCCTCTGTTCCCATACAAGGTATTACAATGACTCAAATAAACCGTGAACGCTTAATCAACCACTTCTGCCAACTGATCCAAATCGACAGTGAATCGCGTGATGAAAAACTGATCGCAGAAACACTCTCAGAGCAACTTGGTGAGCTTGGCTTTTCTGTACATAAACTGCCTGTTCCTCAAGAGATCTCTAACGGCTTTAACATCTACGCTCGCCTAGAAGGTCAACTCGATGAAAGTATCGTACTGAGCTGTCATATGGATACCGTTACTCCAGGTAAAGGTATTGAGTCCGTAATCGAAGACGGCATCATTCGCTCAAAAGGCAACACGATTCTTGGTGGTGATGATAAGTCAGGCATTGCAGCGATTATGGAAGCGGTTCGTCTTATCCAAGAACAAAACGCAGACCATAAAACGATTGAGATTGCGTTTACTGTTCACGAAGAAGGTGGCTTGTTTGGCTCTGAACACTTCGACATGTCATTTATTCAGTCTGACAAAGCGATCGTACTAGATACTGGCGGCCCAATTGGCACTATCGTCAATGCAGCCCCTGGCCAACAAAAGATCGTCGCTAAGTACATTGGTAAACCTGCTCATGCGGGACTGGCGCCAGAAGAAGGTATCAGTGCTATTCAGGTAGCAGCAGACGCCATCACTCAAATGAACCTGCTGCGTATCGATGAGGAAACCACCGCTAACATTGGTATCGTCCAAGGCGGCTGTGCAACAAATATCGTTATGCCTGAGCTAAAAATCGTCGCTGAGGCACGCTCACTGAATGATGAAAAACTGACTGCTCAAGTTGAACATATGATCGCAACGTTTCAAGCGGCAGCAGACAAGCATGGTGCTCAAGTAGAGATCGAGTCAACTCGTGCCTACAACGCCTTTGTTATCGATGACAACCACCCACATATTCAATCCGTTAAGTCTTCCTTTGAAGCAATTGGTGCCAATCCTTACACCAAAGGAACAGGTGGCGGCAGCGACGCAAATAACTTCAACGCTAAGGGTCTTACAACGGTGAATATCTCAACGGGGATGGCTAAGGTCCACACGACTGAAGAGTTCATCGCGGTTGAGGATATGGTAAAAGTCACTGAGTTCATGCTTCACTATCTGACGCATTAATCATTCGCTACGCCCTTTCAAAAAGCCGCATGATGCGGCTTTTTATTTGTGAGATTCCCGCTGATTTACGAATAGCTACTTATTTTCTAATAACGGTGGGCTCACTCACCTCTTGCTGTTTGAGCATTGAGAAGAACTCATCTCGAGACAACGGTTGGGAAAACAGATAACCCTGATACTGGTCACACTGCTCTTGCGCAAGTACATCCAGTTGTTCTTGCGCTTCAACCCCTTCAGCCACTAGCTTGATCCCCAAGCTGTGGCCCATTTGAATGATGGTTCGAATCAGAATGCGGTCAGAATGGCTGGTCGCACACTCATCCACAAAGCATTTGTCAATCTTGATGATATCGACGGGTAATTGCTTAAGATATTTGAGACTTGAGTACTCAACACCGAAATCATCAATCGCAATAGAGACACCAATCGCCCGCAACTGTCGACAGATATCGGTGATGCTCTCGGGATCACTCATCAACGTTGATTCCGTAATTTCTAATTGCAACAAGTGAGAAGGCAGTTTGATCTCTTTCAGCGCTTTGACAACCACATCAAACAGGTCCGCATGTGCAAACTGAACCGTTGACACATTGACCGCAATACACACTGGCGTTCCTGCATCATTAAACATCTTCGCCTGACGACAAGCCTCATAAATTATCCAGTACCCGACAGGAACAATTTGTGTGGTTTTTTCAGCCACTGGGATAAACTCAATGGGCGGTACCATACCTAACTGCGGATGGTTCCAACGCAACAACGCTTCTGCTCCCATGACTTGAGCAGAATCCACAGAAACTTTCGGCTGGAACATCAACACAAATTGCTCACTTTTTAATGCCGATTTAATTTCGGTTTCTATTTGGTGCTGGCGTATCGTTTCACCGAGTAACTCGTCGTTGAACCAGCAAACATTATTTTCATGCTCTGAACGAGCCTTGAATAAAGCAAAATCGGCGTTCTTTTCCCATACTTCGTTACTGCCCGATGCATCTTCTGCAAGCGCAATCCCCATACAAAAACTCAGGCGGTGCGAGGTATCGTCAACGCTGTACATGACCCTTTGGTTTTTATTGAGCCTAAACACCAAGTCCTCTAACTTTTCTGTTAGCTCTTCACTTTCGACCAAGACTAGGAACTCATCCCCTCCCAGACGATAGACCGTGCCCTCTGTCCCAATCACGTCTCGTATATGCTGAGCAAAAGCGACTAGCAAATCATCACCATGTCGATAGCCCAACCTATCATTCACATTCTTAAAGCCAACCAGCCCAATATGAATCAACCCAAAGTGGAACGCGTTTGATTTATTGACCTGTTCGATCGCTTCTTTATAAGCATTCATATTTGGTAATTTGGTCAAATAGTCCGTTTGGCTCTTGGCTTTAAATTCCACCGCTTGTTGCTTTGTTTTCACATAATAATAGGTCATCAGGGTGGCAAAAAGGGTAAGAGCTGTCAGCTCCAAAGAGGTATCAATAAAAGCATCGAAGTCTGACAACGACAGTTGGTACAAATAACCATTGATCAAGGCTGCACACACCGCAATTGGCCACAGCGTGCCAGGGAAAAGTACGATGTAACAAAATGGCAATAGGAACAGACACTCTCTAATCGCATCTAAGGGAAACGGTTGGACCAGTCCACCAAAGATAAACAAAGCTGTCGCTGAAAAGGCAAAGATATGTTTGAAAGATTCGGACGTCACGACCAATGCCATCAGTAAGAACGCTGGGAACAAATAGTAGGCAAGCTCCCAAGGATGAGACTGGGAAATTAAGCCATACGAAGTGATGCCTACTGCACCAATATACGCAATATAGACAATTACCTGCATGCCTTGATTTACTTTAACCAGTTGCATCCTATGCCTTACCAATCCCTCTGCTCATATAAACAGTAGCGCAAAATCGAAACTTCGAGAGAACGAAATGAATATATTGTTCTATTTAAACTTAACGACACACAAAAAAAGCGCCTAATTAGGCGCTTTATATTGATATTGACTGATTAGTTGTGAACGATACCTACAGGCCAAGCTCTTCTGACAGCGCTCGCATCTGTTTTAAGTCCATTTGGTGAACTCGAATCATTTGCTCTATTTGACTCAAACGAGAGTTCGCTTCATCTTGCTTATCGCATGCATCTGATTTCGCGTCCCAAGACGTTCCCTCAAGGTAGACATCACACTCTTTTTTCAGCGTAACCAATTTAGGAGCGAGGTCGTCGCGCTCTTTTTCTAACGCTTCGAGCTCTTGTTTCACTTTGAGCTCTTGCTGGAACAACTCTCTTGAACGTTCAAGCATGGTCGCCTGCATATCAGCCTGACGGTTCAGTTTGCTGTTTTTCGAGTTCACGGTTTCAAGTTGCTCTCGCTGATTCGCGACTTGCTGCTCAAGCGAAAGGTTCACTTTCTCCAGCTCTTCCACTTGCAGCTCAAGCTTGCTCATTGACACTTGGTGAGCGTCTTGTTGCTCTTGGATTGCTAACTGCAGCTTTTGCTCAACTTCATCATCCACCTTAGCAACTTTTTCTTCGACGCGAACGGCCATCTGATTCTTGTCAGCAGCTAGAGTTTGATATTGCTGCTCTAACGTATGGTAGGTCTCTTCCCATTTTTTCGCCGTTAACGTTGAGCCAATCAAGCCCCCTAATGCCAAGCCTAAAACGCCAGCAATAACGATATATATCTGAGTACGTTTATCTCGCTCTTCGATGACAACAACGTCATCATTTTCTTGGCTATCAGTTTGTTCGTTCAATTCTTTGCTCCAAGTCGTTAGCGGATGAGTTCTGTGACCATTAATGTCGCGGTATAGATTAAAAAGCCAGATACCATAGTAATAACAACGTATTTTTGTAGCTTCTCGCTGGTTCGATAACGTATCAGCACATAAGCTAACGCAATCAAAAATACTATAGCTAATAACCTTGTCATAACCTCTCCTTAGGCAGACTTTCTACTTCTTACTTTATACCATTTTTGTCGCTAAATAGTCAGAATTGCGTAGGTTTCTTGTCGAGTAGAGTGACCACTCTGGGTCAAAGTCGCACTAACAGAGCAAACATTCATCAACTACCGTAAGCAAGCTAGCATTTAATTTGGTGGCAAGGGGAATTTGGGGTATAAAGGACTCACAATTATCAATGAGATATTAGAATGAAACCATACAAATTAGACAATAAAAAACGTCGTATTCAGAAAAAACTGTTCTTAGGTGAGTTTGCAATGCTTGGTTTCGAACTAAGCTGTGAAACGACGATCAGCGACTTCGAACGTTACGATACATTTGTCGATGACTTCATTGATTATGTCGACGCTCTTGGCTTGTGTTTCGGTGGTGGCGGCCTTGAACTTTTTGAAGGTTTCCTATGCTGCACTGAACGTTATGCCGATGTGACTAATGAGCAAAAAGCGCAAGTTGTCGCTTGGTTAGAAGCTCGTGAAGAAGTGACATCCGTAAAAACGAGCGAACTCGTTGATGCTAACTACTTCTAAATAAAAATAGCGCCATAACGGCGCTATTTTTTTATCTGTTATCTGACTTCTAAACCTAAATTATACTGTGCAAGACATCTAAGGACGTAGCTGACTTTCAAAAAAGCGGCGATCACAATCGTACTTATATGAGCTGCAATTTGTTGATGCAAAGAGAAGGCGTCAGCATAAGGGTAGGAAATCAGCACACTCACAATCAAAGCGAACATCGTAACCAATAAGGCAATGTTGGCGTAAGAAAGTAATAAACTGAAAGTTTTTTTCGTTGGTTGAGCAATCATATCGACCTCACTTAAATCGTTATTATGTTTTACCTCTCCTATTGCAGATTCCTTGCCAAAAAACAAAACCTTAAAAAACAATAAACTAGAAAAAACCAAAGCCCAAAAAGGTCATATTGACACAAAAACAAATGTAGTCATTATGACCCAACCATATCCTTAAAACCCTCAGAAACAAGTCAACCAATTATTGCTAATTGATATGATTTTTTGGTTGAATTACACCAAAAGAATGATAAAGTTCACACGTCAGCACTATTTCAGAACTGTTGACTAACTTTTATCCACTAGTTGGATAATCGTTCCGATGAAGACTGCAGGAGAGTGGTTATTTACCAAATTTTAACATTTGGTAAGAATAACCTACCGAAGAAGTAAATCTTTCAGGTGCCACATTGTGGCGAGGACTGTCGTTGGAGGAACCTCTGGAGAGAACCGTACTACTTTGTTGTAGAAAGCGGTCGCCGAAGGAGCAAGCTCTACCCTAATTGGTAGTGTGAAACTCTCAGGCAAAAGGACAGAGGAGTGGAAAGACCTATTCTGCTGCATGGCGTTTGCTGTGCATCAATACCAGAGATCCGCGATCTCTGCGCTTTCACTCTTCTCCTTAAATAAGCATTATCACTTAAGGGGAAATCATGGATAACTTACAATCTTTACTTAAAACAATCGACAATTTTGTCTGGGGCCCACCACTGCTTATATTGCTAGTTGGTACTGGTGTCTATTTCACTTTTCGCTTAGGCCTACTACAGTTTCGACACCTACCTACTGCCCTCAAAATGGTCTTCAGTAAAGAGGACTCTAATAAGCAAGGCGACGTTTCCAGCTTCGCCGCGTTATGCACTGCTCTATCCGCAACCATTGGTACTGGTAATATTGTCGGCGTTGCAACCGCAATCAAACTAGGTGGCCCAGGCGCACTATTTTGGATGTGGCTGGCAGCATTATTCGGCATGGCGACAAAATACGCTGAATGCTTGTTGGCAGTAAAATACCGCCAACAAGACAGCAACGGTCAGATGATCGGTGGCCCAATGTACTACCTGCAATATGGTGTGGGCTCAAAGGCACTCGCCGTTATGTTTGCGGTCTTTGCTTTAGGCGTTGCCTGCTTCGGTATTGGTACCTTCCCTCAGGTAAACGCGATTTTGGATGCAAGCGAGATCTCTTTTGGTGTCTCACGCGAAATTTCAGCAAGTGTATTAACCCTTCTCGTTGCCTTCGTTACGCTTGGGGGTATTAAATCCATCGCAAATGTTGCCGGTAAGGTCGTTCCGACGATGGCGCTGTTCTATGTTCTTGCCTGCTTAAGCGTTATCATCATGAACGCAGATAAGCTGCTTGATGCGGTAGAATTGGTTCTCGTTTCTGCGTTTACCTCAACAGCAGCAACGGGTGGCTTCCTAGGTGCAAGTATTATGCTGGCTATTCAGTCGGGCATTGCACGCGGCGTATTTTCTAACGAATCTGGTCTTGGCAGTGCACCAATGGCAGCGGCGGCAGCAAAAACAGACTCATGTGTTAAACAAGGGCTGATCTCGATGACAGGTACGTTTTTCGATACCATTATCATCTGTACCATGACGGGCCTAGCGTTGATCCTAACAGGTGCATGGCAAAGTGATTTCGCTGGCGCAGCGATGACGACGCATGCTTTTGCTGTTGGCCTTAATGCGCAAACATTTGGCCCAATGCTAGTTTCTATCGGCTTAATCTTCTTCGCATTTACAACGATTCTGGGTTGGAACTACTACGGTGAGCGCTGCGTTGTGTATCTTTTTGGTACTAAAGCGGTATTACCTTACAAATTTATCTTTGTCGCTTTAGTTGCCTCAGGTGCTTTTCTTCACCTCGATATGATTTGGATTATTGCCGATATCGTTAACGGCTTGATGGCAATTCCAAACTTGATTGGTCTCATCGCACTTCGTCAAGTAGTCATTGAAGAAACCAAACAGTACTTTGCAGCCAGTGTTAACACCCTGAAAGAGCCACAATTGCAAAACTAGCCAGAAAAAGAAACAGCGACCTAAGTCGCTGTTTTTTTTTATTCTTCCACCATCAGTTTTATTCCTAAGCCGACTAAGACTGCTCCGGTCGTCATTTCCATCCTTTTCATAAAGGTCGCACTTTTCAACAAACTCTTTGCCGAGTTTAGCAATCCAGCCAATCCACATTGCCAGATCATCGCAATCACAAAGTGGATACTCGCCATCAAGCAAGATTGCACAAATGCCGAACCTTCAGGATTAATGAATTGAGGTAAAAACGCCAAATAAAATACCGCGGTTTTAGGGTTGAGGACATTAGAAAGAAAGCCTTCTCTCAGTGAGCGCTTAACATCGATTCGTTTGTGCGCGCACTCTGTCGCCAACGATCCGACTTCCCCTTTCCAAACACTTCTTAGTGTCGTTATTCCTAACCAAATCAGGTATGCCGCACCAACCATCTTTACAAGATTAAACAGCTCGGCTGACTGAGCTAAAATGGCAGAAATGCCCACCGCAGAAAACGTGGCATGAACAAAAAGGCCAAGACAAATCCCCAAACTGGTTGTCGCGCCATCGGCAAAACCTCCGCGTGAGGAGTTACGCACCACCAGCGCGGTGTCCAAACCCGGCGTCAGTGTAAGGATGGTTATCGCTAACAAAAAAGCTTCAAAATTATTGAACACGTCAACTCCTATGACAGTGGCTAAAGGGCGAACTATGTCGATATTGAACCGTCTTGCCCCGATTTAGCAATAATACAAGAAACAGACTTGCAACTCAGCAACATTGGATAAAACAAGATCTAATAACTTGGTCTACCCGCTTTAGGTTGGTAGACTTTGTTTTTTATCCAGTCACGGAAGGCGATTTATGAGCGCATTCAACAAATTAGTAGCCCATTCTCAGAAAATATCTCACTTTGAACACCTAGCTGCAATCGTCGGTTGGGATCAAGCAGCTGTGATGCCCTCTGGCGGTAATGAGGCTCGCAGCAACGCGGTTGCTGAGCTATCGGTTCATATCCACTCTCTTCATACACAGCCACAGCTTGCTGATTGGTTTGCTCAAGCTGAACAAGACACTCTCAACACTCAAGACAGTGCAACGCTAAGAGAGCTTAAGCGTCAGTGGCAGCAGGCAAACTTACTTCCTGAGTCTTTGGTGCAAGCGAAATCGTTAGCCGGTTCAAAATGTGAACATGCATGGCGTAGCCAACGCGGCGATAACGACTGGCAAGGGTTCGAAAAGAACTGGGCAGAAGTGGTTAAGCTATCTCAAGAAGAAGCGCAAATAAGAGCAGAGGCGAATAACCTAACCCCTTACGACGCCATGCTTGATATTTATGAGCCGGGCACGAGCTCTGAGTCTCTTGACGTACTGTTTAACGATGTAAAAACCTGGCTACCGGATCTGATTGATCAAGTCATCGAAAAGCAATCAAGTGAGCACTTCATTGAGCCACAAGGTACGTTTGAGACCAGCAAGCAGAAAGCGCTTGGTTTAGAAGTGATGAAGCTGTTGCAATTTGACTTCGAACACGGTCGATTAGATGAAAGCGTGCACCCATTTTGTGGCGGTGTACCGAGTGATGTAAGGATCACCACTCGTTACGATGAGAACGAGTTTGTTCAATCATTAATGGGCATTGTCCACGAAACGGGTCATGCTCGTTACGAACAAGGCCTTCCTACTGCACTCGCTGGACTGCCTTCGGGCGAAGCACGTTCAATGGGTATTCACGAATCGCAATCACTGTTTTTTGAGATGCAGGTTGGCCGAAGTGATGCCTTTATCGAGCATCTTGCTCAGCTTGCAGGTAAACACTTTACTCAACATGACAAAGCGCTGTTCACCCAAGATAACTTCCAGAAACTGTATACCCGAGTGAAGAAAGACTTTATCCGAGTTGATGCTGATGAGCTCACCTACCCTGCTCACGTTATTTTACGTTATGAGATCGAACGAGATCTTATCAATGGTAACATCAAGCACACTGATGTCCCTGAGCTGTGGGATAGCAAAATGCAGCAATACCTTGGCTTATCAACTCAAGGCAATTACAAGAACGGCTGTATGCAGGACATTCACTGGACAGACGGCGCATTCGGCTACTTCCCTTCTTATACCTTAGGCGCTATGTATGCGGCGCAATTTATGGCGTCAATGAAGCAAAGCGTCGATGTTGATGGTGCGATTCGTAGCGGAGACTTGAGCCCAATATTTACTTGGTTATCAGACAATATCTGGAGTAAAGGCAGCCTACTAACAACCGATGAGTTAGTGAAACAAGCAACGGGTGAAACGCTGAACTCAGCTTACTTTAAGCAGCACCTGTCAAGTCGTTACCTATAACTCTCACTAACAATAAAAGCGCCTCAGTCACATAAGTGATTGAGGCGTTTCTCTATCGAATTGGCTTTGAATAATAGAATATGTTTAAGCTTTTTTGACATATTTCGCGGTGACCATCATCTCGCCGCCTTTATCCAATTTACAATCAAGTTGATGATCTTTGCCTTCAACAATGCGTCGAATGGTCGCTTTGGTGCCAATCTTTAGCACCGCCGAACTTCCTTTCACTTTGAGATCTTTAATGAACGTAACCTTATCACCTTGCTCAAGTACCGCTCCATTCACATCTTTGATTGCATTGGCTTTTTTCTCTGCAGCGATTTCCTCAGGGTTCCATTCATACGCACACTCAGGACACACTAAGTTACTTTGATCTTGATACACATATTCAGAGGAACAATTTGGACAAGGAGGAAACGACATAACTATCTCTTTATTCAGTGACTATTGACCCCTATGGTAAAGCCTAATTGCACCTTAGGCGAGTAATATGAGCCTGTTTCATTGCATATAGAATCAACTAAAGTTGTATAAGCATTCATTTTCATACTACGCTTTATCTGCAACAGATTAACTAAGGAGGAGATGATTATGGACAAGTTGCTTTCATCAGCGTTAGAAATTGGCCAACGAACTCAGGTCACCAGCTTATTCGCGAGTAAAGGTTTCAAGATAGCCATGACCGACTTTGACGACGTCATATTTGAAAAAGCGGGTGTTCGAGTCAATGTGCATTTTGACCGAGCCTCAAACGCACAATCCGTCTCTATTCTAGGTAGCCGATCTGAGCGACTCCTTAAGTAAATCGCAAAACTCTCCACCTTTAGACAAGTTGAACGATAATTTATCCCAGAACAACAAAAAGCCCGCCATATAAAATGACGAGCTTTCTACTACACCTGATTGCGCATGGTACGCTCAACCTCTTTAAAGACGCTATACTCTTCTTTCGTACAGCCTCGAGCGATTGCTACCCAATGGTCTCCGGTTTCATCCGTACCTATAAACTCCGCTCTTAGCTCATACTTCCGCCAGCAAGAAAAACCGATAACGAAGGTAAGAGCCAACGCAATGAGTCCGAATTGTGGAACAAACGCCCAAGTCGCCGCTGAAAGAACCAAAGCGAGTGAAACAATATTCACTGCATTTTCTCTCCAGCCTAACTGACGCACCTCTACACGTTTTATTTTGTTCAAACCATAGAAGTCTTTGCCAACGGACAAGCCGTCATCGCTCACTTGAAAGTCGTCCGCCTTGTAATACTTACGAATTCGGTCCACTAGCCTTTTGCCATCAATGTTACTTCTCATCGCCTTTCTCCATGTTATTAAAGGCTAGTAAAAACTAATATAATCATAGAGTTAAGCTTGAAAAACATTTTATAAACCAGAACAATCATACAATCAAGAGAAATCGACATTTCAAATAGTAAGCACCTCAAGCGCTAATCGGTTAGCCACTCAATTGCAGACTGATAGTCACCAAATGAACGCATATCTCCAGAGATAAACCACCCGCCAACTTTTGACGCCAACTCTTGCCAATTTTTGTCACCATAGATCGCAACTTTCTCTAGTTTGAAACCGAGCTTTAAGCCCAGTTCAAAATCATCCCACGCTGCGCGTAGCTCCCAGCCTGAAAACTCGGTGATATCAACAAGCATCTTAATATGTTCAGCATTTACAGCTTGAAGTGTTGAGTCGAGAACTGGAGTAATAGCTTGATAATCGCTATGGGTAAGCTTTCCGGTCACTTTAAAGACGAGAATAGATTGAGAGTTTATACGCTCAATACCGACGGTAATGCCATGACGCTCTGTATTCATAACCAACTCCTTTACATTGTCTGTTGGCTATAGACTAGAACATCTGAACAGCGACGAGTGAGAGCAAGACTCCAGTTTTGGCGGAGTCTAAATAATTCAGACTTAGAATTTGTCGATTGGGAAGCTGTAGCAATTTCACCTGACAGCCCTCCGTGGTCACTCAGGCATATTTCTCGCAAATGTAGCGATATGTCTACTTACAAAAAGTCTCAATATACAAGGCTTCGACCTTATCTCTTGCCCACTGAGTTCGTCGTAAGAACTTTAGAGAGGACTTAATTGATGGATTATTATAGAAACAATTGATTTGTATTTCTGCATCTAAGCCTTCCCATCCGTAATGCTCTTGTAATCGCACAAGGATTTTTTCTAAGGTCAAACCGTGTAGTGGGTTTTGGGGTTGCTCTTGGCTCATTTTTCTACGTTCCTGCAATACATAAGCTTAAGCACGAAGTCTACCAGAATCATCCACATGATATTGAGGTTTTCTCACTTCGAGAAATAGACGTTTTATTCCGAATTCGTAACACTTGTTCCTAACTCAGCGCGCTATTTAAGGTAGTGTCATTTCAGGGCTTTAGCTGCCACTAAAGCCTTCTATGTAGCAGTTCGATTGAACTCTGGCTCCTCAGTTGAGAGACCGATAACAAGCATGAACGCTACGTAGACTTACAACACACTCCTGAATAGTCGCTGGAGTACGGGCACAACAAAGAGTTCGCTAGTTATGAATCAAACCATTACCGTCGGTGTAGATACCGGAAAATTACAATTAGATATTCATATTCGGCCTTTAAAACTGTTTTTCTCAGTCGAGAATACAGAAAAAGGTATCCGACAGGCACTTAAGATCATAAAACTCCACAGACCAAATCGCATCGTTATTGAAGCGACGGGCCGCTTAGAGATGCCTTTTATACTCGCCTGCGCTGAAGCAAAACTACCCATTGTGAGAGCCAACCCTCTCCATATCAAAAGATTTGCTGGTGCCATTGGTCGACGTGTGAAAAGCGATAAATTCGATGCTGAGCTGATTGCTTATTACGGTGAAGTCATCCAACCCGCCCTAACCTCGATTAAACCCAAAAGCCTACGTCTAATGAGTGACCTAATCACACGTCGCAATCAGTTACTTTCTATGCGAACAATGGAGAAAAATCGCCTTCAAATCTTACCGAAATCGTTGCATTCAACCATAAAGCCGATGATGACAGCGCTCAATCATCAAATCACCAAGATCGAAAAGAAGCTCGTCTTACTCATTGAACAATGCCAAGAATATCGTAGTAAAAGTATGATTTTGAAAAGCTGCCCGGGGATTGGAGATATCGCTGCAGCATCACTCATCAGCAACCTTCCGGAGCTCGGTTACATTACCAACAAGCAGGCGGCTTCACTCGTAGGAGTCGCGCCCATCGCCAAGGAAAGCGGCAGTTGCAGAAAAAGGCGGGTAGTTCAAGGCGGAAGAACACAAGTCAGGACTGTTCTCTATATGGCTATGATGTCTGCTATGCAATGCAACCCAGTTTTTAAAGCGTTTTACACGCGACTCGTCGATGCTGGCAAGCCAAAGAAAGTCGCAATCGTAGCATGTGTACGTAAAATGGTAGTCACCTTAAATTCGATGCTAAAAAATGACACGATGTGGCGAGAGGAAGTGATTAGTACTTAGCCATGGAAGAATTATCACCTTCTAATCAAATGGTGCAAAGTCATCGGGCGGCACATGTGAGCATTGATGAATGGAGTTACGCTAGATTACGATGCTTGGATTCAAGTACGATGTGCGACACCTCTGAACATAAAAACAGTGAGATGCGATAATCATGAAGTTTGCTCCCGCCAAGAAGTAAAAACATGAAATATACACACCTCACTGAGGTTGAAAGGTACTCCTATCAGGCGCGGAGAGCCCAACAAATGGCTCGTAACCGGCTAAGCCGCTCGCGCAGAAATAAGCGCTATAGCGATATCGACTTCAGGTTACCTGAAGCCTTGCTACGACTGGATTGGAGCCCTGTTCAAATCGTTGGATACCTAAGAGTAAGAGGCTATCCAACAATGAGCCACGAGCTCATTTATCAGCATATCTGGAACAACAAAATTCTCGGCGGAACCCTATGGAAACACCTACGCCAATCCACCAAGAAAAGACGTAAAAGGTATAACTCAAAAGACAGCCGAGGTCGGCTGGCAGCAAAGCGTCATATTACCGAAAGACCTGAAAAAGCTGAGCATCGAAAAGAGCCTGGTCATTGGGAAATTGATACCGTCGTTGGCCGCGGAACCAAGCACTGTATCGTCACTTTGGTCGACAGAATGACTGGCTACACTTTTATTGGGCAAATGGACGATAGAACAAACGAGTCGCTCAACGTAAGAATGAGCAAAATCATGACCCGCTCTGACTTACCTTTTAAGACGATAAATGCGGATAACGGCACTGAATTTCATGGTTATGTACAACTAGAAAAACATCATCACTGTCTATTTTACTTTGCAAATCCATACCACTCATGGGAACGAGGCACTAATGAGAACACTAATGGCTTGATACGACAATACTTACCAAAACGAACTTCCATGTCACATGTGACACAGAAGATCTGCAATGAAATTGCACACAATTTAAATACGCGCCCACGCAAAAGACTTGGGTATAAAACACCAACGGAGTATATTCATGCGCATCTGTAGAAAATGTCGCACTTCAAACTTGATACTAAGTGTTTTGATCACCACCGAACCATACTATTAAACCACTAGCAATAAGTAAGAATATACCTATCAATCCAACATTAACCGCAAAACTTACTTTATTACTTTCGTCTTGAAAGTCATTGGTTCGGGACACAAGTTCACGATGAACCATTAACGACAAAAAGTCTTGGTTAGCTGGATTGTTACCATCAAATGTAATAGCTGCCAATACAACCAGCAAAACTCCGCTATATGCTAAGTAGTCAACCAAGGCTATTGTGGATAAGTAATCAAAATAGTTGCGAGAAATTAGTAGAACTAACGAAATCACAACAAGATAAACTAAAATCCCTTTGATAAAACCCTTCATTGAAACTCCCTTTACATATAACGCCAAATTAAGGTGTGAATCACTCTTAAATTTATTGTTAGCTGTTTATTTACCTCTAAGACTCAAAGCGTGCTCGCGCAAAACTCGTGCATTGTCAGCGTAATAAGCGTTTCCACAAACAATATCCCCGTAACTGATATCTGGAGATGAATAGAACGGGTGAGTCTCATCTGCATAAGCCATGATCGTTCCTTTACCCCCACACATATAGCCATATGAATGTTTCTCGTATTTGCTATGAACACTTAGAGGGACTTGATTTGATAGATCAAATGGCATTCCATCAGTTTGATCTGATAGTGTCTCCATATCATGGTTAGCCCATGCTAAATGACCAAGTTCATGCTCTAAAACGCTGTCATCGCACGTTAACCCAATAGTGAAAAATTGAGGGTAGACTGAAGACATAGTCTCACCGCACCATTCAGTTGTGAACTGGGAAATATCTTTTTTGAAAACCAATCCATAAAGATTGGCTTTATCACTATTCAGACGCTCGATTTCTTCTGGGTAATAGTACTCTAAGAAACTATGTACAACCTCAAACTCTTCGCTTTCCTCACCAAGTATTTCCGACGTATAGACAATTTTATCCAATGTTCTGAGCATCGGAACACACGAATTTTTTAGCGCTTGATTTGAAAAATTCAGCCATCGCTGAATATGCCCTTCAATAACAAATGTGTCATAACGCTTTGTTACTGACTCTGAAACAAAAAAAGTGATTGGGGTTTCTACTACATCCTCAATCTGGCATTTAGGTAAGCGAATTTCATCCGCATGAACTTGCCAACAAATACCTACCGAAAGCAGTACTAACATTAACTGTGTTTTCATTAACTACCTGATTCAATTTAAACTGCTAACACCCAATTAACGTGTGAGCAGCGCAGACACTGAACTTAAACACTGCACCGTAAACACTAAATTCAACCCGAAGTGAGAGCGCCAAGCGTTGCGAATCACTGTTGAATTGTTTGTTATGTTTTACCACAAACACATGATTAAATTGAGAAAGAACTGCCATTTTCAACTAGTTTTCTGAGCTAAACCACAAGCTAAGAACCAACTTGGCAGCCAAAAGCGACCAACCCAAAACAAGTAATTCCACTTCCCTGTTCAATGAGGCAGCCCGACCAAGTAACAACAAGCGCCCTTTCTTTCCAACCAAAGCGCAAAACAATGGCAAATTGCCGAGGCAACTGCCAAGCTGAAATGCTAATTGACTAAGAACCTAAAAGCGCCTTTGAGCCAGTTAAACCTGAAACCGACCGCCACGACCTGACAATGAAGCAACCCACTAACATTGGCATGTTTTACGACCTGAGAGATTCAAGAAATTAGGTCGGCAATGCGGATTTGCTGGGTCTACTAGGAACGAATTGCCTAAGGGACAAAGAACCAGAGCCTAAGACCTTTAAGCCTTTGAATTTCAGTTAAACTGGTGTACCCCACAAAAAGTAGACAGTACATAACTACATACTTTCGTACTCAGCTGGGCTGACATGCCCCAACGCTGAGTGTCTTCTTCTGCGATTGTAAAATACCTCGATGTATTCGAAGATGCCCATTCGGGCTTCTTCGAGAGTTTGGTAGTCTTCTGCGTATATCAGTTCGACTTTCAGTCGACTGTAGAACGACTCCATCACCGCATTATCCCAACAGTTACCCTGTCGACTCATGCTCGGTACACCTCCATGCTTGCGCATGAAGTCTTGATATTTATATGCTCTGTATTGTACACCACGGTCTGAGTGGATAATGACGCCCTTAGGTGGCTTACGTGACTCAAACGCCATTTTTAGGGCATTGGTGATGAGCTCGACGGTCATCGTTGTCCCTAGCGACCAACCCACGATGCGCCTTGAATGCAAGTCCATCACTGTCGCTAAAAAAAGCCTGCGGCTCTTCACCCAGATATACGTGATATCCGTAACCCACTTCTGATTTGGCGTCTCAGACTCAAAGTCTCGTCGCAGTAAATTGTCAGCAACATTCGTCATCGCAGCCACATCCTTACTGTATTTAAACCCTTTACCATTACGTGCCTTGATACCTTTTTCCTTCATGATATCAGCCACATAATTCACGCAGCAGGCATGGCCTGCTTCGTTTAGCTCTTCGGCTATTCGCACTGAACCGTAACGTGCCCGATATTGGGCAAAGGTACACATGACGAGCTGTTCAAAGCGCTTTCGCCGCTTTGAACGCTCACTCGGCGTTTGATGACACCACTTATAGTAACCGCCTCGACTCACCTCTAACGTACGGCACATTAAGCTAATGGAATACTCACCGACATAGCTTTCGATGAACTCGTACTTCACTCTTGCTGCTTCGCGAAGTACGCCGAGACCTTTTTTAGGAATTCCATTTCATCTTTGAGTCGCTTGTTCTCGCGCCTTAGCGCTCGAAGCTCTTCGGACTCTTTCTTCGAGTAATCGACACCGTCTAAGGTGTTAAACTGTTTATCAGATAGGCGTGTGAACTGGCGCTTCCAGTTCCGGATCTGCTGGGCACTGATGCCCAGCTCCTTGGCAACGGAGACTGCTGTTCGGCCAGGAAGACTGGCCAGACGCACTGCTTCTTTACGGAACTCTTCGGTGTACGCTGGATTACGATGTTTAGCCATAAATCACCTCTCAATTAGACCCTAGATCTAACTTAGTAAAGTGTCTACTAAACGTGGGGTACTCGGAAACATAACGCCAAATTAAGTAGTGAGCAACGCTGCCACCTACCTAAAGTATTGTGCCGTAAACACTAAAGCTGATACAAACCAAAAGTGCCAAGCGTTGCGAATCTGCTTAAATTTATTGTTATGTGCGTGGTTGAAGTTCTACTACAAACTTGGTTCCGGTAAAACTGGTGGTGTGCTGTCCATATAAGTTAAGAAGTTTTCCCACAGTTCATGCGTTCTTTGCTTCGTTAGCTTAGTTTTACAAGATATCGCCATAACCCCACGAATAGTTCCATCACGCCATTGCGTATATACCGAGTCACAATGTGAGGACATATAGGTCTGCCAGTCCGTTTGAGCTAGCTTCATCGCTTCGACTAACTCTGAGTCAAACGAGTTGTGTTCAAAGCTAGCCTTAAGATACTTCTCTAGCTCAGTTTTCGCTGCATCAAGCTCAATAGCAGCACACCGACTTATCTGGATTGTTGTAAACGCAGCATCGCAATCAATGGCCTTCTCGTCAGCAAGGGCACCAAACGAAAGACTAGCTAAGGCTATGATTAGACTCTTTTTCATTGTTTTCTCCGAAAGCACATAACGCCCAATTAAGGGGTGAACAACGCCACCACCCAACCTAACGCATTGTACCGTAAACACTAAATTTGAAGTAGAAGCAAAAGTGCCAAGCGTTGTGAATCCCTCTTAAATTGCTTGTTAGGTTATTGATTACAAGCTACTTTCTCATTATAAAAAGCTAACTTTCATAGGCCTGCTTCTTCATAACTGTCGCTATAGTTCGGAATGTATCCACCCAAGCTTGACGTAATTCAGGTGTCCAAGAATCCCCTAAACCCACTTTGAGTGTATGAAGCAAAGCATTACCTACTGGTGTATAGTCTTTTGCTTGCACACCATAAGCCACATGCCTTTCCGCTAATTTCTGTAACTCTGGAACTAATGTATCAAGGTTGTCTAGCTCATTAACCGCGACTTTCAGTATTGCCATTAGTTTTCTTCCTTGCTCTTTCATACCGCTTTTAAACAGCGGCTTTAAAGACGGGTCAAACTCGAATAAGGTTTGATAAAAAATCTCCGCAGCTTGTTCAGCTATAGGTTCAACCTTAGAGAAACTGTTCTGTACAAGTTGTTTTTGTCTATTACTTATAGGCATAATCATGCTCCTAGCTACGCCGCAATCTATTGTTCAGGGCTGAGCCCTCCTATGCAAAGAGTAGCAGATACCTATAAGGCTATCCCCGCCTTTATCAAATTGGCAAGATTATAACTTTGTAAATTCGTTGAGAGCATTTTGACGCCGGTAACCTAACGCCGCATTAAGGTGTGAGCGACGCTTGGCTATACTTGAGCGAAGCGAAAATGCCAAGCGTTGCGAATCACTCTTAAATGCTTTGTTACACGGTGGATTACACTATTCCAAGTTTTCAAATTTATCGTCGAATTGTTCTTTTGCTTTGAGCAAATATTCCGAAACCCACTCAAGACAAAGTCCTGTGTATTGAATCTCTACTTGTGATTCGACACCACGACCTCTATTACCATCCGCCATTCTATAAAACCCCATTGGAAAAGTATGGGTATGGTTAGATGCAAATATGTATTTAAACCTGAAGTCGGAGACGTCACCACCACTAGCAGTCAGAATTTCATCCTGACTTTTGAAAAAGGCATTTTTACCTTTTAAAAAATGTGCTTGTTGTTTATCAGATAATTTACGAAACCATTTGTTTGATTTTAAATTTTCTATGACTTCATTTTTTACGCACTTAGCTTCTTCCTTTTCCTCGTAGTCCATGTCTAACGCATTGAACATTTTAACCCTTGACAGATGGTCGTGTAGATTCATCAATTGCCACCGAGCATTCCATTCTTCACTTGAGCATTTATCAATACACAGATAATAAAAAGTAAGATAACACTCAATTAGATCTCTAGTTAAAGATGCAACAGAACTGTAATCCCAGTGGGCATCCTTACCTATCTGGTCGGGTTTTGGAGCCAAGTGACCTATGGAGTGAGCGCAATTACACAACTTCGTAAACAACAGCGAAGCATAAAAATGAGAACTGGTTGGTGATGGTATTCCAGCGCACTCTTGAGACAGCTTTGTACACTCTAAAAGCGCAGACTCATATTTTTTAAAAGATTCGTGATAATTTTCCATTGAACCACCTTAGCCGTGTAACGCCCAATTAACGTGTGAGCAACGCTGCCACTGAGCTAAAGCACTGCGCCGTAAACACTAAACTCAACCTGAAGTGAAAGCGCCAAGCGTTGCGAATCACTGTTGAATTGTTTGTTATGTTTTACCACAAACACATGATTTAATTGAGAAAGAACTGCTATTTCTGACTATTTTCCTGAGCTAAACCACAAGGCAAGAACCAACTTGACCACCAAAGGCGACCAGCCTAAAGCGTGTAATTCCACTTCCCTTCCCAATGAGGCAACCCGACTGTCTTTCAACAAGCGCCCTATCTTTCCAACCAAAGCGCAAAACAATGGCAAATTGCCGAGACAACTGCCAAGATGAAATGCTAATTGGCTAAGAACCTAAAAGCGACTTTGAGCCAGTTAAACCAGAAGCCAACCGCCACGACCTGACAATGAAGCAACCCGCGAACATTGGCATGTTTTACGGGCTGAGAGATTCAAGAGCTTAGACCGACAATGCGGATTTGCTGAGTCTACTAGGGGCGAATTGCTAAAGGGGCTAAGAACTAGAGCCTAAGAACTTTAAGCCTTTGAATTTCAAGTAAACATAACGCCCAATTAAGGGGTGAACAACGCTTCCACCCAACCTAAAACATTGTGCCATAAACACTAAAATTGAAGTAGAAGCAAAAATGCCAAGCGTTGTGAATCCCTCTTAAATTGCTTGTTATACAAATTTTTCCTAGTGAACAATACCTAAATACCTTTCAGCACACCCCTGACAGTAACTATCTGAATGCATTGTCCCCTGTGGAAAATAGTCATTACACTTACTGCAAAAGCCAATGAATTTAGGATTTGATAATAAAGTTTCTATCTCATAGTCCAAATCTTTGAGCTCAATACTAGAATCCAAAGTCTTAGCAGTTACCCATTTAGCTCTTGGTTCATGAGGTCCATCCCATTCAACTGTACAAACCTGTAAAATGAGCTTTTTATTCCCTCGTTTGAGCCGTATAAACTCTTTGAACTTTGAACTCATAGTTCCTCCATTTGTATAACGCCAAATTAAGGTGTGAACAACGCAGACACCTTACTTAAATCATTGTGCCATAAACACTAAACTGGCTTGAAGTGAAAGCGCCAAGCGTTGTGAATCACTCTTAAATTTATTGTTAAGCGTACTTTTCGCTATACATTAATACAGCTTCCCGTGGGGATTGCCTCTAAACGTTCTCCGAGTACTTCTTTTAGCAGACCATAAGCCTTCTTACCTGTACAATGCCCTGTATACAGTTTATCAATGGGGTATTGTAACAACGCGAGACCAAGGTCTTTGATGTCTTGCTTAGTCCCACCGATACTATCGAATAATGGCAACCCAACAAGGTGAAAGCCCCCAACGACTGCTTTAATTCTTTCACCCGGAAAATAGCTAACAGCAGTGTCAACCATATTAAGAACTCCACTATGAGCACAACCAGTAAATATAACTAAACCATCGCGCTCTTTTATCACTAGTAGTAATTCATGGTCGAATGTATCGGACTCCCATCCATTTTGAGATCGCGTATATAGATATCGGTTTCCTTTTGGCTTTTCGTGTTTGGTACTTATATCAGTAATAGCAAATACATTCGGTGCAATTTCAGTCGTTTGGCTAACGAATACTAGGCGACCATTGCTGCCTTTTAATAAGTCTGTATTGATACCAACATCATTTTTGAAACCATAAGCCCTAAAATAATAGTTTTTTTCTTCACAATCTTTCAAAAATACATTGGCTTTAGAATTGTGAGAAACAAAACCTACAGCACCATTACAGTGATCATGGTGCCGATGCGATATAACCGCAATATCAACACGTTCGATATTAACGCCTAGTAGAGGGGCGTTTTGACAAAACGTATTACCTCCACCCATATCAAACAGTATATTCAATGATTCAGTTTCAATATGTAATGATAACCCACGCTCAACAGCCAAATCTTGCCTATCGTCCAGCCGACTGTTATCCACTAATGTTGTTATTTTCATAGTTTCCTTTAGACATCGGTTCCGATCTGTACGCTTAACGCCAAATTAAGGTGTGAACAACGCTAACCACCTCACCTAAACCATTGTGCCATAAACACTAAACTAGCTTGAAGTGAAAGCGCCAAGCGTTGTGAATCACTCTTAAATTTATTGTTATGTTCCTAATAAAAACCATACTTCTCTTCGATGTATTCCATTAACTCTCTTAAAGAGGACTCGACCATACCCAAACTTTTCCGCAGGTATTCATATGATATGTCTAGTTGATCCGATGTGATGAAAATTAACTTTTCTTTCGATGCTACTTTCTTAATTGCACTCGCTTTGCTTGCCTCAAGGGAGCTTAAGTTTCCATTAGCATGGGCAACGCAATTTCTTAGTTTCGTAATTTCTGATAGCGCATTCATAGTCTTTTGATCAAATGCGAAGTCGAAGCCCAAAACCTGCTCAATATATTTATTGCACTTTGAAGGCAATGATTTAGCTGTAACATCTTTCAACTTTGACGTTTTTTCTTCTTTTTTCCTCGTATACTCAAGTAGCTGCGTTACTGAATTCTCAAATAACGTATAGATACTAACCAACATTGGCATGCGAATAATACGCGGGATCTCGTCTTCGGCAATTCGGTAAACATGAGAGTATTCATCGTGCTCAAGACCACTGAAGCTCTTTTCCTCCGATGTAACGTAACTACTGCAAGATGCAGCAACACCAGACTCCATGTGTGTCAGGTATTCTTTAAGTACTATCAGCTCAACTTTAATGTGAATACCTGGATAAGAAACATCCAAGTTTAATATTCCTTGCAATGAAGCCATAAGCCATCTCTCAATTATCCCACGTTATAAATCCAATCTGTAATATCCACTAGCGTCTAATTGTTGGAGGTACATAACGCCGCATTAAGGTGTGAGCGACGCTTGGCTATACTTGAGCGAAGCGAAAACGCCAAGCGTTGTGAATCCCTCTTAAATTGCTTGTTATGTGTTGTCTATAATTTTAATCATGAACTGACAAGCTTTAGTCATATTGCTTTCTTGTTCAGAAAGTTTATAGCGCCATTTAGGACCGTGGAACAAGTTATTTCTAAAGCGATAAACCACGAACAGACACCCAACGAGTTTAGTAACTTGATCCGTAGAATCCTCTAACAACATCGCATCCACTTCAGGTGGGTTTCTACTTTTTTCCAACTCTAATGCATCATACCTGTCATTGAAGCTTCCACCTGACAGGTAGCGTTCCTTAAAATAGGTAACGAGTTCATTTAAACCAATCTCTGATATTTTTTCAGAATTTTGCAAATTATTCGCTAAATTTGAAAAACTCGTTCTATTAGCATTACAGTTTAACACTTGAGATTCGAAGTAGCTCCAGATCAGAAAAAACTCACCTATCGCTTTTTTTTCTTCAGGGCTTAGACTTGCATAAGTGTTTTCTTTATTACAAATCCACTCTGTCGGATCAATCATATACACCTCAATAATAACTTGCGCGACACTATAAAATGAATGCGTTGACACTGGTGTACCCCACAAAAAGTAGACAGTACATAACTACATACTTTCGTACTCAACTGGGCTGACATGCCCCAACGCTGAGTGTCTTCTTCTGCGATTGTAAAATACCTCGATGTATTCGAAGATGCCCATTCGGGTTTCTTCGAGAGTTTGGTAGTCTTCTGCGTATATCAGTTCGACTTTCAGTCGACTGTAGAACGACTCCATCACAGCATTATCCCAACAGTTGCCCTGTCGACTCATGCTCGGTACACCTCCATGCTTGCGCATGAAGTCTTGATATTTATATGCTCTGTATTGTACACCACGGTCTGAGTGGATAATGACGCCCTTAGGCGGCTTACGTGACTCAAACGCCATTTTTAGCGCATTGGTGATGAGCTCGACGGTCATAGTTGTCCCTAGCGACCAACCCACGATGCGCCTTGAATGCAGGTCCATCACTGTCGCCAAGAAGAGCCAACGGCTCTTCACCCAGATATACGTGATGTCCGTAACCCACTTCTGATTTGGCGTCTCAGACTCAAAGTCTCTTCGCAGTAAATTGTCGGCAACATTCGTCATAGCAGCCACATCCTTGCTGTATTTAAACCCTTTACCATTACGTGCCCTGATACCTTTTTCCCTCATGATATCAGCCACATAATTCACGCAGCAGGCATAGCCTGCTTCGTTTAGCTCTTCTGCTATTCGCACTGAACCGTAGCGTGCCCGATATTGGGCAAAGGTACACATGACGAGCTGTTCAAAGCGCTCTCGCCGCTTTGAACGCTCACTCGGCGTATGATGGCACCACTTATAATAGCCGCCCCGACTCACTTCTAAGGTGCGGCACATTAAGCTAATGGAATACTCACCGACATAGTTTTCAATGAACTCGTACTTCACTCTTGCTGCTTCGCGAAGTACGCCGAGACCTTTTTTAGGAATTCCATTTCATCTTTGAGTCGCTTGTTCTCGCGCCTTAGCGCTCGAAGCTCTTCGGACTCTTTCTTCGAGTAATCGATACCGTCTAAGGTGTTAAACTGTTTATCAGATAGGCGTGTGAACTGGCGCTTCCAGTTCCGGATCTGTTGGGCACTGATGCCCAGCTCCTTGGCAACGGAGACTGCTGTTCGGCCAGGAAGACTGGCCAAGCGAACTGCTTCTTTACGGAACTCTTCGGTGTACGCTGGATTACGATGTTTAGCCATAAATCACCTCTCAATTAGACCCTAGATCTAACTTAGTAAAGTGTCTACTAAACGTGGGGTACTCGGACACATAACGCCCAATTAAGGGGTGAACAACGCCTCCACCCAACCTAAAACATTGTGCCATAAACACTAAATTTGAAGTAGAAGCAAAAATGCCAAGCGTTGTGAATCCCTCTTAAATTGCTTGTTATACGCATTGTTGCGCAACTGTTTATGATTATTACCTATATAACATAAACTTATATCCATTCGAAGACCAAAATCTACGCCTACAGCTATCATGACGAAGATCATTATTTTTAAGCCAAGTTTGGGGTAGCATCCCGCAAAAATTTAGCACCAGTACGAGATTTGAGTTATGACCACAGACATGTGGAGTCAAAACTACCACGAAGCAACAACATTCTATATTGCTAGCTCAAAAGAAGCTGACATCATAAAAATTGGTATTACCAAAAATATTAAGTCAAGAATTAAAAATCTAAACTCCCACAAGTTAGGTGGTGTCGAGGACTTTAAAATTGTCACATCTGTAGAGCTAGGTAAAACTCAAGCAGGTGAGTTTGAAACGGCAATGCTAAAGATATTTAAACAGCATAAAACTTATACTGATTTTCAAAGTAAATCTGAAGACACATACAGTAATGAAACCCTTAGAGTACCTGTTATTGAGCTAATTCTAGCTGGTGAAGCTCTGCTAAAAGGGAGATCTAAAGAAACATTGGAACTCGTGTCTTGCCGAGAGCACCATAAACAAGATCTATGGGGAAAAGATACAGATACTCATAAGCTTAGAGAAATCAGAAGCAAATACATCATAGAGAACAGCAACAACAAAATTGTTGACTATTTATGGGTTAATCATGGAGTAATTCCTGGCAGAACAACAGTTTTCTAATCTAAATTACGCCAAGAAGCTTAATTCGAAGCTTCTTGCGTATAACGCCAAATTAAGGTGTGAACAACGCTTACACCTTACCTAACTCATTGTGCCATAAACACTAAACTTGCTTGAAGTGAGAGCGCCAAGCGTTGTGAATCACTCTTAAATTTATTGTTAGGCGCGTGGTATTAGATACTCATGCTCAAAGCTTCAATATTGCTTTCAACCCAACTAGAAATAACCTTCTTTGCATTTCGTTCGATTGTTTTTCGCCCAAACGTTCGGGTCCAGATACCACTTGGCAGCATGTTCTCCGTTATTTCACCTAAAATATGTACAGGTCGTTTAAAACAGCCTTTCTGCATAAAAAAGTCTTCAGAAATATATCCAGTAACACGACACAAGATTACCTTGCTCTGTTTGGTTCTTACAAATACAAGATCACCCGCCTGCATTATAGATAACCAATAACGAATAGCTAAGTCACAGCGACGCTTGCCTGAATCTTCGAGTTTGATTTTTCCGGCGTCTACAAGTGATAACTTAATTTCTCGAACTAATTTCGCTAAGTCTTTCCCACTGAGGCTAAGCTCAGGGAAAATTAAATGCTTATGTTTTGTCGCAACTTCTAAATCACCACAACTGCCGTGAGCACTGTAAATGTATGGCGAGTTTTCATTAAGATCGAGGTCCTTCCAACCATCTTTGTCCATACGAATAAACCAAATATTCATTCTGAATCCTAAAATTTTCGAGAAAGCGCCTAACGCCCAATTAAGGGGTGAACAACGCCTCCACCCAAACCTAAAGCATTGTGCCATAAACACTAAAACTGAAGTAGAAGCAAAAGTGCCAAGCGTTGTGAATCCCTCTTAAATTGCTTGTTATGTGCCTTTATTGAGTAACCTTATTGTCTCTTTTTTCAATTGACTCTTTTGCAGGATCAGGCAAATCATCATAGAAGCTTTCAATTTCTTTAGGTTCAGTGATCATTTTAGTCGCTATAAAGTTTAAAAGATCAAACAACTTGAGTACTCTTTGAGGCTCATCATCCAAGTTAATTTCACCGGGGTGAACAGCGTTGTTACCCGTAATACGTAGAGAGTCTAATGACTTTTGAACTAACGGGTTAAGCCCTTTTTTAACAAGATTTTTGATGTCTTGATTTATGTTGTCACCTTTCTCGCCCAGTTGTTTACATAACTTTTGAAGTGCTAAGCGAAGCAGTGCAGCCGCAGCTCGTGGAGAGTCGTTAAAAACATTAGCTGCTTCCAAATAATCCTCAATGATCTCCTGATCAAGGTCAGGATTAGGATGTTGGACAGGAATTGATTTTGGAAAAATCATCTTTTGCTTATGCCAAATAATATGATCTTGACAGTGGGAACATTTAGATACGACCCAATCAGAAGACAACTGCTCTTTGAAGTTAGGCATACGATCAACGACACTTCTCCAACTAAATTCCGTTAGGGTCTGTAAATGAGCCCAACCTTGCCTAGCGAACACATTACAACTAGGACAATGGAACTCTTTATTACCATATAATGGCGGGTAATACTTACTGTTCACAAATTATTCTCCATTTTATATTTTTAGGTCTAGGTGTATATCGGGCACATAACGCCCAATTAACGTGTGAGCAGCGCAGACACTGAACTTGAACACTGCGCCGTAAACACTAGACTCAACCTGAAGTGAAAGCGCCAAGCGTTGCGAATCACTGTTGAATTGTTTGTTATGTTTTACCACAAACGCATGATTTACTTGAGAAAGAACCACTATTTCTGACTAGTTTTCTGAACTAAACCACAAGGTAAGAACCAACTTGACCACCAAAGGCGACCAACCATAAACGAGTAATTCCACTTCCCTGCCCAATGAGGCAACCCGACTAAGTTCAAACAAGTGCCCTTTCTTTCCTACCAAAGCGCAAAGCAATGCTGAATTGCCAGAGGGACACAGAACTAGAGCCTAAGACCTTTAAGCCTTTGAAATACAAGTAAACATAACGCCAAATTAAGTAGTGAGCAACGCCACCACCTGACCTAAAACATTGTGCCGTAATCACTAAAGCAAATTCAAACCGAGAATGCCAAGCGTTGCGAATCTGCTTAAATTTATTGTTAGCTTTAGTTAATTGAAGTCCGATTGGCCAATTATGAAACCAAACATCAATAGAAACGATAGTGCTTGCCAAACATATAAGCCACCATCTGAGTTTAGTGATTTGACAAAGTCATTAACTGAGGAGAGCTTTAACTTGAATTTATTAACGTGGTCACCAATTAAGTAACAAGCAAAACCAGCAAAAAAGACCCCCATAGCAAACAGCCCAAAACCTTGTGCACCAGTTGTTGGAGCTTGCCCTAGTACTAGCCATTGTGCGTTAAAAAGTGAAGTCCAAGCAGAAATAAGCATGAGCACAATTGCTAACAAATATGGTAGTCCATTTCCTTTACTATTTACGTATACTATTGCGTAACCAAAAGCGGTAGCTAACAACGCTTCTAGTAAGCAGGCGAGAATAAAACCAACTGCTACACTACCGGCTGGTATTGCTGCTGTTGGAACTCCATCATGTGAATTAAATGCTTGAATACTCCAAATGAAGTTGATAATAGTCACGATGCTTGCGACCAAATTAATTGGTTGTTGCATCTCTTTTTTTATGTTGGTTGTTACGGTAGACATACATTGAGCCATTTACTTAAATTTCAAAGAATTATACGGAAAATGTGCATAATTTAAAGCTAACGCCCAATTAAGGGGTGAACAACGCCTTCACCCAAACCTAAAGCATTGTGCCATAAACACTAAAACTGAAGTAGAAGCAAAAGTGCCAAGCGTTGTGAATCCCTCTTAAATTGCTTGTTATGTGCGTACTACTTGGTTGCGCTATTTAGTTGCAGTAAGTCCCACTTATTTCCATATAGATCTTGGAACACCGCTACTGTGCCGTACTCTTCTACTCGTGGCTCTTCATTAAATACAACACCACTTGCTTTCATTAACTCGTAGTCTCTCCAGAAGTCGTTAGTCTGTAGAAACAAGAACACACGACCACCAGTTTGGTTACCGACAGCAAGACTCTGTTCTTCTGTGCTTGCTTGAGCTAAAAGCAGATTTGTACCATTTGAGTTCGGAGGAGAAACCTGAACCCAGCGCTTTCCGCCACCTAAGTCAGTGTCTTCGACGAGTGTAAATTGAAGTTTTTGAGTATAAAACTCTATAGCATCATCGTAGCTTTCAACGACTAGTGCGACGTTGCCGATTTGCTGCTGAACTGATTTAGACATGCTGATTTCCACTTCTTTCAAAACGCCAATGCTACACTAGTTTTCAAATTTTCGAGAAAGCACATAACGCCCTGTTAAGGTGTGAGCAACGCAATACCGATGCTGCCGCATGCCACCTTAAACACTAAAACCAACGCATAGTAAAAATGCCACGCGTTGCGAATCACTCTTAAACAGATTGTTATGTGCTTACTTCAGACCACCGCTAAGCTCTTGTCGCATGTGAAAAGAGCACTTTCCAAACTTCACTGTTATAATCAGTAAGAACTCTTTGTTGCTTAAGTTCCTTTATTGTTACTTGCTCTAACTGGCTATACTCAGAAGGGCAAATTGCTAAAAATTCGTCATATGCTCCGTCAACGTTATGGTCTTTAGCCCATTTAATAATTTCCTCATATCCAGATTTGAAGAAATTAATGAACATGTAATATTCATTATCCACACCACACATAAAACCTGACATAAGCATTATGTTTCTCAGGTTTGGACTGTGGTAGTCATTGTTTTTTGATTTTATCTTTTCGAAGAAGAACAATGTCAGCAAAGTCATTGCGCAACCTGCGTCTTTAAAAAAGATTGGCGGTCTTATAGCTTCTTGAGTTAAATTAATGTTATTCATCAAGCTATCGCCAACAGCTGGTCCTATAAACCATTTATATAACTGTAAACCTGCAAGAAAATCCGCATCCGTTTCTGAAGCTCTTACTGCAAGGTTGTCAGGTTTCGAGACATCAACCGTTGTTGAATTATGGCCTCGAATGATATGAGTCAACTCATGCAAAAATGCCACTGTAATTGCCAAAATAATCCGACGAACCCTCTGATCATCCTGCAAGGATGATATAACGCTGATAGAGTAGAATTCTTCGTAGAACTTAATGTACTCTAAGATAAGATTGACTTGAAAATTTATTAGGTTTGTGCCAAAAACTGTGCCTGCATCAGGCGAAATTACATCTTCTGTTTTTATAATAACTTGAAAGTTTGCATCACCTTTTAACTTAGCGGTGAACTCATCACCGATAGTCTTTATTGACTTAAGGCACCTATCAACAATTTGGTAGTATACTTCATGCTTAGACTTATCAATATTTGCCCTCCACATTAAGTCAAAAATTTCTTCTTTCAATTTTTTATCTTCCTATTTTTAAATTATGAGTTGCACATAACGCCAAATTAAGTAGTGAGCAACGCTGCCGCCTTACCTAAACCATTGTGCCGTAAACACTAAAGCTGATTCAAACCGAAAGTGCCGAGCGTTGCGAATCTGCTTAAATTTATTGTTAGTTGTGAAACTTACCGCTTGCTAAGTACTACCAACCTTAATCCAGGTAGTCTGGCGTATGTAAGTTTGTACCGCAGACTTTGCACTTGTAATCACCTGTAGGCTCACCTTCCATTAGCGCACTAGCTATTGCCGCGAATAAACCAGAAAAGAAACCTTTAACTTCTGTTTCCGTGGATTCATCAGATTTAGAGAAGCTTTCATACTTATGAAGCGTCACCTTTTTGCAATTACAGCAGAACGCTTTGGTTTCTTCAGAACCGTATGTTTGAACCAATTTGATTATCTCCCAAAAGTTATTTTCCCGCCTAGCAACTAACGCCCAATTAAGGGGTGAACAACGCCTCCACCCTAATCTAAAGCATTGTGCCATAAACACTAATTTTGAAGTAGAAGCAAAAGTGCCAAGCGTTGTGAATCCCTCTTAAATTGCTTGTTAGTTTAACTTTCGCACAAATCGCACGATTTAATTAAATTGAACATTTCGTACAAACAATTATACTCTTACTGGTAACCCAAGTTTGGAGCTTTAAAATGCATACATTAACAGCAAATGACGCTAAACGTAATTTTGGCGAACTACTTCTAAGCGCTCAACGAGAGCCTGTTAAAATTAGTAAAAACAGCAAAGATGCGGTCGTTGTTATGTCCATTCAAGACTACGAAGAACTTGAAGCAATGAAAGCTGATTACATTAAACATTGCTTTGAGGCTGCAAAAGTCGACCTAGCACAAGGTAATGCAGTTGATGGCGAAACATTCTTGAAGAGCCTGTAGCCTAACGTATGCGAACAAATAAATATAAGCTAAGTAAATTGGCGCAAAGCCATTTGCGTAAAATTAAAAGCTACACCGTTACAAACTTTTCCGAATTACAATGGAATAGCTACAGAGACAACCTACTTACTGCTTTTCAAATGCTTGCTGACAATCCAGCAGTTGGTAGAAGCTGTGATGAATTGTACCCAAGCGGCTTCTACTTCCCTGTTGGCAAGCACACTGCCTACTTTACCAAAGAAGACGGCTTTATTCTGATCGTTGCCGTTCTTGGTCAATCGCAACTGCCTCAGAATCATTTGAAATAATATTCACACCCTAACAATCACAGTTAGGGTGCGGAGCCTGATTGGTAAACTAACGCCAAATTAAGGTGTGAACAACGCTACCACCTTACTTAAACCATTGTGCCATAAACACAAAACCAAACTGAAGTGAGAGCGCCAAGCGTTGTGAATCACCCTTAAATTTTTTGTTATATGCAAACTCCTACCCTAAACGCTGAGCTGTTCTGGCTATTAATGGTAAACTCAATCAACACCTAAAAACTCAAAGTAACCACCATGAAAGACTGCAACCAATGCGGAAAATGCTGTATCAAATATGGAAATGGTGATTTAGCGGCGACAAAGGAAGAGATAGACCTGTGGGAGTTGTTTAACCCAGATATCTTTGAGTATGTTAAAGATGGAAAAATCTGGTTCGACCCCAAAACAAGAGAACAGTTAAACCACTGTCCATTTTTGCAGCTCGCACCGAAAGCTAGGCCAGAAGAAAAGGACAAATACACGTGCAGCATTTACCTCGACCGACCAGAGGATTGTCGCCACTACCCTAGCCTTATCAATGAAATGGTTAGGGATGAATGTGAAATGATAGAGCTTGCCGACATAGAAAACCCAAAGCGCGCCCAGGAGCATTTAGATAAACTGATGAGTTCAAGCCGACCTTCGAGCTATTCCTAGGGCTGATTTAGACGATTGCATATAACGCCAAATTAAGGTGTGAACAACGCTACCACCTTACCTAAACCATTGTGCCATAAACACTAAACTTGCTTGAAGTGACGGCGCCGAGCGTTGTGAATCACTCTTAAATTTATTGTTAGGTGATTAGTACGACGCACCATTGATCTTACGAACAGGAATACTCGAAAGCACTTCATTTTCGGCCATTCTCATATTTACAGCCAAGATATCTTCGGAACATTTCTGTGTGGTTATGTAGTGCGTTAAACAACCACATGAGTTGCAACGATGAAATTCTACTTCTTTGTCACCCCAACAATAGAAGACTGTTTTCTCATTCATGTTGATTTGAACTTGCTCTGGAGAAAAGTATGCCCAAGCCGGAGCATAACGACGACAAATAGAACAGTTACACTCGCCAACCTCTTTGGGCAGCGAACTCAATACCAAGCTAACGTTTCCACAGTGACACTTTAATTCCATTCGATAATTCCCTGTATTCACCTAACGCCCAATTAAGGGGTGAACAACGCCTCTACCCAAACCTAAAGCATTGTGCCATAAACACTAAACTGACTTGAAGTGAGAGCGCCAAGCGTTGTGAATCCCTCTTAAATTGCTTGTTATGTTTTGGGTTAAACGAGTTTGGATAACATTGCTTCTGCAACTTGTTCCCCAAACACTGACATACACTTTGGACCGTCATAGATAATTTGTTCATCTACATTTTCACGAATGAACATATTTAATGCCAATGCGCTACTATGAGCAATTTCAAAAGATGGCACAGGCTTTTGTTTGCAATGAATATCATGGTGTACTACCCATTTATTACGAAACAATACCATGCCCTCTCGATATTCGTTAAATTCGCTGAGGCTTAATTTTGTCGATTTGAGCAGGGAGTCTATGAACTTCTCGTGGAGTATCTCTGGTATTAGTTTTTTCCAATGTCCCTCATCTTTCCACGAGCCAAACAATTTACACCAACTTGTTACCGCATCACAAAGTAATACATTCTGGATATGAGTATATGGATACAAGCCATCAAACTCTTGATCTAAGTCTTGGCACTTATGTTCAAGAGCTAGAAAACAGGAATGCGACCGAAAAAATGAGTTTAAGACTGTCAATCGACCTTGTAACTCCTTGACATTATTCATATTTACCTCTTAAAAACATAACGCCCAATTAACGTGTGAGCAGCGCAGACACTGAACTTAACCACTGCACCGTTAACACTTAACTCAACCCGAAGTGAAAGCGCCAAGCGTTGCGAATCACTGTTGAATTGTTGTTATGTTTTACCACAAATACATGATTTACTTGAGAAAGAACTGCCATTTCTGACTAGTTTTCTGAGCAAAACCACAAGGTAAGAACCGACTTGACCGCCAAAGGCGACCAACCAAAAACGAGTAATTCCACTTCCCTGCCCAATGAGGCAACCCAACTAACTTTCAACAAGCACCCTTTCTTTCCAACAAAAGCGTAAAACAATGCTGAATTGCCGAGACAACTGCCAAGCCAAAATGCTAATTGACTAAGAACCTAAAAGCGACTTTGAGCCAGTTAAACCAGAAGCCAACCGCCACGACCTGACAATGAAGCAACCCACGAACATTGGCATGTTTTACGGCCTGAGTGATTCAAGAACTTAGGTCGACAATGCGGATTTGCTGAATCTACTAGGGACGAATTGCCAAAGAGACAAAGAACTAGAGCCTAAGAATTTTAAGCCCTTGAAATACAAGTAAACATAACGCCCAATTAAGTTGTGAGCAACGCTGCCACCACACTCAAGCACTTCGCCGTAATCACTAAACCAGTTGAAACCGAAAGCGCCGAGCGTTGTGAATCAACTTGAATTGTTTGTTATGTGTTTGTGTAGCTCTGTAGTAATTAGCGAAGCATGTGCTACTAACAACTCCATTAAATTACCTAATCTATCCGTAAACATGTGCAAAGGAAACTCTGTTGTATAATTTTTCTCTAGTAACAAAATTAAGTTTCCATACTCTTTATCCCCAAAATAGTTATCTATATACGCTAAATGATTTTCATTCGGGGATTTGGGATTGTATAAGCTGCATTCTTTCAATACTTTTTGTATAAAGCTCTCTTTATCATTCACAGACCCACCTTCATGAACAATGATGTGTCGTAAATTCTTTATTAATGATATCGATAACTGGATGTTTAATTTGTGTGCATTATTTCGTTCTATTGACTCTATTTTGGGGAATACTCTTCGAAATTGTGTAAGAATGCTCTTAGGTTTATCTTTTTTCTTATTTGCTTGCTGCTTATAAAACTCCATGTCATGTTCAATATTTTCTGAATATGGGATATTACCAAAATCAGCCATAAGCCAAAGACTTGGATCGCAATATCCTGCACTGGCATAAATAGTTTCGATGTACTCAGCATAAATTTCATAAGCCTCTGCTAATAACCATTGATACTGCTTATTTTTGTGCTCGAACAACCTCATTTTTTGCTCTTCTATGGTTATTTTACTAAAACCATAAAATCTAGCTTCTCCAGTCTCAAGGCAATTGTAAGTCATATTTTGAGCGGAAATAGGAAAATCATCACCCAATTGACAACCTTTAAGGCTTTTGGCACTCTCGATGCAAGCGGACATTTCTTTAGAAAATGAATCTTTCGCTACTTTTTGAAGAACTCTCAGGTTTGACATTCGACTAGCAAATTCATTGTAATTGTCCGAAACTTCTTTTTCAAACAATGACATATCGATAAACTCCTTAAAAAACACATAACGCCAAATTAAGTAGTGAGCAACGCTACCACCTACCTAAAACATTGTGCCGTAAACACTTAAGCTAATTCAAACCAAAAGTGCCAAGCGTTGCGAATCTGCTTAAATTTATTGTTAGGTTTTTGCGCTGAACTCCATGAGATAGTAGTCGCCCAAACTGTCAGCGCTCTTTTGCACCTTCATGAAACTATTGGATTCATAGAAACCAATCGCTCTTTCGTTTTCCGCCATACACTTTAGGCTCAAACTGCTATATGAAGACTTAGCCTTTTCTAACAACTGAGTACCTATGTTTTTCCCTTGGTGGTTATTCGAAATATATAAGTGATGTATAAAATTCTCTGGTTCCCAGATTGAAATAAACCCTAATACCTCATCACCAGCAACAGCCACTAAAACACGTTCACCTTCAGTGTCTCGGCTAAAGTCTGAAAGTTGATAGTCACTGGTGTCAAGCCAAGTAAACGTGGAAACCCTAGCGCTCAAATACAGCTCACTTACTGCTTCCAAAAAGTCATCACTGTAGTCTTTGATTTCCATATATCCCTTTCCGAAACCTAACGCCCAATTAACGTGTGAGCAGCGCAGACGCTGAACTTGAACACTGCGCCGTAAACACTAGACTCAACCTGAAGTGAAAGCGCCAAGCGTTGCGAATCACTGTTGAATTGTTTGTTATGTTTTACCACAAATGACTGATTTACTTGAGAAAGAACTGCTATTTCTAACCAGTTTTCTGAAGCAAACCACAAGGCTGAAACCAACTTAACCACCAAAGGCGAGCAACCTAAAACAAGTAAGTCCACTTCCCTGCCCAATGAGGCAACTCGACCAAGCAACAACAAGCGCCCTGTCTTTCCAACCAAAGCGCAAAACAATGCTGAATTGCCGAGGCAACTGCTAAGCTGAAATGCCAATTAGCTAAGAACCTAAAAGCGACTTAAAGCCAGTTACACAAGAAGCCGACCGCCACGACCTGACAATGAAGCAACCCACGAACATTGGCATGTTTTACGGGCAGAGAGATTCAAGAACTTTGGTCGACAATGCAGATTTGCTGAGTCTACTAGGAACGAATTGCCAGAGGGACAGAGAACTAGAGCCCAAGACCTTTAAGCCTTTGAATTTCAAGTAAACATAACGCCAAATTAAGTAGTGAGTAACGCTTCCACTTACCTAAACCATTGTGCCGTAAACACTGAAGCCGATTCAAAGCAAAAATGCCGAGCGTTACGAATCTGCTTGAATTTATTGTTATGTTTTACCACAAACACATGATTTACTTGAGAAAGAACTGCTATTTCAGACTGATTTTCTGAAGTTAACCACAAGGCTGGAACCGACTTGACCACCAAAGGCGACTAACCCAAAACCAGTAATTCCACGTCCCTGCCCAATGAGGCAACCCGACTAAGCACCAACAAGCGCCCTGTCTTCCCAACCAAAGCGAAAAACAATGCTGAATTGCCGAGGCAACTGCCAAGCTGAAATGCTAATTGGCTAAGAACCTAAAAACGACTTTGAGCCAGTTAAACCAAAAGCCAACCGCCACGACCTAGCAATGAAGCAACCCACGAACATTGGCATGTTTTACGGGCTGATAGGTGCAAGAACTTAGACCGACAATGTGGATTTGCTGAGTCTACTAGGAACGAATTGCCAGAGGGACAAAGAAATAGAGCCTAAGACCTTTAAGCCTTTGAAATACAAGCAAACATAACGCCCAATTAAGGGGTGAACAGCGCTACCACCCAACCTAAAACATTGTGCCATAAACACTAAATTTGAAGTAGAAGCAAAAGTGCCAAGCGTTGTGAATCCCTCTTAAATTGCTTGTTAGTTGCGTAACCAAACTCGCGCTACATACCATTGAACACAGCGATTCCTAGAAGAACTAAAGCTATACTTGCAAGCCCAATATAGCTGACTTTTCCACGTTCTGATTCCGTTACCTCTGAAGATGGGAAACGCCCAAATGTAACCGCTTTCGATACTACCCAACCTACACCGTAACCAATACGCTCAATAATGATTAACTGAACAATTGTCTTTAATAAGGAACCTAACATTCGAAAAAATGCCAAAACTGACTCTTCCATATGCACTCTCCTTTAATACTGAATTCTAGGTTTTTTCGGAGCAAACTAACGCCCAATTAAGGGGTGAACAACGCCTCCCCCTAAACCTAAAGCATTGTGCCATAAACACTAAACTGACTTGAAGTGAGGGCGCCAAGCGTTGTGAATCCCTCTTAAATTGCTTGTTATGTGTATTTTTACACCACTTTAGTACCGCAGTTTGAGCAAAATTTATTATCGTCATTAGTTTTTTCACCGCAATTTGTGCAGTAAGAATGATCTTGTCGCACATCATGCCCCAATACCCTATTTAATGGGTCGGGCTCTTTGTCAGGAGAGACTATGTCTTGGGCTGAAAATCTGTTTTTAGCAAATGCATTATACATATGGTAAATACCGGTGATGACAGAGGAAGCGATTATAAAATACCCTATCAAGCTCCAGTATTGGGGGCCTGATTCAGCCGTTGTATTAATCCAAATAACTCCAAACAGGCTCCCACCCACGAGTTCACTTAGCCCCCTTCCAAGAGATGGCGCTCGACCCGTTTTGACAGATGCAATATTTCCTTGCTCATCCGCCATCGTAACTTTCTGCGTCGAGTTGTTTTCTAGACTTCCTTTCGATGTATCTTTCATGTTTCTATTTATACTCCTTGTAATCCAATTAAATTCTGTATACTCATAACGCGCAGCATTAAGTTGTGAGAGCCGCAACCACATGACTGTCTGCACTGCGAGTTTGCCAAATCTACTTAATGCATACCAAAATCGCCCATAGGCTCGAATCAACTTAAATGCTTTGTTATGACACAACCAAAGCCGTCAATATTTGAATGAAATGTTATTTATTTTCAATAGGATATGAGTAAAAAGGCAAAAAATCGAAGCCGAAGTATTTGTTATCTCACTACCTTGAGAGCGCTTTCGCGATCTTTTGAATTGCTGCGCTAATTAAGGATCGCGAAAGCGCCTCAAGGTTAGCATGGAAATAACCAATATTCGCCCTTTTTGTCGTCTTTCACACAACCCCATTGGACACAATCATACTTTATCTATATCGCTGTACATACAATATGTGATAAACGTTGTGTCATAACGCCTTGTTAGGTGCGTGTCCAAATTAAAAAGGGATTTCTCCAAGAAAGCTGCTATCACCCAACTCAACAACGTCCTCACCATTTATCTTTCTAATCAGAAGGTTGAAAAAAGATTCTATTTCGTACGACGCGAGTTTTAAAAACACACCCAACGATTCGCTATCAAATTTTGTTTTGCTTTTGAATACCTTGATCTTTTTCGAAGCGTTAATCTTCAGCGAATGTTTTAAGTCATTATTGACTCGCCTTAAATCGTCAATGAATTGATAGCCATTTATCTCTTCGAGAGCGACCCCATTGCTTGCAAAACAGCTATTCAACGCTCTTAAATTTGATAACTGGCTGGTTTTTTGAGAATAGTAGGTAGAAATTATCTGCTTCAATCGAATCTCGATTTCTTTATATAGAAACATTACTTTCATTTCGATGAGCGCTAATGCATGCAACTCTTTAGCTTCGTTGAAGAAATCAAATTGAGCATTTGCAGCCATTTCTTCTAATCTTAGCTCTTGTTCAACACCATAGTCATAATTGTGGTAATCGTAATCCTCTCCCATTTCTTCCATAGATGTCTGGGCAGATGAAATGTAATCAGACAGTTCCTTTTCGGAACGTCTTTTATACTCCAGATTGTCGAGATATTGCTTATCATGGTATTCATCTAGTACACCAAATAGTGAGTATACACCTGCAAATGAGCCAATATCTTCATCGAGTTTGTTCATTTGAATCTCCATTCCTCAGACAACGAGAGCACCTAACGCCCTGTTAAGGTGTGAGCAACGCAATACCGATGCTTCCGCATACCACCTTAAACACTAAAACCAACGCATAGTAAAAATGCCACGCGTTGCGAATCACTCTTAAACAGTTTGTTATGTTTTACCACAAGTTACTGACTTAATTGAGAAAGAACTGCTATTTCTGAACAGTTTTCTGAACCAAACCACAAGGCCAGAACCAACTTGCCCGCCAAAAGCGACCAACCTAAAACAAGCAAGTCCACTTCCCTGCCCAATGAGGCAACTCGACCAAGCAACAACAAGCGCCCTTTCTTTCCAACCAAAGCGCTAAACAATGCTGAATTGCCGAGGCAACTGCCAAACTGAAATGCTAATTGGCTAAGAACCTAAAAGCGACTTAAAGCCAGTTAAACAAGAAGCCGACCTCCACGACCTGCCAATGAAGCAACCCACGAACATTGGCATGTTTTACGGGCTGAGTGATTCAAGAACTTAGACCGACAATGCGGATTTGCTGAGTCTACTAGGGACGAATTGCCAAAGGAACAAAGAACTATAGCCTAAGACCTTTAAGCCTTTGAAATACAAGTAAACATAACGCCAAATTAAGTAGTGAGCAACGCTACCACTTACCTAAAGAATTGTGCCGTAAACACCTAAGCCAATTCAAACCAAAAGTGCCAAGCGTTGCGAATCTGCTTAAATTTATTGTTAGTGCGCTTTTTCAGCGATCCCCTTACTCTTAAGCGCGTTACGCCAATACTCGACCGTTTTTTCTGAAACCATGCCGGTTTCCCTAGCTGCAGCCACTAGAAAGTCACACAAGTTAGCTGCTATCTGCTCATTACCGAGTAAATACAAACTACGAATTGCTCGGATCAGGCGGAGTTGGTTGTGGTCATGACTTTTAAGCCAGACGTGGTTAGCAGGACTTAGTTCCAGTAATGAAGAAATTTCACACCCATCTCGCTGCAATCCCCAAAACTCGAGTAAAAGGTCGAGTGCTTTTAAGTGGGCAATGCGCAATTCTTCTGAGTTAGCAAAAGCCTCTCGATCTGCTTGAGTTACCAAAGGAGCATGTTGATTGAACTTAGTACCCTCATCAATCGGGAAAAGAACTTGAATATACTTATGATCATGCTCTAACCAGAAGTGGTTGTAAGCTAACAACTGCTCTACATTGCGACCAAATTTATCTGGAGCTTTACCAGATATGAAACGAGCAATTTCACTCATTTTAAATCCTGCTAATTGTAATTTTTGTCTTTGCGCACTAACGCCAAATTAAGGTGTGAACAACGCTACCACCTTACCTAAACCATTGTGCCATAAACACTAAACTTGCTTGAAGTGAAAGCGCCGAGCGTTGTGAATCACTCTTAAATTTATTGTTATGCCTATGCTAACCACCCAGAAAATCAAGTATTTTTTGTCCTGTACCTAGACCTCGTTTGTAAAACTCGGTGTGACCGCAGCTACTGCATGATAAGAAATAAAAACGGTGTTTGTTGTAATTGAAAAATGTGCTCCAAAATCCACCACTGGCTCTTAACTCACCAACCTCATATGACTCTGAACCACATTTATCACAGCAGTATTCAAACTCCGATTTCATTTTGTCATTCCCTAATAGGTGATTTGCCATCTGCTTATTTGCAAGCTCTTTGCCTAAGGCCCCGCACTTTTCACACTTCAATGATGAGTGTTCATTGCTATGCCCGCACCCAATACACTCCCATTTACTATCCATATTTCCTCTTATAGGCATAACGCCAAATTAAGTAGTGAGCAACGCTACCACTTACCTAAAGCATTGTGCCGTAAACACTTAAGCTGATTCAAACCAAAAATGCCAAGCGTTGCGAATCTGCTTAAATTTATTGTTATAACGATGAGTTGATACCTAAAGTTATAGCAACAAGAGCGAATACATACGGCATAAAGTAAGTGGAAAGACTAGGTTCCTTTAAGAAAATCACTACCGTACATATAAAAATCATAAATCTGTCCGCAGGAGACTCGATACTCTTAGTTTCTGACTTTTGCTGCCCACTTTCCAACTTATATATATGACGAAATGAAATTGACTTAACCACGCCATCACCCGAAACAGATAGCCAATGTCTGTCTGGGTAATATGATCTCTCAAAGTTATCCGATAGACTAAATTTTTTGACCATATACCGATAGCATATCTTTGATGAAATTTCAGAGCCCATCTCAGTGTAATAGCCGTCTTTCCATGAACCTTTGTAATTTATCCAATAGCGGTAAGTAAACCATGCGAGTAAGCCCCACACAAAATATACAAGTACCTCAGGTTTGTTGAAATGGACATTTATGACCTGTAATCGAACATTATCATCGATAAGCTCACCACCAGCGAGAAAATAAAGCACTATAGATGTTGATAGAACTACCAGGTTTCTTCTATCAGGGTTACTGTCAGATATTGCCAAGTTACCTCCTCGTTATAACGCCAAATTAAGGTGTGAACAACGCTAACCTCTTAGCTAAAGCATTGTGCCATAAACACTAAACTAGCTTGAAGTGAAAGCGCCAAGCGTTGTGAATCACTCTTAAATTTATTGTTATGTTGATTTTCTTCGGTGTAGAAACAGGGCTCAACGGACTAATTACAACACTTTCCCTGTTCTTGGATTGGAGGACATGGAACACTGCCATAAGAACAAAATACACAACAATCGCCAACCTTAGGCTTAAGCAGCTCACCACACCCTTTGCACTCATAGAAATAGAGACATGAGTCTGTGGGCATGATCTCTCGGCTTTCATGTCCACATTTCGGGCAAACTAGCTCTGATTCCAATACAGTTTTCACGAGACTCTTTCCTTCAATCTTAGCTTATTCTAAGCATAGAACCTCAGTAGCAACATAACGCCCAATTAAGGGGTGAACAACGCTTCCACCCAAACCTAAAGCATTGTGCCATAGACACTAAATTTGAAGTAGAAGCAAAAATGCCGAGCGTTGTGAATCCCTCTTAAATTGCTTGTTATACATTTGTCCAAACCTTAGGGTCTGACTTGAAGCCTTCTTTCTCTAGTTTCTCCAAAAAACTAAATGTACCAGGGGCAGATTCCTTAACTTCAGACCAAACCTCAGAAAACAAAGCTCTATTAATATTTTCTTCAATTCCACTCGCCCAGTTCTTCCAAAGGCGTTCGCTTATGCGCTTAGTGTTCCTATGAGCAATTTGTTCGTTACATAAATCGAGATAGTTAAATACAATTTCACGCGCCTTTAACTTTTCAAGCTCAGGTAAGTCTTTCCCGAGAAGCACATCAACTGGGATTGCATAAATCAAATCTCTATATTGTTGGTTAAAAGAGTCTTCAAACGTAGCTTGAGCAAGCTTTCGACTCTCCCATATCTGCCAAGTTGCAACACCAACGCCAATTGCTGTTGCTATCGAAGCAATATTCTCTAAATCCATAACTTCCTCGAAAATGTATAACGCCAAATTAAGTAGTGAGTAACGCTACCACCTACCTAAAACATTGTGCCGTAAACACTAAAGCTGATTCAAACCAAAAGTGCCAAACGTTGCGAATCTGCTTAAATTTATTGTTATGGCGCAATTCTCAAAGATGGCCATCTAACTAACCACCCTTTCGAATTTACACGATTTTCAAATGTTGCTCGTGACCTTTTAGGGTTATGCGTGACGCAGTAGCCAAATAACGATTCAAACCCAAACGCTGAGACAACTTCATATTGATTCATGGCTGTTTGACGAACGCCAACGGCTGTTTCTTTTTCAGGCCAATAGCTCATAGCATCCACTGAACTTTGATAAGGTTCGTCACCATTACGTTGATGCATTTGAGCTTGATTTCGAACTTGCCAGTTGAGCTCTGGCATACAGCCTTTCAAGTGTGCTTCATAATCCAAGTAAGTATCAGAACTAGATTCGTTCGGGTCGTAGTAGATGACATCAACGTCATTCAAAGGAGTAGTAGATTTAAACTCATGCAACGAGTCCCAAACTAGATTTCGGACGAAACCCGCTGCTATATAACACTGAGGTAAATTCAGCTGAGACACATTATTTAGTGCCTCAGTCCTTACTGGATCCCGCTTTATTAATTCTACGATTCTGTCCATTTTTGCCCTGCGTCATAACGCCAAATTAAGTAGTGAGCAACGCTACCACCTACCTAAAACATTGTGCCGTAAACACTTAAGCTAATTCAAACCAAAAGTGCCAAGCGTTGCGAATCTGCTTAAATTTATTGTTAGGTTTTTGCGCTGAACTCCATGAGATAGTAGTCGCCCAAGCTGTCAGCGCCCTTTTGCACCTTCATGAAACTATTGGATTCATAGAAACCAATCGCTCTTTCGTTTTCCGCCATACACTTTAGGCTCAAACTGCTATATGAAGACTTAGCCTTTTCTAACAACTGAGTACCTATGTTTTTCCCTTGGTGGTTATTAGAAATATATAAGTGATGTATAAAATTCTCTGGTTCCCAGATTGAAATAAACCCTAATACCTCACCACCAGCAACAGCCACTAAAACACGTTCACCTTCAGTGTCTCGGCTAAAGTCTGAAAGTTGATAGTCACTGGTGTCAAGCCAAGTAAACGTAGAAACCCTAGCGCTCAAATACAGCTCGCTTACTGCTTCCAAAAAGTCATCACTGTAGTCTTTGATTTCCATATATCCCTTTCCGAAACCTAACGCCGCATTAAGGTGTGAGCAGCGCTTGGCTATACTTGAGCGAAGCGAAACTGCCAAGCGTTGCGAATCACTCTTAAATGCATTGTTATGCAGTTAGCTCTCTATATCGTTTAGCTATGCGATTAATAAAATATTCACTTTTGGCATACGTCAATAGTGGAATCAACTCTTGCTTAACGTCATGCCAAAGTAAGCGACCTGAAGATAATAATTCTGCTTTTTCAACATCCAGAACCCAAGGCGTAACTTTTACTCTTCTTTCAGCACACAGTTCAATGACATTTTGTGCCACTCTGATACCGCCACCGCCACCTTCAAATGCCATTTCCCCTTTTTGGGAAACAAACCACTCTCCAGTTTTTTGGCACTCAATAACCAGTGTAATTAGGTGGTAGTGAGTAGTTGGAGAGTCTTCAACGATAGCGTGTACTACTGGCTTTTCAACATAGAGCAATATGTCCTTAAAGCCATTCTTGATATGAAACGTCTCAAAAAGTTTAGGGGACTGGACACCACTATGCGCTGAACCATCGGGTTGATTCTCATCATTGTTAGGTTCTGGTGTTTCAGAATACAACTTATTGCTACCCCAGAATGCTTCAATAAGCTTAGTAGCAAAGTTACCTGCTACTCCTGTGGCCACCCCGCTTACAAAGTCAAACATAATTACCTCATTTAGTCATATATTCAGTCCATTAGATAGCTCAATATAAAACCAAAGTGTGACATTGTAAAACTAGCTGCATAACGCCCTGTTAAGGTGTGAGCAACGCAATACCGAAGCTCCTGCATACAACCTTAAACACAAAACGCAACGCATAGCAAAAATGCCAAGCGTTGCGAATCACTCTTAAACAGATTGTTAGTATTGTACCTGAAGTAGTCAATATAGTTGCAGCTACGCAACCTCTGCTGACGTAGGGTCAATCACTGACTTTATTTCGTTTACTTGACTAACTGGGAACTCTCCCATTTCTGCATGCTTACGAATCAGTGACTCATCTTCAGAGATAAAAACACAGTAAATCTTGTTTGGAGTAACAAATGTCTCCAGCCACTGAATTTTTGGACCTAAAGCCTCTAGGACACTACACGATTTCTGTGAGATACCTTGAAGTTCTTCCGCTGATAGGCCTCCAGCGCCTTCCACCTCTCTTTCTATGACATATTTAGGCATAACTACCTCCTTTTGGTTCACATAAAGTCTAGACCAAAAGTGCTAAATACATCACAGGAAATACTAACGCCAAATTAAGGTGTGAACAACGCGGACACCTTACCTAAAGCATTGTGCCATAAACACTAAACTTGCTTGAAGTGAAAGCGCCAAGCGTTGTGAATCACTCTTAAATTTATTGTTAGGCTTCTGTACGTTGAAGCAGGGTTAGGACCATACAATGCGAACCAATATGGGATTAATAGCCCAAATGCCATTGACCCACCGATAAACGTGGTTGGGAAGCTTTGTAGCACTAATTCAAAAACCTTATCGTATTGCTCTGGGCTCAACGTTGACTTACTTACGTATATCTCATAAGAAAAACAAACTGGCTGATATATCGACATTCGTAAAAACCAACTCAAAGCACTAACAGGAAGCAAAAACAAAAACGGTCTCGTCCATACTGAAGGCAATATAAAGTGAATAGCAGGAATCAAGAACAGAAAAGCCACGTACAAGGCATTCGCTGATATGTCCTGGGTGCTGAACGTATAAGACTGACCTTCATACATCATTAGCACAGAGACCCCGAGTACACTAATTAGAAACAGCTTCCCAAATTCTTTTGTACGTGAAAAACGAAGCAAGCAATAGCCTACGACCAATAGCAAGACCGTAAACCAAATGTAGGCATCCCAGTTCATTTCGAGGAATCGAGGACGAGATGTTTGAATAATGATCAAAAACGCATACGCTACGGGCAGGTATAGAAATAAAACAACTACAAGACGTAGAAATGCCCAAATCGCCTGTCTTATCATCTAGTGCCCCTCCTAGGAAGCCTAACGCCCAATTAAGGGGTGAACAACGCCTCCACCCAAACCTAAAGCATTGTGCCATAAACACTAAATTTGAAGTAGAAGCAAAAATGCCAAGCGTTGTGAATCCCTCTTAAATTGCTTGTTATGTTTTACCACAAACGACTGATTTATTTGGCAAAGAACTGCACTTTTGACCGTATTTCAAGAAGTCAGTCACACGCCAAAACTCACTGGGCCGCCAGATGCACCAAACATAAAACGCGTAAGTCCACTTCCCTGCCCAATGAGGCAACCCGACCAACGTTCAACAAGCACCCTCTCTTTCCAACCACAGCGCAGAACAATGTCAAATTGCCGAGGCAACTGCTAAGCCGAGGTGCCAATTGGCAAATACATTCAAAGCGACTTAGAGCCAGTAACATTTAAAACCAACCGCTACGACAAACTTAGGGTAATCAATAAACAGAAGCTTATATAAAAATAATATGTGACACTCCGCCAAAATAAATGCAATTGATATTCATTATCACCTGCGCGTACTGTACATTTCGAACTGGGAATGTTCCCAAATAAAAATAATAGGAAGTATCATGAAAACGATAAAATTGCTTGGCCTAATGACATTTATTGCATCATCTGTTGCCTCTGCAAACACAGCCATTACTTTTCCTGGAGAAGGCAGTTCGGTGCCAAATGCACCAGTCACTTTCCCAACGTCTTCAAAAACACCAATCACATTTTACAATGGCTATACCATCAAAGATGGAATTTTCCGTTCAGAAGTAAACACATGTGTTGTTGAAGTCAATAATCCCGAATACGAAGCAAAACTGATTTGGGAAGGAAAAACGCCGAAGCTGCTTATTGTGGGTAACACCGACCCATTCCCATGCCGCGCAGGCTTTACCGAGGCAATGGAAGTCGATCTAACCGCATTTTTGCAAAATATTCCAACGCATATCTTTGAATATTTGGAAGTGGCAAACCGCGTAAATATGCAGCGTAGCTTCTAACTTCCACACGGACGCCTACCAAATCAGCCGCCAGATCTTCGGATCTGGCGATTTGCAAAACATAACGCCAAATTAAGTAGTGAGCAACGCTACCAACTACCTAAACCATTGTGCCGTAAACACTGAAACCGATTCAAACTGAAAGTGCCAAGCGTTGCGAATCTACTTGAATTTATTGTTATGCCGCTACATTTCACCTGACTTTATTTTGGACTGAGCCTCACTTACAGTCTGCTTCCCAAACAACAAATCCATCATTGCGATGATTCGTTTGCTGTCGTCTCCCCACTTATCTGAATTTGCACTATTTGGTGCCTTGAACTCAACTTCACCAACTTTCTCGCTATTTCTATACGCTTTAACTTTGGCATCTGCGATAAACGTTCTGAAGTCCCAGCTCCAACGTGATACGTAAGTAAGTGTAAGTTCCGAGCTTTTCGGGGAAGTTCCATCACTTACAACAGTACATTTATGAGCAGTATCCAAACACCACTCTTGCATTGAATCTAAGAAAATTTCTCGTGTCGCGTCATCTTTCACGATAGTGATTTCTTTACTCTGGTTCTCTTGCGAGATTGCTTCCGCTGTATATTTTGGCGCAGCACATGCTGCCAATAGAACGGGTAGACTAAGGATAAATAGTTTCTTGTACATGTTACTTCTCTTTCAATACATCTATTATTTTTCGGGAATTTCAAGTAGCTGCATAACGCCAAATTAAGTAGTGAGCAACGCTACCACCTACCTAAAACATTGTGCCGTAAACACTTAAGCTAATTCAAACCAAAAGTGCCAAGCGTTGCGAATCTGCTTAAATTTATTGTTATGTGTTTACTCAAAGTAACCCTCGGAAGCAATTGCCACCGATTGAAAGTACAACCCTTCACCTTCTTCTAAGTCAGGAAGAGTTGGACGCCAGAAAGATAACTGAAGCTCTTTAAATACGTAGCTATAGCCTAACTCTGGATCAGAATGATCATAGTTACCTTCTAGCTGAATTCGTTCGAGCACATTAGTTGCTAATGTCCTATGTACGTCTAAGCCAAGCAATGTCGTTGAAAACAACTCAGACGCAGCGGCTTCAATGAACTCAACTCTTCCTTCATTATCAAAATCTACCATGAGACCGTCTAAAAAATGATGGCGATGACCATAGATGCAATCAGGGGCTCCGATAACATTGCTCACTTCAGTTTCTGTCATACCGAGCTTGACTGGACCGATTGAGTTTCCTAGTTGAATTTCGAAAATTTCCATTTTTTTCCTAAAAACACATAACGCCCAATTAAGGGGTGAACAACGCTACCACCCAAACCTAAAGCATTGTGCCATAAACACTAAATTGAAGTAGAAGCAAAAATGCCAAGCGTTGAGAATCCCTCTTAAATTGATTGTTAGCATGCGGGGCTGATTGATTCACCATATTCACATACAGCCTCATAGCAGACACGTAGTTGGCGATTGTTCTATCAGATATTTCATGCGATTCATGAAGCTTCGCGACTATAGCTGAAATATCGTTTTCACTTGCTAGAGTTTTTGAGTTAATTCTAATATTTGCATGCTTCTCCACACCATTTAAGTAGGAAACATAAGACTTACAAGAGTCAGCCACTTTATCATTTTGCCCTACGCCTTGCTCACGAATAAATGCTTCATATTTCTTCTGATGTTCAAACATAGCCCTAGCCTCAGAGTATTCATACTCTTAAAACGTAGGTTACGATCCCATCTAATGTCATCTATGATTTCGTACAAAGCATGCTAACGCCCAATTAAGGGGTGAACAACGCCTACACCCAACTTAACGCATTGTACCGTAAACACTAAATTTGAAGTAGAAGCAAAAGTGCCAAGCGTTGTGAATCCCTCTTTAATTGCTTGTTATATTTCAGTGCGCTATAGGTGATTTGGGCTATGCGCACCTACTGATTTGCTCTTTTCACTGGAATTTCACCAGATCATCAGTAAGTTAAACTTAAAAGAGCGGTGGTTCTCCCAAAACATGGCAACACATTTTGAAAGTTGCTTAAATTTACTACTAATTTTGTTGATAATTTTCATACCCATAAGCTCTCCCTCCTTAGTCTGACTAGTTAAAAACCCCACAATTTCCGCTAAGAGAAACTGCACCACAAAAACAGGTGGATTTGACGCAAAGTAAATCGAGGCTGCCATCATCAGTCTCAGGAGACCACCACTGAGAGACGTATTCACGTTTCGGCTTTCGACTTGATTTTCAACATTATAACGTACTGAACTAAAGCGAAATATAACGCCCAATTAAGGGGTGAACAACGCCTCCACCCAGCCCTAAAGCATTGTGCCATAAACACTAAAACTGAAGTAGAAGCCAAAGTGCCAAGCGTTGTGAATCCCTCTTAAATTGCTTGTTATGTTCGTACTTTCAACTACTAACGTACATATTTGAATTTGACATTGTTATTGATGTACGCGTTTAGTCCGTCCCCTGAAACAGCTAATTTTTTCATTGTCTCAACATGAGAACTTCCAGCACTCGAGTAGCTATAAGTGTAAGAACGGGCAGTACCATCAAACCAAACTGTTATATAGTCAGATCCAATTTCGTAACCTCTTACACCAGAATCATTGTCAATGTCTTTGTAAACTTGCATTTGAACCTCTAAATCAAATTGCATACAAAATTATATGCAACTTGAATATCCGCAAGAAATTGAGACGATATACTGATTAAGATCAATAGGCTGAATCTATTTTACAAATTAATCAACTAATTGCTTATACGCTCGCATTTTTCGGTAAGAACATAACGCCAAATTAAGGTGTGAACAACGCAACCACCCAAACCTAAAGCATTGTGCCATAAACACTAAAACTGAAGTAGAAGCAAAAGTGCCAAGCGTTGTGAATCACTCTTAAATTTATTGTTAGGTAACTGCTATCAACGAAATTTTTTTAGCGTTCTCTAGGTCTTCTTCTCCATGCTAATAATGAGGAATATAATTTATGCATGCTGTAGAAAACAATTTAAAAAGTGACAACATTGGATACCTTATCGGTGTTTTTGGCGTCTCATTGGTTCTGGCTTGGATTGGAATTTACAAATTTACACCAACTGAAGCTAAGCTCATTCAACCCTTGGTAGAAAATCATTTCGCTATGGGTTGGTTATATAACATCATCTCCGTTCAAGCAGTATCTAACATTATAGGTGCAACAGAAATTGTCGTAGCTATAGGACTTATCATTGGTATTAAAAATAAAAAAGTAGCTTACTTTTCCGGTATCGCGGCAACAATTATTTTTGTTACTACATTGAGCTTTCTTCTCACCACCCCAAACACATGGAAAGTCTCTGATGGAGTTTTAGTTACCAACTTTTTCTTAATCAAGGACATTTTATTTCTCGCGATATCTGTGAGTGTTATCGAACGAAACAAACCTAAAACGTAATAATTACTGAGCCGAAAAAGACCATGTCTAAAGTAGGCTCCTGTTGCCTAACGCCAAATTAAGGTGTGAACAACGCTGACACCTTACCTACGCATTGTGCCATAAACACTAAACTAGCTTGAAGTGAGAGCGCCGAGCGTTGTGAATCACTCTTAAATTTATTGTTAGGCTTCTGGTTCACAGAACTTAACTTTATCACTAATAAGCGTCATATGTGATTCATGAATTAAGTATGATTTTTGTAGGTTATCCATTAACTGAAATGTTTCTATATAGGACTGGAATTTCTTCCCATATGGACCGAAGCTATTATAGTAGATAAGAATCAACTCTTGGTCAGACAACTGAGCCCGTACCAGGCGAGAGTAAAATTGCTTATTTTCAATTTCACTTTCATCAATAAACTTAAAAATGTTATACAAAAATCTAAAGTAGTGAGCTAGTTCATGCCCATTATCATCCCAGAAACTCGAATAAGCAGCATAAAGTCGGTTTGATTCACCCTCGAGATCATCATCCTTTCTAACTTGCACATCGTAGTGCTCAAAGAAACGGTTAGCAAAGGTTACAAAACAATCCCTACCCGCAGTCCTAACCACTCCAGCCTCTTTACGGGTGTTTACTAAGTCTATTTCATTTATGATTTGATTGTGTAATTTCAACATTTGGAAAAAAGCATTTTCAAACCCTTGGTTTTTAAGCTCATCCCTAGTGACCTTTAACTCTTCACGTTGGGAAACAATTGTCCAAACCACACCTGCAAATGCAAGACCTGAGAAAATAGAAGTAAGAGCTCCAAAACTATCCCCAAATACGCCTGATTTATTAATTGAAAACTCAGATATAGGCCAAGTTAATAAAATTAAAGACGCAGCGTAAATTAGAAATATCGCTACTACTCCGACAAACACACCCAATGCAATTTTTTCTGTTTTTTCCACGAATTTATATACCTAACTAAAATGAAGCCTAACGCCCAATTAAGGGGTGAACAACGCCTCCACCCAAACCTAAAATATTGTGCCATAAACACTAAATTTGACGTAGAAGCAAAAGTGCCAAGCGTTATGAATCCCTCTTAAATTGCTTGTTATATTTATTTTTCGATATGCACTCCGAGAGTCTTTCTCATTTCTGAAATCAAAGACTCCTGTAACGCCGGTATTTTTTGTTCTAAGAATTGAAACACCTCTTCTTGTGCTTCCTCAATTTTTTCATATTCTTCATCACTAACATTAGATGTAAGCCTCTGATCTAATGAGTTATACTTAAGAATATTCTTGAACATTTGAGAAAAGAAGTCCTCTAAGTCTTGATCGATATGCTCAGGAAGTAAGACTCGAAGTTCAGAATATTTATTGCGAATTTCGCGCCAATGGGGCATAAATTCTTTTCTTCTATCTGTTGGTAATTTGGAGTCATGGACTGCTAGATACCTTGCTTGATCTAATTTTAATAAATATTGGTATAGCTCGAGAATAGCATTAGCCTGCTTTTCAAATATCCCTCCATAGGAAATTTGTAACCTTAACCGATCTTTTTCTAATTCTGACTTATAAGATTCTACTTGTTTCGAAGCGTCATTCTGAAGCTGCTGTTTAAAGTTTGAGATATCTTTATTCAAATAGTGAGTAAACAATGAGCGAGCAACGAATGCAGCTATTCCCATAAAAACAGTGCTTGTAAGTACATTTTCAATGACTGATGTGTCCATATTTCCTCGATAAATATAACGCCCAATTAACGTGTGAGCAGCGCAGCCACTGAACTAAACCACTGCGCCGTAAACACTAAACTCAACCTGAAGTGAAAGCGCCAAGCGTTGCGAATCACTGTTGAATTGTTTGTTATGTTTTACCACAAACATATGATTTACTTGAGAAAGAACTGCTATTTCTGACTATTTTTCTGAAGCAAACCACAAGGCTGAAACCAACTTGGCCACCAAAGGCGACCAACCAGAAACGAGTAATTCCCCTTCCCTGCCCAATGAGGCAACCCGACCAATCACTAACAAGCGCCCTGTCTTTCCAACCAAAGCGCAAGACAATGGAAAATTGCCGAGGCAACTGCCAAGGTAGGGTGCTAATTGGCAAAGAACCCAAAAGCGACTTAAAGCCAGTTAGACAAGAAGCCGACCGCCACGACCTGACAATGAAGCAACCCACGAACATTGGCATGTTTTACAGGCTGAGTGATTCAAGAACTTAGGCCGACAATGCGGATTTGCTGAGTCTACTAGGGACTACTTGCCAGAGGGACAAAGAACTAGAGCCTAAGACCTTTAAGCCTTTGAAATACAAGTAAACATAACGCCCTGTTAAGGTGTGAGCAACCCAATACCGAAGCTGCCGCATAACACCTTAAACACTAAAACCAACGCACAGTAAAAATGCCACGCGTTGCGAATCACTCTTAAACAGATTGTTATAAGCCTTTTATGTACTGACTACGAAGTTCAATGGCTCTTGATTTTACAATTTCATTGAAGCTTACCTGTGAAGCCAAACCTGAAATTAACTTAAGAACCTCGTCTCCCGTAGATTTGCTACCACCAACCAGCTCCCAAAACTCAGCACCATTTAGCTTATATTCTTCTTTCGATCTTCTGTCATCGTTATACATACACAGCCTAAATATACAACCAGCAACATCAGCGAGCTCTTTCCGCTCTTTAATAGTCTGTGAGTTACTACTGTTTTGTGCGTTTATAGATTTAATCTCGATCCAATATTCACAACCATTAGGGTGTACAAATTTAAGATCAAAAGGGTTCGGTTTACCTTTTACAATTGTGCCACCTTGTGACTCAACCAAGATTACACTGATTTTTTCAATCACAGCTCCTAACTTGGTCGAAAACGATTTAGTTACCCGCTGTGCTGTAATAAAGTAGAAATACTCTTCAATGTTATTTGAGAACAACTCTAGAGTAAGCGGCTTACTCTTTTCTAAAACCTCTTTCAGCGTCAGTTTCTGAGCAGATTCAGAAATTCCGTCAAGTAACTCATTGAACAGCTTTAATATCTTTTTATTACTGATATCATCAAGCACAAAATTCTCCTAGGCTTATAACGCCAAATTAAGGTGTGAACAACGCAGTCACCTTAGCTAAGGCATTGTGCCATAAACACTAAACTGGCTTGAAGTGAGGGCGCCAAGCGTTGTGAATCACTCTTAAATTTATTGTTATATGCGTACTCGTTTAGACCACTGAAATCACAACACGCTCGTTGCCCGCTTTATCTTCCACTTCCAGTAGAGTTCCTTTCGTCTTAGTGTCCTTTAACGCATTTACTAAGGCTTCTAGTTGTTCACCATTTTCGTCGAATTTAGACGATATATTCTGAGGTATTATATTCGCTACGACTTTGGCCAAACCAAGGGGAATAGACAAGCTGTCTTTCAACTCACCTGAATCACAAGAATAAGTATCGATTTTTAGTTTACGCATACTGGAACTCTCACAGACCATATGAATCAACCAGAATACGCTACCTTTGAAATATATCTGTGAGCGAGATTAAGGGTTTGAAAGCCCAGAGCATATAACGCCAAATTAAGTAGTGAGTAACGCGACTACCCAACTAAACCATTGTGCCGTAATCACTGAAGCTGATTCAAAGAAAAAATGCCAAGCGTTACGAATCTGCTTAAATTTATTGTTATGTTTATTTACCTTGGTGCTACCCAAGCCATTGCTTCATAGTCATATACCGTACAATTAGAGAAAGTTTTGTCGATATCACTCAGGTGCCTGTAGTTTACACTTGGCATAAAATGAACAATGTATGTTTCGACCATCGAGCTATAACCCTCACCATAATCGTCAATATCATCAAAATAAGCCTCTAAAAACGCTTCGTCACTCTCAGCAGTACCTAAAATCAGAGAGCTACTATTCGAGTAACGTATGAGTTTAACTTCAAGCTTTTGTTTTTCTAGATCAGAATATAGCTCTTCCCCTATTGGAAACGCTTCCATGCTTCCAATCTTGCTAACTTTTTGAGGTGCTTCACCGAGAGAGGACAAATGAAATTTAAGCAATACATCCACTTGCTGTCGTGCTAATTCTGAATGCTGACTAAAAACATCTTCTTGAATTGAACGAGGGTCAATCGTAGTGTTTTTTAGCAACAAATAGCTAAGCGTTCCCTTTATATTTATCTCAAAAAGGTGAAACTCATTGATTAGTGTTTTACGTGCCAAATTTGCCTCCCATGAGGATAAACATAACGCGCAGCATTAAGTTGTGAGAGCCGCAACCACATGACTGTCTGCACTGCGAGTTTGCCAAATCTACTTAATGCATACCAAAATCGCCCATAGGCTCGAATCAACTTAAATGCTTTGTTATGACACAACCAAAGCCGTCAATATTTGAATGAAATGTTATTTATTTTCAATAGGATATGAGTAAAAAGGCAAAAAATCGAAGCCGAAGTATTTGTTATCTCACTACCTTGAGAGCGCTTTCGCGATCTTTTGAATTGCTGCGCTAATTAAGGATCGCGAAAGCGCCTCAAGGTTAGCATGGAAATAACCAATATTCGCCCTTTTTGTCGTCTTTCACACAACCCCATTGGACACAATCATACTTTATCTATATCGCTGTACATACAATATGTGATGAACGTTGTGTCATAACGCCAAATTAAGTAGTGAGCAACGCTACCACCAACCTAAAACATTGTGCCGTAAACACTAAAACTGATTCAAACCGAAAGTGCCAAGCGTTGCGAATCTGCTTAAATTTATTGTTAGGCTTTTTGTTTCGCAGAACTTATTGCTAGAGCTATTTTAGCTCTGTGGTTCGCTTCCCACTCAAGCAGAGTTAATGAAGCTTCATCACGTGCTTTCTTTGAGGCCGACAAGAACACTTCCTCTGCTCTTGCTTTAGGTATAACTACTATACCCTCTAAATCAGCGACAATTACGTCTCCCGTAGATACCTTTACTCCCCCACAAGTAATTGAAACACCCAGCTCACAATAGACATCTTTCTTGCCTGGTACCGGATGAACACCTTTCGCAAAAACTGGAAATTTCATATCTGAAATTTCACCCAAGTCCCGAATTACACCATCAATGATGAAACCTTTTATTCCTCGACTCTTAGCAACTGCACACACATTACCGCCCGCAACTGCATACTCACTATCAACGCCATCAACAACGATTATGGAGCCTTCAGGCGCTTCGTATATTGCAGAATGAAGCATTAAATTATCACCTGAAGCTAACTGAACCGTGAATGCCTCTCCACTAATTCGCGGCATACCCTGCCAAAGAGGGCCAATGTGGTAATCTATAAAGTGGTCATTGGTAAGTATGTTCCCATAATCAGTTGTCGCCAATTTAGAAAAATCTTGCTTCATTTTAACCCCATGTTTGTAGAAAGCCTAACGCCAAATTAAGGTGTGAACAACGCTACCACCTTAACTAAACCATTGTGCCATAAACACTAAACTTGCTTGAAGTGAAAGCGCCAAGCGTTGTGAATCACTCTTAAATTTTTTGTTATATACCTATTTCAAAATACAAAAAAGACCGATTCAGAAGCCCTCTGAACCGGCCTTAGATATCGATAAAATTAGAATTTATTTAAAACGCTACTGATTGGTGTTTGCATCGGTATATATCAGCAGCAACAGAGGTTGCGTTAGAGCCATCAGTCGCAATAATGTTCGTGATATGGTAGCGATTTCCCCCACGCATAAATACTTCATTGGCAAGTTCCGTATACAACCCATCAGGGCTTGTTTCTTCGACCACGTGACTACCAAGAACTTTACAAGTCGAGTTTTCAATTTCAGCAAACGCTATCGGTTTAACTGCGTGAGCACCGGGTAACAAACTAACGATACCAGCTGGTTTTGCCTTGTATGTAGCTGAGTTACACATAAATATTTCAGCAACAACGCTGCTCGGACGTCCACGACTGGTATCTAAAACCTCAGCAATTCGGTATCTATTACCACCAGACATATAAGTCTGATTTTTCAAAATAGGTGTAACATTGTTAGGGTGAGAGTCACCCAAAGTGTAAGTATCAATCATCTCACATTGAAGGTTGCGTATTGCTACTTCAGAAATTTCACCAATCGATTTAGCTGCAGGCATAACAGGAACTTTACGTGTTACGCAACCACCAAGGGCGACTAAAGATAGTAGAAGTAAGGTAATTTTATTCATATTAAACTAATTGAAAAAGAAACGAATCGTACTGATGTCGCCCCCGTTTGAGAAACAACAACTTTCTATCGTAACGATTATTAAAGTTACCCTTAAAATCAATTGATTGGAGGTATATAACGCCAAATTAAGTAGTGAGCAACGCTGCCACCTACCTAACCCATTGTGCCGTAAACACTAAAGCCGATTCAAACTGAAAGTGCCAAGCGTTGCGAATCTGCTTAAATTTATTGTTATGTTTGGGGTTCAAGTTTTTCTCATTTCTACTGCACCATTTTCGATACCTTCAGAAGTGAAATTGCACTTAGCGTAAAACTCGTTTCCTGAACCACACTCTGGGCAAACTAAGCTATAAAGTTTATCTAATTGAATTAGCTCCATAGTCCAGCCAACGACTGAGCTTTGACATGCACTGCATTCAACATGGTTATGAGTATACATTCCGTTCTCCTTTTGAATATAACCTACACAACACATTGAATCATAAGAACTAAATTGACGAAACAGTCATCTTACGGTAGAAAACATAACGCCAAATTAAGGTGTGAACAACGCTGACACCTTACCTAAAGCATTGTGCCATAAACACTAAACTGGCTTGAAGTGAAAGCGCCAAGCGTTGTGAATCACTCTTAAATTTATTGTTATGTGTTCTTAGTCATGAAGCTCGACATCACATGAATAGAATTCGTTATAGATGATTGCAATAACCTCACCTTTCTTTTTCTTCAACGTTTCTGCTGATATATAGAAATCATTAATCCTATTAACTTTGTAGTCTTGGAACGTTATGCCTGTTTCAAGTACATCCGAGCCATCCCCACTAGGTGTAAATGGAGCTAAGTAGGTTCCCATCGTAGAGTTGGAGTCTCGATGAAAGTACAAATTGCCATTACCAGAAAAGACGTTTATCGAAACCGAGTTCAAGCCTTTAGAACATTCCATACTCATTGATAAATTTTTGGCATAGCTTAAATTTTTATCAACGATAGAAATGGAATTAGTTTCTGTAGCAAAAGAGCTAAAGCTCAATAACGACAATAAGAAAACTAGTTTTTTCATATTACCTCTGAATATATAGCGAAGTGCAAATAAATAAGTAGTACTAACCACTACCAAGATAATTGTTGTTGAGATGCCTTTACATTCTCTTTGTACATCATTTCAATCATTTGATATGTACACATATCAACTGTGCCGCAATAATCATGTATTGCGCGATCTAGAATATCTCGACTTTTTGCTTGAGTAAGTCGTTTAAAAGCATCGAGATTTTCATTTTCCATTATTCGCAGCATGCTTTCTTGGCACATATCAATTGTCTGACAATAGTCTTTCTTAACCCTACTCTGGATATACGCAATTACTTCATTTTTTTGTACGTCGGAACCATCAAAGTCTAGTGGGTGTATGAAAGCAGCCGTTGCTCCAAAGGATAGGAACGACATTGAAACCATTACCAGTAGCTTTTTCATTACAATTACTCCTAATAGAAAAATCGACGCATATTAGGTGCATTATTGCATATTGGCAATGAAAATTTTCTGAGACACATAACGCCAAATTAAGTAGTGAGCAACGCTACCACTTACCTAAAGAATTGTGCCGTAAACACCTAAGCCGATTCAAACCAAAAGTGCCAAGCGTTGCGAATCTGCTTAAATTTATTGTTAGGTGAATTAGTATACAGAAAATCGGAATTCTTCTGGTCTATATGGCTCTAGGGTGCCAACACAATTCTCTTTGAAGAACTGGATTCTAGTACTAGACATCTCAAAGCAGTATTTAGGGTCAAATTTCAGCATAGCTTCATGCTGGAAACGTCTTGGAGCTAACTTTATTTCACTTTCCCATGTAATATCGTAGCCGTGCTGTTGAATCCAGAACCGAATAGCTTTTAATGACTCTTCCATAAAATCATAATTTCCGTGAGTGCGGTGCTCTAAAAGAACAGCGTTTCGAAGAAAAGCGAACTCATTATCTTTATATTCAAAGTTTGAAACCACGGCTATTGGGCAATTTCTACTCGCGTTTCTCAGTTCACCATGTTTGTAAAAATCACCTGCATCCACGATTAAGTTTTGTGAAAAACACATTTCATTTGCTTGCCGATCACTCAACTCTGAAAAATCCACTTGGTGTCGTAATGCTATAGAAATCCCTCCAGCCAAACGGGTTACATCCGATAGGTCTGGTTGAAATGCAAACTGATTTACAAGAAGTAGATTTAACTCTTCCCATGGCTTAATAACGTCATTTATGAACCTATTCTTGTTCATCCGCCCTCCTTCACCTAACGCCCAATTAAGGGGTGAACAACGCCTCCACCCAACCTAACGCATTGTGCCATAAACACTAAATTTGAAGTAGAAGCAAAAGTGCCAAGCGTTGTGAATCCCTCTTAAATTGCTTGTTAGGCTATTTGTACCCAGAGCCACCACAACTAGTGCAAATTTCTTTATCTTTTACCCCTGTCCCCCCACAGTTCTCGCAGACTTCTTCTTTGTCACCATTAACTGGCTTAGCAACCAAATCAAATTCCCATTCCGGCATGCAATAACACGAGTGATTATCAACAAAGCAACTTCTATCACCACTGCAATCACATGTTATTGTTTTATCTGCTTGATATATCGAACATATAGGGTTGGGATAAACAACTTTTTCCTGCGTATAGTCTTTTTTTAAAACTTCTATTTCAAATTTATAGCGGTCTAATATTTCTTTAATAGAAAAAGCGCTACCATAATAGTGTGTGGAGCCATCTTCAAAAACAACAACATTCTCCCCCTGGGCACTACTATAAAGCTTTACATTATTTTCTTCTGCATAAGCCCCGTAGCAAAAAATTATCAATAAAAATACTACGAATTTTCTCATAATCCTTGCCTCATGTTACGAAAATTTCCTATCTCTCTTGATAAGTATTGCTCACGTTTATGAGAAGAAAAATCTAAATAGATACAAGTTGATACTGGTCAATTTTTGCCCAAAAGCCTAACGCCCAATTAAGTTGTGAGCAACGCTGCCACTTTACTAAAACACTGCACCGTAATCACCAAACAAGTTGAAACCGAAAGTGCCGAGCGTTGCGAATCAGCTTGAATTGCTTGTTATGTTTTAGCACAATTCGTTGATTTACTTGGTAAAGAACTGAGATGCAGACCTAGTTTTCTGAACCAAATCACAAGCTCGAACTTACTTGACCGGCAGACGCGCCAAAACTAAAAACGAGTAAGTCCACTTCCCTGCTAATGAGGCAACTCAATACGCTTTCAACAAGCGCCCTTTCTTAGCAAAAGCAGCGCAGAACAATGGCGATTTGCCGACTCAACTGCCAAGGTTATTAGCTAATTGGGAAATATGCCCAAAGCGACTTTGAGCCAGAGAAACAAGACGCCCAAACCACCCGAAAACTTGAATGAAGCAACCCGCGAACCTTGGCATGTTTTACGGGCTAAGTGGTTTGAGAACTAGGCGATAATAGTGATTTGCGGAGTCTACTCCCAACGAATAACCAAAGGGGCAAAGAACGACTCAAAGGCATTTAAGCCATTGAAATTCCATTAAAACATAACGCCCAATTAAGGGGTGAACAACGCCTCCACCCAACCTAAAGCATTGTGCCATAAACACTAAACTGGCTTGAAGTGAAAGTGCCAAGCGTTGTGAATCCCTCTTAAATTGCTTGTTATGTTTTATTTAATGCCATAATGGTTATTTAACTCTATACACTCCTGCAAAGAGGGTCCAAATGAAGCAGTTGCCATAAAACCAAACCTATCAGAGCGAGCCTTTTGTTTGATAACCGGAATTCCAAACTTTTGATGGAATTCGTAGCCAAGTTTCAACAATTCACTTGATGCATTTGAGCCAAGGAAAATCATCTCAACGTCTTTTACAGGTAAATCATGAATATGGATCGGGAAACCATATATGTCCTTGTTGTCCAATGTATCACATTCGCTGAGTGGGATAGCTAACCGCCGCTCTTGTTCGTACTCCCAATCTGTTGACTTAAAGTACAAATCACTTACAAAAAAACTAGACTCAGACAATATAGATGCGTCCAACATTGGCGTCGAGGTGACGTAATTAACCTTATTTAAAATAGAGCTAATAAAGGAACCTTCTTTTAGTTTTATTGCTAATCCACGATGTGACTCCGCATAATGAGCCCACATCAATACATTATCGGGTATTTTTGATTCTGACTCACTAAAACAAGACATCCCCACTTTCCCACATATGTCTTCATAAACTGATGTGTCCAGTGAAAATGGATGCTTACTGTCGTCCACAATTAAATACTGGTCAATACAACCTGAATTACCATGAAGGTGGAAATTAATTTGCTTATAACTAGCTTCGATTTCAACTTTCGACTTAAAACGAACCTGCATTTCATAGGGATCATTATACGCATCTGGGGTATTAAAACGGATAGTTTGATACTTTAAATATGCTTCCGCTGCACTGATACCTAAATACTTGAAAATACTCATAAGTCTCCTAAAACATAACGCCAAATTAAGTAGTGAGCAACGCCACCACCTGACCTAAACCATTGTGCCGTAAACACTAAAGTTGATTCAAATCGAAAATGCCAAGCGTTGCGAATCTGCTTAAATTTATTGTTATACGCGTTTTCACCGGGTTGGGTATGCTTGCCCTTTTTCCTGTGAGCCTGACGCCGTTGACGCATGCCTATGTATCCAGACCCAGCGCTCTACTTTCTTAAGAGCGACTGTCCAACGCACAGGGACACTGATTTCCCCGTCTTCCGTGTTCAAGTAAATAGTTAAACACTGTGAAACCACTGCACTCCCACTTGAGATGACAATATCAGACCAACCCCATTCAAACTTACTAGCCGTTGCCTCTGCAAAGTTCCTCTGAAACAACTCCCTCACAGCGGGTGCTCCTGAGCACAATTCATCCCCACCAGTCCCAATAACTGATATGTTGCCGCTAGGGTCAAACACAGACATCAAAGCATCTATATCCTTGGCACAATATGCTTTGGCATAATCTTCTAATGTGGCCCTAATCTCTTCTTGTTCTTGCATCGTACACTCCTTTGTTAAAGTGAAGTGTAGACCAACGCGTATAACGCCCAATTAAGGGGTGAACAACGCCTCCACCCAACTTAACGCATTGTACCGTAAACACTAAATTTGAAGTAGAAGCGAAAGTGCCAAGCGTTGTGAATCCCTCTTAAATTGATTGTTATATTCCGGACTCACCATATTTGCTGTATTTAGCAAACCAACCATTGTCAGAGAACAACTCACCATTTAACCCATCTGACTCTTTGACTATATCTTCGCCATTTATTGATACAGACAGTTCGTCTTGTGTCTCATCAAGAGTATAAAGAAAATCATGAATACCAGTATCAACGCAGCTAGTTACTAGCCGTTTTACGACGGAGATTTGCTCATCCGTTAAGCTAGCTAAACTGTCGTTGATTTCTAGACATTCTTGAGATTTCACTTTTCGTTCTATGATATCCTCGCACCTTCCCAAGGCTTGGTCTCGTAAACCTTTAGATATCAACTGACCAAATTCATCGATATTTTTCATATTTATCACCTTAGGAATATAACGCCAAATTAAGTAGTGAGCAACGCTACCACCAAACCTAAACCATTGTGCCGTAAACACTAAAGCCGATTCAAACCAAAAGTGCCAAGCGTTGCGAATCTGCTTAAATTTATTGTTAGTTGCCCAACTTCAAACCTAGTGCTAACATTTGTACACACACAAGATATGGAGTGCATCATGGACACTAGAATTCAATTTCGTGTTGATGAAGAAACGAAGCGACTAGCCCAACAAATGGCTGAAAGCCAAGGCAGAACACTAAGTGATGCTTGTCGCGAACTGACTGAGCAACTGGCCGACCAACAGAGAAAGACTTTATCTCACGATGCATGGTTAACTGAACAAGTAAACTTAGCTTTTGAGAAGTTTGACTCGGGAAAAGCCGCTTTTGTTGACCACGAATCAGCCAAATCTCGTATGGCCGAGCGCAAAGCTAAAATACGTAACCGAGGCAAATTATGATTTTGTGGGAAGAAGAGTCTCTTAACGATCGTGAAAAGATCTTTGAGTTTCTTTATGACTTCAACCCCGAAGCTGCTGATAAAACAGATGAAATCATCGAAGCAAAAGTTGAGAACCTTTTAGAACAACCTCAAATGGGAGTCCAACGAGACGGAATTAGAGGGCGATTGCTCATTATTCCTGAGATTTCGATGATCGTTTCCTACTGGGTTGAAGGCGACATCATTCGAATTATGCGTGTACTACACCAAAAACAAAAATTCCCAACAGACTGATTATGTCGACTGGGCAACTAACGCCAAATTAAGGTGTGAACAACGCTAACACCTTACCTAAAGCATTGTGCCATAAACACTAAACTGACTTGAAGTAAGGGCGCCAAACGTTGTGAATCACTCTTAAATTTATTGTTATACCAATTTATTCCCACGCGATTTCTAGCATTTCAACTCTATAAGCCAAACCCGATTTTTGGTTGCTTACGCACCGAACGAACGCCCCACGGGGACAAATCAGGCTTAGGTTGACCGACAAAATCGCCTAGACAGATATAGCCTTTTGCTAAATAACGATAGAGAAAATCACCGCCATCAAGTGCGCTATTTTTATCGTCACCAAAAGGTAGTCGGATGCGCTCCACTCGAAGATCGGATGCTGCCTTAAATGCAGGATATACGGAAGAATTTATTTTATATGAATCTAAGTCTTTGATAAGTGCTTTGTCTGGCTGCTTCGCTGTTGTACGACTAAAAATCATGATTAAGCGCTTTTGCTGTTCAGAAGCAACAATGATCATTTCCATAACGGTTTTCCTTTGAAACAAGAGAGTATATAGGAATCCCAATCTAGCTACGATACAAGTATTTGAATTGGACGAATCATCAAATTGGTATAACGCCCAATTAAGGGGTGAACAACGCCGCCACCCAAACCTAAAGCATTGTGCCATAAACGCTAAACTGACTTGAAGTGAGGGCGCCAAGCGTTGTGAATCCCTCTTAAATTGCTTGTTATACGCGTGCTGACACTACAACGGAACTTTCATAACCTTATGATTTAGCTCACTTTCAATGTCAACCGCTAACCAATCTAAAGACTCATACAACGATGGTACGTTTGTGTAAGCATACAGGTTACTTTGAGTTGTTGCTGATACCTGCCTAACACCTCGATTGATCAGTTCACTCGCAATACCTTGACCACGCCACTCATTGGATACAAAGACTGCGTTAAGCCAAATAACTTCTGAGTCACCATGAGGTTCTTTAAAGCGCGAATAAGCGAGACCACCAATAACTTGGTTCTCTCTGAGAGCAACAATTACCGGTGGAAGGTTAGATTCTAGTTTATAGGTATCTACAAACTGAAAGTCAGACCATTCCGTTTGAAACAGCTTCTCTAGAGCAACCCAATACTCACTATTTTCATCGCAATTTCTGAATACTACCTTGTTCATATTGGATTATTTCCTCAAAAGCGTATAACGCCAAATTAAGGTGTGAACAACGCTAACACCTTACCTAAAGCATTGTGCCATAAACATTAAGCTTACTTGAAGTGAGAGCGCCAAGCGTTGTGAATCACTCTTAAATTTATTGTTATGAGCGGGGTTAAGAGTGCGCTTTAACGTACTTTTTAACCTTTTTCATAGCCATTTTACGCTTAAGTGGTGAAAGGTAGTCAATAAACAAGTTACCCGACAAATGATCTATTTCGTGCTGCATTACGATAGCTAGAAACTCATCACTTTCGATGGTAATTGGCTTACCTTCGCGATCTAAAGCAGACACAACAACTGAAGTAAAACGCTCTACGTCTGCATAATAATCAGGAACGGATAAACAACCTTCTTGACCCAATGCTTTATCCGAACCACTAACCACTTCAGGGTTAACCAAAATTAACGGTTCATCTCGACTTTCTGAAAGGTCGATAATAACAACGGCCTCTTTACGACCAACTTGAGTTGACGCCAAACCGATACCATTGTCAGTCGCATATAACGTTTCCAACATATCGTCTATTAATGTTTGTACCGTCGAAAGATCTTGCACCTTTTCCGCTTTGACCTTAAGCCTTGGGTCTGGTGCCGTCAGAATTTCTAAAACTGCCATATTTTCCTTCTAATTCTTGGAAGCTCATAACGCCCAATTAAGGGGTGAACAACGCTACCAGCAACACCTAAAGCATTGTGCCATAAACACTAAATTTGAAGTAGAAGCAAAAGTGCCAAGCGTTGTGAATCCCTCTTAAATTGCTTGTTAGCTTTCTGTCTACAGAGGAGAGCTATTGAAATTCTGTGCCGTGATTTTCTAGTGTTTGTTTGCCACATTTAAGACAAACTACGTACCTGTCTGTTAACTCCAATGATGCTCCTCCTGGCAAAGAAGCCGCTGATCCACTGAAGAAACCGTCTAGAAACGCTTTGAACTGTTCTTTTTTTGACTTGCCATATTTTGAGGGTTTCTGCTTAATTGCCTCTGTATGTTCAGTTTCTCTCTCGCACTTTTCACAAAACCTAATATTCATACTGCCTCCAATGAGATTAACGCACGCATGGAAAACGACAATTCTAAGAATACCAAAAGCACTAAGTAAGTTCGTATTCTTACTTAATACATTCGACTTTGTGCCCAAACTTGAGAAGATAGCTAACGCCCAATTAAGGGGTGAACAACGCTACCACCCAACCTAAAGCATTGTGCCATAAACGCTAAATTTGAAGTAGAAGCAAAAATGCCAAGCGTTGTGAATCCCTCTTAAATTGCTTGTTAGTTGCCGACCTATTTAAAGCTGTTCATCTCACGACGACTCACCGGCATACGAGCATCAGCAGTTCTCAGTTGGCGCTTAAAGCCACGATTCCCACGCACTACCTCATTGCCGTTCTTGTCCACTGTTTTCAACGTATCGACAAGTATATTTTTGTATGTACCTTTAATTTCATATTCGAATGAAACTAAGTCGGTTTTAAACACCCATTGCTGTGAACCAAGGGCTAGAAAACTGTAACTTTCTCCGTCTACAACTAAATAATGGGCATGTAGAGCATTTGTATTCCCCCCACGACTAGGCGGGCGACTTTTCTCTTTGAGGTACTTACTATAGTTTTCTATTTTCTTATTTGTAATTTTATTCATTTAAGCCTCTATTTCCTCGTAGGCAACTAACGCCCAATTAACGTGTGAGCAACGCAGCCACTGGACTTAACCACTGCACCGTAAACACTAAATGCAACCCGAAGTGAGAGCGCCAAGCGTTGCGAATCACTGTTGAATTGTTTGTTATGTTTTACCACAAATACATGATTTACTTGAGAAAGAACTGCTATTTCAGACCAGTTTTCTGAGCTAAGCCACAAGGCAAGAACCGACTTGGCCACCAAAGGCGACCAACCAGAAACGAGTAATTCCACTTCCCTGCCCAATGAGGCAACCCGACTAAGTAACAACAAGCGCCCTATCTTTCCAACCAAAGCGCAAGACAATGGCAAATTGCCGAGGCAACTGCCAAGCCGAAGTGCTAATTGGCTAAGAACCTAAAAGCGACTTTAAGCCAGTTAAACAGGAGCCCAACCGCCACGACCTGACAATGAAGCAACCCACGAACTTTGGCATGTTTTACGGGCTGAGAGATTCAAGAACTTAGGCCGACAATGCGGATTTGCTGAGTCTACTAGGGACGAATTGCAAGAGGGACAAAGAACTAAAGCCTAAGACCGTTAAACCTTTGAATTACAAGTAAACATAACGCCAAATTAAGGTGTGAACAACGCTACCACCTTCCCTAAACCATTGTGCCATAAACACTAAACTTACTTGAAGTGAGAGCGCCGAGCGTTGTGAATCACTCTTAAATTTATTGTTAGCTTACTGGCCGAACTAGTTGATGAAATAACCAATAACAACCCAACCAGTTTTGTTTTTAGAAAGAGTTAAGGTTTCTGTCGACTTCTTCCCTGAAAATATCGTTTGATATTGAACTACAACGTACTCGCCGTCAGGTATATTCGGTAAAGATTTCACCGGCTTTGTGGTTACTACACTACGTGATTCAAGATTTCCGAGCTTGTTAGCTTACTGGCCGAACTAGTTGATGAAATAACCAATAACAACCCAACCAGTTTTGTTTTTAGAAAGAGTTAAGGTTTCTGTCGACTTCTTCCCTGAAAATATCGTTTGATATTGAACTACAACGTACTCGCCGTCAGGTATATTCGGTAAAGATTTCACCGGCTTTGTGGTTACTACACTACGTGATTCAAGATTTCCGAGCTTTGTACGCGCAGAGCCTACCGCTTCAGCCCACTCATCTTTTGATATTTGTGAACGAAACAAACCACCAGCACTATCCCAACTTTCACTGTAGTGTTGATTGTCTATTAAGCTAAGCCAATCGGAAGCCGTAATATCGATAGGCTTAGTTTGCGAAAATAACAATGTAGGAACTAACGACAGAGCCAGAATGAATTTTCTAAGCATACATAATCAACCTTTTCTTCGTTGTAAGCTAACGCCAAATTAAGGTGTGAACAACGCTAACCACCCGACCTAAAGCATTGTGCCATAAACACTAAACTTGCTTGAAGTGAAAGCGCCGAGCGTTGTGAATCACTCTTAAATTTATTGTTATGTTTACCACAAATACATGATTTTCTTGAGAAAGAACTGCTATTTCTGACTACTTTTCTGAAGCAAACCACAAGGATAGAACCAACTTGGCCGTCAAAGGCGACCAACTTAAAACCAGTAATTCCACTTCCCTGCCCAATGAGGCAACCCGACTAAGCACCAACAAGCGCCCTGACTTTCCAACCAAAGCGCAAAACAAAGCTGAATTGCCGAGGCAACTGCCAAGCAGAAATGCTAATTGACTAAGAACCTAAAAGCGACTTTGAGCCAGTTAAACAAGAAGCCAACCGCCAAGACCTAACAATGAAGCAACCCGCGAACATAGGCATGTTTTACGGGCTGAGAAATTCAAGAAGTTAGACCGACAATACGGATTTGCTGAGTCTACTAGGGACGAACTGCCAGAAGGACAAAGAACTAGAGCCTAAGATATTTAAGCCTTTGAAATACAAGTAAACATAACGCCAAATTAAGGTGTGAACAACGCTAACACCTTAGCTAAACCATTGTGCCATAAACACTAAACTTACTTGAAGTAAGGGCGGCAAGCGTTGTGAATCACTCTTAAATTTATTGTTATGTCTTCAATACAAATGTTCTGAATTAGTCGCTAGTGTTTTCTTCACCGTTAAAGCCCCAATATGTACGGCCTTCTGTAATACTAACTTTTAGGGAATCGATGTCCCCTGATTCAAATCTTTTATACTTAACCATAAGCTCATCTTTTGAGATGATTTTCTGTAATAAAACTTCGCAAGTGAGCCCAATTGCTCCAATCGTTGTAGGAACAATTTCAGCTTCAGTTTTAACCTTTAGCTTTAATAATGTACCTGTTTTTAAAGTTTTAACACAATTGCCTGAGATCGCTTTAGCTGGTTCTACAACTTCGTTACTAACGCCTAGGGAAATCTTATTTATCATTACCCAGACTAACATTAATGAGATAACAATCAGTTTGACTTTAAACATCAATCTTATTCTCCCTTGCTGGTAATTTCCGCCGAAGACATAACGCCGCGTTAAGTGGTGAGCAACGCTACCACCCTGCCTAAACCATTGTGACATAAACACTTAACCCAAAGTAAGCCGAAAACACCATGCGTTGGGAATCCGTCTTAAACGCCTTGTTATGTAATCGCGCTTCATTTTCTTCGGTACAATCTAACTTACACCTTTCAGTATGCATACTGTATAGATCACAGATGATAATGAAGTTATAGCCAATCTACTGTACTGCTTGGTGAGGTCGTTTGGCTCAAAATCAACTATTACAGACCCTATTGGTAGACCTTTGTCATATAGATAACATGCGATGACTGCACTCATATAAAGAGACACAAATAGCCCAGGATATAAAGTACTATGATTTACAACCTGATATATGCCACGCCCAATGACGATTGAAACTAAAGTTAGTACACATATCATTTGGGACTGCCAAGTTAAGTACTTATGAGGCCATATTATTCTATTTCCAACACACTTCCGCACTAAAAGACTCCTAAACTCCATGGGTTACATAACGCCAAATTAAGGTGTGAACAACGCTAACCACCTTACCTAAACCATTGTGCCATAAACACTAAACTTACTTGAAGTGAGAGCGCCAAGCGTTGTGAATCACTCTTAAATTTATTGTTATAAGGCGAGTTCTAACGAATTAGACTTAGCACCTGCTTAAATTCAGCTGCCCTACAGTCTTTGACAAGTTCGTAGAGACACATTTCTAACCCCGAGATTCCTACACCACTTTCCTTCAGCCGATTAATACCTAATTGGACATTTGATAGCGTACGAGAGGAAACACAGTCATTAACCAGTTCAACATTGAAGCCTAATTCGACCAATCCTTTTGCCGTTTGGTACACACATATATGCGCCTCAATACCACAAACTAGCCAAGTATCTACATCCATATCTTTGATTGTTGCTAGGAAATCGGGAGACTCACAAGCATTGAAAGTAAACTTTGTTATCGGATTGACTTCACCAAGGGGAACTCTCAGTTCCTCTACTGTCTCACCCAACTTCTCAGGGTTTTGTTCAAGCAGAACTATGGGCAAACCTAGGGCTCTAGCCCCGACTATCAATTTCGAGCAATTAGAAACAAGTGTTTCACTATCATAGACTAAGCGTGCAAGCTTACCCTGCACATCAACAACGATAAGCCCTGTTTTATCTCGTGACAACATTTTACCATCCTTAGTTTGATGCAGCCTTATAACGCCAAATTAAGTAGTGAGTAACGCTGCCACCTACCTAAAGCATTGCGCCGTAGACACTTAAGTCAATTCAAACCAAAAGTGCCAAGCGTTGCGAATCTGCTTAAATTTATTGTTAGCCTATTGTGTTGAGTCAACCTTTGCGCAATCTTGTATATCACTAGGTAACCTTACAATCATTGCGCTATCACTTTGCGGCTCTACAGAAACATATATCATTTCATGCAGGATACTTTGATCTTTCATCACTTGCGTAAGTTGTTTTGAAATTACGTCGTTATTTGTTTCAACCGAAAACTTATGATGAAACTCCGTTATATCAGTGATGAAAGGATCTCGCATCCAAACCCCATCAGTTTTGGCGTTCACTGTCAGAGGTACTTCCATTTCATTAGTATGCACCTCAAAGCTCACTTCAATGTTAAGTACTCCACTTTCCTCATACACTCGATAAAGTTTCATGTCTGAGAATAAGTTTAGAGGGTCACTTTGTTTGGGAACACAACTCCATTTGCCTATAAAGTACTCTCTACTTAGCTCTATCGTTTTGTTATTTTCCTCATAGTGGGAAGTGCTACACCCAGTCAGTGTTAAGATAAAAAGCATTAAATATTTTTTCATAATAATCCGTACATTATAAAATAGGCTAACGCCCAATTAAGGGGTGAACAACGCCACCACCAAAACCTAAAGCATTGTGTCATAAACACTAAATTTGAAGTAGAAGCAAAAGTGCCAAGCGTTGGAATCCCTCTTAAATTGCTTGTTATGTGATAATTTCTAGAACAGTATATTTTGCATATTGATAACACCCGCGACTTCCTTGTAGAAAGGTCTGTCGTTTTTATCACATAGGTCAATGAACGCTTTATACGTTGTGCTTTTAGTAAAAAGAAGAGTTACTTCATCAATAGAAAACTCAAAATCACCTTTTACTCGCCACTCACGCTAATGTGTCCAGTCAATGATAAAATTCGGATTTGAAAGATCAAAATTTACGATACGCCACCATTCTGATTTTGGTAAATACTTCTTAGCTTCAGCTGTTTTATCGTATATCACAGGACGACCGCCACTTGTGTACACCTTTTGTTTCGGAAACATGAAACCACAAGGGTGATACCTTGTTTTTTTCGTATGCCCACTAGCTCTCAACTTTTGCTCAAACCAAGTATTCTGGCAAACTGAACTCAAAGGAGCATCCTGAAAACAAACAGCGGTGTCTTTACCAACAATAAAGCCTTGTTCAGTGGAGCTACCTTTCAAGGATTGCTCTGTTAAAATTTTAAACATTAGGGCTGCAACAGATGCATTATCCGTTGCTCGAGTTAAATGGACTAACCCAGTCGAAAGGTCAGAACGCTCTGAATAGCGATTTCGCCAATCTTCAATTTTATACGACATACTTTCCTTATCACATAACGCCAAATTAAGGTGTGAACAACGCAACCACCCAAACCTAAAGCATTGTGCCATAAACACTAAACTGGCTTGAAGTGAAAGCGCCAAGCGTTGTGAATCACTCTTAAATTTATTGTTATGTACGTTGTACCGAGCGCACTGGTACCCAACCAATTTCACCCGTTGACCTCGAAACTCGATACCACTCGTTGAGTTCGAATAGCACTGACAGTTTTTCGCCAATGACAGTATTAAGCTCAACATTGTCATAGTCTTCAAGCAAGATACCTTCAGAGCTTCCTACAATCTTCTCGATATATTGAACTGGAGCCCAACCCTGCTCCCCTTCGAGACTGGTTATAAAGATCCAGTTGGGAAACTCGTCGTCAATTGTACCTAGAGCTACTTTGTCACCTTGCTTCAAATAAAACGGATTGGGATATTCTGAGACGTGTTTTTCAGTAGTAACAACTTCCATATTTTCTCCAAAGTACATAACGCCCAATTAACGTGTGAGCAGCGCTGCCACTCAACTAAACCACTGCGCCGTAAACACTAAACTCAACCTGAAGTGAAAGCGCCAAGCGTTGCGAATCACTGTTGAATTGTTTGTTATGTTTTACCACAAACACATGATTTAATTGAGAAAGAACTGCGATTTCTGACCAATTTTCAGAACTAAACCACAAGGTAAGAACCAACTTGGCCGCCAAAAACGACCAACCCAAAACCAGTAATTCCACTTCCCTGCCCAATGAGGCAACGCGACCAAGGAGCAACAAGCGCCCTTTCTTTCCAACCAAAGCGCAAAACAATGGCAAATTGCCGAGGCAACTGCCAAGCTGAAATGCTAATTGACTAAGAACCTAAAAGCGACTTTGAGCCAGTTAAACCTGAAACCGACCACCACGACCTGACAATGAAGCAACCCATGAATATTGGCATGTTTTACGGGCTGAGTGATTCCAGAACTTAGGCCGACAATGCGGATTTGCTGAGTCTACTAGGGACGAATTGCCAAAGGAACAAAGAACTAGAGCCTAAGACCTTTAAGCCTTTGAATTACAAGTAAACATAACGCTGCGTTAAGGGGTGAACAACGCACCACCTAACCTAAACCTATTCTGCCATAAACACTTATGTTGATTCGAACCAAAAATGCCAAGCGTTGTGAATCCCTCTTAAACGCCTGGTTATGCTGCAGTCAAACAACGCGCTAGTTCTTTATTGCCCTTTCGCGTTAAATAGTTTTTTAGCGCAGAAAGATAATCTCGTTCACTCACAAGCGACTCGTTTTCAGAACCGTCCCAATAGTTGATTCTAAGCATACCCTCTGGAATGCATTGTCCTTCAACTTCACGCTCGTATTCATCTAAGTCATCCGGATAAGTAACACCGTAGTAGCCATTATCCATACAATATCCGTGACGCTTTAGTGCAAACTCAACTAACTGCTCGTCGCTAGGAAAAGATTGGGAAAACAATTCATTATAGATTTTGTCCATTTTTTCTCCCTGCTGCATAACGCCCAATTAACGTGTGAGCAACGCAGACACTGAACTTGAACACTGCGCCGTAAACACTAAACTCAACCTGAAGTGAAAGCGCCAAGCGTTGCGAATCACTGTTGAATTGTTTGTTATGTTTCACCACAAATGTATGATTTTCTTGAGAAAGAACTGCTATTTCTGACTGTTTTTTCTGAAGCAAACCACAAGGCTGAAACCAACTTGACCGACAAAGGCGACCAACCTAAAACGTGTAATTCCACTTCCCTGCCCAATGAGGCAACCCGACCAACTGACAACGAGTGCCCTTTCTTTCCAACCAAAGCGTAAGACAATGAAAAATTGCCGAGGCAACTGCCAAGCCGAAATGCTGATTGGCCAAGAACCTGAAAGCGACCTTAAGCCAGTTAAACATGAAACCGGCCGCCACGACCTGACAATGAAGCAACCCGCGAACATTGACATGTTTTACGGGCTGAGAGATTCAAGAACTTAGGCCGACAATACGGATTTGCTGAGTCTACTCGGAACGAATTGCTAGAGGGACAAAGAACTAGAGCCTAAGACCTTTAAGCCTTTGAAATAAAAGTAAACATAACGCCAAATTAAGGTGTGAACAACGCTACCACCCAAACCTAAAGCATTGTGCCATAAACACTAAACTGGCTTGAAGTGAAAGCGCCAAGCGTTGTGAATCACTCTTAAATTTCTTGTTATATGGTTGATTAGCATCAAGAAATACAATGTGCATATACTCGTTCCCTCTCTAAAGCAACGATAGCCTCTCTCATTTCAAATGGTATAGCACTTGAAGTTGATACTTCACCACGAGTTATATGAATATACTCTTCGTTGCGCATATTCATGAATACATCAAAAAATCCATTTTGAGGTAAACCGGTTGCTTTAGTCGCTAGGAGAGCACCGTAAATCGCAACTCTTGAATCAGCTAATTGACCACATGCCTCTTCGAACGTCTCCCAAACAATTGAAGAGTCTGTCCCTTCATCGAAAACTTGGTAGATTCTCGAATAAGCCACTGTTGACTCATTTTGAGCAGCATTTCTTAAAATTGATTTAATATCTTCTATTTTATCTACTTGTATCATCATTACTTCAACCTATAGCCCTAACAAAAACAAGAATGTGTCAGAACAGCTACGAATGAGCAGTTCATTCAACCATATAACGCCAAATTAAGTAGTGAGCAACGCTACCACCTACCTAAACCATTGTGCCGTAAACACTGAAACCGATTCAAACTGAAAGTGCCAAGCGTTGCGAATCTACTTGAATTTATTGTTATGCCGCTACATTTCACCTGACTTTATTTTGGACTGAGCCTCACTTACAGTCTGCTTCCCAAACAACAAATCCATCATTGCGATGATTCGTTTGCTGTCGTCTCCCCACTTATCTGAATTTGCACTATTTGGTGCCTTGAACTCAACTTCACCAACTTTCTCACTATTTCTATACGCTTTAACTTTGGCATCTGCGATAAACGTTCTGAAGTCCCAGCTCCAACGTGATACGTAAGTAAGTGTAAGTTCCGAGCTTTTCGGGGAAGTTCCATCACTTACAACAGTACATTTATGAGCAGTATCCAAACACCACTCTTGCATTGAATCTAAGAAAATTTCTCGTGTCGCGTCATCTTTCACGATAGTAATTTCTTTACTCTGGTTCTCTTGCGAGATTGCTTCCGCTGTATATTTTGGCGCAGCACATGCTGCCAATAGAACGGGTAGACTAAGGATAAATAGTTTCTTGTACATGTTACTTCTCTTTCAATACATCTATTATTTTTCGGGAATTTCAAGTAGCTGCATAACGCCAAATTAAGTAGTGAGCAACGCTACCACTTACCTAAAGCATTGTGCCGTAAACACTAAAGCTGATACAAACCAAAAGTGCCAAGCGTTACGAATCTGCTTAAATTTATTGTTATGCTTATGATTCACCATAGCAGATAGCCAAACCGTCTTTCATTTGTTGCTGTACTTGAGTAGATACAAATTGTGGAACCGAACTACGGTTAAGAATCATGTAGATTGGTTTAAGGCTACCAATAACACTTTCTTGGGCTGTTTCTAATTCAAAGGACGCCGGAATGCCACCAAGCGGATCGGATATATCATTCGCTCGCTGCTTTAGAAGCATTGCATGAGACACTTTTAAATAGTGCCGCTTTAAAGCAGAAGTTAAGTCATTCAGATCATCAGTAGTAAAATTATCAGTAAATCTAGCTACCCTTTCGTCAACAGTACTTTGATAGCACTCATTGCTCAACTGAAGCTCTGCGCTCGGACCTTTAGCTGCACATCCAGCTAAGGCGGTGGCCAAGACACTAATAACAATAGCTCTCATAATCAAATTAACCTCCTTGTCTAAAAATAAACTGGTGTACCCCACAAAAAGTAGACAGTACATAACTACATACTTTCGTACTCAACTGGGCTGACATGCCCCAACGCTGAGTGTCTTCTTCTGCGATTGTAAAATACCTCGATGTATTCGAAGATGCCCATTCGGGTTTCTTCGAGAGTTTGGTAGTCTTCTGCGTATATCAGTTCGACTTTCAGTCGACTGTAGAACGACTCCATCACAGCATTATCCCAACAGTTGCCCTGTCGACTCATGCTCGGTACACCTCCATGCTTGCGCATGAAGTCTTGATATTTATATGCTCTGTATTGTACACCACGGTCTGAGTGGATAATGACGCCCTTAGGCGGCTTACGTGACTCAAACGCCATTTTTAGCGCATTGGTGATGAGCTCGACGGTCATAGTTGTCCCTAGCGACCAACCCACGATGCGCCTTGAATGCAGGTCCATCACTGTCGCCAAGAAGAGCCAACGGCTCTTCACCCAGATATACGTGATGTCCGTAACCCACTTCTGATTTGGCGTCTCAGACTCAAAGTCTCTTCGCAGTAAATTGTCGGCAACATTCGTCATAGCAGCCACATCCTTGCTGTATTTAAACCCTTTACCATTACGTGCCCTGATACCTTTTTCCCTCATGATATCAGCCACATAATTCACGCAGCAGGCATAGCCTGCTTCGTTTAGCTCTTCTGCTATTCGCACTGAACCGTAGCGTGCCCGATATTGGGCAAAGGTACACATGACGAGCTGTTCAAAGCGCTCTCGCCGCTTTGAACGCTCACTCGGCGTATGATGGCACCACTTATAATAGCCGCCCCGACTCACTTCTAAGGTGCGGCACATTAAGCTAATGGAATACTCACCGACATAGTTTTCAATGAACTCGTACTTCACTCTTGCTGCTTCGCGAAGTACGCCGAGACCTTTTTTAGGAATTCCATTTCATCTTTGAGTCGCTTGTTCTCGCGCCTTAGCGCTCGAAGCTCTTCGGACTCTTTCTTCGAGTAATCGATACCGTCTAAGGTGTTAAACTGTTTATCAGATAGGCGTGTGAACTGGCGCTTCCAGTTCCGGATCTGTTGGGCACTGATGCCCAGCTCCTTGGCAACGGAGACTGCTGTTCGGCCAGGAAGACTGGCCAAGCGAACTGCTTCTTTACGGAACTCTTCGGTGTACGCTGGATTACGATGTTTAGCCATAAATCACCTCTCAATTAGACCCTAGATCTAACTTAGTAAAGTGTCTACTAAACGTGGGGTACTCGGAAACATAACGCCCAATTAAGTAGTGAGCAGCGCTGCCACTTAACCTGAACATTGTGCCGTAATCACTACAGCTGATTCAAACTAAAAATGCCAAGCGTTGCGAATCTGCTTAAATTGTTTGTTAGTGCGCTCCTCACGGTTTAATGATAATACTCAACTTTCTTAACTTATCTGCCTCATTAACATCAACTGGCAACGGAAATGAACCAATTTCCCATACGGCATTGAAGACTGTCTGACAAAGCACATTTTTATTACTTATTTCCACATGCTCAATAACACCAAGCGATGATAACGATATTTCAGCGCGACAATCTAAGTCTTTGTTTAAATTCAACTCACCAAGTTTTTCTTTGATTAATGAATGGTATATTGACGCATATCTAGATGTGACAGATTCTTCAATATCAGTATAAGTTTCTAAACCTTCGAAGAGCTTATTTAAGGCAGCCATTTGTTCCTGTTCAGTTTGGCTTGAAGAGAATGACACCATCGGTATAAATAAAAACGAAAGGAAAAACCATCTAACTTCTTTCATATTGCAACCTTGTTTAGCGTGAAGTTTATGCGCGCTAACGCCCAATTAAGGGGTGAACAACGCCACCACCCAAACCTAAAGCATTGTGCCATAAACACTAAACTGGCTTGAAGTGAGGGCACCAAGCGTTGTGAATCCCTCTTAAATTGCTTGTTATACCGCTTTTTTTAACCAATTAGAGCTTTATCATTTTAATACGATACGTATAATCCCTGCTCATTTTCTTACATACCAAGTAAAGAGTATCAGCATGTCTAAGCTGTTTTTTAAAGGTCGAATCGAAACTCGACAAAATCACGTACTGTCAGGCTACAACGTTAATCGCGATGTTAAAGCTGGTACAGAAGAAGCACCGATCAATATCGTTGTTCCGACAGAAGTACGTAAACAAGAAGTCGAAGCCATTACTCAAGAGCATTCGATTTTCGCAAACATCACTGTTGATGGGAGCCAAGAAGAAAACACTATCGAACTAGATACGCTCCTGAACAAGGCAACACCAACGGTATTTGAAAAGAAACCAAACAGAAACGACCCTTGTTGTTGCGGTAGCGGCAAGAAATACAAGAAGTGCTGCGCTTAGATTTCTAATACCGCCCTCACACGGCGGTATAACGCCCAATTAAGGGGTGAACAACGCCTTCACCCAACCCTAAAGCATTGTGCCATAAACACTAAAATTGAAGTAGAAGCAAAAATGCCAAGCGTTGTGAATCCCTCTTAAATTGATTGTTAGCCATCTTGAACAGATGTCTCGACTTTCTGTCTAAATAATGACAATTCATCATATAGATACTGTGCAGATGGAGACTGCGCTAATATATTTAACTCTAGTTCCGATTCAGCCTGATGAGTGAACATAAATTTCATCTTCAGCGGCTTTCTCAATTTAACTACTACGTAGTATACATAGCACCCTGGGTACCGCTTTAATTTCATAACTTCGATATAGCTCCATGGAACTATGTCACCATATTCTCTATTCCTAAACTGTCCTGTTTTAATACCCAAATCATTTAGTTCATAGTCAGGCTGAAACAGCCCGCGTGTATTTACGTAAAACGCAAATAGAAAATATGAACCTAAGATTAAAGCTAGCAACAAATATCCATACGCAAATTCATTTAAAATCAAAGTGTTTAACCCTACGGTTAAAACTACAGCATAGAAAAGTATTGAACTCAGTTGAAGAGTCAAAACTCTCCACTTTGGGGCTTTTCTAATCAAAAGTCTTCGATGCACAAATTCCTCCCTGATGGCTAACGCCAAATTAAGTAGTGAGTAACGCTACCACCTACCTAAACCATTGTGCCGTAAACACCGGAGCTAATTCAAAGCAAAAATGCCGAGCGTTACGAATCTGCTTAAATTTATTGTTATGTTGCGGTGTTTAAGGTTAACGACTGAGCAAACTCTCGCATGTGTCGTGCATTGTCTGCCTGTTCTTCATCACCACAGGCTTTCCCATAATATTCAATGTCTGGTGAGGAATACACTGGTAACACTTTTTCTGCATACGTCATAACTGTCCCCGCTTCACGACACAAAGCGCCAAATGCATAGGGCTTTATGAACTTATGGTTTTCTGACAGCAGTTGACCTTTAAGCCAGTACTCTGGAGTATCGTTGTGCCACGCCCAGGCCAAGTGACCTAGTTCATGTTCGAGTACATGTACTTCTGCATCAGATGATAAAACCAGAAAACTACGACTAAAGTTCACATGAGCAGTACCGGCACTTCCGTCCTGTGAAAATGGGTGTTCTTTAGGAAGAACTAGTACATAGTAACTCCCCTCACGTTGCAGTGGTTCTAACACCGAGTCGCCCACAGCTTGCGCTAACTGATGATGCAACTTACCACTACCGCCGTCTTCGAAACCTGCAAGATCAATCCTAGTAATGCCGGACAATGTTCGCTGCATCGGCACACATGAGTTTTCAAGTACAAGATTAGAGTAGTCGATGAATTCATTGATTTTTGACTCGCTTATAGCGTCATCCGTAAAGAAATGAACTGGAGTTTCGACCTTTTCAGTCAGATCACAAGCTGCTAATGACAGTTCCTCTCCACTCCGTTTCCCGACGAAAAATAGCGCGACTACACCTAGCAATGTGCAACCAACCACAAGGTTTTTCTTCATTAAACTGTCCTTTTTTCTGTAGCAACATAACGCCGCGTTAAGTAGTGAGCAACGCCACCACCTGACCTAAACCATTGTGCCATAAACACTTAAACTAGACTTTGAACTGGAGCCGCCAAGCGTTGGGAATCTGCCTTAAACGCTTGTTATAAGGCGGACGTTTAGTCAAGCGCCTTTTCCAACCAAACCGAGCTGATGTACTGACCATTTTTCTTTGCATATTCATTAAATACGCCAATTTCTCTAAAACCAAAACGTTTATGTAGAGCAACTGAAGCGTCATTAGGTAATGCGATACCTGACAACACCCTGTGGACTCCGTAATCAGAAATTGATGAGAACAGTTTGGAATATAGTTTTGAACCAACTCCTTTACCTTTTGCTGTTGAAGCAAGGTACACTGTCACTTCTACCGTATCTTCAAATGCTGAAATGTCCCTATATAGTTGGGAACATGCAAAACCTAGCAACTCCCCATTTTCGGTAGCAACGAAAAGTTGATGCTTACTATTGCTTGAAAACTGAGAGAACCAATTTAGACGATTATCTTGCATAAATGCGCATTCTTCAAAACGAGCATTAGTGTGCTCAATGTAAAAATTGAAGATGTCTGTAATAGCTGCAACATCGCTTAGTTGCCCTACTCTAATTTCCACGAAAGTTCCTTTTATTTTCGAGCCTTATAACGCCTTGTTAAGGGGTGAGCAACGCAATACCAAAGCCGCCGCATACCACCTTAATCACTAAAACCAACGCATAGTAAAAATGCCACGCGTTGCGAATCCCTCTTGAACAATTTGTTATGCGTTTCCTTCCAACAAGCTGCTGTCATACCAGATATCTTCGCAGCCATTGTTATCTATTAGGAAGCGGTAGCCAGGAGGCAAACCAAGATAAGCTTGCACTTAAGGTAGGTATTTAACTATATGCTCAACATGTAGCGAGTCAAAGAAGTCTGAGTTTGAAGATAAATCTTCACCGCACCAGATATACCAGCCATTAGTACCATTTTCGGGAGCGACTCTCATACCATTAATAGGAACCTGACTTAAGGTAGAGAGTGCAATTCCTAGTTTGCTACCGGCTTCCGGATGTTCCTTTGCTAAATCTTTAAACTGATTATCCAACTCTTCCTCCTGACGCATAACGCCCTGCTAAGGGGTGAGCAACGCAATACCGAAGCCGCCGCATACCACCTTAATCACTAAATTCAACGCATAGTAAAAATGCCACGCGTTGCGAATCCCTCTTGAGCAGTTTGTTATGTTTTACCACAAGTGACTGACTTACTTGAGAAAGAACTGATGATTTAGGCTATTTTTCTGAACTAAACCACAAGGCAGATACAAGCTTGACCACCAAAGGCGACCAACCTAAAACAAGTATGAACACTTCCCTGCCCAATGAGGCAACCCGACCAAGCTTCAACTAGCACCCTTTCTCTCCAAGCAAAGCGAAAGACAGTGGCAATTTGCCGAGACTACTGCCAAGGTAGGATCCTAATTGGCAAAGAACCTCAAAGCGGCTTAAAGCAAGAGGAACATAAACTTAGCCAGCTCGACCTGATAATGAAGCAACCCTCGAATATTGGCATGTTTTACGGGCTGAGAGATTCAAGAACTTAGGACGACAATGCTGATTTGCTGAGTCTACTAGGGACGAATTGCCAAAGGGACAAAGAAATAGAGCCTAAGATATTTAAGCCATTGAAATAAAAGTAAACATAACGCCAAATTAAGGTGTGAACAACGCTAACACCTTACCTAAAGCATTGTGCCATAAACACTAAACCGACTTGAAGTGAGAGCGCCAAGCGTTGTGAATCACTCTTAAATTTATTGTTAGTTGCGTAACCAAACTGGCGCTACATACCATTGAACACAGCGATTCCTAGAAGAACTAAAGCTATACTTGCAAGCCCAATATAGCTGACTTTTCCACGTTCTGATTCCGTTACCTCTGAAGATGGGAAACTCCCGAATGTAACCGCTTTCGATACTACCCAACCTACACCGTAACCAATACGCTCAATAATGATTAACTGAACAATTGTCTTTAATAAGGAACCTAACATTCGAAAAAATGTCAAAACGGACTCTTCCATATGCACTCTCCTTTAATACTGAATTCTAGGTTTTTCGGAGCAAACTAACGCCAAATTAAGGTGTGAACAACGCTAACGCCATACCTAAGGCATTGTGCCATAAACACCAAACCGGCTTGAAGTGAAAGCGCCGAGCGTTGTGAATCACTCTTAAATTTATTGTTATACCTATTTTCCCACATAATTTTCGTCTATTTCACGGGCAAGACTTTCAAAGTTTTTATGAGTTTTTTGTAGATAGAACAAGTAAATTCGCGCATCTGCTTCTGAAAAGTCATTAACACTAGAGCTCGTAAGGTAAGCTTTCATTCGTTGAATACCGTGGAAATATTCATCAAGATCGTACTGCGTATGATCTGGTAACTCATTTCGCTCTTGCAATGCACTCTTGAAATTCATATATGCCTCTTCGATTGACTCAAGCATACTAAGACCAAATGAAACGTTCGAACTGGACGGCGAATATATTGCCTGCCCTACTTTTTCAAACATGTACCCCATTGTTGAATGAAGAATATCTGCTAGAGGTTTTTCCATAAATTTAGCCCTATGCTGTTCGTCAATATCTCGAAGCTTGTCAGTAATTAGTGCGTAAGCAGTATTGATACCAATGAGCTGTGTTTCTACTATTTTCTTCAAATCAACATCGATGAATTCACTTTCACCCTCGTCGTAGAAACGAGCTAAAGTAAACCCATCTTTACTCATTGAACTGCGAGAAATGTGATTAAAGTAAGTAGTCGTCTTAACTCTATTCTTTGTTGGGTGACCTATAGAGGCATTCCTAACAGCTCTGATACTCTTTAGCTCATCCGACAATTCATATGGTACATCGAATGCTTCAGATAAATGATTCATCGCATCTTGTTGAATAAATAACGCCTGCAAAAGCCCATAAGTGTAGATATAAGACAATCCTGCTTCAGCAGGAAAGTCGGATTCGAAATAACTTTTTAGCGCTAGCCCTGTATCGCCTAGAGTGTCCAAAGAGCTACATATCTGACTCCAGTTATCTAATTCTGAAATCAGAACCTTCTGATACCTATGAGTATTGATGTGATCTCGCACTTGCGTTTCGATATCACAAAACTTAATTAAGCTATCTTCAATATTGTTCATCTATCGCAATTCCTCTCAATAGGTATAACGCCCAATTAAGGGGTGAACAACGCCGCCACCCAAACCTAAAGCATTGTGCCATAGACACTAAATTTGAAGTAAAAGCAAAAATGCCAAGCGTTGTGAATCCCTCTTAAATTGCTTGTTATGTTTTACCACAAATATATGATTTAATTGAGAAAGAACTGCTATTTTTAACTAGTTTTCTGAAGCAAACCACAAGGATGAAACCAACTTGACCGACAAAGGCGACCAACCTAATACAAGTAAGTCCACTTCCCTGCCCAATGAGGCAACCCTGATCTCTTTCAACAAGCGCCCTTTCTTTCCAACCAAAGCGCAAGACAATAGAAAATTGCCGAGGCAACTGCCAAGTTGAAATGCTGATTGACTAAGAACCTAAAAGCGACTTTGAGCCAGTTAAACAAGAAACCGACCGCCACGACCTGACAATGAAGCAACCCACGAACATTAGCATGTTTTACGGGCTGAGTGATTCAAGAACTTAGGCCGACAATGCGGATTTGCTGAGTCTACTCAGAACGAACTGCCAGAAGGACAAAGAACTAGAGCCTAAGACCTTTAAGCCTTTGAATTACAAGTAAACATAACGCCCAATTAAGGGGTGAACAACGCCGCCACCCAAACCTAAAGCATTGTGCCATAGACACTAAATTTGAAGTAAAAGCAAAAATGCCAAGCGTTGTGAATCCCTCTTAAATTGCTTGTTATGTTTTACCACAAATATATGATTTAATTGAGAAAGAACTGCTATTTTTAACTAGTTTTCTGAAGCAAACCACAAGGATGAAACCAACTTGACCGACAAAGGCGACCAACCTAATACAAGTAAGTCCACTTCCCTGCCCAATGAGGCAACCCTGATCTCTTTCAACAAGCGCCCTTTCTTTCCAACCAAAGCGCAAGACAATAGAAAATTGCCGAGGCAACTGCCAAGTTGAAATGCTGATTGACTAAGAACCTAAAAGCGACTTTGAGCCAGTTAAACAAGAAACCGACCGCCACGACCTGACAATGAAGCAACCCACGAACATTGGCATGTTTTACGGGCTGAGTGATTCAAGAACTTAGGCCGACAATGCGGATTTGCTGAGTCTACTCAGAACGAACTGCCAGAGGGACAAAGAACTAGAGCCTAAGACCTTTAAGCCTTTGAATTACAAGTAAACATAACGCCCTGTTAAGGTGTGAGCAACGCAATGCCGAAGCTACCGCATACCACCTTAAACACTAAACGCAACGCATAGCAAAAATGCCAAGCGTTGCGAATCACTCTTAAACAGATTGTTATGCTATGCTGTCACTCAATTGACATATTGCTCGAACTTTAGTTATCTAAATGAATATTATTTTTGATTAGTATTGTTGCAACTTGCTTCTTTACAAACAAATCTTCACAGCTTTCCAAATCAAACTTCCAACCTTTCCGTAGATAGGACTTGAATCTCCATAAGTTAACCTTATTAGCTAAGTAAACCCAACTTATCAGCACTACAGCACCATAGATTGACAAATGTAAATAACTGTCACCTATAGATAAGTCCTGATATTCAATGTTTGCTAATAATAAAGCCATTAGAGGTGCATTTACGAAATCCATTGCAACTTCTACAGATGAAGCCCCTATGGCAGCACCAACCCTCATGTCCAATAAATGATCTGATAAACCAAAAATGCCGACACCTAGCCAAGTGATGATAATTCCGTAAATCAAATAACTCAGCGCCCCATATATATCCATTCGAAATAACGAAACTGTACCTCCGAAAAAAAGGTGCTTAATTGAAAACCCAATTTTCAGGTCTTTTTCGATTGAATAACCATTCGCTGTTTTTGTAAGTACAATTTTAAATGCCATGCTTTACCATTTCGGCTCATTACAAGCTCTATCGCTAAAAACGACGACATGCTAACAATTGAATCAAAGAGTCTCAGCAAAGATAATTAATCGAAACGACAAACATCAACTAGGCATGTAATTTTTTGCATTGCATAACGCCAAATTAAGTAGTGAGCAACGCCACCACCTAAGCTAAACCATTGTGCCGTAAACACTTAATTCGATTCAAACCAAAAATGCCAAGCGTTGCGAATCTGCTTAAATTTATTGTTAGGGCTATTTTACCCCTAAGCTCTTTGTTGCGAAATTAGATAACTTGGCTAACGCCTCTTCAGCAGCAACCCTTGTAGTAACAAGCATTTCTTCTAAGTCTCTTTTTTCTTCAGCGACTGAAAGGTTAAAATTAAACTCTCGAAGTGCTTTACATGCTTCTGGGCTAAAAAGTAACTCTGACGAGTTATTCTGAGCCTTTAACTTGAGGCATGAAGTGTCGAACCGCTCCTTTAACTTGGAAACTTGATGCTTATCTCGACTGAGGTCAGAAATGTGGTACTCAACAGCATAATCGCAATACAAGAGCACGTCGTTTAGTGCACCGACTACCTCTAAGTAAGCTTCCGCGCGTTTATCCCACCACTTGTCTGTTCTATATTTCTTAACGGCTAAATGACTTGTGAACCAAGCTGTCGGTACTGCAATAACCAACGCTGAAAATAGCTTTTCTATGACCCAAATATATTCTGACAAACTCTAAACTCCACTTATAGCCCTAACGCCAAATTAAGGTGTGAACAACGCTTACACCTGACCTAAAGCATTGTGCCATAAACACTAAACTGGCTTGAAGTGAAAGCACCAAGCGTTGTGAATCACTCTTAAATTTATTGTTATGCAATTTTTCCAGCACGTGCTTGAGCTAGCAAGTAACAAGCTACTGTAATATCGAAAGAAATGCACATTATCACGTACCATTCAGGAGCAACATTACTGCCTGAGCCTACTAAATGAAGACCAACGTCCCAAACGGGATGAAGTAACCAACCTACTGCTAATAAATATGAGCTACGACTTTTGGAAAGAATATAGAAAGCACCGTATAACAGTACGCCTAATGATTCGATTCCAATCCAAGCCAGATTCGAAGCTAAAATAGCAAACAGGACATAGATAAGCGCAGCAATTATCAACGCATAACCGAGAATCTTAAGACGAAACTTTGAGGATTTATGGTGTACACACTTGAGCAGTACAGCACTAGCTATTACACCAACAGCTAGCCAAAAGATTACTTCCATTGCTGTAATTTCCTCCAATTGCATAACGCCCAATTAAGGGGTGAACAACGCCTCCACCCAAACCTAAAGCATTGTGCCATAAACACTAAATATAAAGTAAAAGCAAAAGTGCCAAGCGTTGTGAATCCCTCTTAAATTGCTTGTTATGCATATTTAATGTTACTCAGTACTTTCTTCAACTTGCTCCAGTATATATTCCAATTCAACTTCAACTTCATGCCACAAGCGAATTGCTAAATAGAACACCATAACCACAAACTGCTCTTTGATTGAAAGAAGCGAGTACTTTTTTCCTAAACCGGGCGGTCTATCAGGATTGCTGGAAATAACCTCTTGAATAAGAGCCTGATCTTCAGAAGTAAAGCTTTTATAAAAGTTATTAACTTCCGACTTTGACAACTGCATGTCTGCTCGGTGGGCAAACTTATTACGAATGTTGGTAACTGATACAAGTGGCTTGTATATTTCCTCGTCCAAGCCAAATGCTACAGCAAGTTTGAGCTTATTCGAGAAATCTATTTGCATCTTCTGAATGTAATCAGAATTAGTAGCAACTAGCGATACAAAGCGATCTACATCTTGCTCCAAAGCCATGTGAGCTCTGATAACAGCCCCTAGTTCATCTTCATTAAGTAAAACCGACATTAACTTTTGGTGCATCAAAACTCCTATATGCATAACGCCCAATTAACGTGTGAGCAACGCTACCACGGAGCTCAAGCACTGCGCCGTAAACACTAAACTCAACCTGAAGTAAAAGCGCCAAGCGTTGCGAATCACTGTTGAATTGTTTGTTATGTTTTACCACAAATACATGATTTAATTGAGAAAGAACTGCTATTTCTAACTAGTTTTCTGAGCCAAACCACAAGGCAAGAACCAACTTGACCGCCAAAGGCGACCAACCTAAAACAAGTAAGTCCACTTCCCTGCCCAATGAGGCAACTCAACTAAGTACCAACAAGCGCCCTTTCTTTCCAAACAGAGCGCGAGACAATGCCGAATTGCCGAGGCAACTGCCAAGTTGAAATGCTGATTGACTAAGAATCTAAAAACGACTTTGAGCCAGTTAAACAAGAAACCGACCGCCACGACCTGACAATGAAGCAACCCACGAACATTGGCATGTTTTACGGGCTGAGAGATTCAAGAACTTAGGCCGACAATGCGAATTTGCTGAGTCTACTCGGAATAAATTGCCAGAGGGACAAAGAACTAGAGCCTAAGACACTTAAACCCCTGAAATACAAGTAAACATAACGCCCAATTAAGTAGTGAACAACGCGACCACCTAACTAAAACATTGTGCCATAAAACACTAAACTTAACCTAGAAGGCAGATCAACAAGCGTTGTGAATCTGCTTAAATTGTTTGTTATGTTTTACCACAAGTTACTGACTTGCTTGAGAAAGAACTGATATTTTGGACTGCTTTTCTGAACCAACCCACACGGCAAGGACTAACTTGGCCACCAAAAGAGACCAACCTAAAACGTGTATGAACACTTCCCTGCCCAATGAGGCAAACTGACTAAGCTCCAACAAGCGCCCTGTCTTTCCAACCAAAGCGCAATACAATGGCAAATTGCCGAGGCAACTGCCAAGCCGAAATGCTACTTGGCAAAGAACCCAAAAGCGACTTTAAGCCAGTAAAACAAGAAACCGACCGCCACGACCTTACAATGAAGCAACCCACGAACATTGGCATGTTTTACGGGCTGAGAGGTTCAAGAACTTAGACCGACAATACTGATTTGCTGAGTCTACTAGGGACGAGTTGCCAGAGGGACAAAGAACTTGAGCTAAAGATATTTAAGCCATTGAAATACAAGTAAACATAACGCCAAATTAAGGTGTGAACAACGCTAACACTTACCTAAACAACTGTGCCGTAAACACTAAACTGACTTGAAGTGAGAGTGCCGAGCGTTGTGAATCACTCTTAAATTTATTGTTATGCGTAATTTTTGACGTACTTTGTCATTGCTGTTTCCGAGACTGACAAACCGTCGATTCTATATTGATCTTTGAACTCTCCAACAACATTGAACCCTGCTTTTAGGTAGAGGTTCTTTGCTGGAAAATTCTCTGATAATACACAAAGATCAAGCCAGTCAATTTCAGCTTTTTCTTGGCAGAAATTTATAACAGCATCAATGAGTCTTTGACCAAGACCTTGCTTCCGGCAAGAAACATCTACGCCCATACCTAATAGAACTCTGTGAGAACGGCTTTCATCACTGTGGTGGCGAAGATCAATATGACCTTTGATATTTCCAGAGGTGTCTTTTACAACCCAAAGTTTTCTCCAACCTAAGTCGCCAAACTGATGAGAAAAGCCTTGGATAAACTTATCTTTTGTTGCTTCTGGAATTTCACTTTCCTCTCTGGACATTGGCTGGAAAAGAGGAACTTCTCCATTACCATTTTCAGACAGCTGATTTTCTAGATACACAAAGAATGAATCTAAATCCGATTTTTCCGCTTCTACTACTTCCATCTAATTCTCGGTACTCCATCGATTACGCATAACGCCAAATTAAGGTGTGAACAACGCCGACACCATATCTAAACCATTGTGCCATAAACACTAAACTTACTTGAAGTGAGGGCGCCGAGCGTTGTGAATCACTCTTAAATTTATTGTTATACAAAATTATCTACTTGACCAATAAGCCATAATTTTCGGATATACGTGATATCTTACTCCGTAAATAAGAATCCCAACAATTGCTGACCGACAAGCTAGATTGATTACCTCTTGTGTAAGATTTGGCTGATCGTTTGTATACAAGTAAATGATAATCCAAGGAACAAATGTGATGACTCCTGATACAAAATAGTTCCCTTGTTGGTACTTCATAATGAGCCAAGTCTGAAGAGCAGGAATCACTACAAAGCCGCCCATAATCAGCGTGATTACACTTAAAACCCCAGCTAAAAAAGCCGTTACTGATGAGGCCAATACACGCATAAACAACTTAGCGATGTTATTTATCACCCGCCCCTCCTTTTTGTATAACGCCAAATTAAGGTGTGAACAACGCTAACACCTTAGCTAAACCATTGTGCCATAAACACTAAACTTACTTGAAGTAAGGGCGGCAAGCGTTGTGAATCACTCTTAAATTTATTGTTATGTCTTCAATACAAATGTTCTGAATTAGTCGCTAGTGTTTTCTTCACCGTTAAAGCCCCAATATGTACGGCCTTCTGTAATACTCACTTTTAGGGAATCGATGTCCCCTGATTCAAATCTTTTATACTTAACCATAACCTCATCTTTTGAGATGATTTTCTGTAATAAAACTTCGCAAGTGAGCCCAATTGCTCCAATCGTTGTAGGAACAATTTCAGCTTCAGTTTTAACCTTTAGCTTTAATAATGTACCTGTTTTTAAAGTTTTAACACAGTTGCCTGAGATCGCTTTAGCTGGTTCTACAACTTCGTTACTAACGCCTAGGGAAATCTTATTTATCATTACCCAGACTAACATTAATGAGATAACAATCAGTTTGACTTTAAACATCAATCTTATTCTCCCTTGCTGGTAATTTCCGCCGAAGACATAACGCCCAATTAAGGGGTGAACAACGCCACCACCCAACCTAACGCATTGTACCGTAAACACTAAATTTCAAGTAGAAGCAAAAGTGCCAAGCGTTGAGAATCCCTCTTAAATTGCTTGTTAGCTGTTTTGCACCTTTCTCGCTGAATCAGTCAGTTCATGCGATAACTTCCACATTGCGTCTGTTGCAGATTCTATATAGCCACTAGAGATATCTAGCTGTTGTCCATTGATTGAAATACCTTCGATATCACCAACGTTCTCTGTATTCTTTGCGACACCGCCGTTGTGAACCCAATCATTGCGGATAAATCTAACTTCATTGTCTAACTTGTTGAACGCCATCTCAAACTGTTCTGATGGCTCAGTTAATAAGCCAATCGCTTTGAAGTTTTTAATCAGATGACTTAAGTCACTACCTCTTTTCTTTTTAGGTAGTTCAGGAGAATGCCCCATTTCTTCGGCAATGATGCTATAAAATTTTTTTAGTTCACACTCAAATACAGCCCAGTTAGTGACTAGCATGGACTGTCGTTGATACATGGGCATCAAATCTGTAAACACTGCTTTAAAATCGTATTCATCTTCGCTTACACCAGCAATATGTGATACTTCGACCTCAACAACTTCACCAGGGTCATCTGCACACTGTTGTTGGAACATTTCGGTTGTATATGTTTGTACATGCTCGTCTATATTTTCTACGAAATTTGCAGTTAGTTCTACTTGCTTCGAGTTAAATGCATGCACCAAACGCAACTCTTCGGGAGAAAAATAATATGGAATTTTCTTTGTCATATCGTACCTATAAATGAAGACAGCTAACGCCAAATTAAGGTGTGAACAACGCCACCACCAGACCTAAAGCATTGTGCCATAAACACTAAACTCACTTGAAGTGAAGGCGCCGAGCGTTGTGAATCACTCTTAAATTTATTGTTATGCCACGATTCAAAGTTTTTCGCTGAACTCGCCACACTGATTACACTTGTAACCTTGTTTGTAGAAAAACAGGGGAAAGCCTAACAAAATGAACACCAGAAATGCTGGTCGCTTACCCTTTGTGTGAGCAGATAGGTTACTACTTCCACAATGAGGGCAAAGATCTTGTTTCTCTCCTATTGCTTCAGAGTGAGTTCCAAGGCTTTCCGAAAAATCACTAGACAGAATTTCAGTCGCTTCCTCTAAGTCTTCTTCTGAAACCATTAAGCGAACACCTCCAATAGCATTTGAGTATAGCCATTGTGTATTCACTGTATGCTCATCTGCGATGAAGCTTTCAATACCAGCACTTTCTAGATTTGCTTTGGCAATATGAGCTTCATGAGGAAAAGAAAACCTTGCTACAACAATCATGAATTTCTCCCTGTGGCATAACGCCAAATTAAGTAGTGAGTAACGCTGCCACCTACCTAAAGCATTGCGCCGTAGACACTTAAGTCAATTCAAACCAAAAGTGCCAAGCGTTGCGAATCTGCTTAAATTTATTGTTAGCCTATTGTGTTGAGTCAACCTTTGCGCAATCTTGTATATCACTAGGTAACCTTACAATCATTGCGCTATCACTTTGCGGCTCTACAGAAACATATATCATTTCATGCAGGATACTTTGATCTTTCATCACTTGCGTAAGTTGTTTTGAAATTACGTCGTTATTTGTTTCAACCGAAAACTTATGATGAAACTCCGTTATATCAGTGATGAAAGGATCTCGCATCCAAACCCCATCAGTTTTGGCGTTCACTGTCAGAGGTACTTCCATTTCATTAGTATGCACCTCAAAGCTCACTTCAATGTTAAGTACTCCACTTTCCTCATACACTCGATAAAGTTTCATGTCTGAGAATAAGTTTAGAGGGTCACTTTGTTTGGGAACACAACTCCATTTGCCTATAAAGTACTCTCTACTTAGCTCTATCGTTTTGTTATTTTCCTCATAGTGGGAAGTGTTACACCCAGTCAGTGTTAAGATAAAAAGCATTAAATATTTTTTCATAATAATCCGTACATTATAAAATAGGCTAACGCCCAATTAAGGGGGTGAACAACGCCGCCCCCCAAACCTAAAGCATTGTGCCATAAACACTAAAACTGAAGTAGAAGCAAAAGTGCCAAGCGTTGTGAATCCCTCTTAAATTGCTTGTTATGCGTGTTGTTCCAGTGATTTTGTCATTGGAATACAATCCAAACTAATACCTCTTGGTGAATGGTAAGTAGATACTTTATCTCCCATAAATCCAAAGGAGCGATAGAAAGGTGCAGCATTTAAAGTTGATTCTAATTTTAGTGAGCACAAACCATTTTCTCTGGCCAAGCTTTCTAAAAAATTCAGCATTTTTTTGGCCGCACCGACTCCAAAGTATTCGGGTGCTACAAAAATAGCGTCTACCATACCGGTTTCGATATTAAGCTTACCACTACCAATTACTTGACCATCAGTTTCAGAAACGTAAAAAGTACTAATTACATCTTGAACAAAGCCATCAGAAACTCCACCATGCGTCCACAAGGAGAGCTGTTCTTTCGTATAATGGGCTGCACATTTGTCTAAAATAGCGCGTCTTCTTAATTCATAAATTATGTGAACATCAGCTTCAGTAGCTTTTCTAATTACGATCAAAATAACTCCTCCGATGCTTTACGCATAACGCCAAATTAAGTAGTGAGCAACGCCACCACCTGACCTAAACCATTGTGCCGTAAACACTAAAGTTGATTCCAACTGAAAATGCCAAGCGTTGCGAATCTGCTTAAATTTATTGTTAGTGCGCTCCTCACGGTTTAATGATAATACTCAACTTTCTTAACTTATCTGCCTCATTAACATCAACTGGCAACGGAAATGAACCAATTTCCCATACGGCATTGAAGACTGTCTGACAAAGCACATTTTTATTACTTATTTCCACATGCTCAATAACACCAAGCGATGATAACGATATTTCAGCGCGACAATCTAAGTCTTTGTTTAAATTCAACTCACCAAGTTTTTCTTTGATTAATGAATGGTATATTGACGCATATCTAGATGTGACAGATTCTTCAATATCAGTATAAGTTTCTAAACCTTCGAAGAGCTTATTTAAGGCAGCCATTTGTTCCTGTTCAGTTTGGCTTGAAGAGAATGACACCATCGGTATAAATAAAAACGAAAGGAAAAACCATCTAACTTCTTTCATATTGCAACCTTGTTTAGCGTGAAGTTTATGCGCGCTAACGCCAAATTAAGGTGTGAACAACGCCACCACCTTACCTAAAGCATTGTGCCATAAACACTAAACTTGCTTGAAGTGAAAGCGCCAAGCGTTGTGAATCACTCTTAAATTTATTGTTAAGCGTCTAATTTATGGGCAATAATGTCATTGAATTCCATACTTAAACCCAAACTACGCAGCACTGAAGTAAAACAATCATCTGGAGATTTTTCTCTTGGCTTAAATCTCTCTTTCTCTAATGAAAGGTTTATAGCACCATGATAGATTGCACATAACGTGCTTAAATGTGAACTAAATTTAGCCTCATCTGAACTCGCAAAATCTGTCGCATCGGTATTCATGCACAAATACTCAGATTCACTCTTCGCTGAGGTTACAAGGTGAATTACACTCCGAATACCGTCCCGTTGTTCCTTAGTCAGTATACTAAAACAGTTTTCAGTAGCACTTTCCAACAGCAGCGTCATTGGCGGGCGAGGAAAGATCATTTCGGTTACTTGTTCCTTTCGGTAAAGCCCTTTTTTTCAGCTTATAAATAGTGCAATAGTTACTATGTATAAGCTTTATGTCTCCTGCACACTGATCTGCCAAATCACTTAACTCGGTGTACAATACGTCACGCTGCTTTTCTGATTCCAGTTCCATCTTTATGGTTTCAATTTTCTTTGTTGCAGCGACTGTAGCCGCAACACCAATTAAAGTTGCAGATACGCCCATTAAAAATCCATTAATATCCAAATTGACCTCTTTGACGCTTAACGCCGCATTAAGGTGTGAGTGGCGCTTGGCTATACTTGAGCGAAGCGAAACTGCCAAGCGTTGCGAATCACTCTTAAATGCTTTGTTAGGTTTAATTTATAGTTCCCTTATAGCTACTGCATGACTCTAAGACCAAGTTCCTTTTGGAATAGGTTTTCTCGAAGTCAGGCACATTAGAAATCGAAGGATTGCCACGAACACCAAAAGCATAAATATTGAACTTAAAGCCTGTCCTATATATTTCCGCATCAAACGCAGATTGATAAAAAACGGAACCGATAATTGAGAATGAAGGTAAATACCCATTTTCCCTTGACCAGTCATTATGCCCTTTTTCAATTTCATCATTGGTTAGGGGGCTTTTCCAACGAATTATTTGTTGCTCAGATGGGAATAATTGTACTCCCATATGCTCTCCTGCACCGCTTTCGCCTATTTGGTCAGTACGTTGTCGAGCGCCACTATATTGATCTTGTGCAACTTTAAGAGTAACGACTTCATAGACGACATGTACATTTAAAGCAGGACTGTTGCCCACATTTTTCACAGCATAATCAACACCAAAATTGATGCCGTGTTCCTCTTTAACTAAATCAGAGCTGAGTGTAGGTGTAACTGTTACCCAAGGCCTTTCACTAGCAATATATGCATTTTTAGCAACAACAATAGAATTTTCAGCTAACTTAGCAGAACGGTCAGCTGCTTCAGCTGATGCTTTTGCATGCCGAGCGGAGGTTAATGTAAGCCACGCTATTACTAGAGTTGCTAGTGCTGAGATAAGTGTTCCAAGACTTGCTATGTTACTCCATGTAACCCAGTTAGGAACTTGAGATACACCTTTTCCCACTATCTCATCGGTTGGGCTCGATTGAGAAGGAATCTCTAACACCGATATCTGTACTTCCATTGCTTCATTAGCCAATAACCAACTACTACATAAAAGAGTTAACAACCCAAGCAGTATAATCAATATTTTCAATACTCTACCCTTTTAAACCTAACGCCGCATTAAGGTGTGAGCAGCGTTTGGCTATACTTGAGCGAAGCGAAACTGCCAAGCGTTGCGAATCACTCTTAAATGCTTTGTTAAATTTATTGTTCGTGATGCTTGAGAAACCTATAGTAAAACTCAGGACAGCCTTCGGGCAAACTAACAACTAGCTTGTTGTCGTAAAGTAAACCTCTTGCTTTGTCCACAGCAGCCTCGACCATTGCAATTAGTTTTTTCTGGTTAACGTAAGTAGTATGCGCATTGGTTAACGTTGAAAAACTACCATCCCACTCCTGAGCAGGATACGTGATCAAATCATTTGCTTCTGGGTCAAACACAAACCTATGATTTGGTTGATTCGGATACTGCGCTTTAGATAAGCCGCTAGCGGTATGCAGGAAAGAATTTCGCAAAGCAACTAACGTTTGAGTATCAGTGTCGTTCTCAGCAAAGCCACAGAAATAGTAAAGAGACTTTTTAATCGAGCTTGCATTTTGGTTACCAAACTTGGTTAGCTCTGCGTTTTCATAACAATAACCAAGCTGATCTAGAACTGTAAATGCTGCAGATAACGGCAAGAAAGAGTTGCCATATGTTTGCCACTTAACATGCCTAATTTCTCGCAAAACTGTAGACAAAGAAGAAGTTAGCAGACCATGATTAGTCTCCGTGAAGTTTGAATCTGATAAATGAGCGTAAGCTAGTTCCTCTAATGAAAGCTGCTCTAACCTCTTCTTTTTCACCGCATTGAAAAATTCAATTCTCGTCATTGTTACCTCATAAATTTAACGCCAAATTAAGGTGTGAACAACGCTACCACCTTACCTAAACCATTGTGCCATAAACACTAAACTTGCTTGAAGTGAAAGCGCCGAGCGTTGTGAATCACTCTTAAATTTATTGTTATGCCTATGCTAACCACCCAGAAAATCAAGTATTTTTTGTCCTGTACCTAGACCTCGTTTGTAAAACTCGGTGTGACCGCAGCTACTGCATGATAAGAAATAAAAACGGTGTTTGTTGTAATTGAAAAATGTGCTCCAAAATCCACCACTGGCTCTTAACTCACCAACCTCATATGACTCTGAACCACATTTATCACAGCAGTATTCAAACTCCGATTTCATTTTGTCATTCCCTAATAGGTGATTTGCCATCTGCTTATTTGCAAGCTCTTTGCCTAAGGCCCCGCACTTTTCACACTTCAATGATGAGTGTTCATTGCTATGCCCGCACCCAATACACTCCCATTTACTATCCATATTTCCTCTTATAGGCATAACGCCAAATTAATGAAGCTTTCAATACCAGCACTTTCTAGATTTGCTTTGGCAATATGGGCTTCATGAGGAAAAGAAAACCTTGCTACTACAATCATGAATTTCTCCCTGTGGCATAACGCCCAATTAAGGGGTGAACAACGCCTCCTCCCAACCTAAAGCATTGTGCCATAAACACTAAATTTGAAGTAGAAGCAAAAATGCCAAGCGTTGTGAATCCCTCTTAAATTGCTTGTTATGTATCCGCAGTACCATACAATTCAGGATCTTGCTCTTGTGCCCTTCTCTTGGCGACGTCTAACAATGTAAACGGGTCATACTTATCATAGAGCACAAATACGAACTCAAATCTCGGTGGTGGTTCCTCCCAAGTAACATCTAACCCTTCTTTCTTTAACAGTCGAGCGAAGTCGCGAGCTCCTTGTCTGGTCATTATATCTTGAGTCCAAAACCAACCACATTTTATAATTTCTGATTTTGCATCACCTAGCAGGTTCAAAGCCTCCCTACTAACCATATATTCTCCTTAGTCAGTCAATTGGAAATGATATTTTCCCAATATTCAGTATCTTAGATCCAACCCTTCCCTAAGGGTACATAACGCCGCATTAAGGTGTGAGCGGCGCTTGGCTATACTTGAGCGAAGCGAAACTGCCAAGCGTTGCGAATCACTCTTAAATGCTTGTTAGAAATATTTACCCACACTCGATTAGCAAGCCTTTAATTGCTCTATGATCCTGTATTTCTCGCTTTTCAGCACATGGCTCAATTACTGCTTCAAAGCCATGTGGCACCAAAGTGTAAGGTTCATGCTGTGACTGTATGTGAATTCGATAATTGCTAGGCTTACACTTGATTGTATACATAGCGGATATAACAAACTTTGACACATCAAATTCTAGTGTTTCACTAGCGAAGTCAATTCCCGCACCCGACATGTAACTTTCTAGAATTGAGTAGTTGTTCTTAACCCACTCCGCTAAATCGTCCGAAGCCCTGAGTATAGTATTCGCCTTGTGAACATCATTACCGCCAATGTTCCCGCAAGTTAAACCACCACCAAGCCCCATATATGAACACCCACGCACTAGCACAGCAGTATTGACGCACGCATTCCTTAGCTCCAAACGGTCAAGATCGGTGATATCAATAGTTGATCTAACATCCCTTGGCAATTCAAAGGGTTTCAGCAAGTGATACCAGTTGTCATGTACTATTTCCAAAACCTGCGTTTTAGTCCATGAGTCATGATCGAAGATGCCAATCAAATAAGCATCGTTGTTTGTTACCCAAACAAACAATATTTCTTTATTGCCTTCAATCAGCCCCTCATTTTTCCCTTTGCTGATAACTTCTTCACCAAGGTGCAGATGATGGATTCCCCAATCAGCGAGCATACGATCTGTATACACTTTCTTGTCTTTAATTCGTCTAGACAATCTAGCGTTCACATTATGTCCAACGTTCAAATCATGGATGATCTGTTTAATTGCCTTGTCATATTTTTGGGGAGTCATAAAGCTTTCAGAGACATGAACTCTTCTAGGTATTGTCGAAATAAACATTCGGCTTAATGTGAATACATTTGCAAGTGTTACAAATGAATCTTTGTTAGCTTTATAGCCAACTTTTTCTATGAGGCGTCTGCCCCATTCATAGACGTCATTTTCAAAATTCGTACTCATTTTTTGCCTGTATTTCTAACGCCCAATTAACGTGTGAGCAACGCTGCCACAGGGCTAAATTACTGCGCCGTAAACACTAAACTCAACCCGAAGTGAAAGCGCCAAGCGTTGCGAATCACTGTTGAATTGTTTGTTATGTTTTACCACAAATGCATGATTTACTTGAGAAAGAACTACAATTTCTGACCAGTTTTCTGAACCAAACCACAACGCAGAAACTAACTTGACTACCAAAGGCGACCAACCTAAAACGAGTAATTCCACTTCCCCGCCCAATGAGGCAACCCGGCAAAGCACCAACAAGTACCCTGTCTTTCCAACCAAAGCGCAAAACAATGGCAAATTGCCGAGGCAACTGCCAAGTTGAAATGCGAATTAGCTAAGAACCTAAAAGCGACTTTGAGCCAGTCAAACAAGAAGCCAACCGCCACGACCTGGCAATGAAGCAACCCGCGAACAGTGGCATGTTTTACGGGCCGAGAGATTCAAGAACTTAGACCGACAATGCGGATTTGCTGAGTCTACTAGGGACGAATCGTCAGAGGGACAAAGAACCAGAGCCTAAGACCTTTAAGCCTTTGAAATACAAGTAAACATAACGCCCAATTAAGGGGTGAGCAACGCCTCCACCCAAACCTAAAGCATTGTGCCATAAACACTAAATTTGAAGTAGAAGCAAAAGCGCCAAGCGTTGTGAATCCCTCTTAAATTGCTTGTTATGCGACTTTTCTACGGAGTTTTTCGTAAGCATCGTTTAACCTCTGCATCATTGCTTTACTGCCACCTTTGTCAGGATGGTGTAACGAAGCTAAACTTTTATATCGTTTTCTCAACTCCTGAGAACTTGGCTCTCTTTCGTAACCTAAAATATCTAAATCACAAAGGCTATCAGTGCCCCCTGAACTTTTATACTTTAGTTGATTATTGAGAGAGTCAATCTCCCTTTCCGCAACTAACAACTGTCGCTTGAGCTCATTTATTCTTATATTGGCTTGCCTTATGGTTAGGTTCGCTAATTCTAAGGGCGTTAAAACAGGTTCTTCAACAAAGGATGCACGGTACTTATGCCACTTATCGATGGCTATTTTGGAGTTTTTAGCCCTGATGCTATCGGAAACAACTATGAAACCTTGAGATTGTAGCTGACAGATCTCGTCTGACGTATTTTCCGCCATTACATCCAAAGCTAAAAAAAGCCCGTCCAATTCCAATATATAGAAAATTTTCAATTACCTACCTCTTAGTCTCGAACTTATCTGTCGCATAACGCCAAATTAAGGTGTGAACAACGCTACCACCTTACCTAAACCATTGTGCCATAAACACTAAACTTGCTTGAAGTGACGGCGCCGAGCGTTGTGAATCACTCTTAAATTTATTGTTAGGTGATTAGTACGATGCACCATTGATCTTACGAACAGGAATACTCGAAAGCACTTCATTTTCGGCCATTCTCATATTTACAGCCAAGATATCTTCGGAACATTTCTGTGTGGTTATGTAGTGCGTTAAACAGCCACATGAGTTGCAACGATGAAATTCTACTTCTTTGTCACCCCAACAATAGAAGACTGTTTTCTCATTCATGTTGATTTGAACTTGCTCTGGAGAAAAGTATGCCCAAGCCGGAGCATAACGACGACAAATAGAACAGTTACACTCGCCAACCTCTTTGGGCAGCGAACTCAATACCAAGCTAACGTTTCCACAGTGACACTTTAATTCCATTCGATAATTCCCTGTATTCACCTAACGCGCAGCATTAAGTTGTGAGAGCCGCAACCACATGACTGTCTGCACTGCGAGTTTGCCAAATCTACTTAATGCATACCAAAATCGCCCATAGGCTCGAATCAACTTAAATGCTTTGTTATGACACAACCAAAGCCGTCAATATTTGAATGAAATATTATTTATTTTCAATAGGATATGAGTAAAAAGGCAAAAAATCGAAGCCGAAGTATTTGTTATCTCACTACCTTGAGGCGCTTTCGCGATCTTTTGAATTGCTGCGCTAATTAAGGATCGCGAAAGCGCCTCAAGGTTAGCATGGAAATAACCAATATTCGCCCTTTTTGTCGTCTTTCACACAACCCCATTGGACACAATCATACTTTATCTATATCGCTGTACATACAATATGTGATGAACGTTGTGTCATAACGCCAAATTAAGGTGTGAACAACGCCACCACCTTACCTAACGCATTGTGCCATAAACACTAAACTGGCTTGAAGTGAAAGCGCCGAGCGTTGTGAATCACTCTTAAATTTATTGTTATGTAAATCTACTTACGTTCAACGACCTTTAGTGAAAACGCATTGTACAAGCTTATTTGACTACGCCCACGATACTCTGAAACAGTTCCCTTGCCACAAACCTTACTATTTACTAACTGTTGTAGTGAACCGTGTTCTTGCTTAAATTCAGCCAAGTCATCTTCCCATACAACAAGTGTTAGAGATTGCTTTGGAAAGCGATCATCCATATTGAGGTATAAGCCACGCTTGAAACGAGAGACTTCCTTTAAAGTACCGCAAGCTATTACATCTTCACCTTCATGAAAAGGAGCATCTTTGGAGTCGATTTTAGTAGCACTATAGCTGAACGAAGAAACCAGCAATGATGTAAGTAATACAATTGGAGTGATAAATTTCATACGAGTAAACCTTAAACGTCATAATTAAGGCCATTATACAGAACGCCATTTATTTGAGATATCAATATTTACATAACGCCAAATTAAGTAGTGAGTAACGCTACCTCCCACCTAAACCATTGTGCCGTAAACACTTAAGCTGATTCAAAGCAAAAATGCCGAGCGTTACGAATCTGCTTGAATTTATTGTTATGTGCGTGGTTGAAGTTCTACTACAAACTGGGTTCCGGTAAAACTGGAGGTGTGCTGTCCATATAAGTTAAGAAGTTTTCCCACAGTTCATGCGTTCTTTGCTTCGTTAGCTTAGTTTTACAAGATATCGCCATAACCCCACGAATAGTTCCATCACGCCATTGCGTATATACCGAGTCACAATGTGAGGACATATATGTTTGCCAGTCCGTTTGAGCTAGCTTCATCGCTTCAACTAACTCTGAGTCAAACGAGTTATGTTCAAAGCTAGCCTTAAGATACTTCTCTAGTTCAGTTTTCGCTGCATCAAGCTCAATAGCAGCACACTGATTTATCTGAATTGTTGTAAACGCAGCATCGCAGTCAATGGTCTCCTCGTCAGCAACGGCACCAAACGAAAGACTAGCTAAGGCTATGATTAGACTCTTTTTCATTGTTTTCTCCGAAAGCACATAACGCCAAATTAAGTAGTGAGCAACGCCACCACCTGACCTAAGCCATTGTGCCGTAAACACTAAAGTAGATTCAAACCGAAAATGCCAAGCGTTGCGAATCTGCTTAAATTTATTGTTAGGTGAAATAGCTTGTAAGTAGGTCTCTTTGCCATTTTGCCGGAACTCTATTAGGCAAAATGTATTCAGCTTTTGCGCCGTCAAACGATGAGCATTGGTCCAACCATGGTAAACCTTTAGCTAAAACCAATTCACTGATTTCTTTTCTGTCACTGTTCTCAAAAGCTGTTTCGTAATCCAGTAGTTTATGAACCAAACTGGGGTTAGCTAATGAATCGAGCCTCATTTGAATGTGACAATCACTTTCTGATGGCCATTCTTTATCCCCTACTACAATAATGTAGACGCCTAAGTTCAAGTAGAACTGTTTGGAGTATTGAGATCCTTGAATATTTATAACTTGAATAAAGCCTTCTAAGTGTTTCCACCAAGTGCTTCCTTTTTTCCTAAAGCCAGCCTTCTTCAAGACTGGTTTTAAAATAGATTCCAAACACTTCTTTTCTTTAGAAACCAAAGGTTCCTCCTGACTTCATTTCACCTAACGCCAAATTAAGTAGTGAGCAACGCTGCCACCTACCTAGACCATTGTGCAGTAAACACTAAAGCCGATTCAAACCGAAAGTGCCAAGCGTTGCGAATCTGCTTGAATTTATTGTTATGTTTACCACAAACACATGATTTACATGAGAAAGAACTGCTGTTTCTAACTAGTTTTCTGAGCCAAACCACAAGGCAAGAACCAACTTGACCACCAAAGGCGACCAACCTAAAACAAGTAATTCCAATTCCCTGCCCAATGAGGCAACCCGACTAAGCAACAACATACGCCCTGTCTTTCCAGTTAAAGCGCAAAACAATACTGAATTGCCGAGGCAACTGCCAAGCTGAAATGCTAATTGGCTAAGAACCTAGAAGCGACTTTGAGCCAGTTAAATCAGAAGCCGACCGCCACGACCTGGCAATGAAGCAACCCACGAACATTGGCATGTTTTACGGGCTGAGAGGTGCAGGAACTTAGACCGACAATGCGGATTTGCTGAGTCTACTAGGGACTACTTGCCAGAGGGACAAAGAACTAGAGCCAAAGACCTTTAAGCCCTTGAAATGCAAGTAAACATAACGCCAAATTAAGGTGTGAACAACGCTAACACCCTACCTAAACCATTGTGCCATAAACACTAAACTCGCTTGAAGTGAAAGCGCCGAGCGTTGTGAATCACTCTTAAATTTATTGTTATATGCGTATTCGAAGCTACATTGAAACTGCTTCGATTTTGTTTCCGTCTAAGTCACGTACGAATGCTGCGTAGTAAGTTTCACCATACTCTGGTCTTAACCCTGGCTTACCTGCACATGAACCACCTAACTCAATGGCTGTAGCATAGAACTGGTCAACAGCTTCTTTTGAAGGCGCATTAAAAGCAATATGAGCACCATTACTTGATGTAGCTTTTCCTTCGCAGGGACTTCCGACCCAAAATTCAAAGTTCTCACCATAAGCCGCTGCGATATCTTCTATATAGTGAGCACGCTTAATAGACAACGTAGAAAGAACTGAGTCATAAAAACCAACTGCTTTGACCACATCAGAAGCGCCAACTGAGACATGATTTAGAATCATTTTTAAGCCCTTTTATTGTTTGAAACTTGAAAGCATATAACGCCAAATTAAGGTGTGAACAACGCTAACACCTTACCTAAAGCATTGTGCCATAAACACTAAACTGACTTGAAGTGAGAGTGCCGAGCGTTGTGAATCACTCTTAAATTTATTGTTAGCTTACTGGCCAAGCGAGTTGATGAAATAACCAATAACAACCCAACCCGTTTTACTTTTGGAGAGAGTTAAGCTTTCTGTCGACTGCTTACCCGAAAATATCGTTTGATATTGAATTACAACGTACTCACCGTCCGGCACATTCGGCAAGGACTTCATCGACGTTGTCTTTGTTAGACGGCGAGATTCAAGATTACCGACCTTTGCACGTATAGTGCTTACAGCTGCAACCCACTCACCTTTTGATATTTGTGAACGAAACAAACCAGCAGCACTGTCCCAGCTTTCACCGTAGTGTTGATTGTCTATTAAGCTAAGCCACTCTGAAGCCGTAACATCGATAGGCTTCGTTTGTGCGAATAACAATGTAGGAACGAACAACAGAACCAGTATGAATTGTCTAAGCATACAAAATTAACCTTTTCTTCGTTGTAAGCTAACGCCAAATTAAGTAGTGAGTAACGCTACCACCCACCTAAACCATTGTGCCGTAAACACTTAAGCTGATTCAAAGCAAAAATGCCGAGCGTTACGAATCTGCTTGAATTTATTGTTATGTAGCGCTGCTCGCAAGGACACAAACCAAGAATGCAGGCACCCCAGCTATAAGTAGTTTGATACAAAAAGCTGTATTTTCTGAGAACCGCTCATCATCGATTTCGTCCGCAACGCTACGGTCAACCATTGAGTCTGTAACCCTATCAACTTTGTCGTCAGACTGCCCTATACCACCCAAAGGCGGATACATGAAAAATAAGGCTGTCGTGCCCCATAAATGTAGAACGATGAAAAATGCGTAGTCCGATACAAACTTAAGCCCAAAGAAGCCTGTGGACATCTCAAGACCAACAACTATTACGGCTGCTATTACATTCGCAACCAATATAAATCGAACTAAACCAAGCATTTGTACTCCATTTCTTACCTAGCTACATAACGCGCAGCATTAAGTTGTGAGAGCCGCAACCACATGACTGTCTGCACTGCGAGTTTGCCAAATCTACTTAATGCATACCAAAATCGCCCATAGGCTCGAATCAACTTAAATGCTTTGTTATGACACAACCAAAGCCGTCAATATTTGAATGAAATATTATTTATTTTCAATAGGATATGAGTAAAAAGGCAAAAAATCGAAGCCGAAGTATTTGTTATCTCACTACCTTGAGGCGCTTTCGCGATCTTTTGAATTGCTGCGCTAATTAAGGATCGCGAAAGCGCCTCAAGGTTAGCATGGAAATAACCAATATTCGCCCTTTTTGTCGTCTTTCACACAACCCCATTGGACACAATCATACTTTATCTATATCGCTGTACATACAATATGTGATGAACGTTGTGTCATAACGCCAAATTAAGTAGTGAGCAACGCCACCACCTGACCTAAACCATTGTGCCGTAAACACTAAAGTTGATTCCAACTGAAAATGCCAAGCGTTGCGAATCTGCTTAAATTTATTGTTAGTGCGCTCCTCACGGTTTAATGATAATACTCAACTTTCTTAACTTATCTGCCTCATTAACATCAACTGGCAACGGAAATGAACCAATTTCCCATACGGCATTGAAGACTGTCTGACAAAGCACATTTTTATTACTTATTTCCACATGCTCAATAACACCAAGCGATGATAACGATATTTCAGCGCGACAATCTAAGTCTTTGTTTAAATTCAACTCACCAAGTTTTTCTTTGATTAATGAATGGTATATTGACGCATATCTAGATGTGACAGATTCTTCAATATCAGTATAAGTTTCTAAACCTTCGAAGAGCTTATTTAAGGCAGCCATTTGTTCCTGTTCAGTTTGGCTTGAAGAGAATGACACCATCGGTATAAATAAAAACGAAAGGAAAAACCATCTAACTTCTTTCATATTGCAACCTTGTTTAGCGTGAAGTTTATGCGCGCTAACGCGCAGCATTAAGTTGTGAGAGCCGCAACCACATGACTGTCTGCACTGCGAGTTTGCCAAATCTACTTAATGCATACCAAAATCGCCCATAGGCTCGAATCAACTTAAATGCTTTGTTATGACACAACCAAAGCCGTCAATATTTGAATGAAATGTTATTTATTTTCAATAGGATATGAGTAAAAAGGCAAAAAATCGAAGCCGAAGTATTTGTTATCTCACTACCTTGAGAGCGCTTTCGCGATCTTTTGAATTGCTGCGCTAATTAAGGATCGCGAAAGCGCCTCAAGGTTAGCATGGAAATAACCAATATTCGCCCTTTTTGTCGTCTTTCACACAACCCCATTGGACACAATCATACTTTATCTATATCGCTGTACATACAATATGTGATGAACGTTGTGTCATAACGCCAAATTAAGGTGTGAACAACGCTAACACCTTACCTAAAGCATTGTGCCATAAACACTAAACTGACTTGAAGTAAGGGCGCCAAGCGTTGTGAATCACTCTTAAATTTATTGTTAGTTGCGTTCTGACCACTCCGACCATAACACCCCATATTTGACGGAGTCATAGTACTCACCCTTGTAGTAACGAACCTTTCTAAGCCTTGCTTCTTGCTGAAAACCCAGTTTCAAAGCCAAAGACATCATTCGAGGATTACCCGACCAAGTAGTTAAACCAACCCTCTCGATTTCTTTAGTTTCGAACAAGTACGATACCCATAAAGGTAGAGCAAGCGCAGCAATTCCCTTCCCCCAGTACTGTGCATCATAAATAACTACACCAGCTTCAAGCCAACGCGTTTCTTCACATTCCCAGTAGCAACTAACCGTTCCAACAGGAATATCGTCAACAATGATTAATTGTAAGTCTGAGCCTGCTAGTAAACGCTGAAATGATGAACTTTCAAACTGTTCTAATGTTGGGTGAGAATATGGAAAGTAAGGACCATTGAACTTCATCCATTCATCATTTGAAATAACCAAAGAATGGAGAGGTTCCAGTTCGTCTTCCTTGGCTGGTCTAATATCTACTTTCATATCTTCCTCAATACTTCCAGATTCTTTGTAGCAAACTAACGCCAAATTAAGGTGTGAACAACGCTAGCACCTTAGCTAAATCATTGTGCCATAAACACTAAACTGGATTGAAGTGAGGGCGCCAAGCGTTGTGAATCACTCTTAAATTTATTGTTATGCGTTTTTTCCACATGCTTCAGCCCAACTAGACCATACAGTGCTACTATTCTCGACACCTCTGATTTGATCGATAAAACTGTTAATCAATGCCCTCGGTATAGTTTTGTTAATAAAGGCGTCTTGGTCTTCGGACGCTGCAGCCTCTATTATGCTCTCAAATTTAGCGATAACCCGAGACAGTGACTGAACGTCAGAGTTTAAAAATAGCAATTCACTACCTTTGTTATCAAAGATAAATACTTTAGGGTTGTTCGGGAGCAAAATTATCGGTTCGTTACCCATAGCTGAACCTAAAACGCGCGCCTTAGGGTATCGAGATACCGCTGAGTCGTAACCTTCAGGCCAATCACAAGCCCAACACCAACTCTTAAGCTGAGGCAAATATTCCTCTTCAAAATCACCGAAATACAAATGAGGTGCACACCAATTAGGCAAGCCGACTTCCACTAAATATTTTGAAGTCTTAGTCGGGACATCCTGAAATTTTAGGATGCTATTTGAAAAACGAGATACTTCCATTTGACCTAATCCACTCGTGAAACGCATAACGCCCAATTAACGTGTGAGCAGCGCATCCACTGAACTTAACCACTGCGCCGTAAACACTAAACTCAACCCGAAGTGAGAGCGCCAAGCGTTGCGAATCACTGTTGAATTGTTTGTTATGTTTTACCACAAACGCATGATTTACTTGAGAAAGAACTGCTATTTCTAACTAGTTTTCTGAAGCAAACCACAAGGCTGAAACCAACTTGACCGACAAAGGCGACCAACCTGAAACGTGCAATTCCACTTCCCTGCCTAATGAGGCAATCCGAATAAGATCCAACAAGCGCCCTATCTTTCCAACCAAAGCGCAAGACAATGGCAAATTGCCGAGGCAACTGCCAAGGTGGGATACTAATTGGAAAAGAACCTCAAAGCGACTTTGAGCCAGTTAAACAAGAAGCCAACCGCCACGACCTGACAATGAAGCAACCCACGAACATTGGCATGTTTTACGGTCTGAGGGATTCAAGAACTTAGGCCGACAATACTGATTTGCTGAGTCTACTAGAGACGAATTGCCTGAGGGACAAAGAACTAGAGCCTAAGACCTTTAAGCCTTTGAATTTCAAGTAAACATAACGCCCAATTAACGTGTGAGCAGCGCATACACTGAACTAAACCACTGCGCCGTAAACACTAAACTCAACCTGAAGTGAGAGCGCCAAGCGTTGCGAATCACTGTTGAATTGTTTGTTATGTTTTACCACAAATACATGATTTACTTGAGAAAGAACTGTTATTTCTGACTGGTTTTCTGAAGCAAACCACAAGGCTGGAACCAACTTGACCGCCAAAGGTGACCAACCTAAAACAAGTAAGTCCACTTCCCTGCCCAATGAGGCAACCCGACTAAGGAACAACGAGCGCCCTTTCTTTCCAACCAAATCGCAAGACAATGGAAAATTGCCGAGGCAACTGCCAAATTGAAATGCCAATTGGCTAAGAACCTAAAAGCGACTTTGAGCCAGTTAAACAGGAAGCCGACCGCCACGACCTGGAAATGAAGCAACCCACGGACATTGGCATGTTTTACGGCCTGAATAATTCATGAACTTAGGCCGACAATACGGATTTGCTGAGTTTACTAGGGACGAATTGCCAGAGGGACAGAGAACTAGAGCCCAAGACCTTTAAGCCTTTGAAATACAAGTAAACATAACGCCCAATTAACGTGTGAGCAACGCTGCCACTACGTTGAAGCACTGCGCCGTAAACACTAAACTCAACCCGAAGTGAAAGCGCCAAGCGTTGCGAATCACTGTTGAATTGTTTGTTATGCGTAATTTTTGACGTACTTTGTCATTGCTGTTTCCGAGACTGACAAACCGTCGATTCTATATTGATCTTTGAACTCTCCAACAACATTGAACCCTGCTTTTAGGTAGAGGTTCTTTGCTGGGAAATTCTCCGATAATACACAAAGATCAAGCCAGTCAATTTCAGCTTTTTCTTGGCAGAAATTTATAACAGCATCAATGAGTCTTTGACCAAGACCTTGCTTCCGGCAAGAAACATCTACGCCCATACCTAATAGAACTCTGTGAGAACGGCTTTCATCACTGTGGTGGCGAAGATCAATATGACCTTTGATATTTCCATAGGTGTCTTTTACAACCCAAAGTTTTCTCCAACCTAAGCCGCCAAACTGATGAGAAAAGCCTTGGATAAACTTATCTTTTGTTGCTTCTGGAATTTCACTTTGCTCTCTGGACATTGGCTGGAAAAGAGGAACTTCTCCATTACCATTTTCAGACAGCTGATTTTCTAGATACACAAAGAATGAATCTAAATCCGATTTTTCCGCTTCTACTACTTCCATCTAATTCTCGGTACTCCATCGATTACGCATAACGCCAAATTAAGGTGTGAACAACGCTACCACCCACACCTAAAGTATTGTGCCATAAACACTAAACTGACTTGAAGTGAAAGCGCCAAGCGTTGTGAATCACTCTTAAATTTATTGTTATGCAATTTTTCCAACACGCGCTTGAGCCAACAAGTACCAAGCTATTGTAATATCGAAAGAAATGCACATTATCACGTACCATTCCGGAGCAACAGAACTGCCTGGACCGACTAAATGAAGACCAACGTCCCAAATGGGATGAAGTAACCAACCTACTGCTAATAAATATGAGCTACGACTTTTGGAAAGAATATAGAATGCACCGTATAACAGTACGCCTAAAGATTCGATTCCAATCCAAGCCAGATTCGAAGCTAAAATAGCAAACAGTACATAGATAAGCGCAGCAATTATCAACGCATAACCGAGAATCTTAAGACGAAACTCTGAGGATTTATGGTGTACACACTTGAGTAATACAGCACTAGCTATTACACCAACAGCTAGCCAAAAGATTACTTCCATCGCTGTAATTTCCTCCAATTGCATAACGCCCAATTAAGGGGTGAACAACGCCTCCACCCAAACCTAACGCATTGTGCCATAAACACTTAACTGACTTGAAATGAGGGCGCCAAGCGTTGTGAATCCCTCTTAAATTGCTTGTTATGCGTAATTTTTGACGTACTTTGTCATTGCTGTTTCCGAAACTGACAAACCGTCGATTCTATATTGATCTTTGAACTCTCCAACAACATTGAACCCTGCTTTTAGGTAGAGGTTCTTTGCTGGGAAATTCTCCGATAATACACAAAGATCAAGCCAGTCAATTTCAGCTTTTTCTTGGCAGAAATTTATAACAGCATCAATGAGTCTTTGACCAAGACCTTGCTTCCGGCAAGAAACATCTACGCCCATACCTAATAGAACTCTGTGAGAACGGCTTTCATCACTGTGGTGGCGAAGATCAATATGACCTTTGATATTTCCATAGGTGTCTTTTACAACCCAAAGTTTTCTCCAACCTAAGCCGCCAAACTGATGAGAAAAGCCTTGGATAAACTTATCTTTTGTTGCTTCTGGAATTTCACTTTGCTCTCTGGACATTGGCTGGAAAAGAGGAACTTCTCCATTACCATTTTCAGACAGCTGATTTTCTAGATACACAAAGAATGAATCTAAATCCGATTTTTCCGCTTCTACTACTTCCATCTAATTCTCGGTACTCCATCGATTACGCATAACGCCAAATTAAGGTGTGAACAACGCTGACACCTTAGCTAATACATTGCACCATAAACACTAAACCTGCTTGGAGTGAAGGCGCCAAGCGTTGTGAATCACTCTTAAATTTATTGTTAGGTTTTAAGCTCTCGAACTTGAACATTCCTAAAGCAAAACTTGGAAAAAACAACCATTAAAACAAAGTTATAGGCTAATAGCGGGAGCATATGTTCAAAAAGTAGAATGCTGCCAACGAATTGAAATATAAAAAAGAGGCAGAATAATCCATACGAATACTGAGGGTTAGCCTGAAGAATCGCCACAAGCTTTCCATCAATCGTCAATCTACATGCAACAAGCCCTTTAACCCAACTAACTACTTTGAAATCGACGACAAATTCTTCATCGTTAACCTCAAACATATGCGTCGAGTTCAACCCGAAAGAATATTTCTCAGAGCAAACCTCACCATTGACTTTGATTACCTCTTTTCCCGCCAAAGCACTGCCAGAAGCTAAAACTTCGTAACCGGGTAAAGAAAACAAAAACTCATAGCCTTTAGTATATCTATGACTCAAACTCACGACTCCTTGTAGAAAACCTAACGCCGCATTAAGGTGTGAGCAACGCGACCACAAAACTAAACCATACCACCGTAAACACAAAACCCAACGATGGAATGAAAAATGCCATGCGTTGGGAATCACTCTTAAATGCTTTGTTAAATGTATTCTACGACTTACTATCTTTTGAACTCGACGCAGACTCTGCTGACTTGTGCTCAGAAGTTGGAGCTGTACCCGGAGCCATTTCCATTTTGGGGATATCCGCACTATAGATTGGAACTTCCTTACTTTCGGGAGCAAGTTGCATACTCGGAATATCTGCACTATCGGTTACAAAAACCCTTTTTGATGTTTGTTTTTTATCTGACATGTTTGTTTCACCTTGAATGTTTATGATTACAAAAAAGACAACTAATGATATTGCTACCGCAAAGAACACACCAGTGGCTCGATTTAAAATGTGATTTGCCTTCTGATAAAGGTTGGATTCTAAATGAGCATCCACAACACCCTGAACATAATATCGTTCAGCTTTAGTCAATTCTTTTGAAATTGCCTGATTACCTACTAGGTAAGCAATTAACGTCGAAATTACAGTGAATAAAAATAAAACCCAAGATAGCTTTATCGCCCATAAGTATGTAGCTGTTTCTAGAGGAACGATAAATCGAATTGCAGTTAAAGATAAAGCTAACCCAGCAGAAGATAAAGACAGTATCGCCTTATCATAACCTTCACTGTTAGAAAGCTGTCGTTTCAACAACTCCTCTCGAAACTTGTCATGAATCTCAATGCAACGTTTTTGTTCGTCTTCAGTTCGCTGATATCTTTTGTTTTGTTCCATACTACCCCATACATTTAACGCCAAATTAAGGTGTGAACAACGCTAACACCTTACCTAAAGCATTGTGCCATAAACACTAAACTGGCTTGAAGTGAAAGCGCCGAGCGTTGTGAATCACTCTTAAATTTATTGTTATGTTATCAATCACGACAAGGACTAACCAAGCTTGGCAGTCCCTTTTTATAGAAAGGTTCCATATACGTAAATAATCAGGGAGCCTAAGAAAACCAACAGCCGAAAGCACTGTACATCGCTTTTACCATCTTCAAAGTCGTATGTTACCCCCCCTATAGGCAGGTTACGATTAAACAGAAAACAGTACATGATTAGTAAGCTGTATATAGGAACAAAGTCTTTTAGCACCACATAGCCCAAGTCCAGCGAATACCAAATTAGATCCAAAAGCCAAATAAATGTGAATAGAAACATCACTATCAACTTAGCCGTTCTATTCAATATATTGTCTGGCCATATTAACTGCTTCATCAACCCTACTTCTCCCCAAGTAACCCATCCCCGCCGTTAACATAACGCCCAATTAAGGGGTGAACAACGCCCCCACCCAACCTAAAGTATTGTGCCATAAACACTAAATTTGAAGTAGAAGCAAAAGTGCCAAGCGTTGTGAATCCCTCTTAAATTGCTTGTTATATTTTATATTCCTGCCGCTTCCTTTCGCGCTTCACATACGCCAAGTAAGAAACCGACTAGAAAGCAAAACGCCTTTGCCACGGTATTTCGATACGTTGTATGACTGTTCAAAGTCTTAGGAGTATAACCAATAACATCACAAGCCCATGACTTTAGCTCATCATGGTAGTCATCAAAATTTAGTTGATGAGCCAGCTTGTTTCTAATTTTATTTATACGCTTGATGTAAGGGGTGTATTCCTGCCATACATTCGGCTTCGAGCCTTCTAAGGCGTTCAACAAGTCCACCTTCTTTGCAAACATAAGACTGAGCGAATCTAGATTTTTCTCGTGATCAATATAACGTAACAAATGCTGATTTATAGCTTGCTCTAAGATCAAGTGACCTTTCAATAACACAAGCTCAATTTCTGACTGATTCAATAAATCTTTCTCTAAAGAAGCGTAAACTTCATGCAATTCCATTTCAGTTCTCTATGACTACAGCTTTGGAAGCTGATTTAAAATATAACGCCAAATTAAGTAGTGAGCAACGCTACCACTTACCTAAAGAATTGTGCCGAAAACACCTAAGCCGATTCAAACCAAAAGTGCCAAGCGTTGCGAATCTGCTTAAATTTATTGTTATGTAGCGATGCTCGCTAGGACACAAACCAAGAATGCAGGCACCCCAGATATGAGCAGTTTGATGCAAAAAGCTGTGTTTTCTGAGAACCGCTCATCATCAATTTCGTCCGTTACAGTACGGTCAACCATTGAGTCTGTAACCGTATCAACTTTGTCGTCAGACTGCCCTATACCACCTAGCGGTGGATACATGAAAAATAAGGCGGTCGTTCCCCATAAAAGCATTACGATGAAAAATGCATAGTCCGATACGAACTTAAGTCCAAAGAAGCTTGTAGACATCTCAAGACCAACTACTATTACGGCTGCTATTACATTCGCAACCAATACAAATCGAACTAAACCAAGCATTTATACTCCATTTCTTACCTAGCTACATAACGCCGCATTAAGGTGTGAGCGACGCTTGGCTATACTTGAGCGAAGCGAAACTGCCAAGCGTTGCGAATCACTCTTAAATGCTTTGTTATACGAATTTACACCCACATTTTTTACAGCTTTCTTTACTAATTACTTTTGCTCCGATTGATCGGCACTCAGGACACATTGATTTTCGATGCGCTAAAAACAAAAATACTATAGCGCACGCACGTAACCCTAACACGACCACTTCTGAAAAGTTTTCAATACCTTTTGGTAACACAATCGATGCCAACATACATAGAATAGCCATTAAACCGAAGCGTCTATATTGCTTTAAAGTTTCCTGATAATTTTCACTATTTGCCATACAATCTCCATTCGTATAACGCCCAATTAAGGGGTGAACAACGCTACCACTCACACCTAAAGCATTGTGCCATAAACCCTAAAACTGAAGTAGAAGCAAAAGTGCCAAGCGTTGTGAATCCCTCTTAAATTGCTTGTTAGGCAATTTCTTTCTTCAGCATTAATTCATTCCAATCTGGAAACTTACCAAGCTCAATAATCTTAATTATCGCTCGAATACAATATTCATCACCTTCTTCAAGAAGTTTATTAGCCTCGACTTTGCCTCTAAAGGAAACTTTAATCTTTGTATCGAGTTTTCCAGTATGTGCTGCTTGAGAACGACAACTATAAAATGATGAGAAAAAATTCAATAGCTCTTGTCGCTCTTCGAAAGAAGAGCCGAGGAACAAAGCCGCTCTAAGCCGTAGCGTAAATGATATTTGCTCTTTATGTGATTTGTCATTTAACAACAAAGCTTCACATGCCACGCCTAAGTCTATCGCTTTATCTGCTAAATTATTACGGCGCCGAGCTTGATTTACACGTTCAATAGGAACACGAAGCAAATCACGTACATCTTGAGGCAATTTAGTAAATTTAAAATAAAGTTCCTTATGAGTATCCCACTCTCCCTGCGTAATCTTTGATACGTTGCGAGATAAGACATCAACTGCCGGAGAACCCCATGACCCTCCTAGGAGTGGCTTACATGGGACACTCTCCTCTAGATCACACCAAGAGCCGACAGGCACTGGGGTAGTAGATTTTACAAGAGTAAGAAACTCACAGAATTCATATAATGATTGAAAATCTTGACCATAAAACGCTCGGTCGGGATCTGAATAGGATTTTGGCGAAAGTTCCGAACTTAGCACCGCGGCCGCTTCTGGAGGACGGTACCCGTTCATCTGATTAGGTGCGAAACCAAGCCTCATGACAAATTCAGGTTTCATAAATGGAGGATATAAAGCTTCTTTTGCATAAGACTCAGGAAGCTCTTGAAATGGTACTAACTTCATTTTCTCGCTTATTATCAATTCACTATCTAAGGACACTCCCGATATCGCAAGCACTTGCCAACAGGGGGTATTTTTCGCTTGTAAGTAATAGTCGAGCTCATTGATTACTTGTTCAATACCGACTAGTTTCGCTCTACCTACTAACCAACGAGCTAAAGACTCTATCGTGACCCTATGAGCTCCATTTCCGGTGTTGAACATCATGTTATCAAACACCTGAACTATAGAGTCTAGCGAAAATAGATAGTTAATAAGATCACTAAGGCTTTCTCCGTCTATCGAAAAATAATATAAACTTTCTCTCGACATTGTGTTTCCAATACCATCAAAAGAAATTGAAGCCTCAGGAATTCCCTTCACTACTTCAGATAGCTTTATAGTTAACTCTTTTTTATCCATGATGTTACCTATAGCTCGATTTGCCTAACGCCCAATTAAGGGGTGAACAACGCCTCCACCCAAACCTAAAGAATTGTGCCATAAACACTAAAACTGAAGTAGAAGCAAAAGTGCCAAGCGTTGTGAATCCCTCTTAAATTGCTTGTTATGTTTTACCACAAACACATTATTTGCTTGAGAAAGAACTGCTATTTTTGACTAGTTTTCTGAGCTAAACCACAAGGCTAGAACCAACTTGACCACCAGGCGCGACCAACCAGAAACAAGTAATTCCACTTCCCTGCCCAATGAGGCAACTCGACTACGTTTCAACAAGCGCCCTTTCTTTCCAACCAAAGCGCAAAACAATGCTGAATTGCCGAGGCAACTGCCAAGCCGAAATGCTTATTGACCAAGAACCTGAAAGCGACTTAAAGCCAGTTAAACAAGAAGCCTACCGCCACGACCTAACAATGAAGCAACCCACGAACATTAGCATGTTTTACGGGCTGAGAGATTCAAGAACTTAGGCCGACAATGCGGATTTGCTGAGTCTACTAGTGAGAAATTGCCAGAGGGACAAAGAACTAGAGCCTAAGAACTTTAAGCCTTTGAAATACAAGTAAACATAACGCCAAATTAAGTAGTGAGCAACGCTGCCAGCAGCCTAAAGCATTGTGCCGTAAACACTAAAACTTATTAAAACCAAAAGTGCCAAGCGTTGCGAATCTGCTTAAATTTATTGTTATATCACGCTCTAATTAGTGCACCACTGCATTTCACAAGGCACGCCATCACGATCCCCATCAATTTGTACATTGGGGCAGTTTGCTAAATAGAACTTTGCCTCATTGCAAGATGTCATATGGCTACAGCGAGTCTTACCCTCACATACAAAACCCATATTTTCATATTCAGGAGTAGTAAAAAGCTTTTCAAAAGCAAAGTAGCCAAAGACACCTAGAGCTAAGCCAATTAGTACAACAGATAATATAGATGGTGACGAACTGTTTTTCATAGGTTCAACACCAACAAGCAAGACATTATGAGCGCTAGTCTTGCCGTTGTTTACTTCGATCTGAAACTCTACTTTGTCGCCAATTTTAGGGCGCCTGTAACCTTTCTTAAACTTCGATACATGAACGAAAATATCACCTGGGTAGGCATCAGAGTTGATGAAACCAAAACCACGATCATCAACCCACCGAACAATTTCACCTTTCATCTTTGTTGTTTCCTCGAAGTGATATAACGCCAAATTAAGGTGTGAACAACGCTGACACCTTACCTAACGCATTGTGCCATAGCCACTAAACTTGCTTGAAGTGAGAGCGCCAAGCGTTGTGAATCACTCTTAAATTTTTTGTTATATGCCCGAACTCATTGTGTATTCTGGATGTCCAGTATGATCATCCAATTGTTCACTAACTACTTGGAACCCTTGAGACAAATAGAACTGATAACTAGCCTGATTTTCCTTGTATACGGAAAGACTTAATACCGCCCTTTGAGCTTTAGCATGACTCAATAGTTGCTTACCAATACCTTTACCTTTACCTTGAAACTCAGGAGAAACGAATATAGCAGCTAAGCTATTTTCATATAGTGCGTAAAAACCAACCACCTTCGACTCAGCTTCGTAAACGTAAGTTTCTGAAGCCGGAATATAGATATTACGCATGTTCTCTACTTGAGATTCCCAGAACACAGCTGAGACGAAATCGTGAGCTTTAACTGACGCATTAAGCCAAATTTCAAGAACTGAATCCATGTCATTTTCGTTGTACTTTCTTATCATTTTAAAGCTCTAGATAGCCGATTTTATCGGGGCAATATAACGCCCAATTAAGGGGTGAACAACGCCTCCACCCAAACCTAAAGCATTGTGCCATAAACACTAAAACTGAAGTAGAAGCAAAAGTGCCAAGCGTTGTGAATCCCTCTTAAATTGCTTGTTATGTGCGTACTAAACATTGACGTACAATCTCAGCATGTCTTTGTGTTGAATACCATTTTCATAGATTGGCTCGAGGTAGTTTAACAAAAAATGGTCTTTGATAATTGAGTCTACTCGAAAGCCTAAACGCTGATAATAAGTCAGTTGATAACCAAATGTACCCGTACCAAGTTCTACACGATTAATTCCCTTACTTGGTAACTGAGATAGAACGAACTTTAGCAGCTTAGAGCCAATACCTTGGCCTTGGAGTTCTGGAGATACTGATACATTAAATATCTCAGCAAAGCAGTGAGTCTGCGCTTTAACGATACAAGCCGCTAAAATCTGCCCATGGTCTGATGCAACAAAGCACCATGAATCAGATAAATATGAAGCGATGTTAACTTCAGAAGGATCAGCTTCAAGCAATAAATCTAGTGGAATATCGCTACTTTTGACTTCGATATATTGCATACTTTCTCCAAGCACATAACGCCCAATTAAGGGGTGAACAACGCCACCACCCAACCTAACGCATTGTACCGTAAACACTAAATTTGAAGTAGAAACAAAAGTGCCAAGCGTTGTGAATCCCTCTTAAATTGCTTGTTATACGAATTTACACCCACATTTTTTACAGCTTTCTTTACTAATTACTTTTGCTCCGATTGATCGGCACTCAGGACACATTGATTTTCGATGCGCTAAAAACAAAAATACTATAGCGCACGCACGTAACCCTAACACGACCACTTCTGAAAAGTTTTCAATACCTTTTGGTAACACAATCGATGCCAACATACATAGAATCGCCATTAAACCGAAGCGTCTATATTGCTTTAAAGTTTCCTGATAATTTTCACTATTTGCCATACAATCTCCATTCGTATAACGCCAAATTAAGGTGTGAACAACGCTACCACCTTACCTAAACCATTGTGCCATAAACACTAAACTGACTTGAAGTGACGGCGCCAAGCGTTGTGAATCACTCTTAAATTTATTGTTAGAATGCGTTTACCTACAATACTCAACCAGTTTATTGAAACCTTCATTATACTCTGTATCAAGCTTGATGATATCCCACGCCTGAATGAAGGCAGGTTTCGAAAACGCAAATTTCATTCCACCTTCCCATGTTGCCCACATGTCATCGTCAATCATTTTCTTGTTATATAAATCGTACTCTTCGAAACAAAGATCAAAGTAAACACGCATATACCTCATTGTCTTATCTTGTATTTCAGGACTAAAACTATCCAGCTTAAAACTTATTTCATTTACGCTTTCTGGGAAATTCAGAATTATCTCTTGATACCTTTTTGTGTACTCCATGTAATTTTGAAGCTTTAACTGCTTAGTCTGAAGTTCAATTTGATTTCTTGTTGTGCGAGACTGGCATATCAAAGCAACGATAGACACTAAGGCCGCCCCCAATGCTATCCCATTCCCCCAGTCAAAAGATGTACTCATAATTATTACCTATCTATTATTAATTTTGTTTACTAAAGCGAGAGGTTAATTTCGCATGCTAACGCCAAATTAAGTAGTGAGCAACGCTACCACCTACCTAAACCATTGTGCCGTAAACACATAAACCGATTCAAACCGAAAATGCCAAGCGTTGCGAATCTGCTTAAATTTATTGTTAGCTTACTGGTCAAGCGAGTTGATGAAATAACCAATAACAACCCAACCAGTTTTACTTTTAGAGAGAGTTAAGGTTTCTGTCGACTGCTTACCCGAAAATATCGTTTGATATTGAATTACAACGTACTCACCGTCCGGCACATTCGGCAAGGACTTCATCGACGTTGTCGTTGTTAGACGGCGAGATTCAAGATTACCGACCTTTGTACGTATAGTGCTTACAGCTGCAACCCACTCACCTTTTGATATTTGTGAACGAAATAAACCACCAGCACTGTCCCAGCTTTCACCGTAGTGTTGATTGTCTATTAAGCTAAGCCACTCTGAAGCCGTAACATCGATAGGCTTCGTTTGTGCGAATAACAATGTAGGAACGAACAACAGAACCAGTATGAATTGTCTAAGCATACAAAATTAACCTTTTCTTCGTTGTAAGCTAACGCCCTGCTAAGGGGTGAGCAACGCAATACCGAAGCCGCCGCAAACCACCTTAATCACTAAATTCAACGCATGGTAAAAATGCCACGCGTTGCGAATCCCTCTTGAGCAGTTTGTTAGTCGCGAGGCACCGAGCGACAATTTTAAGCCGAACTAAACTTTGCGAACAACAAACTTTATGTGCTTTGATGCATTTAAGTCAGGCGTAGTCTCAAAGCGGCTACTCAATGAAACCACTTGGAACAAACAACGCCGCAGAAAATGGACTGACAACACCAAAAAGCGCTTTTGGAAAGCCAATCTCACAGTGCGGACTTTCAACAAAGTCACTGAAACCACGTGGAACTTACAACACCAGAGAAAACGTCCTTTCAGCAAGTAAATAAGCTTTTAAACCAACAAACTCACCGAGCAGATTTGCAACCAAAAACAGATTTTCGATTGTCCAGCCCTATCACCACCAAAGAACGAAACAACCGCTTGGAAAATAGCAATGCATTGACTTAGAACCGATGAAACTGAGCTTTGACCGTCGAAGATGGAACTATGAATCAAACAACCAGTAGCCAAGTTTTGAGCTTAGAAACATGATTTTGACTGCTAGCTTTTTCTGGCGACTAACGCCCAATTAAGGGGTGAGCAACGCAACCACCCAACCTAAAGCATTGTGCCATAAACACTTAACTGACTTGAAGTGAGGGCGCCAAGCGTTGTGAATCCCTCTTAAATTGCTTGTTAGCTTTCTGTCTACAGAGGAGCTCTATTGAAATTCTGTGCCGTGATTTTCTAGTGTTTGTTTGCCACATTTTAGACAAACTACGTACCTGTCTGTTAGCTCCAGTGATGCTCCTCCTGGCAAAGAAGCTGCAGCTCCACTGAAGAAACCGTCTAGAAACGCTTTGAACTGTTCTTTTCTGGACTTCCCATATTTTGAGGGTTTCTGCTTGATTGCTTCTGTATGTTCAGTTTCTCTCTCGCACTTTTCACAAAACCTAATATTCATACTGCCTCCATTGAGATTAACGCACGCATGAAAAACGACATACTAAGAATACCAAAAACATTAAGTAAGTTCGTATTCTTACTCAATACATTCGACTTTGTGCCCAAACTTGAAAAGATAGCTAACGCCCAATTAAGGGGTGAACAACGCTACCACCCAAACCTAAAGCATTGTGCCATAAACACTAAACTGACTTGAAGTGAGAGTGCCAAGCGTTGTGAATCCCTCTTAAATTGCTTGTTATACCCGTGCTAAATTTCATCGTATCTCTCTTCCGGGATCTCTAGGCAAAACTTCAGTTTTTCGCCAGAAAGTTCAAAGCCCCACGCATCATCGATCTGGTCCCCATTGTCCATGTCTTTGCATCCGTAATATGCGTCGTACTCAAAACTCACACTGATAGTACCTGATACATTTTGGATAAGCTCTTGGTTGTCATCAAAGATATTTTGAGTAGAAAACTCAATGTGCTCGACATCAAGGCTCCCCTCTAAATAACTTGCTCTTACGTCGGCTTGTGAGCACAAAACCCCAGTTCTAGAAGTAAATTCCAGTTCATTTTCAATGACGCTATCAGTAATAGCACTTTTCAAATCTTCGAGGTCACTAATTTCCTCATAATAGATATCTAGTTCTAATTCTAAACGTTTTGTCATTGGAATCTCCTTACCATTAAGATTAAGGGTATAACGCCAAATTAAGGTGTGAACAACGCTACCACCTTACCTAAACCATTGTGCCATAAACACTAAACTTACTTGAAGTGAGAGCGCCGAGCGTTGTGAATCACTCTTAAATTTATTGTTAGCTTACTGGCCGAACTAGTTGATGAAATAACCAATAACAACCCAACCAGTTTTGTTTTTAGAAAGAGTTAAGGTTTCTGTCGACTTCTTCCCTGAAAATATCGTTTGATATTGAACTACAACGTACTCGCCGTCAGGTATATTCGGTAAAGATTTCACCGGCTTTGTCGTTACTACACTACGTGATTCAAGATTTCCGAGCTTTGTACGCGCAGCGCCTACCGCTTCAGCCCACTCATCTTTTGATATTTGTGAACGAAACAAACCACCAGCACTATCCCAACTTTCACTGTAGTGTTGATTGTCTATTAAGCTAAGCCAATCGGAAGCCGTAATATCGATAGGCTTAGTTTGCCCAAATAACAATGTAGGAACTAACGACAGAGCCAGAATGAATTTTCTAAGCATACATAATCAACCTTTTCTTCGTTGTAAGCTAACGCCAAATTAAGTAGTGAGTAACGCTACCACCCACCTAAACCATTGTGCCGTAGCCACTTAAGCTGATTCAAAGCAAAAATGCCGAGCGTTACGAATCTGCTTGAATTTATTGTTATGTAGCGATGCTCGCGAGGACACAAACCAAGAATGCAGGCACCCCAGCGATAAGTAGTTTGATACAAAAAGCTGTATTTTCTGAGAACCGCTCATCATCGATTTCGTCCGTAACGCTACGGTCAACCATTGAGTCTGTCACCCTATCAACTTTGTCATCAGACTGCCCTATACCACCCAAAGGCGGATACATGAAAAATAAGGCTGTCGTTCCCCATAAAAGTAGAACGATGAAAAATGCATAGTCCGATACAAACTTAAGCCCAAAGAAGCCTGTAGACACCTCAAGGCCGACAACTATTACGGCTGCTATTACATTCGCAACTACTACAAATCGAACTAAACCAAGCATTTATACTCCATTTCTTACCTAGCTACATAACGCCCAATTAAGGGGTGAACAACGCTACCACCCACACCTAAAGCATTGTGCTATAAACACTAAATTTGAAGTAGAAGCAAAAATGCCAAGCGTTGTGAATCCCTCTTAAATTGCTTGTTATGCGCACTTTTTTAGATAACGTCCCTGAGGGTGCTTTCTACCAAAACACCCGAGACAAACTTGAGTTTTACTGCCTTTGTATAACTTAGTTGAAAGCCCAACTCTACGTTACAGTCAACCAAGTCGCCTTGAGGCAATTCAAATATTCCTGAATACCAACTCGCAAACAAAGGCTCATTATCAACAAGGCGGTATTTCCCTTCTAGGTTAACCAAATATAGCTTGTTACCTTGTACTTCCCAGGTTGCAATATAATTACGCCAGCAAGCTGTCGAAAAATAGATACCATTTGAATCGATACTTTCAAGATCGCTAAGACTCAACTCCTCAATCTTCGAATTATCGACAGGAAAACCCAAACAAAAAGGCATTTGATATTCGGAGCCTAGATATTTGCAGTTATCCTTTATTTGATTTGTCATGTATCCTCCAACCCGAAGTTCGCATAACGCCGCATTAAGGTGTGAGCGACGCTTGGCTATACTTGAGCGAAGCGAAACTGCCAAGCGTTGCGAATCACTCTTAAATGCTTTGTTATAACGCTACTCACCAATTGCCCATGAGTTTATTGAGTCTTGCACTGCTTTTCCTGCCCCATCGGCACTAGGGTAAATCGTAGCACCATTAATACCTGCTTTTAAGCATAGGCGGTACAAGTTCAGTGCCTCATCAACGGAAAGTGTTAGCTTTAATAGCGGTGAATTCGGTAATGTTGAAAATTCATATTCGAGACCCGTAATCTCAAACTCTTCGTTTCGATAACCAGAATGAGGGTGGACAGTAAATAAGCCGGATTGAGCTGACACATGGTGAGAGGTACTACCTGGCACCTGCACAATATTTACGTTCTTGTATAAGTTAACTAACTCAGTGTTAAAGACCCATATTGCAAGCTTAGTATTGGACTTCCAGTTTTTATAATTAGCCATAGCGCTAGAAACCGCAAAATATACAGCCACATATGGCTGTTTAGTCCAATCTAGTAACCTTGTTGGAACACCATGGTGCTGCGCGAGAGCCATTAATTCAATGAGCTCTGGATTCGGCCATAACTCAGGTCTAATGTAGTATTTATCCTGAACTTGAGAGCTCAATGTCTCTTTACGGAACTTCATAGAGTCATTTGGGATACGAATACCAACATTATCACAGTAGCTTGCAAACTCTTCGAGTAAACGAACCTCTGTGAACACAAGCTCATCTGCTTTGCTTGGCTGCCCCATAAACTCCAAAAGCGGGTTAGACTCTTTGTTTCTTAACAACGAAGGAATTAAGCTCCAAGCTGAATCAGCTTGACCACGATATATAATATTATAAGGTTCTTTGAAGAAAGACTTAGTTGGGCTCAAAGCGTCCCATAGCTCGTTTGCAGTCTCGTAGTTAAGTTCTTCAAATGCTGGATATTTCATAATTCCTCCTGCGTTATAACGCCAAATTAAGGTGTGAACAACGCTGACACCTTTAGCTAAAGCATTGTGCCATAAACACTAAACTGGCTTGAAGTGAAAGCGCCGAGCGTTGTGAATCACTCTTAAATTTATTGTTAGGTTATTGATTACAAGCTACTTTCCCATTATAAAAAGCTAACTTTCATAGGCCTGCTTCTTCATAACTGTCGCTATAGTTCGGAATGTATCCACCCAAGCTTGACGTAATTCAGGTGTCCAAGAATCCCCTAAACCCACTTTGAGTGTATGAAGCAAAGCATTACCTACTGGTGTATAGTCTTTTGCTTGCACACCATAAGCCACATGCCTTTCCGCTAATTTCTGTAACTCTGGAACTAATGTATCAAGGTTGTCTAGCTCATTAACCGCGACTTTCAGTATTGCCATTAGTTTTCTTCCTTGCTCTTTCATACCGCTTTTAAACAACGGCTTTAAAGACGGGTCAAACTCGAATAAGGTTTGATAAAAAATCTCCGCAGCTTGTTCAGCTATAGGTTCAACCTTAGAGAAACTGTTCTGTACAAGTTGTTTTTGTCTATTACTTATAGGCATAATCATGCTCCTAGCTACGCCGCAATCTATGGTTCAGGGTTGAAGCCCTCCTATGCAAAGAGTAGCAGATACCTATAAGGCTATCCCCGCCTTTATCAAATTGGCAAGATTATAACTTTGTAAATTCGTTGAGAGCATTTTGACGCCGGTAACCTAACGCCGCATTAAGGTGTGAGCAACGCTACCACGAAACCTAACTTTGCCACCGTAAACACTGAACCCAACGATGGAATGAAAAATGCCAAGCGTTGGGAATCACTCTTAAATGCTTTGTTATGCGAATTTACGCAAAACTCTCATCCTCTTCGGGTGGCGCTTTATGCCTAAAGGTTAAAGGCTTAGGCGCAACCAAAATTTCCGTACGATTACTACTGTTTTCTGGTGTAGTTTCTTTTACAAAATCTTCAATACTCATAACCACAGCAACATTGTCTTTTAAACAAACTCCAACGACAACACCGTAATTTGAAAGACTTAACCCCCCATTTGGGTTTTGTGGCGGATATGTATTTGTACCACCCCCATTTCCACCATTTCCACCATTTTTCCACTGATTAAATTCATGAACATATTTAGCAAAAGAACTGAGCTCTATACCTTTATTAATAAGGTTATTTGGCTCAAATACATATTCATTTTCAATTGAAAAATAACGTTCAGACTTTAATGTTAAAGTTCGATGTAAATCTAACTTACCATATACAATAAAATGGTGATCAATGCCTTTATCGGAATCTCCATAACCTTTCACCAATGCTAGTTTTGCTTGTGCATAATTCGAAGAACCATGCTTATTGAATTTTATCTTTTCAGCACTTTCCCATCGTTCAGTAGCTTTAAATTCAATAATTGACCATTGAAGCCCATTAGTAATAGCACAGTCACTTAAAGTCTCATGTTCACCATCAAACGGAGAAATAAACTCATACTCGCCTAAGTATTGCTTTACATAGGCATATTCAACCGTTTTTTCCCACCATTTAGGGGTTCTAGTTCCCATTAACTATCTCCAAAAATCAATTAATCGCATAACGCCAAATTAAGTAGTGAGCAACGCTGCCACCAACCTGAAACATTGTGCCGTAAACACTTAAGCTGATTCAAACCGAGAGTGCCAAGCGTTGCGAATCTACTTGAATTTATTGTTAGGCAAATGTTTCGCCCGGCTCCTTAGGGTTGGATCCGTATTCATTACTTCCTTCATTTCCGTCAGTTGCCGCGAATATGATAAGTACGATCAATCCAATTAATGGGATTAGTCCAACTAAAACCCACCAACCTGTTCGACCAATATCGTGCAACCTACGAACAGTAACAGCTATACCTGGAATTAAAACTATTAACCCGTAGATAGTACCGATAAACACAGTCCCTAAGAACCCATCAACAAACCCCAAAATAAAAGAAAAAATGAGGTTGAACAAAAAGAACATCCAATATTCTTTTCGTCTAGCCCTTCCATTAAAAACTGCATACTTCTTTAAAACAGCCAAATACCAATCCATTTTATTTCCTCTGTTAGTTATAAATACCGCTGTTAGAAATTTATTCGCCACCTAAGCTAATTGCAACACTTATTGCATACGATTCGTCACCATAAATGGTTTTAACCATTGATTCTACTTCATTTCCAAGTTTGCTTACTGTCACGTCATTTAACGAGTTAGCACGATAAATAACCGTAATATCAGTTAATTCACCATTATGGATATTCCAACTTGTTTCTGCCTTAGCACCGAGCTTCTCGATACTTAACTCATTAAACTGCTTTTCTTTATTGTCCATATCTTGAAATGCTTCAAAAGGCGAACATGCTGCAATACTAATAAGCAAAAGCGAACTTAAAGTTAATTTCAAAACTGTCATTGAAGATCCTAAGGAAATTTTGCCTAACGCCGCATTAAGTGGTGAGCAACGCTGCCACCCGACCTAAACCATTGTGCCGTAAACACTAAAGCTGAATCAAACTGAAAATGCCAAGCGTTGGGAATCCGTCTTAAATGCTTTGTTAGCTTTGTAGCGACTTTTTAAGCTGCTCTATCAACCCTTTCTCAGGCTTTACGGTAAATGTTTGTCCCTGTGCAATATGAACCCATAACCTGAGCGAATGTATATTGAGAGAGGAGTGTTCAGTAACAGATTTGGGGAATCGGACAATCCAGTCATCGTTATCCCCTTTTAGACGGAATGGTACAGCAAAAGTAGCGTCCTGCCCTTCAGCCAAAACCTTTGGCATATCATCAAAGCCGGGGATACCGAACAACTGAATCAGACTCGTTTTGCTACGAAAAAAGCCCGCTCGCCAACCAATACTCTCAATTTTCGCCGGCTTGCTGCCCAAGTTAACAACCTTTATCACACAGTAGTCCGGTGAACCTTCTGAACTTCGAGACAATATTTGTCTATGTCCAACAGTTATTCTTAGTTTTACTTTATTTTGGTTATATGCAAAAAACAAAGAAGTAATAACCGCTGCTACAGTGCCGAAACTTGCAACCCAAGTACCAATCATTGTCCAAAACTGAATTTCATCTGATGTCATTTTTTTCCTCTGAAAAGCTAACGCCCAATTAAGTTGTGAGCAACGCTGTCACTTTACTAAAACACTGCACCGTAATCACCAAACAAGTTGAAACCGAAAGTGCCGAGCGTTGCGAATCAGCTTGAATTGCTTGTTATGTGTATTTTTACACCACTTTAGTACCGCAGTTTGAGCAAAATTTATTATCGTCATTAGTTTTTTCACCGCAATTTGTGCAGTAAGAATGATCTTGTCGCACATCATGCCCCAATACCCTATTTAATGGGTCGGGCTCTTTGTCAGGAGAGACTATGTCTTGGGCTGAAAATCTGTTTTTAGCAAATGCATTATACATATGGTAAATACCGGTGATGACAGAGGAAGCGATTATAAAATACCCTATCAAGCTCCAGTATTGGGGGCCTGATTCAGCCGTTGTATTAATCCAAATAACTCCAAACAGGCTCCCACCCACGAGTTCACTTAGCCCCCTTCCAAGAGATGGCGCTCGACCCGTTTTGACAGATGCAATATTTCCTTGCTCATCCGCCATCGTAACTTTCTGCGTCGAGTTGTTTTCTAGACTTCCTTTCGATGTATCTTTCATGTTTCTATTTATACTCCTTGTAATCCAATTAAATTCTGTATACTCATAACGCCAAATTAAGGTGTGAACAACGCTACCACCCACACCTAAAGTATTGTGCCATAAACACTAAACTGGCTTGAAGTGAAAGCGCCAAGCGTTGTGAATCACTCTTAAATTTATTGTTATGCAATTTTTCCAACACGCGCTTGAGCCAACAAGTACCAAGCTACTGTAATATCGAAAGAAATGCACATTATCACGTACCATTCCGGAGCAACAGAACTGCCTGGACCGACTAAATGAAGACCAACGTCCCAAATGGGATGAAGTAACCAACCTACTGCTAATAAATATGAGCTACGACTTTTGGAAAGAATATAGAATGCACCGTATAACAGTACGCCTAAAGATTCGATTCCAATCCAAGCCAGATTCGAAGCTAAAATAGCAAACAGTACATAGATAAGCGCAGCAATTATCAACGCATAACCGAGAATCTTAAGACGAAACTCTGAGGATTTATGGTGTACACACTTGAGTAATACAGCACTAGCTATTACACCAACAGCTAGCCAAAAGATTACTTCCATCGCTGTAACTTCCTCCAATTGCATAACGCCAAATTAAGGTGTGAACAACGCTGACATCTTACCTAACGCATTGTGCTATAAACACTAAACTTGCTTGAAGTGAAAGCGCCGTGCGTTGTGAATCACTCTTAAATTTATTGTTATGTGCGTACTATTTGGTTGCGCTGTTTAGTTGCAGTAAGTCCCACTTATTTCCATATAGGTCTTGGAACACCACTACTGTGCCGTACTCTTCTACTCGTGGTTCTTCATTAAATACAACACCATTTTCCTTCATTGACTCGTAGTCTCTCCAGAAGTCGTTAGTCTGTAGAAACAAGAACACACGACCACCAGTTTGGTTACCGACAGCAAGACTCTGTTCTTCAGTGCTTGCCTGAGCTAGAAGCAGGTTTGTACCATTTGAGTTCGGAGGAGAAACCTGAACCCAGCGCTTTCCGCCACCTAAGTCAGTGTCTTCAACGAGTGTAAATTGAAGCTTTTGAGTATAAAACTCTATAGCATCATCGTAGCTTTCAACGACTAGTGCGATATTGCCGATTTGCTGCTGAACTGATTTAGACATGCTGATTTCCACTTCTTTCAAAACGCCAATGCTACACTAGTTTTCAAATTTTCGAGAAAGCACATAACGCCCAATTAAGGGGTGAACAACGCCTCCACCCAAACCTAAAGCATTGTGCCATAAACACTAAAACTGAAGTAGAAGCAAAAATGCCAAGCGTTGTGAATCCCTCTTAAATTGCTTGTTATGTGCCTTTTTCACAAGGCGCTAAAATTTCGAGTTCTTGGCTAGGTAAATATGTAATTTCCAAGCAGGTTAACCGCCATGTACTTTCACTTAATTCGGCTTTGAATTCAAATAGACCATCACCTTTAGGACCTTCGATCTCGTACTGCATATCAGCAGAACCAGAAACTTCATACCCTCGAATGATTCCTTGAATTAAGTCAATGTCGTAAGGCGTACCAATATTTGCGTGAAACTTGTCCGAGCTCTCTAGAGTGTTAAGCGCTAGCTTAGTTGAACCAGACTCTTCAAATGAGCTATTCATGCTTATAGTGAAGATGAATGCCAAGATAACACCACAGGCCAGCATTATCGCAGCTGCAACAGACCACTTCCTTTGAGAGTTCTTAAACTCTTCAACACTACTCCATTGGTTATGCTTCCAAGCCCACTCATTGCCTTTGAAACCAAGAATAAATGGCATCGCAATGTTAACGAGCGGCACAAAAACCAACAAAGCTCGATAGGTACGAAAGCGAATACCCCATATCCAATTGAACGCAAACGCGCCCCAATTCCAACCTTTAATCTGTTCAGGGACTTCTTTACTATTATCCATATATTCCACTAATCCTATTCGGGCACATAACGCCAAATTAAGTAGTGAGCAACGCTGCCATCTACCTAAACCATTGTGCCGTAAACACTAAAGCTGACTCAAACCAAAAGTGCCAAGCGTTGCGAATCTGCTTAAATTTATTGTTAGGTTTTTACTCAAATAGTTCGTTAAACTTCTCTGCATCCCACGCAGAAACAATTGGTGAGTCTGATACAACCGCTTTACTAAAGCCATACTTTTCACTTTGAGTAACGAACGCTATTGGAGCATTTTTATATAATAAGGCTACTGAGTTACCATCAGCCGACCATAAGAAGCTAAAATCTTGCTCTGCTGTTTTTGCAATAACGGCTACTTCAGAAGCTACACCTTCATGTAATTGTGGTGGTTCTCCTGCTCTCATTTTCTGTTTCCAAGTATCCTTAGAAACAGGAGCGTAATGTATGTATGCGACAGCGTCTCGCTCTGGCTCTTGAGTCTCTGGCTTAGTTAAGTAAAGCACTCCAGACTGGTCAGACTCATCGAGAATTGCATAACGATCAGACACTTTATTATATGAGCTTAAAAACAAACCCTCAGACATGACTACTCCTGACATCAAAGTACACAAGATAAATAAAATGTGCTTCATATTACTCCGAAAACCTAACGCCAAATTAAGTAGTGAGCAACGCCCCCACTAACCTAACCCATTGTGCCGTAAACACTAAAGCCGATTCAAACCGAAAATGCCAAGCGTTGCGAATCTGCTTAAATTTATTGTTAGGTGTGGATTCCCGCAACAGCTTCAGTAGCTACATACGCTAAACCAAACATTCCTGCGACAAAAGTGGTAATTCCTAAAAGCCCTAATGCCACTATCAAAAACTCAAAGAAGCCAGGAAAGCCCGACACATCGATATTCTTGTCGTGGAACGATTTTCGCCACTGTTCGCCAAACAGAAAATCTCTAACGATGATAGTTGAAAGCATAAACACACCAAGGGCGATAGTTGCAAACAAAAGCCACCATGAGTACTTTAAAATGACTAATGCACAGTCTGACAAAGGTAAGCGTTCTGTTTTTAGAAACAGGCCAATGGATACAGTTAGAGAGCCACCCGAAAGTACAAAAATCGCTTTTGCCAATGAATCGGCTCTAGATCTAACGTCTTGTTGATGCTGGTTAAACATTTCAAGCTCTTTTGTCATACTACCTCAATCTGTTAATTTTCTATGCACACCTAACGCCAAATTAAGGTGTGAACAACGCTGACACCTTACCTAACGCATTGTGCCATAAACACTAAACTGGCTTGAAGTGAGAGCGCCAAGCGTTGTGAATCACTCTTAAATTTTTTGTTATATGCCCGAACTCATTGTGTATTCTGGATGTCCAGTATGCTCATCCAATTGTTCACTAACTACTTGGAACCCTTGAGACAAATAGAACTGATAACTAGCCTGATTTTCCTTGTATACGGAAAGACTTAATACCGCCCTTTGAGCTTTAGCATGAATCAATAGTTGCTTACCAATACCTTTACCTTGAAACTCAGGAGAAACGAATATAGCAGCTAAGTTATTTTCATATAGTGCGTAAAAACCTACCACCTTCGACTCAGCTTCGTAAACGTAAGTTTCTGAAGCCGGAATGTAGATATTACGCATGTTCTCTACTTGAGATTTCCAGAACTCAGCTGAGATGAAATCGTGAGCTTTAACTGATGCATTAAGCCAAATTTCAAGAACTGAATCCATGTCATTTTCGTTGTATTTTCTTATCATTTTAAAGCTCTAGATAGCCCGATTTTATCGGGGCAATATAACGCCAAATTAAGTAGTGAGTAACGCTACGATCTACCTAAACCATTGTGCCGTAAACACTAAAGCCGATTCAAACCAAAAATGCCAAGCGTTGCGAATCTGCTTAAATTTATTGTTAGGTGATTAGTACGATGCACCATTGATCTTACGAACAGGAATACTCGAAAGCACTTCATTTTCGGCCATTCTCATATTTACAGCCAAGATATCTTCGGAACATTTCTGTGTGGTTATGTAGTGCGTTAAACAACCACATGAATTGCAGCGATGAAATTCCACTTCTTTGTCACCCCAACAATAGAAAACCGTTTTCTCATTCATGTTGATTTGAACTTGCTCTGGAGAAAAGTATGCCCAAGCCGGAGCATAACGACGACAAATAGAACAATTACACTCGCCAACCTCTTTAGGCAGCGAACTCAATACCAAGCTAACGTTTCCACAGTGACACTTTAATTCCATTCGATAATTCCCTGTATTCACCTAACGCCAAATTAAGTAGTGAGCAACGCTACCACTTACCTAAAGCATTGTGCCGTAAACACTTAAGCTGATTCAAACCAAAAGTGCCAAGCGTTGCGAATCTGCTTAAATTTATTGTTATGTTCCGCCTTCAAAGTTTGTCACATTCCTTTTTATCCTTGAGCAAATTTGTAAAGGCTGTAGCCTCTGTGCGCTCCAAGTCCTGATATGCTTCAAACATGTCTCCATCTTTATACCCTAGGAAACAAAGAGTTCCTTGAATAACTGCTGTGAAAAAGGAAATAACTAAAACCAAAAAAGGAATTACGCCAAATAAGTCTAGAGCTAGAAAAACCGAAGATATCGCCATAGCGGCAAAGGAAACAACAACTTTGACTTTACTTGTAAGTGCCATAACCACTCCTTATGAATGACCACCGCACATAATATAGACGTCTAATTGCACATAATGTCAGACAAATCACACTAGGCACATAACGCCCAATTAAGTTGTGAGCAACGCTTCCACCTTACTAAAACACTGTACCGTAATCACCAAACTAATTGAAACCGAAAGCGCCGAGCGTTGCGAATCAGCTTGAATTGTTTGTTATGTTTTACCACAAGTGACTGACTTAATTGAGAAAGAACTGCTATTTCAAGCCAGTTTTCTGAACCAAACCACAAGGCAAGAACCAACTTGGCCGCCAAAAGCGACTAACCCAAAACCAGTAATTCCACTTCCCTGCCCAATGAGGCAATCCGACTAAGCTTCAACAAACGCCCTGTCTTTCCAACCAAAGCGCAAAACAATGGTGAATTGCCGAGGCAACTGCCAAGCTGAAATGCTGCTTGGTAATGAACCTGAAAGCGACTTTGAGCCAGAGAAGCTAAAAGCTAGCCAACTCGATCTGACAATGAAGCAACCCACGAACATTGGCATGTTTTACGGGCTGAGAGATTCAAGAACTTAGACCGACAATGTGGATTTGCTGAGTCTACTAGGGACGAATTTCCATAGGGACAAAGAACTTGAGCCTAAGATATTTAAGCCATTGAAATACAAGTAAACATAACGCCAAATTAAGTAGTGAGCAACGCCCTCACTAACCTAACCCATTGTGCCGTAAACACTAAAGTTGATTCAAACCGAAAATGCCAAGCGTTGCGAATCTGCTTAAATTTATTGTTATGTCGCTAACTACCCTACTTGCACTTCAGGTATTTCTCCTGTTTCTGCCAATGATTTAAACTGGTCTGCAGTTAGGACTTGAACACCTTGCATTTCAGCTTTCTCAAGCTTTTTGGGTCCCGCATTTACACCACCAACTAGGAAGTCTAATTTCTTAGTTACTGATTTAACTACATTAAAGTTATTCGCTGACGCCATTTCTGTTAGTTCATTTTTTTCGGTAGTTCCAAAGCCCGTAAAACAAACCTGCAAACGACTATCGACGACTTTTTTGGCTCTGGTCGAGTAAATAATCTGCCATGCTTCTGCATCAGATAATTGGCTAATTTCTTCTTCAGTTAAATCCGTTTTCGACAACAGAATCATTGTCGGTTTTTGACTTGCCATATTATTTCACCTTACGTAAAACTTATGAATTGCGACATAACGCCCAATTAAGGTGTGAACAACGCCACCACCCAAACCTAAAGCATTGTGCCATAAACACTAAATTTGAAGTAGAAGCAAAAATGCCAAGCGTTGTGAATCACTCTTAAATTGCTTGTTATGTGTCTTTATAGATATCCCCTTCTAAACACGAAGAAATTACTGGTCTTAGTTTCTAATAGCCCCAAATCAAGGCCATACAGCAACCATTTAAATTTGGGTTTCTTAGGCATTTGTGTACTGCAACCTGTAAACATTTCTTCTGCAAATTCTCGGCTATCTACCTTGTGATCAATTTGACTAATTACATGCCAGTATTCATGAGTCATAGAATTGATATGGATTGGATGCCCTGACGTAGTTATAGGGTATGACATGTAAACTGAATTCGGTGGAAGCTCTCTAGCTGCTATATGATCAGATATAGCCCACATTCGCCGCCTTTCTTCGGACATTTCATGTTTGTCATAATCAAAAACAGAGTGGTCAAACAAAGCTACCGCCGTAAATTTATCTCTGCTAACTTGCGCAAACAGTACAACACTTCCCTTTTTCGACTTACCCGCATGTAAATGCAGATGATGAAAACCTTTAGTATTTAACAACTGATCTTTATCTGTCCATGCGTCACCCTTAGTAAGGATGTAGTCCTTAGGAGTGTAGCCTTTCGTAAGCACCTTATTGGAGAGATGTTCAGTTAAGTCTTCTCCTAACTCGACTTTTCTAAGTAATTCCCTTACATCGTTTTCGTATTCACTCCAGCGAGAGTCCTGTAACAAATAAGGCTCTATACTAACCACCCTTGGCCTAACGGGAATTAGCCTAGACGCCCAATGCAGGTAATGGAACATAACCGAGCTTAAATGCTGTTCTAGTAACTCTGTCTGAACTTCCTTTGTGTTTGGAAAGTAAGGCATTATTTTTATAAGCTCACTTTTGAAGGCTCTAATTGTTTTTGATTCTTCCATTTCTGCTATCTCTGACAGACACATAACGCCAAATTAAGTAGTGAGTAACGCTACCACCCATCTAAAGCATTGTGCCGTAAACACTTAAGCTGATTCAAAGCAAAAATGCCGAGCGTTACGAATCTGCTTGAATTTATTGTTATGTAGCGATGCTCGCAAGGACACAAACCAAGAATGCAGGCACCCCAGCTATAAGTAGTTTGATACAAAAAGCTGTATTTTCTGAGAACCGCTCATCATCGATTTCGTCCGTTACGCTACGGTCAACCATTGAGTCTGTAACCCTATCAACTTTGTCGTCAAACTGCCCTATACCACCCAAAGGCGGATACATGAAAAATAAGGCTGTCGTTCCCCATAAAAGTAGAACGATGAAAAATGCGTAGTCCGATACAAACTTAAGCCCAAAGAAGCCTGTAGACATCTCAAGGCCAACAACTATTACGGCTGCTATTACATTCGCAACCACTACAAATCGAACTAAACCAAGCATTTATACTCCATTTCTTACCTAGCTACATAACGCCAAATTAAGTAGTGAGTAACGCTACCACTTACCTAAACCATTGTGCCGTAAACACTAAAGCCGATTCAAACCAAAAGTGCCAAGCGTTGCGAATCTGCTTAAATTTATTGTTATGGCGCTGAACTCACGTTAGTTCTTGTATGTCTATTAGGTCGACTTCCCTACCCAATATTCGCTTGTACTCAACGAGACGATGTACTGGAATAACTGGTAATTCGATACCTTGATAGTGTTTTACCACTGACTCTGAAAAGTGGATTTCAAGCTCATGCCAAGAACCATCGATCGCTGATTGTATCTTCGTGTTTAGATCTAAACCAATTTCAATTTTTTGATTTTGGTAAACCAGCTGGAAATACTCTAGATCCCAACCGTACTCAGTGTAATGAGTTAACGGTTTAGATATGAACTGCGATACGCGAGCCAAGACCTTGTTTGCGTCAGAATTGCAAATATAAAGATCGATATCAGCAATTTCACGACTTCCACCATGAATAGTTGCCGCTAACCCACCAACAATTTGATACTCAACACCCTCAGCCTCCAAGAGATCTTTGAGCCATTTCAGGGCCACTTTCACTTTATCACTCATCTAGTCCCCTTAGCTGAATTTTGCCCAGCGCCATAACGCTAATTAACCCACATTAAGTTGCTCTAACCACTAGTTCAACTGTAGCCTTTCATTAATGCTTCAGTACGTTAGTTCACCGGCAACTTAATGATAAGTAACACTTTACATTGCTGAATCATATCACTTGCTTTGGAGTTAGGTTACAAAGTGTCGCTTAATTCTCGACTTGAGTAGAATTAAACCAAGCGTCACTATAGCTAGGCTTACATTTCATCACTATACGAACCTATACGCTAAACTTCATAACGACAAAGTTAAGGTTGTGCGGTAAACGCTAAGAAACATCGTCAAGGTACATGCTGAGACAGCTAGAAAAATATATTTATCGTCTAAACAAAATCCTTAAGTTGCTGCAATTTTGTCATCTCTCTACCATGCCTTCTATTATTGATTACCGAAGATAAATAGCGGTTGTTATAGATCGACCTTTGAATGTGAATTCAACTTCACCGTTTTGAGCCAATTTCGGCTCAGCTTACATCTATAAAAATCTCTATTGGAGTAATTTTCGTGAACGACTTAAAAGATATTTGTCCTGCAAAAATGAGCAAAGAGCGTATCAAGCGTGAATACGACCTACGCGTGCTCAACTGCGTTAGTGAAGGCGAGTATGAATCACGAATGGCGGTTTGGAACGGTTTAACCCTAGCGGGCGCGACGGCTCTAGAAGCCAAAACTTATGTGGATAATGCATTCGATAAGATGCAGCAAGATCTTAAGGAAGCAAAGCGCGAATTAGCGATTAACTACGCTGATTTTTCTACAATGGCAAACGAAGAGATTAACTTCATCAAAGTCCACGTAGCAGACAACAAAACACAATATTTCTGGTACGCAACAATCGTACTGATGATCGCGGGCACTATCGCTCTGTGCATCTAGTTTTACGCGAGAGCTCATAGCCAAGGATGGCTTGAACTCTCTCGAAACATATCAAGTTATTCCTATCGATTTAGTCGACCAATACTATCGACTCAGAACTCTCGACAATCTCAACCCCAAGTGTTCTCAACTTCTCGACAACATCACTAGTGTTATCAGGAAAGACCGCACGAGTCGACGCTAGGTTTAGTATCACACTGAATCCTGCATCAACTAACTGCTCTACTGACTTTTTCACACAGAAATCTAATGCCAACCCACCGACGATCACATGGCTTATCTGATGAGATATCAAGAACTCAATACCACCCGTAGAAAGAGTATCTGCCTGGTCGTGATAAAATGCGCCGTAAGGATGCGCATCGGGATCTATGCCTTTATTGATTTGAAAATCGTACTCTCGAATTGCAGGCAGTCCCGGCAGTAGTTCAACGCCTGTTGTGCCTACGACGCAATGCGGGTTCCACTTAATGTCGACCTCTGGCATGCCAACTGGCTCTAACATCTGCTCAGGCGTTTCTGCCTCCCATGCTGCGCCCGGTGGATGCATATCGCGTGACACTATTTTAATCGACGCCTTTGAATGATTACATTTCAGTTCCTCAACGATTTCAAGTGCACCTTGCACAGGTAACTCATTAGGACACAGTTCACTGAATCCTTTTTGTGGATCTACATCGACGGCCGCAGTTTTAGATCGTAGTAACTGAATAGTTTTCAAAGACATGGAGGTTCCTTTAGCGAATTATCAAACGTATTAGGCGATTTCATTCTCTATGATACTCAAGTTAGCGGATAAAACACCTGCTTTAAGCCAAGATAGCGTTTAGTTCGTAGAATTTGACAATTTTCATCGCGTTAACTAGAGTGCGACTCTTCACCAAGCCTAGTAAGATAATAGGAAGGCCGGATGTCAGCCTCACTTTTCAACGACAACATTATCCAAAGCGCACTCGACTTAGATGTCTACAAAATCAATATGATGTTTGCTGCTTTCACGCACTACCCGCAAACTGAGGTGCGTTATGAGCTTATTGTGCGTTCGAGCGAAGACTTATCTGACCTTCATGGCTTGATTAAACAAGAAATCAACCAACTTTCAGAGTGCTACTTCACCACTGATGATATAGCATACCTAGAGCAGAATGCCCGTTATCTAAGCAGTGACTTTCTCTCCTACTTGGCTGACTTTAGATTTTTAGCGAAGCAGCAAGTCACGATGTCACAAAGCGGTGGGCAGCTTAGTGTCTCAATCAAAGGGGTGTGGCATGAGACCATCTTGTATGAAACGCTGGTGATGAGCATTATCTCTGAAGTACGCAGTCGTCAGCGCTGGAACAAGATCCCCCCTACGCAGTTCTCGAACGTACTCGAGCAAAAAGTATCAGCGTTGAAGTCAGAGCTTTCGAAGCGCTCGCTGACTAATTTCAATTTTTCTGAGATGGGTAGCCGCCGCCGTTTTAGTGCGCAGGTTCAACATGATGTCGTTGCTTACCTGAATCAACACGTTCCGGAGCTGATGACCGGGACCAGCAACTATCACCTTGCTAAAAAGTTTGGGCTAACACCCATTGGTACCGTGGCACATGAGTGGTTTATGGCCCATCAAGCGCTTGTCGCTCCCGCAAAGTCTCAGCAAGTAGCGTTGGATCTATGGCAATCGACATTTAGCGGCAAGCTTGGTATTGCCTTGACGGATACCATCGGCATTGATGCATTCCTGAAAGACTTTAACTTGGAACGCGCTAACGCTTATGCTGGCGTTAGGCATGACTCAGGCAATCCATTTGAGTGGGGCGATAAGATGATTACCCACTACGAGTCTCTGGGCATAGACCCGATGTCAAAAGTGCTCATTTTTACCGATGGTCTAAACTTTGCTCGCGCGATTGAAATATGTGAATACTTCGCGGGCAGAGCGAACATCAGTTTTGGTATCGGTACTTTCCTTGCCAATGATATGGGCGGTTACGTATCAGACGGTATCGAATACCAACCGCTGTCTATCGTCGTCAAAATGGCAGAGTGTAACGGTCTACCAGTCGCAAAGATCAGCGATGAGCCAGAAAAGGCCATGTGCGAAGACCTTCTGTTTCTTGCCTCTTTAAAGCAAAGCTTTGGACTCTTGTCTCAACAGGCTTAGAACTTAACGTCTTCAGTAGACCAACCAAATTTGTCACACAATGCCTTAAGTTGTGTGACGTCAGACTGTGTTTGTGCCACCAGCCAAGCCAATATTTCGTTGGCAATTGGATTAGGGTTTCTTTGATAGCAAAAGTACTGCCATTCACTGTGCTGCAGGGTGATTTTTTCTGGGCACTTAAGAAACTTCCGCTTGAGTTCAGGTAATACGAGTAGCAAATCGGTCACTGTCACACCTTGTCCAGACAAACACGCACTCAGGGCCAAATCTAAACTATAAAATACGGTGTCTCTGCCCTGCTTTTTGCCTTTAAGTTTGGCGTTGCTGATCCATAACTTCCAATCTTGATGATCAAGCGTCGCATGCAAGTGCGGTAGCGTCAGTACATCTTCAATCTGAATGCTCTTGTCTGACACTGATTCCGCGTAAACCGGCGCCATATACTCTTCCCGTAACAAAGTAATGCCAGGTCGATTTTGATAGCGTAAACGCTTGCGAGAATTAATGATCAGCAAATCACAATCTTCCGATTCAAGCTGTGGGTCCTCATCGATAGCAGGAATGATGACGATTTCATGCTCTGGGTATTTTTCATTAAGTAACGCGACATTGGGCATCAATACGCGAGTCGCAAAGCTAAGCGCACTTTTGATCACAATACGCTTCTTCGCTGGCACCTTCCACTGTCCGATTAATGCATCAAGGTTATGGTAATTTTGGCGTAAAACCTCATAAAGATCCTTGCCACTTTGCGTCAATTCAATCGCTCGATGTTTACGTATTAAGAGCGGCGAAGTTAACTCGTCTTCAAGCTGCTTAATTTGTCGGCTCACTGCGCTTTGGGTGACATTGAGCTCATCCGCCGCTTTGGTAAAACTCATCAGCCTTGCTACCGCCTCAAAGACTTTTAATGCATTGTGTGAATAAGGAAGATGGCTATAAGGGCTCATAAGCTGCTCGCATGATCTGAAGTCATGTAAGAGTGGCACAAATGTCATTTGAATGCCAAGTCGATAACTCGTACCTTTATGTGATAACGATCACGAGGCACATCATGAAAAAAATTCTCTCCTTGGCTATTCCACTTATTATCTCGCAAATGATCTCTATGGCGTTGGTGCTCACCGACGTATGGATGATGTCGCGATTAAGTGTGTCTGCCATTGCGGCGGGGGGATTAGGTGCGTCTGTCTATTCATTCGTATTTATTGTCGCAGGTAGCACAGTCGGTTGTGTCGCCAACTTGATTGCGATTGCTTATGGGCAGCGTGTCGCAAGACCTGAGCATGGCAACCAACAAATTAGATTGGCAGTTAAAGGCGCTGTACTGCTGTCATTTGTATTGACCGTCATCTTAACCATTAGCTTTACCTTTGTGCCACAGCTACTAGCCCTTGCCAACCAACCAAGTGAGCTAGCTGCACCTGCTATGCAATATGTTGATGCCTTAAAGTGGGCGATGCTGCCATCACTGCTGCTGCTTGTACTGCGCGGTTTAACCAGTGCGTTTGGTAATGTCCGTTCAATCATGGTCATGTCACTGCTAACAGTCACCCTGAACGTTCCAATTAGCTATGTATTGGCCTTCAGCTTCAACTTAGGTCTTGCAGGTTTAGGTGCCGGTACAGCGCTCGCAGCCTTTATTGTGATGATTGGTTACACGCTTTGGGTATTTAAGCGCCCTGAATACGCCCCGTTTGCACCGTGGCTAAATCGCGATGAGTACTCGCTTTCTCTGCTCACTCCGCTACTGGCCATGGGTTTGCCTATCGCTATGGCTGCCTTGCTGGAACACGGTTTAATCTATGGCGGCACATTAATGGCCGGTACCATCAGCATTGCTGCGTTGGCACTACACCAAATTCTATTGCAGTGCTTAAGCTTCACTTGGAACATCAACTTTGGTTTCTCACAAGCCGCTGCCATTCTCGTTGGGCAAGACTTCGGTGCTGAGAACTACGACGGTATCAAGCGTACTGCGCTGCGCAGTTTTGCTATCACCACGCTATTAAGCGTCGTTTTAGCTGGAGGCTTTATGTTATGGCCAGAGCTTATCGCTGGGATCTTTAATCTAGACGCTGACCTAACCCACTTACTGACTATGGTTCTTTGGGTTGTCGCGCTGTCATTTGTTGTTGATGCATGGCAACTGCTGGCGATTAACCTTCTTCGAGGAATGAAGATTGTTATGGGCCCGACCATTATGACTGCGATTGGCTATTGGGCATTTGGTCTACCAGCAGCATGGCTGCTCATGCCAGAGTTCGAGTTAGCGGGCATCTGGGGCGGTATTGGTATTGGCTTAGGTGTGACTGGCGTGTTGCTTCTTATTCAGCTGATCTTTGCTATCAGAAAACAGCGCAACACGGATTCACTTGCGATGGCGATGAGCTAAGCGATACACTCGCCGCTCATTACACAAGAGCCATGCTATGACCAATCTAGAACTCGAATTTGAACATATCTATTTAGAAGTGAAAGCTGAGCGATGGCATCAAATCGAGCGTTTTCTATTTAGCTACTACTGCTACAAACACGATTACGTCAGTAAGCAAGGCAAGCCGGATTGGGAACTGGCTCGTCAAAGCGTTGCTCGCTCTACCCGCTGTAAAAGCCTAAAAGAGTCAGCTCTTGAGCCTGTTGTACCACTTAGCGTCGTTATAGGAGAGATAAAGCGCTACTGGCGAGATGGAGAACTAACGCCGAGCAACTTACGCCGCCTGCTCGATGGCCTAATTGACTATGTCTTGATATCTAAAGCCGAGCTACAAGCATTAAAAAAAGCTGGCCTGCAGAACGCAATGCCAGCTTATTGGTATCAACAACGAACCGATTCAATTTATTTAAGGTTTCAATCCGTTGGTATTGAGTTAATTATGGAGCAGGAGTAGCTGCGATGTCTGCCCATTGACCATCGATTAATGTTGAGTAACCGAAGATATCAATATCACCAAAAATCGTACGTGCCCCTTCGATTTGCCCATTACAGCCATAGTTAATATTTAATGAAGGCTCGTCATCGCTCCCCCAATCAAACACGCTATTTAAGGTTAAGTCGCCACGTACACGGAACGAAGAGGCAAAATCACACCCCATATAGCCAGCGATAGCATTACCTTCAACCAAGAGAGTACTGTTTTTCGATATACCCACCTCATTGGTGATATTAATTGAGTCCGCCTCAATAACCGAACCAACTTCCGCTAATAGCTGATCCGCAGCAATATGATTCGCATAAATGAATGAACTCGCTACCGCTTCAACCATACCCATTGAAATATTCGCAGATTCACTTACAAGCGTTGAGTTCGCATCAACCACTACCTCATTGGCTGTTCCCGTCACGCTACTCTTAATATCCATAGTTGAATTTCGGTTCACCCGAACAGTAATGTTATCCACTGAACCACTATTAATTCGAACGTAAGCGTTCCTAACGTCTAAGTTGCTGTCGTCATTTTGTGGCGATGAAAAGCCGACATCATCCATTCTTAGCACGGAGCTATTCTTAACGACAATATTGCCAAGCACATTAATGCTTTCTAGACGCACATTGGATTGGCTGCTTATAAACATAGACTCATTATAATCAGCATCACCAGCAATCGAATTGCTGCCCGTTCCAACGATTTTCACGTCATTCCTATCAATCACAACAGCATCACAATCACCAGTCACATTATACGTCGTGCGTGTTGTCGCGTTTCTTGAGTCTTCAAGTGCAGTCGCTAATGCTGAGGCATCAGAAGAACAATCAATAGCAACAGTGGTATAGGCACCAGAAGTTGGACTTGCACTTTCAAGAGTCGCGACACGGGTAGTCAGTGCAGTAATATCACCAGCTAAGGTTCCCACTTGACCCTCAACCGAATCCACATCAGTTTCAAGCGTTGCCACCTTACCCTCTGCCGTTGACAGACGTGTATCCAAATCAGAAAAATTGGCGTTTACTTCACTTGCCAAAGCGGGTGAGCCTGAGCTAAATGTATGAGGTACGGCAGCAGAGGCTGATGAAGCAAACAATAGACCGATGCTCGTTGCCAATAGAGTTGTTGTTGTATGTTTCATTTTAATATCCTTTCAATTCCATATCGTCGAGTTGGCTATTGCCAAGTCGCGTCATCCCAATTGGTGTTGTCCCAAGTTAAAGCTGAATTTAAATCACAAGCATCACCAAGACCGTCTTTATCAGCATCGTCTTGGCTAGTATTTGGTGTGGTTGGACAGTTATCGTCTACATCAAGAACGCCATCATTGTCCCCATCATTTGGGTACTGATCGTCCTCATTATCCCCTAGCCCGTCGTTGTCTGCATCAGCCCATTCGGTCGGGTCATTAGGGAAAACATCAATATCATTGCTGTAGCCATCGTTGTCAGTGTCATTTGGATAGGGGTCTGCATTATCGCCAACACTATCGTTATCGGCATCGACCCACTCTGTAGAATCATTGGGGAACTCATCAACATCGTTGGTGTAACCATCATTGTCAGTATCGTTCAGGTATGGATCATCTTGGTTATCACCCAAACCATCGTTATCGCCATCAGCCCACTCTGTTGGGTCATCATCAAACGCATCTTGGTTATCACCATAGCCGTCCGAATCAGCATCAGCCCACTCAGTCGGGTCATCATCAAATGGATCCGCATTATCACCGACACCATCAGCGTCTGTATCTGCCCACTCAGTAGGGTCATTATCGAATAGGTCGACGTTATCACCGTATCCATCACGGTCAGCATCGTTCCATTCAGTTTTATCTTGAGGGAATGCATCATTCACACTGTCAACACCATCTGAATCATGGTCACCAGCGCGCGAACGATCGGTAGGAAATGCGTCAATGGTGTCAGGATAAATGTCATCTTCACCGTTGACAGTATCATCGTTTGGGTCGGTATTATTTCCCGTTCCATCACCGTCTGAATCTAGGCTTTCAGTTGGATCATTAGGAAAAGCATCAAGATCGTTAGGCACGCCGTCACTATCGTCATCAACTGAGAAGTTTACGCCATCAGTAGCACCACCCACATTATCAAACGTCTTACTGCTGTCATTCGAGACTTCAGCAATTTTTTGCTTGATGACATTGTTAACTGAAGCCGTTACGGTAAGAAATTTAGTGCCTGTTGCATCATTTTCGGCTACTTGTTCCAGTTCCTCTGGTGTCGAAGGCAACACGCTTGAGTCGACAATATTTTCCGCAGCATAAGCTGCCTCTTCCACACCGGACTCAACGAAGTCACCCAGAACTTGATTTTCATCTAGACCTAGTTGGTCAGCAACTTGTTGGATTGCAGCTTGTTTAGCCGCTTCAATCGTGGCTGCGTCGTCTGAGTCTGTAGTGTTTTGCTCAATAAGCACATGAACGAGCGTCGTTAAGGGCGTCACATCTTGCTCACCCGGAGGCGCGGACATCATGTAGTCTTCTGAGATCAGCACACCAGGTTCGTCTTCATCTTCTGTTTGACCAGCGATTGCTTGTACCACAACAGGATATTGTGCAGGGTTATCAATATTGCTTACATCAAGATCAGCGACACCACCAGTGCCAGAAATAGCGTTTGGCTCTCCTTCATCAAGGACATAATTGCCATTGAGGTCTAGCCAAACACGAGCATTACGTAAATAACCATCTATCGCGGTAACACTATAACTAGTGGTTGCAGAAGGTGTCGAAGGAGTAGAGGGAGTACCTGTACTTGAAGTAGAACTATCGTCATTACATCCCGAAAGAATGACAGCACTTGCTAGCCCAAGCGCCAGCGAAATAGCGTTAAGTCTCATCTATAATTATCCATATTGTTGCACAGAACCAACGTCGCACAGACATTAATATCAGAAGAACTTATTTACAATAGTGAGACTTTCTTCCACGTTTTGGTTGTTGACAAGTTGAATATTTAACCAACTCAAACACTTATTAAGATGAATAATTAATTAACAACCACGCATTCATTGAACCTATATGTTAAATATTAGTAATTTATAGAATGTTAAAGTAAATGATGACGATTTCGTTTAACTATTTAATTTGTGATCAGTTTCAAAATTATAGCCATTGCATATACAAGAGACTTCTGGACTGACGAGTAAATTCTCAACAACTTTCCTTTAAAAACCAGCTACTAAGTTTGATACTAGATACACATAATTAGCACTTTAGTTTAGAGCTTTTGTCCTTATCCATCGTGCGGAGTGACAAAAGATATGTGTCAGGTTTAGAGCTTAACAAGCTATCGACGCAAAAAAATGCCACTCGCTTTCACGAATGGCATTTTAAAATAGGCTTAGTCTGTTACCGATTAGTCACGAAGTGACGCACCAAACTTCTCAGATACGTGAGCAACGATAGCGTCAACCGCACCAGCGATGTCTGCATCTTCTAGCGTACGCTCAACTGACTGTTGTATCAGTGCGATAGCTAGGCTTCTCTTAACATCTTCATACTTACAGCCTAACTCTACGACTAATGTCTAACTCACTGAGACTATTTGTTTTTTTGAGTTTGGTTTAAGGTACTAGCGACTTCAATGATTCGTTTATTGATAGGGCAATTTGTTCTTTATATTTAACTGTGAACCTCAAGCTTTTATAACAATACCAACGATATTCTTGCTTGTTTCCGACCCTATTCTTAGTCAGTCGTCTTCACTTTTAAACAATAACTCAAGTCACCCCTAATAGAGATTTATCGAATTCTTTGTAGAAAAACGAATATAACTCACTACTCCGCGACATCATCATACCGCGAGTACATTACGTTTGTTGGAACAACACACCTCAGAGTGTGAACGAAAGGAATCAAAATGAGCAGTACTTTAGAGTCCGCACAGATAAGAACAGATAAGCCTCAAGCCAATGAGGATGAACTCAGTTATGAACAACAACACAAACCAAGCTCTGAATTTGAGTCCCGAGAACAGTATCTAGAGCACGAATTGCAAATCATGTCGCCGAAACGCTGGCGTCCAAATTTGCCGTTTAAAGATTATCGATTTGAGATTGAAGACACCATCCCAGCAATGGCGGCGACCATTGGTAAAGTGGTTATGGTGGGCGCTATTGCAGCAACCTTTGCCGGGGCTCTGGGGCTAAATGAAGGATTTATTCTAGAAAATGTTCGTTATGAATTACTGATAGCGTCAGTTTTCATCATTCTTTTCTCTGGCTTTCTATTGCCGACCGCTAACCTCGCAGGCACACACGGCCCACTTATCCCTCTAATTCCTATTGTTGTTGCTGCCGGCGGACACCCGATGGCCTTTGGCTTGCTGATTGGCGCTTTTGGCTTACTGCTGGCCATCAGTAAAGGTGGCAGCATGTTGGCAAATCTCACCAGTAAAGGCGTGTGTGGTGGCTTATTGCTCTACCTAGGCTTCGTCGGGACCGTTTCTCAAGTCAAAAAGCTATTCGCTTGGGCAGAAGGAATTGGTATGAGTCACATCGCTTTCGTCGTGATCTTTTGTACCATTATTTTGTATGCGCTATTGGAGCATTTCCGTAAGCGTTGGCTAGCAGTACCTCTTAGTTGCTTGCTGGGTGGCACGTTAGCTTTTGCTATGGGCGCACCGTTTTCTTTCCAAACCGAGCCTGGTTTGCCTCATATGAACCCTATGTATTGGTGGGGAGAAGATACCGGTTGGATGCTAGGCCTTCCGACAATTGAACACTTCATGGTGGTATTGCCGTTTGCTATTTTAGCCGTCGCGATGTGGTCACCAGATTTTTTAGGCCATCAAGTCTTTCAGAAAATCAGCTACCCAGAACGTACCGAAAAAGTACATATGAACATTGACGATACCATGACCACGGCTTCTATTCGTCAGACGTTTGGTTCTTTGCTCGGTGGTACTAACTTTACCTCTTCATGGGGTACTTATATCGTGCCAGCGGCTATAGCTAAACGCCCTATTCCTGCGGGTGCGTTGCTAACGGCTCTGTTTTGCATCATCGCCGCAATTTGGGGTTACCCGATGGATTTGGCTATCTGGCAACCGGTACTTTGTGTGGCGCTGATTGTTGGCGTATTCGTCCCATTGCTAGAAGCTGGCATGGAGATGACGCGTGAGGGGAAAACCACACAATCTGCAGCTATCGTTGTATTTTCATCAGCGCTAGTAAACCCAGCATTTGGTTGGTCGCTCACTATGCTGTTAGACAACTTAGGCTTAGTCGGCTGTAAAGAACGTAGCGGTGAATTGAGTAAAATGAGCCGTTGGGTGTTGCCGGGCATTATGTTTGTGGTGCTAACCAGTGTGATGGCGTTGGTTGGTCTTCTTCCTGGTATTCCAGCAATTATTCCAAGCTTTCGTTAACCAGATTAAAACGGTTTAGTGCTGTGTTGCTAAACCGCTTTTTCTATTCTCCACTAACAATACAGCTTGCCGGTATCAGTATTGGAACGTAGGAGAAATTGAATGACTAAAGTCGTTGGCAATGTGCGGTGTTCACTAGCATTACTGGCATTTGGGGTGGTGAAGCTCATCGAATCAGCTACTATTAATTAATTCATAATCAAAGAGTTAATGATGGACCCACTAACGCAAGGTGTACTGGGCGCCTCCCTCTCTCTATCGGCGAGCAAAAAACAGCACTTACTCGCCGCAGGCCTCTTCGGGCTAGTCGCTGGAATGGCACCCGATCTGGATGTATTAATTCGGTCTGAAAGCGATCCTTTACTCTTCTTAGAGTTCCACCGACAGTTTACCCATTCACTCTTTATTATCCCTTTTGGCAGTTTCTTATGTGCTCTGGTTTTATACCCGCTATTTGGCAAAAAACTCCAGCTATCATTTCAACAGAGCTGGCTTTATAGCGCACTTGGTTATAGCACTCACGCATTGTTAGATGCTTGTACCTCTTATGGTACTCAGCTGTTTTGGCCCTTAACCACTGAACGTTACGCCTGGAATCTTGTGTCTGTGATTGATCCAGCTTTCACCGTTCCCATATTGATATTGCTCGTCTTAGCAATGCTAAAACGAAACGCTTGGCTAGCACGTATTGCCGTTGTTTGGGCGTTAGCTTATCCCACGCTAGGCATGATTCAAAGAGACAGAGCTGAAGCGGTAGGATGGCAACTCGCGAAAGAACGACAACACATACCGATTCGATTAGAAGCCAAGCCGACTTTCGCGAATATTTTGGTTTGGAAGGTCATTTACGAAACAGAGGAGGAGTACCATGTTGATGCCATTCGAGTGGCTGGTTCAATTAAAACCTATCCCGGAGAGACCATCGCAAAGCTAAATCTAAGCCGGGATTTTCCTTGGCTCGACCTTAATTCACAACAAAGCAAAGACATTGAACGTTTCAGACAGTTTTCAAGCGGCTTTCTAGCAAGAGCCCCCGAAGACGAACTACATATCATAGATGTTCGATATTCGATGGTACCAAATCAGTTCAATGCACTATGGAGTGTCAAGCTGTCACTATCAGCGAGTGCGGACGACCATGTTGAATACGTGACACACCGTGACAATAGTTCAGAATCGAGACAGCTCTTTTCCGACATGCTATTCGATTTTTAACCAAGCCTGCTGTCTAATGAAGATGTACTGGTCTAATGGGACAGGACCGTATTTTCTGTGTATCTTATCGATAGTAACAATCAGACTCTTTCCTAAAACAGGAACGCCGTCGTTATAATTAGTCATACAGTGAATAGTCAGTTGAAATGCAATACGCGTTTCATGCCTCTCGGTCACAATTTGATAAAGCAGGGAAACTTGTTGACATTAAGGTTACAAATCTCGAGCAAAACTCTTTAGACTCGCTTATGACTTTTAAGGAGAATAACTGGATGCACAGGCTGACATTAGCCCTCTGTTTTTTCTTTTGGCTCCCTACGTTAGCCAATGCCCAAAGCTTGCAAGACAAGTGGCAAGCACTCTATCAATTGAGCTGGCAAGCATCCCCGATCTTTGTTTCTCAACAAGAGTTATCTCATTACCCGAAGGTTCTGCTTAAAGACAGTAGTCGTTACCCCAATTTCAGCAAATTCAGTTGGCAAGATATTTCGTCGTTAGCCGCGATACAGCAAACATGCCAAGCGATTGAACCTTCTAATTCAGCGTTAAACGATGCCATCGAGTTTGAGCTTGCTTTGTGTCAGCAACAAACCTTAGATTCAATCTGGTTTGCCGCTCATTCTAAACAACACCCTGCTGGTGGAAGCTTTGCAGACCGTTATGTGGCGCATTATTCAGAGACAAGCGCACAGATTCACCCATTTTTAACGATTACCAATCCACTGCACCCGCTGTACACCAAACTACAGCCCTTAACAGCAGAAGGAAGAGAAGCGCTGCTTGATGGATACCGAGCCTGGCAACAAGGTGATGTACTTTGGTTAAGTGGGGAACAAGGCTGGAAGGCCGTCCCGGAAGAAATTTGGGAACCCATTGCACGACAACAAGGCGTAAGTTTATCTGGAGAGAACTGTTCTTTTCGTTACAGTAACCTGTGTCTTAGTGAAACAAGCAATGACACACTCTTGATGAAAGTGATGATCTTTTCATTGCTGATTGTTCTGTGTTCTATACTAGGGCGCTCACTGTATTTAAAAACCAAGCAACGGAAAGAGAGACAGTTTGTGTTGCAAATTCTGACTCATGAATTGCGTACACCGATCACCAGTTTGGGATTAACAGTCGAAATGTTCAGAAATCGCTACGATGAGTTCCCAGATGAAACTCAAGGTGCGGTTTGGCGTTTAATATCTGACTATCAAAGGCTGTCTCAGCTAACTGAAAACAGTAAGGTCTACCTAAGCACTGAACAGTCCGAACCTTTATTGAAGCAAAACGCTTCTCTTGAAGAGTGGCTTGAACATGTATGCGAAAAGCACAACATAGGCTATCAATGTGAGTCTGGAGAAGTAGAGCTTAACCTGCCCTATTACTGGCTGACGATTTGCTTAGATAACTTGATCAAGAACGCTAAGCAACACGGTCAAGGTGAGGTATTGGTTAATGTAACGCTCGCGGATAAACTGAGGATCGAAGTGCAAGATCAAGGACATTTCCCTTCGTTATTACAACGTACTTTGTCCCGAGTCACTCCAAACGACCCACATAAACACGATAACATGGGTATTGGCCTCACCATTGTGGAACATTTAGTGAAACAGGCAAATGGTCGCCTCATTATTCTTCGTAATCCGACACGATGTATTTTGGAAATAGCTTATGAACACCCTACTACTGATTGAAGATGACCCGTTACTTGGGCAAGGCCTCGTCAGTTTCTTTGAGTCTAACGGTTATCAATGCCTTTGGGCGCAAGATTCAAGTAACGCCAATAAACTGTGGTTACGCGCCGATCTTGTCGTACTCGATAGACAACTAGAAGACGGTGACAGTTTACAACACCTTCCAAACTGGTTGCTCCTTAAAGCGCTACCCGTGATTGTATTAACCGCGAAAGTAGAAGTTCAACAGCGCGTAGAAGGCTTAATGGCGGGCGCCAAAGATTATGTGACTAAGCCATTTTCAAATGAAGAGTTGCTGGCGCGGGTCATCACTCAACTGCGTCCACTGGGTGTAAGTCATCTAAATTACGCCAACATACAGATCAATCTATCAGAAAGAATTGCTTATCTGGAAGAAAGCCCAATCGCTCTGAAACCAAAGGAGTTTCAACTGCTGGTTCTGTTTATCCAAAACCAAGGGCGAGTGTTTCATCGAGACGAACTGCTCAACAAGATTTGGGGCTATCAAGCCTTTCCAAGCACCCGAACAGTAGACAATCACATACTACGTTTGCGTCAGAAACTGCCGACACTCCACTTAGAAACTCACCGTGGTGTTGGCTATCGTTTAGTTGGAGATTCGCAATGAAAGTAGCATCGTTAACCGCTTTGCTGTGCGCGCTACCGTTTGCGAGTCATGCGACTTGGTTTGCAGAGACACCTTTACAACGATCCTATCAATCCCTACTTGATGAGCAACCACAGCTTGCATGGCAAGAACTACAGATCGCACTCAATCATGAAACTCTTGATAGTCAGCTTTGGTTGCCCGTAAAACAAGAAATACTCACTAGAACTCAATGTGGAAGAACACTCAAACAAAGTCATGTAACTGCCCACCATATCCAAGTGAGCTTTATTAAACGCTACGGTCTTTCATCACAAGGCTATCAGATTAAAATCTCAGCCGAACCACGCAGCAGTGATCTAAATGAACAGGCACACCCAGTCACACTTATCGCTCCAGATGGTCTTTCGATCATTGAAGGGCAGCTCGACTCTGGCGTTGATTACCAAGAGATTGAGACTAATGAGATGTTCATTAAGCCTGAATCTGGTGTTTATCAATTAACCGTTGGGGTGAACAGCTACCCTATTGTTGTTGCTATAGATGACAGCAAGCGCTGGCTAACACTGGAGAATAAACTTGAGAACGCACACGTTGTGGTCACACCACCAGAGGTTATCGATAACTGCCCTAGTACCCACGTAAGTTGGCAATGGTTTGATGAAAACTACAACATGTTAGGTTTCAAAGTGCCAATCAAGGCAAAGCAAGTTGCGGTTCCTGCACAAAGCCCAACGGGAGAAAAAGCCAAGCACCTAAGCGCATCAGTGGAAATGTTCGAGTACCAAGGAGCGATTGAGGTCCAATACGTGCAACGCGTCGCTGTACCTTTCTAGTAAGCATTTTTGGATAACTTTGGTGGATAGCTTTGTTGGTTCTATGAAGTAGAAATAGAGACATATAGGTGACAAAACACTAACGCATATTAGATGTAATGGCCGGAATTACCACCACGGAATCTAAACATGCTGAATATCCACCATAAATTAAATGCTTCATCTTGTGCTATGTTAGCTCTATTCACCGCTTGTACTTTTTCAACAGAAACACAGGCGAGTGGATTTACACTTCAAGACCACAGTGGCGACGTCACCAACAATACTGTTCTAATAAACCCGTCGACACTCACGATTAATTGGAATGGCTTGAGCGTTAACAGTGACGCGCTAACCGTTGACGGTATCCCTCAAACAGTAGCCGAGATAACCCGGGATTCAACCAGCGCCTCTTGGACGTTAATGCCAAGCCAAATCGCAGTAAAAGCGGAGTTAAACCGAGGTGAGCTAGTCCTGCAATTCACCCTACCTTCCGATATCAAAGTAAAGCGCAACCAACCAATCGAACTGGCTTGGTTTGACCTTGCAGAACAAGAAACACAAACACTGCTACTGCCCTTTAGTGAAGGTATGCGCGTACCTACCGACAATAAGCTATGGGCCAGCTATCTCGCCAATAACCACTCTGGAAGTAACACCACTCAAGACTTAAAGATGCCGTTTTGGACCACGCAGCAGAGCGATCAATTCATCAGCTACCAGTTGATCAACCCAACCAATAACCAACTGTTTTTTTATGATGTAACTTCTGAATCGAGCTCAAAAAACAAGTCTATTATTGATATGAGCGCATCGCATCAATTTACCGCGCTAAATCAATCACAACCTTTTGCTGTCCGCATAACGCTTGGCGATTCAATGCTCGACGGTGCCAAGCAGTACCGAGACTGGCGCTTCACCAATGGATTGTCAGAATCACTAGCTTCAAAGCAAACACGTAATCCAGATGTCAGCAGGTTGATTGGTGCAAGTCATGTCTACCTGTTTGGTAAAGATCCTTTGAGTATCCAAGATGTGAAAGACTGGTGGGGACTAAAAGAGTGGTACTTTGAACGCTCAAAGCTCAACATATCCGATGTAGCTAAGCGCGAGCTATCACCTTTGTCTAAGGGTAAGGACTGGTTAAGCCAATACCACAAACAGTTGCTGTTGGATTCTATTAGCCAGTCACTACAAAGCTTATACCCCATCTTACCCCCGACACTGGCTGATAACACGATTGAAGCACAATACATCGCAGCGCAAAGCAGAAAAAGCTGGTTGTCTGAACATGCCTCTTCGTTTTTTAATTCATCAGACACTTGGGGACAAGCCTTATCATCCGGCATGGTTGATAATCTAAATAAAGCTGGATTGAACAAGCTTTGGTTAGGCTTTGATAACTGGATGCCCGCGTTTTATCAACCAAACGCAGTAGAGCTAGCCAAGCAATCTGGTTACTTGGTTGGCACTTACGACTCCTATAACACCGCAATACCGACTCGGTTAAATGACAGCTGGTTAACCGCTCAGCTACCAGATCCAATACGAAAAACATGCGCAATTGAACAAGCTGATGGATCTTTGAAAAAAGGATTTCGTGGTAACGGCTTCTACTTAAATCCCAATTGCCATTTGGATTACGTAAATCAGCGCGCAAAAGACATCATGAACTTTGGTCACTTCAATAGTTTGTTCTTAGATGTCGATGCAACCGCAATGGCGCGTGAGGACTACAGTGACAATACCAGTGAATCGCAGATGCTTTCCGCTTTTAACAACCGAATGCAGTGGCTAAGCGAGCAACCATCTCTCGTATTGGGCTCCGAAGACGGTAACAGCTTAACCACCAAAGGCATTGCGTTTGCGCACGGCTTAGAAACGGTTGGATTCGGGTGGACAGATAAAGAGATGAAACAAGACCGTCAGTCTCCCTACTTTTTAGGTCGTTGGTATCCTGATCATAAGCCCGATTTTTTCTTCAAGCCAGCAAAGGTTAAAGAGCCGTACAAGTCGCTACTATTTTTGCCTCAATATCGTGTTCCTCTATACCAAGCTGTGTTCCATGATGAAGTGATTAATACGCACCATTGGCACTCAGACAGTCTCAAGTTTACCAATGTGAAAGCCAACCGTGACTTAACAGCCATGCTATATAACACACCCGCGATGGTTCACTTAACCAGAGACGAAGCTCTCAAAAGAACAAGTCCGAGGCTCAAAGCCTTAAAACACTATCAGGATGGGTTTGAGCCGATACATGAACAGCTTTGGGATAAAACGTTGACTGATTTCTCATGGTTAAATAACCACGGTACCGTCCAACAAACCACGTTCAGCGATGGCAGTAAGATCATCGCCAACTTCTCTGACCAAGCGTTTGATAAAGGCGACATCGATGTGGCTTCGGCTTCGATCAAAGCGATATTAAGCAACGGAGAAGTCATAAAGTGGAAAGCTGAACTTAACTGAATATGATTAATTTAGTCCCTTAGCTGTTAGCAGAAAGCTAAGGGATTGAGCTTTTGACGCCTACTTACGCTTCTCACTCGAAAATGCTGTGAGTAGATAATCGATAAATACCTTCTTACGTTTCGGCATTAATTGTCTGCCGGCATACCGAACTGCACCAGTCATACTGAACAAGCCATTAAGCTACTTTGCGATACCCAAGTTAATTCATGAGTCGCTAAATTGGTAAGATCACTGATACAATTTTGTCCAATAATGAATTAGCATCCGTTTCCTGATCTAACAAAAAGGCCTCGCAATGCGAGGCCTTTGATTTTCTATCTAGTCAGCAGTGATTAGTCACGTAGTGACGCGCCAAACTTCTCAGATACGTGAGCAACGATAGCGTCAACCGCACCAGCGATGTCTGCATCTTCTAGCGTGCGCTCTACAGATTGTAGTGTTAGCGCGATTGCTAAGCTCTTCTTACCTTCTTCAACGCCTTTACCAACGTAAACATCGAACAGTTTCGCGTCTTTCAGGAACTCACCACCTTGCTCTAGGCACGCTGCAACGATGTCGCCAGAAGCGACTGCTTCGTCAACAACTACCGCGATGTCACGACGGTTTGATGGGAACTTAGAAAGCTGTACTGCTTCTGGAATCACTTTAGTGTTGATTGCAGACCATTCCACTTCGAATACGATAGTACGGCCGTTTAGACCAAACTTACGCTCTAGTTCTGGGTGAACCGTACCAATCACACCTACCTGCTTACCATCAACGATGATAGCTGCAGATTGACCTGGGTGAAGCGCAGGGTTCGCTGCTTTATCTTCTGCAGAAAGTGCTGCGAAAGAGTAAGCGGCTTCGTTAGCTGTTAGCTCAAGAACCGCTTCTAGATCGCCTTTAAGGTCAAAGAAATCAACTGTGTTAGTTTCGATGTCCCAGTGCTCTTCGCTGCGAGTACCTGCGATAACACCTGCAAGCATAGGCTCTTGGCGCATACCGTTTTCAGCAGACTCACATGGGATGAAACGTAGGCCGTATTCGAACAGACGAACACGCGGCTGTTGACGCTTCTGATTGTGAACCACAGTGTTTAGTAGACCTTGGATTAGGCCTAGACGCATTGCTGACATATCCGCAGAGATTGGGAATGGCAGGATTAGCGGCTCAACACCTGGAACAATAAGCTTTTGCTGCTCTGGCTCAACGAAGCTGTAAGTGATTGCTTCTTGGTAACCACGGTCAACAAGTAGGTTACGAACGCGTTTTAGCGGAATGTTCGCTTCAACGTGGTCGTGCATCTTAAGTGCTGCCGCTGGGTTTTGGTTAGGGATGTTATCGTAACCGTAGATACGACCTACTTCTTCAATTAGGTCTTGCTCGATTGCGATATCAAAACGCCATGTCGGTGCTGTCGCTGTCCAACCTGCATCTGTAGTTTCTACAGTTAGGCCAAGACGCTCTAGAATTTCAACAACATCGCTATCTGCAATGTGGTGGCCTAGTAGGCTGTCTAGCTTAGTGCGACGTAGCGATACTGTGTTTGCTTTTGGTAGGTCAGCTTCTGACTCTACAGCAACAACTGGTGCTACTTCACCACCACAGATCTCAACGAGAAGTTCTGTTGCACGCTCCATTGCGCTGGTTTGTAGTGCGAAATCGACACCACGCTCAAAACGCATTGAAGAATCAGTGTGTAGACCGTAGCTACGAGCGCGACCGCGGATGTGGTCTGGTGCGAAGAATGCACACTCAAGTAGTACGTCTTTAGTTTCAGTCGTTACACCAGACTCTTCACCACCAAAAATACCTGCGATAGCAAGTGCTTTGTTGTGGTCTGCTACCACTAGAGTATCAGCATTTAGCTCAGCTTCATTGCCGTCTAGAAGAGTTAGCTTCTCGCCCTGCTCTGCCATACGAACGACGATGCCACCTTCAATCTTAGCAAGATCGAATGCGTGCATTGGCTGGCCTTGCTCTAGAAGAACAAAGTTAGTGATATCAACAACTGGGTCGATAGAGCGAATACCACAGCGGCGCAGTTTCTCTTGCATCCAAAGTGGTGTTTCAGCTTGAACGTTTACGTTCTTAACCACGCGGCCAAGGTAACGTGGACATGCTGCAGTCGCTTTCACTTCGATAGAAACTGTGTCGTCGATAGCTGGTGCTACTGCGTTTACCGCAGGCTCAGTAACGTCAGCACGGTTTAGAACGCCAACTTCACGCGCCATACCACGGATGCTGAAACAGTCCGCGCGGTTAGCCGTTAGGTCTACGTCTACTGTTACGTCGTCAAGACCTAGGAATTCGCGGAAATCAGTACCGATTGCTGCGTCTTCTGCTAGCTCCATGATGCCGTCAGATTCAACGTCGATACCTAGTTCAGAGAATGAACACAGCATGCCGTGTGATGGTTGACCACGTAGTTTTGCTTTTTTGATTTTGAAATCGCCTGGTAGAACAGCACCAACAGTCGCTACAGCAACTTTGATACCTAGGCGACAGTTCGATGCGCCACAAACGATGTCTAGAAGTTCTTCAGCGCCAACATCTACTTTAGTTACACGTAGTTTGTCAGCGTCTGGGTGTTGACCACACTCAACCACTTTACCTACTTTAACGCCAGTGAAAGAACCAGCAACAGGTAGTACGTCGTCTACTTCTAGACCCGCCATTGTGATTTGGTGTGTAAGTTCGTCAGTCGATACCGCAGGGTTTACCCACTCACGAAGCCAAGATTCGCTAAATTTCATAGTGATGTATCCCCTGGATTACTTGAACTGTTTTAGGAAACGAAGGTCGTTCTCGAAGAACGCACGAAGATCGTTTACGCCGTAACGAAGCATAGTTAGACGCTCTACGCCCATACCAAATGCGAAACCAGAGTATTTCTCAGGATCGATGCCTACGCTGCGAAGTACGTTCGGGTGAACCATGCCACAACCTAGAACTTCAAGCCATTTGCCATTCTTACCTTTCACGTCAACTTCTGCTGAAGGCTCAGTGAATGGGAAGTAAGAAGGGCGGAAACGAACTTCAACTTCTTCTTCAAAGAAGTTACATAGGAAATCGTGCAGAATGCCTTTAAGCTGTGCGAAGTTTACGTTCTCGTCTACTAGCATGCCTTCCACTTGGTGGAACATTGGCGTGTGCGTTTGGTCGTAGTCATTACGGTAAACACGACCCGGTGCGATGAAGCGGAATGGTGGTTTGCCATTTTCCATCGTACGGATCTGAACGCCAGACGTATGCGTGCGCAGCATTAGATCGGGGTTAAAGAAGAACGTGTCGTGATCAGTACGCGCTGGGTGATCCTCTGCGATGTTTAGTGCATCAAAGTTATGGAATGCATCTTCAATCTCAGGACCAGACTCAGTGTTAAAGCCTAGCTCACCAAAGAACTGTTCAATACGCTCAACAGTACGAGTAACAGGGTGTAGACCACCGTTCTCGATACGACGGCCAGGTAGAGTCACGTCGATTGTTTCTGCGGCTAGCTTCGCTTCAAGCTCGGCACGTTGTAGTGCATCTTTACGAGCTGCGATCGCTTGTTGAACCACGCCTTTCGCTTTGTTGATCTCTTGACCAGCTTCACGGCGCTCTTCTGGTGGTAGTTTACCTAAGCTTTGAAGCTGAGCCGTTAGCTCACCTTTTTTGCCTAGATACTGAACACGCACTTCATCAAGTGCAACTAACGAATCCGCTGCTTCAATAGCTGCGTTCGCGTTAGCAATGATCTCTTCTAGATGTTGCATCGTTTCCTCATCTACCTACACCTACATGCAAGCCATAGGCATAAGTGGTAGTGTCCATTCTGGGTAAGTTGCTATGCAGCGACTACCCGACAGGGATCTTGGGTCTATAAATAGCTGTACATAGTAACGAATGACAAGGTCAAATCCAAACTGAAATCGTCCTATTTACCGCCTTTGGGTAAAATTTCGGCTGAGCGCTTGATAAAACCGTTTTTAGTACCCAGTTATTTAATGACAATTCGGTATTCTAAGGAAGCAATATGACAATTTTGATTGAGCCCATTCTCCAAGAGCATGACACAGAGATCCGCGCCATCATCAAAGCTGTAGGGGCAGAATTTGGCGCGGTTGGAGAGGGGTTTGGACCGTCAGACCCAGAAGTGGATGCTATGAGCCAGTACTATACAGCTGGCAAGAATAGTTTGTACTTGGTCGCCACGTTAAATGGCAAAATTGTTGGCGGATGCGGACTGGCTCCTTTCAACGGTTCATCAACGGTGTGCGAACTCAAAAAGCTGTTCTTACTTGAAGAAAGCCGAGGGCTAGGACTTGGCAAAACACTAAGTGAGCAGTGCCTCGCGTTTGCGCGGACACAAGGATTTAGTTCTTGTTACCTAGACACGCTCTCTTCCATGGCGTCAGCAATCAAATTATATGAAAAGCTTGGCTTCGAGCACCTCGATAAAGCGCTCGATGGCACAGAGCATGGCAAATGCGATGTATGGATGTTAAAACAGCTTTAACCTTCTCGTTCGACTCGATTTCGGCCTGCTGATTTTGCTTTATATACCGCATTATCAGCAGCTTTAATCAGATTGTTAAAGTCGATCATCTCAGGCGTACGCTCCCCGACTCCAACACTGATGCTTCCACGCCAAACGCTATCGCCAACAGGCACCAGCATTTGATTCACTTTGTGTCGGACACGCTCTGCAATATGTACCCCACCTTCTGATTCCGTATTGGGGCATATCACAAAGAACTCATCACCACCTAGTCGACACACCAAATCATCACTGCGGAATGAATCGGCAAGAGTTTGCGCTAACTCCACCAATAACCTGTCACCGGCGTCATGGCCTGCGGTGTCGTTAACCTGCTTAAAGTAATCAACATCAATCATGATACACACCAAAGGTTCGTCATTTTCTGCTGATTCCTGCCAATACGCTTTGAGTTTACGAATAGCACAGCGGCGATTAGGCAATTGAGTGAGTGAATCCGTCAACGTCAGTTCTTCGAGCTGTTTATTCACTCGCGATAACTGCTTGGTTCTTTCAATGACTTTATCTTCTAAGCTTTGGTTTAACTCTAGTAACTCTTTATTGCGTTCAGATACCTGCTCAAACAAACCATTTAACGCCTTGAGAAGTGGCTCTGTCGAGCTATCGAGTTGCTTTTCTTCTGTTTCCCAAGCAGTTTGAGGGTCAACGCCAGCCTCAATTTGCGCTACTTGGCGTGACATATTCTGGTCAACACCTAAGATATGATAAGCCAACCAATGGATCAGAAAATTGAGTAAGTGCTCCGAGGCCTTCTTATTTTCTTCACTAATGAAGGCTTGCATACTGATGATGTCGGCCATAAAGGCGCGATGGATCTTAATGTGTTCTTCGATGTGCTTTTCAAATAAGCCAACATCGCGCATGAGCGTTTCTTCTTCCTTAAAGTGGAATTCCGCGTAACGAGACAACTCAAACAGAGCCATGCGAATATCATGCAGGGAAATATTGTTCTCTGCGATTAGCGCCCCGTAACGATTGATGATTTCAACAAGATACTGATGCTGTTCATCCACGTCGTGAATACCTGTTTCGTAGCAGCTATCCCATTCAAATGACTTCATTGGCCAATACCTTTAGACTTTTCTACTCTCGCTCTTCATTGAGCCTAGCAGTTTATAATAACCTTTATCATTAGGTGGATTTTACATATTTAGCAGATAAATCTAAGGGTCAAGAATCAAAAAAGGGAGCTAGATCAGCCCCCTTACATTTGGAATCGATGTCACACGTCACGTTTTATCGAAAATTCATCAAAAGTAGTACTGCAACGAAAACTCGATAAAGTCATCTTTACGCGCGAAATAGAGTAGATCATCGGGCGTTTCATTCTCAAACAACCATCCATTCACGGTCCAAGAGAAATGATTGGTTAATCGACTTGATGCCTCCAGTTTTGCGCTATAAACATCACTGTTATCTAGGTCTTGACTGATGCCGAACAAAATCTCAGTGCTATCTTCATCATTTAAAGCCAATCGAGTGCCAGCAAAAAGATCATTCTGACCAACAGATTGGGCGTTGTTGCCACGACTGTCATACAAATATTCCGCTATCAGTCCGATATCCCATACCGTGTCGAACGCCCCGACTATGGTGTATTCAAAGCCGCCAACGACACCCGTATGATTGTCAAAGCTGTCGCGATAGATGCTTTCTATTTTCCACAACCAGTCACCGACGATACCTTGAATATCAACCCCAACTTGCTTGGCTTGCGCGTAGTAAGGTTTTAGCTCATTACCATGGATTTGATAATAAGGGTCTCGACTGGTGCCTTGGAAATAACTTAATCCTAAATCCCAATCTCCTAACATTTGTGAGTACCGAACGGCATAGTCGATGTGTTTTTCTTCACTTGAGGATTCATAAAGCGCATTGTCCGATACCGGGACTGTTGGCCTCAATCGACCATCAACACCAGCAAACATACGCTCTCGAAAATAAGGCAAGATCATCGCATCAACAGTGCCCCACTCTTTGATTGAGGAGAAATGGACCATCGGCTGACCGAGTTTATCTTCGCCATCGACCGACTCAATGGCGTCAGTTTGGTTAACGACATCGACAAGATGCGCTGACTCAGTCACGCCCCAAAAGACCTTACCGATGCCTGCCCGCAGTTCGTAGTCGTCCCAATAGGTAAGGTATAGCGCCTCACGAATATCACCGTGGCTGCGCTCTGTATCCAAGCTATCTAAGCGATAAAACGGCGTAAAGGTAAAATCGGACGATTCGCCCAACTGCCAATACAATTCAGGCTGAAACACCAATGAACTTTGCCCTTTGTCTTGCCCCTGCAAACCGTGACTAGCAAATTGGCGGTGCTCTGCATTAATTTGCCCTGACAACTCAACAGAGTGACACTGTAACGCCAGACCAGTTAATAATGCGCTGGCCGCTAACCGACCAGCTAAATTGATGACTGTGTTCATACCACCTCTACTTCACACGCTTAAGGACGTTTTTCTCGAAATCTTTCTCACGCAGACCGGTTTGGAAGTCCAACAGGCTAGTCGTCAGTAAGGTACTCTTGCCCGTTTGGTGGTTGACCATTGCCATGGTATGAGCACGCCAATACTTGTCTAGGTACTGTTTGTAATCATCAAACTTAAGCGTCTTTAGTAACGTGCCTTTGCGATCATAAAACTCGACCTGCAGCGGGCGATAATGCTCGGTGTCTAACCAGACTAGCTGCTTGGTGTAGCCAGAGTTTTTGTCCGTTGGCGTTTGCTCTAATAGATAAGTTGAAATGCCATTAATGTCTTGATTGCCTAAGTGGTTAAAGGTGTATTTTTCCAGCTCAAACGAGCTGAGATCTTCATAGGCGAATTCACTGCCCATAAACGGACCGGACTTATTACGTGATGAGATACGTTTAACGCGTTTTAGCGCCGGTAAATAAAGCCATTGGTCATCTGCTTCAACACTGTGCGAGTGGTTGAGAAACGCCGTTCCTTTGACATCGCGTGGCTGATCGAAAATAGTTAGCCCCTTATCGCCATCATTAGCGACCTCAAACGACTTCAAACGCATTTCTCGAGTACTGCTTTCACCTTGAGCGTTCTTTAAGATCATCCGCATAGTGGCAACTGAATCCCCCCATCCTTCGTCACGCGCTTTACGCTCCTTGGCAATCTCCAGCCCTTTTTCTGGTGATGCAAAACTTGGGCTACTAAGCGCTAACAAAGCCGTTAACGCGATGGTTTTGATTATTGAGTTCTGTTTAACGTTCATCGTGACATCCTTTTAACGTTGTCATTGAGTTGTTGCTGGAGTAGTTGTTGCTGGATTGTTTGTTGCGTTAGCGGTCTGCGGCTCATCTTGGGTGTAGCTCGCGGTATCGAATTTCATTAGCAACGCTGGTAGGAAAACGAAGTCAACCACAAGAGCAATAAAGATAACGATCGCACTGAGCTGGCCCATATCGGCGTTAAGCCTAAAGCTCGACATCGCCAACACAGAGAAACCTGCCACTAGGACGACCGTGGTAATCCACAATGCGCGGCCTACTGTATGGAAGGCGTAACGAACTGCTTCTTCTGCGTTTTGCCCTTGCTTACGCGCTCGCTGATATTTAGAGAGGAAGTGCACCGAATCATCGACGACGATCCCTAGGGTTAGGGTCACCACTACCGACAAACCTAGGTTTATTTCACCGGAGAACAGCGCCCATAGACCAAAGCCGATAATTGCCGGCGCCATGTTAGGTACCACACTGATGATGCCGAGCCTCAGCGAACGTAGAGAGAAAATCATCAAAGCGGAAATTAAAATCAGCGTGATAGGTAAAGTCGCGAGCATACTTGCCATGTTGGTTTCACCAATGTGGGCAAACATCAAGGTTGGGCTAGACGCGACAACTTCATACTGAGGTGCATGTTGATTGAACCAAGCGTAGATACGATTTTCTAAATCGACCATCTCCACGCTGCCAAGATTGGCCACGGTCGCCACCATTTTGATCGAAGACTTATCAACATTGATCTGATTGTTGAGATCAAGCCCATAAGGCAGAGACATTTCATACAGCAGCAGGTATTGTGCGGCTAATTCTCGGTCCAATGGCAAGGTGTAATAGCTGTTCTCATCACCATGCATGTTTTTGTTCAAGCGCTTATACACATCCGATAACGTAGCAACGTGGTCAGTTTCTGGTTGCTGACGCAGCCATGTAGAAAAGTCACCAATGGTCTGCAAATAAGTAGGATCCGCGATACCTTGAGACTCATTGCTTTTGACCACGATATTGATGTTACTCATGCCACTGATGCGCTGCTCCATAAAGTCAGCCGCGCGGCGAAACTCGCTACGAGAATCAAAATATTTAACCGATTCATCGTTTATTTTGTTAAGTGGTAACAAGCTTGCAGAGACAGCGATCACCACCGCTGAGACCGGCAGCAACACTCTTCTGTTTCGCACTACCCAATCACCTAGCTTGTCCATAACATCACTTGGCTCTGGGTTATGAGCATCAACCGCTTTGACCTTAATCGGCAAAACTTTAAGCATCGCCGGTAGCATAGATAATGAAAGTAGGCAGGCGATCATCACACCAAGAGCGGCTAAATTACCGAAATCTCGCAATACCGGAGAGTCAGACATATTCATCATCAGAAAGCCGATCGCCGTCGTGATAGAGGTAATGACGATGGGCATAAAGTTAACGCTAACACTCTGATCAATCGCATAACGTTTACTATGGCCAAGCTTCATGTTTTGACGCATGGTCGCAATAACATGGACACAGTCAGCAACTGCAAGCGTCATCACCAAGGTTGGAATGTTGACCGTTGCGGTACTAAGAAACATCCCTGCCCAACCAGAAAGCCCCATGGTCGCAGCAACAGAGCCGATAATAACGACAAGTGTCGCCACCACGCTGAGCACAGAACGCAACATCAAGGTTAAGAACAACAAGATGACCAATAACATAGTCGGAACCAAGGTCGAGCTGTCATCTTGTGCGGCAACCATAAACGCGTGGTTCATCGCAATGATCCCGGCTTTATGGAATTCCACATCAGGGTACTCAGCTTGGTATTTGGCAATCATTTGATTCACCGCAGCGACCACTTCGAGGACTTCCGCGGTTGCATCAACCTCAGGCAACTGCATGGTAATGTTAACAACCGACACGTCGCCTTTTTCTGAAATCATCGAATGCTTGATGACCGGTTCAGAAAGCGCGATTTGTTTCACTTTGGCGATGCGTTCAGGTGTCAGACGATATTCTTCGAGTAATAGATCTTCGACAATCAGATCGTCTTCAGTCGCTTCGGTATGTTGATAGTTGGCTAACGAGTCAACACGGCTAGAGTATGGGACTTGCCAAGCGTCTTGAGTTAGGCGCTGGATAAGCGAGAGGGTTTCAGGTTCGAATACATTGCCACTTTTAGGCGCAATGACGATCGCGAGGTTATCTGATTTGGCGAACGTGGTTTGAATTTCATCAAAGGCTCTGAGCTGTTTATTCTCTCCATCAAAGAAAATGTTGTAATCGCCTCTGAAATAGAGGTTTTTGCCTCCTATAGTCGCGGCAATGACAATAGATATGGTGATTAGGAGCACCCACCAACTAAAGCGAGTCGGCATCATTAACCAGTTGGGTGGCTGTTTTGGGGTTGCTTGTTTAGTATTCATCACACTCTCCGTTTGTGACGTTTCGTCAAAATCTATTACTTAAAAACCAGCAAGTGCTGGTATTTAAGTAACAAAACTCAAATGAAAGACCGAACCAAAGTTCGAGTGTCATTTATTGACGATTCGTCACAAACGCTGCTTTAAAAAGCCCAAGCGGGCTTTTATTCAGAGTGATTAGCGGCCGACAGACTGTAGGTATTCGACCTCTTGAGCAAACAACTCTTGCTCTACTCTTTGCCAAGTCTTACGGTAATCCCACTCGGTTGAGAGAGGTTTCCAGCTAAGACCATCAAGCAACATATTCGCATTATGTAGAACAGAAAACGGATCTTGAAGACGGTGAATACAATGACTATTAGAAGCATTTTGCGTTAAAGCATTCGAGCCAAATGCGATCGACCAGTTAGCAAATACTATCGCATCTGAGCCTATCCCCGGTGAATACTTTAAGTCACCTTGCTCGACTGCAAAATTGACCAGTTGATCAGCGCTGCTAATCACCTGCTCCTCTAACTCATTGAGTTCTTTTACTCGCTCTGGTGAGGCTTTCTCTAGCACCCATGGGCTCTTAGCCATGATGGCACAGGTTGAAAGCACTGGCTCCATACGCGCATAGATTCGATAACCTACGTGCATCGCCACGATTTTCTCACGAGTGCTACCTTCAAATTCGGCAGCTCTAGCGAACAATATCGCCTCACTTTTTAGTGAGTGAATACACAAAGCGAGGATCACATCTTCTTTGCTACAAAAATGATTATAGATCGTCCCTTTTGAATAGGCACTCGCAGCGGTCAACTTATCCATGGACAAGTTACTCCAGCCCTGCTCTTGCACTAATGATTTAGCTAACAGGGTAAGTTCTACTTCTCTATCTGCGATCGCCTGCTGCTTTTTGGATTTACCAAAACTGCACCCAGAGCGCTCACTCTTATCACTTTTTTTACAGCCAAAGCCAAACATGATCAATTAATCCGTATCAGTCCATTACTCCTTAACATGCTAATTGTAACACGAATAACGACAGCGTGATAAATCACTTTTATGACGCATCGTCATTTTTGACACGTCGTCATAATAGCGCACATATTGATCAATTCAAGTGAATTTATAAAAAACATTTGTGACAGCTATAGATTCTCACTAATGCTACTCTTTGTGCATTAACACGGTTTAAAGGAGTCGCAGATGAAACATTTGATTTACGTTGTGGCGGTACAGTTCATCGTCTCTTTCAATGTACAAGCAAACGACTGGGATGCTGAGCTATTAGTTGAAGGGCTTAATGTGCCTTGGGGACTAAGCTACGTTGGCGAAAACCAAGTGCTTGTCAGTGAGAAAAATGGAATGGTTGGCCTTCTGAGCCTAAACGACAACAGCTACTCATCACTTGGCTCACATCCAAACGTGCGTGTTTCTGGGCAAGGGGGACTGCTCGATATCGCCCAATCCCCTTTTAATCATCAACAGATCTATTTTACCTACGCCAAACAAGTCGGTAAGGCAATTGAAACGACCTTGAGTACCGCGACATTCAATCAAGGTCAGTTATCAGATTGGCAAGATTTACTGAGCACTCATTCAGGTTCAGACGGTGGACGCCATTTTGGCAGTCGCATTACCTTCGATAATCAATCACTCTATTTTAGCGTCGGAGATCGTGGCGAGCGCAGTAACGGACAAGATTTAACAACCCATGCAGGAAGTGTTTTACGCGTAACCCCAAAGGGCCAAGCCGTCACAGATAACCCCTTTGCCGCTAATAGCACTGCCAAACCTGAGATATGGAGTTATGGCCACCGTAATCCTCAAGGGCTATTTTTTGATAACACGACAAATCAACTTTGGTCGATTGAACACGGTCCAAGAGGCGGCGATGAAATCAACTTAATTGAGAAAGGTGCAAATTACGGCTGGCCTATCACATCACATGGTAAGGAGTACTGGGGACCAATAAAGGTTGGTGAGGCTCAAGAAAAAGAAGGGGTTAACTCGCCTAAGAAGGTGTATGTTCCGTCAATTGCGCCAGGATCTTTGATCCTTTATCGTGGAGAGAAGCATCGTCAACTAAGCGGTAAGCTGCTCGCTGGAGCTTTGAAACTCACCCATATTAATGTGCTTACCTTACAAGGCAGTGAGGTGATCTCCGAGCAACGCATCTTAAAGCACTTAGGTGAACGGATCAGAGATATCGAAGCACTACCAAATGGTGAGATCATATTCAGCACCGACAGCGGCAAGATCTACCGCTTAACGATGACTGAGTAAAATCGACTCAAGTTAAGCTTTAAGCCGATTCTTTGATGTGGTCTTGTTTACACCCTGACCACGTCACTTGATTGCGCCCATTCTGCTTACCCACATAGAGGGCTTTGTCAGCGACATTAAACATCGACTCTTGCAGTTCTTGGTGAGTAACAAAGTGCTCGTTGATGTCCTTCAAGGAAGCGGCAGAGCCCCCCACTGAGATTGTCAGGGCTCCATAGGGCTGGTTCCCTGCATGAATGACGTTTAAACCTTCAATTTCGGTTCTCAAGCGTTGTGTAAAGCTGATCAACTGATTCATTTCAGGTCGAGCGCAAAGCAGAACGAACTCTTCACCACCGTAACGGAATGCCAAATCACTATCTCTCGCTATTTCACTCATCTTTGAGCCGACGAGCGACAACGCGTTGTCCCCTTCTGTATGACCATAAATATCATTGAACGCTTTAAAATTATCCACATCACAGATAATCAAGCCAACATATTGGCCATTGGCAAGATGTCGCTTGAGAAATGGAATCGCGGTACGTGAATACTTATATCGAGAGCCTAGTCCCGTTAGCGGATCGGTATCTGAGCGAGTGCGGAGAATATTGAGCTGATGATCCAGCTTAGTCAATAGTCCTTGGTAGGCGCGAGCCAACTGACCGATTTCATCACTTCGCTCTAACTCTCTCAGTGTGTTTAGATTTTCACTGGTGTTGTCAGAGCGCATATGATTGGCCAATGACTTGAGCGGGGAAACGATCCAGTGAGAAACCCAGCCAATAAGCACGAGTGAAATCGCCAACGCAACGATCGCCTCCGCAATGATCTCTTCAAGCAGCGAATGCTGTAGGTCTGTCAGGTCACTGGCATCAAATACTGCCCAGACTTCACCGCCATTTTTATTCCTAAGTGGCAACACAATATTGAGCGTACAGAGCTCTTCGTCTAAATAGTAACTTTCACTATTCACTGGTGACTTTTGCCAAGGAATATAGATGTTCTCGGAGGCAAAGATACTCTCAGTTACCGCATCATATTCACGCTTCACCCGATTTTGGATGAATTGGAGCTTCTTATGTCGGATGACGTTCTCAGGGGCAGTCGCCTCAATCTGATCTTTTAGCTGTGAAAGCTTATTTTCCAATTCTTTCAGTTCTTCCTGACTAACATCTGCACGCCACAAATATTCCAAACGCTTAAAGTAACTGACATGGATCGTCTGAGAGGAATAATCGGACTGCCCTGTAATATCAAGAAACTCGAGATCATCAATGGCTCCAAACAAATCCTTCGTCGCGGGCATAGTCAGATTGGCATAATTGAGACCAGCAACAGACGTGGAAATAAATGAAATATGTGGGGCAAGGGTAAGCTTAGCTAGACTGGCAGAATACTCTATGTGTCTGTTCCACTCACTCTGGTATCGGGTATAGCTGAAACCCGATATGAGTATCAACACCAACAACATATGCGATACAACTAACATTTGGTTGATCGATAGCTTGGTTACAAACCTTTTAGGTAGCTTTCTTAACTTCAAGGAACGGGTCACTCGCTGTATACATCTAGAACAGGCTCTGCGCATGTCCCATTGATACAGATATCTTTATAGGTTGTGTGGCAGCTTTGGCAAAATGTCGGCTGTAACGAAGGGTGCTGGTGACTAATGTCTTTACCTTGACGATTATAGCTGCCATACACCGCTTCCCCACCAATATGTTCCGTTACCCACACAATACCTTGTGCCTCTGATACCGCAACGGCGGTCGGCCCATCACTATAGGGGCCATGCGTGCGGTACTCTGCCAGCTTATTTGGGTGAACCCGAATCGTTAACGGTGAGCCTAGACCATTATTGATCCAGCTATAAGCTCTAACAGACTCTTGAATAAAAAGTGATGTATCTGGAGGGAGTACAGCGTCGGCAGGCAAATTGACGGACTCTTTTACTACCGGCCAGTCTAAGAAGTCTTTAGGAAACGAGGCAATAGACTCTGCTTTTGCCGGTACAGCGATAAAAGCAGCGACGAATAGAAACATTGTCAGTAACCCTTTTGCTCTATTCATATGCATTTACCTCATTAATTCGTGTGATAGTCATTTATCATTCATGGGTATTTTATTTGATTTTAAAATAAAAGCACTAAAAGTATGCGCAAAAATCAGGCTAAATGCGTATTAAAACAACATTGGCTTAAAGGCGGGATATGGATGAAGTTGATTAGACGTTAGATGGGTAAAAACGCAAAAACCCCAGCATTTCTGCTAGGGTTTTTAATTTGGAGCGACACACGAGGTTCGAACTCGTGACCTCAACCTTGGCAAGGTTGCGCTCTACCAACTGAGCTAGTGTCGCATGTTGTTTGCTAATAGTTTAGCGTTAGATGGTGCCCCGGGCCGGACTTGAACCGGCACAACGCGAACGTCGAGGGATTTTAAATCCCTTGTGTCTACCAATTCCACCACCAGGGCACACAAATCTAAATTTGCGATGCCTTTACTGAAGTAAGTAAAACACCATCTTGATATCGAACTTAAATTCGCTATCCAAAAATTTGGAGCGACACACGAGGTTCGAACTCGTGACCTCAACCTTGGCAAGGTTGCGCTCTACCAACTGAGCTAGTGTCGCAAATGGAGGCGCGTCCCGGAGTCGAACCGAGGTCCACGGATTTGCAATCCGCTGCATAGCCACTCTGCCAACACGCCTTCACAACACCAATTGAAACCGCTTTACGCTCTGTTCCTCTTGGGTACGGAATGCATTCTACGGATTCGAACTAATGAGTCAACACTATTTTCTTGTTTTTTGAATCGTTTGTCTATTTAACGTTCAAAATAGCCCAAATAGATGAGTTTTCTAGCAAATAACTGTGTAAAACTACTGACTTAAGTGAGGAATTTGAAAAAGTAGAAATAAAAAAGCGGACTGTCGTCCGCTTTTTTATTTAATGATGTTCTTCGTCGAGCAAATCGTCTTTGGCTGCCATCAAATATTGCGCCATAGACCAGTAGGTCAATATCGTCGCGATATATAGGGCGGCATAACCTACCCAAATCATCCAGTCATCATAGCGCCAGATAAGCACCCAAAGCGCAAACATTTGGCTGACCGTCTTAACTTTACCGACCCAAGATACCGCAACACTTGCACGTTTGCCGATCTCTGCCATCCACTCTCTGAGAGCTGAAATAATAATTTCACGGGCAATCATGGTTACTGCTGGAATCGTTACCCAAATGCTGTGGTAATGCTCAGTAATAAGAATAAGCGCTGTGGCCACCAATACCTTATCTGCAACCGGATCAATAAATGCGCCAAAACGGGAGGTTTGACCTAACTTACGAGCCAACATGCCATCGAGCCAATCAGTAAAACCTGCGACCCAGAACACCATTGCTGCGGCAAAAGGAGACCAGCTATAAGGAAGATAAAAAACCACGACAAAGACTGGTATCAAGAATAGTCGTAATAAAGACAGTATATTGGGGATATTTAAACGCATATTTTATTAAGGCTCTTTTTGTTTGCGTATTGCTCTATTTGGTGCTTCAAACAGGGTCCTTATGGTGCGGGATTTTTGTTATTGTTTCAATGCTTGATAGATGTTTTCTGCTAAAGAAAAGCTAATACCGGGCACTTTGGCGATTTCTTCTACACTTGCTCGCTTTAACTCTTGCAAGCCACCCATGTATTTTAGGAGTGCTTGCCTGCGCTTTGGCCCTACTCCTTCAATACCTTCTAAGGCACTGGTTCTTCTCGTTTTTCCGCGTTTAGCTCTATGCCCTGCAATCGCATGGTTATGGCTCTCATCACGAATATGCTGCATAAGGTGGAGCGCTGGCGCGTCACTCGGCAAATTAAATTCGTCTCCTTCGACGGTAATCAAAGTTTCCAAACCCGGTTTACGGGTGACACCTTTGGCAATACCGATCAAATGCGGGCGTTTCGGCCAATCTCCCCAGTATTGGGATATGATTTCATGAGCCCTGTTTAGCTGCCCTTTACCACCATCAATGAAAACGATATCTGGTATTTTTTCTACTTCAAGTTGTTTAGAGTAACGTCGCTCTAACGCCTGCCCCATCGCCGCATAATCGTCACCGCCGGTAATCCCAGAGATATTGTAGCGGCGATACTCTTGCTTCACGGGCCCTTCGTGATTAAACACCACACAAGAAGCAATAGTGCTCTCACCCATGGTATGAGAAATATCAAAACATTCCATGCGGGTAATGCTTTCCATCTCCAAAAGTTCTCTCAGCTCTTTGAAACGCTGAGAAATCGTCATCTTATGGTTGATCTTGGTTGTGATCGCCGTAAGAGCATTAGTATTCGACAGTTTAAGGTATCGACCGCGAGTTCCAGTTGGGTTGACATGAAACTGCACTCGACGTCCTGCAATGTCAGATAACGCTTCTTCCAGTGACTTCGTCTCTTCCACCAAGCCATGATTCAAAATGATTTTGGTCGGAACCGTACGCGCCTCATTATGACTGAGATAATACTGGCTCAAGAAAGAGTAGAACACTTCTTGCGACGTAGTACTGTTTGGGATTTTAGGAAAGTGACTACGGCTACCAAGCACTTTACCCTGGCGAATCATCAGGATATGGATGCAAGCAATGCCGTTTTCTTGAGCGAAGCCTAACACGTCCATATCATCCATCGAATCTTCCGAGACAAATTGCTGCTCTTGAACTCGGCGAATGGCCTGAATTTGGTCGCGAAACTTAGCGGCTTGTTCAAAGCGCAGCGATTGACTCGCTTGTTCCATTTTCTCAACCAAAGAACTGAGTACTTGCTGATCCTTACCTTGTAAGAAGAGTCGTACCAAATCGACCAATTCTGCATACTCTTCATCGGAAATGACACTACTGACACAAGGGGCCGCACAACGACCAATTTGATACATCAAACATGGACGAGTTCGATTGCTGTAGACCGTGTCTTCACATTGTCTAACGGGGAAGATTTTTTGCAGCAGATGAAGCGTTTCTCTTACCGCACCAGAGTCTGGATAAGGACCAAAATACTCGCCTTTACGCTTTTTTGCCCCGCGGTGCATGGAAAGACGCGGGTGTTTGTGCCCACTGACGAAGATAAAAGGATAGGATTTATCATCACGCAGCAAGACATTGTATTTAGGCAAATACTGCTTGATGTAGTTGTGCTCTAAAATGAGCGCTTCTGTCTCGGTATGAGTCACCGTGACATCAATCTTATCGATATTGCTGACTAACGCGCGCGTTTTCTCACTATCCACTTTGACGCGAAAATAGCTTGAAAGGCGTTTTTTGAGATCTTTTGCTTTACCGACATAAATAACGACAGCCTCGGCGTTATACATACGATAAACGCCGGGCTGGTTAGTCACGGTTTTTAGAAAAGAAGCCGAATCAAATTGGCTCATACCAACTCCGTGAATTGGCTGTATAGAGTTGCGATGGTAATGATGCCTTATAAGGTCTCAGTATCAATCATGCCATGGCGAATAGCCAAGTGAGTCAATTCCACATCTCCGCTGATATCCAGTTTATTGAATAAGCGGTAACGGTAACTGTTCACTGTTTTCGGGCTGAGATTTAATTGCTCTGAAATATCAGTGACTTTTTGTCCCTTAGTAATCATCATCATGATTTGCAATTCACGCTCAGACAAATCAGCAAACGGGTTTTCCGATGCCGGAGAAAATTGACTTAATGCCATTTGCTGAGCAATTTCAGGTGAAATATAGCGTTGTCCACTATTCACCATACGAATCGCATTGACCATTTCATCTGGGCCAGCGCCTTTTGTTAGGTAGCCTGCGGCACCTGCTTGCATCACTTTAGTTGGAAACGGATTTTCCGTATGAACAGTTAAAACGATGATTTTCACATCAGGATTAAAACGCAGGATCTTCTTGGTTGCTTCAAGACCACCAATACCCGGCATATTCATATCCATTAAAATGACGTCTGCATGATTACTACGACACCATTTTACTGCTTCTTCACCGCTTTCAGCTTCCCCTGCTACGTTCATTCCACGGACGTCTTCAATAATACGTCGTATCCCTGTGCGAACCAGCTCGTGATCATCTACAAGGAAAACATTTATCAAACTTGTATCTCCACACTTTTACATTCGCTATGTACCCAAAATTATGGGGTACATCATAGCTGTTTAGTTTAACCTAAAAACTCAGAATTTACTTACTCTGAATATGTGCTGAAATGGAAAGATTAGCAAGTACTTATTTTCATATCTGCCACTCACGTAGCAATTAACCTATTAATCAATGAGTTATCGATAGTTTAACGATGCTTATCCAACCAATACATCAACCACTCAGCACGATATATGGATTCTATTTATATGGCTGTGCATGTGTTAATCTAGCGCTGCGGGTCAGGTTCCGCATCACCTCAACTATCGTCAGTATCATGGTTATTCAAAACGGTTTTTTACTTACTCGCCAAGCTCGTGACATCAATGGTCAAACTCAAATTGATCTGTGGTTGTCGACGCCAAGTGGCCCAGCACAGCTACTTATTTATGGTGAAAAGCCGGTCTTTTTTATCCCTCAAACCGACTTACCCACTGCGGAAAATCTTGCTAAACAACATGCGATTACTGTCCAATGGAAGCCTTTACCACTCAAAAGCTTTGCTTTGCAACCTCTTGCGGCTTGTTATTGCCAGCTGAGCAAACAATCTCAACAGCTGAGTCAAATACTTAAACAACATGATATTACGGTACTTGAGGATGATATTCGCCTCGCCGACCGTTATTTGATGGAGCGCTTTATCAAGGGTAGCCTTGAGTTTACCGGTCGCGAGCAAAATAGAACTCAGTTTACACGCTATAGTGATGTGAAATGCCGTCAGGGTGACTACACGCCAGATTTGAAAGTGGTCTCGCTTGATATCGAATGTTCCGAGAAGGGCATCCTCTACTCCATTGGGCTTGATAGCCCAATGGATAGCCGAGTTATTATGATAGGAACACCCGAAGCGTCTGAAACGGAGATTGAATGGGTAGCCGATGAAAAAGCTCTGCTGCAGGCGATGGTCCAGTGGTTCCAACACTTTGACCCTGACGTCATCATCGGGTGGAACGTTATAGACTTTGACTTTAGGTTGCTGCACAAACGCGCCGATTGGAATAAGGTCAAGTTGGCGATTGGTCGCGGTCAGCAAAATAGCTATTTCCGAACTTCTAATACGACCCAACAAGCATTTATCTCGATTCCTGGTCGTGTGGTGATGGACGGCATTGATACCCTTAAAACCGCCACCTATCATTTCCGCAGTTGGTCGTTAGAGTCTGTCTCGCAAGAGCTACTTGGTGAAGGGAAACAGATCCACAACGTTCATGACCGGATGGATGAAATCAATCAGATGTTTCGTTCTGATAAGCCTTCGCTAGCCAAATACAACTTGCAAGACTGCGTGCTAGTCAACAAGATATTCACCCATACCCACCTGTTAGAATTTGCCATTGAACGGGCTAAGTTAACTGGCGTCGAACTTGATCGCGTTGGAGGTTCAGTTGCTGCTTTCACTAACTTGTACCTGCCTCAAATTCACCGCGCTGGCTATGTCGCCCCGAACCTGTATCCAGAGAATTGGATTGCCAGCCCGGGTGGTTATGTGATGGACTCTATCCCTGACCTTTATGACTCGGTATTAGTCCTCGATTTCAAAAGCCTTTATCCTTCTATCATCCGCAGTTTTTTGATTGATCCAATGGGGTTAATTGAAGGGTTACAGCTCGATATTGGTAAAGACGATAACCAAGCCGTAGCGGGGTTTCGTGGTGGCCAATTCCACCGTTCGCGCCACTTTTTACCACAAATGATCGAACATCTTTGGGCAGCTCGTGATGTAGCGAAAAAGAACAATGAACAGGCATTTTCTCAAGCGATCAAGATCATCATGAACTCTTTCTATGGCGTATTAGGTTCATCTGGCTGTCGCTTCTTCGATACGCGTCTCGCATCCAGTATCACGATGCGCGGCCATGAAATCATGAAGCAAACTAAGAAATTAATTGAAGATAAAGGTTATCAGGTCATTTATGGTGATACTGATTCGACCTTTGTGTCGTTAAATGGCGAGTACTCACAGCAACAAGCTGACGAGATTGGTCATGAGCTGGTTGCCTACATCAATACGTGGTGGACCAAGCATCTCAGAGAAGAATATAACCTCAACTCGATCCTTGAGCTTGAATACGAAACCCACTACCGCAAATTTTTGATGCCGACCATCCGCGGTCAAGAGACGGGTTCGAAAAAGCGTTATGCTGGTTTGATTGGTGAAGGCGCGAATGAACGCATTATCTTCAAAGGACTTGAAAGTGCCCGTACCGACTGGACACCCCTTGCGCAAGAGTTCCAACAATCACTCTACTCGATGGTCTTTAAAGGCCAAAACCCAAGCGAGTATGTGCGCAGTTTTGTTGAGCAGACCAAAGCTGGTGAGCATGATGCTAAGCTCACCTATCAAAAACGGCTACGTCGTAAACTGAGCGAATATCAGAAAAATGTGCCACCTCAAGTACGTGCTGCTCGAATGGCTGATGAAATAAACTCACAGCTTGGTAGACCACTTCAATATCAAAACAAAGGTCGTATTGAGTACGTGATCACCCTAGGTGGACCTGAGCCAAAAGAGTATCAGCAAAACGCGATTGATTATCAGCACTATATCGATAAACAGCTTAAACCAGTAGCTGAAGCTATTTTGCCGTTTATCGGCGTTGACTTTGCGTCGCTCAGTGAGCCTCAGCTTGGATTGTTTTAACGCTGTCTTGGCAAGGAAGCTACTTTTATTAAGTCAGTTCTATAGAAAGTTGAACCAAGCTGGCAATGTCACCACAACCTTAGCCTATACGAAATTCGGTTTTTTTGTATTGCTTAACCAACCAATCGCCAAAGCTATCTAGGATGCCTATAACTGAGCGCTTGGCGATTACGCGGCCTGACAACAAGATCCCTAGGCGATCAATTTCTACCTGTTTTTCCGGATAGTAGTTTAAGAAGTGCTGACCGCACTCTATTGGATCATCAAACCATTTTTTATCTTTGTACATCACTAAGGAGTAGCTGGCCCTCAGAAGCTTTTTGGCGATGATCTTTTGCGCCTTCACTTGGTCTTCATCTTTGTCAGTCCTTGCGATACGGTTACGATAAACCGCCACCCAATCCTCAACGTCCATATTCCAATGCTTAGCAATCTCCCAACTCGGTTCGTAATCACCAAAACATTCGGAGAGATCCTCACCGTAAATACAAACCGAGCAATGACGCAGTAAAAAGCCCCACGATAGGATTCCGTCAAGACTGGCGACATCTTCGACCAACGCCGTTTTGAACGACACTTCAGTGATAAACGGGTACGCCTTTTGATAACGCCATTTGATTGAATTAAACAGCGTGGTTCTCATGTCGCTAAAACTGCGATGCGTTACGACAATCACATCGATATTCGACTGTCCCGGTTTGGCATTCTTACGAGCAACACTGCCGTACAAATATACGCTGTGCAGGTTGTCGCCTAAGCCATTGGTCAGATAGCTCACTAGATCATCAATTGCAGGTTGGTAATGTGACTGAAAAGCGTGTTTCGGATCGATAGTGGTAAGATGCATCTGATTATGAACAAAAAAGTGACGGACTGTCTCTAATGTTCGCTCACCACGATTGATGAATCAAGATATTCCTTCCTTAATTCGCTCGGTATATAATGCCGCTACTACCTAACACACGAAGGAAAATGTTCATGCCAAAGGCAAGTGAGCTTAAAAAAGGTTTTGCTATCGAATCTAATGGTAAAACACTACTAATCAAAGACATCGAAGTAACCACTCCTGGTGGTCGTGGCGGCGCTAAAATTTACAAACTGCGTTGTACTGACCTAAATACAGGTGCTCGCGTTGATGAACGCTACAAATCGGACGATGTGCTTGAAACTGTAGATATGTTCAAGCGCGCATCGTCTTTCTCTTATGTTGATGGCGATGAGTACATCTTCATGGACAATGAAGATTACACTCAGTACACGTTCAAGCAAGACGAGATCGAAGATGAACTTCAGTTCATTACTGAAGAGATCAAAGGTCTTCACATCATTCTTGTTAACGGCAGCGCAGTAGGTATCGAGCTACCAGCAACTGTAGAACTAGTGATCGAAGAAACAGACCCATCGATCAAAGGTGCTTCAGCGTCAGCACGTACTAAGCCTGCTCGATTCTCTACAGGTTTAACAGTGCAGGTTCCTGAGTACATTGCAACTGGCGATCGCATCGTGATCAACACGACTGAACGTAAGTACATGAGCCGCGCATAATTATGACTGAGCTTATGTCTTACGACGACGCCATTGATACCGCTTACGATATCTTTCTAGAAATGGCTCCTGACAATCTTGAGCCTGCTGATGTAATTTTGTTCACTGCACAATTTGATGAGCGCGGTGCTGCTGAGCTTGTAGAAACTGGTGATGATTGGGCTGGACATGTTGGCTTCGACGTAGACAAAGAGATTTACGCTGAAGTACGAGTAGGCCTAGTGAATGAAGAAAATGACGTCCTTGATGACGTATTTGCGAGACTGCTGATCAGCCGTGACCCAGAACATAAGTTCTGTCATGCATTGTGGAAGCGCGATTAATTCGTTATCAAATGCTAAATACTAAAACACCCTAGCCTAAGCTGGGGTGTTTTTTTATCAGGGTATCACCGAGTTCATTACTTATGTGCTAGCGAGCAACATAGCAACTTACCAACACCGGAAACCAGACTTAGTCATCGATCTTAATGTTTTCGACACGGGCTTTTAGTTTTTGCCCAGGACGGAAGGTCACTACGCGACGTGCACTGATTGGAATGTCTTCACCTGTCTTCGGGTTTCGACCTGGTCGTTCATTTTTATCACGCAGATCAAAATTCCCAAAACCAGACAGTTTTACCTGTTCGCCACTTTCAAGTGCCTTACGAATCTCTTCGAAAAACGCCTCAACCGTTTCCTTGGCATCCCGTTTACTGTATCCAAGCTTTTCAAACAGGTTCTCAGCCAAATCGGCCTTTGTGAGCGCCATAAAACTTTCCTCAAAGCTACGTTAAACATTGCCACCAATAGGCGGCGCCTAAACATTTCGCCAAGCCAATCAACAACATATCGGCTTTACTTTGGAAAGTGTATGCCAAGCTTATGATTTTCGCCAACTTTTTTATCAAAAGAGCACACTTTAACCACTTAAAACAATAACATAGATGCTAATTACAACAGCATTATCTGAAATTTATTAGTAAATAACTCTTTAATTTCAGAATATTAGCCCACTATTAACACTTAACTCAGTATCAAAAACTAAATGATATAAGTTTTGTAATTAAGCCGTTGATGTCAAAAGAGAAACAAATTACCCCTATTGAGTATGTGTCATTATCACCTGAGAGGCAGAATGCTTCGATTGTCATTGCGTGTCGAATTGAGTCGCAAATTGCCTCTCAGCCAAATTTAACCCTCTTACTAAAGGCCAAAAGGTGCAGTTCGTCAATTTCTTTACTCTCTATTTAATAGTATTACACTTTTAAATTCATCCGGTTAACCACTGCTGTCTACAAATGGCATCGAATATGCTTTGAACAAGGTAAGAAGGAAAACGGCAAAGTTTCGACACTGCCAGACGTTAAGGGGTACATTATGGAAGTTCAACGTCATACTTACTACCGACTCATTCACCATGGAATTAAGAGTCTACTCGTCGACCGAATTGGCCACTTTACCGAGTTGGAATATCACGAATACTTAAATGGCATGACAGGTAAATCCAGTTGTTTTGCCATGAGCGATGACGAGCTAAGATTTACCGTCGATAGTCTACGTAGCGAAGGATACTTAGAAGACTTAAAACACGTCATCTGAACGTGTATTGTTAGGGTTACGTCAAGCGCTTTGTCTAAACGGCATATTTCGTTAGACTGAGCGCAATTTCGTCTCAAAAAGATTAGCTCAATGAAACAACTGCTTGACTTCATCCCACTGATTATCTTTTTTGCCCTTTACAAACTGCAAGACATCTATGTCGCTACAGGAGCACTGATCATTGCTTCAGCAGTTCAAATCGCCATCACTTACTTCATCTATAAGAAAGTCGAAAAGATGCAACTTATCACCTTTCTAATGGTGGCTATCTTTGGCGGTATGACCCTCTTCTTCCACGATGATAACTTTATCAAATGGAAAGTAACGATTATCTACACGCTATTCGCCGCTGGACTTACAATCAGCCATCTCATGGGGAAATCGGCGATCAAGGGAATGCTTGGTAAAGACATCACCCTACCAGAGCCAGTTTGGAGCAAAATAACTTGGGCATGGGTGGCGTTCTTTTCATTTTGTGCGGCGCTAAACGTTTATGTGGCCTTTAAGCTGCCGCTTGATGTCTGGGTCAATTTTAAAGTCTTTGGTCTATTGATCGCGACTTTCGCTTTCACGCTATGCACTGGAATATATATTTATAAGCACATGGCTAAAGATGACCGCGAAGCAAACTCTAGCGAATAGCACGTTTGTTTTGTTACAATTCCCTTTTTCAGCGACCCCTTTGGTCGCTGTTTTGTTTGTACCGGATGTCACAATGAGCCATGAAATGAATGCACCTAAAGGCCAACTTCTTCTAAGAACTCTCGCAATGCCCGCTGATACTAACGCTAATGGCGATATCTTTGGGGGTTGGATAATGTCACAACTCGATTTAGCTGGCGGGATTCTCGCTAAAGAGATCTCTTCAGGTCGTATCGTCACGGTCTCTGTTTCGAGTATCACCTTTAAAAAGCCCGTGCGCGTGGGTGATGTCGTATGCTGTTACGGCGAATGCACTCGAATCGGCCGCACATCGATGAGTATTGATTTAGAAGTTTGGGTTAAACCAGTAAAAGAACATGGTTTAGAAGATCGCTTTATGGTCTGTGATGCGACCTTCAATTACGTTGCCATCGACGCTGATGGAAAACCTCGTCCAATTCAGTAAGCACTGGCAGGGATCGAATTATCTCGACTTCAAGGCTTCAAATTAGTCTGAATTAAGGTAGAGTAATCAAACTCTGTTACATTCTTCATATAAGGACATCTGAACATGTGGTATGTCATCTTTTCACAAGACGTTGAAAACTCGTTAGAAAAACGTCTAAGCGTTCGCCCTGCACACTTAGAACGTCTACAAGCACTGCAAAATGAAGGTCGTCTGTTAACGGCTGGACCAATGCCTGCAATTGACTCAGACAACCCAGGTGAAGCTGGCTTTACTGGCTCGACAGTAATTGCGGAGTTCGACTCCCTTGAGCAAGCGCAAACTTGGGCTGATGCTGACCCATATATTGAAGCGGGTGTTTACGAAAAAGTTATCGTCAAACCATTTAAGAAAGTATTTTAATCAATGGTACGAGTAAAAACGCTCTTCTTGCTAACTCTCGCTGCTATTTTGGCTGGCTGTTCATCTGCAACTGCGGAGAAACAAAGGCACCTTGAAATGCTCGCGGACAGTCGTGCAAATCTATTAGCATCTGAACTGCCTTTAGAGCATGGGCCGCTCTCCATCATGAGAGCAAGCTCAAAAGGCACAACCATTGAAATTATGATGGTTTACAATCAAGAAGCGCCCGGAGCGAAGCCAACGGCACAAGTTCTTAAGCAAAGTATTCATACTTATTGCAGTAGCCCAGACACAAAGAATAATCTTGAAGTTGGCCTGAGCTACCGCATTAAAATGCGTAATAGCCGCGGCCAACTGATGGCAGATGAACTTGTCACATATGATCGCTGCACCAATTCAGCCAACTAATGATCTGCCGTACTGATATACAAAGCCTCGCTCCGCGAGGTTTTTTTATTGTCTCTAAGCCCAATACTATGACTTGCTCTCGCTTACAAGTCGGCATATAGTAAAATCGTCACTCATCTATAATGCACTGACTTTAATTGAGAAGTCTTGGCCGATGAGTGAATAATTACTCTCAAATGGGTAAACGGAATAATCCTCGGAGCTATAATTATGAAAAAAATTCTTTCTGCAGTGGCGATTGTAACTGCCTTCGCATCTTCAGTCGCTGTTGCTTCAACGCCAGTTATGTTTTCTTCTATCAATAATTTCAATGCACCTGACAATTCAGCAGTTGGTGGTGTTCGTCTCGCGGCACTGCACGGTAAGGTCGACACACTAAAAGGTGTCGATTTTGCCATTGTTGGCATGTCGGAATCAGACGTCACTACGGGTGTTAACTTTGGCCTGTTACTTGGTGCTTCAAAAATCAATCAAGAAATGACGGGGGCATCTCTAGGCCTATTTAACTGGAACGAAGGCCAAACTACTGGGGTAAACCTAGGTGCTGTTAACGTGACTAACGATGTAAAAGGTGCCAACGTCAGCTTTGTGAACTATTCAGAAGGTAACACTATGGTTGATGTCGGTGCGGTTAACCTGTCAAGTGAATCAACGGTTCAAGTCGGTATCTTCAACAAAACGGCCAAAATTGAAGGTGTTCAGGTCGGTCTTATCAACTGTGCTGACAATGGCTTCCTACCATGCTTCCCTATTGTAAACTTTGCTAAATAGCCATTAGTGTAAGTCAAGACTCCAAGAGGCTCCGCATTGCGGGGCCTTTTTTGTATCTGTGCTCTAACCTTGGTGTGTCGCGACTTTTAAAACACGAACTAATATCGATGAATTTTTTATTTCAGTGTTTTCTTACCTAAATTGAAAAGAAAACCGTTGAATCAAGCATCTATCCAACCTATCAGCTTGGCGCTCTTGTCTATGAATTCAGACTCGACCAATTTTTGACTATTTTTTAACCAAATTCGATTGACGTAGTTCACATAGACTTCTAACTTTTCATATTAGTGTCATAGCCAAGGAGGTCCACCAAATGAAACGTGCTAGCAATTCATATCGTCTGCAGTTAATTAAGGAAGTCGCCACTCGCCAGCAGCGGCTTAAAGGTGGAGACCCAATGGCAAGTCACATTCAGCACTTGCTGGATGATAACGGTCACGATGAATCAAAAAATGAATTGAACCACCGCTTTTCCGGCAATCACTTTGATGAGCAAGCAGGTGGTTGGGTCAGTGATCACTGGGGCTCAAAATAGCTAGCGCGGCTCGACAATGATTGAGAGAGACTCACTATCAAGCCTGATAAGTATCTCTCTCTGTTCTACTTCAGACAGTTGATACCAGCGATACCTTTCTTGGCGAGTTCGTCCACAGCCAATACAACGTCCATTGTTGTCGGCTTGGCATAGGCCAATGCAAGGATTCGCAGGCTGACATCTCACATCCATATTACACCTCAATATACAATGCGACATAATTAACATATGGAAGATAAGTTCTGAAATGTCAAGAAGTTAAAGCTAGAACAGGTCTTGTTGAGGGTCAGAATCGGACAAATGAGCGTTACTGCCACCAGGGGCTTTACGGTGTTTACGAATATAGCGCTGGCGACAAAGTTTAATGACGTGTAGTTGTTGGGCAGGTGTCATATTGAGCCAATTGAAGCGCTCTTCACGTTTACGCATACACCCCTGACAGTAGCCTTTTTCGTCTACTGTACAGACACCCACGCATGGGCTGGGGACAATGAAAAACTCTAGTTGCTCCAAAAGATGACTCACCTATTAATGTGCCACTCATCTACTGTATGTGAACTATAAGTAGATGTTTATCAATAAGTTCCAATATGTGATTTAGACCAAACTATGACTTAGAGCTGACAAAAACAGTGTTTTATTATCTATACTGCTCTCATCAGGCCTATCAACGGCTTATCTATCTACTTATTGGAGTTGATTTATTATGAAGCTTAGTCCAAAAACGTTACTTGCAGCAATTGCCCTTCCTTTTGTAGTAACAGCATGTGCAAGCAATGGTGACGATGTGAAACAAATTACAGCTCAAGATCTACAGCACCACAACTGGGAACTTGTGAGCATCGACGGTAAAGATATTACTCTTGAAGGCCGCCAAACTGCTCCTCGTCTAGAAGTTGGTGAAAAAATGACAGCAAACGGTAACGCTGGCTGTAACAACTTCTTTGGCCAAGCAGAGCTACAAGACAACCAATTCCGCATTGAAAAAATGGGTATGACGATGAAAATGTGTATCGGCGATCTAATGGACGTTGAACAAGCTTTCTCTCAAACTCTATCTGATTGGAGTGATATGACTCTAACTAAAGATTCAATGGTTCTTAAGAATGACGTTCATACACTGACGTTCAAGCTTAATGACTGGAAGAACTAATCTGTTCTCACTTTGATTTGAAAAAAGCAGCTTTCGAGCTGCTTTTTTTGTTTTTGAGGCCTAATTTTCATACAACCTGTCAACAAACATATCAAATAGTTAATAAATCAGACTTTTTTCAGTCATAATGAATGAATATTTGGATTGCTCCGGTCTATCACACTGACCGTCACAACTATTCAACGAACAGGGACTATTATGACAAGGTTGATCACGCTACTCTCTATCTTACTCTTTTCTATTAGCGCTTACGCCAACGAAAAGTGGCAGCAAACACTAGAAGAAGCAAAAGGACAAACTGTCTATTTTCATGCATGGGGTGGCAGCCAAGAAATTAATCAATATATTCAATGGGCAGGAGCCAACCTAAAAGCCAATTATGATGTCACGCTTAAACATGTCAAAGTCACTGACATTGCTGAAACGACAGCGCGACTGATCGCTGAAAAAGCCGCTGGTAAAAACAGTGGCGGTAGCGTTGATATGGTGTGGATCAATGGTGAAAACTTTAAGTCAATGAAGGACAATCAGCTTTTATTTGGCCCTTTCACGCAAGCACTGCCAAACTGGCAATACGTTGATCAGGCACTTCCTGTAGACGTTGATTTCTCTGAGCCCACTGAAGGTTTAGAAGCACCTTGGGGTGTGGGTCAATTGGTTTTCATCCATGATAAATTATCGCTCAATAACCCACCACGCTCGTTTAGCGAGTTTCTGAGCTACGCCAAAGCATTTCCTAATCGTTTGAGCTACCCTCGCCCACCCGAGTTTCACGGCACGAGTTTCCTAAAAGCGCTGTTAATTGAGCTCACCAACAATGATGCATCATTAATGAAGCCTGTCGAGAAAGAGAGCTTCCAATTAGTGACTGCACCTTTGTGGAACTATTTGGATGAGTTCCATACTGTTGCATGGCGTGGCGGAAAACAGTTCCTATCTGGCACAGCCGAGTCTATTCAATTACTTGACGATGGACAGATCGATCTTGCGATTACCTTCAATCCAAATGCGGTGTATTCAGCGCAGGCTAATGGCAAGTTGGCTCAATCAACTCAAGCTTATGCAATGGATCAAGGCGCACTATCTAACATCCATTTCTTAGCGATTCCTTGGAATGCCAATGCGACAGCCGGCGCTCAGGTCGCCATTAACTACCTACTAAGCCCAGAAGCACAATCACGTAAGGGTGATACCAGTATTTGGGGTGACCCATCCGTGCTAAGTAGTCAGTACCTGACAGGGTCAGCAAAAAACACCCAGCAATTTAAATCAGTTGCAGAGCCACACCCAAGCTGGCAAAGCGCCCTTGAGCAAGAGTGGCTAAAGCGTTACGGAAACTAAACTGTGATATTGCCTGCGTTATACCTACTGCTTATTGTCATATGTATTTTGCCGACCATCCCGGGATTGCTTGGGGTGGTCATGGCGGCATTGGGTTATATCCCTCCCGTAGGGTTAACTAGCATTGGCTTAGATGGATTTACGCAGGTATTCAATTGGAGTGGGGTTAGCACCTCAATTAGCCTAACTCTATACTCGACAATTGTTAGCAGCTACCTCGCCTGCTTTATCACCTTTATGATCCTGCAATCTTGTTGGAACAAACGATTTTGGCGAGTAATTGAGACCACACTCTCTCCTTTGCTCGCCATGCCTCATGTCGCTTTTGCTATTGGCTTTGCGTTTCTTTTCTCTCCAACAGGCATTGGTGCTCGGGCGCTGTTTCACCTATTTGGTTACGACCCTAACGACCAGTCGGTGACTGATCTCGCTCTACTTATCAAAGACCCATACGCCATTGGGTTAATCGTGATGCTCACTTTCAAGGAGATCCCTTTTTTGCTGTTAATGAGCATTCCAATTATCCAGCAGCTAAAAGTAGAACGGATTGAGAAAGTGAGTGCTTCTTTAGGTTATAGCCGAGCTCAAACATGGTGGAAATGTGTGTTGCCGCAATGGCTGTCTAAAATACGCTTTCCGATGTTTGCAGTGATTGCTTATAGTCTATCAGTGGTCGATGTCGCGCTGATTATTGGACCAACAAACCCTCCTACATTCGCAGTTCTCGTCTGGCAATGGTTCAATGACCCAGACTTAGCCTTGTTGCCGAGAGCATCGGCAGGCGCGGTAGTACTGTTTATCATAGCTACCCTGCTTATCGGCTTTGCAAGAGCATTTGAGTGGATTCTGCTTCACGGGTGGCGTAGTTGGCAGACGTCTGGTCGTTTCGGATTAGAGCTCCCCGGGCGCGGCTTGTTTGGCAGCTTAGTGATATTAACGGGTCTGATGATCCCTCTAACCGTATTGTGGAGCTTCGCCCAGCGTTGGCGGTTCCCTGATCTGCTTCCGACTCAATACAGTAGTCGATTTTGGCAATATGAATGGTCCAATATTTTAGATACTTTGAGCCAAAGTCTATCTATTGCGGTTATCTGTGCCTCATTAGCGCTGATACTTGCCGTGATCGCGCACGAATATCGCTTACGCCATCGATGGACATTGCCTCATTATCTGATCGCGATCCCTATGCTGATTCCGCAGTTATCGATTTTATTTGGCATCCAAGTGGCAACGCTTTATATCGACAGCAGCGCTTATCTGCTGTGGGTCTGTTGGGCTCATGTATTCTTTGTTTTTCCCTATGTTTATCTTTCTCTGGATGGTCCATGGAAAAGCTATGATTCAGGCCTGACGCGTGTTGGATTAAGCTTGGGCAAGTCTCCAATTCACGTATGGCTGAAGATAAAGCTACCAATATTACTTCCTGCGGTGATGTTCGCTTGGGCAATAGGTGTCAGTGTTAGCCTGGCACAATATCTACCAACCTTGATATTGGGCGCGGGACGAATTAGTACCATCACCACTGAGGCGGTGGCACTATCAAGCGGCTTCGACCGACGAGTCACCGCTATCTATGCCTTATGGCAAGCACTGCTACCACTACTATTTTTCTCTATTGCTATTTTACTTGGCCACTTCCACGCTAAGTATCGTAGGTTGTCTATAAAGGGATTGTTACCCAATGAGTCTTTGTCTCGAAAACCTCACCGTCTGTAAAAATGACGGAGAGCCCCTGTTTACCGGTTTTTCACTCGAAATAAAGAGTGGAGAGATCGTCACCATTATGGGTCCTAGTGGCTGTGGTAAATCGACTCTGCTTAGCGCAATCGCAGGTCACCTTCCAGTAGATTTCACACTCACTGGAGCGATACATCTGAATCACCAAAATATTGGCCTGCAGCCAGCCCATAAGAGGCAGGTAGGCATTCTTTTTCAAGATGACTTGCTGTTCCCACACCTAACTATTGCGGAAAACCTTGCATTTGCTTTACCTGAGTCAGTCAAAGGCTCAGAGCGAAAGCAACAAGCGATTGAAGCGTTAAAGAACATCTCACTCAGCAAATTGGCGAATGTATTCCCAGATCAAGTATCAGGGGGCCAACGCGCGCGAATCAGCCTGACAAGAATGTTACTCGCTACGCCCCAAGCAGTGCTTCTTGATGAACCATTTAGCAAGTTAGACAAAGCTCTTAGAGAGCAGTTTCGTGATTGGGTTATTGAGCAGCTTGCAAGCGCAAACATTCCGACCTTGATGGTTACCCATGACGAAGAGGATATCCCACCGAACAGCCGTTGTATCACTTGGCCTTGGGAGGGAGAAACATGCTAGATAAATTTAGCATTAAGGTTATTCGTTGGCCTCTAGCCCAATGTGCAAACCTGATTGATAGAACGGGCGTGAGCGCAAATCAAGTGACTCTATTCGGCTTTACACTTGGTTGTATGGCCTTTCCAGCACTCATTGCTGAGCAATACACGCTGGCCTTGGTATTTATTATTCTCAATCGCGTTTGTGACGGATTGGATGGCGCACTAGCGCGGATACAAGGCATCACCGATGCGGGAGGCTTTTTAGATATTAGCCTCGACTTTCTGTTTTACTCGCTGATCCCTTTTGGCTTTGTACTCGCCAATCCGGAGCAAAACGCTATTGCCGGCGCATTTTTGATTTTTTCGTTTATTGGCACGGGTTCAAGCTTTCTCGCTTTTGCCACTATGGCGGGTAAACGAGGAATCGATAACCCTGTCTATAAACATAAATCACTCTACTACATGAGTGGCTTAACTGAAGGGACTGAAACCATTGCCTGTTTCATTACGTTCTGCTTATTCCCTCAGCACTTTGCCATCATCGCTTATGTTTTCGGTGCAGCTTGCTGGTTTACGACTTTCACTCGTATTTATTCAGGCTTTCACACTCTTCACAGCGATCCACTAAAACACGATAAAGAGTAAAAGTGACGCCACCACACCGGCGCTAAAACTTGGAGTATGGAATCGACTGCGGCGAGCGTGAACATACTCTTTAGCTAACTCTTCTTGATAGGTTTTAATGCTTAGCTCTTTGATGTAATTGTTGTACATGATGTTGTCCTCCTGACTTAACTGTTAAATCAAGTTTAAAACCTCAAGTTAACTTGAGATCAAGAGCCGATGACAAAAAAAAGCGCCATTTGGCGCTTTAGTCGTAAAAGTTTATCTGAATCTAAGTACTTTAAGTGAAGCCTCAGGGTCCGTATCTTCGAACTCTGGCGGGTTATCTAATCGCTCAATAAAGCTTAACTCTGGCGCTTCTTCCTTCATACCATCGATCAAGAACTGGCTAGTTACCTGGGGTGAGTTCACACACGCGATCACTTCCCCACCCTCAGCTAAAAGCTCAGGTAGTTTTCTCAAGATACGCTTATAGTCTTTGGTTAACGCAAAGCTGCCTTTTTGGAATGATGGCGGATCGATCACGATAAGATCATAACGTCCCATCTTTTTGATTTTTCCCCACGAGCGGAAAATATCATAGCCTAAGAACTTAACCTGGTTGATATTGTGCTCGTTAAGTTTATGGTTCTCGCGCCCTTTCGCCAATGACCCTTTCGACATATCGACGTTAACGACTTGGTCAGCGCCACCAGCGATTGCGGCAACTGAGAATCCACACGTGTACGCAAACAGGTTAAGCACATTCTTATGCTTCGAGTTCTCTTTTACCCAATCTCGCCCGTAACGCATATCGAGGAATAAGCCGAAGTTTTGGTTACGACCAATATTCAGTTGGTACTTCAACCCCGATTCATGCACGACAGGTTGGCTATCTAGTTCACCTAACACCACTTCAGAAGGCGCACCTTCTGCATAACGATGTTGAACAACCATAGATTTACCCTGCTTTTGTTGCCATAAATCTGACTCAGACAGTGCGGCTAAGCCCTGCTTTAGCGTTTCAATGAACAGCTCATCAACTTGTTTGAATATCGCGACGATTAACTGCCCTTGAATCCAATCACACGTTAACTGCTCTAAACCTTCAAAGCGACGTCCACGACCATGAAAAAGTCGGCGAACCTCGTTTGGCGCCTCAGTTAACTGCAGGTTTAACTGCTCAAAGAAGGTTGCTAGTTTGTCAGCCTGCATCGGCGCAGGAATTACTTGTTGATCTTCGGCCATGATAACTCCCATGGTGTCAGCCAAGTTTCAATACCTTGGCATGTGATATCAGTGTTCCATTTACTCCCCAAAACACTTTGGTTTCTTGGGTCACAAATAAATTTAAAATCTTGTTGTTGATAAGTGAAACGCAGCGCAAAAGCGTGCAGATAACCGCGGTCCGACTCGGAACCTGCATTGTAAATAGGATCGCCGACGATGCCTGAACCGACAGACTTCAACGCCACTCGGATTTGGTGGGTTTTTCCGCTATGTGGCTTACATAAAAACAACCTTTCTCCCGGCTCTGCTGCGAGTGAGAAAAACTGAGTAACTGCAGGGTTAGTTTGAGAAGTAAGCAGCTTCCATGAAGCGCGGCGTGAGCGCTCCATATCACCACTCACAAGCCCTTGCTTCTTTTTCGGCTTCTTACTGCCTATCGCAAGATAGTACTTTTCGACACTACGCTGCGCAAACATTTGTGAGAGCTCACTCGCTGCTGTTGAACTTCGACCCAATAGCAAAATGCCTGAGGTCATTTTATCTAGACGATGGATAAGATAGAGCTTTGTGTCGCCGGTTTGCTTGGCAACTTCTTGCAGTAGCATGGTATCGCCATCATCCTTGTGTACTGAGACATTTGGGTGCTTACTGATGACAATAAAATCAGTGTGAGTGTGTAAGATATCGAACATTAAAACTGGCTCCACTTTGGACGCGAGAGTATACCCGTTATCTCAGCAAAAACAAAAAACCTCCCTATTGGGAGGTTTCAATTATTTCAGATTGCCTGTGTAGCGTTATAGCTTCTTCGAGAAGATACCCGCTACCGCGATGATACCAATGCCTAACAGCATGATTTCACCTTTACCGCTATCAAAGCCAGACTTGATGCCCATAAATGCTACGATTGCGATTGCTACAGGAATTACGTACTTAACTAGGTTGTACCATAGACCGAACAGTGGGAAAGATACTTCACCGTCGTTAGTGATCTCTTTCTCTAGCTCAGCGCGGTTTAGACGCCAGCCAGCGAAGATACATACCAACATACCGCCAACCGCTAGGAAGATCTTATCTGTTAGTAGATCGAAGATATCGAACGCGCCAGTACCGAATAGTGTTGGACCAACACCACCTAGTGATAGTGATGCGAACACACATAGCGCTGCCATTACTGAACTTGCAGAAATAACCGCTGTTGAACGCTTCATGCCTTTTTCATCGATTAGGTAAGAGACGACAACTTCAAGTAGAGATACAGAAGAGGTCAGTGCAGCTACCGTTAGACCAAGGAAGAACATTAGAGCGATTAGCAGACCAATTACGCCGCCCATTTCAGCAAATAGCTGAGGCACAACGACGAATACTAGACCTGGACCTGCTGCTGGCTCCATACCGAATGCGAACATTGCTGGGAACATAGCTACACCAGCTAGAATCGCAACGCCTGTATCCATTGCAGTAACCATACCTGTTGTTTGAACAAGGTTCTCTTTCTTCTTCAGGTAAGAACCGTATGTCAGCATACAACCCATACCTAGTGATAGAGAGAAGAACGCCTGACCAAGAGCGGCTAATACGACGTTACTGTCTACTTTCGAGAAGTCTGGCATGAATAGGAATTCTAGACCCGCCATTGCACCTGGAAGCATTAGACCTTTAACAGATACAAAGATAAGGATCAGGAATAGAAGCGGCATTAATACCTTACCTGCTTTCTCGATACCGCCAGAAATACCTTTCATTACGATAGCGATGTTTAGCGCTAGGTAAATACCCATCCACATTAGTGGCTGTACTGGGTCAGAAATAAATCCACCGAAGCTATCACCGATTGCTTCAGGCGTGTTTAGAAGACCACCACCCACTTTGAAGATATAAGCAAGCGCCCAACCACCTACTACTGGGTAGAAACCCATGATTAGTAGGCCACTAAGCACACCCATAACACCAGTAAACGTCCAACGACGGTCAGTCGTTTTAAACGCACCTACTGCTGATAGACCTGTCTTACGACCAATAGCGAATTCTGTAAGCATTACGCTAAAGCCGATAAAAATCACAAAAAGTAGGTAGATAGCAACGAACGCACCACCACCACTTTCACCCGCTGTGTAAGGAAACTTCCAAATGTTGCCAAGACCTACAGCTGAACCTGCTGCAGCCATTACGAAGCCTAATTTAGACCCCCATGTATCACGGGGCTGTGCACTTGAACTAGTAGCCACGATTTACTCCATTAAAATCATTTTATAAGTTGTGTTTGCTTCTGTTAGGCGTCTAGAAAAGTGATTGTAAATTTTTTTTTACACTTATTAGAATTTTAAGTGACGCTAACGTTGTAGCAAGTAAACCAGTTTAGGAATAAAATTGGAAGCCCAAAAAGTATATTTTCCCACCACAAATGTAATTAATATGTTTAAATGCTGTTTTTTTAGCCTTTAACATGTATTACACACCAGTTTTAACATTCACCTAACAGATTTGTCCTATCTATTAATCTATCGCCATGATTAGCTGATTTGAGAAAATCTTGCTTGTCGTCGTTCCTGTTGAGCTCTACTATTGGGAGTGCCATACACTTCTAGGTTATTGAATGGAAAAGTTTTACCACTTTCTTACACTTGCTGGGATTGCCTTTTACTGGATTCTAGTCGCGGGTGTGACGATTCGCGTTGTACTTAAACGACGCGCTGTCAGTGTTTCTTTAGCTTGGTTGATGATCATCTATATCATCCCAATTGTCGGAGTTGCGTGTTACTTCATGTTTGGTGAGCTCAATTTGGGCCGAAAACGTGCTGAACGTGCGAAAGAGATGCTCGCTCCCTTTGCCAAGTGGTTCTCTAGCCTTAATAACTGCCACGCACACTCTCCAGAAAGCTTTGGCCGCCATATCTACCGAATTGATGAACTTTGTAACAACCGCTTAGGTCTGCCTGCTCTTTCAGGCAACTCACTCTCTTTGCAAAGCTCACCCGATAAAATCCTTCATTCGATTATTGAAGATATTGAGAGTGCGGAAACTAGTATCCGTCTGGTCTTTTATATCTGGCATCCGGGTGGATTGGCAGATTCGGTTGCATCGGCACTTATCCGCGCTGCAAAAAGAGGCGTAGATGTTAAATTATTGCTTGATTCAGCAGGTAGCCCGCGCTTTTTCCGCAGTCAGTGGGCGCAAATGATGCGAAATGCGGGTATCCATGTAGTACAAGCGCTTGAGGTTAGCCCGTGGCGTATTTTTTTAAGACGCCTCGATTTGCGACAACATCGTAAAATAATTGTTATCGATGAGAAGATTGCCTATACAGGTTCAATGAACTTAGTCGACCCTGCTCACTTCAAACAAAATTCCGGTGTCGGCCAATGGATTGATATTATGGTGCGTATTACTGGGCCAACAGTGAATGTCCTTTCCGCTATCCACTGTTGGGACTGGGAAGTCGAAACCGGATCACGCGCATTCCCGCAATCACCAGAATGTTCGATCAAGCCAAATGAACCACAACACCCTGTTCAAGTGGTGCCTTCTGGCCCCGGTATGCCAGAACATTTGATCTCTCAAGTGCTGACACTGGCGATTAACCAAGCGAATCAATCCGTGCGCATCACCACCCCTTACTTTGTGCCTAGTTCCGACCTACTGGAAACTCTAAAGATGACAGCCCAGAGGGGCATCAATGTAGAGCTGATCATCCCACATAAAAATGACTCAATGATGGTTCAATGGGCCTCTCGTGCCTTTTATAGTGAGCTGATGCTAGCAGGAGTCAAAATCTTTGAATTCTACGGTGGTCTTCTGCACACCAAGTCTGTCGTTATCGATGAACAGTTCTGTTTAGTCGGTACGGTTAATATGGACATGCGCAGTTTGTGGCTCAACTTCGAACTGACCTTAGCCATCGATGACGAAGCGTTTACGAAAGAAATGTTTTGGTTGCAGCAAAGCTATATAGAGAATTCGCACCCTGTCGACTTTGAGCAGTGGAAAAAGCGTACCTTATCCTCTCGCTTTTTAGAGCGCACTTTCTATCTATTCAACCCGCTACTTTAATCGGACTTGCTATTCACGCTTTGCCATGGTTTAAATATGGCAATACGTGATTAGATAAGGACTTCCAATGTCAGAGAGCAAGCAGACCAAATACGTTACCGCGGGTCGAGATAAGAAATGGACCAACGGCGTTGTAAACCCTCCGATACAACGCGCTTCAACTATCGTATTTGATACTGTAGCGGAAAAGCAGCAGGCGACGATTAACCGCGCCAATAAAACGCTTTTCTATGGCCGCCGTGGTACCAATACCCACTTTGCCTTCCAAGATGCAATGACAGAAATTGAAGGCGGCGCTGGATGTGCCCTTTACCCTTGTGGTACGGCGGCTATCGCCAACGCGATTCTTTCGTTTGTTGAAACGGGTGACCATATTTTGATGGTTGATACCTGTTACGAGCCAACACGTGATTTCTGCGACACCATCATGAAAAAGATGGGCGTCGAAACGACTTATTACGAGCCAACCATTGGCGAAGGTATCCGCGACCTGATCAAACCCAATACCAAGGTTCTGTTTTTGGAATCGCCTGGTTCGATCACCATGGAAGTTCAAGACGTTCCTACGCTGGCAAAAATTGCCCATGAACAAGAGATCATCGTAATGCTCGACAATACTTGGGCTGCGGGCGTTAACTTCTCACCTTTCGATCATGGCGTTGATATTTCGATTCAAGCTGCGACCAAGTACATTGTCGGCCACTCTGATGTCATGCTGGGTACAGCAGTAGCAAGCGAGAAGTACTGGGATCAGCTCCGTGAGCAAAGCTACTTGATGGGTCAATGTGTCTCACCAGATGACGCATACTTAGGTCTACGTGGTATCCGTACATTAGACGTTCGTCTGCGCCAACACGCTGAGAACAGTTTAAAAGTCGCCAAGTGGCTGCAATCTCGACCAGAAGTCGACCATGTTCGTCATCCAGCGTTAGAAACTTGTCCAGGCCACGAATTTTACCAGCGTGACTTTACCGGTGGTAATGGCTTGTTTTCATTTGTACTGAAGACAACTTACCCTAAAGCGACCACGGCACTGCTGGATGGCATGAAGCATTTCAGTATGGGTTATTCGTGGGGCGGTTATGAGAGCCTTATTCTAGCCAACGAACCTAAGAGCTTTAATAGTCTACGTACCGTGGCTAACCCGAACTTTGAAGGTACCTTGGTGCGTTTGCACATTGGCTTAGAAAATGTCGATGATTTAATTGCTGATTTGGAAGCTGGGCTTTCTCGCTACAATGCGTTGATCTTAGAGAAAGAAGCAACAGCGTAGAGCTTATAGTTCAAAGCACGAATACCAATAAGCCTCGTTCGCGAGGCTTTTTAATACCCTGATTTTATTAACAAAAACCCTAATTCCCTCTCCCCCAACCAACTCACTAATCAAAACTGTTGTTTTTGAACTAAATATCACAATTTAACATTTCACTCACCATCCAGATTTGTATCAATTGGTTTTTCTTCTACGTTTAAATATCTCATCAGAGGTCATACCAGAAGGAGCTAGCTTTGAAACAATTCTATTCACTTGTCCTAACTTGCGCTTTGGCATTGGGACAACCGATATTCACTAATGCTGCCCATGCGAGTGGCTATACCCAAACTCAATACCCGATTGTCTTAGTTCATGGGTTGTTTGGCTTTGATACCCTTGCCGGCGTCGACTATTTCTATGGAATCCCCCACTCCTTAACCAAAGATGGAGCCACAGTTTACGTCGCGCAAGTCTCTGCTTCCAACAGCAGCGAAATTAGGGGAGAACAACTGCTAGCTCAGGTAGAGACCTTACTTGCAGCCACTGGCGCAACCAAAGTTAACCTAATTGGCCATAGCCATGGTGGCCCAACGGCTCGTTACGTCGCTTCAGTGAGGCCTGATCTTGTCGCATCAGTCACCAGTATTGGCGGCGTGAACAAAGGCTCTAAAGTGGCCGATCTCGTAAGAGGTACTGTCCCTGAAGGCTCAGGTTTAGAAGGATTAGCAGTCAAGCTTGCTGGTGGGCTCACCACGCTGATTAATCTGCTTTCCGGAGGGTCAGATTTGGATCAAGACCCATTAGCCTCGCTTGAAGCGTTAACGACTGAAGGTTCGTTAGCTTTTAACCAACATCACCCATACGGAATTCCAAGCACTGAGTGTGGTGAAGGCGATCTGCTCGCGAGCAATGGGGTGTATTACTACTCTTGGACAGGTTCTTCCACTTTTACCAACCTTTTAGACCCGACTGATGGTGCGTTAGTCATCCTCGGCTGGGCATTTGATGAACCGAATGACGGACTCGTCAGTGCGTGTAGTACCCACCTAGGCAAAGTGATTCGCGATGATTACAAGATGAACCACTTAGATGAGATTAACGGACTTTTAGGTATTCATCATCTGTTTGAAACCGACCCAGTTACCCTCTATCGCCAACATGCGAATCGTCTAAAACAGCAAGGACTATAAGGATCACTCGATGAAAAAGGCCGCTCTCATTTTCGTTTCTCTTATGACATCTGTTGGGTTAGGAGCGGTCTTATTTTTCTCCTATCAACAGCAAGCTTCAGCCCCAGCCGCGCTATCTCAAGCAGATGTGCAGGTTGATACAGCAACCACAAAGCACTTCTTCGATTTTTCATTGAGCAGTTTAGGTGAGCAAGATCTTGATGAGATTAAACAAAGAATCAGTCAGCGCCCTTCGTCGGACGTCAGCCTCAACGATGAAGAAGCCCTCTTTTCGGCGTATTTACAGTACAAACAAGCACTGGTCGAATTAGAGCCTTTACAAACAAACCAACTCTCTGCGCTCGATTTAGAACAGCTTCACTTACGCATTTTAGACCTGCAATTTGAATACTTTACCGTCGAGCAAATCGAGCTGTTATTTACAGAGGAGAACCAGCTGCGCCAATTAGCCATCGAAAAATTGAACATCGAGAACAGTAATTTGGATCCTCAACAAAAGCGAGACTTGCTAGAGGAACAACTGAGTGCGATGCCTAAATACATTCAGACAGCCGAGAACAACCATCAGCTAGTAAAAGATCTATCCTCCCTTTCAGCTCTTGATGGTCAGCAGAAACATATCGCAGCAGTCGAGTTGGTTGGCGAAGCGGGCGCAGAGCGACTGGAAGTCCTTGATCAGCAAAGAGCCTCCTTCCAAGCAAACATGGACTCTTACTTACAGCATCGTGATGAACTACTTACATCAGACTCACTGTCCGCTCAGGACAAACAAATACAAATAACTCGACTTAGAGAAGAGACCTTTGACGCAGCCCAACTAAGACGTGTCGAAGCACTTGAGCGAATTCATGACCAAAGTCACTAAGTAGACAGAGATTGGCAGCGCAAAAAATGGCTGCCAATTCGTACTAGCTTGCCTTTTTAGGACAATCGACTAAATGGTCATCGACCATGCCAACCGCCTGCATAAAGGCATATATACTAGATATAGTTATTAAGTTAAGATTGAGAAATGAACGCATACAGTTACAGACGCTTTTCTTCAGCAACTCAAAGTCATGGGGACTCAATACGTCGCCAAATACAACTAGCTGAAGACTACTGCCACAAACATAACCTAGAGCTTAGTACAGATTCTTTTGAGGATTTGGGAGTCTCTGCATACCATTCAAACAATAGCCTTGAGGATGCTGGCTTAGGGCAGTTTATAGCTGCTTTAGAGGAAGGTAAGATACCAACTCCTTGCTACTTATTGGTTGAGAGCTTAGACCGCTTAAGCCGAGCTAATATTGATGAAGCACTACAACAACTTTTAGCCATTACTAATCAAGGTGTCATTGTAGTAACCCTGTTTGATAACCAAACCTACAAGAAGGGCATGGGATTAGCTGAGTTCATAACAGCCATAGTTACGATGGCTAGAGCCAATGAAGAATCAGAAACCAAATCAAAACGTTTAAAGGCTGTATGGCACAAGCGTAGAACAGACCCTAACGCACTGAAAACCAACAATAAGCCTTTCTGGCTAGACCTTTCCGATGATAAGACGTCATTCATCCTTAATGAAAGTGCTGAGTTAGTTAGGGAAATATACGAGCTAAGCATTGGTGGGATGGGCTCTCACCTTATATCTAAGCACCTCAATGCTAAAGGTATCCCTAGCCCCAAAGGCAAGACATGGGGTGATGCTGTAATTACTAAAGTGCTTAACACAAAAGCAGTTCTTGGTGAGTATCAACCAAATCAACGAGTAAACAGAAAGTCAGTTCCGATTGGTGAGCCAATACAAGACTTTTACCCTTCAGTGATTAATGAGCAAACCTTCTATCTATCCCAAGCTCAAATAAAGCAAAGGGCTAAATCTCTAAAGCGAGGCTCAACCTCTAGCCACCTTAATATACTTAAGGACGTTGGTACTTGTAGACGTTGCAGTGCTCCCCTTAGGTTGCAAAAGCAGTCCCACCTTTATTACTTCAGATGCCCTGAATCACTCAAAGGCACATGCGACTCAAAGCCTATTAACATCATGTTTCTACGGGACTGGCTTAAAGAGCAATGGCTAACCCCTGCATTCTATAAAACATGGAGTAAGCCCAAACCCAAGCTTAATAAACTGAAGCCACTGGAAGCCAAGAGGCAGAGCCTTGGTGAAGCCTACGAAACGATGTTAGAAGCCTTTGGTTCTTCATCTAGCTCTAGCACCATCAAAAACCTTCAAAAACGTGACAGTGAACTACAAGAGTTAGACAAGCAGATAGAACTACTAAAGCAAGAGCAAGCCGAGGAATCCAACCCAATTAAGCTCAATATGGATGAGTCCATTAAGCTAATAGAGACTGCCTTTAAGCTCGAGATAACAGCCGAAACCATTACGGCTCGCAACAAGCTTAGGCAGTTAATGAACCAGTTCTCAAGGTTTGAGGTCGACATGATAGACAAGCAGGCTATCTTTGAAATTGACTCTACGAGTAGTTTTATATTCCAGTCAATCCAGAATCCATATCACTATATGAAGTCTAAGCCTATGTTTGTATGGAAAATGCTAAGCATTAAGTAGTTCTATAAAGTTGATAGGGTACTTGATTAGAGTACTAGGTATAACGGTCTTTTAGCTTATAGATGTATACATGCTAATTTGTTTCTACAAGTCAGATGCAATTAACAAATTAAGATATATGTATACCTACCCATTTAATAATGGATGATAATTGGGATGCTTGCAGTGTAGACCTTTATATCGGCTCTTAATGGGTTGAAGTGTATTGCTAACTTTGGGTAAGCACTTAGTTAAAGCAGAGTTGATAACCATAAGTATAGTTGTTTTAGGGGGCTGTATGGCTTCATAGTGTCGGTCAATACTAAGCTGCAATATATGACTCGCTATTGTTTTCGACCCTATACACTACCTAGGAAATAGCACAAGCAATACCCTCTCAGCCCTTATGTACCAACGCCTACAGGCGATTTAGAGTGTAACCAAAGCAGCGACTCTAGGTAAAACCTTCTACGCAACAAGTCCAACTCTTTGATTTTCTTGAACTTCAAAGTACATCTGGGTCTGTTCAATCTCTAGTGGCGTTAGCATATCTGCAAGATAATTAGCTTCATTTCCACCTAACTCTCCTTGAACCTTCAGCTCTTTCAATCTCTCCATTGCTTTAGCTGATTCCATTTCTATCAGCGTATCGTCTACATCAAATTCATTTCTTGGTTCTATATCAAATCCCATAATTCCATCCTGTTGTTTTCTATAATTGAGTAGCTGTTGATGCATATCATCAAAACCCATTAGTATTTCTAGTTGTTCTAATCCATTGGCTATTTGACTGAATTTACTAAGTTTCTGATGGTAACCAGACACTAATAACTCAGTACCTTTCGGTTGTTCACCTAAACGCTCAGCCTCTATTTGAAGCACTTCATCCATTGGTAAGCCATTGGTTTCAAAGTCATTAACATTACTAGCCTCAGAACCTCCTATATAAGCCTGTAAGCGCTCTATATCAATACTAGCAACATAGTCCTTAAACTCATCTAAAGTCCAATGACCTTCGGTACGCTCAATCTTATAGCACTCCAGCCCATCACCATGCTTATCTCTCAGTGTTAAGTTAACCAAAGCAGGCATAACAACTAAGTTTTCAGCTATCAGCTTGCCTCCTTTTGAAGCAGGGTATCTATGACCAATGTGATAGTTATACTTAGTGCCTAGGCTTTGATTCTCCCTATAGTAACCCCTTGCTTTAATAGCAAACTTCCTGACTTCAAAGACCTTAATCAATTCATCAGTGCAACTAGGCATAGCTTGCTTATCAGACAGCTTAGCCATGTCCCAAAGCCAGCGAAAGTAAGAGCCACTAAAGAAGCCATCTTGCTTGCATTGACTGCATATACGCTGGTGGCGTGTCATACGCTTAGCCTTCTTGCATCTAGAGCACTTCTTTACCTTCTTCATCCATACCCCTTAGCTTGCTTTGGCTTGCATGACCCATTTAACCTTCTTACCTTCAGCGCTATTAGCAATTAAGCGCACTTGCCCTTTAGCATTGGGCTTCAATACTCTGTGAGTATTCTTGTTTCTATATAAACCACTGATGTTATGACGCTGATAGTTAGGAAAACCTTCAACATTATCAAAGCCTATTGCTTCTAACACTGAAGTATCTAACCCATTCTTAGTGGCTAGTTCTATTAATTCTGTTACGTTATTCAAATTGAAATCCTTTTTAAGTTATTGAAATGTATAGGTTAGATAGATTAATTAGTGTTCAGATACAGTTATTCTTAAACCATAGGAACTCTTATTAAGAGCTAACACCTATGGCAGCCCGACCTGAAGTAAACCTTGGGAGTTGGTTAATCTGTATCCCATCAAACCTTCAGTGCCGTTTAAGCAAGTTGTAGTCGTCTTGCCAGAGCTTTATAACTTATCTATCTAATTGTATTTGCTACATTTAATAGTATGCATGTCAGACCTGATTTGTGACCACATTCATACCACACTTATATAGACTCCTTAACTCAGCGATTTGTGACCACAGCTACAGCTCACTTTTCTATAGGCAATAAAAAAGCCCAAAGGTAATCCCATGAGCTTCACTCAAATCGTTGGTAACTAACTATTTTCTGTTCTTGATGATAGCTCGCTTAACTGGCTGCGAAATTGAGTAATAGTCATTTGGCGAACGATTAACTAAGCCCTCTTCAACAAGCTCATCAATATAAAACTTTGCTTTCCCTTGATTCTTATACTTTTTCACTAAAGCATGCACAGGTAGTGCGTTAGGAGAGTCTGCTAATTCAGACAAAAGCACTAGCTGTGTCTCTTCTTGTTCATCATAAGGTGGTTCAAGGGATAATAATTCCATTGTCCTATCATAAAGCCTTTCGTCTTCAGTCTGTATAGATGCAGGCTGTACGCGAATATAGCTTTGATGTGTATTGTCTTCACTCTCAGATTCCTTTTCTGAACCCTTGGATTTCTCTTCGTTTAGAATTGCTTCTTGCTCATCCCTTTCAAAACTAGGTGGTTCTGAGGGCTTCAATCTATCCTTGAGCTCACTAATTTGGCTATCTTTTTCGGCAATTAACCTAGAGTACCGTTCTCTTTCTTCTGCTAATTGCTGGTCACTATCTACCACTCTTTTCCACAGTAGCTTTGACTCTTCTACATTGAGTAACTTTGCCTCTTCTGCTTTTTGTTTCGCTTCTCTTAACTCTTTCTGTTTCACGAGGCTATATTCAAAGACTTTCTTTGCAGGGATAGGGTAAACGAATAGATAGAATGCTGCGGTAAGCAGTGGGAGTATTACAGCTATCATTGACTGGTTTGATACTGAGAGTTCAAAGCTCTTGATGGTAATAGTATAGAAATTGTCATTATAGAATCTATCTATTTCTGCCATCTTCTCTGCATACTTCATATCACTGAATACTAATAGCACCATTCTATAGTTCCAGAATAGCCAAGAGACGACCACACTACCTAGCAATGGGCTACTATTTTTCTCGTACAAATACGCCCTGATGGACGTTACAGCGTCAGCTATCACTACATTTCCTCACAAACTTAAACTAACTCTATTCTAATTGCATATGTGATTGTAATCCTATGTCTAATCTACACTTTCTGAATTTAATCCCATGTTTTAAGGTGTGATAGTGCCTGTCTCATATATATACCTTTTAAGATAACTTAGAACTCCTATATCAAAACCTTGATTAAGCACTTTTGATATAGTACAAGTCATAACTCCTTAGACTTTATGAGATAGACCGATGGCAACTATAGGCTATAAACGAGTATCTACAACAGACCAGAATACAGACCGTCAATTAGTAGGTATGGAGTTTGATAAGGTATTTGAAGAGCATTGCAGTGCTTCTACGATAGACCGCCCTGTATGGTCTGAGTGCCTTAATTACCTCAGAGAAGGAGACAAGCTTTACATTCATTCATTAGACCGTGTATGCCGTTCTGGGGCTGGTGATGCTGTAGCTATTGTGGAGCAACTAACAGCTAAGCAAGTATCAATTGAGTTCATCAAAGAAGGTCTTAGCTTCAACTCCACTATGTCAGCAGCTCAGAAAGGTGTCTTAGGGATTCTTGCTTCAGTGGCACAAATGGAGCGAGAGCTTATAAAAGAGCGTCAGCGTGAAGGTATAGAAGCAGCTAAAGCCAAAGGTAAGAAGTTTGGCAGACCTTCAAAGGCAACCCCTGAACAAGTTAAAGAACTACGCCAGACACTGTCTATTGCTCAAACAGCAAAGCAACTAGGTATATCGCCAGCAACAGTTAACAGGTTGCAGAAGTAATGAATTAGACTAATTGTGATTTAGGTCAATTGGTTAGCGATAAAATATAGAGTGTAACTATTGATACTGCCTTGTGTACCCTTCATATTATAGTGATTGAATATTATCAGGATATATTTATGAGCACTTCAGTACCTAAAGTCTTTCTATCATACTCCCATGACAATGCTGAGCATAAACAGTGGGTTCTCGACCTTGCTACTAGGTTAGTTAATGGTGGTATCGATGCTCGAATTGATGCGTGGAGTTTAGGGGCTGGTGATGACTTACCCCATTTCATGGAAACTCAACTAGCGGAGGTAGACCGAGTTATAATGGTCTGTACAAGCAATTACGTAAATAAAGCCAACAAAGGTACAGGTGGTGTAGGTTACGAGAAGATGATTGTGACCTCTTCGCTGATGTCTAGAATTGATGACAACAAGATAATCCCTATCATCCGTCAACAAGGGACTAACGATGTACCCACATTTTTGAAGTCGAAGCTCTATATTGATTTCTCCAATGATAAAGAATTTGAAGCTGTTATAGATGACCTTATGAGAGCAGTGCATGGCTCACCTTTATACAAAAAGCCTGAATTAGGTTCTAACCCCTATCAAACCGCAGAATCGAAGCCAGCTGAAAGTAAAACTGATAAACAGACTGAACTATTAAAGGCGATGGTTGAAAGATACGAGCTTGGTACTAACAACTTCTACTTTCAAGACTTACACAACATGCTTAACTGTTCTAGGATGTTCGCAGAGGTACATGTGGAAAATCTACTAGAGAAGAACCTTATCAATTCGTCGATACAGCGTAGCCCAATTAGTGGCAGTGTTACTGTGTACAGCCTAACGAGTAATGCTAAAAAAATGGCAATGCAATTCGGTTGGGTTACAGAGTAACGCCTTCCCCCCTTTTACACTTCTTAGTTAGCCCCATAAGACATACACGTTGGGGCTTTGGTTTATATACATGTGGTAAATATGTGTATTGGCATTCACTAATTAACACATATGTTAAGCTAATCACTCACATCTTACGAAGGCTCTATTATGAAACGTTGCCAATGGGTTGAAGGTGCTAAGCCTGACTATCTCGAGTACCACGATAAAGAGTGGGGAGTGCCTGTCTATGACGATAAGGTGTTCTTTGAGTTCTTAATACTTGAATCAGCACAAGCAGGCTTGAGTTGGTACACAATCCTAAAACGCAGGGAAGGCTATAGAAATGCCTTTGCAGAATTCGACCCTATCAAGGTATCTCAGTTTGATGAGGGCAAGGTAGAAGAGTTGATGCAAGATGTTGGTATCATTCGTAACAGAGCAAAAATACTAGCCGCTATTAACAATGCTCAGCGCTTCCAAGAGATACAACAAGAGTTCGATAGCTTTAGCAATTACGTCTGGGGGTTTGTTGGTGGGAAACCATTGATTAATAACTATTCTGAAGGCGAGATGCCTCCTGCAACTACTAAAGAATCAGATGCTTTAGCGAAAGACCTTAAGAAGAGAGGCTTTAAATTCCTAGGTACAACAACGATTTATGCTTTCATGCAAGCTTGTGGTCTAGTTGATGACCATAGCGAGGGCTGCTTCAAGAGATGATTTATTGTAAATACACCTAGAAAGTACACATATATAAAGGCATAGCAAATTGTCTCACCAACAAACTTGAAGCCCTTTTTCTTTAAGAACTTACTCATTGCCTTTGACTGCTCTGTCGAGGCTGGCACATCGCCCATATCCGTCCAGTGATTAATGATTGGTTTACCATCAACAAACTGCCAAAGAGCATTAGATAGGCTGCCATACTCTTCTTGTAGAGCTTGCGCTGCACGTGCGTTACTGAACACGGAGTTTATCTTTCCTCGATGCTTAACCACATCGAAGTTTTCTATGATCCGCTCTACTTGTGACTCATCATAATTGACAAGAGTGTCTAAATCATAGCCTTCAAATGCCGCGCGATATCCTTCTCTTTTCTTGAGAATCGTTATCCAACTGAGGCCAGCTTGCGCGCCCTCTAAGGTGATGAACTCAAACAAGACAGTATCATCATAAACAGGAACGCCCCACTCAGCGTCATGATACTCACGCTCTAGTTCATGGTTCATTGCCCATGCACAGGTTGTATCCTTGCTCATCTATTATCTCCTTTAAAAACAAACGCCCCTAACAGAGTCAGGGGCGTTTGATTGCTTGTTACTCTTTAATTTAGCACTTTGATTTTGTGGAATAGACGATACAGCACAGGTACGACAATAAGTGTCAGTACTGTTGCAAAGCCTAAGCCAAACATGATGGTCACCGCCATCGGTTTGAAGAAGATATCAGGCAATAGTGGGATCATACCTAAGATCGTCGTGATTGCCGCCATACATACCGGGCGTACACGACTAAGCGATGCGTCGACCACCGCTAGGTATGGGTCTTTACCTGACTTCATTTCTATCTCAATCTGATCCAGCAGTACGATACCGTTTTTCAGTAACATTCCTGACAGACTCAAGAAACCGAGCAGCGCCATAAAACCAAATGGGGTGTTCAACGCGAGCAGACCCGTGGTTACACCAATAATCGCTAGTGGTACCGTCAGCCAGACAATCAATGGCTCTTTAACCGAGTTAAATAGGAATACGGTCACTAAGAACATGAACAAGTAGCCCATTGGCATCGTGGTAAATAGCGAAGCCTGTGCATCACCTGAGGATTCATATTCCCCGCCCCACTCTAGCGAGTAACCTGGTGGTAGTTCAATCGCTTCGATTTGCGGCATCAAACGTTTCTGTAATGTCGAAGCCGTCTCTTCGCCAAGAAGATCAGGGTCCGCCATAATCGTTAGTACACGTTTACGATTCTTACGCACGATGATTGGGTCTTCCCAACGCAGATCATAGCCCATGGTAATTTGCTGCAGTGGGATATACTCACTTAATGCAGGGCTCCAAATCTTCATACCTTCGATATTGCGTATATCGACACGCTCATCTTCTGGTAAGCGCGCCACAATCGGCATCAAGGTTGTACCATCGCGGTAAACACCAATCGCATTACCTGAGAACGACATCGCTAGGAATTCGTCTACGTCAGACTTGGTGATACCGTAACGACGCGCTTGGCTTTCATTGAACTGAGGCTCTAACACCTTAGTACGTTCACGCCAATCATGTCGCACGTTGGTCGCACCCGGATCGGCATGCATGATTTCTTCAACTTGCTTGGCGATACCACGTAAAACAGTAGGATCAGAACCGATAATGCGTGCTTCAATCTTAGCGCCGCCGCCTGGACCTAATTCGATCTGCTTCAACTTGTAGTTGATCTCGGGAAAGTTTTTCTCAAGATGCAGTCTGAAGTTCGCCATCAAATCAGCAAGCTTTTCATAGTCCGTCACGCGAGTTGTGATCTCACCATAGGCTGCATAGCTCTTTTCAGGCGCATAAGTCAGCATAAAGCGCTGCAAACCTTTACCCGCCGTGGTGGTGATATGATCGACGCCATCTTGCTCAGCAATCCATGACTCCAACGCCTTTAGCTTGGTATTAGTCGCACGAATGTCTGTCCCTTCTGGTAGCCAAATATCCGCTTGGAAGATCGGTGTTGTAGATGAAGGGAAAAACGACTGTTTAACCTGCGTGAAGCCGACAATACTTGCGGCAAGACCCAGAATTAACACAATCACAGTCAACCACGCACGCTTCATACAAAACTCTAAGAAGCCCTTGTATAGAACAAAGATCATACCGTTATATGGGTCACTATTTTCGCCATCTTGCTTCAGTTTCTGCCCTTTAAAGAAAATATCGGCAAAAAATGGCGTCAACGAGATAGCAGTAAACCAACTCAACATTAAAGAGATCAGCAGCACGGTAAAGAGAGTGCCACAATACTCACCTGTTGCGTCTTCAGACAAACCGATTGGCGCGAATGCGGTAACGGCAATTACCGTTGCCCCTAACAATGGCCACTTGGTTTGTGTGACAATATCGGTGGCCGCTTGCATCCTCGTTCGGCCTTTCTGCGTGCCTATCAATATCCCTTCGACCACCACTATGGCATTGTCCACCAGCATACCCAACGCGATAACCAACGCACCTAGCGAAATACGCTGCAGGTCGATAGCAAAGTACTTCATGAAAATGAAGGTACCCAGTACGGTCAGCAAGAGAATTAGACCAATCAGTAGTCCTGAGCGTAATCCCATAAAGAACAACAGAACAATGATTACAATCGCTACCGCCTGCCCTAGACTGACCACAAAGCCGCTAACGGATTTATCCACCTCTTTTGGCTGGCTGTAGATTTCGGAAATATCAACGCCAACAGGTTGTTGGAACTTCAATTCTGCTAAGCGGCGGTCAAAGCGCTTACCCACCTCAACAACGTTTACCCCTTGTGCGAATGAAACACCAAGGTTCAGCGCAAGATCACCATTGAATGTGATGATATTGGTTGGTACTTCAACATAGCCACGCTTAATCTCAGCCACGTCTTTTAAGTAAATTAGGCCCTGAGCACCACTCTCTGTAATGATCAAGTCACCTAACTGGTCGACATTTTGGAACTCACCAGTTGGATGAATACGCACATATTCGTCACCAATTCGAATCGCACCCGCATCAGAGACAACGTTCTGAGTCGAGAGTAGATTAAATACGGTATTTGGCGAGAGACCTAAGCTACTTAGCCGCTTCATCGAAACTTCGATAAAGACTTGTTCTTGCTGCTGACCAGATACCGAGACCTTACTCACCCCATCAATCAACTCTAACTCACGCCGTAAGTAATCGACGTAATCAAGTAATTCTTTATAGCTGTAACCATCGCCCGTTACCGCTAATAAGATCCCGTAAACATCGCCGAAGTCATCGATAACCTGAGGATCGTTCACCCCGGGTGGTAATTGACCTTTCAAGTCATTAACTTTACGGCGCAGCTCATCCCAAATCTGAGGCAAGTCATCAGGACCATAGTTGTTTTTCATGGTCACAGTGATCTGTGATAATCCGCGGCTTGAAATCGAGTTCACTTCGTCGACATAAGTCAATTGTTGAATCGCTTTCTCGAGTGGGTAAGTCACCTCTTCTTCAACTTGCTGAGGTGTTGCCCCAGGGTAAGAGGTCACCACCATGGCATCTTTAATGGTAAATGCTGGATCTTCTAGTCGACCTAAGCCAAAGAAAGCCGCGGCACCACCGATGAGGAAGATCAGTGAGATCATCCAACTGATTACTCGATTGCGAATAAAATACGCCGCAATCCCTGTGATATCGTCATCGCTTTGAGGCGAGTTCACTTTGTTCTCACTCATTACCAGCCTCCTGCTCGATCACTTCAACTTCTAGTCCTTCGGTTAATCGCGACACACCCGCAATCACAACGACTTGCTCATTAGTCAAACCTTCTAAAATCTGCACAGCATCCTTGCTCGCTTTGCCTGTTTTCACTAATTGCTTAGTTACCGTGCTATCTGAGTTGAGAACCCAAACGTATTTATTATCTCGTCCTAGTTCATCGCCATCACCATTGAAGATCGCCTCAATAGGGATTCGTACACCTGCATTGAGATCAAGGCCAATGTCTTCACCTTTAGATGTCACCGATACCGCCATACCATCAAGAATGTATTCATTTTCAGGCATTGGCAGCGATAACGTCACCGTAAACGTGCCTGTGGCAGGATCTGGCTCTGTGGTGAATTCCTTTATTTGCGCGCTGTATTCATTGCCACTCGGAACCTTCACAAACGCATTGACCTTTTCAAGTGCCGCTTGGCTCGGTTGGTTCACGTATAGACGGTCCGGAAGCTGAATCAATACTTCAACATCTTCGACACTGTGAATATTAACCACTTGTTGGCCCACTTGAATATTTTCAAATTGGTCAGCGCTAACACGAGAAATAATCCCATCGACAGGGGCTTTTAGCTTGGTAAACGATAGATGTAGCTTTGATAGTTCAAGCTCTGCATAGGCAATTTGTCGGTTGGCCGCAATTTCATCAAATTGAGATTTAGCCAGCAGCCCTTTCTCTACCAGAGGTTTTGAACGTTTGTACTGGCTATTAACAACGCTATATCGAGCGGAAGCATTGTCGACATCTAATTGATAGTCAGTTGGGTCCAATTCAGCGATCAAATCGCCCTTTTTCAACTGGTCGCCTTCTTTGACATAGATCTTGCTGATTTCTCCCGCAACACGGAAGCTCAAGTGTGAACGTTCTGCCGCGTTGGCAACCGCAGGGAAATAGAGCCTGTCTTCTTGTACTTCGCTACTGGAAAGTTCAAGCACTTTCACTTTTGGTACACCAAAGTCGACATACTGTAGTTCACCACCACAGCCAGCTAACAGCGCTGCCGTCGACAATGCGCATAGATTTAACCATTGCTTCATCTTATAGGCCTCGCTCTTTAACCCATTCACGAACCTTAATTCCCGGTTCGATCCCTGCCACACCAGAAGTAATAATCTGGTCGCCTTCACTCAAGCCACTTTTGACTTGGCGCTTATCATTAAGCTCGACTTTGGCTTTCGCCACGATACCTTGCTCATCAACGCGCCAAACGTACATTTGGCCATTTTCATCCATCAGAGCGGATTCAGGTATTCTCGTTGCCCCAGTCGACTCAACCGCAACATGAACCGCACCGGCCATACCTGGCAAAATGCCGATATCACTTGGCCTTTCCATTACCATAGTGACTTTGTAAGAACCTGTTTTTGGATCGGCTTCAGTGTCCACTTCTTGGAAAATCAGTTCATATTGATTCTGAGGAAAGGCATCAAAAGTCATGGTTGCGGTTAAGTTCACGCCGCTAGCAAATCGATTCAACAAATGATCCGGCAGTTGAAACAGTACCTTCATTAGTTGATTGGTTTGAATGTTCATAACCCCCTGCTTTGCCGCGATGTACTCGTGGGTTTCTGCAGGAATAAGAGAGATGGTACCTTCATAAGGCGCGACAAGCCGTGTGTAGCGTAGATTGGCTTTCGCTTGCTCTAGTGTCGCTTTCGCTGAATTGTGGTTCGCTTTCGCTTGGTCAAAGTCTTGCTCAGACACCACTTTATCTATACGCAATTTTTTATAGCGCTGATATTGGACATCCGCTAAACGAAATTGCGCTTCAGCTTGTTTCGCTAGCAAGGTGTATTCATCAGGATTTAACGATGCGAGAACGTCACCTTTCTTAACTGGTTGTCCAGCTAAGACATCTATCGATTGCATTTGTCCTGGGACACGAAATGCGAGTACAGCTTTATCACCAGCTTCAGAAGTGGCAGGAAAAGTGCGTTCAAACTGGGCATTGCCGACGGAAACTGTAAATAATTTAGCGGGCCTAGAATCAGGCTCAGGAACAGGTGGAAGCTCCTTGCCACAACCACTCAGCGCGGCCGTTATTGCAAGAAGCAAAACAGATTTATGCATAGTCAATCATCCATTTGTATCTATTAGGTACAAAGATAGATGAATGCTACCGTGACTTCCATAGCGATGGCAGTAAATTATTATGAAAATTAATAATTTGCTTGTGTATGACTACAATGTCGCAAAAGCGAGCAAGAGAATAATTATGAAAAAGCACTCTAAGTTTTAGAGTGCTTTAAAAATAGACGTTACAGCGATTTAAACTCTCGGTTGACTTTAAATGCATCTGAGGTCACATAGGCCTCTAAGTTTCTTACTTGCGTTTCTAGCTGAGAGAAATCTTTTTCTATTGTGTTCAACAATAACTCTGGAGTCTGGCCTTGCTTCCACGGTTTATTTTTCAGCTTGTGCTCTTGCTCAGCTTTCATCGCTTCAACGTAGTTTTTCGGCTGCTTTTCAATCATTAGCGTCATAGCGATATAGGCGAGTAGGACAAGGAAGCTTCCCCCCAATAGCGCTGCAGAAATTACCAATATTCTGACTAGCCATACTTCCAATGAAAAGTAGTTGGCGAGGCCGGCACAGACACCAGTGATCTTACCGTTAACCGTATCCCTATAAAGTTCTCGTTTAGTCATAACGACGTCTCCAACTTGGGGATTCTGCATCTAAGATTTGCTCTAAAGTATCGACGCGTTTTTGCATGATCTCAGCTTTCTCTGATAGAGATTCTAGACGCTGCAAGTCTTCTTGCGATAACCCAGTGCTGGCATTCTTTTTACTTCTGTAATGTAAAAACAACCAAAGCGGGGCAACGAAAATGAGAAAGACAATTAACGGACCAGCGATTAGAAATGACGACATATATAACTCCTTAAATGGGGAAGATGAGTGGGATTGGCACCCATCTACCTAGCTAACCTAACAAAAACAAACAGGAATTACTTTTTATCTTCCATTTGCTGCTTCAATTTCTCTAGCTCTTGTTCAATTTCATCTTGAGCCTGAAGTTCAGCAAATTCCTGATCAAGAGATTTTGCATTGCCGGTTTTCGCGTACAAGTCGGCTTCCGCTTCCATTTCATCAATTTTACGCGAGTACTGCTCAAACTTAGCCATCGCTTCACTTGTTCTCGCCGTATGCAGATGCTTTTGCACGTCACGACGGTTCGATGCGGTTTGGCTACGAATCGCTAAAGCTTGTTGCTTGGCACGAGTCTCAGTGATCTTGGTTTCTAATTTACCAATCTCACCAGTTAGCTTTTCAATCGTCTCTTCTACCAAGGTTTGCTCAGTATGAAGACCTTTTAGCATGTCTTGTAACTTTTGTTTTTCAATCAGCGCAGCACGAGCTAAATCTTCACGTTGTTTTGCCAACGCCAATGTCGCTTTGTTTTGCCACTCGTCAATTGTCGCTTCAATAGAGTCTACTTTACGCGCTAACTCTTTTTTATCCGCAATGGCTTTGGCTGAGTTAGTACGCACTTCAACCAGTGTGTCTTCCATTTCTTGGATGATAAGACGGATCATCTTTTCCGGATCTTCAGCTTTATCTAATAGAGCACTGATGTTTGAATTAACGATGTCTGCAAATCGAGAGAAAATACCCATAGCGAGGCTCCTTATGTGGATAATATTGGAACACAGTCAGCTGTACTCCGTATAAATTCGTTTGTTGTTACCTATTGCTAGATAATATTCCAATTAACGTGCCAACTTTTATTGCATTACAAATCAATAGTTTAATAAATATCACATTGCAATCCTTCGCTAACTATGATGAATTTAACCAACAGTAGGTAAATTTCGCCACGGAGTCAGTCATGCAACAAAACTTGATTGGAGAGTCCCCCGCTTTCCTATCGGTACTGGATAAAGTATCTAAATTGGCAGCAATCGAACGCCCCGTACTCATTATTGGTGAGCGCGGCACAGGTAAAGAGTTGATAGCTCAACGACTTCACTACTTATCCAAGCGTTGGGACCAGCCGCTTATCTCACTCAATTGCTCAACCCTAAGTGAAGGGTTGATTGACTCCGAACTATTCGGCCATGAACAAGGCTCGTTTACTGGATCAAAAGGGCGTCATAAAGGCCGCTTTGAGCGTGCAGAAAATGGCACACTGTTTCTCGATGAACTCGCCACTGCGCCTTTACTCGTGCAAGAGAAATTACTTCGAGTGATTGAATACGGCCAATATGAGCGTGTCGGCGGACACCAACTACTCAATGCCAATGTTCGCCTAGTCTGTGCCACCAATGCCGATCTGCCTCAAATGGCAGCGCAAGGCAGTTTCCGCGCGGATTTACTTGATAGGCTCGCATTTGATGTGATTCACCTGCCTCCTCTAAGGGAACGCCAAGAAGATATCTTGCTGCTCGCGGAATACTACGCAATCAAAATGTGTCGCGAGCTGGGTTTTGAATACTTTGTAGGATTCACCCAACAAGCACAACAAGACCTACTCGATCACCCATGGCCCGGTAATGTACGGGAACTAAAAAACGTGATTGAACGTGCGGTTTACCAGCATGGCAATCAAGATACGCCTATCCAAGACTTGGTGTTTGACCCTTTCCAATCAAGTTGGCAAACATCTGAAGACACCGCTCCCCAACAGCCTGAACTCACGGCGGTGCAATCATTTCAATTTCCGCTTAATTATAAGCAGTGGCAAGAACAACAAGACCAACTCATACTTAAAGCAGCATTGGTTCAGTGTCAGTACAACCAGAAGAAAGCAGCAGAGCTTTTGGAGCTGAGTTATCACCAATTACGAGGGATGGTTCGTAAGTACGACATCACCAGCGACAGTTAACCCACCAAATTTGTGGTTTTACTATCGTTCCAAACTGCAAATAGTGGTAAATTATTAGGATCTTAAGGCATAATGGTGAGTTCCATTGTGCTTTGTCCCAGACAAGTTCTTTCTATGAAAGTATTCATTCAGTTTACATTAGGTTTATTTAGTCTCAGCCTGCTCGCGGGCTGTGGCGAAGAGATTGATCATGACAAAATCCGTCAAAAGGGATTTGTCTATTGTGGTCAAGGCGGGCCAGATACATTCAACCCTCAATTGGTTGATAGTGGTATCACACCTGAAACGCTCAGCCCTCAACTCTTCAATACTCTGTTGACGTTAGACAGCAAAACGTATCAACCCGTGCCTAGCTTGGCGAGTTCGTGGCAAGTCAATCAGCAAGGTACTGAGTACATTTTTGAGTTACGTAAGAACGTACCTTTTCAAACCACTGCTTGGTTTACACCGTCTCGGACGATGAATGCGGACGATGTCGTTTTCAGTTTCCGCCGCATTATCGACAGTACCAACCCATTCCACTATGTCGGCAGCGGGTTATACCCTTGGTTTAGTGGTATTGATTTTCAGAACCTTGTGGTGGATATCGTTGCTCTTTCTAAACATCGAGTTAAGTTTACTCTTAGTCGCCCAGACAACAGCTTCTTATCAAACATCGCCACCAGCCACGCAGTGATTCACTCAAAAGAATATGCGGGCCAACTCGAAATCAGTGACGAAAAAGGTATGCTCGATAGTCACCCTGTGGGTACTGGGCCTTTTTACCTCGCGGAATATCAAGTTAACGATTTGATTCGTCTAAAACGTCACAATGGTTACTGGGGTGGCACACCGAAAATGGATCAGGTGGTGTTCGATATTTCCCAGCGCGGTACTGGCACTTTGGCCAAACTGCTGAGAAAAGAGTGTGACGTACTGAACTCCCCGCTTTCTAGCCAATTACCGATTATCGAGCAAAATGAGCACGTTGAGTTGACCGCAAAACCTGCGATGAATATTTCATTTGTGGCGGTGAACACCTCTCACCCTGCACTTAATGACGCACGGGTTCGCAAAGCGCTCAATTACGCGATTAATCGCCAGAATATACTTGATTCAGTTTACTACGGGACCGGTAGTCAGGCTTATTCGGTACTTCCACCAACGTCGTGGGCATACCATAAAGATGCGGTACACATTCGCTATGACCGCAACTACGCAATCGCATTACTTCGTGAAGCCGGTTACAGCAAAGGACTAGAGCTGACGATGTCAGTGCCCCTTGAGCCAAAGGCTTATAATCCAAGTCCAAGAAAAACCGCCGAGCTTATCCAAGCAAACCTTGCTGATGTGGGTATTAAACTTAAACTGATGACGGATGATCGCTTCGATCGCAGTGATCTTAGCGAAAATACCTATATCGACCTCTATCTCACCGGTTGGAGCGCAAATACTGGCGACCCAGATAACTTTTTCAGACCGCTACTTTCTTGTGACTCAAAACGTGCAGGCTTAAATGTCTCAAGCTGGTGTAACCCAGACTTTGACTTCCTACTTGATCTTGCACTAGAGGTAGACAAACCTCGTTATAGACTCAACCTGTATAAGCAAGCGCAAAATATTTTGAACGAAGAGTTCCCTGTCATCCCGCTCAACCACGGAATGCAGATGCAAGCTCACGATCGTTCTTTACAAGGATTTAAAGTGAGCCCATTTAACGCTCAGCCATTTGATACCGTCGAGAGGGTTCAGTAATGCTGCTATACGCTGTTCGACGTTTAAACCTCTTTATCATTACCTTGCTTATTTTGACTATGGTGGGTTTCAGTCTTTTACGACTTGAACCTCAATCACCTTGGGCAATACAAGATTTCTGGAGTGGTTGGTTGACTTACTTAGGCGAGTTGATGCAACTAAACTTTGGTGTCAACAAAGCTGGAATTCCCATTATCGACGAGCTGCAGATTGTCTTCCCAGCAACGCTTGAGCTCTGTTTGATCGCCTTTGTCATCTCACTGCTCATTGGTATCCCAGTAGGCACCATTGCGGGAATGAAACAAGGTAAGTGGATTGATACGGCTATCTCATTTACCTCTATGTCAGGATACTCTGCGCCGCTATTTTGGATTGCTCTGTTAATGATCATGGTCTTCTCCCTGCATTGGGAGATCTTCCCTGTCGCAGGTCGCTATGACTTACTCTACCAAATCGAACACGTGACTGGATTTGCTCTCATTGACGCCTTCTTTGCGGATGGAAAATATCGCGCACACGCCTTGCAAAGTGTCATTGAACATTTAATTCTGCCTTGTTTGGTACTGGCACTGGCGCCTACCACGCAGGTTATCGGCTTGATGCGTACCTCTGTCGCTGAAGTGATGGGGCAAAACTACATTCGAGCGGCTCGGATCAAAGGTCTTTCGACGCATGAGATTGTAACGCAGCACGTGCTTAGAAATGCCATTCCGCCAATCATTCCAAAGATTGGGGTACAGCTTTCAAGTATGTTAACGCTGGCGATTATCACAGAGTCTATCTTCAACTGGCCTGGTATTGGTCGTTGGTTACTTGATGCCCTCTCTAATCAAGATTACGTTGCTATCCAAGCTGGTGTTATCGTCGTCGCGACGTTCGTGCTCACCGCGAACATCCTGTCCGATTTGATTGGCGCTATGATTAACCCGTTGGTAAGGAAAGAGTGGTATGCTAACCGATAACGTATATCAAGAAGAACGCATCCCTACTCAGTTCGAGCGTTTTTGGCGAAGCTATCGCGCAAACAATCTTGCGATGTTTGGCCTATGGTGCTTATTACTCATCGTGCTACTGACATTGGTCTCCCCGTGGATAACGCCACATGACCCACAAGCTCAAACAGGTGAACTGCTCATTCCGCCATCGTGGAATCCGGCAGGGACCGTCGAGTACTTCCTAGGGACTGACGATTTAGGCAGAGATATTCTCTCTCGCTTGCTTGAAGGCTCACAGCTAACTTTTGGCTCCGCTATCATCATCACACTGATCGCGTCAGCCATTGGCTGTATTATTGGCGTATTAGCGGGTATGACTAAAGGCTTGCTATCAAGTACGCTCAACCACTTACTCGATACCGTGATGTCGATTCCGTCGTTGCTGCTTGCCATTATCTTCGTCGCATTTCTGGGCTTTGGCGAGTTCAATATCTTACTCGCGATCTGTTTGGCGCTGATCCCCCGCTTCATTCGCTCGGTCTATATTGCCGTTCACACCGAAGTTGAAAAAGATTACATCATGGCGGCGCGCTTAGATGGCGCAAACGACTTTTACTTATTGTGGAACTCGATCCTACCCAATATTTTGGTGGTGATTGCTTCTGAAATCACATTAGCGCTTTCCATCGCTATCCTCGACATCACCGCACTGGGTTTCTTAGGCTTAGGAGCACAAGCGCCGAGTACGGAATGGGGCGCCATTTTGGGTGACTCTGTTGAGCTTATTTACTTGGCACCTTGGACGGTGACGCTACCGGGTCTGGCGATTATGTTTACCGTTATTGTAATTAACCTTGTTGGTGAAGGCGTTCGCCAAGCACTGAATGCGGGGATCGAATAATGCCATTGCTCGATATTCGACATCTGACGATTGAGATTGAAACCCCTCAGGGCATGATGAAAGCCGTTGATCGTATGAGCCTGACACTTAACGAAGGTGAAATACGTGGTCTTGTGGGCGAATCTGGCTCAGGCAAGAGTTTAGTTGCAAAAGCGATCGTTGGCGTCTGTAAAGATAACTGGAAAGTGACTGCTGACCGCATGCGCTTAGGCAATGTTGACCTTCTGCAACTGACACCAAAAGAACGTCGACGCGTTATTGCCCGTGATATTGCAATGATTTTCCAAGAACCGTCTACCTGTTTAGACCCATCTGAAGAAGTGGGTAGCCAGCTGATTGAGGCGATTCCTTCGCGTTCATTCCAAGGCAAATGGTGGGAGCGTTTCAAATGGCGTAAAAAACAGGCGATTGCCCTACTCCACAAAGTCGGCATTAAAGACCACAAGCAAATTATGCGCAGCTACCCATACGAGTTAACCGATGGGGAATGCCAAAAGATCATGATTGCAATGGCGATTGCGGCTAAACCTAAGTTGCTGATTGCAGATGAGCCGACCAATGACTTAGACCCGATTACTCAATCGCAGATCTTACGCCTATTGAGCCGTATGAATCAGGTCCATAACACCTCGATCATGCTGATCGGCCATGACTTAACCACCATCACTCAATGGGCAAATCGTATTACGGTGATGTACTGTGGTCAATCGGTTGAATCAGCCGATACCAAAAAGATCCTAGAGAAACCTAAGCACCCTTATACTGTTGCTCTGCTAAAGGCGATGCCTGATTTTAGTGATTGGATCCCTCACAAGGAGAAACTTCAATCCTTACCAGGCACCATCCCACCACTTCAGCACCTACCGATTGGTTGCCGACTTGGTCCGCGCTGCCCGTATGCTCAGCGCCAATGTGTAGAAATACCAATGACTCGTCGTATTAAGAACCATAAATTTGCTTGTCACTTCCCATTGAACCATTCGCCTAAAGAGCGGGAGAAGAAAAAAGTATGAGCGCGCTATTAGAAGTAACCGATCTTTCTAAGTCGTTTATCACTCGTTCTGGTCTGTTTCGTAAGAAAGTTCAAGAAGCGGTTAAACCGGTCAGCTTTAGCCTTGAGGCGGGACAAACCATTGGCTTTATCGGCCAAAACGGTTCCGGCAAGTCGACACTCGCTCGTATGCTCTCTGGTGTGGTTGAACCGACTTCAGGTGAGATTCGCGTAAATGGCGAGCTATTAGAGCATGAAGATTACTCAACACGCTGTAAATTAATCCGGATGATCTTCCAAGATCCAAATACTTCTTTGAATCCGCGCATTCAAATTGGTCGCATCTTAGAAGGCCCACTAAAGCGAAACACCAGCATGTCACCTGAAGCACGTATTAAACGTGTAAAAGAGACATTGCTTCGTGTTGGCTTACTGCCGGAGCACGCCTACTTCTATCCGCAAATGCTAGCAACTGGTCAAAAACAGCGTGTATGTCTCGCTAGGGCTTTAATTCTTCAGCCATCGGTGATTGTTGCTGATGAAGCACTGAACGGCTTAGACATGGCGATGCGCTCACAGATCATCAACCTATTTCTAGAGCTTCAAGAAGAAATGGGCGTATCTTTTGTTTATGTATCACAGCATATCGGGGTGGTAAAACATATCACCGATAAAATAATGGTGATGCATGAAGGCGTCGTTGTTGAAAGCGGTGAAACACACCAAGTTCTCTCATCTCCTGAGCACCCAATTACTCAGCGACTGGTTGAAAGTCATTTTAATAAGGCGACGTGCTTTAAATAGGAGAAACATGCTAAGGACAGCGACCGTAATACTAGGGTTATTCTCCGTTTTCTTTACCACTTCAGGATTTGCTTATTCTTCACAGCAAACTTGGCTTGAGCCTGACTTTGTCGCTCGAGCCTTTATCGATGTCGCGTTAAGAAACGAATACTCTTCAGGCCAAAAGCCGCTTGTTAAGTGGCAAAAGCCGCTCCGAGTTTGGGTCAAGCATGACGTTGGCGATCAAGACCTTCATGACCAACTGACCAATGCTCACCTTAGACATCTAAGCGCCATTACAGGTCTATCAATCAAACGCGTCTCGTCAAGAAAAGAGGCCAACATTGTGTGGATCTATACCAATGACGCGAAATGGGAAAAAGATATTGAACGAGAGATGGGAAAGTCATCTCTTAAACATGTCAGAGATGCAATTTGTAAAGCAGGCTATCGAATAGGCAGTAACAGTGCGATTGACTCAGCTTCGATCGTCATACCCGTTGACCGCGCAAGAATACATGGAAAGCTGATCGCTTGTGTGGTGGAAGAGATAACCCAAACTCTTGGTTTACCTAACGACTCTGACAGTGCTTTCCCTTCAATTTTTAATGATAATACACCAGAGGATCTACTCTCACCTCTTGATGTGGTACTGCTAAAACTGCTCTATGAGCCAGAGCTCAAGGTTGGAATGACAGAGCGAGAAGTTACCCCTATCATCAAACGCTTACTTAAACGCTATCAGCAAGATGGCACGCTAAACAAAGCTGTCTCTGTTGCCAAAAGCGGCGAGTTATTTCAGTTAATTGGCTACTGAATGAGGTTAAGTGATGCCCAACTATGGGGCATCACAAACTAAACATACGGCTATTTAGTGCGTTTTTTCAATTCAAATTCAAACTCGTCAGGGTAAAGTACCACACCTTCTTCGTTATCATTTGGGAACACAACTACCGACAGTTCATCCTCTTCCAAACCGTGGGTCCAACGACTGAACCACTTAGCGGTTGAGATTGCTTCTGCTTTACAGTGCTCCCACTCTCCAGTCGCCCACTGAGCCGCAAACTCTTCGTGTGGCCATACTGGAACGCAATCTTCATCTTCAGTGTTGAGCATCACGCAGCCATGTTCGTCTGTAAGAATCCATACTTTACGATGCTGAGCAATTTCTTTTACGCAGTAGTTAAAACGCTCGTCAGGGCGCATTTTGTTAACCGACTCTAACTGATCTTGAGATAGTGACATTTTGTATCCTCCAAATAAAACGCCCACGGCTGAGCCATGGGCGTTTAAAATTCATTGAGCTATGGAAATTAAGCCAGTTCAGTTTGAAGCCAAGGCCAGCCTTGCTTCTTACGGCTTAGAGTGTTTTCCATCATTAGCATGCCGTTTTCTTCATGCTTAACCAGCTTCTCTGCCCACTCACCTTTGTAAAGTAGACGAGTTTGAGCGGTAGTGATATCGGTTAGCATCACTGCTGCAAATGCTAGACCTTGCTCAGCGCAACGACGCTCAAGATCGGCTTCTAGCGCATCGATCATGTCATCTACTTGCTCTAGAGTTGCAAGCTCAACCTGACCAACAACCACATCACGGCCATTGAACGGGTAACCTTTCAGGTCTTTCTCAACAAGCTCAGCTGCTGATAGGCCTTCAATGTTTGTCTTAGCAATCAAAAGATCTTTAATGAATGCATCTACATCACATACGTCAGCGATAGCGGCTAGTTCTTGAACTGCGTCTTTATCTTTCTGAGTACATGTTGGTGATGCGAAACCAACTGTGTCAGATAGGATAGCTGACATCATTAGTTTAGCGATCTGAGGAGTGATTGCATGACCTTCAATCTTGAACATGTTGAATAGTACAGTGTTAGTACAACCAACAGGCCAGATCCAAGCTTCCATTGGGTTAACAGTCATCACATCACCTAGACGGTGGTGGTCAACAATACCTAGGATTTCAGCTTCAGCTACATCGTCTGGTGCTTGCGCAAGATCTGAGTAGTCTACTAGCCAGATTTTTTCACCAGCTACTGAAGTACGTAGTTCAGGAACTTCTGCACCCGCGACTTCTAGAATGTGCTGAGTTTCACGGTTGATTTCACCTTGGCGAATTGGCATAGCTTCACCGCCACGTGCTTTTAGTAGTTCGGTTGCTACTAGTGCACTACAGATACTATCGCTATCAGGGTTCTTGTGACCTACTACTAGAATCATCTTTTTTCCTATCTGACTATATTTCTACCCAACAGAGGGCTATTACTCACAAACCCGACATTTTACCTGATTTTGATAATTTGTCATCGGATTGAAAAAGAATATTTCGGTATAAGGCATGACAGACCTTAACAATGCGATCTATTCTCTCTATAAGTTTAGCACTAACCCGTCAATTTCGTGGTTCATGTCCGCCATCACAGCGTAAGCAAACCTGCACAGTTAGCACTCGTAAAAATTATTTATTGCAAATAATTCTCATTAGCATATATTGATAATAATTCGCATTCACATTGTGTTAGCTATGGATTCTTTACGACTTTCTCAAACATTGCCTAGCTGGTTATCCGTGACCCAGTTTCGACCTGCGTATAAGCGCCTGATTTTACCTATCTCACTGATTGCTCTTGTGGCTAGTGGTGTCACGCGCGAAGTGACCGTAAATACCTTATCTGATGCCTTTTGGGCAGTGTCGAGTTATGTCGCATTCACCCTAGCACTCTATCACTACGTCTCTGGCTTTATTAACAAAGAGAATCGTATCGCGAACCTCTACCGAACCTCCCGTGACCACCAAGTTTTTTTTGCTGCTTTGTTAGGTGCACTACCCGGTTGTGGCGGTGCGATCATCGTCACCACACAGTTTGTCAGTGGGCGCGTTGGTTTTGGTGCGATTGTGGCGGTCTTAACCTCCACCATGGGCGATGCCGCTTTCTTATTGCTTGCAAGCAAACCTGATATTGGATTAGCTATTGTAGCTCTTGGTGTGTTTGTTGGCGCGCTTTCAGGGTGGGTAGTCAATGCGATTCACTGCGATGATTTTTTGCGCCCTCAAGTATCAGCACTTACGGAGCGTTTAGCCTGCAGTAAAGGCGAAACAAGTAACATCGAACAAAAAGCAATCAATCTTCAAGGTGCGTTTTGGAAATGGTTACTTGTTCCAGCGACAGTTATCGCTGCTCTTGGCTCATTCCAAGTCGATATTAATCAACTCCTGCAGCTACCTAAAATGACGATTGAGTGGATTGGGGCGGTGCTCATTATTGTCAGCATGCTGCTTTGGTCATTAACCAAAGAGATTAAAGACTACGAATCGACTGTTGCTGAAGATACTAAGCAAGTTTCTTCCCACCCAATACAAAAAGCGGCGCAAGATACAAACTTTGTCACTGCTTGGGTTATTCTCGCTTTTATGGCTTTTGAGCTCATCACATTCTTTGGTCATATTGACCTTGCAACGACTTTCTCTGGCTGGGGAGTTTGGATGCCTCTGATGGGTTTGGCTGTCGGTTTACTGCCTGGGTGTGGCCCTCAGATCCTTGTGACGAGTTTGTACATCTCAGGTGCAGCTCCATTGTCTGCTCAATTGGCTAATGCAATCTCCAATGATGGTGACGCATTGTTCCCCGCGATTGCTCTAGCGCCTAAAGCCGCCCTTGTGGCGACGGTTTATTCCGCAATCCCTGCCTTTATCGTTGGATATGGCTATTACTTCTTATTCGAAATATAACACTAATAACCTATGGCTAGGTTTAAAAACAAAAAGCGCCCTTCGATAAGGGCGCTTTTTCATTGGCATAGAGTGGTGAACTATTTGTGTCGCTCTTTAAGCTTATTCACCACGTCATTCATTGATAGGCCTTGGTCTTGAAGAAGAACCATCAGGTGATAAATCAAATCTGCTGATTCACAGACTAACTCCGCCTTATCGCCCGACGTCGCCGCAAGCGCGACTTCAACGCCTTCTTCGCCCACTTTTTGCGAAATACGCTTGGTGCCACGTGAATATAGGTGTGCAGTATAAGAAGATTCTGGGTCGGCGTCCTTGCGGGTAGCCAGTAACTGCTCAAGTTGATGAAGCCACACCATTTGGCTCTCTTCTTGAGGGTCTCCGTCCCAGCATGTCGTGGTCCCTTTGTGACAAGTAGGCCCAATCGGGTTGACCTTAACCAGCAAAGTGTCGTTATCACAATCGAGTGCAATGTTCTTTAGCTGAAGTACGTTCCCAGAAGTTTCGCCCTTAGTCCAAAGGCGTTCTTTAGTACGAGAGAAAAACGTGACTTGACCCGTTTCCCCCGTTTTTGCCAACGCATCTTGGTTCATGTACCCCATCATCAACACTTGGCTTGATTGAAAATCTTGAACAATTGCAGGTACAAGGCCATCCACTTTGTCCCAATCAATACGTTCAGCTAGCGTATTTACTTCTGTCGCTGCAAAACTCATAGACGCACCTCTACACCTTGTTGTTTTAAATACTGCTTAAGTTCCCCAATATTAATGACTTGCTTGTGGAATACCGAAGCCGCAAGCGCTCCATCAACATTAGTTTGCTTATAAGCCTCAGCAAAGTGCTCCATTGCACCCGCGCCACCTGACGCGATTAGCGGCACATTACACACTTCACGAACCATATTAAGCTGCTCCAAGTCGTAACCGTTACGCACACCATCTTGGTTCATCATGTTCAAAACGATTTCACCCGCGCCACGCTTTTGTACTTCTTGCACCCAATCTCGAGTTTCCCACTTGGTTGCTTTGGTGCGCGCTTCGTCACCGGTAAATTGGTAAACCTGATATTTACCGGTCTCTTTATCAAAGTAAGAGTCGATACCGACGACAATACATTGCACACCAAACTTATCAGCAAGCTGGGTAATGAGCTCAGGGTTCGCGAGCGCAGGGGAGTTTATAGACACTTTGTCAGCACCAAACTCTAAAATTCGTGCGGCATCTTCTGCTGACTTAATACCACCAGCGACACAAAAAGGAATGTCGATCACCTCAGCAACACGTTGGACCCAGCTCTTGTCGACAACGCGGCCATCGCTCGACGCGGTAATATCATAAAACACCAACTCATCCGCCCCTTCTTCAGCGTAACGCTGAGCCAGAGGGACAATATCGCCAATGATTTCATGGTTGCGAAATTGAACGCCTTTTACAACTTGTCCATCACGTACATCAAGACAGGGGATTATTCGCTTTGCCAGCATGCAAACGCCTCCTCTGCTGTAAATTTGCCATCCAGTAGCGCTCGGCCAACAATAACCCCCGCAACACCGCTACCTTTTAGCGCTTCAATGTCGGCTAATGAACCGATGCCACCTGAGGATTGAAACTGAACCTGAGGATACTGCTTACATAGGTCAACGTAGAGTTCCACGTTCGAACCTTCCAGTGTACCGTCACGAGAAATATCGGTACAAAGCACGTGTTTAAGACCAACAGTTAGGTAGTCATTAATCAAGGCTTCAATCGTTACACCAGAGTCTTCTTGCCATCCTGAAATCGCCACTTTACGAGTGCCACTTTCATCAATATTGATGTCGAGCGCTAAAACAATTTTTTCGGCGCCATATTTCTCCATCCAGCCTTTGACGAGCTCTGGCTGTTTGACCGCTGTAGAGCCGACGACAACGCGCTGCGCGCCCGCTTCCAGAAGATCCACAACATCTTGTTCGCTGCGCACGCCCCCACCTATTTGAATATTGGCAGGAGTGCTAGCTAGCAGCTTAGCAATCAAGTCTAGCTGGCGAGCGGTGGTATCTTTAGCCCCAGTTAGGTCAACTAAGTGCAACCAACCTGCGCCCGCTTGGTGGTAGAGATTAAACTGCTCTGCTGGATCAACTTTGTATTCGGTTACTTGTCCGTAATCACCTTGATATAGGCGCACTACTTGACCTTCAATTAAATCTAATGCTGGAATAATCACTGAATTACTTCCCTTTGATTCTTTAAAATTACAGCTCTAAAAAGTTCTGGATAAGCTTTGAGCCAGCTTTTGATGAACGTTCTGGGTGAAATTGCACCCCGTAGTAGTTGCCACTCTGAACGGCTGCTGTAAATGGTTTGCCATATTCACATTGAGCAATGGTGTAGTCACCAACGGGCATACCGAAGCTGTGTACGAAGTAGAAGTACTCGCCCTCTTCAATGTCTTTAAACAACGGATGTTCAGGCGTCGACTTAACGGTATTCCAACCCATGTGCGGCAAAGGAAGAACACCGGTTTCAAGCAACTTTACTTCGCCTTCACATAGGCCAAGGCATTCGACAAGTTCATTCGCTTTCTGCCCTTTCTCTTGCGACACTTTGCCAAGTAACTGCATACCCAGACAAATGCCAAGCAGCGGTTTTTCTACTTGTTTCACTAGTTCAATTAAATCGCGCTGTTGGAGGTTTTTCATCGCCTCACTGGCAGTGCCTACACCAGGCAAAAATAGCTTATCTGCAGCAAGAACAACATCTGGCTGTTTTGAAATCGTGACGGCATAACCAAGACGCTCGATAGCAAACTTTACTGAAGAGACATTGGCGCAACCCGTATCAATAATCACTACTTTTTGATCAGTCATAACCTGCCCTTCCTAGAGTACGCCTTTACTACTTGGTAGTTCGTTGCCTTCTACTTTAATCGCTTGGCGTAATGTACGACCAAACGCTTTAAAAAGAGACTCAATGATGTGGTGATCATTATCGCCAGCAGAAGATAGGTGTAGCGTACACGCTAAGGTATCTGTCAGTGAGCGGAAGAAGTGAACGACCATCTCTGTCGACAAGTCACCAACTTGCTCACGGCTGAACTCTGCATCAAATTTAAGGTAAGGACGACCTGAAAGATCCAGCGCACACTGAGCTAAACACTCATCCATTGGCAAGCTAAAACCAAAACGACCGATTCCACGTTTATCACCGAGTGCATCTTTCAGTGCTTGGCCAAGTGCCAACGCGGTGTCTTCAATGGTGTGGTGGTCATCGATGTGCAGATCGCCTTCGACGTTACATACCATCTGGAAGCCACCGTGTGTCGCAATTTGATCTAGCATGTGGTCAAAGAAACCAAGTCCTGTTGAGATTTGATTGCCGCCCTGCTCATCTAGGTTAACTTTGACTTTGATATCCGTTTCTTTAGTGGTGCGAACTACCTCAGCAACGCGCGCTTTTACCGTGAGATCTTTTAGGATTTGTTTCCACCCCATGGTTTCAGGGTTGTATTGAATCCCTTGAATCGCCATATTTTCAGCAAGCTGAAGATCAGTTGCTCGGTCGCCAATGACCACTGAGTTTTGGAAATCGACTTTGCCACCTTGCAGATACTCTTTAACCATACCTAGCTTGGGTTTACGGCATGAACAGTTATCTTCTTCAAAATGAGGACAGATAAGCACATCATCAAATTTGACCCCTTGCGACTCAAAGATCTCCATCATCATGTTGTGTGGCGCATCAAATTCGTCTTGCGGGTAGCTATCAGTACCTAGACCATCTTGGTTGGTCACCATCACTAGACGGTAGCCAGCATCTTGCAGTGATAGCAAACTTGGAATTACGAACGGCTCTAGTTTTAGCTTATCTAAGCGGTCCACTTGAAAATCAACCGGCGGCTCAACAATAAGGGTGCCATCTCGGTCAATAAATAGGGTTTTTTGTTGCTTGCTCACACGAACTTCCTTATTTCTAAAATTGGATGGCTCTTGCAAAGGACAGGAGCCAATAAATCGTTAGTTGTAATAATTTCGAATAAAGCCAAGTGTTTTTTCACACTCATCTCGGCTACCAATGCTGATGCGAACACAATTGTCGATTGGCGAGTTACGCAGAATGATTCCACTGTCCCAAGCCGCTTTAAATACTGCGTCACCGTCTGGGAATTTAACCAACAGGTAGTTACCCCAACCTTCAAATATTTCAAGGCCTGTAATCATCGACAAACCGACTTGGAGATAAGCACGATTGGCATTAAGGTCTAGCACTTGGTATTTAGCTCGAGCTAAGCCTGCTTCTGACAAGGCTTGCGTCGCAATCTCAGCCACTGGGATTGGCACTGGATATGGCGCAATCACCTTAAGCAGTACATTGATGAGTTCTTCGTTTGCTAGAGTGAAACCACAACGGAGACCGGCCAAGGCAAATGCTTTTGAAAGCGTACGTAAAATCGCTAGATTTGGATACTCTGCTAGCAAGTCAACGGTTGACGCTTCCGGACAAAAATCGATATACGCTTCATCCATCACGACAATCGCTTTGTCTTTAGTCATCTCAAGCAGAGAGACAATGTCTTCACGCTTAACTAAGTTACCCGTTGGGTTGTTTGGGCTACAAACAAAGACGAGCTTCACGCCATCTAGGTTTTGCTCGATACCCTCAAGGTCAAGCTGCCAATCTGCGGTTAAAGGGACTGTCTTACGCTCTACACCAATGGTTTCTGCACTGATTGAGTACATCCCGTAAGTCGGTGGGCAATACAGAATCGCATCTTCACCCGGCTCACAAAATGCACGGATAAGCAGTTCAATACCTTCATCGGCACCACGTGAAGTTAGCGTTTGTTCTGGTTTTACACCTGCGTATGCTGCGTATGCTTCAATTAACTCTTTTGGCTGACACTCGCTGTAACGATTCAAACGCGAAAAGTCGGTTTTATACTCATTGTCGAATGGAGATTCATTGGCATTCAACCAAACATCACCCGTGCCACCGATACGTCTTGCTGAAAGATAAGGCGTTAAATTTTGAACTTGTTTACGTGCTAGCTTTTCCATCTCAAACTTCCTTATGCTTTCGACGCTAACTTTTCAACGCGAATTGTCACTGCGCGTTTGTGTGCATCTAAACCTTCAGCTTCAGCCATAGTCACAACCGTTGGCGCTAGAATCTTCAGACCTTCAGCACTCAACTCTTGCACTGTCATGCGCTTCGAAAAATCAGCAAGACCAAGGCTTGAGTAAGTACGCGTATAACCGTAAGTCGGCAGTACGTGGTTCGTACCTGACGCATAATCGCCTGCAGATTCTGGAGACCAATCGCCTAAGAAGATTGAACCTGCGTTATCTAACAAAGGTAATAGCTCACGTGGGTTCTTGGTCTGCACAATCAAGTGCTCTGGACCGTAGTAATTCGAGATAGACACCGCTTGTGTCAGTGATTCAGAAATAATGATTAAGCTTGACGCGAGCGCTTTCTCGGCGATATCAGCACGCGAAAGCTCTTTCAGCTGACGTTGAACCGCATCGGTAACCTGATCGGCAATCACTGGAGAAGGTGTTACCAGTACCACTTGTGAATCTGGGCCGTGTTCCGCTTGGCTAAGTAGGTCAGCCGCAATAAAGTCCGCATCGGCTGTATCATCAGCCAGAACAAGAACTTCTGAAGGGCCCGCTGGCATATCAATCGCTGCACCGCGGAAATCATTGCTCACTTGACGCTTCGCTTCGGTCACATAAGCGTTACCCGGACCAAAGATCTTATCGACCTTAGAGACAGACTCTGTCCCGTAGGCCATTGCAGCCACCGCTTGGCCACCACCTATATTGTACACTTCATCAATGCCACACAGTTTTGCGACATAAAGGATTTCATCGGCGATCGGCGGCGGCGAACACAATACAACCTTGCGACAGCCTGCAATTTTAGCTGGAACGCCTAGCATCAATACCGTCGACGGAAGCGGCGCACTGCCACCAGGAATGTATAAACCTACTTTTTGAATTGGGCGGGTCACTTGCTCACACACTACACCCGGCTGCGTTTCGACCTTAATTGGCTGCGGTTTTTGCGCCTTGTGAAACTTAGCGATGTTGGCATAAGCTTGCTCTAACGCTTGCTTCATCTTGTCTGATAAGCGGTCGCATGCCTCATCGACTTCTTGCCCTGATACGCGAATAGACGCAGGTTTTACACCATCAAATTTTTCAGTTAACTCTTGAAGGGCCGCATCGCCTTCGTTACGTACTTTAGCGATAACTTCAGAAACCGCCGCGGTAATGTTTGCGCCTTCTGTGATCGCTGGACGTTCAAGAATCGAATCTTGCTGCGTCTCACTTAATGATTGCCAAACGACTGTTCTCATCGCGACTACCCCATCATTTTTTCGATTGGAAGAACCAGAATTGAACTTGCACCGAGCTCTTTAAGCTGTTCCATTGTCTCCCAGAACAAGTTTTCAGTACTCACTAGGTGTACCGCAACTTTGTCTTTATCTGATGACAGCGGCAGTACTGTTGGGTCTTCGGCACCTGGCAGCAGTGACTTAATTTGCTCTAGTTTATCTGTTGGAGCGTGCAGCATGATGTACTTAGATTCTTTCGCTTGCTGGACCCCTTGCATACGAGTCAGTAGCTTCTCGATTAGCGCCGTTTTATCGGCATCAAACTCACCGGTACGTTGAATAAGCGTCGCTTTCGATTTGAAGATGATTTCCGCTTCTTTCAGCCCATTAGCTTCAAGCGTTGCACCTGTTGAAACAAGATCGGCAATCGCATCAGCAAGACCGGCACGCGGCGCAACTTCTACAGAGCCGGTTAGCATACACGTCGAGAATGGCACACCTTGCTCATCCATATACGCTTTCAGTAGCTGTGGGTAAGTTGTTGCAATGCGCTTACCAGCAAGATCTTGCGGACCGTTGTACTGCTCATCTTTATCAAGCGCGATTGAAAGACGACAACCACCAAAGTCTAAACGGCGCAATTGAACAAAGTCGCATGGCTCGCCTAACGCTTTGCGGTCCAAGCGTACTTCTTCCAGTTCGTTTTCACCGATGAAGCCGAGGTCAACCACGCCATCCATAATTAAACCTGGAATATCGTCATCACGAACAAGCAGAAGGTCGATTGGCATATTTAGTGAGTGCACTACCAGACGCTCACCCATGATATTGAATTTCACGCCGCACTTTTTAAGTAGAGTTTGACACTCTTTGCTTAGGCGACCTTTCTTTTGAATTGCGATTCTTAGGCGTTGTGTTTGCATTGCTGTATCCCTGTGCAAGATTTTGTAATTCGTAAACTTTTTAAAAACTGTAAAACTAAAAAACCCTCGGAAGAGTGTATCTCCCGAGGGTTCTAAATCTTGTAGTTTGCGATTTTAGCCTCCGGGAGTTTCCTGTCTCCCGGGTATGCGTGCATCTCCCGAAAGACTAGACTGGGTGATGGTGGTGATGAATATTCATGACTAATTTACGCATACTTAATAAGCTCTTCTGTTTCGCTTTGTTGATATCCACACTAACCAAGCTGTAAACATTTTTCAACCATTTATTTAAACTTTTTTCATTTTGTCATATACAAATAAAAAGGGAGCCGAGGCTCCCTTTAACATGACTATTTATATGCTGTCATTATGCGTTCTGACAGCTCGCCATTTTTGACTTTGATAGTACTGAAAGCAGCACACAGACCGCAATAAAGGCAGCGGTTGATGCCGCTAATGACATACCGATTGATGCCGTCATACCCAACGTAATGAAACCGATACAAGAAACGGCAGCCACAGAAAGCGCGTAAGGTAACTGCGTCGATACGTGATCAATGTGGTTACAACGTGCACCCGTTGAAGAGAGGATCGTTGTGTCTGAAATTGGTGAGCAGTGGTCACCAAATACTGAACCAGCTAGAACCGCACTCAACATAGGTAACATCAGCGCTAAATCTGTCGCTCCTGCCATGTCACCGGCGATTGGCAACATGATACCGAACGTACCCCATGAAGTACCCGTTGAGAACGCCATAAGACCAGACAATAGGAACAAGATAACAGGAAGCCAATGTGGGTTGATGTTGCCTTGAGCAAGTGTCGATAGGTATTTACCTGTGTTCATATCACCGATAACAGAACCAATCGTCCAAGCAAAGACTAAGATCAAGATTGCGCCAAACATCGACTTTGCGCCAATCCAAAGGGTACGCGTAATCTCTGTTGCGGCAATACCTTGCTTAAGCACAGTAAACAGTGCGAAAGCTAAACCAACAAGGCCACCGTAGATTAACGATGTACCTACATCGGTATTCTCAAACGCCCCTAGCATATTAAATTCAATGCCGTCAGCAGCCAGAGCTTGACCACCGGTGTACATCATAGAAGCAATTGTCGCGATGATTAGGAATACGATAGGTAAAATAAGATCAGATACCTTACCGCCTTCGCTTTCTTGAATATCAAGCTCTTCATTTAGCTCATGGGCTTCTTCTGAGTCATCAGCTTGCTCTTTGGCAAACCCATGACCACGCGATGCCGCGATTTCATGCTCGCGCATTTTACCAATGTCTAGACCGAACCATGCGACAGCAAAAACCATTAGCAATGCAAAGATAGCGTAGAAGTTCATTGGAATAAGACGAACGTAAGCACCTAGAGCTGAATACTCAGTGATGCCATGAGAAACTAAGATGCCACCAATAATCGTCATGATGTATGCCCCCCAGCTTGAAGCCGGCATGATCACACACATAGGTGCAGCAGTAGAATCTAGGATGTAAGCCAGCTTAGCACGTGAGACATAAAAACGGTCAGTAACAGGGCGTGAGATCGCACCTACTGCAAGGCTATTAAAATAATCATCGACAAAGATGAACACGCCGAGAAAAGCAGCCAGAAGTTTAGAACCTCGCTTGCTCTTAACTCGTGTTTGGGCCCACTCAGCGAATGCACGTGTACCACCTGATAGTGTCAGCAGCGCGGTCATCATACCAAGTAGTAATAGGAAGCCAACAATACTCATATTCCAAGTGTTGATGCCGCCATCTTCAACAAATACGCTCGATACCGTTGAAGCGACGTAGCCAAGAGCGCTACCGAATGAGTAGTCATTCAATAAAATAGCGCCAAGAACAATACCAACACCCAGTGAAACAAGTACACGGCGTGTAAGGATAGCAAGACTCAAAGCCACAATCGGCGGCAATAGAGACAAAGGAGATGATGCAAAATCAATTAAATTCATGATCTTCAAAAACCAGTAATAAATGGTTAGAGATCTACTGCAGACTCATTGAAGGAACTCATTTCCTAACAAATAAGCGAAAAGAAGCGACGGGAAAGCGATTGCTTATCCCAGCCCTACAGTAGCGCTCCATAGTTTTACAAAATTATAGACTATGGCAGTGTTACCCCTTTCGAGTGTAACCCCAGCGAACGCCTTTGATATGAACATTCACTTCGGCGAAATACCCTTTCCTGCTTACTCATTGGCATCACCCCAGTAAACATTACTTATTTATTCCGCGCCTCTACCGCGAGCGATGGAATTTTAAACTATTGCAAAATCATTTTAACAACAATTTAACCAACACTACGCATTAGGTTCCGCCCATTGTACTTATCTCGGTTACCATTTCAACATATCATTCCATTTTTATTGTTAAAGTTATTGCTAGTCACTCATGCTTAAGCTTCCACTACCAATGAATAGTCATCCTAGTGCTTAAAAAGAATGTATTGCTACTCGGCCTTCCACATCGAATATCATTCCATATAATGATATCAATACCTGCTTTACTAGGTCTGTACAAAGTATGCCACTCACCACAACTTATTGAAGTAACAATAACCGTACAAAGCATATTGTTAGCCATATAAGTTAAGAGCATTTAATAAATATTGATCACGATTTATATGAAACTAAAGTAACAAAGTGCAACTAAAACGCCCCGCTCGGCTCTTAAATAAAAATTCTATTTAAATTACTGTGTCCAAATATTTAAACAGTTAGAAAATAGTTTATTTAATTCTATTTCTTAGATTGTATTATTTTATTCTAGCGTTTATTATTCCTATATCGGCAACTTATATATGAAGAGATGAATAAATGTCGGAACTAACAAAGACACTATTAAACATTCGTAGTCTACGTGCATTTTCACGTGAACTAACTTTAGAGCAACTAGAAGAAGCTTTAGATAAACTAACTACTGTAGTTAGTGAGCGTAAAGAATCTGAAGAAGCAGACCGCGCTGCAGCAGCAGAGCAAGAAGCTAAGCTTGCTGCAATCGCAGAGCAGATTTCTAAAGATGGTATCGATGTTGAAGCATTGATTTCAGCTTTATCTGGCGAATCAAAAGCTAAGACAAAATCTAAACGTGCTCCTCGCCCAGCAAAATACAAATATGTAGATGCAGCTGGCGATGAAAAAACTTGGACAGGTCAAGGTCGTACGCCTTCATCAATCCAAGAACAGTTAGATGCGGGTAAATCTCTAGAAGATTTCCTAATCTAATCGTAATAATCAGTATTGATAATAAAAGCGCCTATATGGCGCTTTTTTATTACCTATAAACTCAGAAAAGCCCCACAAAAGTGAGGCTTTAATTAATGTGACGTTATTGAATTAACGTTCCCAGTACGCTTCTTCTAAGCTATCTTCTCGCTCAGGCAATCCGCGAGATAAACGCGGTGAGTGCTGTACCAATACTTCATAACTTGCTCGGTTTGAGTATTTACATACCTGAGAGAAAGAAGAATAAGTTAGGTAAGTGTGAGCATGCTTGCTTGAATTCGGCACATTCTCTCTATGATATTTATTTGCTGCCATATCATGTAGTAGCGCTGACAACGCCGCATCTCCGGCACCATTAGTGTTTTTAATCTTCTCTGGTCCGCCCATATAAGGCGCAATATGTGAATAGACCTTAATTGGGTTATCACACAACTCTTTAGAAGCCGGACGACTAAATTCATATCGGTTGAATTCGGCAATACTACCAGGCAGTAATGGTAGAGAGGTTTCGCGCTTCGCTGACTCTTCTGTGTAACCCGCCATAAATAAGCCAACAGGCCCTGCGGTACATAGAACGAGATCAACCCACTCAAGTGCCTTATCTGACGCGGCAAGTGGCTCTGACTCACCAGTTAGCGCTTCCGCTTCATCTTCGTTCATCGCAACAACAGAAACGTGGTCACGTAAAAAATCCTGCCAGAACTTAGGATCGTCCTGAATCACGAACTTAGTGCCTAAAGTCAGAACAACAGGTACATCATGCTTCTTCGCGTATTCAATCGCTTTCATCGTCGCTTCTGGCATTGGGTCGCCTTCTTTACAACGAACCAAGTAAGCGGTTAATACCAACGCTGATGCATTCTTGAAAATCTTCTCTGGGATACTTTCTGGCTTCAGTTGGTTCATTTGACCTTCACTGATAGCAAAAGTACGTTCACCATCTTCAGTAATCAACGCAAAACAACGACCAATCGCCCCTTCTACGCCTTGAAGATGGTTAAGGTCCATACGGCTAGACGTATTACATAGATAACGATAGCCATAGCTACCAATTTTAATGTCTTGGCTCATTACACCCAGTAGTGTCGAGCGATCATCTGCTAGCACCGAGTAGTTATGAAGTGTATTACCGATCGTACCACCAGCATATTCGTTGGTGATCAACGCACTCTCTTTTAATTCGTTGTAAAGCGCTTCCGCTGTTTGGTCGTCAATTACTAAAGAGTGTCCCTTACTCAGATTGTATTTTTCGATCAGTTCACTGCTTACCTTCGCTTCAATATCAACCAAAGTCTGATCGATACCGATAATATGCGTACGTGACATTTTTTTGCTTTCTTGCGATTGGCTTACAAGCGGATCGCGGGCATGAACCGGAAAATAATGCTTAGATTTACGTTGACCAGGAAATTTCATAACTGTTTTTCTGCCGTAAAGGATTCTGAATAAGGGATGAAAAGAAGCCGGATTCTACCTTGCGGACGGGGGTGCGGCAATAAGCGCAAGTATAGCAAACGTTTGCAAGACTAATAATTTTACTGGCGACTTAAGGTGTAATAAATAAGAGGGGAAAATATTCGTGAGCGAGTCCCATTACCCACTCACGAACTAAGGGTTATTCGCCTTCCATAAAGCCAAGGTCTGGTAACGAATCTAAATTCTCAGAATAACGTTTTAAGTCAAACTCATTGCCATTTTTCATCACATCAAAGATTTCAATCGCCACAGCGCAAGCCATCATCGCTACTGCATCTTCACGTGGCGTACCTGTCATCATCAGGCGCATTAGTGTTTCTTTGGTTTTCATTGGATTACCATCAGCAAGTTGGTTTTCGATCACTTCAACTAACTGCTCTTCACCCATCATCTGATTTTCATCAGTCATATTATTTTCTCGTAGTGACTTGAATTCCGCGTACTATGCCATATATAGGCACTCTATACTTGTAAAACCGCAGATATAGTGAAAATAGCAAGTGTGATTTCCGTCTCGGATCTGTCCCACTGCAACGCTTTCTGATAAAATCTGCGTCCAGTTAATTTAAGTGGTGTTTAGTAATGTCTGACAACTGTACTGATAACAGTCAAAAGAAAGTCATCGTTGGCATGTCCGGCGGTGTTGATTCATCGGTTTCTGCTTACCTTCTCAAGCAACAGGGCTACCAAGTAGAAGGCCTGTTCATGAAGAACTGGGAAGAAGATGACAATGAAGAGTACTGTACAGCAGCTGAAGATCTTGCCGACGCGCAAGCCGTGTGCGACAAGCTAGGCATTCACCTACATACAATTAACTTTGCTGCAGAGTACTGGGATAACGTATTTGAATACTTCCTTGCGGAGTACAAAGCGGGCCGTACACCTAACCCAGATATCCTTTGCAACAAAGAGATTAAATTCAAAGCTTTCCTAGAGTTTGCTGATGAAGTTTTAGACGCAGACTATATTGCGATGGGCCACTATGTACGTCGTACCTTCCCTACTGCTGAAGAGCTAGCTGCTGGTGAAAAACCTAAGATGTTACGTGGCCTTGATGGCAACAAAGATCAAAGCTACTTCTTATATACACTAAGTAGTGATCAAGTGGCGCGCAGCCTATTCCCAGTTGGTGAGTTAGAAAAACCAGAAGTACGTCGTATCGCTGAAGAACAAGATCTGATCACAGCAAAGAAAAAAGACTCGACCGGTATCTGTTTTATCGGTGAGCGTAAGTTTACTGACTTCCTAGGTCGTTACCTACCTGCGCAACCAGGCAATATTGAAACACCGGAAGGCAAAGTAATCGGTCAACACAACGGCCTGATGTACCATACACTAGGCCAGCGTAAAGGTTTGCACATTGGTGGCCAAAAAGGTGGCGGTGGTAACGAAGATCCGTGGTTCGTTGGTGACAAAGATCTTAAACGCAATGTTCTGATTGCGGTTCAAGGTAAAGACCACCCAATGCTGAAATCTCAAGGCCTTATCGCCTCTCAACTACACTGGGTAGATCGTGACGCGATTAAAGAACCGTTACAATGCACTGTAAAAACTCGCTACCGTCAAACTGATATCCCATGTACTATCATCCCTATTGATGATGAGAACATCAAAGTGATCTTTGACGAACCGCAAGTCGCTGTTACGCCAGGACAATCTGCTGTTTTCTATAAAGATGAAGTCTGCCTTGGTGGCGGCATCATCGAAGAGCGTATCTAATTTAATCGTAACTATCAGGAGTAGAATTACGTGGCTAACACACTTTACGACCGCACTATTGCATTTGCTGGAATTTGCCAAGCCGTCGCTTTGGTTCAACAAGTCGCTAAAAACGGTCACTGTGACTCTGACGCGTTTGAAACTTCTTTAAAAGCGATTCTAAACACCAACCCAAGCAACACAGTTGGTGTTTATGGTCGTGAAGTCGATTTGAAGCTTGGACTAGAATGCCTAGTTAAAGGTATTGATAGTACGCCGACTGGTAGCGAGATCACTCGTTACATTATTAGCTTGATGGCACTTGAGCGTAAGTTACAGACCCGTAATGACGCGATGTCACAGCTCGGTGACCGCATTCAAATGTTAGATCGTCAGCTTGAGCACTTTGAGCTACTTGACGAGCAAATGCTTAGCAACTTAGCAAGCGTATATTTGGATGTCATCAGTCCTGTCGGCCCACGCATTCAAGTTACTGGTACGCCAGCTGTGCTTCAACAGACTTCGAATCAACATAAAGTTCGTGCTCTGCTGCTCTCAGGCATCCGTAGCGCTGTATTATGGCGTCAAGTTGGTGGTAAACGCCGCCACCTGATTTTCGGCCGTAAGAAGATGGTCGAACAAGCTCAGATTCTACTCGCTAGAATGTCATAATCTCTACAAGCTCGCACATGGATGCGAGCTTGTTATTTATGCCAGTACAACACTTTTCTTATACCAGCACATTACTCACGCAAACGTTTGCGCAATATTCGTGACAAATGCTTCAGATACTGGTATAAAGCTCTCAAAATTTCGAAACTCAATTTTTTCAGGAGAACATCATGGAACTGTCAGCATTGACTGCTGTTTCACCAGTAGACGGTCGTTACGGAAGTAAAACTATTGCACTTCGCAGCATCTTTAGTGAGTTTGGTCTACTAAAGTACCGCTCTATCGTTGAAATTCGTTGGTTACAAAAGCTTGCAGCTACAGATGCAATCAAAGAAGTTCCTGCATTCAGCGCAGAAGCAAACGCCTTCTTAGATGAGCTAGCAGCAAACTTCTCTGAAGAAGACGCAGCTCGTATCAAAGAGATCGAACGCACAACTAACCACGACGTTAAGGCGGTTGAGTACTTCCTTAAAGAGAAAGTCGCTGCTGTTCCTGAACTGCACGCTGTTAATGAGTTCATCCACTTTGCATGTACTTCAGAAGACATCAACAACACTTCTCACGCACTAATGCTTAAAGAAGCTCGTGACGAAGTTATTCTTCCTGAAATTCAAAATATCATCGACGCAATCAAAGCGCTTGCTGTTGAATACCGCGACATTCCACTGCTTTCTCGTACCCACGGTCAGCCAGCTTCCCCATCAACAATGGGTAAAGAGATGGCAAACGTTGCGTACCGCATGGAGCGTCAATACAAGCAAATTGCTAACGTTGAGATCTTAGGTAAGGTTAACGGCGCAGTAGGTAACTACAACGCTCACCTTTCTGCTTATCCTGAAGTAGATTGGCACCAGTTCTCTGAAGAGTTTATTACTGAGTCTCTAGGCGTAACTTGGAACCCGTACACAACTCAGATTGAGCCGCACGATTACATCGCTGAGCTATTCGACGCAGTTGCACGTTTCAATACTATCCTAATCGACTTCGATCGTGACGTTTGGGGTTACATCGCACTAGGTCACTTCAAACAGAAGACTGTTGCAGGTGAAATCGGTTCATCAACAATGCCGCACAAAGTTAACCCAATCGACTTTGAAAACTCTGAAGGTAACCTAGGCCTAGCTAACGCAGTATTCGGCCACCTAGCGCAAAAGCTACCTATCTCTCGCTGGCAGCGTGACCTAACTGACTCTACGGTTCTACGTAACCTAGGTGTTGGTGTTGGCTACGCAATCATTGCTTACACGTCTACGTTGAAAGGTATCAGCAAACTTGAAGTTAACCGCGAAGCACTACTAGCTGAGCTAGACAAGAACTGGGAAGTACTTGCTGAGCCAGTACAAACAGTGATGCGTCGTTACGGTATCGAGAAGCCATACGAGAAGCTGAAAGAGCTAACTCGTGGTAAGCGAGTTGACGGTGAAGCAATGCGTAGCTTCATCGACGGTCTGGCGCTTCCTGAGCACGAGAAAGCGCGCCTTAAAGAGATGACTCCAGCGAACTACATCGGTCAAGCAATTGAGCTGACTGATAAGCTGTAAGAAGCGCTTAATACAAAAAATTGAAAGGGTTGATGTGAAAGCATCAACCCTTTTTTGTACCGATAGATTGGTATAATGCCCGTCATCCCCGAGAGCGAGGAACGAGAGAGTTGGGGATCTCTCAACGCTTGTCGAAAACTTAAAGAGATTCCTTACTCGCAACTTCGTTGCTCTAAGGAATGACTAGAAGCTGTATGGTTGCGCCCCCAATTAGATTCACTCGCTACTGTTTCTGGAAAAACAGCGTGATCTGCCCTACTTCAACGCCGAATTTTTTAATTTTAGTTAAGTTGAAGACATGCTTTTCATCTTGTCGATACATCCAGTCATCAAAAGAAACAACCACGCTGGAATCATCCATGACTAGCTCGAAGTCGTATTGCCACTGCAGAGCATTGCCCGATTCTTTACCCGTAGCAACACCAATGATGTCATCTGCTCGACCTATGTATTCACCGTTATCTAAGCGCTCGATAACCCAAATTCTCTGAGTGACCTCCCCATCAGCAAACAAGAAGTCTTCAGTTAGTGTTAAGACATTATCTTCAACGCTACCTTTTATGACGACTTCAAACCTTCTCGTCTGTTGCTCAGAATAATCTTGGACCATACCCCATGCTAATGTCTTACCTTCAAAATACTGGAATAAATTGAATTGTGGGGAAACCTCTTTGTAGTCTTCAAGATCGTTTGAGCAACCCGCGACAAACGCAAGCAGTAATACAACGAGAAACTGTTTGACCATTATTGTTCTCCTATAAGATTTTGTCTTAGTTCCGGATATGTGGTGTTAGGCGACAACCAAATGGCCAAGAATGCATCGTTCATTGATTCCTCTTCGACGGTGCCAATACTTTTCATCGAGGCGAGGTCACTGGTATAGAAAAACTCACCTTGGATTCCATCCGTAACGTAAGTGAGGTTATGTCCCTCACTAATATCTGGGAAAATCCCTTCCAATTTAGCCGACCAAGCTTGTGTCGCATTGTCTGTAAACCCTAGCTTCAGCCATTGCTCTTGAGTTGCCTCAAGCAATTGGCGGCGAGAAATATCTCTTTGATAGGTAATAGAAAGCGCTAACGGGTGAGGAGTGATATCTTGACCGACAGCATAATGGCCAGTTGGGGTCAGAAGCTGAGACTGGTAAATATCAAAGAAAAACATGGTAAGCTGAGCCTGCCCCACCTTGTCCCAAGCTCGCCAGTCGCTATTAGAATGCTCATCAAGACTAGAAGCAAAAACACTATTTGCTAGTGCCAAACAGCCCATCATCAGTATTACTCTCATATCCATATACCTTTAGGATTACCGCCATCACAATTACCCATTCAAAAAATAGGATTAGTCCTGTGGCTGATAGCGATAAACCAAAAGAAACCGCACCTAGTTTGCTTCCGGCAACATAGCTAAGTGACCCTGCTATGCCTCCAACTGTTAATACGACTGGCGCAGGGTATTGGTTCAATATTGGATAAAGAAAGTAGGCATACCAGGCGAAAATAGCCCAAAGTGCAGTAAGCCAAAGAGGGATGCCTGCTTGATCAAAGACAAACCAGCCTATAGCGATATTGAAGTAATCAAGTAGCATCCCGATTACTAGGATCGCACCTAACTTTTTCCACTCTAGGCTTTTATTCATCAAACTAAGGAGCAATGTGGTTATCACTAACGCCAACGTTAAATACTGCCATTGCTCCCTTCCTATAACGGCCAAAAACCATAGTAGTTGGAACCATGTCGATATTAGAAGTAAGCGCTTCATTGCTATTGCCTTCATGAGTATCGAATCTATGGACGTTGGAATGTCATGTGTACTGTACTGATCGACTTCGCTTTAAAGCCGCCCTCGCAATAACAAAAGTAGTAATTCCACATTCTAATAAATCTTTCATCGAAGCCTAGTTGTACCACTTGATCGAGGTGACGATTAAATCTGATGTACCAGTGATTCAAGGTTTGAGCATAATCTTCACCTATGTCATAGAGATCTCTCAGTACCAAATCACTGCTATTCGTCGTAACCTGAGTCAATGCAGTGATCGAAGGTAAGAAACCACCCGGGAATATATACTTCTGGATAAAGTCTACGTTGTTTCTGTAGTAGTTGTAACGCTGATCCGCAATGGTAATTGCTTGAATCGCCATTAGCCCACCAGGCTTTAACAAAGATTGGCATTTCTGAATATAGGAAGTTAAAAACTGCTTACCAACCGCTTCTATCATCTCGATTGACACTAGCTTGTCGAACTGCCCCTTAAGGTTGCGATAGTCTTCTTTAAGCAGTGTCACTTGCTGAGATAAGCCTTTTTGCTCTATTTTCTGTTTAGCATATTGGTACTGTTGCTGTGAGATAGTGGTCGTTGTAACGCGACATCCATAACGCTCCGCCATATAGATAGCCATCGCTCCCCAACCTGTCCCAACCTCAATAACATGATCGGTTTCAGACAGTTTCAGCTGTTCGCACAAACGTTCCATTTTATTAATTTGTGCCTGTTCAAGCGTATCACTTGTAGAATTGAATAAGCCCGAAGAGTAGAGCATACGGTCATCTAAGAAGGTCTCATAAAGCTCATTACTCAGATCATAATGGGCTTCGATATTTTTCGCCGAATTGCTCACTGTGTTACGATTTAGCCAATGGCTGACTTGGTTCATTAACTTAGACAATAGTGTTGAGCGACTTTCAATCGAGTCTAGTGCCGTTAAGTTTAGAGCCATGAGCTCCATCAACTTAGTCAGATCGGGGCTATCCCACCAACCGTCCATGTAAGCCTCACCCGCAGCAATACTTCCTCCCTTTAATAATCGAGCGTAAAAGGCTGGGTTCTTAATTTCAATCAATGCATTAGGCTGACTGTTATTCGGCTGACCAAAGACTTCTCTCACTCGTTGAGAAGCGTCTTGGTGGAAGGATTCAACAATCGTCAAACTGCCAATCTGCAACTTATACAAGCAAGAGAATGCAATATTACGAGCACTCTTTTGAACTGTCGTCAGCTTGTTGGGTAATGGCAGTGTTTGTGAACTCATCATCTTCTATTCCCTTTATTATTTTTCGATATCAGCACTTGGTTGGTCATTATTGCCACGTTGATATTTGGGGTGAGAATAAAATGGCGCCCCTTTCATCCATAGTTTTAGCGCATGCCAATAAATGCCTATGGTTACTTTTACTGCCATGACTGGCGTAGAGATCAAATGTTTAACTAATACTTTAGAGTTAAACGGATATTTACGCATTTTCAAGGTCGCATCGAACTCTTTAGATTCACGATGACACTCTAAGTGGATAGAAAGCTGCTTAGCTAACGGCTTCAATTTCCACTGATATTGCTGAGCAATGGGGTTGAATGGGGAAACATGAAACTGCTTTTCATGCCGCCACGTCGCTTCATCTTCAGCGTTTAAAGCATAATAGTGGCGTTCGTTCCACGGTGTATTACTCACTTCAGCCAGCAAGTAGCGCCAGTTGCCCTGTTCGTCATAAAGGTAATAGAAGTTGACTGGGCTGAAGTAGATGCCAAGATAGCGCAGGTGAATGACCGCTTCCACACGCCCAGAGATTCGAACACCAGTTAACTCATAGACTTTGTTTTGAACCGCATGTTTTAAGTCCCCTTCACCCAAGTAATCTTCTCGTTTGAATCTTGCCCAGTGCCACCATCGTCGGCCAAACCCAGTTACACGCGTCTCCAAGTCATCCAACTCATCGAGATCTAAGCATGGCATAAACAGTGGGTAGCTCAGTGCATGTTCTATTGGGGTAAAACGACGATGCCTCACATCTCCGACGAGCAAGTGGCTACTCATTAAGCCGCTCCCTTCTCAGTATGGTTGTGGCTCAAAGCATCGATACCTCGCACGACATCACGCGCGCTACGAACTCCATCTTCATGGAAGCCGTTATACCAGTACGCGCCGCAGAACCATGTGTTAGCTACCCCATTGATTTCACTACGTCGTGACTGTGCGGCAATCGATTGACGGTTGAATACTGGATGATTGTATAGAAAGCGTTTAAGTACTTTGTCCGGATCGATTTCGTCGCTACTATTGAGTGAGACACAAAATGTCTTAGGCGACTCTATATGCTGTAAAATATTCATATTGTAAGTTAGGGTTGGCGCTCTTGATTGCTCACTCTCGCTACCATCTAGCCAATAGTTCCAGGACGCCCACGCCGCTTTACGTTTTGGCAGAAGGTTCTCATCCGTGTGTAAAATCACTTCGTTCCCTTGATACGCTAAATCGCCCAACACACTGTTTTCAACGACCGACGAGTCATCCAAAAGTTGCTGCGCTTGGTCACTATGACAAGCAAAAATCACTTGGTCATAACGCTCTGTTTTGCCATTGGACACTAAGGTCACTCCTGCTTGGTCACGCGTGACCGAGTCAACAGGACTACTCAATCGAATGCGATCTTTAAAGCCTTTAATTAACGGCGTTATATATTCTCGAGAGCCACCTTTAATCACGTACCACTGTGGGCGGTTCGTCACATCCAATAGACCATGATTTAGAAAAAAGCGCGCGAAGAAATTGAGCGGAAAAGCACGCATGTCGGACAAGGTTGAGGACCAAATAGCGGCCCCCATCGGTAGGATATAATTATCGCTAAAGTAGTCGCTGAATTTATGCTCATTAAGGAAATCACCAAGCGTTACTTCAGCATGGCTAGGGGTGTTCGCCACCTCTTTGACCATTCTGTTAAAGCGTAAAATTTCAAAGATAAATGAGTAGAACTTTGGATTGAGCCAATTGCGACGCTGAGCGAATAGCGTTGAGATGGTATGGCCGTTGTATTCAAGACCACTGCTGTCATTTCGAACACTGAAGCTCATTTGGCTTGGTCGCCCTTCTACACCAATCTCATCCATCAACGCGATGAAGTTGGGATATGTTCTATCGTTATAAACAATAAAACCGGTGTCGACTGCATAACTTTTCCCATCAACGTCAACATCGACAGTGGCAGTGTGACCACCAATGTAATCGTTCGCTTCAAACAGGGTGATATCATGCTGCTTGTGTAAATAATAGCCGCAAGTTAAACCAGATATACCAGTGCCTATGATTGCTATTTTCATTGTAATTCCCCTATCCTTGAGCGACTAATTTGGAGGTAATGGCGTTTTGCCAACGATAAGGCAACAAGCCAATCAAACGTAAAATGGTGGTGAATTTCCGAGGAAAATAGATATGGGTTTTGCGAGTATTAAGGCCGTCGCGAATCTCTTGTGAAGCTCTTTCTACAGAAATAAGCATTGGCATCTCAAAGGTGTTTTTGTCAGTTAAAGGCGTTTTGACAAAACCTGGATAAATGACAGACACATCTATCTTCTTAGGCTTTAGATCGACTTGTAACGTACGCGCAAGATAACTGACGGCGGCTTTTGATGCGCCGTATGCCTCTGCTCTGGGGAGAGCGACTTCACTGGCAATTGAGCCTACGATACCGATATGATGACCCGCCTCATAATATTGTTGGCTCGCTTGGATAACATTGGATAGACCAATAACGTTGATATCAAATACACGTTTCATCAAACTGGCATCGACTTTCCCTTGTTCCATATATTCACAATCACCCGCATTAAAAATCCATAACTTGGGGATGAAAGGGAGGGATTTAAAAACCTTTTCCGTCTGCTCTACATCGGTCAGGTCGAACATTAAAGGAGTAAGATTAGAATAGCGCGAAGAAAGTTGTTCAAGAATCGTTTGGTTGCGGCCACATGCCAACACATCCACACCCGCAGAGGCATAATCCTTTGCCAATTGCAGACCAATCCCGGAGGTGGCGCCTGTGATCAAGACACCACTCATTGACCTAGCCTCTGCTTGATGGTTCTAATCACCGAACCCAGTAAGGGTAAGTTTTCATACAACATTTCGCCCAAATCAAAGTAGTCGCGGTGATAAATGACTCGCCCTTGACTGAATTTCAAATGGCTAACACCGTTGACATAGATACGCGCACCCTTCGAAAGCTTGGGATGCTCTAAACACATCACCCAAGTCAGAAAACCCGTGTCACCTGATTGTTGATGATGTTGAATCTCAAACTCGCAACGTTTGACATTGGCATACAAAGATTCGAAGTAACTTTCCAATGCAGGCCAACCTTCAAGCCGGTGTGCAGCATCCTCAAATATCACTTCTTGGTGGTAAACATCTGACAGTATGTGTAAGTTTGCTTTATTCAGCTGTTGATACAACTGCCCTACCGTTTGAACATCCATTCAATCTCCCTCAACGCTATTTCAGTAAAAAGCAGTTAGCTACCATCACTGTCAATTCTAATTTTGAAGTGTTGTACGCAGGTAATAAAAGGATAGATCAAAAAAAGGCTTGGTTATAAACCAAGCCTTTTCAACAAAACAGTGAGTTTTCGTTACGAGTTACGTAGTGCCGTAATGCGTTTGTCCAACGGCGGGTGGCTCATTAACAGTTCAGTCAGTGACTGTTTACCATTAATACCAAATGCCATCATTGAACCCTCAAGCTGAGATTCTTGACTCATTTTTAGACGCTCTAACGCTGCGATCATCTTATGTTTACCCACAAGTTGCGCCGCGCCAGCATCAGCATGGAATTCACGATGTCGGCTATACCACATGGTGATAAAGCTCGCCAAGAAACCGAACACCAATTCAAGCACCATACTTACACCAAAGTAAACCATCATGTTACTGCCACCCTCTTCCTCGTCACTGTTTGACGAAACGATATTGGCAATAAAACGCGATAGGAAGATAACAAAGGTGTTAACCACGCCTTGCATCAAGGTCATTGTGACCATGTCACCATTGGCAATATGGCTCACTTCGTGCGCAAGGACCGCTTCTGCCTCATCACGAGTCATATTATGTAGTAGACCCGTCGATACTGCGACAAGAGAGTCATTGCGCTTTGCACCTGTCGCAAACGCGTTGATATCTGCTGAATCATAAATAGCGACGGTCGGCATACCGATGCCGACTTGCTCAGATTGACGGCGAACCGTTTCTATTAGCCAGTGCTCAGTCTCATTACGTGGGCTCTCGATAACCATACCGCCCACCGAACGCAGCGCCATCCCCTTTGACATCATCAAAGAGATGAACGAGCCACCAAAACCAAATACAGCAGCCATCACAAGCAAGCCTGATAGACTGCCCGGTTGCATACCTGTCATTGCATATACAATGTTCAGCACAACACTTAGTACCAGAACAACAGCTAAGTTGGTCGCAAGAAATAACATTACTCGCTTCATTACTTTTCTCCAAAAAAACGGAAGCATTTTATTATTGCTAAAGATACGTTGCTCTCTAGCTTGTTCTTAACCCTATAGATATAGTCTATTCCTTTTAATTACAAGGTTAAGCAGCAAATTGAAACATTTGATTTCTATATTCATTTCTTTTATTAACCAAACTCAATGCATTGATACCACGATAGCTCGTCGAATCAGTCTGTGAACTCACGGGCAAGACGTTAGACTTTGGTAGTATTGCCGAACAAATTAGACATGTTAGATTTAGGGTAGATGAGAAAATCCATGGAACAAAGGAATCGAATCATGGTTGAAACTAACGACTATCAAATGGCTATTGATCTGTTGTGCTGTCATTTAGGACTTTCTGAAGAAGAAGCCAAAAAGCAGTTAGGTATTTCTTCTGAAGATAAAACGCAAAAGCGCATCATCGAAACGCAATCTGCGTTGATGGGTCTTAACCACGACAAGTAATTTGCCCAGTTAATGAAAACGGCTGCCATTTGGCAGCCGTTTTACTTTTTGTCAGTTTCTACCCAATTAGTGGTGAAACATCGATATATTTTGCTAACCCTTGGCGTTTCACTGAAGGTACATAAGGGATTTCGCCTATCTTCGGAGCATCAATTTTCTGCTCAAGCATTTCGATAATGTCTGCGTAATGCTCTGTGCCTGGGTTGACTCGATTCGCCACCCAGCCGACTACTTCAAGTCCGTCCGCTTTAATCGCATCTAGCGTGAGCATTGCATGACTAAGGCAGCCTAGCTTAATACCCACAACAAGAACCACTGGCAACTTCTCTTGCTGCACCCAAGTAGATAGGCAGTCTGTAGCTGAAACAGGGACACGCCAACCACCCGCACCTTCAACCAAAACAATGTCTGAGTTCTGTTTATGTTGAGCGAGTTTATCACTCAAAATTGAGTACTCAATTTCAACCTTTTCACGCATTGCTGCGATATGCGGTGACGCAGGTAACTCTAGCGCATATGGATTGACATCGTCGTATGCAACTTCAACCGTCGCCGCCTTCTGCAGGTAGAGTGCATCTGAGTTTCTAAAACCCTCTCCAGTCTTATCACTACCCGCCGCAACTGGTTTATAACCAATTGTCTTTAATCCTTTTTCCGCTAACGCGTTTAAAATTGCTTTCGAAGCAACTGTTTTCCCAACATCGGTATCCGTACCCGCAATAAAAAATGCATCAATCATAGATGAATAACCCCTAAACAGACCTGATATGTTGCAGGTAGAAGACCCTGATGATTTCGATAGGTTTGATACTCTTGCTCAACTCGCATTAAAGCTTTTCGGCTAGTAAGGCCACTCGCCCTACCATCCACATGCGTTGCCCCGATGCCTTTTAAATCGCGCATTAGGGCAAAAGCGGTGTCGTACCACACCGTAATGGCCGCTAAGTCTAGTTGATGCTCATGGCATTCAGATTGCGCTAACGCAATTTTTACCTGATTGGCTGAGATAAACTCATTGACGTGTTGATATGAATCAATTTTAGCCCAAGACTGTTTCAGCTCATTTAATGAACCATCGAGCAAAGTTGAAAGGTAAGCACTACCTTGTGGCTTAACGACTCGGCGAATCTCTCGCATCGGTACAGACAAATCCTGACACCATTGTAGAGCCAAGCTCGAGAAGACATAATCAACACTGTTAGTCTCAAAAGGAAGTTTTTCCGCATCGCCTTGCTGATACGTGACGTGATCACTACCACATCGAGACTGTGCGGCGTCAAGCATTTGCTCAGACAAGTCAAAACAGATGACATGTGCACCACGCTTTAACAGCTCAAAAGAGAAATAGCCGGTCCCACAGCCCACGTCCAACACCGTTTTTCCTGTTAAGTCTTGTGGCATTTTCGCTAACAGACGCTCACCCACATCACGTTGAAACGCGGCGTGTTTATCATAACTGACCGCCGCGCGGCCAAATGCTTCCGCGATTGCAGCTTTATTATCGTAACTGGATGAGTCAATTAGTATCGCTTGTTCCATTTACTCACCCCTTTAGCGCTTGCTTTAGTTGTTCAGCCAGCTTATCTATATGATGGAATTGATGTTCCGCAGTCAGCGTAATCCTTAACCTCGCGCTACCATTTGGCACGGTAGGCGGACGAATTGCCGTCAACCAAATGCCTGCTGATTTTAATTGCTCCGCTACTGCAACGGATTTATCCGCACTGCCAATAATGAAGGGCTTAATGGGTGTATCCGTCGTTTGGTAGCCTTCAATATCGGAAAGTAGGTGATGATAGTACTCACTAAGCTCTGCCAACTTATCCCTACGCCATTGCTGCGTTTGAATCATTGACGCCGCGTGAGACAAAGCAACCGCTTGAGAAGGTGGTATTGCAGTCGAGTAAACGTGATGACGAGCGAACTGTGTCAGATAGTCACCGACTTGCTTGCTACACATAATTGCCGCGCCCGACAGGCCAAACGCTTTTCCAAAAGTAACCACGAGAATTTCAGGTTGAATGTTAGATTCGGCGCAACTACCACGGCCTTGCTGACCCAATACGCCAATCCCATGAGCATCATCAACCGCGAGCCAGCCTTTGCCTCTAGTAATGGAGTAGATATCCGCAAGTGGGGCAATATCTCCATCCATACTAAAGACGCCTTCAGTGACTACTAACGCGTTGTCACGCATTAAGCTACCTAAGTGATTAACATCATTGTGGCGAAAACGCTTCATCGCTGCTGGAGAGAGCATTCCCGCTTCCATCAACGATGCATGATTGAGCTTGTCTTGCAGCAATAAGTCGTCTTTCTCGAGTAACGAAAAAAGCAACGCTTGGTTAGCCGAAAACCCGGAACTGAACAGTATCGCTCTCTCGAAACCAAGCCAATCACAAAGCGTCTCTTCTAATTGAAGATGTGCAGATGAAAAGCCAGTCACAAGTGGCGAAGCACCGCTGCCGTTACCGTATTTATCCAGACCTTGCTGCCATGCGTTGGTCAAACTCTTATCAGACGCTAACCCAAGATAGTCATTGCTAGAAAAATTTATGTATTCTTCGCCGCTTTTTTTCAACTGCGCTGAATTACCATCATCAATGATATGAATCGAGCGGCTAAGCCCTTGATCACTTCTTTGAATAAGGGCTTGTTGGATGCGAGTGTTAAACGCTGGCATCGTAGAATAGATCGTCTTTTGCTGGTCTTGCTGCTACGCGCTCTACCACACGGTCAAGCAGATCATTTTCTTCAATCTCATCAGGTTTTTGGGAAACTTCTTGGCTGTTGATACCCAGCTTGTTAAATAGCTGCATATCTTTATCTTCAGATGGGTTTGGTGTGGTTAGTAGCTTGCAACCGTAGAATACTGAGTTTGCTCCTGCCATAAAGCACAACGCCTGCATTTGTTCATTCATGTCCTCACGACCGGCAGATAGACGCACAGCAGACATTGGCATCATGATACGAGCCACAGCAATCAGACGAACAAAATCGAACGGCTCAACATCATCTACCTCTTCAAGTGGCGTACCTTTCACTTTAACCAACATATTAATTGGCACACTCTCTGGGTGCGTTGGTAAGTTGGCCAGCTCGACAAAAAGTCCCGCTCGATCGTTAGTGCTCTCACCCATGCCAATGATACCGCCAGAACAGATCTTCATACCCGCATCACGAACGTGAGATAAGGTATCTAGGCGATCTTGATATGTACGAGTTGTGATGATGCTGCCATAGAATTCTGGCGACGTATCTAGGTTATGGTTGTAGTAATCCAAACCCGCGTCAGACAGGGACTTAGCTTGATCTGGCGTCAACATGCCTAGCGTCATACATGTCTCTAATCCCATGCCTTTTACACCCTTTATCATATCGGTAAGGTGAGGCATATCGCGCTCTTTTGGATTTTTCCACGCTGCGCCCATACAAAAACGTGTAGAGCCCGCGTTCTTGGCCTTTTGCGCCGCGTCGAGAACACGTTCGACTTCCATTAAGCGCTCTTTCTCAATGTCAGTGGTGTAGCGAGCACTCTGAGGACAATATTTGCAATCCTCTGGACAAGCACCCGTTTTGATGGAGAGTAACGTACTCACTTGTACATGGTTATGTTGCTGGTATTGACGATGAACCATTTGCGCTTCGAACAGAAGATCCATAAATGGTTTCTCCATAAGCTCTCGAACTTCGGCAACAGTCCAATTGTGACGTACTTCCACGTGCTTTCCTTTCATTTATTGTTGGTTTGATTACTTGGCTAGTCTACTGACACAATGTAGACTGTCAACACAACAAAAAATCAAAAGTTTACATATGGTTATTTATTGATCATTTTAATTTTAGGAATTGAACATGGATCTCGCTTTCGATCGCCGTCATATATGGCATCCTTACACATCGACGTTAACACCTCTGACCTGCTATCCCGTAAGCTCTGCCAAAGGAGTAATGCTTGAATTAGAAGATGGCAAACAGCTTATCGATGGGATGTCCTCATGGTGGTCAGCGATTCATGGTTACAACCACCCACACCTCAACCAAGCGGCTCACAGTCAAATCGACAAGGTTTCTCATGTAATGTTTGGTGGGATTACTCATGAACCAGCGATTAACTTGTGTAAGAAGCTACTCTCATTCGCTCCTGAAAATTTGCAGCATGTATTTCTTGCTGATTCCGGCTCTGTCTCTGTAGAAGTAAGCTTAAAAATGGCCTTGCAATACTGGCATGCCAAAGGGCAATCAAGACCCAAGTTTCTTACCTTGAGAGACGGTTACCACGGCGACACCTTTGCGGCGATGTCGGTCACTGATCCTGACAACTCAATGCACTCTTTATACAAAGGTTTTCTGCCCGAGCATATCTTTGCCCAATCCCCTAAAACTGGTTACTGGCAAGAGTGGGATGAATCAGATCTTGATGATTTCAAAGAGAAGCTAGATCGACACCATCAAGAGATCGCGGCGGTGATATTAGAGCCGATAGTCCAAGGTGCGGGGGGTATGCGTATCTATCATCCCAATTTCCTAAAAGGGGTGAGAGATCTGTGCGATCAATATGGGCTGCTGTTGATCCTAGACGAAATTGCGACCGGATTTGGCCGCACAGGTAAGATGTTTGCTTGTGAGCATGCCGATATTCAACCGGATATCTTATGTGTTGGTAAAGCACTTACCAGCGGTTATATGACACTATCAGCGACATTGGCCTCGAGCGAAGTGGCGCACACTGTTTGTGGGGGTGACGCAGGCTGCTTTATGCACGGACCCACCTTTATGGGTAACCCGTTAGCCTGTGCTGTTGCTGCTGCGAGTATGGAGTTACTCGAAGAAAACCACTGGCAGGCACAAACAAAACAAATAGAAAGCCTATTTGCAGAGCTGTTACCCAAACTCAAACACTATGACTTAGTCGATGACGTGCGCTGGCTAGGCGCTATCGGCGTGGTAGAGACAAAGTCACCCGTGAATATGGAAAACATTCAGGCGCATTTTGTTGAACAAGGCGTGTGGATTCGTCCATTTGGCAAGCTGATTTATATGATGCCACCATTTATCAGCGAAGCAGAGCATATCCAGCAGCTTGTCGATGCGGTGGAATGCGCGCTAAAAAATACAGATTGCTTCCAATAAAAAGCCCCCTTGGGAGCTTTTTTATTGATTCTACTCAATATCAATAATCCATTTACGAAATTGCTTGCGCTCTTCCGGCGATGCATCCAAATATAGAGACTGAAGCTTTATAAACTTAGAGTTAGTTACTTTCTCTAATTGCTCGTAATCGACCAGATTACCGTCGGAGAAATAGATTTTATTTTCTTTATTGTAGTTAGCCACAAGAGCTGGAATGTCGGCATAAGGGAAGAATCCTTTTTTAGCGGGTAATAGCGCTAACTGAAAGTCTTCGATTTCTTTATCTTGGTCATAGACAACAAACCAAGGAGCAGATTTCTCAAGAGCACTTACAACTCTCTTATGTTTACGACTAATGAGTTCAATTTCAATTTCACTATTCTTGTCAGTATCCAACGTGAGAACATAGGGCTTAGTGTTCAGAAGCTCAGAGCTAGTGCCGGTAGAAAGGTTGCCAGAAAAAGAAAAGACTATTTGATTGTCGCCATCCTTCAGCTCGTAATGACTCTCAGAGTTCTCCTCAACTTCTTGACCATTGATCGTGTGAACTTCGAATCCACGCTCAACAGATAGCTGAGCGGCCTGAATTGTACTTGAGACCAATACAAATATAAAAAGAAAAATTGACTTCATGTTTTTAACCATCCGTAAATAAAACAAAACCAGCGCCTAAGCGCTGGTTTATATTGTAGGTCATTGACTTTCAATTAGAAAGTTAGGTATAGACCTGCAGCTGCGAAGTCAGCTTCTTGCTTGCTAGCAACGCTGCTACCAGAAAGCTCAGTTACGTTGTATTCAACGAATGCTGTTAGGTTAGCCATAACTGCGTATTCTAAGCCTAGGTAGTAGTTATCTAGGTCAGCGTCAATGTTTGCACCTGACGTTGTTTTATCAGCTGTAAGTACTTGGTAAGCACCATATACTTTGTACGCATCCCAAGAGTAAGACGCTGCTAGAGCGTAAGTGTTACCATCGTGATCGCCTAAGCTAGCTGTAGAATCACCACCTTCAACGTTTACGTCACCTTGACCTTCGTACTGAGTGTAAGTACCAGCTACGTAGAAACCATTTGCTTCGTAAGATACAGATAGACCCATTGAGTTACGGTCGTAATCTTGTGTTTTCTCGTCCGCTTGTAGGTATGCAGCACCGATAGTGAAGTCAGCGATTGCGTAATCAGCTGAGATAGCCCAGTCGCTGTCAACAGTCTCTGAAGCTTTAGTCTGGATATCAGCAGATAGGCTTAGAGAGTCAGCTACTGTAATTTCGTAACGGATACCGTTACCAGCAGACTCAGTACTGTTGTAAACTACGTCTACATCTGCACCTTCGTTAGTAAGTTCAGCTTTCTCTAGGATAGCGTAAGAAGAACCAGTCTCACCGAAAGTTACTTTACCGAAGTTACCTTTGAAACCAACTTTAGCGTCGTCAACTTTAACAGTATCGCCATTGTCAGCTTCCATTTCGAAAGAACCGAAAGCTGTCACAGAATCAGAAAGTTTGTGGTCAACGTCAAACTGAACGTTAGCCCAAGCGTAAACTTGTGCGTCGTCATCAGTAACTGTAGAACCGCCAGATTTAGTCTTTAGCGTTTTAAGAACTGTATCAACTTCACCAGAAACCTTCACTGAAGTAGCGTCGTTTTCGTATAAGTTACCCGCGTTTGCAGAAGCTGTTGCTAGCACAGCTAGAGCTACTAGAGTCTTTTTCATAATAATCCACTGCCTTTTCTATAGAATGGGAGATCCTTGCCCGGTTCCCTTTATGTTTTTTGATGATGATTCTGACCTCTTTTGGGTTGGATATCATCGCCACTAAATTTCGAGGTCTAGATTGCAAAAGATTATTCGGACTGTCAAATGTTCTAAAAAACTTTGCTAAAAAAACATAAAACTCATTTAAAACAATGAATTACATATATATCAGGATAAAATACGAGCAACTTCATACCGTTTTCTCATCTTTGATTCAGTTATCCCTAAAGTACATTTTTGGAATAAAACTCCACCAAAATCTTAACAGGCCACCATTTAAAGAACTTAACACTACAAGATACGTGAATGTAGCGAGTTATATTTTTTACATTTAGAATTAATTGTAAGTATTTGAAGGTTCAGTTTTTTTTTGTGAACAAGATCCACATTTGGCGATTAAGGATTCTATTTCGTGAACTGAGTAGTGTTTAGCAAAGTGTGCTATGATGCGTCACCCGCCACATAGGTCACAGTATGATTACCAGTAAAATTCAACAATCCATTCGTACAAGCTATCAAAACCTACAGACACAGCTAGAAAACTTTGTACCTCGTCGAGCGCAAAACTATCTCGTTGCGGAAATCGCCAAAACACTTTGTGGCGAATATCACAAATCTACCCGCATGATCGTAGCTGAAGCTGGAACAGGAATCGGTAAATCTCTCTCTTATCTAATGGCCGTTATTCCAGTTGCCGTGCTCAATAATCGCAAAGTCGTTATCTCTACAGCGACAGTTGCGCTACAAGAGCAGCTAGTGAATAAAGATCTCCCTCTATATAGAAGGCTAACGGATCGCGAGTTCTCTTTTATATTGGCTAAAGGACGTCAACGTTATTGCTGCTCCGAGAAGCTCGCTTCTGCAAGTGGCGTCGATGGCGGACAGCTGACAATGTTTGAAACTAAGCCTAAGAAAAAAGATATCGAACTACTTGAAACCATGTATAAGTCCCTCACTCAAGGTAAATGGGATGGGGACAGAGATTCGTGGCCAAAGCCTATCAAAGATGAAATATGGCAACTGATCGTGAGCGATAAGCACAGCTGTAACAACAGTATGCCCGCGCATCGCGACTGTCCTTTTCAAAAAGCACGTGCCGAACTCGATAAAACAGATGTCATTATCGCTAACCATAGTTTGGTCATGGCGGACGCCGACCTTGGCGGTGGTGTCATACTCCCAGAGCCGGAAAACACGATTTATGTTTTTGATGAAGCACACCATCTTCCTCATGTTGCTCGTGACCACTCATCAGCGGCCGCGAGTTTAAAAGGGGCTGCGAGCTGGCTAGAAAGACTGAACCAGTCGGTGACCAAGTTTTCCAATATGGCCGATGAAAAACGTGTATCGCGTTTTCGCAACGAGCTGCAAGACTCAGTACAACAACTGATTCCTTCCTTATCTCAGTTAGCCACTCGATTTGATCCTGCCCATTTCGAGGACAATATTTATCGCTTTGAAAACGGTGAGTTACCTAGCTGGTTGGAAGAGGAATCTAAAGAGTTAAAAAAACTCTCACAGAAAGGCGCTCAAGCGGTAGCAAAAATCGCTGACCTGATTGCAGAAAGAGTAAAAGATGGTGAACTCGCCAACAGACTAGCAGAGCCCGCGTTAGCCGAACTCGGTTTCTATATCCAACGTATGGATAATCTTGCTCAAGTATGGAACCTGATGGCTGAGCCTTTACGAGAAAAAGGTGCACCACTTGCACGCTGGCTTGAAGTCAGCCCAGAGCGTGATGGTGACTTTACTGTCAATGTCTCTCCACTTGAAGTTGGCTGGCAACTAGACCAGCAACTATGGAGTCGTTGTGTCGGCGCAGTACTGACATCGGCAACCTTACGCGCGCTCAATTCGTTTAGCTTTTTCTGTCGCCAAGCCGGAGTCAGTGAAAAGCCAGATGACGGCGTTCGCTTCCTGGCACTCGCCTCACCGTTTGATTATCAAAATCAAGCGGAGCTGCATGTGCCTAAAATGAAATACGAACCACAGGCACCTCAGTTTACGGAATATCTTATTGAGTTATTGCCTAACCTAATTGAAGATAAGAAAGCCAATTTAGTTTTATTCTCTTCCTATTGGCAAATGAACCAAGTTGCTGATGCACTCTCAACAGATTTCGTAAAACAAGGCTGGGCGTTGCAGGTGCAAGGAAAAGAGTCGCGTTCTGAGATCCTAAAAAAACATAAAACCTTGGTTCAGTGTCAGAAGACAAGTGTTCTATTTGGTACTGGCAGTTTTTCCGAAGGACTCGACTTACCGGGTGAATTACTTGAAAACTTGATTATCACTAAGATTCCTTTTGCGGTTCCCACTTCTCCCGTAGAAAGAGCGCATGCTGAATATATCGAAAACCGTGGCGGTAACCCATTTATGCAGATCAGCGTCCCGGAAGCGAGTAAAAAGCTAATTCAATCAGTGGGGCGCTTACTGCGTAAAGAGAGAGATTCTGGTAAAGTCATCATCCTTGATCGCCGTGTGGTGACCAAACGTTATGGAAGTGCTCTGCTCGACTCACTACCACCATTTAAACGAGTAATAGAATAATCTTCGCCCTATATAAAAGAAGAATCATTATATGGAATTTTTAGAGCCAACCATGCTGTTGGTGTTGGCACTTGTCGCCTTTCTTGCTGGATTTATTGATGCGGTAGCTGGCGGTGGCGGAATGCTCACTGTCCCGACTCTATTGTCTTTAGGCCTACCTCCGCATATTGCCTTGGGGACTAACAAGCTTGCCGCAACCTTTGCATCGTCTACTGCGGCACTCACCTATTATCGCAAGAAGTTGTTTAAGCCAGAGTGTTGGGGGCGCGCTTTCATCGCTACCTTAACCGGAGCAATATTAGGTACCTTGTTTGTCGACCTAATAAGTACCCAATGGTTAGAAAAGATTTTGCCACTGGTGATTCTCGCCGCAGCGATCTATACCATTTGGCACAAAACGCCAAGCCAAGTGAACAACGAGACTCCAGATCCATGTCCGACCGTTAAGAAAAAACAGTATGCCCAAGGTTTAACACTGGGCTTTTATGATGGTGTTGCTGGACCAGGAACCGGCGCTTTTTGGACCGTAAGTTCAATGGCGCTATACCGATTAAATATTCTGTTGGCGTCAGGCCTTGCTAAGGCGATGAACTTCACCAGTAACTTTACCTCTTTAGTGACCTTCGCCATTTTAGGCCACATTGATTGGGTGCTAGGCTTAACGATGGGTGTCTGCTTAATGGCTGGAGCATTCGTCGGGGCTCACTCAGCGATCAAGTTTGGTGCGAAATTCATTCGCCCTGTTTTTGTCACCGTGGTTAGTATTCTTGCGGTAAAACTTGCTTACGAAGCATGGTTTGTAAACTTGTAAGGCGTCGGTCATGAGCAAAATAAATCAGCTTAAATCAACACTAGAAGAGCTCGCAGTTCAAGCCGCTAGCCTCGACAGACAACGAGGCGAGCATCACCTTGCACTGTTTGACGAACGACTTTTCCAGTGCAAAGCGAAACTGTTGGTTCCATGTGTGAAAGAAACCCAATCAACTCTGCAATCCATCGTCAGAGAAGAAGAAGCAGGTAAACTGACTGCCATGCGCGCGGAATATCTCACTGAGCGTCTTTTTGCCCAAGTCAGCGCCATACAACGAGAGTTAGCCACAACGAAAATTCGTAAAAACGAACCGAAACACAAAAGCTACTTTCAAAAACCGATTAACGAGCTTTACCAACACTTATCCCAACACCAAGATTGGGAGCGTCGTTTAATGGAAATGGTTCGAGATAAAGAGCTCGCACTACAATATGCCCCACCCTTTCAGCAGCAAGCCGCCCAGCAAGACCTTCTGGCTACAGAGCAACGCCTCAAACGTTGCCAAGAAGCCAAACTAAAAATCGAAAAGCAGATCACCTACCGAGAGAGAAACCAATAATGTCTTCTTCTAACTCAGGCTTAGATCAAGCACCTGATGAAATCAAACTCGCCGTTGACCTTATCTATCTATTTGAAAGTAACGAAGTCGATCCAAAAGTTGCTCTTGAAGCATTAAAAATTGTTCAATCTGATCTAGAGCGTAAGTTAGAGCAAACATGTACCAACTAACATTTGATTTGAAAGCATTCCTCGCTGAGCACTGGCATAAAAAGCCAACCGTAATCAAAGCTGGATTTGCTGACTTTATTGATCCAATTTCCGCGGATGAGCTTGCTGGTCTTGCGATGGAAGAAGAGATCGACTCACGCTTCATTTCTAATAAAGACAATCAATGGTCCGCCACTCATGGGCCATTGCCAGAATCACATTTTGAATCTCTGGACGAATCTCACTGGCAACTCATTGTCCAAGCCTGCAATCACTGGCATTTAGGCTCTGCTGAATTGGTCCAAGCATTTAAGCAACTTCCCCAATGGTTATTCGACGATCTTATGGTCTGCTTTTCGGCCCCAGAAGGTGGCGTCGGCCCGCACATCGACCAATATGACGTCTTCATTATCCAAGGCAGTGGCAAGCGTCGCTGGCGTGTTGGCGATATCGATAAAGGTCAATACAAAGAATCCATTCAAGCGGGTGCTTTAAGACAAATTGAAGGCTTTGAATCCATCATTGATGAAGTGCTTGAGCCTGGAGATATTCTCTATATCCCACCCGGTTTTCCTCACGAGGGGAACACGCTAGAACCAAGTATGAGTTACTCAATTGGATTCCGCTCACCGAAAGAGCAAGAGTTACTGAGTAACTTTGCTGACTACGTACTGGCTCATGATATTGGTGACGTTCACCTACATAATCCAGAGCAGTCAGCGCAAGACAACAATGGTGAGTTGCTAAGTCAAGATTTGGCAAAGCTAACCGATATGCTAAAAGCAGCACTCAACGGTGAGAAAGATATACAAACGTTTATGGGGGCGATGTTGAGTCAATCTCGTCACCAACTTGATATTGTCGAACCCGAGGAAGCGTACAGTGACACTGAGGTGAGCGAGTATTTGCAATCTGGTGGAGTACTTAGAAAAGTATCAGGGCTACGAGCTCTTTATCATCAAGGGTATTTTCACTCCATTTACATCAATGGTGAAAGCTTCGATGTACCCAATTCAAATATGACACGTGCTTTGTGTGACTATGACGAGCTATCCATTGATTCATCCACTGGACCCGATCTTGATGAATCGACCCAACTGCTAACTAAGCTCGTTAATAAAGGCTATTGGTACTTCGACTGACGGCTTTACTACTCAGAAAAGAGGGCTTCGATGTATCGAAGCCCTTGTTATATGAAAATAGTCTAGTTGGAACCGTTAGACTTTAAACTGCTCCACCAGCGATTGCTGCTTCGAAGACAATTCACCAATCTGCGAACTGACCATCTCGGACTCTTCCGCTTGGGTTAATATCTGAGCGCTCAAATCACGAATGTTACTTACATTTTGGTTAACTTCCGCGGAAACAGACTGCTGCTCTTCTGCTGCTTTCACGATCTGCGAGTTCATATCATTGATTGAAGCAATAGCTTCGAAGATCTGGCTTAACTCCGCTGCTGCATTTTGTACTTGCGTTGCCGAGTCATTGGCTAAATCATTACCATCTTGTATCGCTTGAACAACGTCTCGGGTCCCATTTTGCACGTTCTCGATCACCTGACGAATTTCACCCACAGATTCTTGAGTACGGCTGGCTAGATTTCTCACCTCGTCAGCAACCACAGCAAAGCCACGCCCTTGCTCTCCTGCCCTCGCCGCTTCAATCGCCGCGTTTAACGCCAGTAAGTTGGTCTGTTCCGAAATCCCCTCAATGACAGAGAGAATTTCAGTGATATTGGCATTGTTGGACGCTAGCTCCTCAACCACAGGCACCGCTGCAGTCATACGATCCACTAAACGAATCATTTCAGTTTGAGACTGTTCGATCACATTTTGACCATTGGCTGCAAACTCATTGGCCTTCTCCGCCGCTTTGACCGCGACTTCCGCATTCTGCACAACAAGGCTTGCCGTTTGAGTCATCTCTTCAGACGCGGTGGCGACCAGATCAACCTCTTTGAATTGTGCATCACTGCTGGATCTCGTTTGCTGAGCAGCCACTCTTGATTGCTGCGTTGTCGTGCCAATTTGCAGCGTAGTATCAACCACATCGCTAATGATTGATTGAAGTTTATCTAAGAACTTATTGAAGCCAAGTGATAACTGGCCAATCTCATCTTGCGATTTTATCTCTAGGCGCTGGGTTAAATCCCCTTCACCAGATGCAATATCTTCTAAGCGAGCGGCAACTTCACGGATAGGTTTAACCAAGCGAGACGCTGCAAAGGCAATCGTCGCTAACCCCAAGATAACCAACACAACGCCGGCAATAAGTTCGGTTTGAACGCTAGATTCCACTTGCTGGCTGATTATCTCGTCTAGCTCTTCTGCATCAGATAAGACGCTTGAACGTGGCATATCAAACAACACCCCCCACGTTTGATTTGCCACCATGATGGGTGCAAATACGCTCAGCCACGCCCCATCTTTGCTCCACTGGGTTGTCACTTCTTGGCCAAAGAGCTGATCCGTTATCTGGTCATTCGTTAAAATGTCACTTGTGTATGGCTGACCAACTTGTACAGAAGAGTTATCACTGGCAATCAAAGAACCATCTAAACTGATTAAGTTAATTGCACCGCTACCAGAAAACAGTTCCTGATCTGAACTGGTCACGATACCCGCCAACGAATCAAGCCTTAGATCAATACCAAAGAAACCAATCGTCGTATCTTCAATCTTAAGAGGGACAGAAATTGAGCTGGTCAGAAAGGCACCGCCGTCTTGTGTGATAACGCGAGGAGTAGTCACACACGTTTCCCCTGAAGCGATAGGACAATAAAATCGCTCACTATTTACAGAGTCCGCTAATGTCGCTTCAGAAATAGCATTGGCGACAATATTTTCGCCATTCTTCGCCGTCATCCAATACGAAGCAAAACGCCCTTTGTCATTCGAACCAACGTATTCCGCATCGATATAGTTACTGTCTTCGCCATCAAGCATTTCTGGTCTAAACACCAGATACGCACCTTGGATCGCATCAAAACTGGTTACTGCTCGGCGAACCATTTCATCCAACGCTATACGTAGCTCTTCACTATCACCGAAGTTTTCTTCACTCAGTCCCTTTTGAAACATAGCGCTCGAGGCGAGCATCTCTGCACGATACAAGGCTTCATTGAGATACTCGGTCACTTCGGTTGCACTGAGCAAAGCACGAGTTTCAACAATTTGCTCGGATTTATTGATAACCGATGCAGAGCTCTGTTGCTTGATTTGGTGTTGGTTTGAGATTGCGTTATAAACGGAAAAACCGATTAACGACAAAGAGGTGATAAGCAGGCACATGCCCGCAAGGAGTGTGATTTTCCACTGCACAGATAACGTTCGCATATTACTTCCTTTTAGCAAACTCGGTGATTTCATACTTTTAGTGAATAAAAGTGGTTATCAATTACACCATAAATGAGTGAGATATCAATCGAAAGTTTACATAATTGTTAACAACAACGATGACCTATTTCCCTTTCGCGACCCGATAACTTTGATGCTAGTATTGCGCTAATAAAAAATAAAGCAGTCATAACTAAGGAACAGAAATGAAAGTAATTTCTTTCAATATAAATGGCCTTCGTGCCCGCCTCCACCAACTCCAAGCTGTCATTGATAAGCATCAGCCAGATGTGATTGGTCTGCAAGAAATCAAGGTTCACGATGAAGCGTTCCCGCTCGAAGACGTTGAGGCAATGGGCTATAAAGTCTATTTCCATGGCCAAAAAGCCCATTATGGTGTGGCAATGTTATGTAAGAAAGAACCGCTTTCTGTTCAAAAAGGCTTTCCTACCGACAATGAAGATCATCAAAAACGTATGATCATGGTGACCCTTGAAGATGATAATGGTGAGAAAGTGACGGTGCTTAATGGCTATTTCCCTCAGGGTGATAACATCGGCCATGAGACTAAGTTCCCATACAAGCGCCAGTTCTATTCTGATCTAATGACTTACCTAAACGATCATCACAGTAATGATGAACAGTTGATCGTGATGGGTGACATCAACATCAGCCCTATTGATGCCGATATTGGTATTGGTGAACCGAACCGTAAGCGTTGGTTGAAAACTGGTAAGTGTTCTTTCCAACCTGAGGAACGTGAATGGCTGAAGACACTGTTAGATTGGGGGTTTGTTGATACCTTCCGTCAGATTCACCCTGATGTGAACGACCGTTTCTCATGGTTTGATTATCGTTCAAAGGGCTTCCCTGATAATCGCGGCCTGCGTATTGATGTGGTACTTGCGACGCCAAAGCTGGCAGAGAAATGTATTGAGTCCGATGTCGATTATGAACTGCGTGGTATTGAGAAACCGTCTGACCATGCGCCAATTTGGTCGACGTTTAAGTAGCCCTAGCTAAAAATCAAAGGGATTGATGCTCCTACATCACTCCCTTTGGCTTATAAAATCTAAGAATTTGGCTCCACTTCTGTACCTGCTAGCAATAGTACCTACACGCCCCCAGTTTTATACACTCTCCACAAAAATCAACCTTATTTATAACAAGTTGATTTTGAATATGTATTTTTTATAAATACATTGATAGTATCGAAATTGACTCATTTACGAGACAAATAAATAAAAACATACAATCAAAATTACATATTCAAGAGAATTAACAATGAAAACACAATTATTAGCGATGGCTGTTGCGCTAGGTTTATCAGGCTGTGCGAGTTCACCATACACCTACCATGTAGAGCCTACGCCACTCGTCGCGGGCCAATCCAAATATGTTTTAGGAAATGTGGATGTAAAGCTTACAGAGCGTTTCCCTCTAGAAGCACCTATTGACAACCCATATATCAATGAAGATGAGTTAACTCATGAATTTGTTAAAGCTCTTCAAAAACACATGGCAGAGCAAAACATTCTTGCTAGTTCAGTTGACTCCGCCGATGGCGAAATCAACATCAATGTGGACTTCCAACGCAATCACTCCATTTACAGCGGCGCACTTGCTAAACCAGCAATAAGTCATACTATTGAGATCGTAAAAGACTCGGAGAAGTTAGCAACAACTGCTAGTCGAGGACAGTACACAACCAAATATGCTTATTTTCAAGATACCTTGGTTAATGCGGAGATAAGTGTAGGTACATGGGATGAAGAAGATGAACCGAAAGATGTCGACTTAATTTCAGATCTAATAATTCAAGAAGTAACCGAAGTAGGTAAATAAGCTAGCTCAAATAAAAAATCCGGCGTCTAGGCGCCGGATTTTAATTTAGAATTCATGCTTTCAATTAGATAGCGATAAAGTCTGCTTTGTAGTCTGGGTTAACATCAGCGTCGTAATCAACACCTTCAACACCAAAGCCAAATAGCTTCAAGAACTCTTCTTTGTACTCAACGTAGTCAGTTAGCTCTTTTAGGTTTTCAGAAGTGATCTGTGGCCATAGGTTGCGACAATGCTCTTGAATGTCATCACGCAGCTCTAGATCATCTAGACGTAGACGGTTCTTGTCATCCACTTCTGCCGCGCTGCCATCTTCTTTGTAAAGACGCTGGCTAAACATACGGTAGATTTGCTCCATGCAGCCTTCATGTACGCCTTCAGCACGCATCTTCTTAAATACCATCGCGATATATAGAGGCATTACAGGAATTGCTGAAGAAGCTTGTGTTACTACTGACTTAAGTACTGCGACGTTAGCTGTACCGCCAGTTGCAGAAAGCTTGTCGTTAAGAGCAGTCGCTGCGCGATCGAGATCCATCTTCGCTTTACCTAGCGCACCATCCCAGTAGATTGGCCAAGTAAGCTCTGTACCGATATAGCTGTAAGCTACTGTTTTGCAGCCGTCAGCGAGAACACCCGCTTCAGAAAGCGCATTGATCCAAAGTTCCCAATCTTCACCGCCCATTACAGTAACAGTGTCTTTGATCTCGTCTTCTGTTGCAGGCTCTACGCTTGCTTCGATGATCAGGTCTTTATTAGTATCAACCGCTGTTGATGTGTATGTCTCACCGATAGGTTTTAGAGATGAACGAATAACCTCACCAGTTTCTGGCATTTTACGTACTGGAGACGCTAGCGAGTAAACCACCATATCAATCTGGCCTAGGTCTTCTTTGATTAGGTCGATTGTTTTCTGCTTCGCTTCGTTAGAGAACGCATCGCCGTTTAGGCTTTTCGCGTACAGACCTTCTTCACGAGCTAGCTTTTCAAATGCAACAGAGTTGTAGAAACCCGCTGTACCTGGTTTTTTCTCTGAGCCTTCTTTTTCGAAGAAAACACCGATAGTTGAAGCACCACCGCCAAATGCCGCAGCGACACGAGAAGATAGACCGTAGCCACTTGATGCACCCACAACAAGGACACGCTTAGGTGCGTCTTTGATTGGGCCTTGTGCTTTTGTGTAAGCAATTTGTTCTTTTACGTTAGCTTCACAGCCTACTGGATGCGTAGTAGTACAGATAAATCCGCGAATTCTAGGTTTGATGATCATATTCAACTTCCTTTAAATAACCCCGCTAGAATAAAAGGTTCAAAGTAAGATCGCATCTAATTTCTGTAAAAATGTCGCTAAAATGCAAGTGGTTGGAGCACTTTAAAGCAATGTACAGCGCTCAGGTAACAAAAAGGCACCCAATTGGGTGCCTTAATTATGAAATGTCTCATTATTGCTCGGCTAAAGCCTCATTCACTTACCTTAAGCAACGCTGTCCAGTTTCGCCTTAGACTTTTTTGAGGTTTCATGGGTACGAACTTCGCTCATATCATGACTAAAGTGGTCAACTTGGATTGCTTTGTAGCGCAACTTGTCAGCTGCAACAATCTTGTCCACTTCTTCCTGCGTCAGTACGTCGGCTTCTAGTGCTTGAGCAAGTCTATCCATTAATAGACCTTTACGTGCGACTTTACCCTCTTTCGCCGCGCGCATTATCTTGCGCTCTAGGCTCTTAATGTCATACATCGCCAAGAAGGCATTTTCCATTAGGCCGACGCTGTCGTTTTCATCTTGGCCGACAAAGCAAAGATTCGTCAATCTGTCGCGATGTGCGCCTGGAGTCATTAAACTTTCCGCCAACTTCACAGTAAGATCATCACTTGGCTTCGCAAAATGGTTACCCAATGGGAAGATGATCACTTTAAGCAAGCGGCCCACGGCTTTTTGCGGGTAGTTAGTGAAGGCTTCTTGTAACGACTTCGCTCCGTTGTGTAGACAGTGCTGAACCGCGTAATGGACGTAGTCTAGGTCTTGCTGCTGACGACCTTCATCTTCATATTTCTTCAGCGCCGCTGACGCCATGTATAGGTAAGCAAGGGCATCACCTAAACGCGCAGAGATCATCTCTTTACGTTTTAGATCGCCGCCCAGCGTCGCCATAGCGATATCAGCACTCACCGCAAGCGCACGGCTCAAGCGAGTCATATCTTTGTAGTAACCCTGCGTTGGGCCGCTCATATCAGCTCTCACAAAGCGAGAGCCTGTTAGTGCCGCTCCAAACGCACCAAAGGTATTACCCATCGCATGCTTGATATGTTTGAACAGCAGGTCATCGAACTCTTTAGCGCCTTGCTTTTCGTCTGGGTTCGCTGCCGCTTCCATCTCTTTCAATACGTATGGATGACAACGTGTCGCACCTTGACCAAAGATCATTAGGTTACGAGTTAATATGTTTGCACCTTCTACCGTGATTGCCACTGGAATACCTAGATAAGGCGCCGCCAGATAGTTCATCGGACCATCTTGAATTGCGCGACCAGAATGAATATCCATTGAGTCATTAAGAATCGTGCGCGCCATTTCAGTCATGTGGTACTTAGCAATGGCGGTGACGATGCCTGGCTTTTCTTTTAGATCCAGTGACGTCGTTGTCAGAGTTCGAGTCGCTTCTAGCAAGTAAGTCAAACCACCGATTCGACCCAATGATTCTGCAACACCTTCAAACTTACCAATCGACATCCCAAACTGCTTACGTACGTAGGCATAAGCACCTGTTGTACGGGCTGTTAAGTGGCCCATCGCAGTACCTAGAGCCGGTAGTGAAATACCACGACCTGCTGATAGACACTCAACCAACATGCGCCAGCCTTTACCTGCATATTCTTGACCGCCGATCAGCCATTCCATCGGGATGAACACATCTTTACCGCGCGTAGGGCCATTCATAAACGCTAGGCCAAGTGGATCGTGGCGCTCACCGATTTCAACACCCTTATGGTCTGCAGGAATAAGAGCACACGTAATACCAAGTTCTTTCTTGTCACCCATTAAACCGTCTGGATCGTACATCTTAAATGCCAAACCAAGTACCGTCGCAACAGGTGCTAAAGTAATGTAACGTTTATTCCAGTTAAGACGAATACCAAGCACTTCTTTGCCTTCGTGCTCGCCATAACAGACGATACCATCATCAGGAATACCGCCCGCATCCGACCCCGCTTCAGGACCTGTTAATGCAAAACATGGGATATCAGTACCGTCAGCTAGACGTGGAAGCCAATAATCTTTTTGCTCTTGAGTACCATAGTGAGAAAGAAGCTCACCAGGGCCAAGTGAGTTAGGCACCATAACCGATACCGCTGCACTGATACTGCGAGTCGCGATTTTGGTTACGATGGTCGAGTTCGCCAGTGAAGAGAACTGACGACCGCCATATTCTTTAGAGATAATAAGCGAGAAGAAACGCTCTTTACGCAAGTATTGCCAAACTTCTTCTGGCAAGTCGCGATCTTCTTTTACGATCTTATGGTCATCAAGCATTTCAAGCAGGGTTTGCAGTTCGTTATCCATAAACGACTGTTCTTCTGCTGAAAGCGATGGTTTAGGGTATTGATGAAGTTTAGTGAAATCAGGACGACCTGAGAACAGCTCTCCATCCCACCAAACACTCCCCGCTTCCATAGCTTCTTTTTCAGTGCTTGATAGCGGTGGCAGTACTTTCTTAAACATTTTGAAAGCTGGGTCGCTTACCCATTTTCTTCGTAGAGAGCCCATAATCAGATCCTTTTGTTCACTATTTGGTGGTCCAATATTATTGTTTTATATAGGTATAGATTTTCGTTTTATTCCGCAGCAACTCCGGCTGCTAAAAATGGAATTAGTTGGTCTACAACAGACTTAGCGTCCATCGCTTTGCCATAATCGTTTTCTGCAATTTCTAGTAGCGCTTGGCTTGATGCCATGGTGAAAACGCACGTCCCCAAGGTAAAATGCAAGCGCCAGAACAACTCTTCTTGAGTCAATTTCGGATTGGCTTTCATGACCGATTGGGTAAATAACTGCAAAACTTCAGAGTATCGAGTGGTGATAAACCAACGTAAATGGCCTTGCACATCAGTGTAACCGCGGCCAATCAACAGCATAAAACGGCTGGTTCCGTTTGGTCTGACGTCATTAAGATTACGCAACGGTCCTCTCAAAGACTCAAACACCTCCGCCATCTCATATTGATCATTTAAGTTCAGGTTGATCAGTGCATCTTGAACCGCTGGCATAAATGCTTCTAGGTATCGATTGAGTACTGCTCTTACCAAGGTTTTCTTATCACCAAAATGATAGTTAACCGACGCAAGGTTAACGCCCGCCTTGCTGGTGATCGTGCGTAGGGAGGTATCTTTGAAGCCATGTTCTGCAAATAGAGCCTCAGCAACATCAAGGATTTTCTCTTTAGTAGAATTTCTCACTGGCATTTCAATCACTCGTATTAAACAACTGTTTGAAAATATACATTCGAAACACCAAAGCAACAAGTTATTAACATCACACTTTTAACCATTGGTCTGACCAGATTGCGTAACTTGTTGAGAAGAAGAAAAATTTAATTTTTTTTGATTTTAAGGGAACTCATTGGAAAAGCCCGAGTCTTACTAAGTGTAGTTAGCAGAGTATTCAGGGTTTGGACAACCCATAAGTTTACAGGCCGTCAAACTTGTTTTCTTACTGAAGCTACTAATTTACGCTGCTTTTTCTTATTAACTCCTATGTTTTTTGTATCGGCCCAGAGCATACTTGCTCTGGGCTTTTTTTATTTAGCAGTTATTAATGCGCTTTGTTGAACACCCACAAGGAGCTAAACAGATAATTACTGACCATCCCGACCAATACTCCTACCACTAAAGCAGCCATCGGCATGACGCCAGTTTCACCAAACAGCAACAAAATGGTTTTAAAAGCGAGAAAATTGGGAATTGCGGAGATGCACGCGACACTCATAAATTTGAGCCACTGTTTTGCTAATGCGCGGTCTTGACTCGCAAACGTAAAAGTTCGATTGCCAAACCAAGTGACGGTCGCCGCAACGACAAACGCAATAAGTCTGCTACCGATGAGCGGGATTTCCAGCAGGTAGAAACACAATGCAAACGCACAAGCATCGGCAATAAAGCCGATGCCTCCTACTAGTGCGAATTTAGCTAGACGATGCGCCATTAATTAGCCTCACATCGATAGAGAGAACGACGACTTTTCGACGTAAATTCTATGATGCAGTTGAGTGACCTCTCTTGTACAACTAGATCAACATCCTCTTTCTGTCCAATCAATTGGACTTTATCTAGCGAGTCCAACACACTTTCATCAGTCAATAGTTGTGCTTTTCCGTAGCTATAAAACTGGCCCGAGAAAGGTCTTTTCCCCACGTAATAGGTGTCGACATTTGGATCGCTCATATTAAAAATCACCTTGTCACTTTTCTTGTCACCCGTCCCTAGCTGAATAAACACCACCGCCCCGATCAGTAGTACGGGAACGATACTCGACACTACTTTGAACCATTTAAGATCTTCCGTTGTATCTGAAACTAAAATGGCTATCAATAAGCCAATGGCTGGGATACCCGGAAGCACATACGCTGGAAGAATATTTCCTGAAAAGGTAAACAAGATAAGCGGAGCGACCATCCACAACATTAATAGGCTAAATAAGCCATGTTTAGGTGAAATTACAGAGCTTAACGCTTTGCGTTTAAACCAAAACAGGGCAGGTAAAACGATAGACCAAGGCGCGGCAGAGTAACCCCAGAACAGCCAAATGGTGCCGCGAATTTCATCATGTGCACTGCCGTACAAGTCCCCTTCCCAGCCGCTGACTAAGAAACGTTTAAAATGCTCACCCACAATAAAGTAATCAATAAAACCAGGTGTTGCCTGTTCGGCCATCACGTACCATGGCAGTGCAATTACCAGCATTAATACAGAGCCAAACACGATTGGGAATCGTCGCCAAAGCTGTTTAAACGCACCCAACACACCATGTTGAATGATTAACCAAGGAAAAACCGCGAACCCCATCAGGACGATAACTAATGGTCCTTTCGCTAACAGTCCGATCGCAAGACCAAAAAAACCGATGTAACCCCAGGCTTGATTCGGTTTTTCTTGTTCATAGCTCAGCCAACACAAATAAAACCCAAGCATCGCGATAGTCATGCCCAATGTCAGCGCCATATCCGTCATGACAGCACCTGCTGCAATAGAGAAAATACCGCACGTCGCAAGCACCACTGCTGTGATCAAACCACTATAGCCCATACGCTTAGCAAACATCGCCATTATGATGATGACGAGCACACCCGCTAACCAATGAGGTACGCGCACTGCAAACTCACTAATACCGAAAGCTTCAATGCCATAGGCACTCATCCAAGTAAACAGTGGTGGCTTGCCCCAAAATGGCACACCATAGTCAAACTGAGGAGTCACCCAGTTTCCCGTCTCAACCATGAGCCGTGCCATCTCGCCATATCTCGCCTCGGTGGTGTCCATAAGTGGATAGGCCCCAAGGCTTAATAGCCGAATAAACAGCGCTGCACCTAAAATTGCCCAAAGATGAACTCGGTTGAAATTCACGCTCTTTTCTCCATTGCTTGTAATGTGTGTTGGGGTTGTTTTTCTGCTATTGATTGAACGAGGTAGAGGGGACGCTGCTTAGTCTCGATAAAGATACGGCCGATATATTCACCCATCACGCCGACACACAGCAGTTGTATTCCACCCAAGGCAAGTTGCACGACCATCATTGACGGATAGCCGGTTACCGGGTCGCCAAATAGTATGGTTTTGCCAACGATCATCATGCCGTAGATAAAGGCGCTCAACGCAATCAGACTGCCAAGCACCGTAGCAATACGCAGCGGGCGGATAGAAAACGAAGTAATCCCATCAACCGCAAGCCCAATTAATTTGAGGTAGTTCCATTTCGTTTCACCGCAAAAGCGCGCATCACGCTGAAACTGAATGGTTGTTTGCTTGAAGCCAGGCCAAGCGAAGATGCCCTTCATGTAACGATTTCTTTCCGGTAAAGCATTGATGTGATCAACGACCTCACGTGACAAAAGACGAAAATCACCGACATTTTCAGGAATTTCAGACTTAACCATAGAGTTGAGTAAACGATAGAATGCCGCAGCCGATTGGCGCTTGAACCAAGTTTCACCAAGTCTTTCCTGTCGCTGCATATTGACCACGTCATAGCCTTCTCGCCATTTAGCTAGCATGTCTGGAATCAATTCTGGGGGATCTTGCAAGTCGGCATCAATAACAATCACCGCTAAGCCATTGCTGTATTCAAGCCCTGCGCTCATCGCTGACTCTTTACCAAAATTACGACTCAGAGCAACACTTTGAATCGATGACGTTAATGACTCAAAATGATTCACAAGGCTTAAACTATCGTCTGTGCTACCATCATCGATATAAATGATCTCACTAGAATCGGGCAATTGATCTAGCACTGCGGTAAGACGAGCATGAAGTTCGGGTAAGACTTCTTGCTCATTAAAATATGGCACGATGACACTGAGCGTGATCGCGGCGCTTTTGTAGTCTGGAACAGAAGTAACGATACCCATATTCGCCCCCTATTTACTGGCACTATTATTCGGGTTGTTCACGGCGATGATTCATTCCACCGCTTATGGGCAGCAAATTTATCAATAGTGATGTGAAAAGCTTGTTGTTCACGTTTTTTCCACGTCTAGATTGAGATCATTAAGCGGTCAAACATCGAGAGAACATTATGAACAAGGTATTGCTAGTTGAAGATAACCGTGAAGTTGCAGGCATCTTATTTGATTACTTCGAATGTGAAGGAATGGAATTAGATTACGCAGACAATGGCGAACTTGGACTTCAACTCGCATTAGAAGGAACGTTCGACCTCATTTTGCTTGATCTCATGCTGCCTCGTATGGATGGCCTGACGGTTTGTAACAAGCTAAGAGAAGCTGGAGTGAATACACCTGTCTTGATGCTCACTGCGCTTGATAACCGTGAGGACATGCTGAAAGGGTTTAAGCATGGCGCAGACGACTACTTAACCAAGCCATTTGATCTAGAAATCTTGGAAGCTCGCATTCAAGCTTTGATAAAGCGCTATCGGGGACAAGTAGCCAGTACGGTCTTGCAATTTTCAAGCTTAAGAATCGATCAAAAAACCCGTCAAGCGTTTCGAGAAGATAAGCTGTTGGCACTCAACCCAACCACCTACACCATACTGGAACTACTGTGTCAAAAAGCCCCTGAAGTCGTCACTCGTCAAGAACTCTCAGAAAAGCTTTGGCAAGAAAGTGAACCGAATAACGACGTGCTTCGCAGTCATATTTATCAGCTCAGAAACCAATTGGACAAGCCGTTTGCTAGGCCTATGCTGACCACCATTCCTAAGATTGGTTTTCGTTTAGAGGAACTATGATGCTCAACGCCTCTTTTTCTAACACCAAAACCCTTACGGGCCACTTGGCGATTTTTTTCACGGTCGTGTCTATTACGGTCGGCATCGTTAGCTTTGTCATCTTTTACCTTGCCCTGCAGTGGTCGGAAGACAGAGTGGGCGAAAGACGTATCTTGATTGATAGAGATGCCGCTGTCGCTCGCTTCTTAAGTGGCGAAACAGGGGCAGTAAGGTTGGATGAACTCACCGTCGCGTATAATGATATGACGTTGGTCCCCGAAGTGTATCGTGAGTTCCTCCAAGTGAAAGAAAGCTATCTTGGCGAAGTGGGGGAAGATTTTAACCCTCTTTCCCATATGGTGTTCAAAGGGCAATATACCGACCAAGGAAAAACCAAGCCTATCGTACTATTAACCTTAATCGATCGAGTCGAATTCGACGTAGACGAACTGCTCTACTCAGGAACAATTGTGGTCATGTTAGTGGCGACACTGATGTTTGTTTTTGGCACGATACTCTATCGTCTATCTATTCGCCTGATTGAACCTCTTAACGATATCACCGCACAGCTCAATCAAGATTCAATCGATGTAGAGCAGGCGTTTTCCATCCAGCCTCAATCAGCGCAAGAGTTTCACTTATTGACTGACAGGCTTAACCAATACCGCTCCGAATTAAATCACACGCTCAAACGCGAACAAGCATTCGCCCGCTATGCCAGTCATGAGCTAAGAACCCCTCTTACCGTGGTCAAAGGTGCAAACAAACTGCTGATGCGCGCAGAATCAACCGATTTCCAAAACCGCCAGATTCAGCGTATTGAAGACGCCACAAATGAAATGATCACCATGGTCGACGCGCTACTGTCAATTGTTCGCTACGAGAGAAATGCTGGTGATGCTCCGCTAAGAGCAATAACCAAAGATGAGATCGAATCAATTCTTGAAAGCAGTGCTATCCAAGCATCGTGTAAACATCTTGATATCGAACTGTCATACAGTGACTCACCCGTCACCCGTGCTACAGAGCCGGTGATAAACATGATTCTAGGCAATCTTCTACGCAACGCTATCGCGGCTACTGAGCAAGGCACTATTAGCGTTAATATTTCCAAACAGCAGTTGGTAATTATTGATGACGGCTCAGGATTAAAAGAAGTACCAAACTCTGAAGGCCACGGGCTTGGGCTGCTCATTGTCGACGACTTATGCCAGCGCTACCAATGGCAATTTGATATTCAAAATCATCATTCTAGGGGATGTATAGCGACAATAAAGTTTGATCCAGTTTGATACTAATTAGCACGAATTGGGTAAGATAGTCGGCCGTTCTCCAATAATGCAAACCGATGAAGCTTGCCAATACTCCCATTACACAGCACCAATTTGATGGCATTCCTTTTTTTCTAAAGCGCGATGACCAACTGCATAGCCATTTTAGTGGCAATAAAGCGCGTAAGTTTATGGCGTTGTTGGAACTCGAAGCCACAAACATCGACACGCTGATCTGTTATGGCAGCGCACAAGCAAATAGTCTTTACTCTTTGGCAGCACTGTCCGCTATCAAAGGCTGGCAACTGGAGTTCTATGTCGACCGCATCCCCAACTGGTTGATGGACAACCCTATTGGCAACTATCGTGGTGCATTAGATCTCGGTGCAAAGGTGATCCCAGTGGCAGACTCTCACCTACATCCCGTCGATTACATCGAACAAATACGCCAGCCAGACCAAAGTTGCCTTGTCATTCCAGAGGGTGGAAGGACAACGATGTCAAAACAAGGTATCAACCAGCTCGCTAGCGAAATCTTGTCTTGGAGCCGCTTTGAGACCAACCATCAGTTTGTTGTTGCTCTCCCTGCAGGTACAGGGACAACGGCGCTTTACCTGCACAACTATCTCAAGCCTCATGGCATAGAAGTACTGACTTGCCCATGTGTTGGCGGCAAAGATTACTTGGTCCAGCAATTCATTGAACTTGGCGAGTCTGACCACCCGACCATTCTTGAGCTAGAAACCAAACACCACTTCGGCAAACTCTACCAGCAAGATTACGCCGTTTGGCAGCAACTCCTATCAGAGACAGACATTGAATTTGACCTGCTCTATGACCCTATGATGTGGCGCTGTCTTCAATCATGGTATAAAGATAACTTAGATAAGACGATTATTTATGTCCACCAAGGCGGCATCTTAGGCAACGAAAGTATGCTGCCACGCTATGAACGAAAGTATGGTGTGATTTAGGAGTACGACTATGACGCGATTCATTCTAGTTATTTTGGCTCTTTTTAGCTGGCCGACTATGGCAAACATCATCACTACGCCAGCAAAACCCGTGATTGGTATTAACGCATCCGAGATTGCGAAACGCGTCTGTTATTACCAAGATCAAGCTTATTCAGATGGTGCGATCCTTCAAGTTGGAGAGCACTATATGGTGTGTAAAGAAGCCAATGACTTTGAGACCAATGGTGCCCTTAAATGGGTGCATTTAGACACGGGTTCCGCGCCTAAGCAACAAGAGTCTGAGCAGGTGCCAAAAGCGGGTAAGCGCTATTCTGTTAACTGATTTTTAGAGGTCTATTTTGATCACACCTATCGCTCTGCGTCTTGTAAAAGGCGACGATCTCAAACTGGCGCTCCAACGTTTAGTTGAAAGGCATCAAATTCAAGCAGGCAGTATTGCCTCTTGCGTGGGCTGCTTTACTCAGTTCACGATCCGTCTCGCAGGCGCTACACAAACCTTACAACTGAATGAGCCGCTGGAGATTGTTTCTATCATGGGCACACTGACTCCAGACCACCAACATGTTCACCTTTCCGTCGCAAAAGAGAGCGGTGAAGTGGTTGGTGGGCACTTAATGGAAGGATGTCTGATCGATACAACTGCTGAGCTGATTATCCATAGCTATCACAATATGAGTTTTGATCGAGAGTTTGATGAACAAACGGGCTTTACTGAACTCGTTGTTCATCATCATAAAGGGCTTTAAGTTACCAACACTAGGTATTGATCGTACCTAGCACGCTTTATCTAAACCCTCAGGCTCATCACTTGGTTGCGCTTTATCACGGTAAAGGTTCTCGTCCGCTGCAATCAAAGCGTACTCCAACTCTTCCTCGGGTCTTTTGAACGCGATACCAACACTAACAGAGACTTCCATGTTGTAAGGACGCACTTTTTTACGCGCTACTTCTTTCTTAAGCTTTTCTTTAAGCTCCATTACTCTTGGTGTTGGACAGCCCGGTAAGATCACAAGGAACTCATCGCCGCCTGATCGCACTACATAGTCAGTATCTCTAAACACTCCTTTCATCGCTTCTGCAATATGCTTAATTGCCGCGTCGCCACAATGGTGACCGTAAGTGTCATTGATCGTTTTCAATTTATTACCATCAATTGCTAAAATTGCGATGGTTTGATTCAAAGTATCAGACAAAAATTCTGGAGTACTAAACACTTTTCGGTTGTATAACCCCGTCATCTCGTCACGATTAGACTCTTCGTATACCTCAGAAAACCTCTTCTTTTGAATCTTGTATTGCATGTAATGAACCGTAGCGAATAGAGAAATAACCAATGACAATACGAAAAAAGGGAGAGTATCCAAAATTAATTTACTAATTGGCAGCTCAAATACCAGTGTTGATTTATTATCAATAACATAAGAAGAGCGAAAGGAAAGCTCCCCCATTGGGTACTGAGGATAGTCAACATAAATGTAGTTCATACCACCTTGATCACGGCTAGAAATTGAAGCTTCCTGCGCTAATATAGACATATCAAAATAAATATCTGCGCTAATGTCTCCAATGACCTTCCCTTGATCAATAACTGGACTGGATAACGTAATCGTTTTGGAGCCCGTGATGGTATCGTTATAAATACTTGAAACAAGTAATCGATCAGATAGAGACTCCTTAGTCGCATAGGTAGAACACAAGTTATACATCTGACATCGTTCTTGGTTGAACATATTTTTGTCAAATTGAAAATCGTCAAGCCTACTAAATGACATTAATTTACCGTCATTTTCGTACGAACGATAATATATTAATGAATTTTCTTTCCCTATAAATGAATTCATATTTCCAAATGCATAAATCATAGAGGAGACTATAATTTCCTCTTTGCCTTTGATTTCTAAATCTCCACCTGTAACTGGATAAACATAGATATCGAGACCATACGTACCGCTCTCATCATAAATTTTATTTAACTTATCTCCATTTATGTGGAAAACGGTATTTACAAAAAGAGATGTATATACTAATCGTTGCTTTTGTTTATCAAGATATTCTGTAGCATAAGCAAAATTTGCTTTTTTATCAGCAACTTCAGAAATCGAATATAAGATGAAAATAATAGAGTAGGAGATAAATGCAAGAGCAAGTGAATTAAATGCAACATTCCATTTGTGGTCTTTTACATTCATACATTTACCACCTTAATCAGTTCCACCAAATTATTCACACTGTACTTATCAAATAACCGCTTTTTGTAAGTACTCACCGTCTTATCACTGATTTTCAACAACTGTCCGATATCTTTGTTAGTTTTTCCATTCAATAAATGGCTCATCACCATAGCCTCACGATTTGAGAGTGTGACTTGTTCTTCATTCTCATACCCAGATTTATCACTCTTGAATTTGAAGAAGGTGTAACCGTTAGAAATGCCCTCTACAGCATCACGAAGAATTTCCTGATGCTCTGATTTACAAACATAACCATCCGCTCCAGATTTAAATGCCAATTTACTATATAGTGAGCTTTCTTCTGCTGAGTAGAATAATACCTTCCCTTGATAGCCATGAGACTTAATACGTCGATAAAAGTCGTAACCATCTCCATCAGATAAATTTATATCTAGAATAACAAAGTTAATATTTTTATTTTTAATAACATCCAAAGCACTTCTAAAAGAATAAACTGAAGATATAGAATCCACACAACTCATTAAGCTTAAAGTTGCCTTTATTGCTACTCCTACTAGAGGGTGATCATCAAAAACCAAAATATTAAATTTCTTCATAATCAACTCTAAATATATTCTTAATTTCATTTACCGGAACGGGCTTACTGATGTAGTAACCTTGACAAATATCAACGTTAATTTCTTTCAATAACTTCCAACACTCGTAACTTTCCACACCTTCAGCAACTACTTTTGTTTTAAACTCACTGGCTAAATTACAGATGAATTTTATTATTTTTTGTTTCTTAGTATCTTGTTCACAGTTCATCACAAATGAACGGTCAATTTTTATCTCATTAAACGGTAATGCATATAAGTTTTCGAGTGTCGAATGCCCTGTGCCAAAGTCATCGATGGATATATTGATATCGTTTATTCTTAACTTGGCTAAGTTTTTAAATAGCGATGTATTTTTTTTGTAAGCATACTCTTCCGTAATTTCGATGGTCAGCCTTGCCGGATCGATATTCGATTGATTACATTTTTCAATGAGGCTGTCAGCGAAGTAAGGTTGCTCTAAATTGAACTGATCAACATTGATCGACACATTTCTTGGTAGAAGCCCAGCTTTCATATCCTTAAAAGCATTGTTAACGACAATGTCCAACAGCTCGCACGATAAGTTACAACGTTCTACTATCGGCAAAAACACATCGGGCGTCAGTATGCCTAGCGTCGGATGACGCCATCGTGCGAGTGCTTCTACCCCAACAACAGTACCAGTGTGAAGCTCAACTTGAGGCTGGTAGTAGTTACATAACTCACCGTTTGCTAAACCGATGATAAAGCTCTCATCGGTAACGTCATAGCGTGTCCGCGGAACACTTAGAGAGACTCTACGCTGATGACTCACCAGCTCTTGCAACACTTCTGCTTTAAAGGGTTTCGATATCTCCGCAATAAGGTCAAAAGAGAAGCCTTCACACATTGATTTCACCGTCGCAATGATAGGTAAATCCATCGCGCTGATAATCGCAACTTCCCCTTTGAAGCCTAATTGATTCAACATTAGTAGCATGTCGATACCATCTTTATGAGGCATGCTTAAATCGCAAATGATCAAGTCTACTGAGTGTATTTCTACAAATGCCAAAGCTTCATCAACGTTGTCAAAGCAAGACACCGTTTCAGCACCTAATGCAACTAAGCTTCGTTTGAGCATCTTTAACTGAATAAGATGATCATCAAGCAACACTATATTTTTGTTAAACTTCACCTGACATTCTCCACATTTTGGTAGCTTCAATTTCTGCATCGAGTTTTTGCATAAAATCCACCACCATGTGGACTAGCTCTTCATCACACGCTTTCTCTACTTGCTTACACTGTTCTGCAAGCGCCGATATACCGACAGCCCCTAACGCACCCTTTATTCGGTGTAGTGCCTTACGTTTAACCCCCAAACTGTCCGAGCCATTAAGAACCGTTAGATCTTGCTCCATTGTCTGAATAAAGATATCAGCAAATTCCGAGCGCTCGTGTTCACTATATGGAACTAGCCAACTTGGCATTTCAGCGTTATCACCGAGATATTCCATAAGAAATACGCGTAATGCATCGATACTGTAGGGCTTACAAAGCACAGCATCTTGGCCTGACGCCTGCCCTAGCTCATTTGCAACTCTGGCATCTTCAGCAGTAATGCCTATCACCGGCAGATGAGCGTGAACTTCACTACTTTTAATCAGTCGAGTTAGCTCAAAACCATCCATAACTGGCATGTGGAAGTCAGTAAGAACGATCGATACATCTTGATTGAGGTTGAGATAATCAATCGCCTCTTGACCATTACTAACAATATGATGTTGAACACCAATTTCATCTAGCTGCATTCTTAAAATGGTTTGATTAATACCATTATCTTCCGCCACCAACACTTTCCCAGATAAAGAACGACTCTCAATAGGCTCACGCGGCTCACTATCAGATTGACTTAATAGCTTCTGAATAACGCTAGGGTAACGACACTCTTCGATAGTCATTGGGCTGTTCACTTTGCCATTAATCGTCGCTACTACATGACCTTTATCATTGAGTGAAATATTGGCGCCTTCTTTGACCAACGACATTTTCCAAATACGGCACCACTGCTTTAACGCAACCGGTAAATCTTCTGAATAGCTAAACTGCGCAAGATGACGATCTTCTTGCTCAACACAGGTAAGAGGAATCGTAAGGTAGAAAGCAGAGCCGACATTCGGGATACTTTCGACTGACATGTTCCCGTCCATGCAAGTCACCAGCTTGTCGACAATACTTAAGCCTAAACCTGAGCCACCATACTGTCGGGTAACTCCAGCATCCGCTTGAGTAAACGGCTTAAGCACTTTATCAATCTGTTCAGATGACATACCAATACCGCTATCAGAAATGGTTAATTTCAGTTCAGCTTGCGTACTGGTGACTTCGATTTTGACGAAACCCGATGAAGTAAATTTGATCGCATTAGACAATAAATTATTGAGAATTTGGACCAGTCGAACTTCATCCATTTGAGCAAATCGACACACCAGAGGGTTAATCTCTACTTGATATACAAGCCCTTTGGCCTGTGCCGCTTGTTCATAGGAACGTATTGACTCACACAACAACTCAAGCAAGTTCACCTTGGTTGGATTTAAAATAAACTGCTGTGCATTTAGCTTAGAAAAGTCCAAAACTTCGTCCACTAGGACATTTAGATGACGTGTCGATTTCTGAGCCTGCACCAACAACTCAGCAGTGCGCCCCTCTTTTTCTCTTAGAGACGCGAGCTCAAGTGACCCTTGGATGGCAGCAATTGGTGTTCTAAGCTCATGACTCATCGTTGCCAAAAACTGCTCTCGAGCTATTACTGCTTGCTGAGCCTCTTCGCGTGCGGTAATCAGCTCACTCTCACGTTGCTTCTGCTCACTGATATCATCAAGTACAGTCAGCACATATTCAGTATTAGCCGTCAACGACCGAATGGCCTTTCGCTGCCTAGAAATATGACGTAGATTGTTGTCACAGCCTTTAACTTCGTGATAATCCACAATAGATTGACCACTAAGAACCTTTGCAACCTCTTCTTCGTTGTCGACTAGATATTGATTCGAGAAATTATCGTTCAATGTGCAGCCTAAGCACTGTTTATTTATATAGCGAGAGCAATTACTCAACATCAGCTTGTTGTGTCTATCATGGATGAACACCCAACTATCGAGTTCAGTAATAATCGATTTAAGCCACTCTTTCTCTTTTTCTTCTTGGTTAGCACTCGATTCAGCTAGCTCTACCTTCAGCTTGAGATTAGAAATCAAGAAATAGGCAAATAATCCTGAAAATAACAGAACGGCAAAGACCGCAGCTCCCATTTGCCAAAGATTTTCGGGCGTAACACCATTAACCAAATTGATGCTGCGATGGCTGCGCATGACTTTCTTTAGCTCGTTCTCATCAATGCTGGTGAAAAGGCTATTTAACAAAGCATTCAGTTCAGGGTTATTTTTAGTCGCGAGCGCTAAATGCACTTCTAGTGAATCGCGCTCACCGACCTCAAGTTCGCTCGCATCGTTTCTTAGTAAAATAGTATGGCTAAATTCTTGAGGAATATAGGCAACATCGATGCGATGAGCTTTGAGATCATTCACTATCGACATAAGAGCCGTGTATTGTGAGATTTGGCTATCTCTCCACCCGACTAAGTGAACAAGACCTTTCTCATCAACACCGCTTAAAATCCCCACTTTCTCAAGGCCTTGCTTGGGTTTTGGAGCACCCGGTTTTGTTACCGCAACATAGTTCACGGACATAAATGAATTGGTCAATTGCCAGTTAGGGATGTTCGTTACATCTGTATAAGCAACAGGAACGATGTCGGCGCGAAAGCCTGACAGTTTTCCCTTAACGTTATTGGTGGGCGCAATGTAGTCAAACTCTAACCCGCTACGCGACTTTAACAGTTCAAAAAAGTCATATAAAAAGCCGTCGAGGACACCATCTTCATCTCGAAACAAAAACGGATAGGAGTTCGCTGAAGTGCTATAAGTGATCGGTTTATCATTACCTTTAGCGGCTAGATACCTTGCTAGGCGGCGTTCAATAGTATGGTAGCGGTTGTCCGATACAATCGTTCGAACGCTCGCTCCAGACTGTTCAAGAGTAATAATCTGATTGACTTCATCAATTAGCCACTGGTTACCTTTTGATGTAATTAGGCCAATATTTTCCCCTTTTACCCACTCAGGTGTATCTATCATCCCATTGATAATATTATTGTTATCTAGGTATGTGCTAAGAACAACGAAACTAGAGATGAATGCGTTGCTTTTTCCATCGCGTATTCTGGTTGTCGCCTCATCCAGATCTTTAGCATAGAAAATCTTGCTGATACCGTTTCGCTCAAGTTGATCGCAATAAGATGAGCCTTTTACACATGACCAATTCAGTTCAGTGGCAGGGGTCTTACCCAGTGAATCATCTGCATACCAAACTGCCACGCGACTTTTAAAAAATGGATGAGAAAAGAGAAAACGCGACTCTCGCTGTTTCGTACGGCTAAAACCTACTGACCCCAGCACTTCTTGATGCTCAATAGCCAATAACAACTCATTAATACTTGAGTATGATTTAAATTTGATTTCAGCATTCATCGCCGACGCAACATTGGTCAGATAATCATTACTAATCGAGAAGAATGTATCGGTTTTAGTGCTACATTCCTTACCGCACAGTCCATTTGAAACAACACCAAAAGTAAGCGTTGAAGGTTTTGATTTGGTTGCAGGGTACACTGCATGTGCAGCACTACCTGAAATAACAAATAGCGCAACCAAGGTCATAACAAAATTTAATATACGGTAAAAACGGGTCATTATTACTTTCTCTAGCCTGTAGGAAGGCAAGAATATGAATACTGGAAGCGTTGTCAAATCAACAAAGATAACGACAAATACATAAATAATTGAATTTAATAAGATTTTCCTTCTGGCGTAAGTATATTCCTACCCAAAGCTCAGAGACTACTTACAACAATATTCATTGCGCTTCCTTTATCCCTACAGCGATATTTTCAACAATTCCGTCTAGCAAATGCCCCAAATAAATATGTCATTAACACAGGGCAGATTACCTATACTCTCAGAAAGTAGTTAGACGCAACTCTGCCATTATTTAGAATCAGAATAATGTAGGAATTATCTCTAATTACCAAAAAAACTTATAAAAAAACTCCGCTAAATGAGCGGAGCAAAAAGCATAATAGTCGGGGGAGACTATTTGACTTAAGGGTTCAGTCTTTTGTTCAACGTTAACGGCGGCTATAAAGCAAAGCGCGCGCATTTAATATCGCGTCACGTGTCGGGACTTCGAGTGTCTTCATGCCTTTAAAACGCTCTGGTTCTTTGATCGCTACGTCATGGGCTAAAATCACCATTTTTGCGTTTTTAATATCTTTCTCGGTGATGTGGTTGTTGATGCCATTAGCACCTTGGGTTTCGACTTTAATTTTAATACCCATAGTATAAGCCGCTTTCTCTAACGACTTAGCGGCTAAGAAAGTATGCGCTACCCCTGATGGGCAGGATGTTACCGCTAAGATCTCCGCTTCACCCTCTCCGTCAGTGGCGTGATAGGCTCGGGCCAATGCCGCCTCTTCTTCCTCATCGAGGACATTTTTCTTCAGTAAGATAACAATCAGTGCCGTCGTTATTGCGCCTGCTAGCGTACCTACAATGTAACCAATCTTGCCATCCACCACTGGCAGCACAATCCAGCCCCCCCACGGCGCATGGTTAATCACGTGGAACATAAAGCCAATCACGTTACCGACAATACCACCAGCCACAATCGCCGGTAGCACACGCGCTGGATCAGCTGCAGCAAACGGAATCGCCCCTTCACTAATGCCAATCATGCCCATAATACCTGCTGCCTTGCCTGCTTCACGCTCGTCACGTTTAAACTTTTTCGGTGACAGGAAGGTCGCTAATGCTAATCCGAGTGGCGGCGTACAAATTGCGATACCAACGCCCCCCATTAGCCATGGCTGAGTGTTAACCTGCGTTTGAGCAAACAAGGTGGCGACTTTATTCACCGGGCCACCCATATCAAACGCTGTCATTGCGCCTAACACCGTGCCAAGCATCACTTTACTTGCGCCTGCCATGCCAGTAAGCCAATCATTGAGCCCCGCCATAGCGGCCGATATAGGTGAACCAATTAACCACATCACCAAACCACACGTAGCGAAGGTGCCGACAAGGGGATAGATAAAAATAGAGCCGAGTGAAGTCATGCTGTCAGGCAGTTGGATTTTCTTTAGCATTCGCACCACAAATCCAGCAAAAAAGCCGACCACGATCGCGCCTAAAAAACCCGTATTGTAATGATTCACTGCTACCCATGAGCCAATCATCCCTGGCGCTAAGCCCGGTTTATCCGCAATCGAATAAGCAATGTAGCCACCTAACACGGCAGTAAACAGGGTTAAACCAGCAATGCCCATCTGTGCGATGTCAGCCAGTACGCCACTTTCGGGCACAGCGCCATGACCAGAGATCATCACCGAGAGCGACAACAAGACTCCACCAGCAACAATGAATGGGATCATATGGGAAGTGCCAAACAGCAAGTGTTCTTTAATATGGGCGAGACGTAGCTTCCATGGACTTAGAGGCTCAGGTAGCGGTAGAGGTTCGTCACTCCAAAACTCGTGACTTGGTTGCTGAATATTGGTTAGCAGCTCGCGCGCCTGTTCAACACTTTGCGCCGCCTTAAGCTGACTAATAAATTCTTCTTCAATGAGTTTGGTCGAAAGTTGAGCCAGAACTTCAATATGGTGATGATCGCCACCGTCTGGAGAGGCAAGCATAAAGAACACATCAGACAGCTCGCCGTCTTCGGCGCCATAATCAATGCCCGTTCGGCTAATGCCTACCGCAACCGCAGGTGCTGTGACCGCATCACTTTTTGCGTGCGGAATCGCCACACCGTCTTCAAAGCCAGTATTGCCAATCTCTTCACGTTTCCATAAATCGGCTAAGAACTGTTCTTTGTCGGCCAGTTTCCCGGCCATATCGAGTAACTCAACTAACTCCTTGAGCGCGTCATCTTTGGTTGTGGCCTTAAGATCTAAGCAGATCGTCTCTGGCTCAATTAGATTAGTAATGTCCATTGTATTTACCTTGCAATGTTCACGCTCGAACATAGATTAACCAGCACCCATGGTGTTAGATATAGGACGAAAACACCATTAACTGGATTATTGTAACACTCACATCAAACTGTGATATGCGTCTTTCAAATCATGGTGCCAAATCAAAACCTGCGCTTTATGCTGTGCTAATATCCGAAAAAATAACAAGCCGAGAAACACCGTGAAAATAGTCGCTGTCACCGCCTGCCCAACAGGCATTGCACATACTTATATGGCAGCCGATGCACTTATCAAAGCTGCGCCCAAGTATAAGGTTCAGATCAAAGTCGAAACACAAGGTGCGATGGGCATCGAAAACCTGCTCTCACCGCAAGATATTGCGCTAGCCGATCGAGTGCTGATTGTCTCCGACATCGATATTGACCAAGCTGCCCGCTTTGAAGGCTGCAACGCTATTCGTGTTTCCATTGAAGACGTGTTGGTTAACGTCGACAAAGTGTTTCTTGTCCACTGCCGTTAACGATTCTGTGCCGAAAGCCGTTAATGATGAACGAGTATCAAATCACCTTTTTAGTCGACAGCAGCGAAGCGAACGCCTCTATTGCTCAGCCTTTGCGCCACTTAGCCAAGAAATTCAAAAGTCAGATTAAAATCATTAACATCACCCGTAACCGCAGCGCCGACTTAACCAAGGCCGTCGCGATGCTTCAAGTGGGGTTAGTGAAAGGCGATCTATGCCAGATCACCGCAATGGGCATGGATGCAGAGCTGGCCTGCTTTGTGCTCAAGGATGTCATCGCCGATCATTACACCTTGATTGGCTCGCAGATTAACTATGAGTTTTCCAGTGAGTTATCTGAGCGACTGCCTCAATTGTGCCCGGCCCATGATACCCACTGGCATTATGCCAAAGCCCACACCGAACTGACCAAATTTGAGTGTTTAAAAGGGCTGGCTCAGTTGATACACCCCGGCCACCCTGACGAACTACTCCTTGCCTTTATAAAACGAGAAGAACGCTCTTCGACCTGTGTCACTCCGGGTATCGCCCTGCCCCATGTGATGTTTGAAAACATCGACCATATTGCTATTGCTGTAATTGCCAGTGACAGCCCGATTGATTGGGCTTCGCAAATGGGCGATGTTCACCTCGCTATAGCACTGGTGATGCCTGAAAAACCGACGAGAGAGCAGATCATTGCCGCAACCAACCTCACGCGTAATCTACTTTGCGATCAACTACCTGAACGACTCAAACTCACTCGCAGCAGTGTCGATCTGCAAGCGCTGTTGATGTACTCCATGTCGCAGTTGTTGTCATAACCTCAGCCAAGTTTTCTCACCCTAGACCGAACCGCGATATTCCGTTGGCGTTCTTCCAGTGCGGTTTTTAAATACTCGGCAGAAATAGTTCACGTCTTTAAAGCCGCAGCGCATCGACACTTCATTGAGCTTAAAGTTGTATTTTTTAAGCATGAACTTAGCGCGGTCAATACGCACCCAAGTAATGTAATCGGCTAGCGTCATATGCCCTTGCTGACGGAACAAGCGAGAAAGATGGTTAGACGAAATGCTAAAGCGCGTCGCAATGCTATCGCGGGTAATTTGGCGATGAAAATTCTCTTGAATATAAATACAAATGCCCTGATAAAGATCTTGAACGCGACTTTGCGACTTTTCGACCGGCGCATCAAGTATCGTCTTGCTGTATTGCAGTAACGCCTGCAGCAATAGCTCATCCATTGGCTTTTTATTACTTTCCCTCGCCAGTGCGCTAAGCGCCTCTAGAATATTATCGATAGCGAACCCTGAACGAGTTTGAATACTGTGTTTTTGAATGTCGTAAAAGCTCGCTTCTCCTTTGCGTTTACTGACCAAACTTAAACCTAGTTGCCTGCGACCAAACAGCATGCTCAGCACAGAGCAGTCGGTATCCCAATCAGGCTTGTTCCAACAGTTGGGCGGGACAAAAATCGCGTCACCCGCTTTAGCAACAATACTGGTGACTTTGCGTTCATGAGTTTCCATTTCATTGATGTACTCCCCATCTAGCACCAGCTCAAGGCGCGGAAAGTTAACTTGATAGCTAAACGCTGGAGGCGTGTGAAAATCCCCGGCAAACCAGATGTTATGAAAAGGCTCTCGTTCATTAAGGACTGACGAGATTAAGTCATGAAATACCATTTAGAATCATCTCAAACTGCACGCTAAATCTAAGCATTTGCGCTAATAGCCTAGATATACTCCTTAGTGAAACATAGCGCTATTGAGCAAAATCACAATTCGAGATCTAGGTTACAAAAATCTAGTTATAGAGATAAAACTCCAGTTAGAAATTCACATAAACACTTCATAAAACCAACAAACAAAATCGACACACCCCATATAAATAAAGGGACAGAAACGTACTCAACGTTGTCAAGACAGAGCGAAAAACCGCACCACAACCGATCAAAATCACACTCTAAAACGGACGCAACAATCCTCCAGTAAATGCATTTTTTCTTCACTACAGAGCATTGCTGATAGATTTCAGAATACCCCTAACAAAACAAGAAAAGCACTAGGGGTCCACTATGATCACCAAATTGATCAACGAAAACTTAATTAAGCTTGAGCTGCAAGCTACCTCCAAACAAGAGGTGTTCGAAGAGCTGATCGAGGTTCTTCACCAACAAGGTCGTATTTCTAACAAAGCTGATTTCTTAGCTGATATCCAAAAGCGCGAAGCAGAAGGCAACACGGGCTTTGAAGATGGTATTGCCATCCCTCACGCCAAGAGTGCGACAGTGATTGAACCTGCGGTTGTGATTGGTATTCACAAAGCAGGCATCGAATACGGCGCTGACGACGGCCAGCCATCAAAACTCTTTTTTATGATCGCTTCTCCTGATGGCGGCGATAACCACCATATCGAAGTGCTGGCTGAGCTCTCTTCTAAATTGATTGAAGATGGCTTTGTTGAAAGCTTCATCAATGCCACTTCTCCTCAGCAAGCGCTTGAACTACTACTACAAAAGCCGCAAGCCGACGAAGCGCAACCGCTAGACACAACTAAAGGCTTTATCATCGGTGTCACAGGTTGCCCAGCTGGCGTTGCCCACACTTACCTTGCGGCCGAAGCACTTGAAAAAGGCGCGCGTGCAATGGGCTTTGAGGTCAAAGTCGAAACCAACGGCTCAATCGGTGTAAAAAACAGCCCAACGGAAGAAGAGATCGCTCGCGCTGACGCGATTGTTGTTGCCTGTGATAAACAAGTTGATATGGCGCGCTTTGCAGGTAAACGAGTGATCAAGACCAACGTAAAAGCACCGATTCGTGATGCAGAGGGTTTGATTACGCAAGCACTTAACGCTCCAACTTACCAAGCAGAAACCACCAGCGCTCCGCAATCTGTTACAGAGAAAGCGTCTCAAGCACGTTCTGATCTTTACCGCTACCTAATGAATGGCGTGTCACACATGATCCCATTCGTGGTGACTGGTGGTCTACTTATCGCCCTTGCTCTAGCAGTCGGTGGTGAACCAACTGAAGCTGGCATGGCTATTCCTGACGGTAGTCTTTGGAACCAAATCTTAGAAGTCGGTGTGGTTGCCTTCACCCTGATGATCCCAATCCTTGCCGGTTACATTGCCTATGCGATTGCTGACCGCCCTGCTCTGACTCCAGGTCTAATCGGTGGCTGGATTGCCAACAACGGCTCATTTTATGGCGCTGACGCAGGTACTGGCTTTATCGGTGCCATCATCGCGGGTCTGTTAGTGGGTTACTTCGTTAAGTTCATTACTTCAATCAACTACCACAAATTTATTCAGCCACTTGTACCAATCATGATCGCTCCGATCACTGGCTCACTGTTTATCGCGGGTCTGTTTATCTTTGTTATTGGCGCACCAATCGCAGGACTCATGGATGGCCTGACTGCGATGCTCACCAGCATGAGCACAGGTAACGTGGTTCTACTGGGCATCGTACTCGGTGGCATGGCTGGCTTTGATATGGGCGGCCCATTTAACAAGGTCGCATTCCTATTCTCTGTCGGCATGATCGCGAGCGGCCAAACTCAATTTATGGGCGCAATGGCGTGTGCAATTCCTGTTGCTCCACTGGGTATGGCTCTGGCTACTGTACTAGGCCGCAAGTTTGACCTGTTCGAGTCTTCTGAAATTGAAGCAGGTAAAGCAGCAGGCGCAATGGGCTTGGTTGGCATCTCTGAAGGTGCGATTCCATTTGCGGCGCAAGACCCTATGTCGGTGATTCCTGCCAACGTGCTGGGCTCTATGGTTGCAGCAGTGATGGCGTTCTCATTCGGCATTACCAACAGCGTGGCGCACGGTGGCCCGGTCGTCGCTCTACTTGGTGCAATGAACTACCCACTGCTAGCCCTTGTTTGTATGGCGGCAGGTGCGGGTGTAACAGCGCTAACTTGCATCACCTTAAAGAACCTTCGTAAAGCGAAATACACAGCCGCTGCGGCTTAATCCTTCCTTACTGATATTGGCTTGGGCTGCACGTCCAAGCCACTTTTCTCTTTATGGTGATGTCAATGTCTGAACTATCTATCAATACTGAATCGCTGCTTGAGCGCGTGTTTTATCCGATGACCAATGTGATTCAAAACTACGCATGGGGCAGCCCATCTTCGTTTACTCAACTGTTTGGTACTGCGAATACAGCAGGTGAACCACAAGCAGAGATTTGGATGGGCGCGCACCCGAATGGCTGCTCAATGGTCGATACTGGCGCTGAGGAAACTAAACTCTCAAACCTAATCAGCCAGAACCTTAACCTATTCTTAAGTGACAAGATTGCCCGTCGATTTGGTGAGCTGCCTTACTTATTTAAAGTCCTCGCGGCGGAAAAAGCACTCTCTATTCAAGTGCACCCGAATAAACAGCAGGCAGAGCTTGGTTTTGAGCAAGAAGAGCAGCAAGGTATTCCGCTCTCTGCAAGTAACCGCAACTACAAAGATGCCAACCATAAACCAGAGTTGGTCTATGCGTTAACCGACTATACGGCGATGAATGGCTTTAGACCGATTAGCGAGATCCTTGCCCATTTTAACTACCTTGATATTCCTGAGCTCAACTCTCTGGTAAACGACTTATCGGGCGATCAAACGCCTAATGGCTTAGCGAGCTTTTTCGCTGGATTACTATCACTGCAAGGTGAGCAAAAAGAAGTCGCGCTGATGATGCTGATCATGAAAGCCAAGCTGTCGCCGACTCCGCTGTTTAATCTCATCACGGAACTTGAAGAGCAGTATCCGGGCGATGTGGGCTTATTTGCTCCATTGATCCTTAACGTCATTGCCTTAAAACCCGGCCAAGCAATGTACTTAGATGCCGAAACCCCGCACGCCTACATTAAAGGTACAGGGCTTGAGATCATGGCGAACTCTGACAATGTATTGCGCGCAGGATTGACGCCAAAGTTCATGGATGTGAAAGAGCTGGTCTCTTGCACTCGCTTTAATGAAAAACGACTCGATAGTCTGTTGCTAGAGCCGACAAAAGATAACGGCATGTTGGAGTACCCAATTCCGGTCGAAGATTTTAAGTTCGCCATTATTGAATACTCCGAACAGCGAGAAATCGAAACTCAAGGCGCTGAAATACTACTACCTCTTGATGAGGCCATGATCCTAACTCATATTTGTGGCGAGCAATGCGTCATCGAGAAAGGCCAATCGGTGTTTATTCCTGCCTATGCGCAGCAATACAACATTGACTGCGCAGGTCGAGTCGCTCGCGCATACAGTTAACAACGTGCTCCTGCCTTCCCCCAAGGTCAGCACTAACACAATGCCCTGCTTATGCAGGGCTTTTTTATTTCTGTCTAAGCCGTTGATTCACATTTGTTTTGTGAGCCTTCGCACAGGTTAAAAATGACGCTAATCACACTTAAAATGAGCGGATACAAAAGTCTAGTGGTTGGATTTTTTTTACTATTTCCGAGTTTGGCGACAAGGATTAAATTGAGCTCATTGCATAAGCACTGATGAGTCAAAAATAGATGATTACTGAACTAACAAACGTCAATTTAATTGCCGGCAACCTTCAAGCAAATAATAAAAAAGAACTGTTTGAAGAACTTGCTCAAATGCTGCTAGACAACGGACGCATTAATAATAAATCCGCATTCTTAGATGATATTGAAACGCGCGAATCATTGAGCATTACCTCTATGGATGGCATTGCTTACCCACATGCTAAAAGCCAAGCCGTCACCAATCCAGCCATCGCTGTCGGCGTAAAGCGTGAAGGCATCGAGTACGGCGATGAGGACGGTATTAAACCTACGGTATTTTTTATGATCGCTTCACCAGATAACGGCGCCGATCATCATATTTATGTGCTTCAAGAACTGTTCGGAAAATTCAGCGAAGAGTTTATTGAAGCCATCCAAAACGCGAAAGACGAACAACAAATCCTAACTATTTTAATCAATTCATAAGGCGTAGTAATTATGAGTACCCTAACAGCTCAAGCTACTAACAATAGCGATTTCAAAAAACTACTCAGCACCATGAAAGGACACCTTTTATTCGGTACTTCTCATATGCTTCCATTTATTGTTGCGGGTGGTGTACTTCTAGCATTAGCGGTAATGGCATCAGGTAAAGGTGCGGTTCCGGCTGACGGTTTATTGGCTGATATTTCTAATATCGGTATTAAAGGTCTGGTGTTATTCCCGATCATTTTGGGTGGCTTTATTGGTTACTCTATCGCTGACAAGCCAGCGCTTGCACCAGCGATGATCTCTTCTGGCATCATGGCGGATATGGGCGGCGGCTTCTTGGGTTGTATCGTGGCAGGTTTCATCGCCGGTGGCGTGGTGTTCCAGCTTAAGAAAATCCCACTTTCTGCCAACATGACGGCACTAGGTGCTTACTTCATCTACCCACTTATCGGTACGCTTGTCTCTGCTGGTATCGTTCTTTGGGGTATCGGTGAGCCAATCAAACTGTTCATGGCGTCTATGAACGAGTTCTTAGCGTCAATGGCTGGCGCGTCTAAAGTAGTACTAGGTGCGATTCTTGGTGGTATGACGGCATTCGATATGGGCGGCCCTATCAACAAAGTGGCAACCCTATTTGCTCAAACTCAGGTAGACACTCAACCATGGCTAATGGGCGGTGTGGGCATCGCAATCTGTACGCCTCCTCTAGGTATGGCGCTAGCGACCTTCCTATTCAAGAAGAAGTTCACTAAGCAAGAACAAGAAGCAGGTAAAGCGGCAGCAATCATGGGTTCTATCGGTATCTCTGAAGGTGCGATTCCATTTGCAGCGAATGACCCAATGCGCGTGCTTCCTTCAATCGTGGCTGGTGGTATTGTGGGTTGTGTATTCGGCTTCCTAACAGACGTACTACTACACGCACCATGGGGCGGCCTAATCACAGCGCCAGTATCAAGCAACATCCCAATGTACGTGGTGGGTATTGCATTAGGCTCGCTAACGACCGCTCTTATCGTAGGCTTCTGGAAACCAGTTGCGGAAGAGTCAGAAGAAGAAATCGAACAAGCTGCACCTGTACAAACTCAAGCGGCTCCTGCAGCTGGCGAAGGCGAGTACGATGTAGTAGCTGTAACTTGTTGCCCATCAGGCGTAGCGCACACCTTCATGGCAGCGAAAGCACTAGAGAAAGCAGGCGCAGCAGCAGGTATTAAGATTAAGGTCGAAACACAAGGTCAAAACGGCATTCAGAACCGCATTACCGACTTAGACGTAGCTAACGCGAAACTGGTTATCTTGGCTCACGACATTCAAGTGAAAGATGCACAGCGCTTTGCTAACGCGAACGTGGTTGAGTGTTCAACCAAAGAAGCCATGAAGAAAGCGGCTGAGTTAATCAACAGCTAGTCTGCAATCAATTTAGTCGAAACCTCCCCCTAAACAAAAACGCCACCTGAACAAGGTGGCGTTATTTATTCTATCTAAAACTACTGAACCTTAAACTTACCGACAAGTTGAGATAAGTCGACCGAGGTTTCACGCAGCTCTTCACAGACCGAGTGCGTCTGCCCTGCGTTGTTATTCAGTAATCTTACAATCTCTTGAATTGCCGCCATGTTAGTACTCACTTCACCGGTCACTTGGCTCTGCTGCATGGCTGATGTTGCAATCAAGGCATTAAGGTCATTCATCTCGACCACTGAGTTAGTCACTTGGTTAAGCGAGTCCATAACCTGATTAGTGTTCGATGCCGTCTGCTCACAGCTATGACGAGTTGCATCCATTTCATTGACTACGTTGTCTGTCGTTGATCTTAGCTTGGCGAGCATCTCGTTGATCTGAGACGTGCTATCTTGCGTTCTGGCCGCCAGCGCTCTTACCTCATCCGCTACCACAGCAAAACCGCGGCCCTGCTCACCTGCGCGAGCGGCCTCAATCGCGGCATTCAGCGCCAGTAAGTTAGTCTGCTCGGCAATCTCACCAATCACCTGCAAAACGCTGCTGATTTGCTTGGTGTCTTCACTCATGGTACTTGTCACTTCAGACATCGCAGAAACCTGATTGACTAAAGCATTCACGCTGGTTACGGCGTTATTGACGGTTTGTTTAGACTGCTCAGCAAATTGATTGGTACTTTCTGTCAGCTTAGCTGCGTTATCAGCGCTGTCTGAGATAGAAGCGGCGGTTGCACTCAACTCTTCAATCGCCGTGATCGCTTGCTCCGTTTCCAGTGTGTGCTGATCTAACGTCTTAACGTTTGAAGCCGATTGCTCGGCGATATTGTGCACCGCACTATCAATCGCTTGTGAAGATCGAGACACATCGACAAACATGTGCTGAAGCTTTTCAATAAACTGGTTGATAGACAACGAAATCGTGCCAATCTCATCGTTTCTTTCTACAGTTAAACGCTGAGTTAGATCGCCGTTGCCTTGCGATAAATCCGCGACCACATCTTGTAAACGCTTGAGCGGTTTGAAGGAGTAATTAATCACTACCACGCTGACGGTAATGATGATTGCGGCGCAAACCAACAGCGCTAATGTGATGAGCCAATTGAGCTTATCGGTATTGCTTTGGATGTTATCTAAGTCGATATAACCGACTAACTTCCATGACTGTCCTGCAAACTCAATCTGGCGTTGAATTGGCGTTAGGTTGTCACCTTGCTTATTGCTAAAGATGGTCACATTGCCTGCCATCAACTGGGCATAGCTACCTTGGGCGGCATATTCAGAAATGATCGCCCCGAACTCGTTTAGCTTTAAGGTGAAGAAATCAACCGAGTCATCGGCACGTTTGATTGAAAATACGATTTGGTAACCTGCTTCCGTTCTGGTCACTGGGCTAATGGCCAGCTCATCGCCATGAGACTCCGCCAAATCGATGAAAACCTGCGCATCTTCATCACTCATATTGCCTGTATCATCGAATGCGTAACCATTAACAACCTTCACCACGTGAGCAAAGCCACTGTTTTCTTTGGTTTCGGCAATATCCATCATGCTAAAGTTCAAACTTGATGCGAGCGAAAGCTTATTGCTGAGTTCGGTTTCGATCTTCTTCTTAATCAGATCAACATTGTGAGTGATATTTTGGCTATCAGACTCTTGAATATAGCGGCTAATAAAGTGGTTTACACTGAAGTATGAAGTCGCAATAGTGAGGGTGATGATTGCAACAATAAGGGCAATAATCTTGTTCTTAAATGACAGGTTGGTCATAACACTTTACATCCTTAAAAGTGACTACGAGATAGTACTGCGCTCCGGCAGTAAGAAAGCAAATTGTAATGAGTTATTAGCCTAAAGTGAATACAATCCTCTAAAAATCGAAACAAATAAGCAACACTATAGATATCTAAAACCATGTCTAAGCTTAGGGGAATGTTTTATTAGTGGATGATTAGGGAAAAATGACCAACTCTGCTAGTATCCGCCCCCTATTACTGTTCGGGCCAACGACCATCGTTTTATCGAACTCGAAAGCCACCCAACCACCAGCTAGGTAAGTAGAAACCAGGAGCTTATTATGATGACTGATGAAGAAAGAATTGAACTGCAACAGAACAACCCGTTGCACGGTCTTAAGCTAGAAACCATGCTGCAAGAGCTGGTGGATTTCTATGGTTGGGACATTCTCGATACCGCGATGCGCTTTAACTGCTTTAACACCAAGCCTTCGGTTGCCAGCAGTGTTAAGTACTTAAAGAAAACCGAGTGGGCACGCGAAAAGCTAGAGAACTTTTATCTTTACCGCTTTAAGCGCATGCCTCGCGCATCGGCTGAAGAGTATGATTTGCCTCCTCGCGCTCGCACCTTTCCGCATGGCCTAGAACCTAAAGAGCCAATGGCTTTGACCGTTGAGTCTATCTTGAAGTCACAAGCTAAGGCCGCGTCAGCGCACAAAGCGAAATCATCACGTGGTCGTAATTTCCGTCGATAGTTAGATGCGAAAAGTAGAATGATAAAAAGCCAGACAGCGATGTCTGGCTTTTTTGTTAGGATTGCAGAACAAGGTTAGAACCCTTTAAACAACACCCCACGATGGTAGCCAAGATAAGGCTTATTCTCTCGTCTGATATTAAACGACATCCCTTCTCTCAAACCTAGAACATCGGGCGCTTCAAGGTATTTTGAAATCATCACCTTGCCGCCATCATCAAAGGATATAAATCCGAGATCGAACGCCTTATCTAAGTTCGCCACAAGCAGCAATCCGTTATACTTATCAAGTCTTTCTTCATTGTTAGAACTGCGCCAAGGCTTAATATGTGAAGCAAGCAGAAGCTGTGTATTACGATAGCCCGTCACCGCGCAGCCGCCCCACATTTCCACCAGCTTTGATCGAAATTGCCCCTGTCCCATTCGAGTGTTGATCAAAATCGTTTTTTCCGTTTCCGTGAGCTTTTTGTCTTTCATAACATGACGAACATCGGCATTAACATCGACCTGAGAAAGGTCGACTAAAAACTGGTGATAGTGATTTAACGCAGCGCTATACATACCGTTACCGCGTGAATCGCGAATCTTAAACTCATCCAACTGTCTTACTCGCTCTTCATAGCGAACAAACTGTTTATACGATTTAACCTCAGTGAGTGGCTGTTCTAGCTCACCAATATCTGCAAGCCAATTGGAAATAGAGCCTCTAATCGCTCCCACATAGTTCTTCGCGGTTTTTTCTGACTTGCCGATATCTAATAACCATTGGCGAAACAAAGATGGAAGATCGGCAAAGTTCGCCACAAGCGCATCTTTCAGCTCATTTGAAACAATAGGGCTGCTCATATACTCAAACAACTCTTGGTCTAAATAGGCATACTCAATCGCTTTAGCTGAATACCTTTTGGTGTTTGTCTCATCAAAGCCGGCGTGATAATTCAGGTGCCAAAAGCCTTCACTTTTTAGATGGTAAAACGGGTTCTCTGGTGTATCACGATCATTGCCTTGCGCAAAGTTATCAAAATAATGAGTAAAGCGATCTTTCACCGCTTGGTTGAACTCAATTCTGTTCTTTACCAGATGACCAGCTTGAATTAAGTCCATGACCGTAAGCAGCAAACACACCTTATGCGGGCTTTTCTTACCACCAGCACTGTTCATATTCAGGTTCTGGAACTTTTCCACATAGTACTCAAGAGACACTACTTACTTCCTCTTTCTCTGCACTGATGATGCTTTTTCTAATACCACTGTTTGCCAAGTCAACCCTGTCCGAGATAACCCATCTTCAGTATCTTCAACATGGCAAACCACTAGATCTAATCGTTGAGCAATCTGTTCTAACTCAGCGAGAGAGACGCCATAGCTTGTACGCCCATCGCCAAACGCACCATGACGTAGAGTTATAACTATTCTGCCCCTTTCAGCTAACCGTTCGACCAAAGAGCAAAGTGACTGATAGCGTGTAGGTACAGGAATATGCATCCACACCGCTGAGACAAGAATAAGGTCGAATCTATAAGCTGACATAGCTAAAGAACTAAGGTCTGGGAGCTGGGCATCAACCCAATGAACTGTCGACGAAGTGCGCTGTTGGCCTAGCTGACGTAAACCTGCCGAAGGCTCAATAGCGACAACCTTACAACCTTGTGAATCAAACCACTGAGCGTCTCTGCCCGAGCCAGCACCAACATCCAGCACTCGGCAACCAGATAGAGGCCAGTATGATTGCCAGCTGCTATGTACGGATTCAAAATCAACAGAGTCATACTGCTCAGCCAATTGAGCAGCATTTTCATCGTAAAAAGAGAGGTTTACATCCATGGCAAGTACCCAAAAGTTTCCCTAAGGGCATAATAACCATGTTGATTGCATATGGCGATAAAGTATTAGGAAGGAATGAGGGATTGCGAGATGCATTAAACATCCATTATCAAAGATTCACTCTAAACTTATCTAAAACAGCTTGGCTAATTACTCCTTATCAAAAAACAATTAACCAACAGCGCTCAATACCTTCCGGTATTTAGAGGTTAGTTCGACCAATATGAGATTTAGATCCAACTCTCGAAACATAATCATTTAGTTGCACAACAAATACAGCGTACATTAAGAAAAATTGTACGGCTAATGGATTTGTATGGCTGAACTTATTCCTTCATTGAACACTTGTTTATCCAAAATGGAACGGGGCGAAAAACGTTTCGCACGTCGTTTGGAGGCTCTTCTAGAAAGCGATTATCTTTGTTGGTTTGACATACCTGTCGGAAAAAATCGCCGCTACCCAGACTTTACTGTTTTACATCCTCAGCGAGGTCTTCTATTTCTCGAAGTAAAAGACTGGAAGATAGAGAACATAAAGTCGATTAATGCTAAGCATGTTGAGCTGCTGACAAGTAATGGCTTGAAAACCATAGCTAACCCTCTTGAACAAGTACGTCAATGTGCCTACACCGTTGTGAATAAACTCTCCAAGGACAATCAGCTTCTCAGTAAGAACCCTAAATATCATGGTAAACTCTGTTTCCCTTATGGTTATGGTGTGGTGCTGCCTTTCGTTTCACGTAAGCAACTTAACGAAGCAATCCCGCTGGATGCACAAGAAAGTATCCTGCAAAGCCACCTCGTCATTTGCAGTGATGAAATGACAAAATCCGCTGATCCTGAACACTTCCAAAATCGCTTATGGGAAATGTTCAACTATCAATTTGATTACAAGTTAACTCTTCCGCAAATAGACCGTATTCGCTGGCATCTATATCCAGAGATTAGAATTAACCATCAGCAAAACTCACTGTTTGACGAAGCTCCAACACATAAAGAAAGCCTCTCCGAAACTATCCCAGACATAGTCAAAATAATGGATATTCAACAAGAGCAATTAGCTCGCAGCTTAGGCGAAGGGCACCGCGTCATTCATGGTGTTGCCGGTTCAGGAAAAACCTTAATACTTGGATATCGATGTTTGCATCTAGCGGATACTCTCAATAAACCTATTTTGCTCCTTTGCTATAACATAACTCTGGCCGCAAAATTACGCACATTTATAGATGAAAAGGGGATTTCAGCAAAAGTTCAGGTTTATCACTTTCACGACTGGTGCGGACAGCAACTCAAAACCTATAACGTAAACCTTATCGAAGATGACGAAAGAAAGCCTTTTGAGCTAAGCGTCGAAACTGTTATTCAAGGCGTCGAATTTGGTCAAATACCGTCGGGGCAATACGGAGCGGTGTTGATTGATGAAGGTCATGACTTTGAACCTGAATGGCTAACTCTAGTCACCAAGATGATTGATCCAGACACCAATTCATTATTACTTCTTTATGACGATGCTCAGTCTATTTATAAGAAAAGCTCAGGGCTCGATTTCTCATTAGCTAGCGTCGGCATTCAAGCACAGGGGCGTACTACCATACTCAAACTTAACTACCGTAATACCAGAGAAATTCTCGACTTCTCATACAAATTTGCAAAAAGGTATTTCGAAGGCTTTAAGCATAAAGAAATACCATTAATTGAACCAGAAGGCGCTGGCTGTAATGGCAGTACACCCATTGTGAAGCAATTTGACACAATAGCTCAGGAAGCCGAGTTTATTCTTCGCTGTGTTCAGCATTGGATTGCAAAAGGTAAGGAATCAAAAGAAATCGCTATTTTGTACCCGACCCATTCTTCGGGTAAAGCAATGGCAGATGTACTGAAAGGTTCTGACGTACCATTTCAATGGTTAGCAACCCCTACCTATAAAAAGAAATATAACCCTAGCGCGAATAAAATAAATCTTATCCCTGTCCGTAGCAGCAAAGGGTTAGAGTTTGAAACTGTTGTAATGATTGACGGGAGTTACCTGCCAAAAGACAAAGATGATGAAGTAGATGCTGCACGAGTGATGTATGTCGGCTTTACTAGAGCAACTAAAAACTTACTCACGACTTACCACAGAGAAAACACATTCAGTGAGCAGCTAACACAAGCTATCTCTTAATACGAACCACTTTACTATGTGGCTTTACAAATACAAAAAAAGACGTCCTAAGACGTCTTTTTCTAGAATGTGGCGGTGAGTGAGAGATTCGAACTCTCGATACGTTGCCGTATACACACTTTCCAGGCGTGCTCCTTCAGCCACTCGGACAACTCACCGAATCAAATTGTGGTTGGTATCGTTAACCAACGAGGCGCTAATTTAATGATTCTATTAGGTTAGGTCAAGTCCATTCCCTAAAAAAAGCGCTCTTGTTAGCCTGTTTGTACACTTACTAGCTAATTCGATCATGAATCGGCCAATTGAGTGAATCAATAACGCTTGCTGTCGCTAAAAATCACGCTCAAATCGCTCAATCAAAAAGTCGAGGAATAAGCGCAGTCGTTTGGGTTGATACTGACGGCTAAGGTAAATCGCATTTAAGTCTGCCCCCGCCGAAGAGGCCGCCGCACTAAAGTTCTTCATATAGCCATTTAAAACCGTAACCAGCCGTTGCTGTTTAATGTCTTCTTGCACATCTAGAATCGATTTCAGCGCGATCCCTGCCCCATCCAATGCCCACTGGCGGATCACTTCTCCATCATCTGAAAAGCGCTTTGGTGCTACGGTGATCACACGATGTTGCCCTTCATCTTGGAAGTGCCATGTTTTTAGTTCTTCATTACTACGAACCATGGCTAAGCAATCATGCTGGGCTAAATCGCTTGGTGTTATTGGAGTGCCTCTTTTTGCTAAATATTGAGGAGAAGCGCACAAGACACGCCGGCTAGACGCAAGCTTACGTGAGATAAGGTTACTGTCTGCCAATTCCCCGTAGCGGATGACGACATCTAGCCCTGACTCGGCCAAGTTAGATAAGTGGTCGTTGAGGTATAAGTACGGGACCACCTCTGGATGTAACTGGCTAAACTCCGACAATAATGGCGAGATGTACTGCTTGCCGATATCACGAGGAGCCGAAATTTTGAGTGTCCCGCGCACTTCTTTCATTCCTGTTTGGAGTAAGTTTTCAGTCTCATTAACACTGTCGATGATTTCCAGACAAGCTTGATGATACATCGCACCAGAGTCCGTCAACGAGATGTGCCTTGTACTGCGATTCAGTAACTTAACCCCATAACGCTCTTCTAACCCTTGCAACCTTGCGGTGACCGTTGCTGGTGATAAGCCTAGCTCTCTACCTGCTGCCGCCAAGCCTTGGTTTTTAACGATGCTAGCAAACAGCGTCATATCAGAAAACTTGTCCATGCCCTCTCCTTTAGTCTCATTATTCGACTGAACTGAATAATCAATTCAAATATTAACCAATTATCAAATTTCTTCCAATCAATATACTGACTCCATCGAAACAAGATTGGAGAATCAAATCATGAACACAGAGAAAACTGTTTACGTCGTCATCGGTGGCACATCAGGCATTGGCGCTGCACTAAGCCAACAACTGGAGAGCGAAAACGCCATTGTCCACGTAGCAAGTCGCAAATCAGGCTTAGACATCAGCGATGAACAGTCGGTGTACCACTACTTCGAAACTATCGGTGCATTTGACCACCTCATCGTCACGGCAGGTTCTTATGCGCCAGCGGGCAAGGTTGTTGATGTGGAAGTCTCTCAAGCGAAATACGCGTTTGATACCAAATTCTGGGGGGCTGTTAACGCAGCTAAACACGGCGCACGCTACATCAAGAAAGGCGGCTCAATCTCTCTTACTTCCGGCATGTTGTCACGCAAAGTTGTCGCTAATACCTACGTTAAAGCCGCCATCAACGCTGCCATTGAAGCAACCACAAAAGTATTGGCGAAAGAGTTGGCTCCTATTCGAGTGAATGCCGTCAGCCCAGGTTTAACCAAAACTGAAGCGTACCAAGGCATGAATGAAGGCGATAGAAACGCCATGTATGAGCGTACGCAAAGCAGCCTGCCCGTAGGCAAAGTCGGTGAAGCTAGCGATGTCGCAAAAGCATACTTACTGCTTATTCAAAACTCTTACATGACTGGCGCAGTGATTGATGTCGATGGCGGCGCACTACTGGGATAAAGCCAAATTGATACGCGGTGCCATTGCGTCGAAAGCGTGGCACCAATGGGTTCAAACTAAATAAAAAAAGAGACTCCCCCATGAATAAAGAGAAAATGCCTTTGCAGGTATGGATCTTAACGCTTGCCGCTTTTGCTATCGGTACCGCTGAATTTGTTATTGCTGGAATTCTTCCTCAAGTCGCCAACTCATTGTCCATCACTGAAGGACAGGCAGGTTACTTAATCAGTGCCTACGCGCTTGCAATTGTGTTTGGCGGTCCACTACTTACGATTTACTTAGCCCGCTTTAACAAGAAAGCCGTACTGGCTGGGCTAATGGTGTTGTTTATCCTCGGTAACGTATTATCTGCCTTTGCACCAAGCTACTTTGTGTTGATGGTGAGCCGAGTGATTACTGGCTTGGTTCAAGGTCCCTTCTACGGAATCGGCGCCGTGGTAGCAACCAATTTGGTTTCAGAAAAAATGGCAGGCCGTGCGGTTGGACAGATGTTTGCAGGCTTAACACTAGCGAATGTTTTAGGTGTGCCAGGTGGTACTTGGATTGGCTTGCAATTTGGCTGGCACACCACTTTCTTAACCGTTGCAGCTTTTGGTGTAGTGGCTCTGTTCTCCATCACTTCAGTGATCAAATCGACTGGCCATGGCGAAGCAAAAGACATCAAAGCACAATTAGCTGCCTTCAAGAATCCAATGCTGCTTATCAGCCTAGCGATCACCGTATTTGCATGGTCTGGTTTCATGACTTTGTATGGCTACATCGCGCCAATCGCCATGCACATTACTGGCTTTGGTGAAAGTGCGGTTACTTGGATTTTGGTTATTGTTGGCGCGGGCCTGATTGTCGGCAATACCATGGGCGGTCACTCATCAGATAAGAACCTGCAAAAAGCCTCGATGTTCTGGGCAAGCGCCATGATCGTCTCACTAGTACTGGTTGGCTTAACCGTAGATAGCAAAGTGTGGTTCATCGCTACCGCATTTGTGTTTGGTATTGCTTCATTCGCTAATGTGCCAGCAATGCAGCTTCGAGTAATGAATCACGGCGGTGAAGGCCAAGAATTGGCAGCTACGGCAAACATCTCGGCGTTCAACTTAGCCAATGCCTTTGGCGGTTTCTTAGGTGGTATGGTGCTCGATAGTCAAATGGGCGCAGGTATGATCCCTTACGCTGCCATCATTGTTCCACTGATTGGTTTGTTATTCATCGCCAAGGCAAACCGCAACGAAAGCAAACAAGCCGAGTTAGCCCCAAGCTTCAACAACTAATTTCATCCCGACCGATAGCCCTGATTTAACGCCTCCCGAAAAATGGGGCTACCCAATATGAATGACTAGGAAAACACTATGAAACTCTACATTTACGAACATTGCCCATTTAGTGCTCGCGTCCGATATGTTGCTGGTAAGCTGAATATCCAACTTAACATCATCAATATTGCTTATGACGATGACAAAACCACGACAGACCTCATCGGTACAAAGCAAGTGCCTCTTCTTATCAAAGACAACGGTGAAGCGATGGCAGAAAGCCTCGACATCATCGCTTACTTCCTTGAATTAGCTGGCTCAACCGAGACAAACCAGCCATCTCAGTCAGTGTTGGATTGGCAAAAAAACGCATTTCTACCACTGCAAAAAGTCGGTTACCCACGTTGGTCAAATATGGGGTTACCAGAATTTGCCACTCAGTCCGCGCAACAAGCTTGGCGAACAAAGAAGGAAACAGACGCCCTCAATTTTGATGCGCTTTTGCAAGACACACCAAACATCGCGAAAGAGGTAGCAAAACTCATCGAACACGCAAGAACTGTTTTGAATCTCGACTCCTACCAACATGTGACCTTAGTCGACGAAGCTATTCTGTTTTCTATCTTGCGCGGCTTCTTCAGTGCAGCTGAAATCCAATGGGACAACACGGTGAAGACTTGGATGGCATCTGTCAGCAACAAAACGCAAGTACCACTACTCAAGTAAGGAACCGATCATGAGCAAACTTTTTGAACCAACACAGCTAAAACAACTGGCTCTAAAAAACCGCGTAGTCATGGCGCCTATGACCCGAGCACGCACTAGCCAACCGGGAAATATTCCAAACCAAATGATGGCGACTTACTACAAGCAACGCGCGACTGCGGGCTTAATTATCTCGGAAGCTACCCAAATATCTGATGATTCACAGGGCTATTCTTTTACCCCGGGGGTCTACACGGACGAGCAAGTCGAAGGATGGAAGTTGGTCACTAAGGCCGCAAAAGAGCAAGACGCAGCGATGTTTTGTCAACTATGGCATGTCGGCCGCGTCTCGCACCCTACTTTTCAAAACGGTCAGGCCTATCGCCCCATCGGCGCTAGCCCCTGTCGCAACACAAGTGTGGATTGCTGATGAGCAAGGCAACGGCAACATGGTCGATTGTGTCGAGCCAAGAGCCATGACCCAAGAGGATATCAACCGAGTCATTGCTGACTTTGCGTATGCGGCTAAACGCGCGATTGAAGCAGGTTTCGATGGCATCGAAATTCACGGTGGTAATGGTTATCTCATCGATCAGTTTCTGCGCACCAATTCAAACCATCGTAGTGATCAATATGGCGGCAGTTCAACCAATCGTATTCGTTTTTTATTACAAGTAGTGGATGCGGTCAGCAAGGAAGTTGGCGCAGACAAGGTGGGCGTTAGACTGGCACCATTCATTACATTCAAAGATATGGACTGTCCTGAGATTGTTCCTACTATCTTAGAGGCATCGAAAGCGCTGCAAGCACGCAATATCGCGTATTTACACCTATCAGAAGCAGACTGGGACGACGCTCCAGTGATTCCAGAAAGTTTCCGAATTGAGCTGCGTGAAAACTTTACCAATACCATTATCGTTGCAGGCAGTTACACCCAAGAGCGTGCCGATGAAGTGCTCGAAAAAGGTTATGCCGATTTAATCGCGTTTGGGCGCCCATTTGTTTCTAACCCAGATTTAGTGAAGCGCTTAAAGCACCAACAACCTCTGGCAGAACTAGACGGCTCAACGCTATTTGGTGGCAATGAGCATGGCTATACGGACTATCCGCCACTGGCGCACTCAGCAGATTAAGAATAGCAAGCTAGAAACAAAAGAAAGACGCCCTTGAGCGTCTTTCTTTAAATAGTAATTTTAACTTTGCAGGCTGCATCTATTACGCTTGTTGGCCTTATGCTTGTTATCTTTATGCTTCCTGGTAGTAGCCCGGAACACGGAACCACTTACGGCACATATCTAAGAAGTAACCGTATAACACGCCCATGCCGCAAGACACCAACGCGTTAGAAGTAACAGCAGTAATAATCTGCTCGGTTGATGCACCAACGGTAAACAGAATCGCTGCATACACAGGAGATTGGAACAGCACATAAGCGACTAAATCTGAAACGTTCTTCATCACCCCAGTATTTGAGATACGCGCACCTTGGCGTAAAACGTAATCTCGGAATAGGCCATAAGGGAAGGCTATCGCGATGTTGACTGGGATCGAAAGTGTTCGAGACGCTAAAGATTGCTCAAAGGTCATCCCTGAAATAAAGATCTCGATGATCATTCCAGACACAAAGCAGAAAACTACCATCGCAAACGTATCCGCCGCGGCGTTACGTATACAAAAAGGCCCACGAGACTTCATTTTAACCTCAACACAAAAAACTGCACTTTCAATAAAATAACAACACTTAACCCTACAACAGGACAAAACATCCAGTTTATACGACTATTAAATCATTAAATTTGCAGTTTTAGATTTCAAAGTTAAAACAAGGTAGTAAATAAACAACTAGTAACAGTAATAAAATTAGACATATCCGCTACTTTTTTGGCATTAGATTAAAAAACAACCAAAAACTCGTAATTTAGTTACAATAATCTTTTACTTGTACAGTCAGTACATCTAACTCATCTTGTGGGGGAAAGTCTCCAGACACCAAGTAGTGTTCGATGGCCGCAAGGTTTTCTTTTAATGTGGGTGACTGAATCTCGGCGAGCTGCTGTTGGATTTGGCCAAAGCTCTCACGTGCATAGAGTAAATTTTCGTTTTCAATTGCCATAAAGAACAACATCAAAGGCTCTTCTAACTCTATCTCACCTCCGTTGAGCGGAGAATTCAGCAAATGAGGCTTAAATTGGTAAAGCAGATCGGAATGACTCAGCAGCGCATCATCCAACTCTGTTTCATCGACAGGTTTAGAGATAATATAATTCGCACCAGAGGCTATCATCCGCTGCCAAGTGTCTTTAAACACGTCCGCTGTACAACCCAGAATCAAGACTTTCGACTTTTGACCACTTAAGCCTCGTATAACCGCCGTCGCCTCTATTCCATCCATTACCGGCATGTGGTTGTCCATCAAAACAAGATCATACTCACCCGTTGTTATCGCATGAACGGCCAGCTCGCCATTTTCAACGCAGTCACAAGAAAAACCTTTATTGGTCATGAAGGTGTTTAGGATGATTGAGTTGGTACGGTTATCTTCAACAATGAGCGCTTTTAGTCCGTGGTAATCGAGTTTCCTGCGTTCTTGATATTCGGCAAAAATCGCTTCGCCAATGTCTACCTGCAACGCAACTTCAAAGCATGAGCCAATCCCTACTTCGCTGGTCAGTTTTATCTCCCCATCCATCAAGTCACACAATTGTTTGACAATAGCAAGGCCAAGCCCAGTGCCACCAAAGCGTCGAGTGGTTGAGGACTCAGCTTGTTCAAAGGGTTTGAATACTTTGTCCTGTACAGCTTTGTCGATTCCTATTCCTGTGTCTCTCACTTGAATGACCAAGAAATTTCGCCCGTTTCTGGTCTGTTCTTTAAAGCCCACTTCGACATAACCGCGAGAGGTAAACTTAACCGCGTTGTTCAGCAGGTTAAACAGGATCTGCCTTAGCCTTGCTTTGTCACAACGATACCAGCGGCTTTCTGGCACCTCTGAATACACTTTAAACTGCAAACCTTTTTCAGAGCACAGAGTGTAATAAACACTGTTGATACTGCCGATGATGGCTTCTAACGGGAATGGCGCGCGCTCTAGCTCTAGATGCCCTTGCTCCACTTTAGAGAAATCGAGGATCTCGTTAAGCAAGGTCATCATATGTTCACCCGACTCATAGAGGGTTTTCATATGCTTGCGCTGCTCGCTGGTTAGATCCGTTTTCAATAGGATTTGAGCGGTGCCTAACACACCGTTCATCGGCGTTCTAATCTCGTGGGAGAGCGTGGCTAAGAAGGCACTTTTGGCTTTAGTCGAGGCTTGAGCCTTGACCTTTTCTTCTTCGAGATAGACGGTTTTCTGGTTAAAAGAGTCAATCAGATATTTGATCTCATCATTGCTGTTGTACTTAAGATCTATGCTCCCGCCCTCTTTCGACTCCTGTACGCTTCTCGCCACGACAACAACCGGAGAGATAAGAAAACGATTAATCAAAAAGTAACCGAGCATTACAAACACCAGCATGATAGGAACGATGACAGCTTCGACTTTAGAGACCACATCGTAGACCTGTTCGGCTACTAGGCGTTTGGCATTAACAACGTCAACGCTCCAATTAAAGTCACCAAACGTGTTCTTACTGATGTAGATGTTTTCAGCTAGTTGAAAGTTGTACTCAGTGATCACGTCGCCATAGCCATCACGCAAAATGACCCCTAAGTCATACTCCTCTGCATGTAAGCGTACAAAATCAACAAGCGATACTAAGGAGATATCGACGGTCGCCACCCCAGCAAACACGCCATCATTATAATAAGGCGAAGAAGCGGTGATCATTTGGATATGCGTAAATGGGTCAATATACACAGGGGACCATGAGACGGTGCCTTGAGGTGTATTGACTACCGAGGTATACCAAGATTCTTGGTTGTAACCACCAGACGCTGGATTGTCCCAAGAGTACACGCGATCCACCTGACCATCGTTGGCCCGGTTAAAGAAAAGACTCTTGAATGCACTGGCTTCATCCACCGAATAAGGCACGGGCCATAAGCCACCACTGACGGTGATATCATCGATCTGCAAAAACAATTGATGCAGTAAATAGGCTTGGTGTTGTTGCGACTCGTCAGTGCTACCAATAGTGACCACACCCTGCAGGATTCCCAGTGATTTATTGAGCGGCTCTTTGATTTGAGTTGAGATAAGTTCGGTGCGTAATTCAAGATTTCGTTCGAGTTGGGTACGCGTAGGAGGCTCTACCACCAAATAGTTGATAGTACCGATCAAACCAACGGCCAAAGCTAAGTAAATAGCTAAGGCAATGATACTCTTCCTTTTTAGTGATGAGCGTATATCCATAAATCTTTGAATTTTTGATATTTATTAGAAATTATAGCGAATATATCAATGCAGCAACCTTTTTCTCTTATGTCTTGGCTGTTACCATTGCTTTATCACAAGTCCTGACTGTAATAGGGTGTCCATTTTGACTTTACAACAACTGCTGTCATTGCCAGAGCTAGAAGACAAACTGATTAACGAAGCTAAGACCTACGGTTTCGTCACTGCGATGGCCGCTGCGCCTAATGTACTTCCACCTGAAGAGTGGCTACCCTTCCTGTGGGGTGGTGAAGAAGTGGCACCATTTAGCGATGGCGAGCAGCTCGAAACTTACATTGAGCACATCATTACGCTGTGGAATCAATACCGCCCTGCTCTGCTAGAAAATAACTGGCAATGGCCTGAAGGTTGCACGCTCGATGAAGAAGATATTGTGACGGCACAAACTCGTGACTTCTGTGAAGGTCTGCTGCAAGGCTGGCAACTCGCTAGAGACGACTGGGAAACCATCATGCCTGACGGTACCGAAGACAGTGCTCTACTTGGCGGCGTGATTTTGTCATTGAGCATGCTTTACGATCCAGAAACCTCGATTGCGACATTAGCCGAGCAAGGCATTCAAGGCTTAGAGCAGTTCGAAGAGATCTTCAACGCGATGCCAACGATGCTGTGTGGTCTAACGATGCGCGGCGTAACGCTAGCAGCGCAAGAGTAAGCCTCAAACAATAAAAAAGAGCTCACATACTGTATGTGAGCTCTTTTTTTATCTATCGCAATTCATCTAGCTAGCGATCGATGACCAATTGAACTCATCGATTCGCTCATCCGCAATATAGAACACCTTAGCGCTTGGTGGAATATCACGTTCTAGCTCAGGGTTGAGCTCGATTCCATTGCCAATATCAAATGCAATCAATGTCGCCTGATACTCTTTCTTCATAAAATGAAATGCCGCTTCAACCGTTATTCCATTTAAATCTGCTGGATAAGTCGTTGAGTACTGAGTCATACCGCGCGTCGATGCCAATAGCTCTTGGTGCAATGCGCTCGAACCTGGGTCCACCGCTGCTTTCGCTAACATTTCAGCCCCCACCGCAGGAATACACTCGGCATTTGGGCAGTGCTGATTAAGAAGGTTACTCAACGCTTCGTCTTTGAAGTAAGCCAGTAAATGGGCCTTAGGGTTGATATTGGCACTGTATAGCGCAGCAGAGAGCGTAATATCATCTTCTAGGTTATCAACCACAATGCAGCTCGCTTTATCAATCGCGGCTTTTTCCATCTCTTGAGCATCGGTGTAGCTGTTGACCTTTACGAAGCCAATTTGACCAGGTAACGGGTTTTCGATGTCTGAGCGGCTACATAATACGATCGGACGTTTGCCCTCTTCTTCGTGCTGTAGCATGCGAATCAAGTGCATCGTTCGTTGACCGTTCCAACCTAATAGTAATATGTGATTCTCCACACCAACTCTCCGTTTACCTAATATTCCTGCGCGCCAGTACTCGACTGCGCCTGTTGCTAAGCGACCAATCAATGCCGCGAAAAGGGTCAAACCACCCGGGATAACAAATACGATCACCACCCACTTACCTGCAGCAGTCTCTGGAGAATGATCCCCGTAGCCAACCGTTGAGGCCGTTACCATCAAGAAGTAGACGAACGTAGAAAGGTCATGAGTAAGTGAATGCTCACCACTTAAGGTAAGCAGTCCCCAAGAAAGCACAATATAGGCGAGAACCAAAAAGGCTAGATTGCGATTACTGAGGTTAAACAGGTGAGAGTTCAGCCACTTTCTAAATGATAGCCAAAGAGTCATAACACGCCTTATTGAAACACTGTGATTGTATTTAAGCCTAACCGAGAGCATAAAAAAACCAGCCAAGTGCGGCTGGTTTTAAGAACTGTGATAACTCTCTATTTATGCATTGCCTTTGACTTGCATATTGAGCTGTTCTGCGAAATCTAACATTCGGTTAAGCGGGATCAGAGACTTAACGCGTAGCGCTTCATCAACGAAGATCTCATGCTCTGATCCACCTTCACTAAGTGCCGCTTCAATCGCTTTCAGGCCGTTCATCGCCATCCAAGGACAGTGTGCACAGCTGCGGCAAGTTGCACCCGCTCCTGCTGTCGGCGCTTCAATCAGCTCTTTCTCTGGCACGAGTTGCTGCATCTTGAAGAAGATGCCTTTATCCGTTGCCACGATCATTTTCTGCTGAGGTAGCTCTTTTGCTGCCTTAATAAGCTGGCTTGTTGAGCCGACCGCGTCTGCAAGCTCGACAACGCTCGCTGGCGACTCTGGGTGAACAAGAATTGCTGCATCAGGGTAAACTGACTTCATCTTGCGTAGAGCGTCAGCAGAGAACTCATCATGAACAATACATTCGCCTTGCCATAACAGCATGTCTGCGCCGGTTTTGTTTGAGATGTATGAACCTAGGTGACGGTCAGGGCCCCAAATAATTGGTTTATCTTCCGCATCTAGGTGCTCAACGATTTCAAGGGCGATACTTGATGTGACCACCCAATCAGCGCGCGCTTTCACCGCTGCTGAAGTATTGGCATATACAACAACCGTGTGGTCAGGATGCGCATCACAGAACTCTGAGAACTTATCGGCTGGGCAACCTAAATCAAGCGAACATTCCGCTTCAAGCGTTGGCATTAGGATGCGTTTCTCAGGCGTCAGGATCTTCGCTGATTCACCCATGAAGCGTACACCACCGATGATCAGTGTACTTGCTGGATGGCGATTACCAAACTTGGCCATTTCAAGGGAATCACCCACAAAGCCGCCTGTCTCTTCAGCCAGAGCTTGAATCTCAGGATCGGTATAGTAATGGGCAATTAACACCGCGTCTTTCTCTTTCAGAAGCTTTTTAATGTTGGCGGTATACGCTTGTTTTTCTTCTTCTGACAGTGGGACTGGTTTTGGTGGGAATGGGTAAACTGTCTCTATGGTATCTAATATGTGGCTCATTGCTCTTGCGCTACGCTACTTCCAGTAATCCGAGTATTGTAACCCCAACGATAGAGTAGATTCCAGTTTCGAGACAAATTAGATATAGAACAAAAAGGAGCATCAAATGCTCCTTTTAGATTTTGCCAAAGTATCTTGACTACAAACGCTCTTTTGCCAAGTTGGCAGAAGCGCTCGTTGGATACTCATCAACCACTTGTTGATAGTACTTCTTCGCTTGCTCTGCGTTGTTGTTACGCTGGGCAATGTCACCCAGTTTCACTAGCGCATCAGCACGCTTATTTGAATCTTTATAAGCCACTACCGCAGCGAAACTCTTCACTGCATCTTTATCTTGCTTCTTAGCGAAATAAAGCTGACCTAACCAGTAATGTGAGTTAGGTGTGAAGGTCGAATCTGGGTAGTCCTTTTGGAACTGCTGGAATGCAGCAATAGCACCGGTGTAATCACGCTTTTTCAGAATCAAATCGACAGAGTTTTGGTAAGCCGTTTGCTCATCAACATTAGAGCTGAATGTGCCACCGGTTTGTTTCTCTGCTGTTTTTGTTTCTGTTTGCGGTGCAGGCGTCGTTGCTTGGCTGCGTACTTTGTCCAGTTCAATGAACAATTCACGCTGGCGCTTCAACATTTGCTGCATATCATAGGTGCTTTTCTCTAGTTGACCGCGTAAGTCGCTGATCTCTAGAGCCATATCGTCTAACTGTTGCTGCATTTGCAACTGCACACGATTACGGTTTTCCAATAGGCGCTCTAAGCGCTGGACATCAGACTCGTTGCCACGAACTGAAGATGAAGAAGTGGCAGTATTGCTACCGCTTAGATCGGATACTGGAGCTGGTGCAGCGAGCACATTGCCCGCTGCACTTGCCAGTAACGTAAGCGTAACAACGCGCTTAAGGTTACTGAACATAGGCTAATCCCTTGATTAGTACACTAGAACCGCGCGGCGGTTCTTAGCGTATACATCTTCTGATTGACCTAGAAGAAGTGGTTTCTCTTCACCGTAGCTAACGATAGAGATTTGGTCTGCTTGAACACCTAGCGCTTGTAGGTATTTAGCTACTGCGTTAGCACGACGCTCGCCTAGTGCGATGTTGTACTCAGGCGTACCGCGCTCGTCTGCGTGACCTTCGATAGTCACTTCAAGAGCAGGGTTTTTGCTTAGGTATGCAGCGTGTGCAGCTAGCATTTCTTCGTAGTCACCCGCGATAGTCGAGTTGTCGAAAGCAAAGTAGATAGTTTGAGTTTCGCGTAGCGCTTGCTCTTTTAGCTCTTGCTCTGTTAGTTGACCATTTGCATCAATTGGAGTTACAGCAGTGTTGTTATCCACTACTTGAGTTTGGTTAGTTTCAGTTGAACCAGACGCGTTTGCCGCATCATCGCTTGAACTACATGCTGTAACTGCTAGAACCGGTAGCGCAATTAGAAGCCCTTTAAGAACCTTGTTAAGTTGCATTGTTGTCTTTTCCTTTATTTTAATTGTGTTACTCGTTACAAGAACGGCGACCATGCAGGTGCACGAACACGTCCATTGGTGACGGGTAATCTTGCTTTAAAGCGCCCATCAATGGACACCATTGAAAGCACGTTAGATTTATTATAAGTAGAGCTATAAATTACCATTCCGCCATTTGGCGCAATGCTTGGTGACTCATCAAGCAGTGTCTTGGTTAGTGTCTGCATTGCACCGGTCTCAAGATCAAGCTTAGCGAGATTGAAACCTGAGTTGCTGCGATTCACCATCACTAAGAAACGACCGTCAGGTGTAATTTGACCACCTAAGTTTTGGCTACCTTGCCAAGTAATACGGCTAGTCGAACCATTGGCCAAATCTACTTGATAAATTTGCGGTTTTCCACCCCGATCCGAGGTAAAGACGAGAGATTTGCCATCAGGGTGCCAAAACGGTTCAGTATTATTTGAACGTCCACGAGTAATTTGCGTCAACTTACGCGTTTTAAGGTCAAGTGTATAAACTTGCAGGCTACCCGTTTTAGACAGAACCAAAGCGAGTTTGCTGCCATCAGGCGAGAATCTTGGCGCACCATTATGACGCGGGTATGACGAAATCTTCTCACGCTCACCCGTATAGATGTTCATGATAAAGATTTCCGCCTGACCGTTTTGGAAGCTGACATAAGCCAGTTTCTTACCGTCAGGAGACCATGCTGGTGACATCAGCGGCTGCTTAGAACGCAGCACTAGGCGCTCATTGTGGCCATCGTAGTCCGAGACACGTAACTGGTATGGGAACTGGTCTTTGTCGCTGACAACCACATAGGCGATACGCGTTAAGAACGCGCCCTTTTCACCCGTTAGCGCTTCATAAACAAGATCTGAGATGCGGTGTGCATACTCTCTTAAACGGTCGCCCGGTACGGTCGCACGCTTGTTGAACATAACGTGATCTTTGGAAAGTACTAACTGGCCATCGTCACTGAGGGCTTTGCTTTGACCTTGGGTTAATTGGCCGCGTACTACATCAACCAGTTGGTAGTTGATTACGTAGTTGCCCTCTGCATTTTGGCTGATAGAACCAGTCACTAACGCATCGACACCTAAGCCTGTCCACGCACCAAAATCCACTTCCGTTTCATTGTATGGCGTTTGCGGCATTTTGCTTGTTGCGATAGGGCTAAACTTACCACTGCGCTGAAGGTCTGAGGCAATCACCTTAGACACATCTTCAGGAAGCTGGCTGTTGCCTTCCCACTTGAATGGAACGATAGCGATTGGACGAGCCGAATCGATACCATCTGTAATCACCAGCTCCAACGCCGCATTCGCGGTTTGGAATACACTCATCACAGTGAGCACATATCCTATTATTAGTCGCTTTAACACAAGCAATTCCTTATAAATCAGGTACTACAGTTAGGTTGATATTCTTGACCTTGCTGACCACATCTGGGTCTTTTGGCAATGGAAAGCTATTCACTTGCGCCACTGCACGCTTGGTCGCTGCGCACACTCTGCTGTCGCCATCTAATACCGAAAGACTGCCAACAATCGCGTCTGCTCCGGTAGGGATAAGACGCAGATTAACTCGGCAAGACTTTCCCCTAAAGCTGTCCTCCAACAACAAGTTCTGTTGGATGAGCTGGGTATAAATCGCACCATAGCGATCCGCTTCGCTACTCACATGACTAGAGCGTGCTGAGGTATTCGCTTCAGATTCTGACTCAAGACCGGCAAAGATATCGTTTAACGCCGCTTCTTGCTCTTTGCGTTCGCGTTCAAGACGCTGTAAACGTTCTTTCTCTTTGCGAGCTTTTTCAGCCGCTTCTTTGGCCGCTTTCTCTTTCGCTATGCGTTCTTTCTCAGCTTTCGCTGCAGCTTCGCGTTCACGCTTGGCTTTTTCTTCCGCAGCTTTGGCAGCCTTTTCACGCTCAATACGCTGTTGCTCTGCTTTGGCAATCGCGGCTTCTTTGGCTAGACGTTCTTGCTCTGCCTTTTTGACCGCTTGCTCTTTCGCTTTACGCTCAACTTCTAATTTCGCTGCTCGCTCTTTCTCTTTCTTAGCGCGCAGCTCTTCAGCCTTGCGTTCTTTCTCTTTTGCGACTCGACGCTTCTCCGCTTCACGCGCAGCTTTAGCCTCTTTCACTTGCTGCTCTTTCAGCTTGCGAATACGCTCTTCTTCCGCTTTGCGATTCTTTTCTAACTGTTCGCTCTCACGACGCAGTTTATCGAGCCTTTCCTGCTCTTTTTTCGCCGCTTGTTCACGCTGGCTACGAATTTGCTGCGCTTGTTCACGTACCATTGCCGGATCAATAACAACCGCTTGTACCACACGACCCACAGGCTCTGGTTTAGACATGGTGAAATCAGTTCCCCATATCAGCGCAACAATTAAAAGCACATGCAAACCAGCCGATATTGCTATCGGCTTTTTGTAATCGCTTTTGTTCTTGTTTTTCTCTTTCATGAATGACTAACGCTATTCCTTAATGTCAGTCAGCAACCCTACTTTAGGGATACCGGCACGACTCAGTTCATCAAGAACTAAAACGACTTCAGCGTAAGGTGTAGCGGCATCACCACCCACTGCCACTGGAGAATCGGGCTTAAGCGATAACTCCGCTTTGACACGAACAATAATATCTTGGAGTGAGATGCCACGAGTGACTTCTTCATCGTTAACACTCAAGCCCAGATTACCGTCTTTATCGATCTCGACAATGATAAAGCTCGCATCACTATCACCCGCTAAGTCAGAAGCTGGTTTAGCGGTCGCTGTTTTTGGTAGCTCAACATCGACCCCTTGCGTCACAAAGGGAGACGTCACCATGAAGATGATCAGCAGAACCAGCATCACGTCGATATAAGGTACGACGTTAATCTCTGCGGTCATCTTACGCTTTTTAGGTTGGTAGCCAGCCATAGCAACTATTCCTTACTTGCAGTATCGCGGCCAGCCATTGCTTGGCGGTGCAAAATACTGTGGAACTCTTCTGAGAAAGTTGCGTAGTTGTGCTCTAGCTTACCCACTTTACTGCTAAATCGGTTGTAGGCCATTACCGCTGGGATTGCCGCAAACAGACCCATCGCAGTAGCAACAAGTGCTTCGGCGATACCTGGCGCAACCATAGCGAGCGTTGCCTGCTTCACTTCACCTAATGCGATAAAGGCATGCATGATACCCCATACGGTACCGAACAGGCCGATGTACGGGCTGATAGAACCTACCGTTGCAAGGAACGGTAGGTTAGTTTCAAGCTCATCCACTTCACGGGCAACCGCAACGCGCATCGAACGGCCGGTGCCTTCCATAATGAAGTCTGGTGAGTCTGCGTTCGACTTACGTAGACGCGCAAATTCAGTAAAACCTGAGTAGAAGATCTCTTCCGTACCCGCTAAGTCGTCTTTACGTTTTTTTGCATTTTGGTATAGAACCGATAAGTCCGTCCCTGACCAAAATTTATCTTCAAACGCTTCTGCATCTTTCGATGCTTGGGAAAGCACTTTGCTGCGCTTGATGATCATCGCCCAAGATACGATAGACATACCTAAAAGAATCAGCATAACCATTTTTACCAGCAAGCTTGCTTGTAAGAAGAGGTCTAGCATCGAAATATCAGCGTTCACTGTTTGTAAGCTCCATAGCGATTGATTGAGGCATAGCTTTTGGCCTCATTTTTATATTATCGATACATGCTACCTTAACCATTGCCTTACACAATATCGCCCCATCAGGATTAACGATCTCCTGACAGAATGTGAGAGAAGCTTTCTTTAGGTCAGAGATAGATGTTTTTACTACAAGATGATCGTCAAGACGCGCACCCTGCAAAAAATCAATATCCATGTGTCGGACTACAAAACCAATGTTTTGTTCCAGTAGAGTTTGTTGCGAAACATTAATAGTGCGAAGTAGCTCGGTACGCGCTCGCTCAAAGAATTTAAGATAGTTTGAGTGATACACGACACCACCAGCATCGGTATCTTCATAATAGACAGTGACTGGCCACTCAAAAATTGCTGCTTGTTCCTGCACTTGGATATCCGAATAAATTGTTCAGGCGAATACTATAACGCAACTCGTTACCATTTGTGCAACGCTCATTTGGATGTTTTCAAAGCTTGAAACAAAAAAAAGCGCGACTCGTGTAAGAGTCGCGCTTTTTTTAGACGAAATGAGCAGAGTTTGCCCTAGCATTCTATAAGAGGCGAAGTACCGTCAGGTAAGTAAGAATCGCCAATGAGAAATAAGGACTGAAAAGAACCTGCCAGTACCAGTTGCGAGGTTTAAAGCCAATGCCAAACACCATGCTTGAGCAAATTGCCCAAATCAGCAATGGTGAGATAAGCGCATTAAAGCCACCGATAGAACTGGCATAGAGCTCAGGATCCCACATCACCATAGCGACATGGTAGAAACCGAGCACTAGTGATAAAGCTCTAAACAGAGCCTTATCAACAGGCACGTGTAGCTTTGCTACCTGCTCAGCGAGATTACTCACTGTCTTTGTCCATCATTTCTGAGTGCTCTAACCAAAGAGCGTTGATGATGCCGAATGCACAGGCTAGCAATACACCCAGAATCCATGCGAAATACCACATATCTATTGCTCCTTAGTAAGCTGAAACGTCGTTGTCTTCGATATGTTTCTTATCTAGACGACCAAACATTTTGTAGTATGTCCAAGTCGTGTAGCCAAGAATCACAGGAACCATTACCGCTGCAACTGCAGTCATTAGGCCAAGCGTTAGCTCACTTGCCGTTGAATCCCACATAGTCAAACTATGGTTTGGAATAAGGCTAGATGGCATAACGAATGGGAACATTGCAAAACCTGCCGTCAAGATAACACCTGCGTTAGCAAGGCTTGAGAATAGGAATGCAAAACCACCACGCTCAAAGCGAGAAGCAAGAGCAGCCAATAGAGGCATCGCCACGCCTAGCGCTGGAGCAAGCCACATTGCTGGGTACGTTTCAAAGTTCGTCATCCAAGCACCTGCTTGAACTGCGACTTCTTTGTTAAGTGGGTTTGAGTCAGCAAATGTGTCGATTGTGCTCGTAATTACGTAGCCGTCAATTGACTGAACCCAGAAACCACCCACAACAAATAGTGCAACCGCTACTAGGCCTGCGATTTGCGCGACACCGCGTGCACGCTCATGAAGCGCTTCTGTTGTCTTCATTTGCAGCCAAGTTGCACCTTGAAGTACGAATAGCATCAAGCTAAGCACACCACATAGCAGAGCAAACGGGTTCAAAAGAGCAAAGAAAGTGCCTTTGTACTGAGACATTAGCAGGTCGTTTAGCTCGAACGGTACACCTTGTAGCAGGTTACCAAACGCTACACCAAAGATGATTGGTGGAACTGTGCCACTAAAGCAAAGAGCGTAATCCCAAGCTTTACGCCATTTTGGATCTTCAATCTTAGAACGGTAATCAAGAGCAAGTGGACGTAGCCAAAGTGCAGCTAGCGTCGCGTACATTGCTAAGTAGAAACCCGAGAACGACGTTGCGTATACCAATGGCCATGCAGCAAATAGCGCACCACCAGCTGTGATTAGCCAAACTTGGTTGCCATCCCAGTGAGGGGCAATCGTGTTGAGCATAATACGGCGTTCTGTGTCAGTTTTACCGATAACAGGTGAAAGCGAAGCAACACCCATATCAAAACCATCAGTTACAGCGAAGCCTACCAGTAATACACCGATTAGGATCCACCAAATAAGTCGTAAGATTTCGTAATCAAACATAATATTCCCTCACTTATACTTCGACTGAACGGCCGACTTTGTCTTCAACAGAGTTAGCTTCTTGTTCGAAGTGGTAGCGACCTGTTTTCAGGCTGCTTGGACCTTTACGTGCAAATTTCAGCATTAGGTAAACTTCAGCAATTAGGAACACTGTGTACAGTGCAATAATTGCAAATAGTGAAGTCCATAGCTCGCCGATCGTTAGCGCAGAAGCGGCCACATGCGTCGGTAGGATCTCACCTACTGCCCATGGCTGACGGCCATATTCTGCAACAAACCAACCTGCTTCAATCGCAATCCAAGGTAGTGGGATGCTGAACAGCGCTGCTTTAAGGATCCAAGGTTTCTGTTCGATCTTCTGGCGACACGTTTGTACAAACGCCGCACCAAATACGAATAGCATAATGAAGCCACACACAACCATGATACGGAATGAGAAGAATAGTGGCCAAACTGTTGGGATAGAATCATCCGCTGCCGCTTGGATTTGCGCTTCTGTTGCATCGACTACGTTGTCTGTGTAGCGCTTAAGTAGAAGACCGTAACCTAGGTCGCCTTTCACTTCATCGAAAGCAGCTTTGTTTTCTTCAGACTTATCGCCTGCACGCAGTTTTTCAAGCAGTTCGTACGCGTACATACCCGTGCGGATACGATCAACGTGCTCGTCACGTAGATCACGTAGACCTGTTACTTGCTCATCCAGTGAACGCGTTGCAATAATACCCATTACGTAAGGGATCTTAATCGCGTAGTCAGTGTCCATGGTTTCTTGGTTTGGTAGACCGAACAACGTAAATGCCGCCGGTGCTGGTTCAGTGTGCCATTCTGCTTCAACAGCAGCTAGCTTCACTTTCTGAACTTCCCCTAGCTCGTAACCAGACTCATCGCCAAGTACGATTACCGATAAGATAGCCGCCATACCGAAAGAGGCAGCAATGGCAAATGAACGACGAGCGAATGCAATGTCACGACCTTTCAATAGGTAGTATGAACTGATGCCTAGAATAAACATTGCGCCTGTCGTGTAGCCCGATGCTACCGTGTGGACGAATTTAACCTGAGCTACTGGGTTTAGTACCACTTCAGCAAAGCTCACCATTTCCATACGCATGGTTTCGAAGTTAAATTCTGCGCCAACTGGGTTTTGCATCCAGCCGTTTGCGACAAGAATCCATAGTGCAGAGAAGTTAGAGCCAAGAGCAACCAACCACGTAACCACTAAGTGTTGACGTTTCGATAGACGATCCCAACCAAAGAAGAATAGACCTACGAAGGTAGACTCTAAGAAGAAGGCAACAAGGGCTTCAATCGCCAAGGGCGCACCGAAAATATCACCAACGTAATGCGAATAGTATGACCAGTTAGTACCAAACTGGAATTCCATGGTTAGGCCGGTCGCCACACCAAGTGCAAAGTTAATACCGAAAAGCTTACCCCAGAACTTGGTCATGTCCTTATAGATTTGCTTGTCCGTCATTACGTACAAAGATTCCATAATGGCAAGTAGGAATGCCATACCTAGAGTCAAAGGTACGAAGAGGAAGTGATACATCGCAGTCAGTGCAAACTGCAACCGCGATAAATCAACAACATCGATCATGATTACTCCTATGTGTCGGCTGAAGACACTTTTTTTACATCCATGCCAGCATAAACAGTCGTTATTCAATATTTAGATTTGTTATCAAATAACAGCATACTGTTGCAAAAATGTACCGTAACGGTTAGTTAATTGTTAAGCATCAGCTAATATAGCTGGCGCTAATATTACTGCTAAAAACAGGTTGTTTCAAAAGGTTTATAGGCAGAGTTCGCTTTGATTTGTATCAACTTTTGTGCGGCATTTTTGTTTAGATTTTCGTCAACTTGATCTATATCAAGCAAAATACACCGCTTTTGTTACGTACGAGTTATAGCAGAGTTTGGATTACTATTTATGCAAAACAAGCACTTAACAAGTCACTCAATTAAATTACCTATTAAGTAGTAAATAAATATTATCACCGTGATCTAGATCACCAAATAAAAAAGCCTGCTATTTTTAGCAGGCTTATGAAAACTTATTTTTCAATTCCGAAATGAAGATAGGCTCGATCCGTTGCGATTCGACCTCTCGGCGTGCGCTGTAAATAACCTTGCTGAATCAAATAAGGTTCAAGGACATCCTCAATGGTGTCTTTTTCCTCACCGATGGCCGCAGCCATGTTATCGATCCCCACAGGGCCACCACCAAATTTCTCCATAATCGCAAGGAGTAGTTTTCTATCCATGTAGTCAAAGCCTTGTGCATCGACATCCAGCATGTTTAGCGCCTTGTCGGCAACCTCTGCACAGATATGACCATTACCCTTCACTTCCGCGTAATCTCGCACACGGCGTAGTAATCGGTTTGCAATACGCGGTGTACCACGTGCTCGCCTTGCAACTTCGAGTGCACCCTCAGATTCCATTGAGAGACCTAAGCAATCAGCGCTGCGCTGTACGATGTTTTGCAGATCAGGGATCTTGTAGTATTCCAAACGCTGAGTAATACCAAATCGGTCACGCAGCGGTGACGTCAATGAACCCGCGCGCGTTGTCGCACCAATTAAGGTAAAAGGCGGTAAATCGATTTTGATTGAACGTGCAGCCGGACCCTCACCAATCATGATATCAAGTTGGTAATCTTCCATTGCTGGATAAAGTACCTCTTCAACCATTGGGCTAAGACGGTGAATTTCGTCAATAAAGAGGACATCGTTTTCTTCAAGGTTGGTGAGCAACGCAGCAAGATCGCCCGCTTTTTCCAGCACAGGACCAGAAGTGGTACGGATGTTAACGTCCATTTCGTTGGCAACGATGTTTGCCAATGTCGTTTTACCTAAACCAGGAGGACCAAAAATCAGCAGATGATCTAATGCTTCATTACGCAGTTGCGCAGCTTTGATGAAGATTTCCATCTGACCACGGACATGATCTTGACCTTTATAGTCGTCGAGCTTTTTAGGACGAATCGCGCGATCGATAACATCTTCTTCTTTATATACTGTATTGTCTGGCGCAATTAAGCGATCCGCTTCAATCATGACTTATGCCTTTTATACCATCGACTTTAATGCTTCACGGATAAGCTGCTCGCTGCTCATATCCGCTTTCTTAACTTGTGACACGACTTTAGACGCTTGTGTAGGCTTATAACCAAGTGCAAGCAGCGCACTGACCGCCTCTTCTTCAGCACTCTCTTGTGTCGCCTGTGGCACAGAGTCTGCTGGTGCTGCGTCAGTAAACGGAGTAAACAGGTCGCCCGCACTCCATCCTTTCAGCCTATCCTTCATTTCAACCACGAGACGTTCTGCCGTCTTCTTACCAACACCCGGTAGCTTGACCAGAGTTGAAATGTCTTCACGTTCAACGCTCGCGACAAATTGGCTCGCCGTCATTCCAGAAAGAATACCTAAACCTAATTTAGGGCCCACACCATTTGCTTTGATCACTTCTCTAAACAGCGCGCGCTCTTTAACTGTATTGAAACCATATAATAGCTGCGCATCTTCACGAACCACAAAATGAGTATAGATAATGGCTTCTTCGCCTAGGTTTGGCAGTTCGTAAAAGCAGCTCATCGGCATTTGAACTTCATAGCCAATGCCATTAACTTCAATAAGCAATTCTGGTGGTTGTTTTTCAATTAGAATGCCGCGTAGACGTCCAATCACAGTTGATACTCTTTTGAAATGAATTTGCGACAGGATAATAAAGAACTGGATGGATAGCCAGTAAAAACTGGCTTAGAGAGAATCTTGCCAGACCTGCAAATGATCTGGACATACCCAAGCACGAGGGCAACCTAAACAGTTAGTGCTAATATCAGGTTGCTCATCTGAACAGCCTTCCGGGCGCTGCTCTGGAATCGGTTCAGGCTCTAAAATTGGTTCAAACATGATTAACGGTAGCGCCCGCGGCGAGCGCCCGTCGCCTTACCCGCCAAAGCAACCAAGGTTTTATTGGTATTAGCATGACAAATCGCCACGCCTAGAGCATCAGCGGCATCCGCTTGTGGCCGAGCTGGCAACTTAAGCATTTGCTGAACCATATGCTGCACTTGCTCTTTATCTGCCCCACCCGTTCCAGTCACGGCTTGCTTGATCAGTCTTGCCGCGTACTCAGAAACCGGTAAATCGGCATTCACCGCTGCAACAATCGCGCTGCCTCTCGCCTGACCGAGCTTCAAAGCAGAATCGGCATTTCGCGCCATAAAGACTTGCTCGATCGCAAACACATCTGGCTGAAACTGGGTGATGATCTCTGACACACCCGCATAAATCTGCTTTAAGCGGCCCGGCAGCTCCTTTTCAGAGGTTCGAATACAACCACTGCCTAGGTATTGTAAATGACGCCCTGTCTGGCGAATCACTCCATAGCCTGTAATCCGAGAGCCCGGATCGATCCCAAGTATAATTGTCATTAGGTTCTATATTTATCACTAGTTTCAGAGCGCCATTTTAGTCCACGCTGTTCGCTATGGCGAGGTAATTATCGCACGACTGGATAAACCGGACTCTAAGGCCACTTCATACACTTGTGTTGGCTCCGGGTTCAGCTTTTCTCCGCTCCAGTAATCATACCAATTCACGGGATAGTCCGCGGTGAGCGTCACTTCACGCGCAGGTTGATGGTAATTAAACAAGCAATGGAGATCATTGCGCTCAGTCAGCGGTAGGAATGCATGATGAAGATTCAGCGCGCTAAAACGCGCAGCTTCTTGATTATTCTTGTGCCTTAGCGCCAATTTGTTGAGCGACTTTTTCGCAAAAGAGGTCAGCTCAGGCAGTGGATCTCCAGATAACAACATTCCCCCGCAGGCGAGTAATACGTCTCGGTGAAACTCATAATGATGACGTTCGGTAGCTTGGTTAGGTAGAGAGACAAACGTGGCACAATCAGGGTCTATTTGCCAAAGCTTGCGATGTTGCCAGCTGCGGTAAAAGGTCTCTTTGGCAATTTGTTCAAATCGGCTACCACAACGTTCAACATCGTCAGAGACGCGCATTGCATCGACAAGCCCGAGTGATGGCCACATGGGTGCATTACAACCGAGTATCAATGCATCACCTGCACCTTTCGCGATCGCTTGCATGCCAATTCGGTACGCTTCTACTCCTGTCACGCCGGATACGCTACGAACCCCTTTCAATGCGCCCCAGTAATTGGCATCGAGTTTGAACAGCTCAACACCCCACTCTTCTCGCATTGTCTTAACCACATGCGTGAGATGCTCTTGAACATCAATATTGGTGGTATCTAAGATGTACCATGGTGTACAACGCCAACCGGCATAAGTGATATCTTCTGCTTTAAGCAAACTGCCATCAGCATGGCGCACGAACCATTCAGGGTGGTGCTTAAATATTTCAGATTCAGGCTGAGCAATAAACGGTGCCATCCAGATCGCCGGCTTTTTGCCACGAGACTTAATTTCAGTCACTACCGACTTAATACCCGATGGGAACTTATCGGAAGGCGTCAACCAATCCCCCATAAAGGCTTGGTAACCATCATCAAGCAAGGCGTAATCAAACTGTTTTAAGTTCGCTGCCATATACTCAACATTTTCTTCAATATTACGCTCAGTGACCTCAGCATAATAAGCGTACCAAGAGCACCAACCTAATGGTGCGGGCTGTTTAACACCGCGACGCGCTGAATGATGAGCTTGAATATAGTCGCTAAACTCAGTGTAGAGTTCAGATAAAGACTCGCCGCGCAATGCTACCACCGATTCAAGCTGGCTCGTCGCCCAATCTTGTGGGTGAGTATTTTCGCCATCAATACACGCGTTAACCTGTAACTTCCCATCCCTTTCACTCACGGTAAAGTAGCCCGCAAAACGGTGGCAAGAGGTAAAGCCGAACAACGCGTAGCCAAGTGAATCTTCTATCACTAGATAGTTATAGTATCGCTTAGACGCTTGCGAAGGATAAATTCGATAACTCGAACTGTTGTCAGGACAGCGACCAACCTCAATCGGCGACTCACAGGTTCCTGTTGTCTGAGCCAGCATTTGGAAGCCATCGCCTAATAATGTCGCTTGTCTTTCAAAATCAAATTCAGTTTGAAAAAGTAGATAATCGTCATCGATGGACGGATTCGATAACCCTCGATAAGAAAAGGTTGCCTCATTCTTAAAAACGCTCACGCCAAGGTCACTATTGGTAATCAACAGGCTGCGTTCATTCTCTAACTGGATACTTCTCACTGTAAGGCACTCAACGACTTGATGATTTGCCAATTAAAGCACTGTGCAAAGTTATTGTCTATTTGCTCTATAACGCACTTTTTTACCGTGGTCACGTTTTTCAAATCAATCTGAGAAGCAAATTGAGAATAGCCGACACGAGCCAAGTAAGTTAATGAAACTTGGGGATTTAAAAGCTGGTACATCAATTGCTTTTTACTGTAAAAGTCGAATGAAGGAATCACTATGAAACGTTTAGAAAGACCAATTATTGTAATTAGTCCTGGGCGTTCAGGCTCAACCATCGTTTCCGAGATATTGTTCGCGCATCCCCTTCTTGGTGGCCCAACTAATTACACAGAGTGGTACCCAAACCTGCCTTGGTTTTCTGCGCTGTCACGATTGAGTAATAATGATTTTTGGTCAATTCGAGGAGAGAAAGCCCAATACCAAAGAACCGCTTTGTTAAATAACATTGTGCCAAGACCTGCCGAATCATGGAGTTTATGGCAGAAAATGACACGCAGCGATATCGACTTTAGCCGAGATTTTTTGTTGTACAAGCGTGCATCTGAAGTAGAAAAGCAAACAATACGTAGAACTTTCGATGAGATGCTGACGCTACAAGGTAAACAACGCCTTGCCTTGAAACTCACAGGCCCAGCCCGTCTAGAGTATCTTCACAGTATCTTCCCAGATGCCTACTTCATTAATATTGTCCGAGAACCGACCGCCACTGTAACTTCGCTTTTGAATACTAAATTCTGGCAAGAACAAGGAACACAACAATTATGGTGGCGCGGTGCTTATTCTACTAAAGAGATCAACACCTATAACGCGATTGCGAAAAACCCTGTAGCAGGAACGGCATTCCAACTGAATAAGATCTTAACGACAACAAAAGAAGAACAGGCGCGAGTCAATGCCAACATGCTGACCATTCAGTATGAGCAGTTTCTAAGTAACCCTAAGTACGCCATTCATTCGATCATGTCTTTTTGTCATTTAAGCAATGATCAACGAATAGATGAGAAAATGGAGCGCACCGTTTTTTCTAACCGCCAGTTAGCCAGTAAGATTTCGATGACTTCCAGACAGACTATCGAGCGATGGTGCCCGGCAAAACTCGCCGGTTAAAAACGAAAAAGCCCTCCATCTCCGGAGGGCAAAAAAGGCAGTGGATTATTGCGCAAAGCATCCTGCTTTAAAATTAGACGGCCTGCAATGCAGGCCGTCTTTTACAGAGCCTTAAGGCGATTAGAAGTCGTAAGCTAGCTTGAAGAATGCTGCTAGATCATCGCTGCCGTTGTCGTCAGTTAGATCAACTTTGAAGTCTACAAGTGCAGATGTCTTCTTAGTGAACTGGTAAGTTGCACCGAAGTTAACCCACTCTGTATCTGCTTCAGAAGAAACGTATGCTTCTTGGTTCGCGTAACCAGCCGCTAGGTATAGTTTATCCATTGTGTAACCAACAGATGTGCTTACAAGCATTGAATCTTGACCTGCGAAGTTTTCGTGCTGAGCAACGTTTGCACCTACAGCGAAGTCACCGAAGTAAGCCACACCGTTTACTAGCATGATTTGCTCAATGCCGTCTTCGTTGTTGTCTTCGTCGTTGTTCTCGTAACCAGCGTTAACTTGGAAGTTGTCGTTTTGGAAGCCAACGTAGCCGTTGAAGCCTTTTTGGCCGTTAGAGTTTGCTTCACGGTCACCGTAGTAAGATACGCCGTATTTGAAGCCTTCTTTGATACCTTCAAACTTAACCACTTGGTTAACGTCTGAAGCGTCTGATGCAGAAGCACCGAATTCAACTGTCAGGTCAGCTGCGCCGTCTACTGCGTCTAGAGCAGAGTCCGCTGCGTAACCGATAGAAGCGACACCGAAACCTGTTTTGTAACCAACCCAAGTATCGATAACTGTGAATGAAGCGTCCATAGAAGAGTAGTTGTCTGCTAGGTCGAATTCACCTGCGAACTGACCAAGTACGTTACCCTTCTGGTAGTTGATGAATAGGTCGAAACCCGTTACGCCATCATTGAAGAATTCTTCTTTTTCGCCTTTCGCGTTTTCACGGCCTTCTTGGTAGTAACCACCGGCTGCAATTTGACCACCAACAGAGAACTCTTCACCAGAAAGGATCAGGTCAATGATTGATTCACGAGCACGTTCTGAAACGTCTTGGTTTACGTCTGCTGCGATTGCAGATCCAGCAACAAGTGAAAGAGCTACTGCTAATACTGTCTTTTTCATTTTTATTTGTTCCTATAAATTTTTATTTATGAGCGCCAGTTCCACCGGCTTGCCCTGGTTGCTGAAATTATTCCCACAACCAATGATTGACAAATAAAACGATCAAAAAATACCTAATAAACAAACGGAGGAAGAGGTGCAAATTTCTAAAAACCACGCAAATACGGACAATAAACAAGCAAAAACACTCAAATAAAGTGAATGAAATCACACCGTTTTCGTTAAATTCATAAAAACACCTAAACTCACACAGTGTTTACAGATAACAAAAAAAGTTCATTCATTTTCTCGATAAATGAGACTTAACTAAAAACTCTTGTCTTTTTTACGTTCGGCTACACTTTCTAATAGCGTCTTTATAAAGGAAGGTAAGGTGTCTATCCGCAGCTATATCCTCTTTGGCATACTGTTTTTTTATGCTTTATCTATCCCTAGTTACGCTTCAGTCCTGCGTGTCGCGCAGACGGCTTGGCCTCCATTTATCATGGAGGCACCGCAAGGACGCGGCATTGCACATGACCTTGTGATAGAAGGACTGACTCGGGCTGGATACCAAGTTAAGTTCGTAGAAAAACCTTGGGCTAGGATTCTTAAAGAAACCCTAAGGGGGAAGAACGACATCATTGTTGCGATATGGAAGACACCGAAAAGGGAACAAGACTACCTATTTACTGAGCCATATATGTATAACCAAATGGCAGTTGTCTCCCCCATCGAACTTAACTTTGAATATCACTCTATTGAAGACTTTAGAGAAAAGCGTGTCGCTATGATTAATGGCTATGCGTACGCAGCCGAACTGCTTGAGTACCAACATATGTACCGCGTTATCTCTATCGATCTACCAAATAGTATCCGCTTGCTGCTTTCTTCACGTGCAGATGTACTGGTTACCGATGAGATTGTCGGTCGCTGGACAATAAAAGAGATGGGAGTTGGGGCCGAGCAGCTCCATTTCAGCCGTAAGTTTTTAGACTCTTCACCGGTGCATGTCGCTGTAAGAAGAACTCACCCTCAAGCACAAGAGATCGTCAATGCATTAAACCGCTACTTTAAACAACATGGAGAGGCTCAGATGGAAGCACTAAGGAAGAAATATGGAATCGCTTTTCCTTAAGATAAAAAAATACCAGCCTTTTGGCTGGTATTTTCATTCAACTGCGTAGGATTACGCGACTTCGATTGGACCACCGAATGAAGTGACTGGTGGTACTTTCCCAGTGAACTTCTCGAAATCTACGATACATGTGTTCGCAGACGTCGCCTGAGCTAGCTCAGAAGAACCAATATCTTGAGTCAGCGTATTTGGATCGCCGTAAGTACAGATAGCGCCTTCTTTTTCATTCAGGGGACCGTACCATGCGCCTTCTTCAATACGGATAACACCGCGTGGGTAGCTATCAGTCACAACTGCGCCCGCTAGAAGCTGACCACGGTCGTTGAATACGCGTACTAGGTCACCATCTTTAATGCCTTTCGCTTTCGCATCAACTGGGTTGATGTATACAGGCTCACGACCTTGAACAGCGTAAGTTGCACGGAACTCTTCTGATTCACACATCTGAGAGTGCAGACGCTTGTCTGGGTGACAAGATTGCAGCCAGTATGGGTGTTTGTCAGAACCAGGACCACCGTGAGAACGTTCAGACTTCTCGAACCACATAGGGTGTTCTTGACAGTGTTCGTAACCGTAACGACCGATCTTACGAGAAGTGATCTCGATGAAACCAGAAGGTGTACCCAGTGGGTTGATTTCTGGATCTTGACGGAAGTCAGCGTGACGAACCCAAGGCTTACCTTGACCGAAGTCTAGTACGCTCTTCTCCCAGAACTCGTTGAATTCTGGCATCTCGAACTTACCTTTGTTTGAAGCACGACAGTCATTGTATAGGCTTTCGATCCACTCCATTTCGCTCATACCACGTGTGTATTCATCACGACGGCCGAAACGTTGAGTCAGTTCACTCATGATCTGGAAGTCAGGCTTAGATTGGAACAGAGGATCCACTAAGCGGTGCATCGCGATCAAACCTTTGCTTGAGTATGAACCGTAAACATCGATGTCGTTACGTTCCCACTGAGTACATGCAGGAAGAACGATATCAGAGAAACGACACGTTGCAGTCCAAGCAAACTCAACCGTTACAACAGTCTGAAGCTTCTTGAATGCTTTCTTCATGCGGTTACGATCTTGGTGGTGGTGCCAAGGGTTGTTGCCCGAGATAACCATCATCTTGAAGTCAGGCAGTTTCACTTTGCCGCCGTTGTAACGGATCTCTTTACCTGGTTCTAGTAGACAGTCGATCCAACGCGCAACAGGGATAGTGCGGCTGTAGCCGTTAAAGTCGTTGTTATCCCATTTTGGCTTCATACCTGTATCTAGGTTACGTGGGAAACCACCAGGGCCAGCAAAACCAGTTGAAGGAACACCGATACTTGAGTAGTGGTGACCGTAAGAGATACCACCGCCAGGTAGACCGATTTGACCAACCATTGCTGCAACAACTGCGGCTGCCCAGTATGGCTGCTCACCGTGTTCTTGGCGCTGAATACACCAACCCATCAGGATCTGTGTACGGCCGTTTACAAGCATACGAGCAAATTCGCGGATCTTGTCAGCTTTAACGCCACAGATCTCAGCAGCCCATTCAGGTGTCTTAACAACTTTATCTTTAGTCTCACCCTGAACGTACTGGATGAACTCATTGAAGCCAAGACAGTAAGTGTCGATGAACTTCTTGTCATATAGGTCTTCGTTGTACAGCACGTGCGCTACAGCCAGCATAAATGCTACGTCTGTTAGCGGGTTGATGTACAGGTGGTCATTCTCTAGGTAACGCTGAGTCTTGTTCTTAACTGGGTCAACAGAAAGTACGTTGATCTCACCTTTTGCTACTTTCTCTTTTAGTTGAGCAAGGTAGTCAAAAGATTCGTGCGTTTCACAGTTCCAACCTACTTGCAGGTTCTTCACTGGGTCGTTTGCCCAAAGAACGATGTTGTCTGCGTTTTCTAGGATTTCAGACCACGAAGTACCTTGCGCGTATACTTCGGTAGAACCTAGAACGTAAGGCAGGATTGTTTGACCAGCACCAGTTGAGTAGTCACCCACTTTAGTGATGAAGTTACCATGCATACCAACAGCACGCTGCATGTGAGCTGTACAGTTGTTGAATGCACCAGTCTGGTTCCAACCTGTTTGACCAGCGTGTAGAGCCCATGGACCGTAATCTTTTTGAACACGTTCTAGTTCACGGTAGAACAGGTCAAGTGCTTCATCCCAAGTTACACGGATAAAACGGTTGTCACCGCGTGTATCTGCGCTGTACTTGTGCTTTTTCAGCCAATCTAGACGTACCATAGGGTAACGAACACGTGATGGACTGTAGATAATGCCTTTAATACCGTTCAACATCTCTGTTGGGTTTTTATCTAGCTCAAGCGCTTTGATCTCTTGAACTTTACCCGCGTAGATGTGGGCGCGGAACGCGCCCCAGTGTGAACCTGAAACCTTCCAAGTACCTGTAGACTCAGCTGCACTTGCAGATGCTGATGCCAATAAGCTTGGACCGATTACTGATGCTGCACTTGTCGTCGCAACACCTTTAAGAAAACTTCTTCGTGAAATAGCCATTTAATTTACTCCAATCCGACGCTTATTAGTGGTGGCCTTCAGCATAATCTGAAGAGTGCTTCTGTAGGTACTTCAAGATCAGTGCTTCGCTGTCTGTATCTAGGTTAACGAATGCAAGCATACCGTCAAACATACCAGGCCATGTATTCGCATCGAAGTGCGCTTCGTCAGGCTGTGTGTGACATACTGAACAGTTAGTTTTGTATGCTTCAGCTGATTTTTCCCATACAGGCGTAATGTCGTTTAGCATAGATTCTTTCTTGATCCATACTTTCGCCGCCACTTTTTCCCATGGAAGACCTGTTAGCTCATCCACTTTTTTCTCGCCAGTTGTAACAACATTACTGTCTGTTGACGCTTCTTTAAGTAGAGAAGCAACTGCAATGTTCTTACCAAAGTCTTCTTGGATTACACGACCAAAGCCTTTCGCTTTACGCCAACCGTCAATTTCGATCTCAGCATAATCGCCTTTGTCAGCAATCACTGTTACTGAAGACGCAGGGTTAAGTAGACCCGCTTCAGTCTTACCTTCAGCATCGAAGTAAATAGGTAGATGACGCACGCTCACTAGCGTTTGACCAACATCGTATTTGGTGTTCGAAGCTAGACCTTCAAGATCGCCAACGATACCGCCGATGCTGTCCATGCCAGCTGGAAGTTTGTGTGCGATACCTTTGTGACAGTCAACACAGCTTTGATCTTTCTCAGCCGCTTGCTTCATTTGGATGCGAGCAGTAGGAGACATTTGCTCGAAATCCATAGATTCGTAGTTGTGACAGTTTTTACACTCTAGAGACTTGTTCGCGGAGAAACGGTCCCATTCGTGTTTAGCAAGTTCGATACGGCGCTCTTCAAACACTCCTGGTTCATCGTAGTTACCAAATACTTGAGCGAATACTTCTTTGGATGCCTGCATCTTACGTGCAATTTTATCTGTCCAGTTATGAGGAACGTGACAATCAGGACACGTAGCACGTACACCAGAGTGGTTTTTCCAGTGAACGGTTTCTTGTAGTTCAACGTATACGTTGTCACGCATTGTGTGACAGCTGATACAAAACTCTTCTGTGTTGGTCGCTTCCAGTGCTGTGTTAAAGCCACCCCAGAAAATAACACCAGCAATAAAGCCGCCCATAGTCAGCACACCAAGGCTGATATGAACTGCAGGGCGCGTCATTGTACGCCACAGCTTGATGATAAATGATTTCATAGTTTGCTCTCTTAAAATCTGTTCAAAAATGTGGAAATGAGCTCACGGCTTACATGCCGTGTGCACCTGGAGGTCCAAAGAAGAACACTTGCATTGCCCATACAAGGAATCCGTAACCACCAACAAATGCCACACTCAACACAGGGAAGAGAACGACCGCGATGAAGAGGAATGACTTCCACTCCAAAGAGCGTTTTTCACCACTCTCGATTTTATTAACATCACTCATACATTTGCCTATTTTGTATCTAGTGTTATTTGGATAGCTCTTATGATTGAGCTAAATTTCTTCTATCTCTAAGTAGAAATGTTAGACCATACTATAAGTAGGGTTCAATCAATTCCGACCCATCTGTCATTGTTATTCAACACTTTTTTGAGCTCATCCAGAGTTGTGTTTAATTACAATTTTATGTGTAAATAAACCAATTTTTATGAACGATTATTAACAGATAAATGACAGCAAAAAACCACCATTTATCACAACCCCAACTTAACAACTGTAACATCTACCACTTTAGAGGCACAGATATTACGTGCTAATTTTAGCCCATTTGTAACTAATTTGTTTCCAGATGTGAGGACAAATCATCATTTTTTCAAAACTAAGGCATGGTGACTCTACGACAATAATCAGTACAATACACTGATTGTTCTCGGGAGGATTTATGGAAAGTGTGGTCGATATACCTTGGCTAACATTGGCGTTATTTTTCAGTTTGTTAGCGATTCCTCTCGCCATTAGTCGTGTTTACCAGCTCAGAATCAGTAAAGAAATTTTTCTGAGTGTTGGCCGAATGACGCTGCAATTACTATTGGTCGGTGTCTACCTTGAGTACCTGTTTACTCTCAACAGTTTCACCATCAATATCGTTTGGATTGCACTCATGATGCTAATTGGCGCGAGTGCGATCATTTCGAAGGCAAAACTGCCAAGAAAACCGATGATCATGCCGGTTGTCGTCGGTCTATTCTTAGGGCTGTTTCCCGTCTTAACGCTGATTACTCTTGTCATTATTCAGCCAAGTCCACTCTATAATGCTCAATATTTAATTCCGTTAGCTGGCATGCTGCTTGGCAACTCAATGAGTGGCAATATCGTCTCATTACAACACTTTTTTAGTGCGTTAAAAGAGAGACAAGGAGAATATGAAGCGGCAATTTCTTTAGGAGCGTCTAAAGAATACGCCACCTTACCTTTTGTTAGAGAAGCCATTCAGCGCTCTCTCGCCCCAACCCTAGCAACCATGACCACCAGCGGACTTGTCACGCTACCAGGGATGATGACAGGCCAAATCCTCGGTGGTGCTAGCCCAATTGTTGCCATCAAATATCAGATAATGATCATGGTGGCGATTTTCGTCATGCTCTCTATTTCCATTACACTTTCCCTAAGACTGACTGTAAGAAATTGCATCAACAATGAGGGCAAGATCTTGGTTAGATCACAATAATCTGGCCGATCTTTTGTTCCATGAACAAAGGATTAAAGATCTTATCCACAGATTCTGTGGATAACCGTGGTGATACTTCAGATACAATCTGGCGTACTGACTTTGTCATTGACGTCAACAAAAAATTCCCTTTGCATTCAGTCTCATATCGATTAATTCGTGAGACGTAATAATTTTGTCATTCCGCTCTTCTATTGTGCTCTGAAAGCAAGTAAATAGAGGCAATCACTATGTTGAACAATGTCGATAACAATGAGCTAGGAATGGTCAAGACAAATTCACCCGATCTTCATGACTGGCTGATCACCACCCCCGCTACATTAGTTCCATTTGAAGGGAATGAACTTTCTCCACAAACAAAAAAGACCCACCTAAGTGAGTCTTTTGAATCATCGCTTTATGTCTAATTAGTCGCGAAGATAAATCAACCAGTACCATATACCGACAAATACGCCACCACCAATAATGTTGCCAAGCGTTACCGGAATCAGATTGTTGGTAATAAAACTAATCATGTTTAGATCGGCATAGTCTGCGATATTAGCGCCTGTCATTTGCCAAAACTCTGCTGGAGCAAAGTTCTTAATACCGATCGCCATCGGCACTTGGAACATGTTTGCAATACAGTGCTCAAAGCCTGCAGAAACAAACATTGCAACAGGCAAAATCATCACCGCAATCTTATCTGTTAATGTTCGGCCACTGAATGTCATCCAAACGGCAACACAAACCAATACATTACACATTACGCCTAAAGCAACTGCAGATAAAAAGGTGTGATGCATTTTATGCTGTGAAATCGCCATCGCATTCAAACCAACCTGGCCATGATCAAACATATATTGCTTGGTCATCAGCATACAAACCACAAGAAGCAGCGCACCGATTAGGTTACCGCTATAGACCACTGCCCAGTTTTTAATTAAACACTTCCACGTTATTTTCCCGCTGGCACGCGCCACTAACGTCAGTACAGAGCTGGTAAATAATTCACCACCTGTCACAACAACAAGGATTAAGCCTAAACTGAACGCTAGCCCACCTAACAAGCGTGTGACGCCCCACGGCATATCACCCGCGCCCGTTGTTACGATGGTATAGAAAACGAATGCGATACCAATATGGATACCTGCGGAAATCGCCAATAAGAAAGATTTCATTGGATCTTTCGTTGCTTTGCCTACGCCAATTTCTGCCGCACGCTCTGCCATTTGAGGAGGAAGTAAAGAGTCAAACTGGTTTAGATTTATCATTACGAAACATTTTGCAACATGTGGGTTATTGGCCGCGGATAATTACGTGATTTGTGATCAAATTCAAGCGCTAATTCGTTGCATTGGACAAAATGTTTTTAATCTGAAGGAAACTTTCACTAATTGATGCTAAACGCCAAGCTAAATTGAGATAAACACATCATCTAAATTTAGATTTTACCCATTACTATTCAATTACTTACACATCTATAGATGTTAATTTCTTTACCTCACACCCACTTTAGGCTGATTGTTCATAATAACCAAATTTAATATGCAGTTTCGCTATTAAAAATGAATAGCCATTCCTCAATAGGGTAATTCTGATTAGTCTTTGATTTAGGTCTATTCTCTCGGCATTCGATTACTCAAACACCAAATCGTCTCGATCTTTTGCATAAAGTAAGGGATGGCTAACATTTCTCAATGGATCAAGTTGCTGATTACCAACATCCTGATTAAGTTGAGATAAGTACTTTCTATGAAGGAATTAAATATGAAACTTACGCCTGAAAATATGTCTGAACTTAACCTTCTGCTTCAATTTGATATCAGCAGCGCTGCAACGGGCATTAAGGTTCATAATGATGCGTCCGAAGAAATGCAGGCGGCAGTCCAGCGTCTTTACGAAAAGGGTCTATGCACGTTACCTGATGGTGGCTACCTAACTGATGAAGGTATCGAAATTGCGGAACACGCAGATAAAATTTTAAGAGTACTGTCTAGCTAAACGACTCCGAGTAAAACTCTATAAGAGCTTGGTGGTCTACCAAGCTCTTATCTCCTCTTTCGCGCTTCCCTTATTCGTCATCACTCAATTACGATACGCTTTGACGCTGAATCCAGCGCTGATATGGCTGAATGCGATCATAGCCCCAGTTAAACGCGGTTGCGTAGAAGAAGAAAAATACTAAGAACCCTGCTTCTAGTAAGATCGCTTCACCAAGACTGATCTGCAAGAACCAAGCAATCGAAGGAACAGTAATAAAGATAAGCCCCCCTTCAAACCCTGCTGTGTGCCCTATACGCATCTTCAATGTACGACTTTCTCTGTCTTGGCCAAACATACGATCAAACATCAGGTTGTAGTAGTAGTTCCAAACAACGGTAAAGAGGCTAAGTCCAACACCAACAAACGCTAAATCACTTGCACCTTTGCCGGTGATTAAGGCAGAAGCTGGCACTATCATCGCCAAAGCCAAAGCTTCAAAAACTACTGCGTGAAATACTCTCTCTTGTTTGTTCATTTCAATTTTCCAGTCAATGTCATAGTCGATGAGGTCATTATCATCTATATTTAAGATGCAATATAATTAGATACCATCAGTAAAAGTGATATGTTTAGCATTGAACAATTGGAAGCCTTTGTTACAACGGTCGAACAAGGCTCATTTTCGGCAGCGGCACGGTCGCTGAACAAAGTGCAATCGGCGATTAGTCAGCACATTATGAACCTCGAGATCGACAGCGGTCTGGAGCTGTTTGACCGTTCCTCACGCTATCCAACACTCACCGCCAGTGGTGAAAAGTTATTACCTCATGCTCAAGCTTCGCTGCAGCAGCATTACCGATTGCGCCAAAGCATCACCCAGATAGCCAACGATGAGTCGACACAATTAAGCTTAGCGGTGGATGAAGGTATTCCTATGAATAACCTTTCTAGCGTCATCGAACATGTGTCAGAGAAATTCCCTGGTGTGACATTTGAATTTCTTTCCGCCTCCAGCGTTGATGTGATCGAGCTCGTTGAATCAAAGAGAGCCACAACAGGAGTGATGTTCTCAGAAATTTCATTGCCTGCCGGACTAGATTTTGAATCTGTCGGGAGTATTGAGTTTGATGTTTATGTCGGAGCTAACCACCCTCTCGCAAAACATCGAGTTAGCAATATCGACCAGTTAATCTTGCACCGTCAACTGTTAGTAAGGTCAAAAAATAGTAAGACCAGTAGCTTTCAAAAAGCCTATAGCCCTGACATTTGGTATGCTGATAATTACTACATGTTAAGAGAGCTGGTACAGAAGGGGTTTGGCTGGGGTGTACTACCTAAACACATTGCCAATTACGGACTCAAAGATAATAGCATCGTCCCCCTACCCGCAGAGTTTGAAAATTTAAGTTGGCACGCAAACGTCGACATTATCCAGCATCCTGCGTTTAGTTCTCACCCCATCCATGCGTATCTACGCTCAGAATTAAGACAACTATTAGGGAAATCGTCGTGAAGAAAATAACCATTATCGGTGGCGGTTGGTTAGGACAACCACTCGCTCAATGTCTTGAAAACCTTGGTCACAAAGTCTCCGTGAGTCGTACTACTGCTGAAGGTGTAGAGCAGCTCAATGCTAAACACTTGAATGGGTTTGAGTTCGATTTAAACAAAGATATCTCCGAACTTTCCCAATCACTCACTGCTCTTAGTCCAGATATCGTGATTGGTTGTTTTCCTCCCGGCTTCAGAAAAGGGAAAGGTGACGAGTATGCACACCACTGGAACAAACTGACTCAGATTTGCCAACAAGTTGGCGTGGTTCATGTGGTGATGGTCAGCTCAACTACCGTTTATCCAAATATTGCGCAAGAGATGAGTGAAGCTCAAGCAACATTGGCTTTAGCACAAACGAACACGGACTTTACCGACAACGCCAAAGTGATGTTGCAAGCGGAACAATATCTGATTGACTCAGGCTTGAACTATGGCATCGTTCGCTGCAGTGGTCTGATTGGCCCTGATAGACACCCTGCGCGCTTTGTCTCTAAGCTAAAGCAAGTTAGCAATCAAGCCCCAGCGAATATGCTCCATTTGCATGATGCGATTGGTGCAACAAGCTTTATCGCCTTGAACACAGCCAACGTAGTCGTTAATGCCACCACACCTAATACCGTCAGCAAGGCCGAATTCTATCAGGCCGCTATTGATCAATCTGGCAGCGGTGACCCACTTCCCCCTACCACAGAAACACCAGACAAGCGCATAGTGGCCGATCGATTAATACAGTTGGGATACCATTTTCATTTCCAACATACGTTAGAAATGCTTTGAGAAGGAACACTGGATGAGTAACAAGAAGCTCTACCAGCATATCGAACACCTTTGGGACTATATGCAGCTCGGTCATCAATTAGAAAAATCAGACTGTATTTTTGTACTGGGCAGCAATGACATACGAGTCGCAGAGCACGCTGCGAATTTATACTTACAAGGCTGGGCTGATTGGCTGATCTTTTCCGGTGGCGTCGGTCGATTAACACAGGGAACATTTGAAACTAGCGAAGCAGAAACCTTTGCTGCTATCGCTCAAACGATGGGTGTACCCCACCATGCGATCATCATTGAAAACCAAGCCACCAATACTGGTGAGAACGTTCGATTCACTCACCAGCTACTCAAAGAACGAAGTATTGACGTCAGTTCATTCATCTTGGTGCAAAAACCTTATATGGAAAGACGTACTTTAGCCACATTTGAGAAGCAATGGCCAAGTCCATATCAACTTGCTTGTGTCACCTCACCTAAGCTTTCATTCTGCGATTATTTCAATGATGAGATTGATATTGAAACAACCATCACCGCAATGCTAGGTGATTTTCAGCGTATTAAAGAGTATCCAAAGCTTGGATTCCAAACCGAGCAAGCGATCCCTCAATCGGTTGAAGAGTCCTATCGCGCCGTTAAACCCTACTTTGAATAGCCTTAGTCTCTAAATACAAAAAAGCCAGAGCAGTTGCTCTGGCTTTCTCATATCGTTATCGCTTAATGAATCGCCGCTTCTTTCTCACTGAGATACTCGAACTTCAGTTCATCATCTTTCAGATTCACCTTCACCGTACCTCCATCAACTAACGAGCCAAACAACAGTTCGTTCGCCAGTGGTTTCTTAAGCTGCTCTTGAATCGCTCGTCCCATTGGACGGGCACCCATCGCTTTGTCGTAGCCTTTCAGTGCTAACCAATGGCGCGCATCATCAGACACTTCTAGCGACACACCACGCGCATCAAGTTGAGCTTGTAGTTCGACAATGAACTTATCAACCACTTGATGGATAACGTGTTCATCCAAGCTGTTGAACCAAATGATATTATCAAGACGGTTACGGAACTCCGGTGTGAACACTTTCTTAATCACTGACATCGCGTCATGGCTGTGATCTTGTTGGATCAGGCCGATCGATTTCTTCTCAGTTTCCTGAACACCCGCGTTGGTCGTCATTACAAGGATCACATTACGGAAGTCCGCTTTGCGACCATTGTTGTCGGTCAATGTGCCGTTATCCATCACTTGCAGTAACAAGTTGAAGATATCTGGGTGCGCTTTCTCAATCTCATCAAGTAATACAACTGAGTGAGGATGTTTGATCACTGCATCAGTCAGTAAACCACCTTGATCGTAACCAACGTAACCCGGAGGAGCACCAATTAATCGGCTCACAGAGTGACGTTCGCCATACTCAGACATATCAAAGCGAAGCAGTTCAATACCCAGTAGCTTAGAAAGCTGAACAGTCACTTCCGTTTTACCAACCCCGGTAGGGCCAGCAAATAGGAATGAACCCACTGGTTTATGATCAGCACCTAGGCCCGCACGAGTCAACTTAATCGCTTCACTTAGCACATCAATGGCATCATCTTGACCAAACACCAGCATCTTCATCTTCTCATCAAGATTCTGCAGAATCTCTTTGTCTGAAGAAGAAACGGACTTTTCAGGAATACGCGCCATTTTAGCCACCATAGCTTCAATGTCCGCGACACCTACCGTTTTCTTACGACGGCTAGCTGGCGCTAAACGGCTGCGAGCACCGGCTTCATCAATCACGTCAATCGCCTTATCTGGCAAGTGGCGCTCATTAATGTATTTCGCAGATAGCTCTACCGCAGCACGTAAGGCTTTGTTGGTGTAACGAACTTCGTGGTGCGCTTCATATTTCGGCTTCAGACCAATCAAGATTTTAGTCGTGTCATCAAGCGATGGCTCAACCACATCGATTTTTTGGAAACGGCGAGACAATGCGCGCTCTTTCTCAAAGATCGTACTGTATTCTTGGTAGGTCGTAGAGCCAATACAGCGCAACTTACCGCTACTTAACAGTGGCTTAATTAGGTTCGCTGCATCAACCTGACCACCCGACGCCGCACCCGCACCGATAATGGTATGAATTTCGTCGATGAACAGAATCGCATCGTCTTCTTTCTCTAGCTGTTTCAAGATTGCTTTAAAGCGCTTCTCGAAATCACCACGGTACTTAGTACCCGCAAGTAGTGAGCCGATATCGAGCGAGTAAATCACGCTATCGGCGATGATGTCGGGCACTTGACCTTCAACAATACGCCAAGCGAGACCTTCAGCAATGGCCGTTTTACCGACGCCTGCTTCACCAACCAATAATGGGTTGTTTTTACGACGGCGACATAGAACTTGAATGGTACGTTCTAGCTCTTTATCGCGGCCAATAAGTGGATCAATCTGCCCTTGTTTTGCAATTTGATTCAAATTGGTCGCAAAACTCTCTAAGCGATCTTCGGAACTATTTTCTTCTACCGCTTCACTACCAAACGAGCCTGAAGAACCAGGATCCTCATCTGAACTGGACGCTTTAGTGATGCCATGAGAGATAAAGTTCACAATATCTAGACGGCTGATGTCGTTTTTCTTTAGCAGGTAAGCGGCATGTGATTCTTGTTCACTGAATATCGCGACTAATACGTTAGCACCTGTCACTTCGCTGCGCCCTGAAGACTGAACATGAAAAACAGCACGTTGAAGTACACGCTGGAAGCTCAAGGTTGGTTGAGTCTCACGTGTTTCGTCATTTTCTGGAATAAGTGGGGTTGTTTGATCAATGAATATGTCAAGCTCACTGCGCAATGCGTCAATATCCGCTTGGCAGGCTTGCAGGGCTTCTCTCGCAGCATCGTTTTCCAACAATGCTAACAGGAGGTGCTCGACAGTCATAAACTCATGTCGTTTGTCTCTTGCGCGAGCGAAGGCGCCGTTCAGACTCGACTCTAATTCTTTATTCAGCATAAGTACCTCCTTTAAGAACAACTTGCGTTGCTCAAACAAGCGTTAGGCTTGTTCCATTGTACAAAGCAAAGGATGCTCATTCTCTGTAGAATACATGGTAACTTGCGCTACCTTAGTCTCAGCAACTTCTGCAGTATACGTGCCACAAATTGCCTTGCCTTCATAATGCACCTGGAGCATCACTTGCGTCGCTTTGTCGATATCCATAGAAAAAAAACGTTCTAGGATTTCAATCACAAAGTCCATTGGGGTGTAGTCATCGTTGTTAAGTACAACGTTATACATGGACGGTGGCTTTACTTTGGTTTTCTCTAACTCCAGTAGATCAGAATCTGGAGTAACCCATTCAAAATGTTTGCTCATGGCTTTTCGATGTTGATGTTGAACTTTATTAATTTTACCACTTCATGAGGCGAAAGTTTTGAATTTAGCTCTTACTATTACGAACAAAATGCGACAAAAAAATTTTGTTCTTACTTAGAGACTAATGCAGCATTTGAGTCGCTGCAAATAAAAGATTTCTATCAAGCGACAACATCTATCTAATTGATTAAAAAGAAACCAAAAACCATTCACCAAATGAATTAACGCCTACGAAGTGAGCATTCATTAGTAACAAAAATGTAAATCTCAAAAGTGAATTGTTTGTAAATATGTAGACCGTAATACCTTTTTCCTATTGACTGCGCTCAATCATTAGCTACATTGGTCAAATAGTGACTGAAAATTTGGCAGCGGCTGAATGGAAATTCACTTTCCGTTTACAAGGAAACAACGTAAACGCCTTAACAACGTCAGTAACAAAATGCATGAGGGATGTATAGCATGGCTACAGGTACAGTAAAATGGTTTAACAACGCCAAAGGATTTGGTTTTATCTGTTCAGAAGGAGAAGATGGAGATGTGTTTGCGCACTATTCGACGATCAAAATGGATGGATATCGTACTCTGAAAGCTGGTCAACAAGTTAACTTCGAGGTGGAAGAAGGACCTAAAGGCTATCACGCGAGCGTTGTGACACCTGTGGAAGCCCAACCAGCAAAATAATCGCTGCCATAATAGATACCAACCTCAATACGTAAATGATCCTTTCATTTGGAATAATCACTTACTTATCCAGATTGGTATAACAAACTCTTTTATATCAGTTATAAAGATCATAAAAAACCCGCCTTTCGGCGGGTTTGTTTTATCTATCAATCAAGCATGATTAAGCATTGATGATGTCGTTTAGCGTAGCGCTTGGACGCATCAGTGGCGCTGCTTTCTCAAAGACTGGTGCATAGTAACCACCAAGCTCACCAACAACACCTTGCGCATCATTGAGTTCTGCAACAATCTTCTCTTCATTTGAAGCAAGTGCTTCAGCAATTGGAGCAAACTCAGCCGCTAGGTCAGCATCTGCTGTTTGCGCTGCAAGAGCTTGTGCCCAGTAAGTCGCTAGGTAATAGTGGCTGCCACGGTTATCTAGTTCACCAACACGACGCGATGGCGACTTGTTGTTGTCTAAGAAGTCGCCGGTTGCTTTATCGAGTGCGTCAGCAAGTACTTGTGCCTTCGCATTGCCAGCAACTGTGCTTAGGTGCTCTAGAGATGCTGCGAGTGCAAGGAACTCACCAAGAGAATCCCAACGTAAGTGGTTTTCTTTTTCTACCTGTTGAACGTGCTTAGGCGCAGAACCACCAGCACCTGTTTCAAATAGACCACCACCGTTCATTAGAGGAACAATAGAAAGCATCTTCGCAGACGTACCAAGTTCTAAGATTGGGAACAAGTCAGTTAGGTAGTCACGCAGTACGTTACCTGTTACTGAGATAGTGTCTTGACCTTCTTTGATGCGAGCTAGAGAGAACTGACACGCTTCAAGTGGAGCAAGAATCTTGATCTCTAGACCAGAGGTATCGTGCTGTGGAAGGTATGCATTCACTTTCTTGATTAGCTGAGCATCGTGTGCACGGTTTTCATCTAACCAGAACACCGCTGGAACGCCTGTTGCGCGAGCGCGTGTTACTGCAAGCTTAACCCAATCTTGGATTGGCTCATCTTTCACCTGACACATACGGAAGATATCGCCTTCCTCTACTGATTGATCAAGTAGTACTGCACCTGATGCATCAACAACACGTACTGTACCAGCAGCATCTAGCATGAATGTCTTATCGTGCGAACCGTACTCTTCTGCTTTTTGTGCCATTAGGCCTACGTTTGGCACACTACCCATAGTCGTTGGGTCGAATGCGCCATTCTCTTTACAGAAGTCGATAACCGCTTGGTAGATACCTGCATAGCTACGATCTGGGATCATCGCTTTGGTATCTTTCTGCTTACCATCTGGCCCCCACATTTGACCAGATGAACGCAGCATCGCTGGCATTGATGCGTCAACGATGATGTCACTTGGAACATGTAGGTTAGTAATGCCACGGTCAGAATCAACCATTGCTAGAGGTGGTTGAGTTTCGTAAACCGCTTGAAGTGCCGCTTCGATTTCTGCTTTTTGAGCCGCTGGAAGCGCTTCAATCTTAGCGTAAACGTCACCGATACCGTTGTTTACATCAACACCTAGCTTGTCAAATAGCTCGCCGTATTTCGCAAATACGTCTTTGTAGTAAACCTTAACCGCGTGACCAAAGATCACTGGGTCAGACACTTTCATCATGGTTGCTTTCATGTGCAGTGAAAGCAGAACGTCTTGCTCTTTCGCTTCAGCGATTTGCGCTTCAAAGAACTCTACTAGCGCTTTCTTGTTCATCACTGAACAGTCGATGATCTCTTTATCTTGTAGAGGGAACGCCGCTTTTAGCTCTTTCACCGCGCCGTCAGCAGCAACGAATTCAATCTTAACGTCAGTTGCGCCTACTACGGTGTGCGATTTTTCGCTACCGAAGAAATCGTTGCCAGTCATGCTAGAAACGTGTGATTTAGAGTCTGCAGACCACGCACCCATTGAGTGTGGGTTCTTCTTCGCGTAGTTCTTAACAGATAGAGGAGCACGACGGTCAGAGTTACCTTCACGTAGTACTGGGTTTACTGCGCTACCTTTAATCTTATCGTAAGTCGCTTTGATCGCTTCTTCTTCGTATGTGCTTGGCTCTTCAGGGTAGTTTGGTAGGTTAAAACCTTTGTCTTGAAGCTCTTTAACTGCTGCTTTTAGCTGAGGAATAGATGCCGAGATGTTTGGCAGCTTGATAATGTTTGCTTCTGGAGTTTTTGCTAGTTCACCTAGTTCTGCAAGTGCATCACCAATGCGTTGCTCGTCAGTTAGGTGCTCTGGGAAGTTAGCGATAATACGCCCAGCTAGAGAGATATCACGAGTGTCAACATTGATGCCTGAAGAAGCAGTAAACGACTGAATAATCGGTAATAGTGAGTATGTCGCTAGCGCAGGTGCTTCATCAGTAATAGTGTAAATAATTGTAGGTTTTTCTGTAGGCATGAAATTTCCCTATTGTTCTAACCGGACCGCGTGGTATGTGGCCCTGTGTGTGTGAACGCTAACAAGTTATGAATAATCCCCTCACTTGTTGCGATTTATCCGTCTCTTTTGTTTTCGTCGTTTAAGTACGACATCCTTGAGAGCGATTAGTTATAATTAAACAAAAACACGATAATAGTCTATTATCTTGTTCAACAATCCTGTTTTTGGGCGCGCAAATGATAGCTCAAATTGGATTCTTTAGATACTTTCACCCACACTTTATTTACATTTTTGCAAGGTAGTTAACATGTCACCACGCTCACGCCGTGACTCATCCTCATCGCCATCTAAAAAGCATCAATCAGGTTTTAAACGTAAAAATAATCAACATAGCGTCAATAGTTCTTCATCCAAACAGCGACGTAAACCTATAAAAAATAAACCTAAAGTCGCGCCAGAAGATCGTAAGGTTGTGGTGTTTAATAAGCCATTTGATACCTTAAGCCAATTTACCGATGGTGACGGCAGAAAAACACTTGCAGACTATATAACGGTGAAAGATGTCTATGCCGCAGGCAGGTTGGATCGAGACAGTGAAGGCTTAATGGTTCTGACCAACGATGGCATCTTGCAAGCTCGTTTGACTCAGCCGAACTCTAAGTCACCAAAAACCTATTGGGTGCAAGTAGATGGTGCGCCAAGCGATGAAGATCTCGACAAGCTGCGTAAGGGTGTCGAACTAAAAGATGGCATGACCTTGCCAGCCAAAGTCGAAGTGATGGATGCGCCGAACGTGTGGGAACGTAATCCTCCAGTGCGTTTTCGCGCCAACATTCCGACTACATGGTTAGCGATTACCATTATTGAAGGGCGTAACCGTCAAGTTCGTCGCATGACAGCGAACATCGGCTTCCCTACTCTGCGTTTGATTCGCTATTCAATGGGTGATGTGACATTAGGTGACTTGCAGCCAGGTGAATGGAAAGAGATAGAGTTTTAAACACGCTTTAAAGGGCTGGCAGTTAGTCAGCCCTTTTTGTTGCTGTCATCCTCAAGAACGAGGGACGAGTGAGTTGGGGACCTCTTACAGCTAGCCGAAAACCTATAGAGATTCCCTACTCGCTCCTGCGTCACTCTATGGAATAACGAATCTCAAACAACTGCTACCCCAGAGAGAACGGCTTACTTAACCAACTGTCATCCCCGAGAACGAGGGACGAGTGAGTTGGGGATCTCTTGCAGCAAGTCGAAAACCTGTAGAGATTCCCTACTCGATCCTGCGTCACTCTATGGAATGACAGATAACAACCAACTGTCATCCCCGAGAACGAGGGGCGAGTGAGTTGGGGATCTCTTACAGCTAGCCGAAAACCTATAGAGATTCCCTACTCGCTCCTGCGTCACTCTATGGAATGACAAATGACAACCAACTGTCATCCCCGAGAACGAGGGACGAGTGAGTTGGGGATCTCTTACAGCAAGTCGAAAACCTGTAGAGATTCCCTACTCGCTCCTGAGTCACTCTATGGAATGACAAATGACAACCAACTGTCATCCCCGAGAACGAGGGACGAGTAAGTTGGGGATCTCTTACAGCTAGCCGAAAACCTATAGAGATTCCCTACTCGCTCCTGCGTCACTCTATGGAATGACGAATCTCAAACAACTGCTACCCCAGAGAACGAGGGACGAGTGAGTTGGGGATCTCTTACAGCAAGTCGAAAACCTTATAGAGATTCCCTACTCGTTCCTGCGTCACTCTATGGAATGACAGATAACAACCAACTGTCATCCCCCGAGAACGAGGGACGAGTGAGTTGGGGATCTCTTACAGCAAGTCGAAAACCTATAGAAATTCCCTACTCGCTCCTGCGTCACTCTATGGAATGACAAATGACAACCAACTGTCATCCCCGAGAACGAGGGACGAGTGAGTTGGGGATCTCTTACAGCAAGTCGAAACCTTATAGAGATTCCCTACTCGTTGCTGCGTCACTCTATGGAATGACATATATACAAAAACGGCGCTTCAATTGAAGCGCCGTTTTTAAATCATCAAAGAAAGTGAGCGATTACTCTTCTTCTTTCTTCTCTGCTGCTTTAACTGCAATCGCTAGCTCTTCAAGCGAAGCTGGGTTCGCAAGGCTTGGCGCGTCTGTTAGTAGACAAGAAGCATTGGTTGTTTTCGGGAACGCGATAACGTCACGGATGTTCTCTGTACCACAAAGTAGCATCACTAGACGGTCAAGACCGAATGCTAGACCTGCGTGCGGTGGTGTACCGAACTTCAGTGCGTCTAGTAGGAAGCCAAACTTAGCTTGCTGCTCGTCAGCTTCAATACCTAGGATATCGAATACCGCTGATTGCATCTCTGCGTTGTGAATACGTACAGAACCACCGCCCACTTCATAGCCATTTAGAACCATGTCGTATGCGTTTGAGTTCGCCGCTGCTGGGTTCGCTTTTAGCTCTTCCGCATTCACACCTAGTGGCGATGTGAATGGGTGGTGCATAGCGTGTAGGTTGCCTTCGTCGTCTTCTTCAAACATTGGGAAGTCAACAACCCATAGTGGAGCCCATGCAGATTCGTTGGTCAGTTCTAGATCGGTACCTAGCTTCAGACGTAGTGCACCTAGAGCTTCAGATACAGTGTTTGCTTTGTCTGCGCCAAATAGGATGATGTCGCCAGATTCAGCTTGAGTGCGATCTAGAATGCCGTTGATTACGTCTTCGTTTAGGAACTTAGCCACTGGAGACTGAATGCCTTCCATGCCTGCAGCACGGTCGTTAACCTTCATCCACGCAAGACCTTTCGCGCCGTAGATGCCAACGAACTCACCGTAGCTATCAATTTGCTTACGAGTTAGCTTAGCACCACCTGGTACACGGATAACTGCTACGCGGCCTTTCTCGTCGTTCGCAGGACCTGAGAACACTTTGAACTCTACATCTTTCACTAGATCAGCAACGTCTACTAGCTCTAGTGGGTTACGCAGATCAGGCTTATCGCTACCGAAACGACGAATCGCTTCAGAGAATGGCATGATTGGGAACTGACCTAGATCCACGTCTAGCAGCTCTTGCCACATTTCACGAACCATCTTTTCAGTGGTTGCGCGAACTTGCTCAGCCGTCATAAATGACGTTTCGATATCGATCTGAGTGAATTCTGGTTGGCGGTCTGCACGCAAGTCTTCATCACGGAAACACTTAACGATTTGATAGTAACGGTCAAAGCCAGACATCATCAGCAGCTGTTTAAATAGCTGTGGAGACTGAGGAAGCGCGTAGAAAGAACCTTTGTGAACACGGCTTGGTACTAGATAGTCACGCGCACCTTCTGGTGTCGCTTTGGTTAGTACTGGTGTTTCGATATCTAGGAAACCGTTGTCATCTAGGAAACGACGAACAAAGCTAGACGCTTTAGCACGTAGCTTGATGCGGTCGCTCATTTCAGGACGACGTAGATCTAGGTAACGGTACTTAAGGCGCTGCTCTTCTGAGTTCTTCTGGTTGAAGTCTAGAGGTAGAACGTCTGCACGGTTGATGATCTCAAGACCTTTCGCGATGATCTCTACTTCACCCGTTGCCATGTCTTTGTTTACTTGGCTGTCTGGACGAACACGTACTTCACCTGTTAGCTTGATACAGAATTCATTACGTAGCGTGTTAGCAACTTCGTACGCATCTGCCATATCTGGGTCAACAACTACCTGAACGATACCTTCACGATCTCGCATATCGATGAAAATAAGACCGCCCAAATCACGGCGACGGTTAACCCAGCCGCAAAGTTCTACAGTTTGTCCTGCAAGGGACTTGTTCAGGTGACCACAGTAATGGGTACGCATAATGAATTTCCCAATCTCTTAAAATTTGTTGATTACTATCTATCGGTGTACATTTATCGATAGAGCAAAGTTCCATTTATACGCTGAAAGTTAGATGAAATCGACTACCCAGCGTACAATTTATTGCGATTTATTATCTATTGATGCTTTTTAAACCAACAAAGGCGTAAAAGCACACCAATAGCAAAAAAATTGGCGATGATTATAGCCCTATATTAGCCCGTTGAGCAAAACTCTCGCGCAACTTGTATTCATGTGAACCGTAATAACTACTATGCACCTATATCCTATCCGCCTTGGCCTTACGATGTGGTCAAACAATCAGTGGCAACAGAGTTTTTATGGCCGTGGAACTCAGCCAAGTCAAAGACTGGAAAAGTACGCCAGCGTCTTCCATACGGTTGAAGGCAACACAACTTTTTACGCCACACCCAATGCGACGACAGTCAAAAACTGGCATGCAGCAACACACGATGAGTTTCGGTTTACATTTAAACTGCCGCAACACATTACCCACCAGCAAATGCTGCAAGGCTGTCAAAGTGAATTGAAAAGTTTTATGGCGATTATGGAGCCGCTCCACGAACGCATTGGTCAGTGGACAATACAATTGCCCGCCGCGTTTGGCCCGCAAAACCTTGAGCAGTTAACGCGCTTTTGCGCCTTGTTTCCGCCCAGTTTTCCAATTGGTATAGAGGTCCGCCACCCAGCATTCTTCGCTAAAGGCGACGATGAAAAACGCTTAAATCAGTGGTTAATTGAAAAAGGGTTTGATCGCATCATTATGGACAGTCGCCCAGTGTTCTCTGAACAACTCACAGCGACTCACCCTCACTATGAATCCCTGTTAGATGCCCAGCAAAAGAAGCCCAAAGTACCCGTTCATGCGATAGCAACCGGAAATAATCCACTGATTCGTTTTATCGGCCATCCTGAAGAAGCGCTTAACCATTCATTCTTTACACCCTGGCTTACCAAGCTGCCCAAGTGGGTCGCCGAAGGAAAACAGCCCTATTTGATGATCCACACTTCAGACAATCTGATTGCTCCCGAGTTAGCAGCTAAGCTCTACAGCCAATTGCAATTGCATGCCGAACTGCCTGACTTGACTGAGTTTCCTAGCAGTCGCGGCGATGCTCAAATACAGATGTTTTAAGTGATTCACTGACAGAACATGACATGGCGACGAATTTCTCATAAAATACGCGCCTTTTTGTGGCAGATGCGCAAGCTGTACCGCCATGCTTTGATAGTAATGAGAACGAAGTTATGAACCCTAAGAGCAATCCAGATACTATTTTTTCGGCTCCAATCGATAAAATTGGGGATTTCACCTTTGATGAACGTGTTGCGGAAGTCTTCCCTGACATGATTCAACGCTCTGTTCCGGGCTATAGCAATATCATTTCTGCTATCGGCATGCTGGCTGAACGATTTGTTAAACCACACTCAAATGTTTACGACTTAGGCTGTTCATTGGGTGCTGCAACGCTTTCTATGCGTCGTCATATTCAGCAAGAAGGCTGTCAGATTATTGCGGTTGATAACTCATCTGCGATGGTTGAACGCTGTAAGCTACACATTAATGCATACCGCAGTGATACCCCGGTTGACGTCGTTGAAGCCGACATTCGCGATATCGACATCAATAATGCCTCTGTGGTTGTTCTGAACTTCACGCTGCAATTTCTCTCACCTGAAGATCGATACACGTTGCTAGAAAAGATCTACGCAGGCCTGCGTCCGGGCGGGATTTTGATCCTATCGGAAAAATTCGTGTTTGAAGATCAAGCCTCAAACGAGCTATTGATTGACCTTCACCATGACTTCAAGCGTGCCAACGGTTACAGCGAACTGGAAATCAGCCAAAAGCGCAGTGCGATTGAAAACGTAATGCGTCCAGATTCTAAGAAAGAACATAAAGAACGCTTTGCTGAAATAGGCTTCAGCAGTTACGACGTCTGGTTCCAGTGTTTTAACTTCGGCTCGATGTTTGCGATAAAATAAGCTTCGTGACACAGTTCGCTCTCATTAGGACGTCATCCTCAATAGTAGGGAATGGCACATTTACTTTTACACCACCAACTCAGTGAAAAACTATGTTTAATTTTGCTAACTTTTTCCAACTTATTGCCCAAGACACTCGTCTACAGCCTTGGCTAAATGTGCTGCCTCAGCAACTTACAGATTGGCAAAACGCTGAACATGGTGATTTCGGCCGCTGGCTAAAGGCGCTAAATAAAATCCCTGAAGGCCACCCAGATCAGGTAGATATCAAAAACGCGGTAATGCTGACCAACGATACCCCGTTCCATACTGGTGAACTGAAAAAGTTAGAGAGCCTACTGCGTACCTTCCACCCTTGGCGTAAAGGTCCATATACTGTGCACGGCATTCATATTGACACCGAGTGGCGCAGTGACTGGAAATGGGATCGCGTACTACCGCATATTTCTCCACTAAAGAACCGTAGTGTTTTAGATGTCGGTTGTGGCAATGGCTACCACATGTGGCGCATGCTAGGTGAAGGCGCGCGCCTAACCGTTGGTATCGACCCATCACACCTATTCCTGATTCAGTTTGAAGCTATCCGTAAGTTAATGGGTGGCGACCAACGTGCGCACCTATTGCCGCTAGGTATTGAGCAGCTGCCAAAACTTGAGGCGTTCGATACCGTATTTAGTATGGGTGTCCTTTATCACCGCTGTTCACCATTAGATCACTTGATTCAACTTAAAAACCAGTTGGTTTCGGGTGGTGAGTTAGTGCTAGAGACTTTAGTGATTGAAGGCGATGAAACTTCTGTGCTGGTTCCTGTTGATCGCTACGCCCAAATGCGCAATGTCTACTTCTTCCCATCAGCCCGTGCATTAAAGGTATGGTTAGAAAATGTCGGCTTTGAAGATGTTCGAATTGTCGATGAGAACGTAACTTCCACCGATGAGCAACGTACAACTGATTGGATGACGCATAACTCGTTGCCTGACTATTTGGATCCTAATGACCCGTCTAAGACTGTTGAGGGGCACCCAGCACCACGCCGTGCAGTACTTGTTGCTACCAAACCGTAGCCAGAAATGTGAGGGAAACGGAACAATTGACAAAGAGTTAACTCAATCCCAGTCTCAAACCGTTTCTCTTATTATTAATCCCTCATACAATGACAAGGATGCAATGCATCCTTATTTTTTGCGTATATAACTCATTCCTCATTTTTTGAGAGCTTAGGCCGCACAAGCACTTGTTTACGGCAAATTTTATACGCTAAACTTGTTATTTATCTTTTATTTAAATTACGTTCAGGTTTATCAATGTTGAAAAGATTGACCCCTATTATGGCGATGCTGGTACTTTCTGGCTGCACACTGACCAACAGTACGCAATATCACCAAGAAACCTTAGCGGCAATTCAAGCCTCTGAAGCAAATCTAACCAATCAATATGAAAACCTAAATTTACAGCTCAGCAATCAATCTGATTACATTGAAAGCCTTGAAGATCAGGTTCATGATTTGGAACAACAGCTGAATACTTTTAAGCAAGAAACGTTAGAAGAAGTTCGTAAAAAACCCGAGCCTGTGGTCATCCCAGCGCCTGCACCAGTCGCCCAAACCCCATCTCATGGAATTATTCTTGGCGAAGTCGAGTCAGTGACCATTGACTCCATTAAGCAAACTTTCGATGCACGTGTAGATACCGGTGCGGCAACTTCCTCATTAAATGCAGTGGACATTGAACAGTTCGAGCGAAACGGCAAAAACTGGGTTCGGTTCCACCTGTCTGATGGCGATAGAGAACTCAACGACACTAATTGGATTGAAGCCCCTATCATTCGATTCGTAAAAATCCGTCAATCGACAACCGAAGATGTCGAAAGAAGAGCGGTTGTAGAATTATGGGTTAAACTCGGAACAATCCATGAAAAAGCACAATTTACATTGGCAGACCGTTCTCAAATGAGTCATCCTGTGCTCTTAGGCCGTGAATTCATTAGAGATATCGCAATGGTTGATGTAAGTAAGAAATACATCCACACGGAAGTCCCAAAAAAATAATAAGGTAGCGTAAGCTTATGACGTCAAAAATCCCGTTTTATATATCAGTCGCTATGATTATCGTTGCTGGTATTGTCTTAAGTATGTTTCGTCACCAGAACTATGGCGTTCCTTGGACTCCAGGTGAGACCAGCCAAGTTTGGGATATTGAGGCTCGTGTAGAGTTCAACGGGCAAGACAAACCCGTCAAGGCATCCCTTGCAGCACCACATACACAAAGCGGCTTCACCCTAGTTAACGAGTCTTCATCTTCTCCAGGTTATGGCGTTTCATACGTCAACACAGAATCGGGCCGCCGCGCTGAATGGTCTATCCGCCAAGCCGCTGGTGCTCAAACCATTTACTACAAAGTTCAGTTTCTTGTTGACCCTCAAGCCAAGGTCGATCCGATCCCTCCAAGCGGTGACATAACCCCACCGACTTTTGACGGTCCAGCGGAAGCCGCAGCTATCGCTTTAATTGAACGAGCAAACCAACGCTCAGCGGATGACGTCACGTTTACGCGTGAACTGATTAAGTCTCTGAACGATGGTGACAGCCAGAATGCCTCTCTTCTCCTCAACCATATGTCAAAAGTGGATGTGGTCGATAAGATCTTGGCTTACGCAAAAATTCCAAGCAAAGTTGTTGGTGTTATTGAGCTAGAAGATGGTCGCCGCCGTCAATCTATCCAGCACATGAACCAAGTATGGGACGGCAACAACTGGGTGCTGTTTAATGCCAATAATCCGAATCAAGTGATCAAAGAAAACATTTTAGTTTGGGACGAATCGAATGTATCCCTGCTTGATGTGGTTGGCGGTAACAACAGCCAAGTTCACTTCTCGATGATTGCTCAAGACATCTCTCCATCGCAAGCAACACAGCAAAAAGTCGAAGCAGATGGACTATTAAACTTCTCCATTCACAGCCTACCACTGGAAGAGCAAGCGATGTTTAAGACCATCATGCTGATTCCTATTGGTGCACTTATTGTTGTATTCCTGCGCGTCATCATCGGTCTTAAGACATCCGGTACGTTCATGCCTGTGCTGATCGCGGTGGCATTCGTACAAACACAGTTGGTTACCGGTATTGTTGGTTTCTTACTGATAGTTGGTACAGGTCTAGTGATCCGTAGTTATCTGTCTAAGCTCAACCTGCTGTTGGTGGCGCGAATATCGGCGGTAATCATCACAGTAATTATGATTATTTCTGTGTTTACCGTTGTCGCATTTAAGATTGGTTTGACCGAAGGTCTGTCTATCACCTTCTTCCCAATGATTATCTTGTCTTGGACGATTGAACGTATGTCGATTCTGTGGGAAGAAGAAGGCGCTAAAGAAGTTGTACTTCAAGGTGGTGGTTCGCTACTCACTGCGGTACTTGTTTACCTTGCGATGACAAACCCATACATTCAACACCTAACGTTTAACTTTATCGGTCTACAGCTAATCGTTCTAGGCGGTATTTTACTACTGGGGACTTACACTGGTTACCGTTTGACTGAGCTTCGTCGCTTTAAACCACTTGCGGAGGACTAAACATGTTTTCACGTTTTACCTCTCAATTTACTTCGCCAGGTAAGCTGCGCCATAAAGGTATTATGGGCATGAACCAGCGAAACCATAGCTACATTGGGCGATACAATGATCGCTCAAAGTACCCATTGGTTGACGACAAGTTAAAAACGAAAATCATCGCCCAGCAGCACGGGGCAACCACACCGGAACTGATTGGTAAGATCTGTAATCAGGCAGAAGTGAGAACTATCCATAAGATGGTTGAGAACTGGCCCGGTTTCGTGATTAAGCCAGCTCAAGGCAGTGGCGGTAAAGGTATCTTGGTTATCACGTCGCATAAAGATGGCGTATACACCAAACCATCTGGCGCGACCATCAACAAAGAAGATGTCGAGCGCCATATCAGTAACGCGCTCGCTGGACTGTTCTCGCTAGGTGGAAAAAACGACGTAGCCATCGTCGAAAACTTAATTAAGTTTGATGACTGCTTCGAAGGCTTCAGTTATGAAGGTGTACCTGACGTTCGTATCATCGTCTTTAAAGGCTACCCTGTGATGGCGATGATGCGCTGCTCTACGGCGGCATCTGACGGTAAAGCTAACCTTCACCAAGGTGCCGTTGGCGTCGGTATTGATATCGCGACAGGTAAAGCCATTCGTGCGGTACAGTTTGACCAACCAATTACTCATCACCCTGATACCGGCAAAGATTTATCAACGCTACAAGTCCCTCACTGGGAACGCTTGTTGGTTCTTGCATCCAGTGCATGGGAAATGACTGGTTTAGGCTATATGGGTACCGACATGGTACTGGATAGAGAAGAAGGTCCAATGGTGCTAGAGCTTAACGCACGTCCAGGCTTAGCGATTCAAATCGCCAATGGTGCGGGTCTATTGCCAAGGCTTCATCACATTGAGAGCCTCGGTATGCCTGCTGAATATCCAAAGCCAGAAGAGCGTGTTGCCTACGCTGCTAAACAATTTGGTAGCATGGCGCAGTTCTAGTACCCCGCTAGGCATCATCCAAATAAAAGCCGAGGTTGTCATGACCTCGGCTTTTTTAATCCATGCTTACTAGCGTTAGTGATATAGAGTCCCCAAACTCAACGACACAAACAAAAACGCCCGCATTGACTGCGGGCGTTTTTCTTCGATTAGCTAAAGGTTATAACTCTTCAACCAATTGCTGAGCTTCCGTTTTCGGTTTCTTCTCTTGACCGAACCCTCGCAGGCCGACAACGTGTACATGTTCGTGGTCTTTAAACACCTTACGTACCAGTTTGTAGGTCGTCCCTTTCTCTGGGCTGATGTTCTCTGGTGCAGCAATAAGAAGCTGCATGTCCAGACGATCACAGAGCTCGAACAGTGTCGAAATCGACTTCGCATCCAGACGCGCTGCTTCATCAAGGAACAATAGACGACACGGTACAATGTCTTTACTGCGTAGACGGCGAGACTCTTCTTCCCAGCTTTGCACAACCATCAGTAGGATCGACTGACCGGTACCGATCGCCTCACCCGTTGATAGCGCACCAGACTCTGCTTGTAGCCAACCATCAGAGCCACGGTTAACTTCAACGCTTAGCTCTAGATAGTTACGGTAATCCAGAAGCTCTTCACCCAGAACTTGCGGTGAGCGTTGACCCATATCGATATGTGGGTTTACACGCTGGAACAACTTCGCCATTGCTTCAGAGAAGGTAAAGCGAGAAGATTCAAACAAGTCTTTGTGCTGTTCTTGTTGAGTTGAAAGACCGTTAAGCAGCACTTCGTGACTTTCACGGATCTTCACGTTTAGACGAACGCCTTTCACCTGACCAAACGAGATGTTTGATAGACCTTGGTTAAGCATGCGAATACGGTTTTGCTCACGCTGAATCGTCTTTTTAATGATGCTTGCTACAGAATCAGAGCTGATTGCTAAGCGGTTTTCTCGCTGCGTTAGCTCTTCAGTTAGACGAGCAAGCTCTACTTCCATCTCTTCAATCGCTTCAACAGGATCGTCGGTGCGAATGATATCTTGGCGAATACGCTCACGTAGGTGCTGGTAAACGGCAATGTAGAACAGTACCTTACGCTCTGGACGCGCGTTATCTTCTGATAGGCGCAGCGCATCACGTAGGTCTTCGTTATCTGCAACCGCTAGACGCAGCGCACCCAACGATTTATCTGACATTGAACGCAGCTCATCCGCTGACATGTAGGCAAGTTCACGCTTGTGCAGACGACGCTCAACATCGTTTTCACGCGCTAGGCGCAGTACGCTACACCAGCCTGCTTTCGCGGCAACCACGAAGGTACGCAGCTCAACATACTCTTTCTGAACTTTCTTCAAGCGCTTCGCCAGCGACTTCATTTCTAGCTCGGTTGAGGTAATAGTGCGCTCGTATTCACTCTTACGTGAACGCGAAGTATGAAGACGTTCTTGCAGTTCGTCACGACGACGTTGTGCACGTTCTGCTGCGCCTTCATCCGCTGTTACACCGTACTCTTGTAGCTCTTGCTTGAACTCTTGCACTGTCTCAAGCTTCGCTTGGTGAGAACTCTTAAGTGAAGCCAATACTTGGTTATATTGGTTCATCTGACCTTGTGCTTGTTTAAGTTCATCACGAGTACGTGTTCGCGCTTTTTCTGCTTCTACTAACTTAGCTTTAAGCTGTTCACTCAGCTCGCTACTCTGGTTTAATAGATCAACAGAATCTGAGTAAGCGAAATAATGACGACGTTCGACGAGATCTGCCAGTGCGAAGATTTGCGTCTTCAGCGTTTGCAGTTTTTGGTCAGCCGCGTGGTATTCACTTTCTAGAGCATCGAACTGCTCTGGGTCAGCATCTAACGCTGAGACAATCTTCTCAAGCTCAGATAACGCTTTACCATGATTGGCAACAAAGGCTTTCGCTTCCGTCAGCTTATCGATATTTTGCTCCAGCTCTTCAAACTGCGCGGCTAGTGCATCATCTTCAATCAACGCCATGTTTGGCGCAATCTTATCCAACGCTGATAGCGCTTGTTTGCTCACTTGAAGCTGGCTGCGTTGCTGCTGCTCTTTGGCATCTAACTCTGCCAGTAGGCGCGCAGCTTGATTGCGTTTTTCACGTACACCCACCAGCGCTTGCTCTGGGTCTGATTCAAACGCCACCTGAATGTGTTTCGCGACAAAGTTGTTGAATGCTTGGTATAGGCGCTGAAGTTTCTGAGAATCAAACGCCGCTTTCGCGTGTTGCTCTACCACTTCATCACGTTCGTTGCGCAGTAGCTCTAAGCGCTGTTCACGTGCCGCACGGCCAAACAATGGAATCTCTGGTAAACGAGAGTAACGCATCTGACGATCGTTCATACGAACGCACACTGCGCCTTCTAGTTCTTCTGCATCGAAAGAGCTGTCATCGAACGCGTCAATATCGCCTTCGATGATGTACAAATCTTCTGGACAATCATCAAGCTCAACCAGCTTCTCTTCGATACCTGAAAGATCAGAAACCACAATCGCATGACGCGCGGGACCGTACATCGCACTGAAATATGGCGCATCATCAATGGTGATATCGTCATAAATTTCAGATAGCAGCACGCCACCTAGTGTGTCAGCCAAGCCTTTTAGACGCGGATCGTTTGAACCGCCAGGTGAGGCTAAACGCTCAATTTCAGTGTCTAGCTGTGAACGACGCTCTGCGAGTTTATCTTTGGCCAGTGATTGCTGCTTTTCATCTTCCAGCACCACTTGCATGTGTGCCATGACCGACTGGCTATCTTCTAGCTCCGCACCACTTTGCTCGCGTAAGCTTTCTAAAGCATCATTCGCGGCAATCCAAGTCGGAGCAATTGCTTCAAGCTTATTGATGTCAGAAGCGGCATCTTGCTCAAGACGGCGCTGTTCACTACGCTGCTCACGAAGGTCTTCTTGAGACATCTCAAGAGATTCGATTTGCATCGCATGACGTTCACGTTCTTGCTCAAACGCAAGCTCATCAACTAAATCAGCGTTATGCTGCTTTTGGTACTCAGCCACCAACTCTTGCGTTTGACGCTGCTTATGTAGACGACGCTCGACGTCACGGTGCTGCGCACGCCACTGCTGTTCATTTTGCGCTAATTGCTGAGCATCACGACCTTGTTGAATCGCTGTTTTCGCTTTAGCCGCTGCGTCTTGACGCTCAACAGAACCTACAATCGAACGAACAAGTGTAAGCGCCGCTTCGAACTGCTCAGCCGCCGCTGAAGACATATCGAGCTTGTGTTTGGTCGCCAGTAGTTCAGTAGTGCTTTGCGCTTCTTGCCCTTTCAGCTCGTTGACTAAAGCTTGCGCAGACTCTGCCGTTAGGCCGTCGTCACCCAGTAGCTGCTTGGCTTTATCTAGCGCTTGCATCGCTTGTTGGTATTGCAATGCGCGAGTCTGCTGAACATCAAGTGCTTGTTGGTAGTCAGCAAGCTGAGTCTTCAAGCTATCCACTTCTTCTTCAGAAACCGTGGCTTGCTCTTCAGCCATCAGAACACGCTCTTGCGCTTCTTCAACGACCATCATCTGCTCTTCAAGACGCTCTTGCAGCTCTTCAAGATCTTCTTGGTAGCGCTCGATTTTCTCTTGCTGACGCAGAGCATTCTGCACAAGCTGTAAGTGATCTGACGCGGCTTGGTAGTCTTGCTCTAGCGAAGACTCAGACTCAACCAATAGTTCAAGCTCTTCTTGAACGCGGTTAAGCAGGTTGTTTTGCTCTAGCAGCGTTTCACGCGAGCCAAATAGCTCGGAGCGCAATGATAAGGTCTTATCCAACTTGTTACGACGGTCATTGGCATGACGCATGTAGTCCGCTGCAACATAGTTGGTTGACTCAGTAATCAAGTGTTTAAATAGGTCGCGATCTGCTTGGGTGGTCTTGATCGCTTCTAGCGTCATGCGGTTTTCACGCAGCGCTGATTCCATATCTTGGAACGCTTTCTTAACCCCGCCGTTTTGTGGCAATAGGTAGTCACGCAGTGAACGCGTAATCGCACTTGAAATACCACCATAAAGCGATGCTTCGATCAGACGGTAGAACTTAGAACGGTCACTAGAGTTACGTAGCTTCTTTGGAATGACACCGAATTCAAACATTTGTGAGTGATATTCAACTACCGATGAGAATGCTTTGAATTGAACACCTTCAAACTCAGCAATCGCCTCTTTCACTTCGTTAATCTGGCGAACGCGTGCTTGAGTTGCCGATACGCTTTCAATCAGCACATCGGTCGGTTTTACATGACTTGGCAGACCTTGGATTACGAACGGTTTGATGTCGACTTTCTTGTCACGGCCAGCCACTTGCTGAAGCTTAACCGCAAACAGTAGGCGTTGGTTACGTGAGTTAACCACATCAAGCGCGGCGTAACATGCGCCTGCTTGCAGCTTACCGTAAAGACCTTTGTCACGAGATGACTGGCTACTACCTGCTTCGGTTGTGTTACGGAAATGCAGTAGCGTTTGGTCAGGGATTAATGCAGTGATAAATGCCGCCATCGTGGTCGACTTACCCGCACCGTTACCACCAGAAAGCGTGGTTACTAGTCCATCAATATCAAATGTACGTGCAAAGAAGCCGTTCCAGTTGACCATGGTCAGCGATTGATATTTACCTCGTTCAATCATGCTTCACCTTCTTCTATCATTTCTTCGGCTTGTTCTTCTTCGCTTGTTGACTGCTCTAGTAAGCTGCCTTGGCTTGGTTCTTTGGTGTGCACTACCGCTTCACCGTCACGGATCAGGCGTAGCTGCGCTTCACGCATGTCATCACCAACTCGTACATCAGCACCAAAGCGGAATACCGATTCACTGATACTGAATTTACCCGTTTCACCAATATTGATGATCATACCTAGGCGGCGTAGACGACGTAGCGAAGTACGCACTTTTTCAAATAGTTTTTCTTTATCTAAGTCAGAGCCTGTCGCACGGTTTGTTACTAGCTTCATCAGCTTGCTTTCATCGGCCAGCGCGAGTAACTCTTCATACAGCTCTTGGTTAGTGAAGATACCTTCATGAGCCAAACGCTCTGGGCTTAGGTAAAGGAAACAGAGAACCTTACCCACCAGCATATCAAGCTCAGACAACACACTACGGCCAATCAAAGAGGTCGAACGTGGGCGTAGGTAAAAGAAGCCTTCTGGCGCTTTCACTAGCTCTGTGTTGTAGCGTTGATAAAACGATGATAGCTCGATTTCGAAATCCGACAGCAATGCATGGTTATCGAGATCTTCACTTGAGATATGACGCCCTGCACGCAGCATACTGTCTAGCGCTGGGAACAGAGGGTTTGAAATTGCTTTTGCCAGCTTATCTGACATGTAATCATTAATATCGGTCGATGACATTTGCTTGTACCTTTGCACCAAAATCGTTAATCGCTTGCCAATCTGGCTGGATCGCTTGATAGTCGGACTCTGAATAGCCGAGACGCACAGCTTGGTCGATAACAATTCGTGCTAAATCAAAATGATGAGTCTGTGGATGCTGCGCAAGATAATCACGTAGCACTAAGCCTAAGTCGATTGGCGAGCCTTGTTCTTTATGAACTTTTAGCATGCCCCCAATACGCTCAGACAACTCATCGTTGACCTGTTGAAACTCTTCGTATTCCACTTCTAATGGCACTTGGCCAGTCACTTCGTCATCACGAAGTACCAAAGCTTCATCACGAAGGTCTGAGAGACGCTCAGCATCTGCATAAGTCAGATACCAAGGCATATCGAAATAATCTTTCACTGATTGGCGTAAACGCGAGCTGAATGCTCGGTTCTTATCCATATCAATGGCAGTTCGGATAAACTTGTGTACGTGGCGGTCGTAACCAATCCAAAGGTCAATCGCTTGTTGACCCCAACTGGTGATGCGATCGAGCTTCATCTGTAAACCAAACAAGGTTTCTGCAATGAACTCAAGCTCATCATCTCCATACACAAGTTCTTGAATATCAAGAATCTGGGTCTGAAGTTCATCGCCAGCCGCTTGTAAGGTATCTTGTAGCTCTTTAAGTGTGTTTGACGTTTCAGATAGCAGCGATTCACAGTTGTTGATCGCGTCACGCCAATCTTTATTCAGCAGCTCAGCGATCTGAATCTTCACAGATTGCTGCTGCTCATCCATCACACGCTGGTTCAGATCGATTTGATCGAAGATCTCACCCACGGAGTATTTAAGGACGCCATAGACGTTTTTACGCCAGTGACCCGGCGTACCACCTTGACGAGCCGATTCAATCGCTTTTGCCATTTCATCAGCCACCATAGAGAGCTGAATGGATAGTTTTAGCTTAGAGAACTCGCGGTGACGCACATAGTAATCAGTAATACCAATCGCAAGCGGCGATAGGCGGTAGATACTTGCACCGTCCGTCACTTCGCTGGTAAAGCGGCTAATTAGTCGCTGCTTAACCATCTCGTTAATCGCGTTATTGGCACGAAATGCGGACGCATCCCCCGTTTCTTCGAATAATCGAGTCACGATAGTGAACGCATCGTGGAGTTCGCCCTCTCCTAATTCTTCATCAAACCTTTCGTTACTCAGAACAGCAATCGCAATTAAAAATGCCAGTCGTTCTGTCGTGAGGTTCAATGAGAAGTCATTCTGCTTAACCCAGCCAACCAATTCATCAATGGGTTGCTCAGCAGCATTTAGAGTCATCTCGCTCATTGTTAGTCCTGCTTATCTTTCTTTTGTGCCCATACATGTATGTATCGGCCTAACGAGAGGTATGGCTCTTGTCTACAAAGTTGTTTCTCTAGCGCTAGCACATCTTCATATTCGTAGTCGCCCATGTACTCCATATTGCCTATGTAGTCACTGAAACAACGAATACCAGATTTACCACAAATCGTGAAACCAGCATCTTCTATCCATTGATAGACCTCTTCTGGTTTTAAGCCCTTTTGCGGCTGCAGCTTAAATCGTTTTCGATGTGGCATTCCATCAAGTACATGAGGAATATTGCCACACACTACGTTCTTATATACCAATCCATGATGGTTATAGAACATAATTGATGCCACCCCACCCGGTTTCACCTGTTCAAGTACATTTTCCAGTGCGGGCTTAGGGTCAGCTAACCACTCCATCACTGCATGAAAAAGCACCACATCAACTTGCTTATCGAGATGTTTCTCAATAGATTGCACAGGTGAGTGAATGAAGCGATACTGCTCAAGCAGGCCGTTATTTGCAATATCCTGCTCTGCTAATTGCAGCATTTCAGAAGATAGATCACATAACGCTACATGATGTCCGAGCTTAGCAAGCTTTTGAGACATTTGTGCCAATCCGCCACCTGCATCAAGCACATTAAGTTGTTTATTTGCCCCATCAACAGTATGAAGTACCTGTTGAAGATCTTCCCAAACAATGACTTGGCGTATCTCGCCTTTGTCTGAGCCGTAAATATTTTTTGCAAATTTGTGGGCAATATCGTCGAAATTGCGGTCTTCAGTCACAGCAGCTTGAGTTATCATGTCTAATCGTGCTGCTATTCTGTCACAAGAAAGGCAGGAATAAAGAGGCTTTCTCTTAAAATATAATCAATTGATGTTTTTTCGGACTATTTAAGTATGTTTGAGCTGAAAAAAGTTGTGTCTTCTTTGCTAATGCCCCTACCAGCGATGTTAATCATTGGTATGTTGGGTCTTATGTTAATCATGTTCACACGTAAGCAGAAGACAGGATGCTTTGTTGTTTTGTTCTCTTTTATTGGCATTTTCTTAATTGCCTTCCAACCGGTTTCTTCTCGACTATTGATGCCTTTAGAGCGTCAGTACTCCGCATTTTTCCCGGTCGATGAATCAATAGACTACGTTATGGTGTTGGGAAGTGGGCACGTTGTCGATGACAAGATTCCACCAACGTCAGAATTAAGTCGAACTGGTTTAATGCGTTTAGCGGAAGGTATCCGCGTTATGCGCATCTACCCTGGTTCTAAATTGATCTTGTCAGGTTATGCTGGAGGGTCAGAAGTGAGTAATGCCCGCATGATGGCAAAAGTCGCTTTATCACTAGGCGTTTCAAAATCTGACATTATCTTACTGGAAACAGCAAAAGATACTTGGGAAGAAGCGAGACAGGCCGCCGCTTTCGTTACCACAAAGAAACTGGTCGTCGTCACTTCCGCAAGTCATATGAAACGTGCGTTGAACGAGTTCCATTCAGCAGGCATGGATCCTTACCCTGCTCCAACCAACTACCTAGCACAAAATAACATTACTCAAGCATGGGAAAAGTACACACCAAAAGGCAAGTACCTTGAGCAAACTGAGCGCTACTGGCATGAAACGTTGGGCCGTATATGGCAATCATTGCGCGACTGGGCGTCAGACTATGAAGAACAAAGTCTCAATGCAGCCGACAGTGCGCTTTAACAGATAAAAAAAATACCGAGGCATGCCTCGGTATTTTTATATTTGGATCTCGTTAGTCACCGGCGAACATATAGCCTTCACCGTGCACCGTAACAAAGATTTGCGGATTCTTAGGGTCGAACTCCATCTTTGCACGCATACGACGAATGAGCACATCAATCGTACGATCGTTTGGCGCATCAACACGATGACTAATCATGTTTAGAATACGCTCACGGCTTAATACTTGGTTCGGGTACGAGGAAAGTGCAACAAGCAACTCATACTCAGCTTTGGTTAGCTTAACTGGCTCACCGTTACGGCTCAAAGCGCGACGTTGAACGTCAAACGTCCAATCACCGAAGCGAACCATATTTTCATTCGCTTTGTCGCTATCGACATTGCCAGCAAGGTTACGTGCAGCCGCAATTCGCCACAGTAAGTTTTTAACTCGAACCAATAGCTCGCGCAGTTCAAAAGGTTTGGTGACATAATCATCAGCGCCCATTTCTAGACCGACAATCTTATCAATGCTATCCGTGCGTCCTGTTACCAGGATAATTCCAATGTCTGATTGACTGCGAAGTTCGCGAGTCAGCATTAATCCATCTTCACCAGGTAGGTTAATGTCTAACATCACTAAATCAATCGCATTACTTTGTAGCATGTTGCGCATCTGCTCGCCGCTTTCTGCTTCGCTGACGTTGTAACCTTCATTTTGAAAGTAGCCAACTAGCTTACTACGAGTAACTGCGTCATCTTCTACAACTAGTACGTGATAACTCATCTACACCACTTATTTTACATTGGGATTTGCTCTATCTAATATTCTATTCATAAATAGTAACATTTCTAGTATTTATCACTTTAAAAGCTAGAAAGATCATTTTTTATTGATTCAAGACAAAACTTCTCTAGCCATTAATATCTGCCAATAATCACATTTATCTTGTCACATAAGTAATTACCGCTGTTCATTTTTATTGGTTACAATGTCGGTAATTATTTGGGGAGTAACACCTAATGCAAGAAATCAAAGCATTCAATGAAAAACGTGCCGAAATCTACTGGTGGTTGTCTAGCCTTTTTGCTAAAGAGTTAACAGAAGAGAACGTTGCACAATATCATTCACCTGAAATTCGCTCTTTTCTAACAGGACTGGGGGAAAATGAGCAACTCAAGCCGTCAATTGACCGTATTACTGATGCACTAAACCGTCTTATGGATCGTGAAGATGCGCAACTTGAGCTAGCGGCTGATTTTTGTGATCTTTTCTTAAAGTCAGATAAAGACTCGGCACTACCATACGCATCGATGTATATCGGCAAGTCAGGCCTGCTCAACGATACTCCAGCTAAAGAGATGGAGGAAGTGATGGCTAAGCATGGCGTTGCGGTGGATAAAAACCTCAACGAACCAGCAGATCACATTGCGATTGAGCTCGATTTCTTGGGTAACTTGATCATTCGTTCAAATGAAGCAGAGGACGAAACTAAGATTGAAGAAGCTTTTGCAACCCAAGAGCAGTTCATTCGTCAGCACCTGCTTAGCTGGATGCCGCAATTTTCTGACAAATGCCAGAAATTTGATGAGTTCGGTTTCTACTCTGCCATCAGCGCATTTGCTGTTGCCTTCTTAGCTTTAGACTGTAGCTATCTGCTAGGCGAATAAAGACAACATTGTGACCTCCGGCAGGTTGCTTTAGCGTTTTTTGTTTGCTCTTAAGAGTTTTGCGGTCTAAAATTGTGACCGCAAACGATAAAAACAAACGAATCAAATACAAACCGCTAAATAGAGCGGTTTTTGTGTTTCTGATACTTTCTGTCTCGGTATTCTAAACTGAATATAATTCCGCGGCAGTCATCGACAGGACAGAACCTTATGGCCACTATTAAAGACGTTGCTCGCCTTGCTGGTGTATCAACGACAACTGTGTCACATGTAATTAATAAAACGCGCTTTGTTGCTGAAGCTACTCAAGAAAAAGTAATGGAAGCAGTGACAGAACTAAACTACGCACCTAGTGCTGTTGCACGTAGCCTGAAGTGTAATACCACGCGTACGATCGGTATGCTGGTGACTCAGTCAACAAACCTTTTCTTCTCAGAAGTTATCGATGGTGTTGAAAGCTATTGTTACCGTCAAGGCTACACGCTGATCTTGTGTAACACAGGTGGTATCTACGAAAAGCAACGCGACTATATTCGTATGCTGGCTGAAAAGCGTGTAGACGGCATTCTTGTCATGTGTTCTGACTTAACGGAAGAACTGAGCGAGATGCTAGATCGCCACAAAGATATTCCAAAAGTGGTTATGGATTGGGGTCCTGAGAGCTCTCAAGCAGATAAGATCATCGACAACTCAGAAGAAGGTGGCTATTTAGCGACTAAATACCTGATTGAGCATGGTCACACCGATATTGCCTGCCTAAGTGGACACTTTGAAAAAGCAGCGTGTCAGGAGCGTATCCGTGGCTTTAAGCGCGCGATGAACGAAGCAAGCCTTCCAGTTAACGAAGATTGGATTCTAGAAGGTAACTTCGAGTGTGATACTGCGGTACTCGCAGCAGACCAAATCGCAGCAATGGATAACAAGCCAAGCGCAATCTTCTGTTTCAACGATACCATGGCACTTGGCTTAATGAGCCGTCTTCAGCAGAAAGGTATTCGCATCCCTGAAGATATGTCCGTTATCGGTTACGACAACATTGAACTTGCAGAGTATTTCTCGCCGCCGCTGACTACCGTTCACCAACCAAAACGTCGCGTGGGCAAAAACGCCTTTGAGATTCTACTAGAGCGCATAAAAGACAAAGAGCACGAGAAGCGTATCTTTGAAATGCATCCAGAAATTGTTGAACGAAATACCGTACAGAACATTAAGAAATAACTTATTTGACAAACACTTAGTCAATAGAACTATATTGACTAAGTGTATCAACTGAGCCTATTTATTGAAGCAAGATCACATTTATCCTATAGAGACGTGATTCTCAGCCCAAAATCCATTTATGCTTATTATTGTTCGATTATGCCACGAACAGGGCAAACCATTTCGAAAGGATGGGACGCAAAGCCTCCGGCCTTCAACAAGTTAATTGTTTGGTAGCGGGGTTGCCGATGGTAAATATGCATACTCGTCAGATTGTAATTACTAGCAATCGTATGACACCTGATTGACAATATGCCTGCAAAATTTGCTACTCTCTCGGACCTGAATTGGTGGCGTATACATATACACCGAGAATACACAGCATGGATAAACCAATACTAAAAGACTCAATGCGACTATTTGAGCCGTTAGGCCTAATCAAGTCTCGCTCAATGTTTGGTGGCTTCGGTATTTTTGCCGACGACACTATGTTTGCATTAGTCGTCAATGATAAGTTGCACGTTCGGGCAGATGACGTACTTGCAAAGCAGTTTAAATCTCTTAGCTTAGAACCTTACGTTTATAAAAAACGTGGCTTCCCTGTCGTAACCAAGTACTTCGCCCTCAGCGATGATTGGTTTGAGAATCAGGAAAATACGCTTGAGATTGGCCAAGCTGCTCTAAGGGCAGCTAACAGCGAAAAGACAAAGCAAGCAAAAGCGAAACCTAATCGCCTAAAAGATCTGCCTAACTTAAGGCTAGCAACCGAACGAATGCTAAAGAAAGCCGGGATTGATAGCGTTGAGAACCTAGAGGAAACCGGTTCTGTAAACGCATTTAAAGCCATTCAATCTTCGCACTCTTCAGAAGTTAACGTTGAGTTGCTTTGGGCTTTAGAGGGCGCGATTCACGGCACACATTGGTCTGTAATCCCTCACAGCCGACGTGAAGAATTGCTCAGCCAATTAAGTCATTAATCGACCACACAATTTCTATTCCTTTATAAAAAGTCAGCAATTACGCTGACTTTTTTTTCTTTGTTGAAATTTACTGCTTGCTTTCCCTGTCTAGTCTATTAACACTTTGTTTTAATCGGCCATGATTCTTGATGGAGCAGCACATGAATAAAAAACTCATACTTGGCGTTATCTTTGTATCACTCATCGTTTTGTTAGGTGTGAACTTTGGCCAGTACCTAACCTTAGATAATGCCAAAGCGCAGCAAGCAGAATTGGCGGCTTTTATCTCCGATAATTTTGTCGTTGCCGCAGCGAGTTATTTTATTGCGTACGTTGCAATTACGGCCTTCTCTATTCCAGGAGCAGCGGTCGTTACTCTACTTGGCGCTGCCCTATTCGGTTTTTGGACAAGTCTAGTCCTAGTCTCTTTTGCTAGTACAATTGGTGCCACCCTTGCCTTTTTAAGCAGTCGTTACTTACTGCGTGACTGGGTACAAGCTAAGTTTGGCGACAAACTTAATGCCATCAACCAAGGTGTGGAACGTGACGGTGCTTTTTATCTGTTTTCACTGCGATTGATTCCTGTCTTCCCCTTCTTTCTGATCAACCTACTGATGGGCCTAACCCCTCTCGCAACTGTGCGTTTCTATTTAATAAGCCAACTCGGTATGCTTCCCGGTACAGCGGTATACCTCAACGCAGGTACTCAGCTTGCTCAGATCGACTCTCTCTCTGGTATCGTCTCCCCAACCGTGCTCGCGTCGTTTGCTCTGCTCGGTCTATTCCCGGTTATCGCGAAATGGATAATGGCAAAATTTAGAACTGAGCCATCCGCTTCGAATGGAAATGTTTGATGAAGGTATTTTCAGCCGTAACGCCAACCGAAGCTCATATCATCTGTGAGCTTCTTAAATCTCAATCTATCGACTGTGAGGTACGCGGAGAAGGTATCTTCGGCTTACAAGGAGAGATCCCATTTGGCGAGAGCAGCGAGCCATACATATGGCTGTTTGATCAACGTGACAGTGCGAAGGCATCTGAAATTATTAGAGAGTTTCAATCTGAGCAAGAAAAGCAAGATTGGCAATGCGATCAGTGTGGAGAGCAGAATGAAGGTCAGTTTGGTGCATGTTGGCAGTGTGGTAGCGTCACACCATAATCAGCCTAATTATTTAGTGTCGATTTGCTCTTTAATGAAAGCAATCGAGTGTTGATTAAACTCATCGGGGCGTTCAACGTTACACACGTGACCGCAGTTTTCAATCTCACGTAACTGACTGTCACTGTGTGCGGCAACCATTTCTTTGACAGGCTGAATGAACATGTAGTCCCTATCACCCATTAAGTAGAGCGTTGGTATTGATAACTCTCTATCTTTGAAGTAACGCATTAATGGATTGACTTCAGCGGTGAGAATAAACCAACGCTTAAACTCTTTCTGGCACAGCTTCTTTGCTTCCCGAATAAACAGGTGACGAGACTCTTTCTGAGCTCGCTGTGGCATAACGATATAAGCAAATAGGCTGTATAACCACATATAAGGGACAATGTGCTTACACATGTTGCCCAACCTTACCAACACCTGCGAGCGGGTATTCAAGCGAGTTACAGCGCCACCTAGCACCATCGACTTAACACGTTCCGCCGAAAGCTCAGCAACATTGCGAACAATGATGGTACCAAGCGACATTCCAACAAAGTGAGCAGAGCGGATTTTTAAGTGGTCGAGCACCTTAAGAATATCAATGGTTACTGCTTTGAACGTGTAACGATTGGCAATCAATTCTTTGAGTAGTTGATTCGATTTACCATGTCCACGCAGGTCAATCAGCAGCAAGTTAAAGTGCTGCTTATACGCCTTTATTTGCTTAAACCAAATCGATGAACTGCCCCCAGCACCATGCACAAATACCACCCACTCATCACTGGTAGGGTGCGCAAAGGTTTTGTGAAACAGTAAAGACTCGCTCATAGTGAATTGAATTGTGCTCTGAATTTAGATTGGTTAGGAGAGTATCATAAACATAGAAGGAATGAAGTCTGAACACATCATTTCTTGTTCAAGTTTGTGCAAATAAGCTGCAAAAAGAGACAAAAAAAGGCGCTGTTATGCGCCTTTTTTATTAACAATTAAGAGCAGAGTGATAAAGCTCCAAATACTCATCTGCGGCCTTGTTCCAGCAGAAGTTTTGCTCCATGGCGTATAACTGCACTCGTTTAACCTCATTCGGTTGCTGAGCATAGAGAAGCAATGACCTTTGCAGGACGTTTAGCAATGCATAAGGCTCTGGCTGGTCAAAGATAAAGCCGGTCGCGTTTTGCGGGTCAGCATCGTAATCATTCACGCTGTCACGTAAACCACCTACTCCACGCACAATCGGCAAAGTGCCGTAGGCCATGCTGTAGATTTGATTTAAGCCACATGGCTCAAATTCTGACGGCATAATAAAGAAGTCAGCGCCTGCTTCAACGAGATGCGCAAGTTCATTACTGTACGCTTCGACAAAAGCAAACTTATCACTGTGTTTGGCTGCAATGTCTTTGAGCTGAGAAGCTAAGACTGGGTCTCCGGTACCAACAATCACAACTTGAACATCATGCTTCAGAAAATCTGAAAGAATAGGTAACAAGTAGTGAATACCTTTTTGATTCGTCAGACGACAGACCATGCCATAGACCGCGACATCTTCGGTCTGTAAACCGACACGTTGCTGCAGTTCTTTCTTACATGCCTTCTTACCACGCACCATACTCTGGCGATTGGCTTTATAGTTAGCAGGTAACAAGGAATCTGTTTGCGGGTTCCATGCCGAATAGTCACAACCGTTGAGTATGCCGACAAGATCGTCAGCTCGTTGCTGAAACTCAGCAGCCATACCGTGACTACCTAACTCTGTTTTCAGCTCTTGAGCATAGGTCGGACTAACGGCGTTAACCTTATCTGCGTTAAGCACACCAGCACGCAGCATGGTGACATGAGTAGGACTAACAGCAGCATCTGGCGCGTAACGAGTATGCATCTCAGGAAGTACCTGTAACTCGTCATAACTAAAGACACCTTTGAATACCGCGTTATGAATTGAGAGGACACTCTTCGTCGCAGAAAAGAACGCATCATTACCGTAACGATGCGTTAGCAGATAAGGTACAAAACCAGTATGCCAGTCATTAGCGTGAACAATATCAGGCTTAAAACCTAATTTAGGTAACATATCGAGACAGGCGGCGCTAAAAAAGGCAAAGCGTTCGCCATTGTCAGCATACGCTTGGTTATTCTCAGCGTACATCTCTGGTCGGTCGTAATATTTAGGGCAATCAATGGCATACACAAGCACGCCTGCGACCTCAAGCTGTTTAACCGCATACTCTGTATGAGGCCAATACTCTAAACGTGTTTCTAATAACGTCACTGCTTTGTTTAAGCCTGCAATCTTTTGGTAAGCAGGCAATGTAATACGAACATCTTGTTGGAGAGTATGAAGCGCTTCAGGCAGTGCCTTGGCTACATCAGCCAAGCCACCACTTTTGATTAAACCTTCAACTTCCGATGCTACAAAGAGAATAGATAAATTCTTAGTAGCCAACTCTAGCTCCTTTAGGAATAACTACGATACCGTCGTCCGAAACGTGGTAATGTTTTTTGTCTTCCGTTAGGTTAACACCAATCTGTGTACCTGGGGCAATATCGGCATTTTTGTCTACGATTACACGGCGCAATACACAGCCTTCACCGACCTTCACGTCACCAAGCAGAATGCTTTCACTGATGTCACATGCTGATGCGATATTACTGCGGAAACCTAGCACTGACTTTTCGATACGTGAACCACGCACATAACTGCCATTACACACTAAGCTATCAATGATCTGTACTCGACCATTATCTGAGTCGGTAAACGTTGCCGGAGGTAGTGGCGGATAATAAGTGTGTAGAGGCCATTTACGGTTATAGAGCGAGAATGGCGCGTCTTTCTCAAGCAAGTCCATGTGCGCTTGCCAGTAAGCATCGATAGTACCGACATCGCGCCAGTAGACTTCTTCTTTTTCACCGGTAATACGGTTAGTACTGAAGTCATACACAAAGACATCTCCACGTGGGAACATCTTCGGGATGATATCTTTGCCGAAGTCGTGTGTAGAATCTGGGTCGTCGGCATCTTCGATAAGTTCTGCAAACAGAGTCTGCGCTTCAAAAACGTAGTTCCCCATTGAAACAAGTGCATGCTCTGGGTCACCTGGAATAGATTTAGGGTTAGCTGGTTTCTCTTCAAACCCAACCATTCGACCTTCTGCGTCTACTTCAATCACGCCAAACTGAGAGGCTTCAGACAATGGCATACGTAGCGCCGAGACTGTTAGTGACGCTGCTTTTTCACTATGGAAATCCAGCATCTGCTTGATATCCATTTTGTAGATGTGGTCAGAACCAAAGATACAAACTTGTTCTGGTTCAGATAACTCCATAAAGCGCAGGTTTTGGTAAATTGCGTCCGCAGTACCTTCGTACCAGCGTTTACCTGTACGCATTTGGGCAGGGATTGGGTCGATGAATCGGTCTGTGATTCCGTTGATGTTCCAACCCTTTTTCATGTGATGGAACAGTGATTGAGACTTGAATTGAGTCAATACGTAAATACGCATTAAATCCGCGTTAACGAAGTTATTCAAAGCAAAATCAATCAGGCGATAGCTACCGCCAAAAGGTACCGAGGGTTTACTACGAGACTCCGTTAGTGGACGTAGGCGTGAGCCTTCTCCACCAGCAAGGATCATTCCCAAAACTCCAGCCATGTATTTCTCTCCATTTTATTTTTTATATGTGACGGATCAGGTATTGGGGAATCCGTCAAAATTCCTAGTATTCGCGCCGCTCCATGCAGGCGTAATACGCAGCTCTAGCGACATCACAAACATTACTGGACGAGGTAAGCCAGCTCGCCCCTTTGTGCAAACGGTTTATTATAACTTATCGTATTTCAAGAAGATTACAATTTAAAATATGCTGTACTAGTAAGCTCACACTTATTACTTTTTATCGTCCTGAGACAGCTCACACTATCCCTGTTCAAAGAAACACAGCCTTAACATATCACCTACATTAGCGTGACTTTGCTCGCAACGTGAGGCGCGACAGTTTTATAAAAGACGAACGAAGTTACGCGGATTTCTTTTCTAAGGTGTGAGTGTGGATATAAATAGCCCCTTCTTGCTGAGATTTTGCGATGTACAAAGAACTGTCCGTTAACGCGAGCGCTTGCTGCAAAGACATATCGGGGTTAATCAGCGTCCCCCCTATCGCCAAATCACCTGCATAACGAATATCCGTTTCCGGAATCATTGGGTGTTCATCCACATATTCTTGAATGCGGGTCGCCACTTGTTGCAGCGTTTCGCATTGTCCGCTTCGAATCAGTAACAAAAACTCGTCATCTGCCCAGCGCGCAGCAATATCATACTCACGGATCGCCTGTTGTAGGGCATCTGCCACCATCTGAAGTGAAAGGCTGTATGCCTCGCTAGTACTGTCACCCTTAATCGCTTTTGAAATCCCAGCATCTATCCAAATTAATCCAAACTGATAGTGCTCACGGTTAGCGCGAGACAACTCAAGCCTCAGCTCTCGCTCTAAACCCCGCTTATTGTATAGCTGCGTCACAACATCAAACACCGTAAGCTTATCCAACGCTTTAGTGCGTGATGCCACCATACTATCGACACCATTTCGGTTTTGGCGCAACTCTTTTTCGAGTTTATCTAGGTATTTATCAAAAGGATTAGATTGATAATCTTGTTGAGAAGGTTGCACTCTGGCGAGAAAAGCAAGTCGCTGCTCACGATACTCTGTAGGTGCTATCCAGTGTTTTACCAAATAGACATAAGCCAGTAGAGCAAATAGCCCCGTCAGCAGCACCAATGGAAAATAGAGATAACTTGATAACCAGCTAGGGACCATTTCATCAATACTGACAAAAGTGAGCTCATACCAACCCAACTCCTCAATGTAATGAATCGCAACGACGGCTCTACCCATTCCTTGCTGCACCATTAGTATTTCTGACTCTTGACCCATGCGTTGTCTTTTCATTAAGGTTTCGAGTGCTTGATACTCTTGGGCATTAGAAATGACGTCACTTAAACGGGGCTTAACATTGCTCGAGTCTCTGAGTGGATACCCAACCTCTCCCCCATCAAAAGAGAGCTGAATCCGACGCCTTGCATCGACAAATATTGTCCGCAACGCTGAAGAATGATGATTGGTCAATTGCTGAAAGAGTGAAGAAACCTCAATCCCAGTCCCAACAATCCCCAAGAACTGACCATTTTTGATGATACTTTGATTGATCCAAACGCGCGTCAAACTAAGGTGAGCATCCGTGGCGATATTGACTGATAAGTCGGTTAGGCTCTCTTTTTGTTCAAAATACCAAGTATCGTACACCGCTGAAGGATCGAGATAATGACGAAAGAAGGTCTCACTGCGAACTGTTTTTACATCATTGAAGTGATAAGCGAGATTTTGATCAAGGGCGATAAAAAAGTTTTTCGATTTAAGCTGCCAACGAAACTGCTCCAGCGTATCTTCTGCCACAGAACGATAGACATCATCATCACTATGAAAACCCCACGAGGTGATGTTGGGGTGAGTAGATAGATGCTTTACTAATTCAACTTCTTTTATTATTGGTCGTAAAAGCGTTTCAGCATCATAGCGAGCAGAGACCTGAGCATATTTCCATAGCAAATCTGTAACGATTTCATCGATCACTTGCTTAGAAACAGTGTATGCCGCAGCGACAAATGTCGCGCTGCTCATCACTATCAACAACAGTAGCTTCAGTCTCTGAGTCATGACGCCCTTCCATAGTTCACCTAGATCAATAGAATCTACACAACCCATTGTCAAAGCTGATAGTGATTATCTTTACATTAGCTCTAATAAAAATACGATTACTGATACTAGATCCCATTTGTATGAAAACCGATGATCATTCGGCACATAAAAAAAGCAGCCATATTGGCTGCTTTTTATTTGAGATTTCCTGCTCTATTTCTTCGATTTAGCAGGTTTCTTACGTTTATCGGTAATTTCCCATTTTCCATCAACGTAAAGCGCTGTGTAGCCTGAAGGCTTACCATCCACTTCTGAACGCACGTAATTCTCTTTAGATTTACGGCTAAAGCGAACGACCATAGGCAGACCATCTGGATCTTTCTCTGGCGCTTCAGTTAGATAATGGAACTTCGGTGAGATACGGTCTTTAAATCGAACCAACTCTTCCACTAGAGGCGCTCGAGTTTCACGCGATTTAGGGAAAGTACTCGCCGCTAAGAACAAGCCTGACGCACCATCACGCAGAACAAAGTATGCCTCTGAGTTTTCACATGGCAATTCAGGTAAGTGCACAGGATCTTCTTTTGGTGGCGCTACTTCGCCATTTTTGAGGATCTTACGCGTGTTCTTACACTCTTGGCTGGTACAGTCCATATACTTACCAAAGCGGCCATTCTTAAGCTCCATGTCGCTGCCACACTTGTCACATTCGACAACTGGGCCATCATAGCCTTTGACCTTAAATTCACCGTGCTCAACAATGTAGCCATCACAGTTCGGGTTATTACCACAAACATGCATTTTACGCTTTTCATCGATTAGGTAAGCGTCCATTGCTGTTTCACAGATCGGGCAACGCTTCTTAGCACGAAGTGCAGCGGTTTCGACATCTTCCTCAAGAACGTTGATGATGCCATCTTCGTCACCAAGGTTGATGGTTGTTTTACAACGCTCTTTTGGCGGCAATGCGTAACCTGAACAACCAAGGAAAACACCTGTCGAAGCCGTACGAATACCCATAGGGCGTGAACACGTAGGACACTCAATGTCTGTGTAAACAATATGGTTAGGCTTCATACCACCATCGTCTTCATCTAGCTCAGCTTTCACTAAGTCACCAGTGAAGTCGGTGAAGAAGTCGTCTAGTACACCTTTCCAATTCGCTTCACCTTCAGCGATTTGGTCAAGCTTTTCTTCCATGCGAGAAGTGAACTCGTAGTTCATGAGATCATCAAAGCTACCATCTAGACGATCAGTAACGATTTCACCCATTTTCTCAGCATAGAAACGACGCTGTTCTACTTTCACATAACCACGATCTTGAATCGTTGAAATGATTGACGCATAAGTCGAAGGACGGCCGATACCACGCTTTTCAAGCTCTTTAACCAGCGCTGCTTCAGTAAAGCGTGCAGGCGGCTTAGTAAAGTGCTGTTTAGGATCAAGGTTAACAAGGTCAATCGTGTCACCCACTTGCACGGCTGGCAGGATTTGATCTTCGTTTTTACCTAGAGGTCGTTGAACGCGCGTCCAACCATCAAACTTAAGAATGCGACCTTTGGCTTTCAGCGTGTACTCTGCAGCTTTAACACTGACCGTGGTTGAATCATATTTTGCTGGTGTCATCTGACATGACACAAATTGATTCCAAATCAGTGAGTAGAGCTTATGCGCGTCCGCTTCCATACCTTTTAGGTCATCCGCTTTGACTGCCACATCTGAAGGACGAATCGCTTCGTGCGCTTCTTGTGCACCTTCTTTGCTACCGTAGACATTTGGTTTAGCTGGAAGGTATGCATCACCATACTGTTCGCCGATAAAACCACGAACCGTTTCTACCGCTTCAGAGCTCAAGTTAGTTGAGTCGGTACGCATATAAGTAATGTAGCCCGCTTCATACAAACGCTGAGCCAGCATCATGGTTTTCTTAACGCCGTAACCTAAGCGAGTACTCGCGGCTTGCTGTAGCGTAGATGTAATAAACGGAGCAGAAGGTTTACTCGACGTTGGTCGGTCTTCACGCTTACACACTTCGTAGCGAGCATTTTCAAGCACAGCAAGTGCTGACTTGGTTTCTGCTTCGTTTACCGGCTTAAATGCCACGCCTTCTTTCTGCGACACTTGCAGGCGGAAGTCCGTTTTGTCTTGCGTCTTAGTATCAGCGTGGATATCCCAGAACTCTTCAGGGATAAAGGCTTTGATTTCACGCTCACGCTCAACCAGTAACTTCACCGCTACCGATTGTACGCGACCAGCAGACAAGCCACGCGCCACTTTCTTCCAAAGAAGAGGTGACACCATAAAGCCTACAACACGGTCCATAAAACGACGTGCTTGCTGTGCGTTAACGCCATCCATGCTCAACTCGCCCGGTTTCTCGAACGCCTGCTGGATTGCATTTTTAGTAATTTCGTTGAATACAACGCGTTTGTATCGCTCTTCATCGCCACCGATGATCTCACGAAGGTGCCAAGCGATGGCCTCTCCCTCGCGATCCAAATCGGTTGCGAGGTAAACGCTATCAGCGTCTTTTGCTAGCTTTTGCAGTTCTGCAACAACTTTTTCTTTACCTGGCAATACTTGGTAATTCGCTTCCCAACCATGATATGGGTCGATACCCATTTTCTTGATCAGCGACTTACGATCTTTTTCTTTTTTAATTCGTGCTTTTTCTTCAGCGCTTAAGCCCTTGGTCGAAACCGCAGTTGCCTTCTGACCAGTGCTTTGGCCAGCAGTCGGCAGATCACGTACGTGACCTACACTGGACTTAACAATAAAGTCCTTACCTAAATACTTATTGATGGTCTTCGCTTTGGCCGGCGACTCCACAATAACCAGTGACTTACCCATAATTGACTCAAGTGTCCTTTATTGAATGCGAATTATCGCACAACATACTTAATACTTTGCTTCTTTTTTACTATTGAGCGAGATTACAAGAAGATCAATATCTTTTTCAAATTTCTATCGTGACTGCTCGACAAATCAACGATGTCGGCAAATAGTTATCGCCTTTCTCACGCTAATGGTTTACTTGAACAAAATCGAGAGGTCTGGAAAGCGTCACATACTAAACGCCATAAGATTATTGATGCCAACCCAAGACGACTTTTTTTGCCACCAGTCACAAAACAACTTTACTGCTTGCGATTTACCAGTGCTTCTTGACTTGATCTATCGCATTTGAAATTTCTTTTGATATCTCTACAATTTTGTCATCACTTCTTACCATAGAAGCTAGTTTACAAAGGTATTTTCCATGAGCGACAAAAAAGTCATTTCACAATCAGAACTGTTAATGATTGCTAACCATATCATCCAAGACCATGACGACTACATTGAAGGTATGCGTACAGACAGCGTCGAAGAAAAAGAGGGGGTTTTGGTATTTAAAGGCAACTATTTCCTAGATGACAATGGACTGCCGACACCTAAGACTACCGCTGTGTTCAATATGTTCAAATACCTAGCACACCACTTATCGAAAGAGTTTAGCTTAGAAAACTAACTAGGACGAAAAGATAAAGGGTTGGCACAGTATGCCAACCCTTTTTGGTTTTCAATGACTTAATACGTCACCCTCGAGAGCGAGGAACGCGTGAGTTGAGGCTCTCTTGAAGCAAGTAGAAAACGAACATAGATTCCCTACTCGCTCCTTCGTCACTCTATGGAATGACGGTATATTGCGCTCTTTGACTCTCTCAGCCTGTTACGAGCTCAAACCTTCTAACTTATCGAAGTAATCTGGGAAGGTCTTAGAGGTACACTTAGGGTCATTAATCGTGACAGGTGTATCACTTAACGCAACGAGTGAGAAACACATCGCCATACGGTGGTCATCATAGGTATCAATCGCTGCATGCGTGAGTTTCGCTGGCGGTGTAACCACGATGTAGTCTTCACCCTCTTCCACTTCAGCGCCAACTTTACGTAGCTCAGTAGCCATTGCGGCTAATCGATCAGTCTCTTTCACTCGCCAGTTGTAGACGTTGCGAATTGCTGTCGTGCCTTTGGCAAAAAGGGCAGTAGTCGCAATCGTCATCGCTGCATCTGGTATATGGTTGAAGTCTAAATCCACCGCTTTGAGTTCACCGACGCGAGAGATCACATAGTCGTCGCCCCACTCAATTTCTGCGCCCATTTTCTCTAGTGCATCTGCAAACTGAATGTCGCCTTGAATACTGTTTTTACCAATACCCGTAACTTTGATTTCTCCGCCTTTAATGGCTGCAGCAGCCAAGAAGTATGACGCAGATGACGCATCACCTTCTACCAAGAAATCACCTGGAGCCACATACGTCTGGCCTTTACGGATCACAAACTCTTGGTAATCGTTATTTTCTACTTCAACACCAAATTGCGCCATAATATGCAACGTAATATCGATGTATGGCTTAGAAACAAGTTCACCGACAATGTTGATAGTGACATCATCTTGCGCCAAAGGTGCTGACATCAAAAACGCAGTTAGAAATTGGCTAGAGATCGAGCCATCAATTTCAACACTACCGCCTTTTAGACCTGTTCCGTAGATCTTAAGTGGTGGGTAGTTATCGCTTTCTAGATACTCAACTTCTGCGCCAGCTTGACGAAGTGCATCAACTAAGTGGCCGATTGGACGCTCTTTCATACGTGGCTCACCCGTAAGTACATACTCACCTTGGCCAAGACACAATGCAGCAGCAAGTGGACGCATTGCTGTTCCTGCGTTACCTAAAAAGAGTTCAAGAGCTTCTGGAGCATCAAATGGCTTACCTAAGCCTTCGACTTCACAGACCGTTTTATCTTCAGACAACGAGTAATTTACGCCCAACTTAGTGAGAGCGTTTAGCATGTGACGAATGTCGTCACTGTCTAAAAGGTTAGTTAAGCGTGTCGTACCACTTGCCAAAGCCGCAAGCAGCAGCGCTCGGTTTGAGACACTTTTTGAACCTGGTAAGTTGACCTCACCATTGACTTTATTGATAGGTTGTAACGTAAGGCTTTCCATTAAAATCGTTATTCCTTGCTCACCTCATCTTCCTAAACGAGACGATGAAAATTCTTCGTACTTGCAGCCTATCTAAAAAGCTTCGTTAAAACCAGACCAAAAGCATGATAAAAACTGAATAATTATGTGGTCAGCTCTGCAGCGCATTAATACTCTTTATCAACCCGCACTCCATCATCAAAATAGAGAATACGAACCTTATCGCCACGTTCAAATAACATGTTCGTATCGACATCCTGGATAACATCAATCAACTTGCCGTCCTCAGTCTTAATCAAGATCTCGACCACTTTATATTCAATGCGATACTCTTGATTCGCATGATTTCTCGCGACACCTGCCCCAGCAACCGCGCCAACCGCCGTTGCAACCTCTTTACCCGTTCCTCCGCCAAACTGATTGCCGATGACACCGCCAACGACAGCACCCAATAGCGTTTCCCAGCCACTGCCTTGTGATTTCACAATATCTTGCTGAGTAATGTAACGAACCGTATCGACACTGCCAAACAGCACCTGATTCACTGGTCTAGCCGTATTTCTTTGGTACGCTGCATTGGCAATAAGAGGAAAAACCAATATGATCCACAATAATTTCTTCATTTTTTGTCTCCTACATTTTAATGGCATTGTATCTCACTGAACTCGACCCCGACGAAATATGGTTTCCTTCTCCGTTCGATGCGCTTGTCGATCCAAACGGCTTATTAGCGGTTGGTGGAGACTTAAGTCCTGAGCGACTGCTGCTTGCGTACCAAAATGGTATATTTCCTTGGTATGGGCCCGGCGAACCAATTTTGTGGTGGAGCCCTTCCCCGAGAGCAACTTTTAATCCTAAGACATTCAAACCGTCAAGAAGTCTCAAAAAGTTTCAAAGAAAACAGCAATACCGAGTGAGTATCAATCAGGCGACTGATGCTGTTATTGACTACTGCGCTTCGACCAGAGCCGCTGAAGAGACTTGGCTCAATGAAGAAATGCGCGTTTCATATAAAGCGCTCGCTAAACAAGGTCATTGCCATTCTGTTGAAGTTTGGAGTAACAATACTCTTGTTGGTGGTTTGTATGGCATTTCAATCGGCCAACTCTTTTGTGGTGAGTCGATGTTTAGTCTCGAAGCCAACGCGTCAAAGATTGCTTTGTGGTACTTTTGCGAGCATTTTCAAAAGCATGACGGGCAACTCATTGATTGCCAAGTGATGAATCCTCACCTAGCCTCTTTAGGAGCAAAGGAGCTTGAACGTGAAGATTTCATACAAAGACTGCTATCCTTTAAGAATCAACCATTACATCCGAGCTGTTTTACCAAACAATGGTTAACCCAAACCTCAGAGGAGCAGAATGAGTTCTGATCTACAACAAATTCGTATCGGCTTAACTGATTGTCACCCTTGCAGTTATTTAACCGACAGACAGGAAAGAGTAGCTGTGGCACTCGACCCTGGGATGCATTGTGGCTCAAGCTATGAAGTGCTGCTTGCCAATGGGTTTCGCCGCAGTGGGGACACCATATACAAACCCCATTGTGATCAATGCCAGTCTTGTGAGGCATTACGTGTGTCGGTGCCCGATTTTACGCAGTCAAAAAGTCAGAAGCGTCTGTATAACAAAGCTAAAAACTATCATTGGCTGCTTAAGTCAGAGATGGATGAGAATTGGTTTGAACTTTATGCGCGCTACATTGAAGCTCGTCATCAAAATGGCTCTATGTATCCCCCCAAGAAAAAGGAATTTGCCTCGTTTTCTACCTGCGCTTGGCTAAATACTCAGTACCTACACATCTATGACCAAGATAAGCTAGTCGCGATCGCAGTCACTGATATTTTGTCTAATAGTGCGAGTGCCTTTTATACCTTTTTTGACCCGGATTACGAGCTATCACTTGGTACGTTAGGCGTGTTATTCCAGTTAGAATATTGCCAGCAACAAGGTAAACAGTGGCTTTATTTGGGCTATCAAATCGATGAATGCCCTGCGATGAACTATAAAGTCCGCTTTCAGCGTCATCAAAGGCTAGTAAATCAGCGTTGGCAAGGGTAGAATACGCCCCAACTTCACTTAATTCATTTTTATCGGCATAATTCCCCCGGTAAAGATTGTCCATTTTTAAAAGAGGATTAAATGGCTAAAGAAGACGTAATTGAGATGCAAGGCACTGTCCTTGATACTCTACCAAACACAATGTTCCGTGTTGAGCTAGAAAACGGTCACGTAGTTACTGCTCACATCTCTGGTAAAATGCGTAAGAACTACATCCGTATTCTTACTGGCGACAAAGTAACTGTAGAGATGACTCCATACGACCTATCTAAAGGTCGCATCGTCTTCCGTGCTCGTTAATCTGTGACTGCCTAGCGCAATCCGAATTAGTCGAATACAACAAAAAAGCGAAGCCTAGTGCTTCGCTTTTTTGTTTTTATCAACGGTATCAAGCTTAGCCATCATTAGATATAGCTAACGCTAGCCGCTTCTTTAAGCCCGCCTTTGCTGCAGCATTGGTGATATACGCATGCTGCTTGGCTATATCTAATAATGCCTTCAATGCAGAGTATCCACCGCCTACACTCGGCTCATTAATAAATTCATGGGTTGGTGGTGTGTAACATGCATGCGGATTCATGACGAACCAACCACTAACTGCTCAGCTAAACTAAGCGGCTTGTGCAACACCACCTGCCCATGAGTTCCAAGTGGCCTTAACTTACTTCCCCAGCGCTTCCTTGTAGTGCTGACGACAAACAGAGACGTAACGATCGTTGCCACCAATCGCAACCTGGTCACCTTCAGCAATCGCAACACCGTGCTCATCAGTACGGATAACCATGTTCGCTTTACGGCCGCAGTGACAAATGGTTTTGAGTTCAACCAGCTTATCTGCCCAAGAAAGCAAGTATTTACTACCTTCAAAAAGCTCACCCAAGAAGTCAGTACGCAGGCCGTAACAAAGTACGGGAATGTGCAGCTTATCCACCACTTCTGTTAATTGATAAACCTGTTCCTTTGAAAGAAACTGACACTCATCGACCAAGATACAATGACGCTTCTCAACTTCATTGAGAGCGGCTACCTCTTTATATAGATCTGTTTCACTGTTAAAGAGCTGAGCATCAGATTGTAAGCCAATTCGTGAGCTAACTTTACCAATACCGTAACGATCATCTAACGCGGCAGTAAAAATCACTGGCGTCATGCCACGTTCTTGATAGTTGAATGAAGATTGAAGAAGAGTGGTTGATTTACCCGCGTTCATTGCCGAGTAATAGAAGTACATCTGAGCCACTGATTGATACCTGTATAAAGATTTATAAACATTTTAAAGAAAAGGGCTGAATAAACAGCCCTTAAAGATTCTTAGCTTAGCGCTTATTTACGGCGCCACGTTGTGCCTTCTGGACCATCTTCTAATACGATGCCCATTTCTGTCAGCTTGTCACGTGCCATATCCGCATTCGCCCAATCTTTTGACGCACGGCTATCGTTACGCAACTTGATAAGTGCTTCGATTTCAGCCACTTCATCATCGTTGCCTGCATCACCTTTTAGGAACGCTTCTGGGTCTTGGTGCAAAATACCAATCACATCCGCTAACTGACGCATTGTTACACCTAGGCTGCTTGCCGCTGCAACGTCTTCCGCTTTCAGGCGGTTGATTTCACGAGCCATATCAAATAGCACTGAGTATGCTTCTGGTGTATTGAAGTCATCGTTCATCGCATCATTAAAGCGCGCTACGTATTCTTCACCACCCACTGCACTTACAGTTAGATCTAAACCTCGTAGCGAAGTGTATAGACGCTCAAGAGCAGAACGAGCTTGGTTTAAGTTATCTTCGCTGTAGTTTAGTTGGCTACGGTAGTGACCAGACATTAGGAAATAACGCACGGTTTCAGCATCGTAATGACCTAGAACATCACGGATAGTGAAGAAGTTACCTAGAGACTTAGACATTTTCTCACGGTCAACCATCACCATACCGCTGTGCATCCAAGTATTTACATACTGAGTACCATGTGCACAGCATGACTGCGCGATTTCGTTCTCATGGTGCGGGAACTGAAGGTCCGAACCACCACCATGAATATCAAAGTGGTTACCAAGAATTGATGAATTCATTGCTGAACATTCGATATGCCAACCTGGACGGCCTGGGCCCCATGGAGATTCCCACGTCGGCTCACCTGGCTTAGACATTTTCCAAAGTACAAAGTCTAGAGAGCTGCGTTTTGCACTTTCGATCTCTACACGTGCACCCGCTTGAAGTTGCTCTAAGTCTTGACCAGACAGCTTGCCGTACTCGTCGTACTTGGCAATTTCAAACATCACGTCACCGTTGTCCGCAACGTATGCAAAACCACGTTCGATCAGAGTTTCTACAAGCTCAATGATCTCTTTGATGTATTCCGTCGCACGAGGTTCTACATCAGGGCGCTTCATGTTCAATGCATCAAAGTCTGCATGCATTTCACCAATCAGGCGCTCAGTCAAAGAGTCGCACGACTCACCATTCTCGTTCGCACGTTTGATGATCTTGTCATCAATGTCGGTGATGTTACGAACAAACGTTAGGTCATAGCCCAAGTAACGAAGGTAACGAGAAACCACATCGAAAGAAACGAAGGTACGGCCGTGACCAATATGACAGAGATCGTAGATGGTTACCCCACAGACATACATACCGATCTTTCCGGCAGTGATTGGTTTGAATTCCTCTTTCTGTCTTGTGAGTGTGTTATATATCTTTAACATGATCTCTATCTAATAATTGAGTGAAATAAAATAGTGCATCAGTATATCAACTCACGCCCAGTTTCGTAATCCCTCAAATGCTCAAAAAGACACCAACAACACCTATACTCAGGTCTCAACCCTAACTTTTCACGTATTAATGTCCGAAAAGTTACGATAGAATCTTGGATTCAAGTCAAAAACCTATGTAAAGGACAAAATCATGATCACCCTTCACACAAATTTTGGTGACATCAAAATTCAACTAAATGATGAAAAAGCGCCAGAAACAAGTGCAAATTTCTTACAGTACTGCCGTGATGGTTTCTACGACAACACACTATTCCACCGTGTTATCGATGGTTTCATGATTCAAGGTGGTGGCATGGAGTCAGGCCTTCGTGAAAAGCCAACTCGCGCACCTATCAAAAACGAAGCAAACAATGGTCTGAGCAACAAAGTGGGTACTCTTGCTATGGCTCGTACTATGGAGCCGCATTCAGCAAGCTCTCAGTTCTTCATCAACGTAAACAACAACACATTCCTAGACTTCCGTAGCGAAAGCCTAGATGGTTGGGGTTACTGTGTATTCGGTGAAGTAATCGAAGGTATGGACATCGTTGAGAAGATCAAAGCAGTTAGCACTGGTTCTTACGGCATGCACCAAGATGTACCACTAGAAGACGTACTAATCACAAGTACAACAATCGAAGAATAATCTTGGATTAAGAGAGCGCATTATTATGCGCTCTCTTGCTAAATAACTATGACCACACTATTTATCTCTGATCTACACCTCTCCCCCGCTACACCAGACATCAACCAGTGCTTTGTCCGTTTTATGCGAGAAGAAGCCATTCATGCTGATGCACTTTATGTATTAGGCGACCTTTTCGAGTTTTGGGTCGGTGATGATGATCGCTCTGATTTTGCCACGCTAATAAAAAATGAATTTAGAGCTCTAACCGCCCTTGGTATACCCTGCTACTTTGCCCAAGGAAATCGTGACTTTCTGGTTGGTAAGCGCTTTGCTAAGCAAACTGGCGTGACGCTTCTTGGGGATGAAACTGTCATCGACTTATACGGTAAACAAGCCATCGTTTTGCATGGCGACACTCTTTGCACAGAAGATGTCAAGTATTTGGAATACCGAGCTAAAGTTCACCAACCATGGCTTCAGTGGGTGTTTAACCGCATCCCGATGTTCATCAAAAAGAAGATCGTCAGCAAAGTTCAGTCCGATATCAAGACAGACAAGCAGACAAAATCACTTGAGATTATGGACGTAACTCAAGACGAAGTTGAACGCGTGATGTGCGAGCATAATGTCGATCTTATGATCCACGGCCACACCCATAGACCAAACGTTCATCGATTTGATAAAGATGGAAACAACTGTACTAGAATAGTGTTAGGTGACTGGTATACACAGGGCTCTGTGCTGGTGTACGATAAAGATTCTTTCGAGTTACAACAACGACCTTTTGGTCAATAAACCATCGCCTTAAGCCTGTTATAGCTGCCCTTTGGCCAGCTGATATTCGAATAATATTACTCGGAGCGCGGTATATACCTTGAACTACTCTTATATTGCTAGGCAACCTATTCTAGACAAAGATAAAAACACGCTTGGCTATGAGCTGCTGTTTAGAGATGGGCCACAGAATACATTCCCAGAAATCGACCCTGAGCACGCAACTAGCCGTTTACTGTCCGATCATTTTCTCTCAACTCACTACGAGACACTTGGAGATAAACTCGGCTTTGTTAACTTTCCGTACCAAAGCTTAATTAACAAGGTCCCCACTCTTTTTCCATCGGACAACCTTGTCATTGAAATTTTAGAAGACTGTCCTCCAACGGATGAGTTACTTGCGGTCGTCAAGGAAATGTCGCAGTTGGGCTACAAAATTGCCTTAGACGATTTCATCCCGAGTAAAGAATGGCGAGCTTTCTTACCCTATGTTTCAATTATTAAGTTTGATATCCGCCAAGTGCCGATTGAAAAAGCACGCATGTTTATATTGCGTCTTAGTGGTTCAAAGATTGAATTCTTAGCCGAAAAAGTTGAAACCTACGAAGAATTCGAACAAGCCAAAACAGCGGGTTTTGATTACTTTCAAGGTTACTTTTTTAGCAAACCCGAAATGATCTCTAGAAAATCTCTAGAGCCGTCCTTCATGACGGTAGTGCAGCTTTTAACCGAAATATCGAAAGAGAATATCAACTACGGCGCAATAGAATCATTGATCAGTAAAGATCTGACCATGTCCTATAAGCTACTGGCATTCGTCAACTCCTCTTCGATTGTTAAAACACGCATTCAATCATTCAAACAGGCGCTGGTCTATTTGGGTGAAGATAAACTGCGCAAGTTTATCTCATTAGTTGCTCTAGCCTCGACACAAGACAGCAAACCCGATTACCTCTACGGGCTATCTATCCAACGAGCACGATATTGTGAGCTTATCGGCTCGCGTTTGAATGAGAAGTTGGAGTCAGGACAGGCATTTTTGACCGGCATGTTTTCGTTACTCGATAGCTTGTTAGACCGACCGCTAGATCAAATTATCGATGAGATTTCAGTCGATGAGTCCATCAAGCTTGCCATCACACAGAATGAAGGTGTGCTCGGTGACATTCTTGTCCTAACTAAAGCATATGAAAAAGCAGAATGGGATATAGTGCAGCAACGCTGTCAGGCTATTGGTTTAAATCAAGATACCTTAAGCGAATGTTATGACGCATCGGTCAAATGGACAGCTGACTTACTTTCTGTGAAAACAAATTAATGGAGTGGTTATGACCTCTTGTCCATGTGGAAACACTTTGGATTACAACCAATGCTGTGAACCGATTCATAATGACCATGCGCTTGCGACGACTCCGGAAAAGTTAATGAGATCTCGCTACAGTGCGCACGTAAAGGGCTTAGTCGATTATGTCGTTAACACGTATCACTCAAGTTGCCATGCTGAAGAGCAGCGCGAAGGAATTGCGGAATCCATCAAGAGTGACTGGCGTCGACTAGAAGTAATCAGCACAGCTAATGGTGCCAATGAGAACGAAGGCTTTGTTACTTTTAAGGCTTTCTTTCAAGAGAATGGCAATGAATATTGCTTGGAAGAGTGTTCTCGTTTTATTCGCGAGAATAACTTGTGGTATTACATTGACGGAACGTTCCCTGCTCAAGAAACCGAAGATCCTAGGTTAAATCAATCGGTACAAAGCTTAAAAGTCGGACGTAACGATCCTTGTATTTGCGGCAGCGGCAAAAAATTCAAAAAGTGCTGCGGCTAATGACGAAAAAGGCAGGTTCAAACCTGCCTTTTTATTACTCTTTGTTTGGGTTGACTCGCATAATGTCATCTTGCCCCTGCTGAAACTGCTTTTTCAGCTCAGCTTTAGACTTAAAGCTAATTTCCCCGCCCTGTGCAACTGTCATATGTTGCGCTTCTGAATTATGCTTAGATTGATACAACATCACAGCTTGCATACAAGAATCTCGCTGCTCTTGTGAAAGTAGAGTACCCTCAGGCCACTTTCCTGTTTCTACAGCAAATAGTAGACGCTCATAAGCCTCTGGTGTGATGGCATTGATTAACTGCTCTGCGTCCATGGAAAATCCTAATTCGTCAATAAAGATAGACGAACATTAACTGGCTAGCAGGCTGAGTCAAGATAACAGCAATAATTAAGTGTAACGGATCACAAGCAACGACACTATGAAATCACTACAAGTACTCACACTGATAAGTGTAAGCTTTGGCCTTGTTGGCTGTTTTGAAAGTAACAAGAATACCGAGCAACTGTGCAGTTCCAACCCGTCACTGCAATGTGAGCGGCTCAACATGGGCGACGGTCAATGCCGCATACCGAGAACAGATTTAATCTGGCACCGCTTCGAAGTACTCAAAAACCCTACTGATGACAATAAAATCAAAGAGTATCTCCACCTTGCCGAGTACAAAAAGTGCTTAGAGCTCGCCTCACAAATACAACCGATTGATCAATCAGGTTTAAAACAGCGCCGATTTGATGCTTTGGTGAACGCATCGGATGATTTGGATTCTATCGTCGCAACACTAGAGAAATCTAATTCCGCACAGGCCTATTACTTTTTGTGGAGCCAAACCGGCAGTGACCAAGCAAGACGTAACTTTTTACAGCTAGAAGGCACCCCCACTTTAGAAACAGCAGAGATGCAGTATGCACTGGCAACCTTCTATACTAGTCGCGACCAAAACAAGACCCGCACTTTGTTACTTCGTGCGTTGGAGTTAACGAACCGTAATACCATCAATACCGAAGTATTTAAGTCACTAGCCAGTACCACATATCGATTGGGCACTAAGAAAGAAGCCTACATCTGGACCATGGTTGCACAAAGGTACGAAGTACCTATCGCGTCAAGCAGCGAACTGCAACTGCTTTACGGGTTCGACAAAAGTACCTATCAGCAGTTAGATGATATTGCTGAGCAGTTAGAAGATGCCATTAATAGCGGCACCTTCAACGCCAACATGGTGCCAAAATTTAAATAAAGGCTTTAATGTTGTAAGGATGAAACAAACAGCGGTGATTTATTCACCGCTTTTTTGTGAATTGTTGAAAATTAACGACACTGAATTAACACAGAACCTGTCACCGGTTGTTTTCGGTCCATCAGGAAAAACGTGACCTAAATGGCTGTCACAGGCTGCACATCTGATCTCTGTTCGAGTCATTCCGTGACTAAGATCTTCTAAATAACGAATAGCCTCAGCGTTAATAGGGGCATCAAAACTTGGCCATCCACAGCCCGAGTCATACTTGTTATCAGAGATAAATAGGGGGGCTTTACAGCATGTACAGGCATAGATACCTGTCGCTTTATTATGCAGGAGTTTGCCACTAAATGGAGCTTCAGTCCCCTGCTCCCTACATACTCGATATTCTTCATCAGATAAGGCTTCACGCCAGTGTTCATCAGGCTTCATGACCTTTACTACCTTCTGTTTCACAACACTATTTCTCCGTATTCTCATTTTTTATTATGACTTTTTTCGCGAAAAACTTGCGAACGACAACCTTTGTAGCACATACTTTGACACCATAACAGGATGGTTAAACTTTCAGCACAGCTGTCAGCGTCGTCCACCATTTTACGTCAACTGGTTAGAGAAAAAACCAGTAATCCGTTCAAAAGATGACCATTTGCGACTAATTGTGAAAAAAAGCGACGCTTTTTTTTGACTTTAAACAAGTTAAGTCCGATTATCAGTTGCAGATTTTGACTGGATTCTGTAATTTTACTACCAGTTATCTTTAATCAGAAATTAAGTTGTGGAGCAACTATAATGACTATCAAAGTAGGTATTAACGGTTTTGGCCGTATCGGCCGTTTCGTTTTCCGTGCAGCGCAAGAGCGTAACGACATCGAAGTAGTAGGTATTAACGACCTAATCGACGTAGAGTACATGGCATACATGCTTAAGTACGATTCAACTCACGGCCGTTTCAACGGTACTGTTGAAGTTGAAGGTGGTAACCTAATCGTTAACGGTAAAACTGTACGTGTTACTGCAGAACGCAACCCAGAAGACCTTAAGTGGGACGCAATCGGTGTTGACGTTGTAGCTGAAGCAACTGGTCTTTTCCTAACAGACGAGACTGCACGTAAGCACATCACTGCTGGCGCGAAGAAAGTTGTTCTAACTGGTCCTTCTAAAGACGCAACTCCAATGTTCGTTATGGGCGTAAACGATTCAACTTACGCTGGTCAAGACATCGTTTCTAACGCTTCTTGTACTACTAACTGTCTAGCACCTGTAGCTAAAGTTCTTAACGACAAGTTCGGTATCGAATCTGGTCTTATGACTACAGTTCACGCAACTACAGCTACTCAAAAAACTGTAGACGGTCCTTCAGCTAAAGACTGGCGCGGTGGTCGTGGTGCTTCTCAGAACATCATCCCATCTTCAACTGGTGCTGCTAAAGCAGTAGGCGTTGTTCTTCCAGAACTAAACGGCCTTCTAACTGGTATGGCTTTCCGCGTACCAACTGCTAACGTTTCTGTAGTTGACCTAACTGTTAACCTAAAAGAAGCTGCATCTTACGAAGCTATCTGTGCTGCAATGAAAGAAGCTTCTGAAGGCGAACTAAAAGGCGTTCTAGGTTACACTGAAGATCAAGTTGTATCTCAAGACTTCATCGGCGAAGTTCAAACTTCAGTATTCGACGCTAAAGCTGGTGTTGCTCTAACTGACAAATTCGTTAAAGTTGTATCTTGGTACGATAACGAAATCGGTTACTCAAACAAAGTTCTTGACCTAATCGCACACATCTCTAAGTAATTATTACTTTAAGATAAGCGTTTAGCGCAGAATCTTGTAAAAGGCGGCTCTCGAGTCGCCTTTTTAGTATCTGCCGTATCTAAATCTCGAAATCATATTCTTTTGTTCACTGTTTTAGAGCGAATATAAGAATGTCATTTCTCTTACCGAGGACTACTAAATGAATTTAGAGCAATTACCTGCACTGACTGTACTCTCTGATAACGTCACCATCGTCGAAAAAGGTGACACAAAGATTGTACGTGTTATTCACGAAAAGGCTTCAGCTGGTATCTGTCTACACGGCGGCCACGTCGTATCTTTCCAACCGAAAGGCCAACCTGACCTGATTTGGATGAGTGAGCAAGCGATCTTTGATGGCAAAGCTGCTCTGCGTGGTGGTATACCAATTTGCTGGCCGTGGTTTGGTCGTATTGCGGCACCTGCGCATGGCTTTGCACGCAACAGCGAATGGACACTGCTTGAACATCGTGAGAACGAAAACGGTGTCATCGTAGAACTTGGCTTACTGCCGTCCGAATCCACACTCGCAGTTTGGCCTCACCAGTTCCAAGCGCACCTATTGGTTGAGATTAGCGATGAGCTAAAAGTTACGCTAGACGTAACCAATACCGATACTCAAGCTTGGACCTTCTCTGGCGCGCTACACACGTACCTAACGGTAGGTGATATCGAGCAAGTAACCACAACAGGTATGGGCGCTGAGTACATTGATAGCCTGAAAGGTGACGAGATTTGCCAAGGTGATGAAACTCTACGACTAACCGATACTATTGATCGCGTTTACAGTCAACCTAGTGCACAAATCACTGTTCAAGATCCGGTTCTAAACCGCTCGCTAGTTGTTGAGAATCAAGGCCACAACTCTGCAGTTCTATGGAACCCATGGGCGGAAGGTGCTCAAGGTATGGGCGACATGCAAGACGACGGTTACAAAACCTTCCTTTGCGTTGAATCGACTTTACATGCACCGTCTATTGAACAAGGCAAAACGCTACAGCCGGGTGAAAGCCACCAGCTGATAACAACACTATCTTCTAAGTAAGTAGTGAATCGATCTATAGCCCTAGTTACGACTAGGGCTAGCTGAAACAATTCCTTTTTCCTCATAGCAGTTCCTGCTAGACTCTGCGCTCTCAAATATCGAATCTGAGCTATGTTATGTCTTACACCTGCCCTCTTTGCCATCAATCACTCACATTAACTGAGCGTACCTATCGCTGTGAAAACAATCATGCTTTTGATTTAGCAAAAGAAGGCTATATCAACTTGATGCCAGTTCAGCACAAACGTTCAAAAGATCCGGGTGATAATAAAGAGATGATGCAGGCACGCCGACGATTCCTCGAAAAAGATCATTACCAACCACTGAAAAAGTACGTAGCAGAGCTTTGTGGACAGTTACTCGTCGATACGCAGCATAGATTGTTAGATATCGGCTGTGGTGAAGGCTATTACACAACAGAGGTTGCCTCTCAGTTAGCCCTGCAGTCTGACAATGCCACTGTTTATGGCTTGGATATTTCTAAAGTCGCGATTCGCTACGCCGCTAAGCGATACTTAAACTGCGCATTCAGTGTTGCATCAAGTCATCGCCTACCGTTCGAACCTTGTAGCTTAGACGCAGTGTTACGAATTTATGCACCGTGTAAAGCACAAGAGTTGCAGCGAGTTGTCGCAGAGAATGGCGTGGTAGTGACCGTCACTCCAGCTGGACGCCACCTATACCAATTACGTGATGAGATATACCCAGACGTACGTTTACATAGTGAAGAGGCGGAATGCATCGAAGGCTTCCAACTCGAAAAACAAGAAAAACTCAGCTATGTTATGCAGCTCAGTGATGGGGATGCCTACGATCTTCTGCAGATGACACCATTTGCTTGGAAAGCATCGGATGAGCTAAGAGAAAAACTTAAATCAGCTACACTCTATGAGTGTGAGGCCGATTTTATGATCCGAGTTTATCGTAAAATAAGCTAACAGATAATAATTCTCATTTTTATTGAGATATTGCAACGCCTCCATTATTATTGCTACGATCATTAATGGAGGTTTTTATGCTGCGGCTTTTCGCCATATTTCTTAGTACATTTGCACTGTCTGCTTGCTCGGTATTCTCGACAAATTCTACCGATACCACTGTAGGTAATTTTTACGATTATCAGCTCTACTCCCCAGAAAAGCAGTCTATTTCTCTACAAAAGTTGCCTCGCGAAATCCTCGATGCCGATGTGGTACTCATTGGTGAATGGCATACACACTCTGGTATACATCGATTCCAAACCGAGTTTTTAGAGCAATTAGCCGCCAATAATGACGTTGCTCTGTCGATGGAACAGTTCTCCCGAGATAAACAAGCGAATGTCGACAGTTATCTGGCGGGAGAAACCGGCGAGCAAGTCCTGATCAAAAGTGGCAACGCTTGGCCTAATTACGAAAGCGACTACCGCCCTCTTATCGAACTCGCTAAACAACATAATCTCGATATCATTGCCGCCAATGCACCTAAACCGATTGTACGTTGTATCGGCCGAGAAGGAATTGGCTATTTGGATAAGTTAGATGGTCAGCAGAGAGCTTTGCTCGCCCAAGAAATAGATACCTCTGCAAGTCCTTATAAAGATAAGTTCATGGCGTCAATGCATCATGGAGAGCCTGAGCAAACTGAAAAACAATTTGCAGCTCAAGTCACCTGGGATGAAACCATGGCGGAGAGTATTACGCGTTACCTAGATGCGAATCCATCGACTCAAGTCGTGCACATTGCCGGAAAATTTCACATAGAACAGGGGCTGGGAACTAAAGCATCGATTTTGAAGCGGAACCCCAATCTCAATGTCGTCGTCATATCCCCTTACGCAGATCTTAGCGGGGCTAATAAAGGCCAAGACTTTGTTCTCCACGTATTAGCGCCTCCGACTCGTTACGTGAAAATGGAGAATCGAATGGCGGCCTATCAACACCTAACTAGCCGCAATAATACCTTAGAGTGTAAATAGGCACTTTCATTGCTAGTGATCTCCTGAAGGGCGAGTATTCGACAGTTAGAATGTAGGATAAGTCGGATATCAGCCCATACTGATAAAATCGGCACACTTTATGCTTGTGTTGTTTTTATACAAATTATGCATATTTTGCACAAGTTTTTCACCAAACCGTCGATATAGTGTCTGAGGGTAATGTAAGGAGATCACTATGACCCCAGTAGGAATGGAACCAGCGAAGCTGTCTCCTACCCAACAAGTCAAGCCTCAAGCGACGCATGCAAGCCAGCAAACAAACTCTACTCCACTGAAAGTAGAGCAGAACACGGTTACCTTATCCGATGAAGGAAAGGCTCTTTTGGCCGCGCTGCAACAAATAGAAAAAGATGGCAAAGCGTCAGCAGAAAGTGGAAAAAGCGTGGGAGATAAAGTCGAGTCATTCGCTCATGGTGCCTTAGGCATGGACCACCCAGACAAGATTGAAGAAGAAGATGGTTCGTACTCAGCGGGGCAATATCTTTCCGCTGCGGCAACCGTTGGCGGCATTCTTTTAGCGATCCTCTAAACTCGCATAACTATTATTAGTCATCTCGACAAACAACCTCGTTTGTCGCCTTGACCTTGCTCACTCCATAATCGAGTAACGATTTGTTTATGGAAAGTTAACTTGTGAGAAACTCTTTTTCGCTTATTGATAAGCCCACGTTTTTTGGCGCCATCGCCCTTCTGCTGAGTATCATTTTTCCCCTAATCCTATTCCCTCAGCAGGGTGCAGACTGGATTGCTGTAGCAAAAAGCTTTATGACCGATAAACTCGGTTTCCTTTACCTTGCATTAGGCATCAGCGCCTTCTTCTTTATGATTTATGTTGTGTTCAGCGACATGGGTCAAATCAAGCTAGGTGACCCAGATGAAAAGCCTGAGTTTGCTACGGCGTCATGGGCTGCGATGCTGTTTTGTGGCGGCATTGGTGCCAGTATCCTTTACTGGGGCTGTATCGAATGGGCCTACTACTATCAATCACCTCCATTCCAGCTAGAACCAGGTAGCGAAGAGGCGGTGCGCTGGGCGGCAACCTACGGTCTATTCCACTGGGGACCTATCGCTTGGTCAATCTACTTAATTCCTGCACTTCCAATCGCTTATTTCTTCTATGTCCGTAAGCAACCTGTACTAAAAGTATCTAGCGCACTGATGCCAGTTATTGGTGAAGAGCGCACTAAAGGTATACCAGGTAAAATCGTTGATATCCTATTTATCTTTGGCCTACTTGGCGGCGCAGCGACAACACTAGGCCTTGCGGCACCGCTAATCGGTGAAGGTCTTTACTTCCTATTTGGTATCGAGCAAAGCACGCAAAGCCAGATCGCAATCCTAATGGTGTGTACTGCGATTTTTGCTTACTCTTCGTACGCAGGTATGGAAAAAGGCATCAAGATCCTTAGTAACATCAACTTCTGGGGTGCGATGGGTCTGCTAGCGTTTGTTCTAGCCGTCGGCCCAACCATTTTCATGCTAGAAACTGGCCTAGACTCAATTGGTCGCATGCTATCTAACTTCTTTGTGATGGCGACATGGGCAGAACCATTTGGTGGCTACGGCACATTCGACGATACTCACTTCCCACAAGACTGGACGATTTTCTACTGGGCTTGGTGGCTAGTATTTGCGCCAAGTATGGGTCTGTTCGTTGCGCGTATCTCTCGCGGTCGCACCATCAAGCAGATGGTCTCTGGCTCGATCTTCTTTGGCTCACTTGGCTGTTTCCTATTCTTCATGATCTTAGGTAACTATGGTCTATCTCTACAACTGTCTGGTGAGTTAGACGTAGTAGGTATTTTAAACGCGGAAGGCGCAACCAAAGCGATCTTCTCGATGCTTGATGCCCTACCGATGAGCACCCTAGTGATTGCAGTATTTACGCTACTGTGTGTCATTTTTACAGCGACGACCTTTGACTCGATCTCTTACATCCTCGCGTCTGTAGTACAAAACAATGTGACCGAAGAGCCAATGCGTTGGAACCGTATGTTCTGGGCATTTACCCTGTCGTTCCTACCGACTGTTCTGATGTTCCTTGGCGGTCTAAGTACACTACAAACCGCTGCGATCGTCGGTGGTCTACCATTGCTCGGTATTTCAGTAATGCTGATGATTTCAGCGGTACGTGCAACCTCACTAGACCTGCGTCATCAAGAAGATTACGTTGAACCAACCATCAACATTGAAGAACTGCCAGATATGGACCCTTGGTCTTCTGAAGGTATGGCTTTAGCGCGCTTTGAAAGTAGCCGTGATGCAGCACAAGAGGCAGCCGAACTTGAACGCGAAGCAATGGCAAACGTGATGAAAGTGAAAAAACGCATCCGCGCTTTCGCTCTTGAGCACAATGGCGAAGAAGAGTTCTCTGATCATCATCTACCACAAGAACTGCAAGATGATTTGCAAGCAGCTCTAGAGGCAGTATCTAAAGCGCAAGATGCAAAGCTCGCAGCATCGGAACAAGCTCAACAGGCAAGAAGTGAGTTTAATCAAGCGGTTGTGGCCGCGGCAAGCTAAGCCTATTTGACTCAATTTTTCTTTTCCTTCCTAACTCAAAGCCCACTTCTCTGTGGGCTTTTCTTATGCAGAAAACAAAAACTGAATGATTACTCAATTTCATATAGTTGAAACATAGACGAAGCAATTTTGAAATAAAGCAATGTTTTAATCATCCCGCTTATATTAAAAGGGATAAACAATGAAGCAGCTAATAAAACCAATTATTGCCGCAGTGGCAACCTCTACGCTCTCTTTCAATGCGCTCTCAACGGAAATCAAAAACGTCATTTTGATGATTGGTGACGGTATGGGCCCACAGCAAGTTGGCTTATTAGAGACTTACGCCAATCAAGCCCCAAATTCCATCTACAAAGGGAAGAAAACCGCTCTTTATAACCTTGCCCAAGATGGCGTCATCGGTTCTTCTCTCACTCACCCTGAAGATGCGATTGTTGTAGATTCAGCATGTTCAGCAACTATGCTTGCAACAGGGATTTACACCGCTTCAGAAGTGATTGGTATCGACTCTCAAGGAAACCATGTTGAAACCGTACTTGAGAAAGCGAAGAAGGCAGGTAAAGCGACAGGCTTAGTATCCGACACGCGTTTAACTCACGCGACACCAGCCGCTTTTGCCGCGCACCAACCCCACCGTTCATTAGAAAATGACATTGCATCAGACATGCTTAAAACCGGTGTCGACGTCATGTTATCTGGAGGTTTACGCCATTGGATTCCAAAATCAACCAATGATAAAGGCGAAACTTATCAGCAGCTTGAGCAATTGACTCAAGGTGACGTCTACCTGAAATCAAAGCGTAAGGATGAACGTAACCTACTGAGTGAAGCGCAAAGTGACGGTTATCAGCTCGCGTTCAACCGTAACATGCTAGATGAAGCTAAAGGCGACAAACTGCTCGGCTTATTTGCCTACTCTGGGATGGATGACGGCATTGCATACAGCAATAACAAATCCAATCCACAAAGAACACAGCCAAGCTTGAAAGAGATGACCGATAAAGCATTGAACATTCTTTCAAAGGATAAAGATGGATTTTTCCTTATGGTTGAAGGGGGGCAAATTGATTGGGCGGGTCACAGTAATGATGCAGGTACAATGCTGCACGAAATGATCAAGTTTGATGAAGCAGTTCAATCGGTTTATCAATGGGCGAAAGGTCGAGACGACACGATTGTCATCGTAACCGCGGATCACGAAACTGGTTCTTTCGGCTTCAGCTATTCTTCACAAGATTTACCGAAACCACAAAAGCGTTCTGGTGAAGCGTTTGCTAATCGAGACTATGCGCCTAACTTCAACTTTGGTGCATTTGAGATTCTTGATGGCCTATATAATCAAAAGCAGAGCTACTACGGCATGATCAGTCAATTCCAAAAATTGGATAAGAGTGAGCAGACACCAGAAAAGCTTGCGGAAATCGTCAATCAGAACAGCGCATTCCCTATTACTGCAGAGCAAGCGAAGAACGTGATGGCAAGCAAGCCAAACCCTTATCGCTTGGCACAACACAAATACTTGTCGAAAGAAGAAGTCCCAGCCATTAATGACTTTGACGCTTTCTTCCCATACAACGATCGCGGTAATCTGCTCGCTCGTGAACAAGCGACGGGGCAAAACATCGTTTGGGGCACAGGAACCCACACCCACACACCTGTTAATGTGTTTGCTTGGGGACCCGCTGAAAAAATTCTTCCAGTCTCAAAGATCATGCACCATTCAGAGCTAGGTGAATACATAAAAGCACAAGTAAACTAGCCAGAATAAGTGTCACTTGTTTGATTCAACGCCCTTCGGGGCGTTTTTTATTTGTAGTGCTATTCATTGACTCATCACTGCTGAAAAGATAAAAATAGACCCACACTCGCAAACTAGCCCCGATAATTATGTGTGATATCTTCTCCAAACAGCCTCAAGAAAACTATCAAACCGTTGCTCGTTCAATTCGAATCGATGGCCATGCGACCAGTATTAAACTCGAAGCCAGCTTCTGGCAGATTCTAGAAGAGATTGCGGCTAAGCAAGAAATGACCTTGCCTCGCTTTATCAGTTACATCTACAAAGAGGCTTTGCAACACAACGGAGAGATCAGTAATTTCACCTCTCTACTACGCTGCGCCTGCCTAATCTATTTGCGTCAGCCAGATGACGTCATGAGTCTTGTCAAACAACAGCTCATCGCAAATCACTAAAGTTTCGACTGTCGTACTCTAGTACTACCTACTCACTTTCCTCTGCCTTTATTCTAACGCCCATCAGAATAAGAGGTAGATATGACAAAACTCATCCACTCAATGGTAAGGGTCAGTAACCTTGCCGAATCGATCGATTTCTACCGCAACGCACTTGAGCTTGAAATCAACGATCAATATATCTTCGACAACTTTAGCCTGACCTATTTAGCCAACGCGGAAACAGGGTTCGAACTAGAATTGACCCACAACCACGACCAATCAGAGCCTTATACTCACGGTTCTGGTTACGGCCACCTTGCGGTGAGTGTTGAAGATATCGAACAAGCACACCGACGTATCCGCAATCTTGGGATTGAAGCGTCAGACGTTAAGGCGTTTAACCATAACGAATCCCACCTTGCGACCTTCTTTTTTATTACTGACCCAGATGGGTACAAAATCGAATTCCTGCATAGGCAGGGCCGATACTTATAACAAACCAAAAAAGAGTAAACACAATGATCAATTTAACCGCGACATTTCACGCTAAAGCCGGACAAGAACAACAGCTCGAAGCACTTTTGGTTGCCATGCTAGCACCAACTCGCCAAGAACCTGGCAATACTCGCTACTGCCTATTTAAAGATAAAGACAATGCAGCAACCTTTACCTTCCAAGAACAGTTTTCTGACCAAGCCGCATTTGATGATCACTGCAAGCAGCCATACTTCGTTGAACTACTGGCTAGCTTAGACGGCCTTCTAGAACAGCAACCAACGATCACTTTCTTAGAAGAATTGTCCGCATAAAAGAAGAGCGCCTTGCGGCGCTCTTTCTACTGTTCTGTGGTACCGTTTTCTTTCACCATGTGTAAATGCACATCTTGCTGTGGGAATGGAATTGAGATCCCTTCTCGATCAAAGCGAAGCTTGACCTCTTTGGTCACATCCCAATAGACATCCCAGTAGTCATCTGTTTTGACCCAAGGGCGAACAATGAAATCAACTGATGAAGTATTTAAGGTGTGGACCTTAATGTTCGGCTCTGGTGTTTTCAGTACAGCCGGATGCTCATGTACGATATCAGTTAGAATGCTCTCTGCTTTCAGTAAGTCATCGGAATAACCAATACCAAACACCATATCAACACGACGTAGGCGCTCATGCGTCACGTTCTTTATCACGTCACCCCAAATCTTACTGTTTGGAATAATAATGATCTGGTTATCGAACGTCTTAATCGTAGTATTCACTAAGCTCATGTGGCTAACCTTACCATCCACGCCACCAGCAAAGACAAAGTCACCAACATCAAACGGACGGTAGATCAGTAACATCATACCCGCAGCAAAGTTAGACAGGGTGTCTTGCAACGCAAAGCCGATAATCACACCAGCAATACCGAAACCGGTTAATACTGGCGCTAAGTTAAGCCCAACTTGTGACAAGGCGACTAAAATACCAATCACCCAGACGATGTTGCCAGACATGCCAATAAAGAAGTCCTGCATCAACTGAGAAAGCTTAAGATTTTTCGAGACTACGGTTTTGCTCACAACCTTACGCACTAACTTGGCCAATAGCTTAGTCGCCAGTAGCAGCAGCACAAAAATAAACAGTTGGAAGATGTACTGAGTGGCGTTATCTCCGAGCCAATCAAACGCATTTGTCGACCAATGACTGACGATGGAAAGAATCACTTTTCCTTCAAACAGATCTTGAGTAATGCTTCCCGTCACTTCAAACATCAAACGTTTGTATTCGGAAGTATCAATCTCAAGTTGATCCGCAATAGGGATAAGAGAAGAAAGACTTTCCACCGCGATGTTCATACGCTGCTTAACCACTAACTGGTGAAGCTGTAGACTCGCTTTCTCAGACTCCGGGCTAACCGTTAATTGCTTACCAACCACTTCAATCTGCTGGCTAAAGTACTCGACAGAAGCCGATACAACACGTAAACGCTTAGCAACAACAGCGCGAAACTGTGTTTTAGTCTCCGCTTCTTCTACGCCTAAATCCTCTAGCCACTCAATATTTTGCCAACTCGATTGAATGACATTATCAAAGTAGTGTTGAAGTTCTTGATACTCATTAAGCAGTGATAGCCGCTCTTCATCTTTGGCATCATCAATCTTAATGTTTAGCGCTTTAATCTTTTCATCAAGATATAGCGTTGCGCCTTTCGAGTAGTTTTGCTGCATCTTAACCTGAGCAATCAACTGCTCTTTTGGCAGAGAGCCTTGTCTTACTGCATTGGAAAGAACTGTTCGCAACTCTTCATTTTTTTGAAATAGCTTAAGTTGAAGCGCATCCTTCTCATCACCACTCGATGAAGCCAGCGTATCAGAGAGTTCTTTTAGGTCTGTGTTGATTTTGTTGAACGCAGTCTGTGTGCTCGACGTGCTAACGACAGGCGCTTCTTGGGCTGCTATTGAAAGCGGACTGAACAATACACTAAGCATAAGGGTCAAGCTGACATACCACTTGATGCTACGGTGAGACAATAAATTCATAATTACCTCAGAAAGACAAATACAACTATTTGTTTATTATATGAATGAGCCTAGAGTTTACACCACTACGCCCTAACAATTGATATCGCTTAGTTAATATATACAAAAAAGCAGCCAATAAGATGACTGCATAAATCAAAATCGACGCAATTCAGATTTTACTCTGGAAGGATAACCTTTCCATCAACAATTGGCAGAATATTACCTTGTGGCTTATTGGTCGTTTTCGCCGTTACCGCTGTGCCGCCCAAATCATAGGTCACGCTATAGCCTACGGTCTTACTTGACGTAGTGTATTGCGTATTACATTGTCTTTGCGTCGTGGTAATCACATCATTTTTTTGCGCGTTATCTTGGATCTTTCGACCTGTCATGGCACCTGCTACAGTGCCAACAGCAGTCGCGATAGTTTTACCCGAGCCGCCACCAACTTGATTACCTAACGCTGCGCCTGCTGCTGCCCCACCCAATGTACCGACCAATTTATTTTCATCTTTAATGTCAGCCTGAGTCGTCACAACCACATCTTTACAAACTTGATGCGGTGTTTGCACCTGCTCAGTAATTGGCTCTACAGAAGTCACCGTTGCATAAGTTGGCGCGGGCGCTTTGTCGTCCTGACACGCACTAAGAAGCGTTGCCGTCGTAATGGCAAAGATTATAGATTTGATTTTCACTCGATTGTCCTAACGATAATACTAACTGGCGGATATGCTAATCGCATTGAAGGGACAAACAATCAAGTTGAGTTAAGAGTTGTGTCAGTAGTGAGTGAAGAGTGCCGGGTGAGGCCCGTCAGAAAAAGTGAGTATGAACATAGTAGAGGCTAAAACGTCACGGAACTAAGTTGGGAAAAAGCAGAGGCTTCAATTAGGCCTCCGCAAACAAGTATCCTAATCTCGGTTAGGATGATTCAAAATGTGGTCTTCCCAATTTACGACGTCGATTTCATACACCACTTTATTACGAACACTTTCGCCAGCAGCGTGCATTGCTGATTTAGAACCTGTTATCAATGGGTGCCACTCTGGCAAAGGCTGTTTCTCTGCCAATAGACGGTAAGCGCAGGTATGAGGCAACCAAGTAAAGTCTTCAATATCGTCGCGCGTTAACTTAGTACACTCTTCATCGTAATTAAAACGATTCGGATAGTCTTTACACGAACACGTTTTACTATTGAGTAAGCTACATGCCACATTGGTGTAGTAAATTTCGTCGCTATCTTCATCCATGAGTTTGTGCAAACAGCATTTACCACAGCCATCGCAAAGTGACTCCCACTCTTGTTCGGTCATCTGCTCTAAAGCTTTTTGCTGCCAGAAATGGGTCATATTCGCCAACCTCAAATATTCAAATACGTCATGAAAAAAGGAAAGCCGAATTTATATAGATCCTTTAACCAAAGTGCAAGCAATTAGGTCCGGTGCAAGATAATCTTTCGCCATCAGTTAACCAGACTTTGGCTTAATTGCGCCACTTTCCAACTGAGGTTGTTCAACCTGACGGTTAACTCCGCCAATTCAGTTTCAGCTTGGTGATACTCCTCTTGCTCGATTAAGCGTTCGATATAACCAACACGGGCATAAATGGGCGATAAGCTGATGGCGAGCTTCTCTAATGATTTGGTTGCTTGTGTCGCTTGAGACCACTGGCGGTTTTTGACCATCAATGCAATATTGGCCATTTTGGTTCTCGCTTCATTAAAGCGGTCGACAAATGAACCGACTTGTTCAAGGGCAATCTGCTGATCTTGCTCGACAGCCTGAGCAATGGCTTCTACCCGTTCATCTTCAGCAAATAGGCGTGTTAAAACATCAACTTGGCTCATTACCTGCAAATTAGGCTGTTCAACCGAAGTTTCTAACTGCTCTTCAATTGCCTGTTGATAGAGTTCAACTATCTGTGATTGATACTTATGTCGTGTCTCTGCGGAGGTTTGCGTTACGAACTCAGGCAAGTTATCTCGGTTTAGCGCCGGGACTTCTTTAACCGCTTTATATTGCGGCTGATAACTGGCCAAGATATTCGGTATATACCACCAGCTAGCCGACACCACGGAAATAGACAGCACACTTGAAATTAGCAGCCCCCATCGATACTTCGTCTTAGGGACATATTGGCTCATTTGCTGATCTGATTTTTCAACCCTTTTTACCGCGGTATGGTATTGAGTTTCGATTTTATCGATATGCTCAAACAGAACAAAGCCCACGCCTTCAAAGTTCACTTCATGCTCTGGCTGACGAGAAGCTAACCAATGATGTGCTTTTTCGCATAAGCGTTCACTTCGGTATAAATCTCTCAACTGTTCATGTGTCAGCTTCATTCCCTTGAGTTCCGGTAAAGCCTTGCCATTGACCCAATCAAGTAGCTCTTTTTGAATCTTGGCAAGCTTTGCGCTTGGCTCAGGTTGCAGAGTCAGACAACGATTAATAAGCTCTAACCCGTTGGCGTAGCCTTTGACTCCTTCCAATTTTAATTTTGCGATAGTTAAATAGCAGCTCATCAACAAATCTATGCCGAGATCAAAAGCAAGCTGCTCACAGCCATCATGCACAACTTGCCAGTTGGTGCCCCCCGATAGTGGGTTGAAACGACTGTTAATTTCATCTCTTACTTTTTGATAAGTATCTGTTTTCCTGATCTCTTCAGGTTCAGAAACAATGGTATAGTTTTTTTGATCGAGTATAACAATATGGGACATAACAACTTCGTCCAAATGCGATAGGGAGTGAACAACGCCACTCCCTAATCATTGTTAATAGAGGGTCTGAGAAAGCTTAAATGATTTAAACAGACGTTCAGTAAACGGGTTCGCGTCAGATTCGGCGTTAATACGATAAATCATCTCACCACCAGCGAAGCCAAACTTGTAGTCAACCGAGGTTGGACTCGCCGCCAATACATCCCCTTTATCGAGCAGTCTGAAAAATGCCCAAGGCCCTTGGATATTAATACTGCGAGGCGAGGTATTCGTCTTAGTTGGCACCAAGGTAACTTTAGATATAGCGGAATCACGCAGTGTATTTGGCCATATCAGTTCGGCTCCCGATCTAGGGCCATGGCTATAAGATAGATATTGTCCATCGATATTTAGGACACTGCGTCGTTTATTGCTACTTAGCTGAATCGGCTCGATCGAGAAATTCACATCTAAGATGCCCTTACGGTTAAAGAATGCCTGACGAATTCTCTGCGCTTGCTTAATTTGCGCTAATACTTCTGGTCTGATGATAGACTGCGCTGAGTCGGAGCCATCGACAGAGATATTCTCATCAATAAAGATTTTGAGTTGGTTCGAATAGAAGTTATCAAGCGTACCTTTTGGCGCAAAGAAAGTTTCAAAGTCCTCTAGAGCCACATCTTTGGTTGATTTGTCATTGAACGGGTATCGATTCGCAAGCTTGGCATAATATGGCTGATACACATCCTCAAACCAACGTACTTCTAAGTGCTTAATCGCTTCCTGTTTAACCACATACCAACTCTCATCGGCTAGCTTTTCCATCATCATGTCTAACGGTTTTGGCAAGCCAGAAGAGATTCGTTTCAGCGTATAAATTGGGTCAGCACTGACTAATTTGACTCGCGATTTCGTCGCTTCCAATGCCGCCATACCAACATCTGGGGACTCTTGAATACTTTTTAGGTAAGCTTTTAGCTCATCGACGGAGTTAAGCACCTCATTAATATAAGGCGGTTGCTCACCAACCGGCTGCAACATTAAGTTCAGCTCAGCGAAAGGAGACTGAATATTCGACGATACTTGATATTTGGCATTTTTCGCCAACTCAGCTTCCGCTTCGTCCGAGACATCAAAGCCTGCAATCAACTGTGTATTACTATCGAGCGTTCTCAGTAGTCGCTGCAGAGGCTCAACGTTACCAGTGATGTTTTCTAGAACCACCACGGCATCATTCAGATCTGAGAAATACTTCATATCGATATCATTGAGAGCAGCGCGCCATGTGTTGATATAGTCTGCCACATAAAGATTACGAATCTTCTCACGCAAGACTTGCTTATCTGCTTCGCTAAATTGCGCCGTTTTCGACTGACCCAATACCCAACTATCGATAAGAGCTAGCTCTGATACAGACTCAGAACGCGGCATAAAGTAGTTTTCAAACCCTGCCTTAGTTAGCATCTGGGGAATGTACAAGCTCTGATTAGATACGCGCTCTTCGAACACCACATCAAAGATTGGCCCAACTAGGTTACGGATACTGATCGATGGACCAAGAACGGTCTGTGCATTCAGTTTTAAGTTACGATAAACACGTTGATCATTTGGCATAGTACTCAGTTCATCTTGCACCTCAGCGATGGTCGACTCGTACGGTTTCATCGCGGCAATCGCCAATTCGTCTCCGGCTAACTTTGAAGCCTCCAGATCAGTATGACGCATTGCATAGTCTAAGTGCTCAAGCAACTGGCCTTGAACCGCTTTATCCCCAGCAAAAGCGCGCTGCCAATACTTACTAAAGTAATCGAGAACATAATCTTTATAGCGCCCGCTCTTATCAACCATCATTCGATAGACTCGCAATGTGGCTAACTTTTCTTCGTCGCTAGAAGCTTGCTTTAAGTCCACAACTACGTCTGCCATGAGTAGTGGCAAGAAACGGCTTTCAAGCAAGTTAAGGTAAGTATCCTCAACCATAGGACCGATTGTATGTCCTTGGTAAAGGCCCAAATCCGAGATGTACTTGGGTTTTTCCCTAAAGAAACCAAACTCTAATGTTGCCTGACGAATCTTATTCAGTGGTTCCAAAATATCCTTCTGCGACGCAATGGATAAATTCGAAGGAAACTGCTTTTTATACTCATTAACTTTGGTCAGTACCGCTTCTGACTGGTTATAGTTCTTTGAGTAATATTGATGCCAAGTACCCACCAATAGTACGGATGCTACTGTACAAATTGCAAAAGAGAGCCCGATAAGGCGACGCTTTTGCTTGGCAACTCGGAAGTTGTCAGAGGCTAGGCCCGCTTCTGGGTAGATAATGTTGCTAAACAGTTGCTGGGTAAAATACACCGTAGAGTTTTTTGCATGTTGAGCTTTGTTTATCGCGTGCGATAGGCCGTAGCGACGAGCCGCAGAATCACTGAACGCGTTACTTGGCACCCCTTGCTGATAAACCGATGTAAAGTAGGCACCGCGAACCAAGGCTGAGGTCGAGAATTGATCGCTCGATAACGCATCTTCAAAGAAGCCTTTCAAGATACTTTGCAAACCCGAAATCTGACGTGTAAAGCTGTAGATCGCAGCTCGCTCTTCTTGCTCTAACGGTTCAGAAACCGCATGAGGAAGCAGCTCATTGATTCGACCGACAAATTTCCCATACTCTTGGGTGAACTCTTCTAACCAGTGATCGACGTTTTCAACCGATTCCAGTGAAAAAGTGAAACCCAACACTTCATCACGCTGATCTCTTGAGTAGTGTTTAAAGAAGGGTTCAAAGCCATGCAAAAGATCCAATTTGGTCAAAGTGATATAGACAGGCAGTCGCGTGGTCAGTGTTTCCATTAGTTCACGGATTCTTGCACGCAACAAGTTCGCATAAGCTTTGCGTTCAGAGGCCGTTGACGTCGCCAAATGAGAAACGTCTAAGGCTAAAACAATACCATTAAGTGGTCTGCGGCTACGGGTTTTGTCTAACCAATGAATAAAGTTAAGCCATAGTCGGCGCTCAAGTTCACCGTCATTATCTTCGCTTCGGTTGCCTTGGGTGAGCAACTCCCCATCGGGGTCGATCAGCACCGATTCGTCACCAATCCACCAGTCAAACGAGTATGGGTTATCACTCTTTTTTCCCGAAGCGCGCATAACCGATGACAGTGCAAAGTTCTGCCCAGAGCGATTAATCAAGCTTGTCTTACCGGCATTCTCTAAACCAAGTACTAGATACCAAGGCAGAGCATACAAATAGTTTCGGCTATTCAAACTCTGCTTCATTTCTGCCATGACGCCATTTAATTCACTTTCTTGGCGCTGTTCATAAACAGAAATCGGATCTTGTTTCAGTTGCTCTTCACGATGCTGCTGATTTTTCAGCGTTCGTAACCGCTTCCACTGCCATAATCCCCAACCGGATATGGTAAACAATGTGAAGATAACGGACGTTAAGCCTCGGGCTATCACTGTTTCTAGAGGTCGCGAGTCTCCGATTGCAAGCCAAGGGCCTGCCCACCAGATGGAGACATTGACTAAAATAAATAAAATAAGGAGTAATACTGGCATCGCTGCTGCCATGCCCGGTTTGCACTTAGCTGCAAACCCTATAACACTTTTCCACATGGGGATTCCTTTAACTTACACTGACGCTGTATTTTGCTCTAATTGTTCTATGAGCGAAGGTTCCCACTGAGAGACTTGCGCTTGCATAGCTTCTTGTTTTAAATGTTGAAATTGTTCTTTAGCCATCCCATCAAGGTGATGATGTTTCAGCAGTTCGGCGCTAAGCAGTCGCCAGTAAAACTTCTCTCGTGGTTCACTCGCTTTAACTAAACCATCATTGATTCTCGACATCGCAACGGCAATTCCGCCTTCTTTCGCAAGGTTAAAGACTTCATCCCTTTGCTCTTGCCAACTGTTCATTCGCGGCGCTGATGCATTGAGACCTTCACTGCTCTCCAACCACTGCTTAACTGAATCGGAGATAAACGGCTCACCATCCTTGAACTTCAAGTTGGTGACGTGAGGAAAGCGCTCCATAAACATCTGGGTCTCTTCTCTAATCGCTTGGCACCACTGCTCATAGCCAAGCGCTTTGGCGATATCATGACTGAGCAATTGCCCTTCGAACCAAAATGGTGACATGGTGATACTCTGTTCCACTTGTCGCCACAGCGCTAAGTTGGGCTGAGAACAACGGTCTCGGTACTCTTTGGCACGGTCAGGATTCATTCCTCTTAGCAAGCAATGTCCATTACTATCATGATCTGGTAACGAGCTAATCGCCCCCCACAAAGCATGACGACGCACTCGAATCGACAGCGCTGCCCCAAATTCTTGCTCTGAAAGAAAGTCAGCGACTTTAAACAAGGTTTCTTTGGCCGCTTTGCCACTTGAGTTATCAATAACCAAAGGGGCAGGTCTGGTGTCAGGTACACTTAATGCTGCCTCGGAAGTCACTGGCGACTCTTGGCGGTTTACCTGCTCACGCTCACTCGCTTTACGTAGTTGGTTCTCTATGGTTAAAGCAATCGACTCAACCATGTCTGATTGGAGCTCATTCGTCGTAATAACTTCCTGCCATGCTGACACCGCACAGTTCAAGTCGTCTCGTGCTTGACCATCAAGTTGGCTAAAGTCGAACTTATCCAACGCCATCGAGAAGCGTTGGCACATTTGACTAAAGAATTTACGACGAGGAAGGTTGCCGCGTTTACCTGGCGCAGGAAAACTCTCCTGCCAATAGTGAGAAATAAAATCTCCCATCACATTGAATGAAGCGATCAAGCGATCTGCGCTCAAGTCTTGATGCAGACATTGCAGCAAGTACACCAAGAGTTTGATGTCTTTACTTTTTTCTTTAAGTAACTGGAGTGTACTGTGCTCCACCTCTTGCCACTGAACGCTAGCATGAGAGAGTGACCCTACCTTCATCATTTGATCTTCAATGAAATCAAATAATGGTTCATCCAGTAGACGTTCACCTACAGGAGAGGCATCACTGATCGGTGAGACAATGCAAGTGCGGTATTGAGTAAGTTCCATATTTACCACCGACAACGCTGACGTAAGGGACGCAGCGCCGCTTGCAGAGCCACTGTGTCAAACTGCAACCCATCAACCGTTTCTGAGTTTGACCTCAGCGTGACCTTTCTCTGTTGAGCCATGCGTTTCATCAACTCAATCGCCGGAAGACCCTGTGCTGATGAGAACACCACTCCTTCATCATCACTTCTCCAATACTCACGCTGACCTTGTGCCACTGAAACGGAAATGCGAGCATCAATTAATGGCTTAGGTAGCGCTAACTGGACTCGACTGATTTCATCCATACAGCTCATAACGAGCACCGGGGAATCAACGTCTCCTAGGGGCAAAGCCGGTAAAGTGACCCAAGCATCCTTACCTGAGTCAGATTCATTCAAGTCCGGAGTCAGGTTGTCCTCCGCTCTACTTTTTGGGTAAGCAAGCATCCACGCTTTAGGCTTATCGGCCTCATGATTCTGTCCGTTTAAAGCCACGGGCGTATCAAACAACTGATCAAAACATCTTAGTCGCTCAAGCCTTTTAGCAATGATTCGACATTGATCCACCTGTTCCCACTGATATGTATTTGTCGCTTGAGCGTTCACAGGCAACCACCAAAGGGCACATGCCAAGCCAACAAGTCTGGTTATCACTACTCTCACAGCGCTTTGATCTCCAGCTTCTGACACTTGTATGCCAATGTTCTCTTTGGGATGCCTAAACTTTTGGCAGCTTTACCTCGATTGCCAGCGAAGAAGTTTAAGCGGTCGCGAATAATCTGTTCTTCATAATCACTCACCGCTTGCTTCAAGTCAGTGATGCCAGCAAAGTCACTCGGTTGATGCTGATAAGGGCTGTCTTGAATAAAGTGAGAAGGAGCAACCATCTGTGTTGGCTCGCTCAAGCTTTTCAGTTCAAAGTTTAAACATGCGATACGATTAGCTAGGCTTCCTTCACTGATTTCCGAGTTATCATCAGTCTGCGCGCAACCAAACTCGATTAGGTGTTTTAGTTCGCGCACGTTGCCTGGGAAAGCATACTGCTTTAAGCAATCTAGTGCTCGGTAATGAAGACCACGAATAGTGCGCCCATGAAGTTCATTAAACTCATTAATGAAATGAAGACTCAGTTGCTCGATATCTTCTAGGCGCTCCGCTAACTTCGGTAGAGTTAACGGATATTGAAACAGTCGGTAATAGAGGTCCTGTCTGAACTTCTTTGCTTGGACTTGAGCCAACAGGTTGACGTGTGTTGCTGAGACCAGGCGAAAGTCAGACGCTTGCTCCTCTTTGCCACCCACAGGTCTAAATCTTTTGCTCTCAAGTACACGCAATAGCTTGGCTTGCAGCGCTAACGGCATGTCACCAATTTCATCCAAGAATAGCGTTCCACCATCGGCTTGAGCAATCAGTCCCTGGCGATCCGAATCGGCACCAGAGAAGGCGCCTTTGCAATAACCAAACAGTTCACTTTCTAGCAGGTTCTCAGGAATCGCCGCACAGTTAATCGCCACCATTGGTTTTTGATTACGAGCAGAAAGCTGGTGAATCGCTTGGGCAACAAGCTCTTTACCTGTGCCCGTCTCACCTTGGACCATCACGGAGAGTTGCGACGCTGCCGCACTCACAATCTGTTGACGAAGCCTTTGCATGATGCGACTTTCACCAATAAGTGAGTGAGACAGATCATTAGCAAGCTCATGCTGCTTTCTATCACGTTGAATCTCACTGAGAGATTGCGATAACTCTTTAAGATCTCGCTGCTCTTTCTCTAATTCATCAAGTAATTGCCACTGTTTGGTAAACACGCCAACAAACGCAGTACACATGTCGTCTTCAAAAGCGGTGTTGATTTTGCTTGGCTCCCCTTGCATATAAAGTACAAATTGAACGTACTTTGACTGCAAAGGTAGCGGCTGAATGCGCACCCCATCGAACATGCCAACTTGAGAAACTAATTCACAGAACGCGCGATCCGTTTGCCAAAATAGCAACTCATCGGCAGAAAGCGTCATCGCCTTAGAATTTTGCAATACGTGAGCAAACGGGTTGCTCAAATCATTCACTGACCACGATACAGATAAACTGGAATCGTGTGGGATCAGTCGACGCCCTTCATTGTTGGGAGAAAGCACCAAGCAATGCGCCAAACTCAACTCTTCAATCAATACTTTAGCGAATGTCTGAGTTAACTCATCTTTGGACTTAATGCCAATCAGCTCAGTCGTCCTTACTAACCAATTCGCCATGCCTACTCCACTTCGCCTTTAAATTGGCCGTCAACGGCGGACAATTGGATACGATTAACCGGTTTCTGCTCTGAAAGTTTGTTGAGTAGCGCAAGAGAAACAGGTGGTAGAAGCTGACCTTCAATGATGGCTTCAAGCATTCTAGCGCCATTTTCTGAACGCGTTGCTCGGGCAAGGATCTCATCAATTAATGAAGGTTCAATAACCACCTCAGCTTCATAACGCTCTTTAAACAGATGCTCTAAACGCTCAAGTTTCGCTCTGACAATAACTTCAAGGACTTGAGGAGAAAGTGGCATATAAGGGATGACTTCCATACGAGCAAGTAACGCTGGTTTGAAGAAGGCAGCAAGCTCAGGATAAAGCGCATCATCAAGATCATCTAAACGCTCTGAGTAGTCGACGATCGTTTGAAAGCCTAGGTTCGACGTCAGGAAGAAAACCACATTCTGGCAATCGATGATTCGTCCTTCACCATCAGCAAGCTCACCTTTATCAAAGGCCTGATAGAAGAGGTTTAATACTTCAGGGTGTGCTTTTTCGACTTCATCAAGCAAAACGACCGAGTAAGGCATTTTGCGAATCGCCTCTGTTAACACACCGCCCTCACCGTAGCCAACGTAGCCAGGTGGAGAGCCAATCAATCGCGAAACGGTGTGCTTCTCTTGATACTCAGACATGTTGATGGTGGTTAAGAACTGTTTGCCACCATAGAGATGCTCGGCCAACTGCACGACAGTCTCGGTTTTACCCACACCACTTGGGCCAACGAGAAGAAATGCACCTTTCGGTCTCCCTGGACGACGAAGGTCGGCTCTCGCTGTCAGCAGATGTTTATGTACTCGCTCAATAGCAACGTCTTGACCTTTAATTGCACGACCTAAAATAGAGGTCAAATGGGTAATTTTGTACAGCTCGTCACTGTTCATTTGATCGACAGGTACGCCAGTCCAATCGGCAATCACTTCGGCGATTTGCTGCTCATCAACCTGAGGGTGAATCAGTCGTTCTCTATGAGGAATCGCATCAATCTCTTTGTACTTGGCACGGATCTGCTCACTGCACGCTAAACGCTCTTCGTCACTTTGTTCATCTGCGGATAGCTCCGAGCGCAGAGCAATGATCTCTTCTACAAGTTGCTTTTGATGCTGCCAACTTGCGCTCAGTGCCTGATGCTCTTGCTCATCAGCAACACTTTGCGTTTGCAACTCATCTAATCTAGCCGTATCTAAGTCTTGACCTAACAACTGAGCACGATTGAGCATATCAATCTCTAGCTGACGCTGATGTTTAGCCGTTTCAATTGCAGCAAGACGCTTAGGAGGAGTCGTTAGATTAATCGCAATACGAGCACATGCAGTATCTAACACATCGATCGCCTTATCCGGCAGTTGACGACCAGAGATATAACGTGCCGACAGCTCTGAAGCGGCTTTAAGCGCTTCGTCTGTAATTAGGACTTTATGAGTGGTTTCATAAACTGAGTTAAGTCCTCGTAAGATATCAACGGCTTGCTCGACACTCGGTTCATCCAGCTTGACCAGTTGGAATCTGCGCGTCAATGCAGGATCTTTCTCAAAATACTTCTTATATTCTTTCCAAGTTGTCGCGGCAATAGTACTTAGCTCACCACGGGCAAGAGCCGGTTTCAGCAAATTCGCTGCATCACCGCCACCTTCTTGGTTACCCGCGCCGATAAGCGTATGCGCTTCGTCAATGAAAAGGATAATTGGCGATGGTGAATGCTTGATTGCGTCAATCACACCTTTCAGTCGTTTTTCAAACTCACCTTTCACCGAAGCACCCGCTTGAAGTAGCCCTAGATCCAGCGAGTAGAGCTCGACATTTTTTAGCTGATTAGGTACCTGCCCAGAAGCGATACATAGTGCTAGCCCTTCGATGACAGCGCTTTTACCTACCCCTGCATCTCCCACGACGATCGGATTGTTCTTTCTACGGCGGCAAAGGATATCGATCATTAAACTGATCTCATGCTCTCGGCATAGCACAGGATCCAGTTCTTGGTTACGCGCTTGCTCTGTCACATTAGTACAGTACTTATCTAAAATGGATAAATCTGAACCTGATACAGCGTTGTTTTTCTGCGTTTTATCAGCCACTTGAGTTTCTGAAGAATCAACTAAGATCGCAGAAAAGTGTTTACGTAAACTTTCGCGATTGATGCTGTTGGTCACTTTGACCAAGTTCGGAACCATGTAACGATCTGCGCGCGTCAAAGCGGCAAGCAGAATCGCACCAGAACGTAGTTCAGTCTGATTCAGTTCTGTGGTTGAAAGTAACCATGCCTCTTGAAGTAACTCTACCAATAGCGGAGAAAACGCAGGGTAACTGTCTAAAGATACCTCTCGAGCATAGCCATCAACCAAAGCGCGATTAAGCTCATCGCTATCAAGATTAGATTGTTTAAATATCAGCCTAACATCTGATAACGGGTTATTTAGTAGAACCTCAAGATAGTGCTCGAAAGTAATTTCGCCATGTTGGCGCTCAATACAAACGGTCGCAGCTTGTTCTAGTGCAAGCTTACTCTGCTCGTTTAACTTTGATATAAGAGTTGGAAGTTCAATACGTATCACGGTAATAACCTAGCCTTAATTATTGTTATAAAATTTGATTTAGCTGTTCAATCACGTCACTTGTTTTGACATGAAGGAGATAGCTGTAACCAATAAATGTTCCTACCCAAAGCAGCGCGAAACCTGCAAATATGGTCCAAATAGGTAACTGCTTGCTGATCTTGTATTTAGAGCGAACAACGTGCTCTGTTGCATGAGTCAGTTGAACCGGTTTCTGCTCTTCGTCGTGATGCAATAAGTGATAGAGTCGATCGATGACTTTTTCTCTTTCTAGTTGGCCCGACTCAATCACGCGATATTTACCTTCAAAGCCTAAAACTAAGCATTGGTAGATAAACTCCAACAGCTCGGTGTAATTTTCAGGCTCTTTTTCTAGGCGTTTCAGGACCGTAAATACCTTCTCTCCGCCCCAAGTTTCATTGTGAAAACGAGACAAAAGTGAGTGCTCAGCCCATACCGTGTTCGCGCCCCATTCGGTGCCTAACACAGCCTCATCGAGGAAGGTGCACAAGATATACCGATAGGCCATTAGCACGGCATGTTCGTAGCCCAGACCTGTCAGCTCAATTTCAATATTTTTGATTTCCTCTAACGTCTGCTCGTAGATTGCTTCAATATTTTCGCAATCTGTTAACTGACGAATACGCAAGGAAAGTCCGAACAAAGGCGTCGACGCATCAATAAGTGGGTTGTGCAAACTCCCACGCAGTTGAAACCAATAATCTTGGTCATGGTTTATTTTTTCAGCATCATCAAACAGTAAGCTGCTGAATTGAGTACTTTTCTTATCCACGTCTAATCCCTTATTGCCCAGAACTGTAAATCGAGGTCGTCAAATGCGGCCGCAATATGGAAAGCAAAGCCACTTGACTGCGAGAGCTGCTGCCATGCACTACTTGTTTTATCCAACTGGTAATAGATATAGCCAGCGTGATACGGCAATTGACGTGGTGCGACAGGTAACACCACCAAAGGAACACCAGGTAATTGCAAAGAAATCAACTCACGGATTTTCTCTACCGAAGAGACTTTGGTTTGCTGGGTAAATTGGCGACGTAAATCATCCATTGGCATACGTGCTTTGACTGCGATGATAAAGTCAGCGGTTTGCATCAACTGCGGATCTTGAATTGGTGCTACCATCAAGCCATATTTGCGTTTATCAAGTTGAATCGCGACGGCTCTCGGTTCGAGTACCACACTAAGCGCTTGGCGTAAGTTACGAATCAAAGGCCAAAATGATTCCGTCGGCATGTCATGGTTATAGCTAGCCAAACTTGGTGGCAACCTACTCTCATCAGTAAACGTTGCTAGCTCACCAACCATCGAAGATAAACTTTCAAACAGACGCTCTGGATGCAGACTACGTAGCTCTGCCAAATGGTGAATTTGTGGCTGTAAGCGGTTTAGAGCCTGTAGCAACATAAAGTCAGAGACATCGGCGACACCACCTTGAGTAGGCGAGCCAATTCGTTGAGCAATGTTTTTGGCACGCTCGCGCATCAAGCCTGAGATTTCGTTAATGAAGCGGTGAAGTGATGAGTTCGCAGCAACATTGACATGGCAAGGAATAAAGTCTGGGTCCATAACCACGCTACCATCAGGACGCTTTTCCAGTATTCTTCCTACCGCCATAGAGGCATACGCACTGCGATCTTCTTTTTCCAACATCAATTGGATACGAATAGGAGAGACATCGATGGTGGTCATATCACCTTGTAAGGTATGGACATCACGCACTTCTAGTCGTCGACTTTCATACCTGCCCGTACCCTGAGCGTCTGGCCAGTTAATCTCTCTTAAAGACTCACTACGCAAAGGAACCGCCAAGTAAACAAGCTGGTTTGCTAGTGACGCGTCTTCGATCTCTAACGCGTCTGGATGAACATCTTCTTGAGGGATACGAAAGACCGAACCATCCGGCATCACGCCAACCGCTCGCTCAATGGCAATGCGGCCAAACGAAAGGTACTCAGGATTGAACGCAAACTCTGAAATACCGTACAAATAACGACTGACCGTACTCAATCGCTCATCCATAAAGTATTCCGAGTATCGCTGTTGCTGTTGGAAGTGCTGGGGTTTTATGAAAAGTCCTTCGTTCCAAATTACACGATTTCGTGAAAACATCTTCTCTATTCCACCCTTTGTAAATCTACTTCGTAATCACTAATAAGCATTAGTAAGTGATACTCCCTGCCCTGCTTGATGACCTTGACGGCCTTCTTCCATTCACTGAGTTCAATGTCGGAAAAATTGGCGAGAACACCGATATAGTTTGTCTCGTCAGTCACTTCGATTTCATTAACAAACTTGAATTGACCTGGTAGCAACACGTAGTCATAGCTCTTGATAAAGTTGCTTTTTAAAGCCTTTTTATAGTCTTGTTTGAGCTGGTCATAGCTAGATGACATAAACATCGAATCATCAACTAACTCAAATACTTGAATCTCAACTGGTGCGGCTTCTCCCCACACATTCGGATTCATTCCCTCTGTCGCTACGAGACTGAATGTCACCTTCGTGGGTGCTTTTGCTGGGCTTACAGGTTCACTGCTACACCCAGTCAGTAACGCAAAACAAAAGCACGCAAAGAGCAAATGTCTCACGATCAGTACTCCAATTGCTGTTCTCGAATTTTTCGGTCATACGATTGTTCGAAGATTTCCCAGAACAATTTTTCAAATCCTTGCTGACGATGTGACGCCAATTCTTGGTAGTAGCTACAGTACATTTGCCAAGCCCAAGCATCGCTGTCCTCAACACTAGATTGGTGAGAGCGCTTATAGTTTTGGAAGCGACTTAGAAGTACTTCAGGAGAAAATGCACCTAAGATTTGCGTTAGAGCTTCGCCTGTTGCGTACTGCATCGCCTCATTGTGCGCTTGTACATTGGCTAAACTTTCTTCAATCGCAAATGGCGCTGACAGATGCACCGCACTTTTATTTGAGTCATAAAGCGTTTGAATGGTCTCTTGATAAGAGAGCCCTAGCCTTAGAGGGTTATCTTCTATCGGCTGTAAGTTGCGGTTTAGCGTGCCAAAGCGGCCTTGGTTGGCTTGTTGATGCAAGGCTAAGATGCCTTTAATGCATGACTGTAATGACTCACCCAACTCTTGAGACAACATCTGCATACGTGCAATATCATCGGTACCACTTAGCTGCGCGCCCAAGCCATTAAGCAAAGGTCCTGTCAGTAAATGTCCGCCTAAACCGGAAGTCGATACATCACTACTTGTTTCCGTAGGAAGGCTCTTTGCCACCTCTTCCTCTAACAAATCTAATTCTTGTTCGTCCATTTGAAAGCCCTCTAAAACGTTGGTTGTTATTTTTTGCTGGTCAAATCCAGTCACCTGGCTTGACTCGATTTTTTGTGTCGTATTGGTATTTTGCTCTGGCTGATTCGCTTGCTTGGAGCGAAAACCAAAATTAAGAATTTTCTTGAGCATCATCGATGACGACAGCTCGTTGTTGCTGTCTGCTTGCATAACCATGCCCGACTCTTGTGCTGAAAAATCTTCTTCAAGCCCTAAGCTAGCTGGCACTGAGTCATTATTATTTTGCGGCTCATCATCAATCAGAGACTGTGTCTTTTCTGAAACGTAATCACCCAACGCATCTAATGGATCCGTTCTCTCTACAGGCTTCGGTTTAGGTGTGAGTTCCTGCTCAGGCACATGATTTGATAAAAGGTCGGCTGCTGGCTCAGAAAAAAGGGTGTTGAGAGATTCAGAGCAAATTTCTGTATCTAAGTCGCCGACAATGACTCGTATCTCGTATGGGCCAACTCGGACCTGATCGTTGTGCGCCAGTTTTGCTAACAACTCTTTACCCACTGGCATCACAGAACCATTGATGTACGTCTCACCACAAAGATCCTTGAGACAAAAAGCGCCATCGAGCATCAATATTTCGCAATGCTCAGGAAAAACTTCACCCTGAGAGTCAGAAAGTAACCAATGCGCGCTGTCATCAGCACCGATGATGCCGCCCTCAACTCCCCATTCGATTAGCGCCGAGAGTCTTGACTCTAGTTTTTGTACATTGGTAACCAATAACGTCAGCTTGGTTAAAGGTGATTTACCCATCATCATTGCCTTACTTGAATTAATACGTTTTTCTTGTCGTTGCTTTGGCCAAGAAACGATGTCCAACCCAAGGCGACATTCGACTCTTTGCTCAGTAGGATTTGTTGCGGTTCTTCACTCGCCATGGTCAGAGATAAGTCGTACGCCATTTGTTCACGTAAGATGAACTCGACCAATTTACAAAGTGGTTCAAACTCCTTACCTGACGGCAAGAAATCTAAGAACCGACTACGGCTTAGCCCATCAATCCAAATCGTGAACTTGCCATTACAATCGACCACTGAATCTCCGACCATCGTTGACACCCCCAAGGCTGCGTTCCCTTGGCCTATCGAGGTTTGCTGTGAGGGTGCGATATCCACCTTTCTTTTCGTCCACTGCTCAATTCGAACCTCTTTCAAATCAAAACAATGGGCGATAATTCCCGCCACCACTTGTGGAGAGCGACTTCGACCCGCTAACGTGCCCGAATAAGCCAGCATCTTGCACCAGTTGATTGGCGTGTCACCTCTAAGGTCCGTTGACCCCAATCCAACCAAAGAAAGTAGCTGCGCTGAAAAGTCGTCTTTCGCATCTGGTTGAAAGCGAACGAAGTATCGGTACTTTCGCCATATGCGATATAGCAGGCTAATTAAGCGGTTATTGAAAAAATCAAAAAACTGCTGCTTTTGTCCACCAGGCCCTTCCATCAAAAGTTGCTCAACGACATAGCCAGGGAGCGGCGATTGTGCACCTGACAGGCCAAAAAAGTTGGTCGTCATGATCATGCGGTCATCATTGAGTAAATCTAAACTCGCCACATCTGCCGGCGAAAAACCCAAACTTGGATTTCCACTGAACATCAATTGGCAGCTGCGCTCCCACTCATACTCTTCAGGGTCGACCCCTTTCAGCTTTTGCACCAATTCAACCAATTGGTAAAAGCTATAATCATGTACTTCACTCGGCATACCGATTGGCTGCTGAGTCTCCTCGTCACCACTTAAATGAGAGGTTGCATTCCCGTTTGAGAACCCCATGTATACCTCTCTTGATTAGTAACATTGACGACGTGCAGCTCGTGGAACGAGTTGATGCTGGCGTATAACGCGAAGAAGTGACTTAAAACCGTACCAAATAGATAAAGATCGCCTTCAGAGCCAAAGCCCGCTTGATCAATATAAAGTGTGGACTGCAAGCCCCTTATCGGTAGGCCGCGCATAATTTTGTCGATTGGCTTTGACTCAATCTTTTGAATCGCCTCTAGACGACGTTTTGATACTTTTTCTGCCTGACGATCGACGAGTGCTTTAAAGTCATACGCTCTTAAAACACTGCTTAACGCATCCTTTGAGAGAAGCGATAAGTAGTTAAGGGACAAGTTAGAAATCAGCGTCCATAGCAAGCTTCCATCCAGCACAGGTCTTAATGATTGAGATGGAACCGAGATATTGGAAAATGTGGCAAAAGGCGGCGAAGTATCTGTTGCTTCACAGATATCGCCAACGCCTAGCTCTAAAGGCAATAGTCGATTGGTACAGGTGAGCTTTATTGATACCGCTTCATCGACATCAATAGAGACAGTTTCGTCACTTCTGACAAAAGATATAAAGCTGTCAAAGCCATCTTTTCGAATGCTCTCTTTGATTCGAGTTCGATAGTAAAGAGCTTGGCGGTGACGCACTCGTTCAACCTCATGTTGAAAGCTCTCAAAAGGAGAATAAACACGCTTTGAACCTCGGACCCGCTTTCCTTCATGCTGTCCGTCTTGCCAACCGACAACACTTTCAACATTAAACACTTCATAATGCGCTGGATAACGACTCGACGGCACCACCCGATACTCAGAATGACGACCAGATAAAGCGATCGGGTCAGCGTCGTGATGGAACAAGTTAATAATTGGCGTACAGTAAAGTTGGAAGTTCTCTTTCTGTACCCTTACATCAACAGGAAGCGTCTTGGAAAAGTGCAGCTTAATGGTAAATTCACCACTGACACTTTTTGGAATAACTTTATCTAAGCGTGATAGGTCAAAAAAGTGGAAGGCTTCAGGAAACGACAGATACTCCTGCAGAATACGATATCCCTCATAGACGTTGGTCGGATAAGGGAGTAGAGCGTCATTGCTGGCAAAACCAACAACACTAAAACTGTCTTTAGGTAGAGAAAACTCAGCACCATTTATGTCAATGGTCACTTTATCCAGGTAGTGGTTTAGCCACAGATAAAGCATTTGAGAACTGTATTTGTCACCACCAAGATAAAAGCGCAGATCCTCTAGAAGAGCATTACCCAGAGTGACATCACCCTGAGTGCTCAACATCACATCTATAACGGTGGCTTCGCGAGTGTGTTGTGCTCGTACATCAACACTCTCTATCGGATAAATTTCCACTTCCCTACACGTCTGGAAATGACATTTCGTGCCGAAAATTGCTTTACTATCGACCTGCGTTCCTTTGTGGATCAACTGCTTTTCACTGACACTTTGATCCGGTGCAAACGCCAAGATACTCATACTCGGCACAGGTCGAAGGTAATTGGGCCAAAGCATATTAATCATCGAGTGAGTCAGTTCAGGAAACTCGTCTTCAACTTTCTCTCGCAAGCGCCCAGTTAAGAAAGCAAAACCTTCTAGTAAGCGTTCAACATCCGGGTCTAATGTTCGACCATGGAGGAAACGGGAAAGCTGAGGGTAAATCTCAGTAAACTCCCTTCCTTGCTCTTTAAGAAAAGTAAGCTCTTCTCTAAAGTATTTATCTTGGCTCATATTCCTTAAACCACTCGATATTTTCTGTTCTGGTCTAGCAGCAAGTTAAATTGAACCTTGTCATGTATCGCATCACTATTTATCTGTGCAGTGATACGAAACTGCAGAGATAGTGGGCGATCTCGGTCCAAAATAGCGGTCACTTCTATATGTTTTAAACGTGGCTCAAACTGGCGTAGACAGTCTTGAATAGATAACTTCACCTTCAAAGACAAATCTAAGGTATCTAGCGTGGCATCATTAAAATCGATAAGGCCTAGGGTTGGCGCACTTTGCGCTCCTCCAACCCGAGTATTGAGGACTTTAGCGACATTTCGTTTAATCGAAGCCAACACATCTGTTGGATAAGGACCTTGAGTAAATGAAACAGGATCAGAGTTGGCTTCTAAACGTTCTAAGAAGCCAACACCAAACGTACTCTCTTCTGGTGCAAAGTACGTCATTTCAATTACGCCTGATCTAGTCGACCAACAAGTGACAGTTCAAAGTTTGCGCCCATATACTTAAAGTGAGGACGAACAGACAATGACACTTGGTACCAACCAGGGTTTCCTTGTACGTCAGCAACATCAATCTTTGCTGCACGTAGTGGACGTCGGCTGCGTACATCTGCTGGTGGGTTTTCCTGATCCGCGACAAATTGCTTAATCCAAGTGTTAAGCTCTCGCTCAAGATCTTGACGCTCTTTCCATGAACCAATCTGTTCGCGTTGTAGCACTTTGATATAGTGCGCTAGGCGGTTAATGATCATCATGTAAGGCAACTGAGTACCAAGCTTATAGTTAGTCTCGGCCTCTTTACCTTCTTTGGTATTTGGGAATACCTTCGGCTTTTGGATAGAGTTAGCTGAGAAAAACGCCGCGTTATCACTGCCCTTACGCATAGTCAGGGCAATGAAGCCTTCTTCTGCTAATTCAAACTCTTTACGATCAGTAATCAACACTTCTGTTGGGATCTTCGCTTGAAGAGCACCCATTGACTCAAATACGTGAACAGGCAGATCTTCAACAGCACCGCCACTTTGCGGGCCGATAATATTTGGACACCAACGGTATTTGGCGAAACTATCGGTTAGTCTTGTCGCAAGTGCGAACGCCGTATTACCCCATAGATAATGTTCGTGTGATGCCGCAACACTTTCAGCGTAATTGAATGATTTGATAGGATTCTCTACTGGGTCATAAGGAACACGCAGTAAGAAACGAGGGGCCGTTAGGCCAAGGTAACGCGCATCTTCTGATTCACGAAGTGAACGCCACTTGGTGTATTTAGGGCTTTCAAAGATTGATTTTACATCTTTAATATTTGGTAGCTCTTCATAGCTATCTAAGCCGAAGAACTCAGGCCCTACACTCGATAAGAACGGGGCATGAGCCATTGCACCTAGTGCGCCCATATATTGAAGTAGCTTCATGTCTGGAGTTGAAGGGGTGAAACTAAAATTGCCGACAATTGCGCCCGTTGGCTCACCACCAAATTGACCATAGCCAGATGAGTAAACATGTTTATACAGTCCAGACTGCGTTGTTTCTGGAGCAAATTCAAAATCTTCTAATAGTTCATCTTTTGTTACATGCAGAAGATCGATTTTATTGTTCTCGCCAAAGTCCGTGCGATCCACGAGTAACTTCAGGCCGCGCCAAGCTGATTCCATTTGCTGGAACTTCTCGTCATGCAGAATCTCGTCCATTTGCGCGCTGATTTTCTTGTCTAGTTCAACAAGCATTTGATCAACGAGAGATTTGTTAACTGCTTCATCAGTTTGCTGTGAACCAATCAAATTCTCGATAAACGCGGCAACTCCTTTTTTGGCAACGTCATAACCTTCTTCGCTTGGTGCGAGCTTGGTCTGTGCCATAATTTCATCTAATAGACTCCCCTCAGAGAGTTGTGGTCTTTCTAGTACCGATTCTGTAGACATTAAAATGTATCCCTAATCCAAAATGACAAATGTTAGTCGTGTTAACTTGTTCTAATTACTTTCTTCACTAACGAGGTTGAGTTCACTGAGTAGCTTGTCGCGAGACTCCTCAGAACTCAGTAGTTCCTGCAAGCGCTCTCTGAATGCGGGAATGTTGCCAAGTGGTCCTTTTAGCGCTACTAGGGCTTCTCTTAGCTCAATAAGTTTATTCAACTCAGGGACTTGGCTAGCGATAGAGTCTGGGTTGAAATCTGTAAGAGCGTTGAAGCGAAGTTCAACTGGCATATCAGCATTTTCATCGTCGCCTAGTTTGTTTTTGACGACCGTAGACAAACCTAATTCACTTTCTCGCATAACAGACTCGAAGTTATTTTTGTCTACTGAAACGGTACTGCGCTCCTCAACAGGCGTGTCTTCGGTATGGCCTTTAAAGTCACCTACTACTAGAGTCTTTAGTGGTAGCTCGATTTCAGCCTGAGCATCGCCAGTTGCAGGGATATATTTAATATTAATGCGTTCTTTAGGTGCAACGCTTCCTTCCTTCGACATAGTCAAGGGTCTCCGATTTAATTTACAGGGTGGGTGACGTTTATTGAATTAGGATTAATAGTCTAAATAGTGTAGAAAAATAAATTAATTAAACTTAATTTCTTTCGCCAATTAAACTTATTTATTAAAAATACACATAACTTAATTCCCAATCCATTAGTGTGGAATATTACTTCATTTGCTAAAAGCGGAACATAAGACAGTAACCAGAAAATGGTAAGAATAATCCGACGCAAATATGAGTTATATCGCATCAAAACATTCTTAATTAGTACTGGACACTGTCTAATACTTCGTCATATCTAATAAAGTCTTTCTTTGATAATAAGGAACTTCTAATGTAATCAGATTCCTTTGCTTGTTCTTTATCTGTTAGTTTTGTCAGTTTAGAAAAATCATCTTCAGCTTGAGAATATAAAGATGGTAATAAATCTCTACCTGCTGATTGCAAAAACACTTCTAGGTACGCCTTTGATCTAACTAAATCTATACCAACAAAACTGTACTGATCACTCTCGCCTCGATAGATTCTTGAAAGTGATATTAGAGAGGTTAAATCTCCATTTTCTAACGCTTTTTCGCGCCAAACCAAAGCTTGTTTAAAGTCACTTTCCGATTCGAAGATCGTGACAATACGCCTAATCGCGGGTATATAGCCTAACTCAGCGGCCTTAACGTATTGGCGTAGCATAGCCCGCTCTCCTTTGGCTTGAAAAATGAAACTTTTATGACCACTTTTAATTCTTTCACCTTCTTCCATAAAAGCTTTTGCTACATCAAACTGTTGCGCTTTTTCTAAATAGTAATCAGATAACTCGTCGTTATCTTGATAGTAATACTGGGATAGTCTGAAGTACGCAAAGCTCGGCTCAGTGGCACCTAGCTCTATCAATTGGTCATGGTATTCATCACGCAGCTTCGCCTTTTCTGCAATGCTTAACCAATCAGCTCTAGTGTATAGGTAGCGCTTAGCTGCTAGGCTGCCATTGCTCGCTGCAAGCATCATGTATTGTTGATAAGAATCATCTTCCTGATGAGAAGAACGCTTTCTCTTAAGCTCGCTCGCGTAGACATAGCTCGCGTTAGCGTGACCAGCGTCAGCGGCAAATTTCAAGTATTCTAATGCGGCATTATTTTTTAGCTGAACTCGTAAAAGCTCACCATATTCATAGGCTTCATTAGGTGTCAACGTACTAACATCGTACATTTCTTTCCCAATAGCCGAAGAAGAAAGCCAGATAATAAAAGCCAGTGTAACAAGTGTCTTTTTGACTAATGTATCAAGTAAGTAACTAGCCAATGTTAACACTGCTTCCTCCTTGTAAAACACCACCACAACTGACAGAGTCACCTATTCTCGCGGCTGGTTTACCGTCAATTTTTACGCTTGCTGAGCCTGAGGATATCGCCCTGTCATGTTTAGGGTTTTTAGGTTTGTCGTGCGCCTCTAAGGGGTCTCCTAAACGGGCAACTGAAATACCATCTACTTTTACCGTTCCCGAACCCGATATAATGGGTGTCGGTGGAAATCCGTCATGGCCAGTACCAATATGTCCAACAAGAGCTGCTTTGCCCATTTCTATCTCCTAGCCATTTAATCCTTCAGCACTGCCTCTAAAGCAAATATCAAACCAAGTATTATTTTGTACGAAAAGTTAATAATTACGTCAGATTCAGGCAGAGACTCTAACTTATTTTTTGTGCATTAGGCAACAAGTTACTCAGAATAAGTAATATATTTCCAACTCTTGCCCAAGAGCCTTTAAATAATAAACATATCAATTTCACAGAAGAAAGCACTTATTAATTTAATTATTATTTATATGCCTACAGATAAATTAGAACATTATTAGTGACAGATTTATAAAATAAAAAATAATTATTTTGGAAGTAGTCATTAATTTTTAATTAACAAATTGGGAATATTCCCAATAAAACATATATTACTAATGTATATAATAACGTGAACAGTATGGCAGTCTGTGTTAGTATCGCCCGCTTAATTTTCATGAGGTCAGTGGAATGGATTGTCGATTAGGATGTGGAGCATGTTGTGTTGCTCCGAGTATTTCATCTCCTATTCCAGGTATGCCAAACGGCAAACCTGCTGGAGTGCGCTGCGTTCAGCTCAATGATAAGAATCTATGCAATCTGTTTGGAAAATCAGAGAGACCTAAGGTGTGTCACCAATTTAAGGCATGCCCAATTATATGTGGCGCTACAACTCAGCAAGCTTTGGACAATATTACAGAGCTAGAAAGTATCACCTGATAGCGCGGGCAATAATTTGCCCATGGTGTTTTTTCAGATACAAAAAAACCGCAGTAGATGCGGTTTTTTATTTAGGACAGCTTTTGCCTTCCGAGTAATGAATGCGACAAAGTTGTACCGTCAACTAACTCTAGTTCACCACCAACAGGGACACCATGAGCAATTCGGCTTGCAGAAACCTGATGTTCACGACAAAGCTCTGCTATATAATGAGCCGTCGCTTCGCCTTCAACTGTCGGATTGGTCGCTAGAATCACTTCCGTAATATCTCCACGACGAAGACGGTAATCGAGCACGTCTAGGCCAATATCACTAGGGCCAATTCCATCTAATGGCGATAGATGCCCCATCAACACAAAATAACGCCCTGAGAACTGACCAGTTGCTTCTACCGCAGCAATATCTGCCGGGCTTTCTACCACACACATTTGGCCGTTTTCTTGTCGTTTGGGATTGGTACAGATATGACAAACTTCTTCTTCTGTAAAAGTTCGACATTCACTGCAGTGACCAATTTCGGTCATTGACTGACTGAGCGCATCCGCTAACTGCAATCCGCCTTTTCTATCTCGCTGTAACAAATGAAAGGCCATACGCTGCGCCGACTTGGGGCCAACCCCAGGTAGACAGCGTAAGGCCTCCATCAATTGCTCCAGCATATGACTGGTGCGCATTAACTTTTACTCAATTAGAATGGCATCTTCATGCCTGGTGGTAGTTGCATACCGCCAGTTACGCCTGCCATTTTTTCTTTTTGAGTTTCCTCAACACGACGCGCCGCATCGTTAAATGCAGCAGCGATCAAATCTTCTAGCATTTCTTTGTCGTCTTCCATTAGACTCTCGTCAATTTCAACACGACGAACACTGTGACTACCAGTAATCGTTACTTTCACTAGGCCAGCACCAGATTCACCGGTTACTTCCATATTAGCGATTTCTTCTTGAAGCTTTTGCATGCGATCTTGCATTTGCTGGGCTTGCTTCATTAGATTGCCCATACCGCCTTTACCAAACATGTTTATCTCTCTGGTTATTTAGCTTGTTTCGTTATTAGATTGGGCTGAAGCCAAATAGTTTCAACCCCTCAAATTAAATTGGCCTTACACTCTCAGTGTCTAACTCTGCCGCAAATCGCTTTTCGATAAATTGCACATGCGGATCATTTTCTAAGCTAGTAAATGCCTGTTGCAGTCGACCTTGGTAGAGTTTATCTCTTAACTCAAGCGGGGTTTCTCCACTATCACCGACTACAACACTTAATTGACATTCTTCGCCTAAGACTCGGTTTAGCTCGCCAAGCAGCTCACTTTGGGCCCTATCGGTATTTAAGTGCGCCTGTGTTGATCGTAGTGTTAAAGCGATAGTAGAGCCACTTTTCTCATACCAAGAGTTCAGCGCTAATTGCTCTGTTAGCTTCGCTGTATTGAGCTGACTGATAAGTTTGGCCCAGTCACTTTGGTTCAAGCTCTCATCGACTAGCTTTTGCACCATTTCCGGTGTTTTTTCATGTTCTAACGCCTTTTTGAGTAGTGTTGGCGTTAGTTCGAGAGTCTCTTTTTTAGTCTGTGGGAGGCTTGGCTTCCACTGATAAGGCTCATTCTTTGCGGGTTCAGGTGCCACGTTTGGATTATGGCTTGATAATGGCGACACCTGCCCTGCTCCAGCGTGTTTCTTAGCTACACGGTCAAGAACAGACTCTGATTTTGCAGATGTCGCATTAGCCTTTTTTGGCGAATTACCCTGAGTAGGATTAATACCTTTACGCTGAGAACGCAATTGATGCCTCAAGCCACTCACCGGTGAGGATGAACGCGCATCAGATTGTGGACGAGTCATCGGTTGAGACTGCGGCGCTTCCTGCATCGAACCATATTGCTCTGGTGGTGGCATATATTGAGGTTCATCATAGTGCGGCGGTGGTTCTGGCATGTAATCCATTGGAGGCGCATCGTAACCTTGCGTTGGCGGCACAGGGCTCTCAGATGCCATATTCTTAGGAGCTGGAGTCTGCGGAGCTTGAGGTGCAGAAGCAAGCTGAGGCTTCGGCGCCGGCTGTGACGCCGCTACTGGCGCACTAGCAACCTGTGGCTCTGCATCAGTCGAAATCACGTTCGCCTGAGGTTTAGACGCAGGTCTAAATGCCATCATTCGCAGAATAACCATCTCTAGACCAATACGTTCAGACGGTGCCAAAGGCAGGTCTTCTCGGCCTTTCAACGCAATCTGATAGTACAGTTGAACATCTTGCGGGCTTAAAGCACGACTTAACAGTTCAATTTTTTCAGCGTCCGGTTGAGCTTGGTCTAGTGTTGCAGGTAGAGCTTGATACATCGCTAGGCGATGTAATTGAGTCGATAATTGTTGAAGTAACCCATCCCACTCTACGCCATTTTGAGCCAGTGCAGAGATACATTCCATAGCGGTCTGAGCTTGCTTAGAGCTGATGGCTTCAAGTAAGTGCAATGCTTGGTCGGTATCTAACGTGCCGAGCATGTGTGCAACGCTATCTGTGATAACTTGACCATTACCAAGTGCAATGGCTTGGTCCGTTAAACTCAAAGCATCGCGCATACTGCCATCAGCGGCATGAGAAATCATACCCAAGGCGCGCGCTTCGGCGCTTACTTGCTCTTCTTTTAGAATATGATCAAGCTGCTCATGAATAGTATCAACACTGATTGGCTTCAAATGGAACTGAAGGCAACGCGATAAAATCGTCACCGGCAGTTTTTGAGGATCGGTTGTGGCCAACAAGAACTTCACATACTCAGGCGGCTCTTCGAGCGTCTTTAGCAGTGCATTGAAACTGTGGCGCGAAAGCATGTGGACTTCATCGATAAGGTAAACCTTAAAACGGCCACGTGCAGGCTTGTACTGAACGTTGTCCAGTAGTTCACGAGTATCTTCAACCTTAGTGCGAGAAGCCGCATCGATTTCCAATAAATCGACAAAACGACCTTCGTCTATCTCTTTACAAGTATCACACGTACCACATGGATTTGCGGTAATACCTGTTTCACAATTCAACCCTTTAGCAAACAAACGTCCGATCGATGTTTTACCGACCCCCCGTGTGCCACTAAACAGGTACGCGTGGTGTAAACGGTTCTGGGCTAAAGCATTTTCAAGTGCTGTTAAAACGTGGGCTTGACCAACGACTTCATTAAACTTCGTAGGTCGCCACTTTCGCGCTAAGGCAAGATAACTCATGAAACTATACCTATTAATAACCTACCCGATTAGTGACCTTCAAACTCACAGATGCTGTATACGTCTAGGCCTAAACCTTCAAGACGCTTATCACCACCAATTTCAGGAAGGTTAATCACAAACGCAGCGTGTTCTACGACACCACCAAGTTGACGAATGAGCTTAGTCGTTGCTTCAATCGTGCCGCCAGTTGCTAACAGATCATCAACCATTAGAACTTTGTCACCTTCAACGATCGCATCAGTATGGATCTCAAGAGTGTCCGTGCCGTATTCTAGCTCGTATGACTGAGCGACAGTTGCGCGCGGTAACTTGCCAGGTTTACGTACTGGTACAAAACCAAGGCCTAGTTCAAGAGCAAGTGGAGCACCAAATAGGAAACCACGAGCTTCCGTACCCACAACTTTGGTAAAGCCCATATCTTTGTACTTATCAACAAGTAGCTGGATAGTCGCTTGGTAAGCCTTTGCGTCTTCCATTAGGCTCGTCACATCACGAAAGAGAATGCCTGGTTTTGGGTAGTCTGGAATGCTTTTGATGCTCGATTTGATCTGCGCGATTGTTTCAGTTGTCATAATTCTATACTTAGATTGGCTATATCATTGCTAGACACCATCAAAGGGGTCTAGGTTCAGCATAGTTTTCAGCACAATCTACCCTATCGATAGGCCCGAAACAGTCATCACGGATCGTTGTGCTTAAAACAGTGCCTAAAAAACAAACGCCCACTTAAAAAAGTGGGCACACTTCCTAGCAATCTTAGTGATTTTCTTTGCTATCGGCAAGGTACTCAGTCACAGGTAAACGAATAAACCAGCTGAGCAATACCACCAGCATTACCACTAGCATGATCTTTAACCAGAAATGTGGCACGACCCAAATGGAGAGCGTGAAGCTGAAGACAATCCAGATAGCACCACGCTTTTTCACTTTAGCTGTGACCGCTCGGTTTTGATGCCAGTTGTCTAAAACCGGTCCAAAGGTTCTGTGATTATGTAACCAACGATGAAAACGAGGGCTGCTGCGCATAAAACAAGCGCTTGATAGGAGAATAAAAGGTGTAGTAGGAAGAAGAGGAAGAAAAATACCGATGATGCCCAGAATCAGGCTGAGCACGCCAACAACGTATAGAAAAACTCTGCGAATAATGATGGCATGCTCCGTAAGCCGTAATTAGAACCCTGCGTATCCGTTTAACACTCGAATCCAAGTCAGTGTTGCAGGAAGAGTTGGGATCAGTAATACAGCAATAAATCCTAGAAAGTAAAAGATATTATAAGGTTCTTTAAAATCGTTGTCTGCCATGAGCTTGCTTCTCTAAATATTGAAGGTGACGATATGCCCAATCGATCATTAATCAGATGTTAATAAGTTGGGCTTTTTTTGTTTATGGCGGACTATACCCTATTCGGCCAAGTACAAACACCGACCAAAAAAAGGGTTATTGAAAAGTTATCTTTTAGGGTTAGGCACTGGCTCCACGATAGATATCTAAACTAAAGCTACTTGAACCTAGGCAGCTTAGCGATAACTGGCAAGCAGACTGAATGTTTAAATCGGTGGTGATAAAGTTCTTAAGGCAGTTATCACCTAACATTTCACCAGCGGGGATGTGTTGAGAGATATAACCATTGGCCCACTGCGCGTCTAAACCTGCCGGCAAGATCGACAACGTCCCTTCAGATAAGTCAGCGATGCCAAACAAGGCCTTTACTGGCGTACTGCAATCGGAACATTTGATCCCTTTCTCTAGTAAAGTCGCGATATCTTTTAAGTCAGCATTAAACGATTTAAGGTTACGTAGGTAGTCATGGAACAGGGCTCGTACCAGCAAGGTTGTCGCTGCGCCATGCTGCCCTTCACTATTCGAATCCACGAGGTAAAAAGCAAATTGACCATTCATAAGCCACGCGTAATCCACAACGAGGGGCATGACATCGGTTGATTGTAAAAGGCGATAGCCACACTTCCAGTCTCCTTGAGAGGTGTCTTTATCCGGAAGTAAAGCGTGCAACAGATCTTTCGCCGCACTTGGGTTGTCATCTAGGTATTCAAGGTGCCAGTGCAGCTCTTGCTCTTCTGGAACATCGCCACTATCAACTCGGAACCATTGGCTTGAGAAGTCACGCTGATCGCTAAGATGATTATCTGAATCATCAAGCGTATTTTCAATCGCACACGCAAGGTGCTCATGATTGCCAATAGGTTTAGGAAGAAAATCTTTAATACCGAAACGTAACGCTTTAGCCACATCGGCGATGTCGTCAGTGGCAGAGACCACGATAAGTGGCATTGATGGGTATTCTAAGCTGACTTCTTCAACAAACTCGATTCCGTCCAGAATCGGCATAGAGAGATCACACAGAATCAGATCTGGTTCATGACTACGAAGTTTCTGTAAGCCATCGAGGCCATCTTCGGCTTCAACCACTTTATAGCCTTGAGCTTCTAAAAAGCCCGATGTAATACGACGAAATATAGGGTCATCGTCCACCAGCATAATCAGTTTTTGAGCCGCAGCGACAGGCATAGCCGCATTGGTTCCAACTTCTATTGTCTTATGCATAATACCTACGCCTCACACAACTTAGAGCACAACTGTATTTTTATTGTTATTCTTGTCGATTGTTTCACACACTCTTTAAAAAGTAGTCTTGAACGGTGATTTATACAAATCTTCCACTTTGAGGCTAGGTTGCATACTATATGTATGGAATATCAACTTTCTATAAACTTGTTGATGTGACTCAAGCTTTGACATTTGATATACATATAAATTAACCGAATTCGTAAAAAAGTGTGTCCGACATAATGAAACTAGATGATCTAAACCTATTTAGGCTTGTCGTAGAAAATGGGAGCTATACAGCAACTTCCCGTAAAACGATGATCCCTGTTGCGACAATTACGCGACGTATTCAAGCATTAGAGGAGTCATTAAACCTCCGTCTGCTGAATCGCCACGCCCGTAAACTTTCTCTTACAGAGGCAGGTGAACGCTTTTTTAACGAATGCTCCCCGTTATTAAACCGCCTAACGTGTGCGGCGGAAGAAATTACCGATGAATGCCGTGGAGCTGCGGGCAAAATCCGTATCATTGCACCTTCGAATCTCACCAAGCGTATGATGATGCCAATGTTTAATGGCTTCATGATCCAATACCCAGACATCAACATTGAACTCACTACAAGCAATCAGGCTGATCAATTAGATCCTACCGAGTGGGACGTTATCTTCCGAGTAGGCCCTCAACGTGACTCTAGCCTGATTGCGCGTAAAATCAGTGCTGTCGAGGACATTCTTGTTGCTAGCCCAGAGTATCTAAAGAAATACCCTGCACCTCAGCATGCTGAAGAGTTACATCAGCACTCGCTGCTAAAAGGAGCACCTTTACTGAAATGGCAGCTGTCTAATAACAGTGGCGAAATTGTGGTAAATAATGACAAAGGCCGTTTCCAAGCTAACACCTTAAATGTGGTGAGAAGTGCGTGTTCTGACGGTCTCGGAATTACCTTGATGCCAGACGTAATGATCAAAGAATATATTGATGATGGTAGCTTAGTGCGAGTACTAGAAAACTGGAGCGCTAACCCGCGCGACATATACATGCTGTACAACCACAAAGATCATTTACCTGAAAAGGTGCGATTGTTTATCGACTTTGTCATCGCCTACAACATTCACTAAAAAAAGAGCTCGGTTACTGACCGAGCTCTTTTTTCATACGCTATAAATACTCAACGAACTTGGTCAAATCACGCTCTGGTACTTTCATCGGTGTACAGCTTGGGGTACCAAGATATAAGAAGCCGACGATTTCATCTTCACCTTCTAGACCAAATGCTTGGTGTACTTCTGGATGGAACATCCACTTTCCTGAACGCCAAAAACCTTGGAAACCTTGAGCCACCGCTGCCATCTGCATTGCCTGCACTGCGCAACCAGCGGATAAGTGCTGCTCAATAGCAGGCACTTTTTCGTGCTCAGTTACTTTGGCGATCACCGTGATCACCATTGGTGCTCTAAAAGGTGCGTTCTTAACCTTGTCGACGACCGATTGCTCGCTTTGTTCTGCTTCAGCTGCTTTAACTAAGATATCGGATAACTTGCTTAACCCTTCTCCTTGCGCAATAACAAAACGCCACGGAGTCAGACCTGCATGGTCTGGCGCACGTAGTCCCGCGCGGATAATATTTTCTAGGGCGTGACCTTCTGGAGCTGGCTCTGACAACTTTGCAATTGAGCGACGATTGAGCAACAAATCTAGAGCATCCATTTGACTTCCTTTTTAATTTTCTCGTTTTCTTCTTGATAATAACTGTCACAAACTAAAAAGGCGAACCTCTTGGTTCGCCTTTTCATTTAACTATCTCTATGGATAGAATTTAGCGTCAATACCCGCTCTGGTCAGTAGACCGTCACATGGGGCAAATCGATCACCATATTTCTTCGCGTGTTCGTTCATTATCTCAACAAGCTGTTTGATACCAATTTGATCCATGTAACGGAATGGACCGCCAAGGAAAGGAGGGAAACCAATACCGAAGATCGCGCCAATATCACCATCTCTAGGACTGCGGATAATGCCTTCATCTAGACAGCGTACTGCTTCATTAAGCATTGGCAGCACACAACGCATGGCAATATCTTTCTCAGCAAGACTTGATTCAGGGTTTAAGCCAAGAAGCTTGTAAATCGATTTATCGACTTCTTTTTTCTTACCTTTATATGTGTAGAAACCTTTACCACTCTTACGCCCTTTTCGGCCGTCATTGAGGAGCTTGTCGAACACATCAGGACCTTGGAAGCGCCCGCCTAATTCTGCTACTAAAATCGGCATGATTTTCGCGCCAATATCTACACCAACTTCATCAAGCAGCGTGATTGGGCCGACTGGGAAACCAAAGTTAAGTAGTGCTTTATCTAGTTGCTCAATCGGCTCACCAGACAGCAGTACTTGCGCGGCTTCATTCATGTACGGCGCAAGAATGCGGTTTACGTAAAAGCCCGCGCAGTCTTTAACCACAATCGGCGTTTTACCTTGCTTACGAGCAAACTCAACCACTGTAGAAATCGTTTCATCTGATGTCGTTTCGTGAGGAATAACCTCTACCAAAGGCATTTTCTCTACTGGGCTAAAGTAGTGAAGGCCGACGACGTTTTCAGGGCGCTGCGCTTTCTCTGCAATCTGATGAATTGGGAGTGACGATGTATTAGTCGCGAAAATGGTGCTATCTTTAGCGTTCTCTTCGACATCTGCGACCATCTTCTGTTTAAGGTCTAAATCTTCAAATACCGCTTCAATGACAATGTCAGTATGGTTAAAGCGTGTGAAGTCTACCCCTCCCGATAACTGCAGCATCTTACTTTGCAGTTGAGCTTTTGAGATAATGCGGCGTTTTCGCTGCTTTTCGAACAACTTAAAGTTGTATTTCAGCGCATTCAAGACACCATCATTCGACACATCTTTAATACGGGTTGGGACTTTGGCTTTGGCCACGCTCACGTGACTAATGCCTGCGCCCATCAAACCACCACCTAACACCGCGGCATTGGCAATCGCTTTTGGATCAGCATCGCTGCCGTGCTCTTTCTTCATCTCTGTCGTCGCGAAGAAGATTGAGCGAAGCGCTTTCGATTCTGATGTCATCACCAGTTCACCAAATCGTTCGGCTTCTTTCTGCTGCCCTTGCTCAAAGCCTTTTTCTAAACCAAATCGAATCACTTCTAGAATCGCGTCAGCGGCAGGGTAATTACCACGTGTCTTTTGGTTGGTCTTTTTCGCGGCTTGCTCAAAAATAACTTTACGACCTAAGCCTGTATTTGAGATTAGCTTCTCTTTGGTTGATGCTTTGCGTTTACTCTTGCTCTTACCTGAATTCTTCTCAACAAAGCTCTTTGCGACTTCTAGCAAAATCGTCTCAGGTACAACGGCGTCAGCAACACCTAGCTTCTTCGCTTTCTTCGCTCGAAGCTGCTTACCAGTAAGAATAAGATCAAGCGATGGAAGCAGACCAATTAAACGCGGTAAACGTTGCGTTCCGCCCGAACCCGGTAGTAAACCAAGCTGTACTTCAGGCAGACCTAAGCGCGTCTTATCTGAATCTGTACATACTCGATAATCACACGCAAGCGCCAGCTCTAAACCACCGCCAAGACACGGGCCATGGATTGCTGCAACCACTGGATAAGGCAGATCAGACAATTGCTGAAACATTTGCTGACCTTTTTCAGCCAATGCTTGTGCTTCTTTAGCACTAGTACATGCATCTAACATGCGAACATCAGCACCTGCGATAAAATTATCAGGCTTAAGAGAATGGACAATCAAACCTTTAATCGTTGACTGTTTCTCTGCCAATTGAGCGAAGATCGCTTCCATTTCTTCGGCAAACGCTGCCTGTAGCGTATTCATTTTTTCGCCTGGTACATCGATAGATAACCAAGCGATATTTTGTTCATCAATAGATAAGTTAAATGCCGTTTGCTCGCTCATTACTCTACCTCCAGTACCATTGCCGCGCCCAAACCACCTGCTGCACAAGCCGTGTTAAGTGCAAGACCACCACCTCGGCGTTGTAGCTCTCTTAATGTTTGAGTGATCATACGTGCGCCAGTCGCTGCAAATGGGTGACCATAAGCGATAGAGCCCCCAAGAACATTAAACTTATCCATATCGATCTCGCCGATCGCTTTTGCTCGGCCAAGTTTTTCTTGCGCAAACTTGTCACTACCGAACATCTTCACGTTAGACAGAGCTTGAGCGGCAAAAGCCTCATGCATATCTATCAAAGTCAAATCTGCTAGCGTGATACCTGCGCGATCTAGAGCCATTGGAGTCGCATAAGAAGGCCCCATCAGCATATCGCTTTCAACACCAATCGCTGAAAATGCGTATGAGCGAATGTAACCCATGATATCTAGGCCAAGCTCTTTCGCTTTGCCTTCACGCATCAGCATGATCGCTGCTGCGCCATCGGTTAAAGGCGTACTGTTCGCCGCAGTCACACTGCCATATTGTCGATCGAATGCTGGACGTAACTTCGCATAGCCTTCCATCGTAGAATCTTCACGGATGTTGTTATCTTTTGAAATCCACTTTTTGTACGGCTCAGGGAAAGCAGTCATCACCTCCCCTTCAATTTTTCCGTCGTTCCAAGCTTGCGCTGCCAAAGTATGTGAACGATGCGCAAGTTCATCCTGCGCTTGGCGGCTAATTCCGTGTGATTTTGCCATCTGCTCGGCGGTTTGGCCCATTGATAGACCCGTTGAATACTCAGCGACAGCAGGTGGCACTGGCATTAAATCTTTCAATGACAATGTTTTTAGGATCTTGAGTTTTTGACTCAACGTTTTGGTTTTGCTTAGCGCAAGTAAATTTGCCGCTAGCTTTTTTGAAACACCAATTGGTAATACAGAAGAGGAATCCGCACCGCCCGCAATGCCGACATCAATGGTGCCCGACATGATACTTTCAGCGACATTGACCGCTGATTGAAAGCTGGTCGCACAAGCGCGCGTCACACTGTACGCGTCAGTATGGATATTCATACCTGTGCCTAACACAATCTCACGAGCGATGTTTGGCGCTTCAGGCATTTGAACTACCTGACCAAATACCACTTGTTCAATCAACTTAGGGTCAATTTCGGTACGAGCAAGCATATCGCTCACCACCATTTTGCCTAAATCCACGGCTGGTACTTGGCTAAATTCGGTACTTTGACGTGCAAAAGGCGTGCGCAAACCTGCGACAATTGCCACACGTTCTCCTGAGCGAGTTTTCACTTCCTGCTTGCCCATTGTTGCTCCTTAAAATAAATAGAGGTCTGACCAGAATCATTGTAACGAGAATGTTAATTCAATCAAACGGTCGTTTGAATAAACGTGACTTAAGCCAGATTCCTGACAAGGGTGGATTAGTAAGCCTATGATACTGTTCAGAGTTCTTAACGAGTCAACTTAATGTAACTTTTACAAATAGACGTGTTTTTGTGAATTTCAGGCAAAAAAAAACCACACATAACTGTGTGGTCGGAATATATAAAGCAATTAACGTAACGCCAATTGAAATAATCAGTTTCCTGATTAGGAGAAAGTAAAGTCAGCCTTCAAAAGGAAGTGTCATCTTGCTCAACTTGTCAGTGTAAACACCGACTAGATGACAGGTGCTACTATAACCGCTAGAGTGAGACAAATTTTGAAATAGATCAATTTTAGGTCGATTTGTCCCTTGCTTGGCTGCTTATATTCGCACCAGCAATACAAATTCACGACTAACTCGCGTTTTTTCCAGCGGAAAAGCGCTGACAGGTATATCAATAGCACCAATCAGAATGACCGTTACTCAATAACTTAGCTATCGGATAACGCCAGAACAATAAGAAATCACAGAGCAACGAGGGAGGCTCATGTGTCAATTATTCAATTTTTCGGAAAGAAAAAGTCCAAAGACCCGGTCAACTCGGATATGGACAGACAAAGAAAATATGAAGCGCTTGTAAGGGCCTATCATCGAGACTTGTATCGTTACGCATATTGGTTGTGTAAGGATCCGACTATTTCTGAGGATTTAGTTCAGGAGACGTGTCTACGCGCATGGAAGTCACTCGATAGCCTACAAGACGAGAAAGCGGCAAAGTCATGGCTTATCACCATATTAAGACGCGAGAACGCGCGCCGCTTTGAACGCAAACAGTTTGATTTAGTGGATATCGACGATCACGGCAATGATGCTAAAGTATCGGACGACCCCCATCACCAAACCGAGTGGGTTCAAGCTCAGATAATGAAGCTCGAAGAAGAGTATCGGGAGCCGCTGTTTTTACAAGTTGTGGGTGGCTTCAGTGGCGAAGAGATCGGAGAGATCCTTGACCTAAATAAAAACACCGTTATGACGCGGTTATTTAGGGCAAGGAACCAACTCAAAGAGATGTTAGATTCAGACAGTAAACAGAGAGGACAGCAAAATGGATGAATTAGAGTTCCGTCGACGCATTATGTCCGACCCTAAACAGCGCGACAGCGAAATCAATGCCGCAATCAGAAGCAGCGACAAGAACAGTCAATTTGCTGATGAGATTCTGGATCTTGATAAGCAAATCGCTCAAGCAATGGCTGTCGATGTCCCTGATGATCTCGCCGACCGTATCCTGTTTAACCAAACTTCGTCTGTCGAAAATAACGTTGTACGACCGACCTTTGCTCGTCGAGCCATGGCAATGGCCGCATCGGTCGCCTTTGTCGCAGGTTTACTGATTGGCCAGATTAACTGGGGCAAAATTGTTGTCTCTCCTGCCCAAGCAGGCCTAGCGAGCACCGCAATGAAGCATGTGGTAGAAGAGAAGCCATTTGTCGAGCAGCTTGATGAACAAGTTAAGTCTTCGCAAATCAACGCCAAGATGGTGCCGTTTGACCATGAGTTTTCACAAAGTTTTCCTTACCATGTCTATTACTTAAATCACTGCGGATTTGGTAAATCCAATGCGATGCACATGGTTTTCCAAGGTGAAAAAGGCAAAGTTACCCTGTTCTTTACCGGCATTCCAAGTGAGCACGCCACCGACTTTAATAAAGATGGTATGGCAGGGATTATCGAACCGATGGGGAATACCAGCTTAATCCTTGTCGGTGAGGAGGGAGAAGATGTGGCGAAAATCGCGAAAAATCTGGCAAATATCATCAAACCTCTAAATTAACAAAAAAGCAACATTTTGTGATCCAGTTCATGGCTTAGATATTCCGTCTAAGCCATTTTTTTAGATAAAAAGTAGAGTCTTAACTCTAAAAAGATGCTTTTTCCAGCACAATCCTGCCAGATACACGCCATTTTCATAATTTTATCGTCCAAATTGGCAATGGTCGGATTTCTATATCTTATACTTGGGTCTAGTATCAGCCACCACTGAGCTTTTGCTCAAATAATATCGCCCAGAAGAGGCGAAGAGAAAAGGAAAAAGCAACAATGAACAACACGCGTCTGTTTAAAAAATCACTATTAGCAGTGACTATCGCAACCGCAACTATCGCTTCGCAGCCAGCTCTCTCTGCCGGCTTCCAGCTTAACGCACAATCAGCAACTGGTATCGGCCGCGCTTTCGCCGGTGATGCAGTAATCGCTGATAACGCAGCTGTTATGGCTCGTAACCCAGCAGCTATGGCTCTTTTCGACAAGATGGAGCTATCTCTAGGTTTCGAAAGCATTACTTCAATGATTGAAGTTAAAGATGCAACATACTCTAGCGGTGTTTACAACCCTGCAAATGGCCAGTCAACTCCAGTATCTTCAACAAGTGCTAACTATGACGATGCAGGCGACACTTCAATTGCACCAAATATCCACCTAATCGTGCCTGTAAACGACAAGTTTGCATGGGGTGTTAACGCATACTCAAACTTCGGTACAAAAACTGAATTTGATGATAACTACGTAGCTTCTGAATATGGCGGTCTAACTGACGTTAAAAGCTTTAACCTAGGTCTTGCTGGTTCTTACCGCGTAAACGAGCAGCTAAGCTTCGGTGCAGGTCTAGACCTAATCTACGGTCAAGGTACATTCAAACGAGCTGTACCAAGCACAAACAGTGCGGCTTACCTTCTAAATGTAGATAAAGCAGACGGTTGGGCAGTTGGCTTTAACCTAGGCTCTGTTTACGAACTAGATGAAAACAACCGTTTCGGTCTATCTTACCGCTACAGCCCTGAGTTCACTGCAGATGACGATGCGGGACAAAAAGTAACACTACCACTACCTGATATGGCTGAGTTCTCAGGCTTCCATAAAATTGAAGACACTAAGTTCGCAGTTCACTACAGTGTTCAATGGATTGGCTGGAGCTCAATGGATACAATTGACTTCGAAAACTTAGATCCGTCACAATCGCAACTTGGCGCTGCAAGCTCTACGTATCAGAAAGACTACAAGTGGCAAGACGGATGGCGTTACGCGATCGGTGGTACTTACTACCTAAACAATGATTGGACACTACGTACTGGTTACATGTACGACACAAGTGCTCAAGACAGCCTAACATCTATCTCAGTACCTGACTCAGATCGTCAATGGTTCTCTGCTGGCTTTACTTACCACATCGATAGCGCGTCAAACATCGACTTTGGCTTTACCTACCTAATGGGTAAAGATACGGACGTAAACGAGTCTTTAGTTCTGCCTAGCACAACTAGCCCTACTGGCTACGCATTTACAAATGTATCTGGTACTACACACGCAGATGCTATCCTAATGGGTCTTCAGTACAGCCGCAGCTTCTAAGCTAAGCTTACACTTTGATTCCAAGGGCCAGTTTTTACTGGCCCTTTTTATTGCCCGTAACTCACTCATTCTACGTGACTTCCTTCCGCCGCCTTTCCGATTTAAGCGTACAACTGTATACGTAAAACGTTTCAATGCACTACAGGTGTTCGCTGAAACGAAGAAACAAACCGTTAACAAGCAATATTAATCACTACGAATTTGCGCTTATGAAACATTAAGCTCCAAAGACACTAAATACACTGTTTTTTATTTTTAAAGTAATGACTCTAAACTTATCATCCCCCGACTGATAACTCTCAATCTCAGCGAACATTACAATGAAAACGAATAAGACTCTCCTTTCACTAGCAGTGGCATGTGGACTAGTGGCAACGTCAGCGACAGTAAACGCAGCTGGTTTCCAATTAGCAGAATACTCTGCAACAGGCCTAGGCCGCGCATACGCTGGTGAAGCAGCAATGGCTGACAATGCAGGTGCACAATGGCGCAACCCTGCAATGCTGACTTACCTAGAAGGTACGCAGATTTCAGTAGGCGCTATCTATGTAGATCCTAATGTAGATGTTAACGGTACTAGCAGCTACGGTCCTGCTGAGTTGCCAGCTAACTCAAAAGATTTCGCACACGATGCAGTTATCCCTAACTTCTATGTTTCACATAAGTACAACGACAAATTTGCACTAGGCTTTGCTCTTGGTACTAACTACGGCATGGAAACATCACTAGGCAAAGACTTTGCAGGTGCAAACCACGGTAACGAAGCGAGTGTTTACTCAGTAGAAGCAAACCTAAATGCTGCTTACCAGCTAACTGAAGCAGTAAGTATCGGTGCTGGCGTTCGTTACATCGACGCTGAAGGAAGCTTTGGTGCAGTTGCTTCACCTCAAAGCGCAGTACTTCCAGCAGGTACGACTCTAAAATACATGGAAGGTGATGATACCGCTTGGGCATGGCAAGCAGGTACAGCTTGGCAAATCAATGAATCAAACCGAGTAGGCTTCACTTACAAATCTGAAGTAGACCTAACTTTAGAAGGCCACGCTAACGGCTTTGGTTTTAACCCAGCGAACCCAATGGCTAAGAAAGCTGGTTCTATGAACCTAGCACTACCTGCAACAGCAGAGCTTGCGACATACCACCAACTAAATGACAAGCTGGCGGTTCATACAAGCATCAACTGGACTGACTGGAGCAGCTTTGAAAAGCTAGTTGCTGACTTCCCAGGCGAAGACTCTAGCCTTATCAAAGAAGAAAACTGGGAAGACAATATGCGCTACGCAATTGGCGCAACTTACCAAGTTGACGCTAAGCTAACGCTACGTACTGGTCTAGCATACGATGAGTCAGCCGTGAGCGAAGAGCATCGTACAGCAACTATTCCAGAAACTGACCGTACATGGTTGAGCGTAGGTGCTGGTTACCAGTGGTCTGAGCAACTTAACTTTGATGCTGGCTTTACCTACATCTTGGCTAAAGACGCAAAAATGCACGAATCAGATACCGCAGCTGATCTCGCTGGCGGTAGCTTCGAAGGCGAAGTAACAGGTAGCATTTGGCTAATCGGTGTACAAGCGAACTACACGTTCTAAGACCAATTTAGCAACGCTAAAAACACAAAAGGCTTGGTTCACACCAAGCCTTTTTTCTATCTGTAATAATAAGCGCTTAAAAGTCTTCTAGATATTCATCTAGGTAGGCTTCTTCTTCTGCATCATAGTCTTCCGTTTCAATCTCTGCCTTAAAGTCTTGGCGTTGAACGTAAACATCACGCACTAATGCATATGGATCGGGTGAGTCATCGAGTAATGACTCTTGCTTCGCTAACACAGCGCGACTCTCTAAGCCTTCAAGCGCCCACTTACCTAACCCTGCCCAGATGTTAAGGTAAGACAAAGGAACGTACATACCGTCAACTATGTCAGCCGATTCTCTGACAGTCCAAGGGCCATAAGCCGGAACCATCACATACGGCCCATTCCCTACTCCATAATGACCTATCGCGTCACTAAACGCCTTTTCATTATGATCAGTAATGCCTGCTTCTGAAGCTACGTCAATTAAACCACCTAAGCCCAACGTGGTATTAATCCAAAAACGGTTAAAGTGATCGAGCGCTTTATCGCCATTGCCCATGACTAAATTATTGATCATGCTCGATGGTTCATCCAAGTTACCTAGGAAGTTTGCAATTCCACTACGAATAGGCACAGGGACATAATCCACATACGCCAAGGAAACGGGTTTAACTAAGTATGGGTCTAAATAATCGTAGTTGATTGTCCACATCGAGCGGTTAAAGCTCTCAAAAGGGTCATAGACTTGCGGCTCCCCTGCCAATGGCTCTTCACTCGGCGCTGACGCACACCCAGTGATTAGAAGAGCAGAGCACAGTAACATCCCTAACTGCGGCTTTATCTTATTCATTATTATAATTTCCATAAAAAAGGCCGGTGTTTCCACCGGCCTTCGTCGATCTATAAACAGTAGCTATTAATACTGATTATTAATCATAACTTCAACTGGTTCACCCATTTTAACGGCTTCGCTCTCACCAAACCAGTCCCCATCCTTAGTCGCAACATTACCGTCGCTATCAATGCGGACACGAACCATTAATGAATCAAGAGATGATAGCTTACGATCTTGCAGCATGCTATTACCATCATCAAGAACCACCGTTCTTGGGAAACTACCAAGTGGGAAACGGGCTGCGGCTACCGGCATCGGAGAACCGTCTGCTGTGTGAACGGAAACGATGAGTGACGCGTTAGGATCAGCATTCACTTGCTCGCCAACGTTAATCGTAATAGCCACTGATTTACCTGTGCCAACTTGTTGACCCATCTGCTTCTGCGCGTTTTCAATACTGCGAGACAGCATTTCATAGCGAGAATCTTTCGGGCCAATCATCTGCTGCATAATACTCCAGTAACGAACCGCTGCAGGGTAGTCTTTACGCTCATAAGCATCAAATGCCAGTAAAGAGAAGACGCGTAGATCAACGTAGTCATCTTGAACTAGCTTACCTAACAGGCGACGCGCTTTATCTTGATCGACATCGTCTTGCGACAGCATCAACGCCTGAGCGTAACCTAACATAACGTCTGGGTTATCTGACTCAAGATTGTATGCTTTTTTCATTGCACCAATTGCTGTGTCGATTGTACGGTTCGCAAGTGCGATACGACCTAACAATAGCCAGCCTGTTGAATCGTCAGGTTGGTAGTGTAGACGTGTGCGAAGTGCCAGTGACAGGTCGCTCATTTCGTCTTCACTTAATTCAGCTCCTTCAGGAGACATCAGTTTTTTTGACAGCGCAGGAAGGTTAGCACTTACTTCTTGCCATTGCTGAACGTCATCTGATGCACCAAATTTGAAGTAAAGACCGTAAGAAAGGCCAATGACTAGCAATGCAGATGGAATGATGACAGCAAGCGCTGAGGTATTGCTCTCATCGTGTTTCTTCTCATCAGCCGGAATGTCATCAAGCAACGACTGCTTCAGGTCCTCGATCAAGTCTTGTTGGTTTTCAACTAAGCCTTCATCGGCTTCTTCTTCAAGCTCAGATAAACGATCTTTGTAGAACGCCTTGTTGAGTTCGTCTCGAAGTTGCTCGTCGTTGTTTGACTTCTTCTTAATAAACGGCAGTGCAATTAGCAAAATACTGATTGCGATAAGAATGACTGAGGCTATCCAAAATAGTGTCATTACTGCTTGTCTCCATCATTCTTTTCTTCATCAAGAAGTGCTTTAAGGCGCGCTTCTTTGTCAGAGTCCCACTCTTGATCATTTTGCTCTTTCACTGCCTTCGGCTTGCGACTGCGAACGATGATCAAACCGAAACCAAATAAGACAACCGCAATTGGCCCAAGCCAGAGGATTGAGGTTGCAATAGTAAACGGCGGGTTATAAGTCACGAAGTTACCATAGCGAGCGATCATGTAATCAACGATCTCTTGCTTAGACTTACCTTCTTTGGTCATCTCATACACTTTATGACGCAGGTCGACCGCGAGTTCAGCGTTCGAATCGGCAATGGTGTTGTTCTGACATTTTGGACAGCGAAGCGTATTGCCTAACTCTTTGAATTGATGCTCTTGCTCAAGGTTATCAAACTCATAGATTTCGATCGTAGCGTAAGCCGTCATTGAGAAAGTCAAACACGCAACTAATGCGAGGATCCACTTCTTCATTGTTTCGCCTCCGCAATAAGCTCTTCATACATTGGCTTGAGCTTTTCGCTCCAATTACGTGTATTCACATCGCCTACATGGCGGTAACGAATAACGCCATTCGCGTCAATCAGGAAGGTTTCAGGTGCGCCATAGACGCCTAAATCTAGACCAAGCATACCGTTACCATCAAACAAGCTGATTAGGTACGGATTACCTAAGTCGTTGAGCCAGCCAACCGCTTTTTCACGATCATCTTTGTAGTTCATACCAATGATCTTAACGCCTTGCGAAGCTAATTCATTTAGGTACTGGTGCTCTGCGTAACAAGTCGGACACCAAGTTGCCCAAACGTTTAACAGTAAAGGCTCACCTTTAAAGATCGCTTGGTCATAAAGTTTGCCCGGTTCAGCTAGGTCTTCAAGACGGAACTCTGGCACTGCCTTACCAACCAAAACAGATTCTAGTTTGGTTGGATCATCACCATGTTGGTTTTTCACTAGCTGGGTGGCAAAAACTGCCACCAAGCCTAAGAATGCCACTAGGGGAATAAACAATAGTTTCTTATTCATTATGCCTCCTGCTTCTTGGTGCTCTTTCTGAAGCGGTAACGTTTATCGCTAATTGCGATTGCACCACCTAGAGCCATCAATAGCGAACCAGCCCAAATCCAACGAACAAATGGTTTGTAGTAAATACGTACCGCCCACGACTTATTGTCATCTAGGCGTTCGCCCATTGCGATGTAAAGGTCGCGAGTAAATCCGCGATCAATCGCTGCTTCAGTCATCATTGAACGCGCTGTGGTATAGAAGCGTTTTTCAGCATGAAGCGTATTGATGTATTTACCATCATGAGTAATTTCAAAGTCCGCAATGTAACCATCATAGTTAGGACCATCTTTGTCACGTAGACCTTCAAAGTAGAAGTCATAACCTTGAATTTGGAAATGCTCACCCGGCGCTAAACGCACATCACGTTCAATGCTGTAGTTTTGCACCATCGCGATACCAATAACAGATACCGCTAAGCCAATATGGCCCATCATCATCGCCCAGTGGCTACGCTGAAGTTTCTTCACACCTTCCATAAATGGGTGACGGTGTGTCGCACGTTGGTACAGTTCAAAACCGTGCATGAAGATGATCCACAGTGCCATTACCCAACCGATGTAAGCCATGGTTAAGAAGAAGTCTGACAGTAGCGTGGTGAAAACAAATGCAAGCACCAGTGATGCGACACCAGAAATCAGCATTGGTTTTTTCAAGCTTGATAGGTCATCACGCTTCCAACGAATCAGAGGACCAATACCAAGCAAGAATGAGAATGGAATCATCAACCAAGCAAATAGCATGTCAAAGAACGGAGCACCAATCGATACTGAGCCTAAGCCAATTTGTTTGTGAACGAGTGGTAGCAATGTACCCACAAGAACAACAACCAGTGCCGCGATAAGTAGAACGTTGTTAGCTAATAGTGCGTTTTCACGAGAAACCAGATCAAAGTTACCACGGACACGTACTGATGCACCTTTTACGGCGAACAGAAGCAGTGAGCCACCAATAACAAATACGAGGAAGCCTAAGATAAACATACCTCGCGATGGATCCGATGCGAACGCATGCACCGAAACCAAGATACCAGAACGAACTAGGAAGGTACCCAGTAGACTTAACGAGAATGCAGAGATCGCCAGTAATACCGTCCACGCTTTAAACGTGCCGCGTTTTTCTGTGACGGCGAGTGAGTGCATCAATGCTGTACCAGCAAGCCAAGGCATGAACGAAGCGTTTTCTACTGGATCCCAGAACCACCAGCCACCCCAGCCAAGTTCGTAGTAAGCCCACCATGAACCTAGAGCGATACCAAGTGTTAGGAACAACCATGCTGCTGTTGTCCAAGGACGAGACCAACGAGCCCATGCGGTATCAAGGCGACCTGTCATCAATGACGCGATAGCAAAAGAGAACGCAACAGAGAAACCAACGTAACCCATGTAAAGCATAGGTGGGTGAATGATTAACCCGGGATCTTGTAGAAGCGGGTTAAGGTCACGACCATCAACCGGGAAATACGGCAACGTACGTAAGAATGGGTTAGAGGTTAGAATGATAAACAGTAGGAAGCCCACCGTGATCATGCCCATGACCGCTAACACACGTGCAACCGATTCTTGTGGCATACCGCGACTAAACATCGCAACGGCAACCGTCCACGCGGCTTGGATGAGTACCCAAAGTAATAGTGAACCTTCGTGCGCACCCCAAACCGCCGTTAAGCGATAGTACCAAGGCAACTGGCTATTCGAGTTACTTGCTACATAGTTAAGGGTAAAATCGTTGGTATAAAATGCCCAAAGCAGAATACAAAACGACAATAGTAGCAGGAGGAACATACCCCAAGACAAAGGTCTGGCGCTGTTCATTAAAAGAGTATTATTTTTCGATGCACCAACCAGTGGCAAGATACTGAGCAGTACCGCAAATGCCAGTGAGATGATCAGTGCAAAGTGACCGATTTCAGCAATCATTGATCGCTTCCTTGTTTTTGTTGTTCAGTATATTGAAGCGGTTCATGCGTTTTTTTCATCGCTTCAGCAACTTCTGGTGGCATGTACTCTTCGTCGTGCTTCGCAAGCACTTCGAATGCCTCAACCGTTGTTTCATCTAGCAGTACGCCTTGAGCAACAATACCCTGCCCTTCACGGAAAAGATCTGGAAGAATACCATCATAAACAATCGTTACTTTAGGGCCGACATCATGAAGGTCAAATGAAACACGTAGAGACTCAACATCACGTTTAACAGAGCCTTCAACAACCATACCACCAATACGTAAGCGCTGACCTACATGAGGTTTGGTTCCGTCCGGTTTACCGTTCACCAATTCCGTTGGCGTGTAGAACAAATCCATATTCTGATTTAGGGCGTACAACATCAAACCGATGGTTGCACTGATCCCGATAAAGATCGCAAGAACAATGCCGAGCCTCTTTTTACGTCTTGGGTTCATAATGTGTTCTCCAAATTTTTCGCTGCATCAATACGTGCTTGTCTATCCACTTTCGCCTGCACTTCATCGAGGAGTGTGCGACCGCGTCGAACGCTAGTGATAAACAAAACAAGCATCACGCCAAAAGTAATACCAAAAGCAGCCCAGACGTAACCTGCATAGCCACCCATTGCAAAGAATTCACTCAAAGATTCAAAATGCATCGTTCATTACCCTCTCTGAGATTTATCTGTTGCTAACTTCATCACCCAAGGGCGATGGCTCTCTTTATTAATGATCTCATTACGTAAACGGATCATCGTCACCGAACCAAAGAAGAAAGCAAAACCAAAAATATTTAGAAGCAGTGGCCACAGCATATCGTTTGAAATCGATGGCTGCTCAAATTTTGTGATTGTCGCGCCCTGATGCAGGGTATTCCACCACTCTACAGAGAAGTGAATGATAGGTAGGTTCACAACGCCGACAATGGCAAGAATGCCTGCTGCTTTCGCCGCGGTTTTCTGGTCATCAAACGCGTGGTAAAGCGCAATGACACCGAGGTAGAGGAATAGAAGGATTAATTCAGAAGTTAAACGCGCATCCCATACCCACCATGTGCCCCACATTGGTTTACCCCAAATGGCACCGGTTAATAATGCAATAAAGGTATACACAGCACCGATCGGTGCCATTGCTGAGGCGGCCATATCCGACAGGCGAATCTGCCAAACGATACCGATAAAGGCTGCGATTGCCATCGACATGTAGACACCCATCGACCAAATAGCTGACGGTACATGAATGTAAATGATTCTAAAGCTATCACCTTGCTGATAATCAGAAGGAGCAAAGGCTAAACCCCATACAGTGCCGATAGATAAACATAACAGCGCTAGTACGGAGAACCATGGCAAGAGCTTACCGCATAGTTGGTAAGCAGATTCAGGCTTGGCATAGGGATGGAGCCATTTCCACATCGTTGTTCTCACTCTTACTTCAGGTTCGTCTAATTTTTCGTTAGACAATTATTAGTTTTGTAATTTATATAAAGGGAAAAAATCGTGCTTGATCAAAAACAATTAATTCACACTTACTCTCAGTGCTGCACTAATTGCGAAAGGCGTTAGTGTCATTGCTCCCATGAACATTGCACCAAGAATCGCCAATTGACCGTTATACGCCATTCCTAATGATGCGGCATCAATCGCTGACGTCGCAAAAATCAAAATAGGAATATAAAGAGGCAGTACTAACAAACTCAGTAACACACCACCTTTTTGTAACCCAACCGTTAGAGCGACCCCAATTGCGCCGATAAAGCTCAGTGTTGGTGTCCCCACTAACAAGGTACATACCACTGCTAGCCAAGTATTAAAGTCTAATGACAGCAGGATTGATAACAGTGGGCTGATTAAAATCAGCGGCAAACCGGTCAGTAACCAGTGTGCAATAACCTTAGAGATAACCACTATCGGTAATGGGACAGGCATTAGCATCATTTGTTCCAACGCGCCGTCTTGAAAGTCATCTCTAAATAAGCGTTCTAGTGATAGCAAAGCTGAAAGTAGCGCCGCCACCCATACTATACCCGCAGCAATTCTCGCTAATAAATTGGGCTCTGGTCCAATACTTAACGGAAACAGCGTAATAACAATGATAAAAAACCACAGAGGGTTAAAGATGTCTGCTTGACGGCGAAAGGCGATGAGCAGTTCGCGTCTTATAATACTATTCATGGTGCCAAGCATGATTAATCACCTAGTTTTATTTTTCTTAGTTTAGGATTATCAGCGAACATATCTTGGTGAGTCGTCAACATGACTATGCCACCACTTTCAGCATGCTTCAAAAAGAGAGATTCGAGAACCTTAACCCCCTGCTTATCGATAGCAGTTAGCGGTTCATCAAGGATCCATAACTTATGATCGCTCAACCATAAACGTGCTAACGCAACACGTCTTTGTTGACCCGCTGACAACTGGCCGACAGGTACGTCTTCACGACCAGCTAACCCCACTTTGGTCAAGGCATCGTAAATCGTGTTCTTGTCAAAGGATTGGCGAGAATGAATGCTCAGATAAAAACGTAAATTCTCGTAGGCGGTGAGTTCGCGCTTAACACCGGTTTGGTGGCCTAGGAATAAAAGGTCTTGGTGAAATTGGTCACGATTGGACTCGATATTCTCACCACTCCAAAAGATTTCCCCGTTATCGCGGTCCCCTAGCCCAGTAATGATACGCAGCAAGGTTGTTTTGCCGGTACCATTTCTACCTTCGACCTGAACTAATTCGCCCGAATCAATCGTAAAAGACAGGGATTCAAACAGAATTCTTTCATCTCGAATGGCGGTAAGTTGAGATACTTCTAACATTTGCGATCACTAGGTAAGTTTCGAAGCTGTATCTTACCACAGCCTCGTATTCTCTAAATAGGAATAGACCTATACGAATCACGAAACTACGTAAGAATCTGTTAATATTCAAACACAAGCTTAAACAACTACCACTAAATGGTTACAAAGGGGCATAAAAAAAGTGCCGAGTGGCACTTTTTAGTATTCTATCTTCTCATTGTTCGCTTACGCGCTGCGGCTTTTTGCCGATCGGGGCTACTTTCGAGAGGAGGGACTTTTTCTTGTCCGGCAATTTTTTTCTGCAGTGACATCATCAGCTCAGCTTCTGCTTTTGGCAGTTCGCACTCTTCGATTAACTCATTGATATCTGCGCCTAACTGGACCATTTTACTGGCTCTAGAATACAAACGGCCATCACTGTCTGCTTGCTCTAATTCCGTAATACGTTCATTTAAGTGCTGGATAATATCTTGCTGTTCACTGACTTTTTGTCCTAACCCGACCACAACGGAACGAACTTCTAAAAGTTGTTTATTGGCTTTTTGTAGTTCTTTATCCAAATGGCGCGTTTGCTGACGTTGATACTCAGCAGACTTCGTTTGTCCTTGTTTTAGGCGTAACAATGCAAAAACAATGATCAAGACGACAAACGATACTGCTCCAGCAATCACTGGAGCACTCAACATCGAACTACTCAATTCCATTATAGGTGAGCCATCTCATCCCATTCTTCATCAGTCAGTAGCTTATTCAAATCAACTAGGATTAATAGCTTACCATCACGGTTGCTAACACCTTGGATGAATTTCGCACTTTCATCAGTACCAACACTTGGTGTGGTATCGATCTCAGAAGAACGTAGGTAAACCACTTCAGCAACGCTATCAACCAGAATACCAATAACTTGATGCTCAGATTCAATCACGATAATACGAGTGTTATCTGTGATTTCACCTTCCATAAGGCCAAAGCGAGAGCGAGTATCAATAACCGTAACAACGTTACCACGTAGGTTAATGATACCTAGCACGTAGTCTGGCGCACCTGGTACTGGAGCAATCTCAGTGTAACGAAGTACTTCACGTACCTGCATTACATTGATACCGTAAGTTTCTTCTTCTAATTGGAACGTCACCCACTGAAGCACTTCGTCATTTGACTGCTCTTTTCTTACTTCGACTTCATTAGTTTGAGACATACCTTATCCTCTCTAAGCCCAAATAGGCATAAATGTTCTAATTATCTAATGCTTTTACATCAAGTCCTGCATTAAGCATAGCTATCAATGCCTCGACGTGAATTAAAGCACACATTTTTTCTGTGACCATTCCGGCAAGCCAAGGGCGTTTCCCTGCGGTTTCACGCCAGCGTACCATGTCTGGATTTAATGATTCTGTACCTTTTAGCTCGCTAGAAGCCAAGCCCCACATACTTTCGCCTAACATGACAATGTACTGGTAGCTCTCTTTGTATTCTTCGCCTTTTAGCTTCTCTGGCATTACCCACTTTGCAGTATCAACCACATCAAGCTGAGCTTCTCTGCTAGTCTGTAAACCTAAATACCACCCAGGACGACCAATCAGATGATTCATTTCGCTAATGCGGTGGATACCACCGAGTTCATCCAATGGCACAGCAAACGTCACGCCGTTCACATCAAAATAGAGCACCTGGAAATCGATATTACGCTCTGTTGAGTGCCATTCGCCTAAATCACTTGAGCCTTGGGCGGTTTGTAACTCTGTCTCTATCTCGGTATCCGTATCAACCGTGATATCGATCTGAGGCAGCTCAACTTCTGGGACAACAATCTCAGGTTCGACTTCAGTCTCTACCTCGATCACTGGCTCTTCAACTGTCCAGTCTTGGATTTCCTCTGTCACTACTTCAGGTTCAGTTCGAACAACTTCAGCGATGTCGACGGTATTTTGCTCCATCACCTCTTCAAGCTCTAACTCGGCAACTGGGTTGCTTGATTCAAGCTGCTTAAGTAGGCGTTCTACATCTTCGAGATTAGGTACCTCAACCTCCACTGCTGGAGGATGGTAGTAGCTTTTCTCTTCAACGGACTGAACCATTGGTTCAAGTGCTTGCTCCTCTGGCTCTGACGCAACGATAGACTCAACATCACACTCTACAAGTTCATTTTGGCTCTGCTCCTCAGACTCTGCAAGAAGAGCCGAGAAGTAATCATCTAGAGCTTGTTCACTTGAAAGCATCGATTGGCTAGTCATTGATGGCTAACCTCTCTAGAAAAATCAATAGCTGCTTGTAGGCAAACACACCACGACTACCTGAAGCAAAATGAGACACTGGCAAATGCTTTAAGCTCGCATCTCTAAATTTAGTATCGATCGGCACAGCAGAAGACCAAACTTGACCTGGGTAATCTTTCTTCAATTGCTGTAATGTTTGCAGTGAAGCTCGAGTCCGTTTGTCATACATGGTCGGAACAATCGTCACATTAAAGGATTTATTGCGCGACTTCTGCATGATAGCCAAGGTACGAACCATACGCTCTAGACCTTTCATTGCTAGGAACTCTGTCTGCACCGGAATTAAAATTCGGTCGCTAGCCGCCAAAGCATTGACCATCATTACACCAAGAATTGGAGGGCAATCAATCAATACATAATCGTAGTGGCCACGGATCGCATTCAGCGCTCGTTTAAGGATTAAACCCATACCACTTCGATTGCCCATTACCCGATCCAATGTCGCAAGTGACATATGCGCTGGAATTAGGTCGATCCCTTCAATATCTGAACGCATCACTAAAGGCATCACCGTTTGCTCGGTATATTCCTTAAGTTGAAACAAATCAAATAAGCTAGAAGGAACATTATCAGAGTCGTAACCAAGGTACGTCGTCAAAGATGCGTGCGGGTCAGTATCCACTAACAGGACACGCTTTCCTTGTTTACTTAACAAACCAGCAAGAGTAATGGTTGTGGTCGTTTTGCCCACTCCCCCTTTTTGGTTCGCTATACTCCATACAATCATGAGAACCTCTATGCTAGACCGACTTCGACTAACATTCGCTCGGCAATTCTATCCAATGGGAGATCTTCCGTAGAAAGCCCTGCTTTCGCCACCGCCTGAGGCATGCCGTAAACAACGCAACTTTCTTCGTCTTGAGCCCATACTGTCGAGCCAACACCCTTCAGCATGCGAGAGCCTTCACGGCCATCAGCACCCATACCCGTTAGTACCATGGAGAGCACTTGATCAGAATAGATCTTGGCTGCACTACCAAATGTTACATCGACACACGGCTTATAGTTCATACGCTCACCACCATCAATGATGCGAAGCTTCGCAGAACCTGGTCGCCCTTCGAGCATCATTTGCTTGCCACCAGGAGCCAAATAAGCAACACCTGGTTTTAGCGCGTCTCCGTCTTCAGCTTCTTTCACTTGAATCTTACACAGCGAGTTCAAACGACTCGCAAATGCAGCGGTGAAAGTAGCCGGCATGTGTTGAATCAACACAATAGGATGAGGATAGTTAGCTGGTAATTTAGTTAAGATTTTCTGCAGGGCCACCGGGCCGCCAGTAGAAGTACCAATTGCCGTTAACTGATACTTTTTACCACTTGCCTTAAATCGCCCTAATACTGCCGACTTAGCCACCGGCGCTGCTGGACGCAATGAAGAGCGTGCCGGAGTGCTCGGAGATGCCTTGGCTGCAGGAGACGCAGCTGGCGTTGTTCTTATTGGTGCGGCACGGCGCATTGATGCGCGCTTAGATGCAATCTGTATAACACGCTGCTGAAGCAATGACACCGCTTCATCTCGATTACGTGCAATATCTTCAAACTTTTTAGGTAGGAAATCGAGCGCCCCTGCTTCTAATGCATCTAAAGTGGCTTTCGCACCATCATGCGTTAAAGAAGAGAACATTAGAATTGGCACAGGGCTCTTTGACATGATTTCACGAACGGCTGTTATACCGTCCATGACTGGCATTTCAATATCCATCGTAATCACGTCAGGCTTAATCGAAATCGCTTTCTCGACTGCCTCTTTTCCGTTAGTAGCAATATCAATTACTTCAAGTCGAGCATCTGAATTTATGATTTCACTTACTCGACGGCGGAAGAAACTCGAATCATCAACGACTAATACTTTGATTGCCATATATGTCCTTTATATGCTGAAAGTTAGATTCGCGACGCAGCTGCATACTGCTTAAGCAAATCAGGCACATCTAAGATAAGGGCAATATGACCATCACTCGTGATCGTCGCGCCCGCCATTCCTGGCGTACCTTGCAACAAGTTATCTAAAGGTTTGATAACCACTTCTTCTTGACCAATCAAAGTATCGACAACGAAGCCAACTCGTTGACTACCGATTTGTACAATCACAACATGACCGTGGCCTTTACGTAACTCGACTTGACCTGCTTGCGGTGCGAGCCAGTTCTGTAAATAAAACAGTGGTATAGACTTATCACGAACAATGATCGTTAATTGACCATCAACCACATTGGTGCGACTTAAATCTAAATGGAAGATTTCGTTTACGCTCGCGAGTGGTAATGCAAATGGGTGGTTTGCAACGCCAACCATTAGGGTTGGTAGAATCGCAAGTGTAAGCGGTACCTTGATGGTAATCTTGGTGCCCTTGCCCATTTCTGAGTCGATATCAATCGAGCCATTAAGCGTATTGATGGCCGTTTTAACCACGTCCATACCTACACCACGACCTGAAATATCAGAGATCTGCTCTTTACTCGAGAAGCCTGGCATGAAGATAAGATTGAAACATTCTTTGTCGGTCAGTCGAGAAGCAGCATCTTCATCCATGATGCCACGCTTAACCGCGATACCACGAAGTTTATCTGGGTCCATACCGCCGCCATCATCAACGATAGCCAGTTCGATATGATCACCTTCTTGAGATGCCGATAAGATAACTTTACCCGTTCTTGATTTACCCGACGCTACACGTGCGTCTGGCATTTCAATACCATGGTCAACAGAGTTACGTACCAAGTGAATCAATGGATCCGCTAGCGCCTCAACAAGGTTTTTATCTAGGTCGGTATCTTCACCACGCATTTCCAGCGTAATGTCTTTGTTTAGGCTACGAGCTAAGTCACGTACAACGCGTGGGAAACGGCCAAACACTTTTTTGATTGGCTGCATGCGCGTTTTCATTACTGCGCCTTGAAGATCCGCTGTAACGACGTCTAAGTTCGACACCGCTTTTGACATTTCTTCGTCGTTGCTATTAAGACCTAAGCTCAGCAGACGGTTACGTACTAATACCAGTTCACCTACCATGTTCATGATGGTATCTAGCGTAGACGTGTCAACACGTACAGTTGCTTCAGCTTGAGTCTTTTTAGCCGGTGTTGCGGCTTCTTTCTTCGCTGGTGGTGGTGGCGCAGCTTCCGCTTTAGCAACAGGAGCTGGAGCAGACTTAGGAGCCGGTGGCGGAGTTGGAGCAACGGGTTCAGGGTTTGCTGCGGCTGGTTTAGTTGCCGCGTCAAGCTCTTCAATACTTGGACCTTTGCCAGATCCATGCAAATCATCCAGTAATTTCTCGAACTCTGCATCGGTCATTAGATCGGCATCACCTGCTCCTGCAGGAGCCGCTGGGGCCGCCGCTGGCGCAGGGGCAACAGGTTCAGCAGATTCCCCCTCACCAGGTGCTTTACCAACACCATGCAATTCATCTAATAACTTTTCAAATTCGTCATCGGTAATGTCACTGCCCATATCAGCGTCAGCAGCAGGGGCCGGAGATGGCGCAGCAGCACTTTCTGGTTTTCCTGGCGCAGTACCTGCACCATGTAACTCATCAAGTAGCTTTTCAAATTCGTCTTGAGTAATTTCATCAATAGAACCTGCAGCGATCTCTGCTGGAGCAGCAGGCTCAGCAGCAACGGGCTCAGGGATTACAGGCTCTTCAACGACTGGCGCCGCAGCAACGGCTTCATCAGCTGCCTCAGGACTGCTGAGTCGATGAAGCTCATCAAGCAAAGACTGCTCAGCTTTAGGCAATTCTTCACGATCTTGAACTGCTTGGAATTGTTCATTCACCGTATCAAGTGCTTTAAGCATCGTATCCATCAAGCTAGCGTTTACGTGTCGCTGGCCATTACGTAAGATATCGAACACGTTCTCTGCACCGTGACAAGTGTCCACAAGCTCGGCTAGGGATAAGAAACCCGCCCCACCTTTCACTGTGTGGAAACCACGGAAAATGGCATTTAATAGATCTTTATCTTCAGGGTTATTTTCAAGCTCTACTAACTGCTCAGAGAGTAGCTCTAAGATCTCTCCCGCTTCTACCAAAAAGTCCTGAAGAATATCTTCGTCTAAATCGTAGCTCATATTTACCTCTAAAACCCAAGACTCGAGAGTAAGTCGTCAACTTCGTCTTGTGATGAAACGGCATCTTCCCTATCTTGAGCGTTAAGGATTGGACCTTCCGGGTCCGTCGATGCTTTGCTCTTGTTATTTTTGCTTTCTTCCAACTGTCCAGTACTAAAGGCAGTCAGTATTTCAACCAATCTACCTTCAACCTCATCCACTAAGGTAATAACACGTCGAATGATTTGACCTGTTAAATCTTGGAAGTCTTGGGCCATGAGAATTTCAGTCAATTGACCTCTTAACTCAGTACTATCCCCTTCAACTTCACTTAGTAGGTTATCGATTCGATAACAAAGCGCTTTAAAATCAGCTAACTCTATGCGGCCATGCATAAGTTCATTCCACTGAGGGCGAACTTGCAGCAGTCCTTCATGTAGGTTATCAGCAATAGGCATACAACGATCGACCGCATCCATGGTTTTGTTCGCGGCAACTTCTGTCTTATCAATGACGTATTGGAGGCGATCCCTTGCGTCAGGGATTTCGTCATTGGCAATCTGACTCATGCGCTCGTCCACGCTGAAATGTTTAATTGACTCATGTAAGTCGCGAGTCAATTCACCAATTTCTTGTAGCATTGGATTCGAGGTGTTTTCGTATATGTCTCTAACAAGAACATCCGCTTCCTGTTGTTGACCGTCTTCTAACAACTCGACAAGTTGCTTTGCCTGTTCTAATGAAATCATTCTGAAATTTGGCCTTTCACGCCTCTAGTCAATACCTTGACTATAAACGCTCAAAAATTTTATCTAATTTTTCTTTTAGTGTTGCAGCGGTAAATGGCTTAACGATGTAGCCGTTAACACCAGCTTGTGCTGCTTCGATGATTTGCTCACGTTTTGCTTCTGCAGTAATCATCAATACTGGTAGGTGCTTGAGTTCGTCATCGGCACGAATATGCTTGAGCAAGTCAATACCTTGCATACCTGGCATATTCCAATCTGTCACGACAAAGTCGAACTCACCCTTCTTAAGCATTGGTAACGCCGTTAAGCCGTCATCCGCTTCTTGGGTATTGTTGAAACCCAAATCACGAAGTAGGTTCTTAACGATACGGCGCATTGTTGAGAAATCATCAACAATAAGGATCTTCATGTTTTTATTCAAAATTGCCTCCACTGAATTTGAGATCAGTGATTTTTACTCATTATTTGTCCAAGCACTCAACTTTGTGCGTAGACGCTGCATAGATTGGCTTAGTATTTGACTAACGCGTGACTCGCTAACACCAATTACTTCGCCGATTTCTTTTAAGTTTAACTCTTCATCATAATAAAGCGAAAGTACTAGAGCTTCACGCTCTGGAAGAGTTTTTATTGAGTCAACCAATGCTTTACGGAAATATTCATCAGCGACTCCCTTAAAAGGTAAGTTATCGTCTTCACTATCCCCAGGTGATATCGAATCTTCCGATATCCCCAAGTCTTCTATTCCCACTAAGCGAGAACAGTTAATATCCGTCAAAATAACGTGATACTGCTCTAGGCTGATTCCCATCCGTTGTGCAACTTCTGCATCAGTTGGGTCTCGATTCAACTCACCTTCAAGTATGGCAATAACTTGGCTAACTTCACGATTATGTTTATGAACTGAGCGCGGAACCCAGTCTCCTCGACGAATATCGTCAAGCATTGCGCCTCGAATGCGAATCCCTGCGTAAGTTTCGAAGCTCGCTCCTTTAGTACCATCATAGTTCTTTTGAGCTTCGAGCAGGCCAATCATTCCCGCCTGAATAAGATCTTCTACCTGCACACTCGGAGGTAACCTCCCAAGCAAATGATGAGCAATACGCTTCACCAGCACCGAGTATTTTTCTAAAAATGCTCGCTGACTGTTTTGGTTTGCATACTGGTCATAGGTCAAGGCCTTATTCACCAAATGGTTCCTCTAGCATCTCAGGTCTATTAAGTAAGCGTTCGACAAAAAACTCAAGATGTCCACTCGGAGTCTTAGGAATTGGCCAAGTAAGTGCCTTACTTGCCAATGAACCGATGGCTAATGCAGCAGGTGCTCTAGGAAACGCATCAACTACAATCTTTTGTTTTTTAACCGCTTGTCTTACTTTATCATCCAAAGGAATACATGCTACGAGCTCTAGGCTCACATTCAAGAATCGCTCTGTGACCAAGGTCAACTTTGCGAACAATTCTCTGCCTTCACGGTAGCTTCTGACCATATTTGCAACGATTTTGAATCGCTGAACCTGATGTTCTTTGCTCAATAACTTAATTAGGGCATATGCATCAGTGATCGATGTTGGCTCATCACAAACGACAATAACCACATCTTGAGCTGCCCGAGAAAAGCTGACTACCATATCAGATATACCAGCAGCCGTGTCTATTAATAACACGTCCATTTCATCTTCTAAGCTTCCGAAAGCTCGAATTAAACCGATATGTTGAGCATGCGACAGCTCGGTCATTGCCTGAGTACCCGATGTTGCAGGGATAATTTTAATGCCGTGAGGCCCCTCGACAATGGCATCTTTCAGATCGCATTCGCCTGCCAGTACATGGCCTAAGTTGCGCTTAGGTCGAATACCTAGCATGACATCAACATTTGCGAGACCTAAATCAGCATCAAGTACCATGACTTTTTTGCCTTGTCGCGCCATCGAGATAGCCATTCCTAACGTCACATTAGATTTACCAACACCACCTTTACCACCCGTCACAGTAATGACCTTGGTAAGTGAAGGCTGTGTTAAGCGGCGTAATCCGCTTGCTTGGTCTTGTATCATATTTTTTGTCATAATCGTCCGCCGCCTAGAACCTTTCCGATTCACTATTCCAGTAGTGAGGTTCGTCATCTGTCGACTTCTCAAGTAATTCGTTTGCCTTAGCGACCATGTATTTTGGTTGCGCTATCACAATATCTTCGGGAACTCGTTGTCCATTCGCTATATACGTCACGGGTAGTGCATTTTGAACTACCACGCTAAGGAACTCTCCGAGACTCAATGACTCATCAAGCTTTGTCATAATGCACCCAGATAATGGGATACGCTTAAAGTGGTCGATGGTCTCTTGCAATACTTTGCGCTGCGCAGTAGCCGGAAGAACCAAGTAGCTGTGAATCACTTCACCGGTTTCCTGCATCAAAGTATCCAGCTGTTCAGACAATCTAACGTCACGCTGTCCCATACCAGCTGTATCAACAAGAATTAGGCGACGATTTCGTAACTGATATATTACATCGGCTAACTCATTGGAATCTTTAGCCACTTTTACTGGACAGCCCATAATGCGTCCATAAATGGCTAATTGCTCATGTGCACCGATACGATATGTATCGGTTGAAACAAGCGCGACATTATCTGAGCCATACTCCATTGCCGCGCGAGCAGCTAACTTGGCAATTGTCGTTGTTTTACCTACACCAGTAGGCCCAAGAAGCGCGACAACACCGCCACGCTTTAAAATATCTTTTTGTGAGACTGGCACTTGGTCTGCCACCAAGCCCAGCAGTGCTTTCCACGCTTTAGTTGGCGCGGTATCTTCCGGAATATAGCAAGCTAACTGATCGGCCAAATCAGACGAGACGCCCATGCGCTCTAAGCGTTTAATTAACATCGCTCGAAGTGGCTCTCTACGCTCTACTTCTTGCCACATTAGTCCAGAGACTTGGTGCTCTAAGAGGCGACGAATTGACGTCATCTCTTCTTTCATTTCTTCAAGATCTTCACTAGCTACCGCCGCTTCATTCGAACGAGAACGTTCATAGCGCGTAGGATCTAGTTTAGCTGCTGGTCTCTCTAGTCGGCGATCTTCTGCAATAAGTCGTGCAAGCGGTGAGTCTTGTTTTAGCTGAACAGATTCACGGCCATCTTGGCGCGTTGCTGATTGTCGATTCAACAAAGCAGCAAGCGTATCAGCACTGGTTTCTTCTTTGCTTTCGCTCTCACCACCGCCATATTGTTTAAACATGTTGGCAAAGCGTTTAGTCACTGAACGATCAGGGCCAGACTGCGACTGTAGACTGACTTTATCTTCCGCGAGAGTTCGGTTTGGTGAAGACGCTGACGGCTTCGCCTGTGTTGGTCGAGGATTATTGTGTCGCGGGTTAGAACTGTAATTGTTCACAGCGCCGCTTGAGCCTTCGCCGTCTACTGCAGCGACAATCTCGACTCCTCCTGCCACTTTCTTGTTAGACATGATGACCGCATCATCACCAAGTTCTCCTTTGACTTGGAGAAGTGCTGTGCGCATGTCTTTGGCAAAAAATCGTTTAATCTTCAAATTAGGTACCGTATATCAACGTATTAAAGCTAGTTCCCAACCGCTTGAACAATACGAATTTGTTTCTCGTCCGGGATTTCTTGGTATGAGAGAACTCGTAGTGAAGGAATCGTATTCTTAACAAACTTCGCTAATGTTGAGCGTAGTACACCCGACGTCAATAACACTGCCGGTTCACCTTTTAGCTCTTGCTCTTGTGTCGCTTGACTTAAAGATGTCTGTAAACGCTCAGCTAACCCTGGCTCGATTCCCGCGGATTCTCCACCAGAAGCCTGCATTGTCTGATGCAATATTTGTTCCAGCTCAGGAATCAAGGTAATGACTGGCAATTCAGGCTCTATCCCATTGATTTCCTGAACAATTAAACGTTTTAGTGCGATACGTACTGCGGCGGTCAATATGTCAGGTTCTTGACTCTTACTTGAGTACTCGGACAAGGTTTGAACAATTGTGCGAATATCACGAATAGGAACCGCTTCATTAAGCAGGTTTTGTAGAACTTTAACCACAACACCAAGTTGTAACTGATCCGGTACAAAACTCTCCACCAGTTTAGGTGTACTGCGGCCGAGCATTTCAAGTAGGTTTTGCACTTCTTCATGGCCAATTAGCTGCGAAGCGTTGTTGGTTAAAAGCTGGCTCAAGTGAGTCGCTAGCACCGTGGACGAGTCTACAACGGTGTAACCTAGTGCTTGCGCGTGTTCACGCTGTTCTTCACGTATCCATACCGCTTCAAGACCAAAGGCCGGATCAATAGTCGGTTCGCCCTCAATCATTCCGTAGACTTGACCCGGGTTAATCGCCAGCTCCATATCCGGTCTGATTTCAGCTTCACCGACCGCAACGCCCATGAGGGTAATACGATAACTGTTTGGTGTTAGCTCTAAGTTATCTCTAATGTGGACTGCAGGGATAAGAAAACCGAAGTCCTGTGAGAGCTTTTTACGTACCCCTTTCACCCGTTCAAGTAACTCACCACCTTGCGCTTGATCGACTAATGGAATCAAGCGGTAGCCGACTTCTAGGCCCACAATATCAACAGGTTGAACATCATCCCAAGAGAGCTCTTTCGGCGTTGTCGACGCAGGTTCAGTCGTTGCTGGTAGGTTTGTCTGTTCCGCCTCTTTTTTCTGCTTACGATAAATGTAGTACGCACCACCACCCGCAATAAAGGCGAGCAATAGGAAAGCAAAGTGTGGCATTCCCGGTACGATACCCATGACAAACAAAATCGATGCGGTAATCATTAAGGCTTTCGGGTTGTCAAACATCTGGAAGACAACTTCTTTACCCATGTCTTCATCAGTGTTTTGACGGGTCACCATGATTGCTGCGCCAATCGACAATAGTAGCGATGGGATCTGAGCAACCAAGCCGTCACCAATGGTTAACAAGGTATAAATCTGCAGCGCTTCACTAAACCCTAAACCATATTGCGCCATACCAATGGATAGACCGCCAATGATGTTGATAAATAGGATGAGAATACCGGCGATGGCATCACCCTTAACAAACTTCGACGCACCATCCATCGAACCATAGAAGTCCGCTTCTTTGGTCACTTCTTGTCGACGCGTCCTAGCTTGGTCTTGATCGATGAGACCAGCGTTCAAGTCCGCATCAATCGCCATCTGTTTACCTGGTAACGCATCTAGAGTAAAGCGAGCACTTACCTCAGAAATACGACCCGCACCTTTGGTAACAACCATAAAGTTAATGATCATCAAAATGAGGAAGACTACTAGACCCACCGCATAGTTACCGCCAATCACGACGCTACCAAATGCTTCAATCACGCTACCCGCTGCGCCTGGCCCTTCATGACCATAAAGCAGAACGACACGAGTCGAGGCCACGTTCAAGGCTAATCGCAATAGCGTAGAGATCAGTAGCACCGTAGGGAAGGCTGCGAAGTCTAATGGCCTGCGGGTATACACCGTCACCAGTAGGACAACCATGGCTAACGCAATGTTGAAGGTAAAGAAAAGGTCGAGTAGGAATGCTGGAATTGGCAGTATAACCATTGCCAGCGTAGCCAAAACCATGACTGGCGCACCGATGGCAGGCATCGCACGCTGAGGAATTGGAGGCAGTTTGTCCGCGAACGGCAAAGAAAACTTCATAGTCAAATAGCTACAGTAAATTTCGGAAAAAAGAACAACTTGGCGTAACTATGCAATATCTAGTCCATCAAGTATGTCAATTTTATGGCTAGTGGTGTAGACGCGGCATGTGGACAGCATCATTAGACTTAAGAGGTGAGCACCCGCTCTCAATCCTAGACTAGAAAGGACAAAAGCGAGCTTTCAATGCGATTATGGGTGAATGTTGAAAGCCACTTCACCAGACTGTTTTTCCAACGAATAGTCGATACAAATCAGTCCGGATGTTGGGAACATTGGCGGCATCATGTCAGTCACAAATTCTGAGGTTAAATAGCCAACCAAGGGGAGATGCGACACGATCAGAATGCTTTGGTAGTTGTGAGTGTCGACCAGTGCCGATACATAGTCAGCCACCTGCTCTGAGTCTCCATACGGTGTAATATCATCACAGGTTTCCACTTGCTCAGATGAAAATTGTGATGCGATCTCTTGCCAGGTTTGCTGAGCACGAATGTAAGGGCTCACTAACACTTTATCAAATTGTGCGAAACCTTTCCCGGCACATGCTCGTGCGACAGCTAGCGAGGCTTTTCGGCCATGCTGAGTTAGCTCTCGCTCTGCGTCACTTGCGGCATAATGCTCTGCTTCTCCATGACGCATAATAAAAATTTTCATGGCTTCTTCCTAATACTACCCCCGCAGTTTTAGCTTCGCGGGTTGTTGTTCTTGTAATTGTTGAGTGCTTGATCTGATTGCAGCGCGAGGCATCAAATCTATTGAGCTATAAATAATTATATCAACTTTGCTCCGAAAGACTCTGACTTTCTTAACACTCTTGGCAGCTCACCGAGTCTGTCGACAAATCCATTTTGCTCATATTTCTCAAACAGATAGTTTGCAGTCAGCCATATCCGAGTCATAATTACTCTATTGTCTATAAGGCGTTCTCAAACTGACTGGAGATGGCACCGTGCACATTAGCCCCAATGATACTAACCAATACCGTTACTTGACGCTCTCTAACGGTGTTAGGGTATTGCTGATTCACGACGATACAGCACAAAAATCAGCAGCTGCATTAGCCGTCAATGTCGGCCATTTTGACGATCCAGCCGATCGTGAAGGTTTAGCTCATTATCTTGAGCACATGCTATTTTTGGGGACGGAAAAATACCCTAAAGTGGGCGAATTTCAAAGCTATATCAGTCAACATGGTGGCAGTAACAACGCCTGGACAGGTACAGAACACACTTGTTTCTTCTTTGATGTCTCACCCAATGCTTTCGAATCCAGTCTAGACCGTTTCAGCCAATTTTTTACCGCACCGCTTTTTAATCCTGAAGCGCTAGATAAAGAACGCCAAGCCGTTGAATCTGAGTACAAACTTAAGCTAAATGATGATTCGAGGCGCCTTTACCAAGTCCACAAAGAGCTGATCAATCCTGCCCATCCTTTCAGTAAGTTTTCGGTTGGGAACCTTGAAACACTCGGTGACCGTGACGGAAAGAGCATCCGTGATGAAATTGTCGACTTTCATTACCAACAATACTCTGCTGATCTGATGACCCTTTCTATCGCAGGACCGCAAACTCTTGATGAGCTTGAGGCTTGGTGTCACGAAAAGTTTTCAGCCATACCAAACCACCAGCTTGCCAGTAAGTCGATTGAGGCTCCCTATTGTGATGAGCACTCAACCAACGTTTTGGTCAACGTGGAGCCTGTCAAAGAAATCCGCAAGCTGATCCTCGCATTTCCAATGCCCGGAATGGATGAGTTTTATCAGTCTAAGCCTCTTTCATACTTCGCCCATTTACTCGGCTATGAAGGTGATGGCAGCTTAATGATCACGCTGAAAGATAAGGGGTGGATCACTTCTCTGTCAGCAGGTGGTGGCACCAGCGCCAGTAACTATCGCGAGTTTACTGTAAGCTGCGCCCTGACTCCGACGGGCTTAGACCACATTGACGATATTACCCAAGCGGTATTTAGTTACCTTAACTTAATCAAACATGAAGGCTTTGATGAATGGCGTTACCGCGAAAAACAAGCGGTGTTGGAATCAGCGTTTCGTTTTCAAGAGCCGACTCGCCCACTCGATCTCGTCAGCCATCTTGTCGTCAACATGCAGCACTACCAAGCGGAAGATACCATCTACGGTGATTTTATGATGAATCACTATGACGAATCTCAGCTCAAGTCGCTGATGGATTACTTGGTACCCGACAACTTACGCGCGACACTAATCGCTCATGGCTACGAGTACACTGAAACCGCCAAGTGGTACTTCACCCCATATTCAGTCACCAAGTTTACTCAAGAGCAAAAAGAGTATTTCCTTGAGCCAAGTGCGCTGTCATTCGAGTTGCCAGAAAAGAACCCATTTATCTGCTACGACCTTGATCCTAAAGAGCTAGAGTCTCCGCAGTTAAACCCGCAGGTGCTTGAAGAGCTGCCTGGATTTAAGCTTTGGCACTTACAAGACGAAGAGTTTCGTGTACCAAAAGGCGTCGTCTACGTCGCCATCGATAGCCCTCATGCAGTCGCAAACCCGCGAAACATTGTTAAAACTCGCCTGTGTGTGGAAATGTTCCTCGACAGTCTAGCGGCTGAAACTTACCAAGCTGAGATTGCGGGTATGGGGTATAACATGTATGCCCATCAAGGCGGCGTCACCTTAACCGTTTCAGGCTTTAGTCAGAAACAACCTGAGCTAATGAAGCTTATTTTAAGCCGTTTTGCTAAGCGTGACTTTAGTCAGCAACGCTTTGAAACCATCAAACAACAGTTACTGAGAAACTGGCGTAACTCAGCGCAAGATCGCCCTATATCGCAGCTATTTAATGCGCTTACTGGCATTTTGCAACCCAACAATCCTCCGTACTCGGTGTTACTTGAAGCACTAGAGACTATCGATGTCACCGAGCTAGCCAATTTTGTTGATGCTATTTTGGCTGAGTTGCATGTAGAGATGTTTGTCTATGGTGATTGGACCCAGTCTGATGCACTGACATTAGGCAATACGCTAAAAGATGCCTTGAGAGTTCAAGACCAGCAATACGAAGAAGCACTGCGACCACTGGTCATGCTAGGTAAAAATGGTTCATTCCAACGTGAAGTCTTTTGTGACCAAGAGGACTCTGCCACCGTCCTTTACTACCAGTGCGATGATACCAGCCCAAGAAGCATTGCCCTTTATTCACTGGCTAACCACTTGATGTCAGCAACCTTCTTCCATGAAATCCGTACCAAGCAGCAGCTCGGTTATATGGTGGGAACTGGCAATTTACCACTCAATCGCCATCCGGGCATTGCTTTGTACGTACAGTCGCCAAATGCAGCTCCGATTGAGTTGATTCAGTCTATCGATGAGTTTCTCAATGCGTTCTATATGGTCCTCTTGGAGCTCAATGAATATCAGTGGCATAGCAGTAAACGCGGCTTATGGAATCAAATCTCCACACCAGATACTACTTTGCGTGGCCGCGCTCAACGGCTTTGGGTTGCAATCGGCAATAAAGATCTTGAGTTTAATCAGAGAGAGGTGGTACTTGAGGAGCTTAAGACGTTAACTCGAACCGATATGATTCGATTTATTGTTAACGAACTGAAACCGAGAACTGCAAACCGACTCATCATGCACACTCAGGGCAATGCACATCACGAGTCGGAGACGCTCAGTTTAGGTCAAGAGATAGGCTCAATCGAAGAGTTCCAGCTCAGACCCAAAGATGTGGAGCTAGGCTGATTGCTCAGATTCGACAATCGCTTTTAATGGATGGGGGTGAAGCTTAATGCACACCCCTTTGTGTTTAAAGGCAACCGTCGGATTATTGAGTCGTTCCCGTTCCCCTTTTGGACTCGATAGTTTTACTTTGACCCCTTCTTCAAGCAATGCATCCCAATTCTGCGCCAAGGTTGGAAATTGCTGCTTGAGATCGGCTAAGTAGTCATCAGCAGACTGCGCGTCCGATGGCACCACAAACTCAACATGTTCCCAATTCTGTTCTGGGTAGGTTTTTCCAAGCGCTGGGTAAGGCAGCTCCAAGCACTCAATATTCCAGCCATGGCTATTCAAAGCTTGCTCAAACAGAATCACGATGATTGGGCGGCCATTAATCTGAGCATTTGAAATGACCTGTCCTTCTTTTTGCCACTCTTGATGCGCTAATTTCGCCAGTTCAGCATCATTGATACGTAAAGCGATATGATCAGCCTGAAATGGCTTGAGGTTTATATGCAAAGTATCGCTTAAATCTTGAATTTTATGCATAAATTCATCAAGGTTAGCTTTCATCTGAGAAGGCATTAATTCAGCGTTGAACAGCGGTTGTGACATTTTTCGTACCCAATGCGTTGATTTTTCCCCAATACTAACAAGATCGTCAGGAAAAGTAGAAAATTTCCCAGTTCACTCCCTATAAGCGGAGCAATAAAGTTGGTATTATGTGCGCCAAATTTATGAACTAGATCGAGATATGCATTCATTCCACTCAGTGGATATTATTCAGGATAAAGGCTTTTAGCACCTGATTAACTCGGAATGCATAGCTAACCAATTCCCAGAATTGAAGGAAGCGCGTGTGAATATCCAAGCACTTATTAACGACAAAGTATCTCAGGCTCTTGAAGCCGCTGGCGCACCTGCAGGCAGCCCTGCAGCCGTTCGCCAATCTGCAAAACCTCAGTTTGGTGATTACCAAGCAAACGGTGTAATGGGCGTAGCAAAGAAATTAGGTACTAACCCACGCGAATTTGCACAGAAAGTATTGGATGTTCTGGATCTTGAAGGTATCGCAAGCAAGACTGAAATCGCAGGCCCTGGTTTTATCAACATTTTCCTTAGCGAAGAGTTCCTAGCGAAGCAAGCTGACGCTGCTCTAGCTGATGCGCGCTTAGGCGTTACTGCTGAAGAGCAAAAGACGATCGTTGCTGACTACTCAGCACCAAACGTTGCTAAAGAAATGCACGTAGGCCACCTACGCTCAACCATCATCGGTGATGCGGTTGTTCGTACTCTTGAGTTCCTAGGCCACAAAGTGATTCGTGCAAACCACATCGGTGACTGGGGTACTCAGTTCGGCATGCTTATCGCTAACCTAGAGCGCGTACAAAAAGAGTCTGGCGAAGTTTCAATGGAACTGTCTGACCTTGAAGCCTTCTACCGTGAATCTAAAAAACTATACGACGAAGACGAAGAGTTCGCAGTTCGCGCTCGTAACTACGTAGTGAAACTACAAAGTGGCGACGAATACTGTGCTGAAATGTGGAAGAAGCTGGTTGACGTTACTATGGTACAAAACCAACGTAACTACGACCGTCTAAACGTGTCTCTTACTCGTGACGACGTTATGGGTGAAAGCATGTACAACGACATGCTACCGGGCATCGTTGCCGACCTTAAACAGCAAGGTCTGGCACAAGAAGATGACGGCGCTCAAGTTGTCTTCCTAGAAGAGTACAAAAACAAAGATGGCGAAGCGATGGGTGTTATCATCCAGAAACGTGATGGTGGCTTCCTATACACCACTACGGATATTGCTTGTGCTAAGTACCGTTACGAAACACTAGGCGCTGACCGCGTTCTTTACTTCATCGACTCACGTCAACATCAACACCTAATGCAAGCTTGGACAATCGTTCGTAAAGCGGGTTATGTGCCAGAAGAAGTATCACTAGAGCACCACGCGTTCGGCATGATGCTAGGTAAAGATGGTCGTCCATTTAAAACTCGTGCTGGCGGTACAGTTCGTCTTGCTGACCTACTGGATGAAGCAGAAGAGCGCGCAACCAAGCTGATTGAATCTAAGAACCCAAGCCTAGATGCAGAAGAGAAGAGCAACATTGCTAACACAGTTGCAATGGCTGCCGTTAAGTATGCTGACCTTTCTAAGCACCGTACTACAGACTACGTGTTTGACTGGGACAACATGCTAGCGTTTGAAGGCAACACCGCGCCTTACATGCAGTACGCATACACTCGTGTATCTTCTATCTTCGCTAAAGCAGGTATCTCTATGGATAACCTAGCAGGCGAAATCAAAGTGACTGAAGAGAAAGAAAAAGCGCTGATTGCTAAACTTCTACAATTTGAAGAAGCGGTTCAATCTGTTGCTCGTGAAGGTCAACCACACATCATGTGTAGCTACCTATTCGAACTAGCAGGTCAGTTCTCAAGCTTCTATGAAGCGTGCCCGATTCTTAACACTGAAGATGAATCTGTTAAGCAGAGTCGCCTGAAACTTGCAGCACTTACCGCGAAGACGATTAAACAAGGTCTATCACTGCTAGGTATCGAAACTCTAGAGCGCATGTAATCAAGCCTCTAACTTTAAGATAATTTGAAAGGTTGGCGTGAAAGCGTCAACCTTTTGTTTTATCTGGCGTATACTGACCTCATTCAATTCAAAATGGAAAATTATAATGAGTTTTGAACTGCACCCTCAATTGGCAAAAGATACCACCATCATCGGCTACTTCCCGCTGTGTGTTGCACTGCTGCATAGAGACAATGCGGTACCTTGGGTCATCTTAGTCCCCAAGCGCGCCAATCTAAAGGAACTGCATCACTTACCTATGCAAGAGCAGCAACAATTCTTGTTAGAATCTCAAGCCGTAAGCCAAGCGCTAGAAGCGACCTTCCAGCCAGATAAGCTCAACCTTGGCGCTCTGGGCAATATGGTCCCACAGCTTCATATCCACCATATCGCCCGCTTCCAAGACGATGTGGCTTGGCCAGGGCCAGTATGGGGCAATACCCAAGGTGAGTTCCGCTCTGAAGAAGAGCAAGCTGCGCTACTAACTCGCATTGGCAACGTACTGTCACTGAGTAAGTTATTCACGCGCGCTTAGCTTATCTACCCGTTAACTCTAGCTTTGGCCTGTCCAATGATAGGGGCAACAATAACGAATAAAAAAAAGCCGCTCTTAAGTAGAGCGGCTTTTTACGTTTAAACACTACATGGTGACGGTCATGGCAAGCGCGTTGCTTTCAACCTTGGCATAACGGACACGAGTAACATGTTTGGCTTGATTGGTGTCGACTAATCGCGACACCATTCCTTTTTTAATCCATACCAATAGCATAGCATCGACGCCATCTTCACTGAGGTGAAACCGCTTTGCGAGTTCTTTGCGGGACACGCTACCTTGAGCATCAATGTGCTGTTTAAGCTCACTAAGAATCATGCTAGTTGCGCCTCTAATGCTTTACTCTGCTTATTACCCACTGCTTTTAACAGACGGTAAGTCACAACACTGATGGCAATGATACCGCCAATCCAAGCTGCGCTAGAAGCTGGGTGATCTGAAAAATGCGACACTTGGTAATACAAAGTAGCACCACCGTATGCGAGACCCATGGTCCAAACCGCGATAAAGCGAGCATACTTCTGACCGAACTCACGAACATACGCGCCCATAGCTGCAACACACGGCGTGTATAGCAAGATAAAAATCAGGTATGCGAATGCTGCATTGCTTGATGCGAAGTAACCTTTCAGATTACCAAAGATTGAAGCATCAACCTCTTGTTCATCAGCTACGGCTTGGCTATCGGTTAAATCACCAACCTCAATGCCCAGTGGGTCAGAGTAGCTTAAACCTGCTAGGTTATCAGGAATAGACATCACCGCTTCTTCAAGACTTGCCATTAAATCGAATTCACCGCCATCTTCGTCACTCGGAGCGTAAAGGCTGTTCAACGTACCAACCACCGCTTCTTTAGCAAAGATACCAGTGATAATACCAACAGTAGCAGGCCAGTTATCTTCTTGAATACCGATAGGCGCAAAGATTGGTGTCACCACTTGAGATGCTTTTGACAGTACTGAGTTTTCGCTATCTTCATTACCGAATGAGCCATCAGTTCCCACAGAATTTAAGAAGCTAAGAATGGTCACGACCACGACAATCGTTTTACCTGCACCCAAAACAAAGCGCTTCAGTTTTTGCCATGTTTTGATGACCACATTGCGCATGGTTGGCAATTCGTAATCTGGCATTTCCATCACTAGGCTGTCGCTAGAACCTGGGTATAAGGTATTTTTTAGAACCAATCCAGTGAAAACAGCCGCTGCGATACCTAATAGGTAAAGAGCAAAAACGACGTTTTGTCCGCTTTGAGGGAAGAATGCTGCTGCAAACAAGGCATAAACAGGTAGACGCGCACCACAAGACATAAACGGTGCCATTGATGCAGCCAGTTTACGTTCACGTTCTTGGTCTAGCGTACGCGTTGCCATGATTGATGGTACGTTACAGCCAAAACCTAACACCAGTGGCACAAATGCTTTACCCGGTAGGCCAATTTTCTGCATCACTTTATCAAGAACAAACGCCGCTCGTGACATATAGCCAGAGCTTTCAAGTACCGCTAGGAACAGGTACAGACAAGCGATCACAGGAATAAAGGTCGCGACTGTTTGGATACCGCCGCCAACACCGTCAGCAAGCAAAGTTACCAGCCATACTGGTAAATGATCATCTAACAAGTAATGACCACCATCCACGAGCAGAGCGCCGACACCAATATCGAAAAAGTCGATAAACGCACTACCAATATTTATTGAGAACATAAACATTAGGTACATTACGACAAAGAAGAATGGCACGCCTACCCATTTGTTAAGGATGACGCTATCTACCTTTTCGGTAAAGCTATGGCTTAGCTTGCCTTCCGTACGGCGGATCTTCTTACATTGCTCGTGTAAAAAGGTGTACTTCACATCAGCGACCAATAAGTCGATGTCTAAGCCAACCGTCTGCTGCTGAGCTCGAACCGTTGCGCGTTCAGGTTGGGCTAAAGCATTTAAAACCAATAGATCGTTTTCTAGTGCACGAATTGCTAACGCACGTTCAGCGACTTCAGATTGCTGAGTAAAGATAGACTCAAGCTGGCTGATCGCTTGCTCAAACTCATCACCATAATTCAGGCGGATTTCATTAAGTGCAACACCTTGAACCAAGGCTTTGTGCAAACGGTCTTTGAAGGCATGAACTTGTGATTTATTGTTGGCCGAAATCGCGAATACCGGACAACCTAACACCTTCTCTAATGCTTTGAGGTCGATGGTTTGTCGTTCACGTTTCAGTGCATCCATCTTATTTAGAACCACCACCATTGGGCGACCTAATTCACGCAGTTGAAGCGTCATATACAGGCTGCGCTCTAAACACGTTGCATCGACAACGTTGATAATCAGATCCGCTGGGTGGGTTAAAACAGCGCGAGATGCGATTGATTCATCAATACTGTTACCATCGTTACCGCTATCCAAAGCGTAGATACCAGGTAAATCGGTCAGTAAAAAGTCGTCGCTAGAATGTGTGTATTTACCTGTTTTTTTCTCAACGGTAACACCCGCCCAGTTACCTACCTGCTGCTTAGCACCTGTTAGGCCATTAAAAAGTGTGGTTTTGCCACTATTAGGGTTACCAACGGTAAGAATCTTGTATTCCATTAGTTCACCTCTACTTGAATTGCATCAGCAATGTTGACGCGAACCGCTAAGGATACTCCACGCACTTCTACTTGCAGCGGATCGCCCATGGGCGCTTTGCGGATCAGTTTTACCGGGGTCTGTGGGAGTAACCCCATGACCATCAGTTTTTTTCTAACGTCATTGGAAAGTTCAGTAAAGCTAGTAATGGTTGCTTTTTGCCCTTGTTGTAATTGTGACAGTTTCATAAGGTAGGCCAAAATATTTAAATGAGAAGGATTTCTATTAACAATCGCAATACTAGCTCTGATAACTGTTGCAGATCTTGTCTGAAATCAATGTTTGCAATAATTCGCTAGTGAAAAACGTAAAAACAACTCTCGTTAAATACGTTAAAAGCAATGACGACAACGACATAAATCGGATAGCAAAATCTCTCAATCATGCGATTAATAAAATTAAAGCATTAAAATACAACAAGTTATGATTGTGTCGCTTTTCTTATACTAATCTGGCGTTAATTTTATAAGTAAAATAAGTCACCACCGTTATAGTTAACCACGTCGACAGGGAACACCCTAACGACAACAAGATTGAATTCCAGAGGTGGCGCAGCAAGCGTCACTCCGGCAGCAAGCGAAGGTGTCATTGGCACCCGTGGTATAGTCCCCCCGGCTATACCACGATATTTTTTTTCTTGTTATCCCTACCTCAGCACTCAGCACTCAGCACTCAGCACTCAGCACTCAGCACTCAGCACTCAGCACTCAAGAATAGTCCTACGATTCTCTTTTCAGCATCACTTATTTTCAGTCAGCAAACGAACGCGTAGAACAACGCGATAGCGGCAACAAGGTCTGTCATTGTGTTGTAGCTAGAGAAAGCGCTTATGCGCCTCCACTAACCGGAATATCGATATGGAAAGGGGGAGATTAAAGTCTGTCTTGCTGCTCAACAAATTGAGTTGGAGACATACCAAAGCGGTGTTTAAAGCGCTGACTGAAGTAAGAAGGGTCATTAAAGCCACACTCAAATGCAACTTCTGATACTTTCTCTCCAGCCAATAGACGACGACATGCGTTATCGAGACGGACTTCAGTTAGATACTCAGTAAAGGTTTTCTCGGTCGCTGATTTCAATCGTCGCTGCAAGCTGCGCTCCGAAACAAATAGCAACTTAGCAGCGACTGAGGTACCAAACTCAGCATTGGTGTAATTCTCTTCAACAAGGGCAGTCACTTTTTCTAACCAAGGATCATCATCTTCGAATCCTGGACTTTCTTGATTTGAAGGTGCCGAGACAATTGAATCTTCATCGAAGATATCACTCGCTTGCCACGCGATTTCAATTAAGTTCCTCTCGTTTGAAATATGAGAGGTCATCTCTCCCCCACTCTGCTCAACTAATGAACGCAAACTTTGCAACGTCGAGGTCAGTATTGAATCACTTTCTAACTCTTCACCCTGATCGAGCATGGCGAAAGCAATCAAATCATTTCTGCGAGATAATTGAATAACCACGGTCTGATTTCGATAACAGCGTTTCACAATCCCATCAAACAGCAAATTAAACAGTTCATCTAAGTTAAAGTGCGCCAGACTTACATAAAGATCACTTTCGGCTTCAAGCTCTACGTGGACGCCTGCTTTTACGAACTCTTCTGTCCAGCCACTTAATGCCGATTGAATAATCAAAGTCAGATTGTGAACAGGGAGTGCTTGTCCGTTGGTAGAACGTGTCGATGCAAGCAAATCTAATTCTCTCGACAGTTGCTTCAGTACAGTGTCCGTTTCATCATTCGCACCAAAGGTAGGCAATTTATCTTTCAAGGCATTGACTGACTGCGTGAATATCAGCCTTCTGACCTGCAGTTGTTTTCTCAGTTGCTGGTTATTCGTTAGTAGAATTCGACTTTGATGACGAAGCTGGTTAGTTTTTAGTGCGATTTGCGCTTTTAACTCACGGTTTGCAGCGGACATAATTCTAGAGCGCCAATAAACAGAGGTCACTAGGACCATAACTAACAAAGCGATATAGGCAACAATTGCAGAGTTCGTCATGAACCATGGCTCTGTCACTGTAAATTGATAACTGTTACTTTGTCCCTGAAGCACTCCATTGCGTAACGCTCGTACATCCAATGTATAATGGCCTGGCATTAGATGCTCGATAGTTAACGTCGTGCCATCTAGCGCTTGCCACTCCGTTCCTTCATTAAGTCGATATTCTAAGTGGAGGTTATTGGCTCTTGGCAACACACCAAACTGGAAGGTAATCGATTCTTGATAGCCTAAATTTGGACGCTCTTTTAAAGTGTTACCCAATGAATACAGTGTTTGATCACGCTTAATTTGGCTAAATATCACCTGAATATCAGGTAATCGACTAACCACCAATTCATGGGTGTTCACTTTCACTAGGCTAGAATCCGCGCCAAGTAACAAAGTACGTTGGCTATCATTGCTGTAGCTACAAAGTCCCGGAGAAAACTCATTGTTGATGAGGCCAAACGGCTCTCCATAATGATGTATCAGCTTGCCATCGATACTGTAGCGAGATAAACCTGCCGAAGAGGTTACCCATAGCCCGTCTTGGTTTTGTAACAGACATTTAGGTGTAATATGACCATCCACCATCATAATCGGTTCAGCTTGTTCCAAATATAAGTCAAGCTGGTAGAGACCATAACGACTCGCTACCCACAGTTCATTGTCGGCAGGTTGGATGATATCAATCACCTCGCCATACGGGACGCTTTCACCAACAAAGTGTACTTGCCCATTTTTCAACAGGTAGACCCCGTGTTCTGTACCTAGTGATAAGTATCCCTGCTTAGTCACATGCATATGCGTTAATTGAGCAGGAAGATATTTATCAATCATCCACTCAGAGCCATATTGCGTTAACTTACCGCTCGATAAATGGTAGCTCCAGACTTGTTTTTGGCTAGCACCCCAGACCACATTCTGCTCATCCAACTCGATAAAGCGGACGCTATTTTCTTTCAAAAAGCGCGGCAGTGAGTCATCGATAACTTTACCACTGTCACTATTAATACAGACAATGCCTTGATCCGTTGCTAACCAAAGCACACCGTCATGCTCTTCAATGTCATAGACATCACCTTGGTAGATCAGTGTTCGGCTACCGATATTAGATAAACTCGCCCGATATACCCCACTGTTGGTCAATGCCCAATAGCCATCATGGTTATCTGCTGGGATGAGCTTTTTCAATGTTTCTTTACGTTTATTGAAGGTTAATTGTGCGCTTGGAAAACGTTCAAACTTCTGAGAAAACAGCGAAAAATATCGAACACCTCGATCGGTTGCGACCCAAACTCCACCAACGCCATCATTGAGTAACGAATAGATTTTCTCACCAGAAAGATCGTTACCGGCTAAGAAGCCCTGATCAAAGCGCTTGGTTTCACCGGTTAAAAACGAGTACACAAATAAGCCTTTCTCGGTACCAATCCAATACTCTTGGCTGGTTTCAGTAATACTCAATACGTGACTACCTGCGATACTTTTTATTGGCTTATTTGGTGCGGTGATATCAAAGGTCAATGCACCATTCAATGAACCGATGATCAGCTCTCGGCGCTTTTCGGAAAAATAGAGTTTTTCGACGTAATGCTTACCTGAGCTAGCAACATGCTCGAATTGCCCTTCGCGCGATAGATACACGCCAGCGTTCGTTGCTAGTACCCAACGCGAATAGATAAACTGCGCATCATTAATCAAGATCTTTGAAGACTGGTTATACTGGTAAAGCTCCATCAATGAGAAGGTTTGAAACTCACCATTGTCAACGTTATAGGTGTAGAAGTTGCGCTCATCTGATACCCAGATAAATCGCTTTGAAGCCCCTATTCGCAATATTTCACTGCCCGGTGTAAGACTAAAGATCAGTTCTTTTTCTTGATTGGGGACCGTTCTATATATTTCGTTTTGGAAAAAGGTCCAAAATGCATTATCAAGAAATGCGACTTGTTCGGCTTCGAACTCTAATGCTGAACCGACTTCTGGAGTGATATTTTGCCCATCAAAGAAGAGGACTTGATTACGCACATCTTGGAGCCATATACCTCCACCATCTGCGAGAAAGAGTTGTTTAGCGGCAAAGACCTTTCCCTCAGCCTGAGTTGGCAAGGGATAAAAGACCATAAGTGATGAGTTGGATGCAAAAACATGTACTGGTAGCAGCAACATGAACAACATCCATACTGTTCTAATCAAAAGCTTGTCCTAGCAGCGAAAAAGATAAAACGATAACGGTATTGGAGCCTAATAATGGCCCTCTATTATTTTGTGATAATAATTATCTAGTAATTGCGCAGATTAACAAGTGAGGGTTATCAATTAATGGTGACTTTTTAAAGGACTTCACAAGATAGGAATAAGCCAAAGGTAAGTTTACCTTTGGCTTGGCAAAATTATTGACCTAGGCACTGACTAAAGCTGTCAGCGAGGTTTTGCTTAAACTGGAAATACCCACCAGCAACAACGTCTATGTCCGCACCAATTGGGTCTAGCACACCCGTCTTTGCTTGGCTACCACGCGTTACAGATTCAACAACTGCTGGTGTAAACTGAGGTTCTGAAAATACGCACTGAGCATTTTGATTTTTTAACGCTTTACGAATCGCAATCAAAGTCTTTGCACCTGGCTTTCTATCTGGACTCACCGTGAAATAGCCTAAGTGGTTCAACGGGAAGTCCTGCTCAAAATAGCCGTAGGCATCATGAAATACGTAATAGCCTGCATCGGCGACTGGTGCAAGCTGCGCTTTAATCTGATCTTGTTGCTGTGTTAATTTCGCCTCAAATTCAGCGAGATTAGTTTGGTATTGAGCTTTATGCTCAGAATCAACTTCAGAAAGGCGCTCAGTAATTGCTTGTGCTACTTGTAAGGTAGGCTTATAACCAAGCCAAAAGTGGGGGTCATGACTGCCGTGATCATGCCCGTCGTGATCGTGGTGACCACCGTCATATTCGCGCAACTCAAGGCCTTGAATATCGCTAAGCGTTAATACGTTGTGCTGATTTCCCAACACTTTGGTTAGAAACGGTTCAAGATCGCTGCCATACCAAACAACAAGATCAGCAGTACGTAGACGTTTTACGTCCGAAGGTTTTAACGCGTAGTCATGAGGCGACGCGTTTGAAGCCACTAACACTTCGGGTTCAGACACGCCTTGAGTAAGTTCAAGGGTAATCAATTGGATCGGTTTGATACTGGTTAAAATGGTTGCTGCATGAGCAAATGAAGAACTAACAAGCATAAGGGCACATGCGGAAATAAAACGTTTCATAGCGAACAAAATTACACTCTGGTTTAACGGACCAACAAATGTTACATTATAACACTAAGCAATTGCAAATGAGTTCCATTCATGTCGGCACTAGTCGAGTTAAGCGACATCTGCGTTCAATTTGATGAACGAAAAGTACTAGATAGAGTCAATCTATCTCTCCAGCGCGGAAAAATCACAACCCTGATTGGCCCAAATGGAGCAGGTAAATCAACACTGGTTAAGGTGCTATTAGGCCTGCAACGACGTTACAGTGGCAAGGTCACCAAAACGAAAGGGTTAAAGGTTGGTTATGTACCACAAAAACTCAAACTGAATGACTCACTGCCTCTAAATGTAGAGCGTTTTCTGTGCCTAGCCGGAAAATACAGTCAACAAGAGCTGCATGATGCGTTGAAGTTAGTCGGGGCTGAACATCTCCTTGCAAACAATATGCATGCTTTGTCCGGGGGCGAAAACCAACGTGTACTTATCGCTCGTGCATTATTGCAGCGTCCTGATCTACTCGTTCTCGACGAACCAGCACAGGGCGTTGACGTTCAGGGCCAAATTGATCTCTATGAGCTTATCGATACCATTCGTCACCGCTTTAATTGTGCAGTATTTATGGTTTCGCATGACTTACATCTGGTGATGGCAAAAACAGATGATGTTATTTGTCTCCACCATCATATTTGCTGCTCTGGCGCACCTGCCGATATTGCGCAGCACCCAAGCTATATTGCCCTATTTGGCCATACTCACCAGCAATCGTTGGCTTTTTATCACCACCAACATGACCATCATCATCACGACTTAGCTGGCCAACCCGTCTCTGGCGAAGGGTCACAATGTTCTCATCACTCTCACGGACATCATCATGATTGAGTTTCTACTACCGTCTATTCTTGCAGGCCTTGGTATTGCAGCGATTGCCGGACCTTTAGGCTCTTTTGTTGTCTGGCGTCGTATGGCCTATTTTGGCGATACACTAGCGCATGCTTCTCTTATGGGCTTAGCACTTGGTTTACTGCTTGATATCAATCTCTATCTCGCCCTAACTGTCTGCTGCTTAGCGTTAGCCATTCTTCTGGTAACGTTACAAAAACAGCAAGTCGTCGCTACCGACACTTTACTCGGTATTCTTGCCCACAGTGCATTATCTTTGGGTTTAGTCGCGGTTAGCTTTTTAGACAATGTCCGTATTGACCTAATGAGTTACCTATTTGGTGACCTTCTCGCGGTTACCCCTGAAGACCTGGTCTATATCTACCTTGGCGTTGTGGTTGTTGCGGCTGTATTGGGCTTTTTCTGGCGTTCGCTGCTATCGACAACCGTCAATGAAGACTTAGCCGCCGTCGAAGGACACAATGTTGATTTGATGCGTCTGGTGCTAATGCTGATGGTCGGCTTAGTTATCGCAATTGGTATGAAATTTGTGGGCGCTCTAATTATGACCTCACTACTGATCATTCCTGCTGCAACAGCGCGTCGTTTTGCCAAGGCGCCCGAGCAAATGGCCCTATTTGCATCACTTATTGGCGCTATTGCTGTATTACTTGGCCTTTCAATGTCATGGCACTATGACACCCCTGCGGGCCCTTCAGTGGTGATTAGTGCGACCGCTATGTTTATGCTCAGCCAGCTGTATCGAGTTAAGAGTTAGCAACACAACATTTGTTACCATCTTCCGAGAACGAAAAAAGCCGACGCGATTACGTCGGCTTTTTCGTATCTTTAGCAGAGAAAGCTTAGGCGCCTTCGTTATGAAGCTCTAAGTTAGCTAACTCTTGCTGAATTTCACGCTGTACTTTGGCATCATCGCTACGCAGCGATTCAAGGAAGTCTAAGTATTTTTGGTCGATATCACCAGTGACGTACTCACCGTTGAATACTGATGTTTCAAACTTAGCAATATCCGAGTTACCTAGACCTACCGCATCAACCAGATCTTCTAGCGTTTGGAAGATAAGCTCGTCAGCGCCAATTTGTTTACAGATAGCGTCGTTGTCACGACCGTGCGCAATCAGTTCCGTTGCACTTGGCATGTCGATTCCATAAACGTTCGGGAAACGAATTTCAGGGGCAGCGGATACCATGAAGACCTTCTTCGCACCAGCATCACGAGCCATTTCAATGATCTGTTCAGAAGTAGTACCACGAACAATAGAGTCATCAACCAGTAATACGTTCTTATCTTTAAACTCAGAACGAATCGCATTGAGCTTACGACGCACTGATTTCTTACGCTGCTGCTGCCCTGGCATAATGAAAGTACGACCAACATAGCGGTTCTTCACGAAGCCTTGGCGGTATGGTTTGTCGATGGCTTGAGCAATTTGCAGCGCAATATCACAAGAGGTTTCTGGAATTGGGATCACTACGTCGATATCTAGATGGCTAAATTCATCACGAATGCGGTCACCCAGTTTCTTACCCATTTCAACGCGTGCACTGTACACCGAGATTTTATCGATGAAAGAGTCAGGGCGAGCAAAGTATACAAACTCAAAAATACATGGGTTTAACGTTGGATTATCAGCACATTGCATAGTATGAAGCTGACCATCGAATGTCGCATAGATGGCTTCGCCAGGTGCAACATCACGGACAAAATCAAAACCAACCGCATCCAATGCCACCGACTCAGATGCCACCATGTACTCCGTCGCACCATTGATTTCACGCTTACCTAGGCATAGAGGGCGAATGCCTTTAGGATCGCGGAACGCAACCATACCATGACCAATGATCATTGCTGTAACCGCGTAAGCACCTTTGATAGCACGGTGTACATTGGTGACTGCGCGGAACACATCATCAGCGGTCACGTTACCTTTAACGGTGTCAATTTCATGAGCCAGTACGTTTAGCAGTACTTCTGAGTCAGATGTCGTGTTTAAGTGACGGCGATCTTTCTCAAATAACTTTTCGCGCACTTCTGCAGCGTTAGTTAGGTTACCGTTGTGTGCCAGTGTGATACCAAATGGAGAGTTCACATAGAAAGGCTGTGCTTCAGAAGCGCTTGAGCTCCCTGCTGTCGGGTAGCGCACGTGGCCAATACCCACTGTACCTTGTAGGCGTTGCATGTGTTTTGCTTCGAACACATCTTTCACTAAACCGTTCGCCTTACGCAGACGAAAACGATTGCTTTCTATGGTACAAATACCCGCGGCATCTTGGCCACGGTGCTGCAATACCGTCAACGCATCATAGATAGACTGGTTTACAGGCGTAGTGCCCACGATTCCAACAATACCACACATGTCTTAACCCTCGATTTTCGACAATGACTGGCGCGTTATAGCGCGCCAGATAAGAAACTAGATGTTGCTTGTAAGTGTTCAAAGAAAGGTGCAATGACGCGGCTAAACTCCGGCACCAATTGTGAACCTTTCCACCACTGTGAGTCTGGAAACGATGTAAACGCATCCATAAAAAATAGCGCGGCAGAAACGATAAGAACACCACGCAAGCCGCCGAACACGACACCGAGTACTCTATCGGTTCCTGACAAACCTGTTTTCTCTACTAATTGAGCAATAACGTAATTTACGATTGCTCCGACAATTAGTGTTGCAATAAACAAGGCTGCTATCGCGGCTCCGTTGCGAAACATCTCATCTTCAATATTGGTGAAGTACACCGCTAACTTAGCGTAGTACTGACTGGCGATAAAAAAAGCGCCAAACCAAATAACTAATGACAAGGCTTCCTTCGCGAAACCGCGAACTAAACTGATCAAAGCGGATAGCCCGATCACACCTAAAATGACGATATCTAATGTATTCATTTTCTACTTACATCTTAAGTTGGCGCGCATTTTAACAGAAAAAACGCTGACGCAAACGTTTTCTTATGGATTTAGTGGTTTAAATTTAATCAATTGACCTTTTGAACCGGTAATTTTTTCCAATTCAACAATCTGACGTTCTAATTTACTCTTTGACACATCTGGGCCAATTATTACTCGTGTGAAGCCGTTCTCAGGTTTGGTGTGAGCTTGGTATCCACGCTTTTGTAAATCCTTGACCAGATTCTTCGCATTGTCGGCATTTTTAAGTGCCATCAACTGAACAATCCAAGCAGTATCTTGATATTCATTACGCTCAGGGACTTCTTTAACCACCACAGGTAGCGGTTTATCTTCTGCTACCGACTGATCGTCTATATCAACTACTTCTACCGGGGTATCCGGCAAACTACTTGAATCGTCCACAGGATCGAGAACTTCAAAGCTTTCTAATTCACTATCAAGCTCTGGCTTTAACGGAATGCTCGCGATCTCTTCTTTGTAATGGGTTTTCTTCCCATCCAAAACATCGGGCAAAACAATCACACCGATTGCCACCAAAATAATGGTGCCAACCAGACGATTTTGAAACTTACTTGCCATTTAAACTCCTTTCTTTTGCCAATGCTCCAGCACTTCCCCTACGGTATGGAAGGAGCCCACAACAAGAATGACATCTTCTGCCTTCGCATTTGTCATTGCAGCTTCAAAAGCCTCAACGGGCGTAGAGAATTGCTGCGTCGCTTGCGGAAGAAACTGACAAAGCTCTTCGGCTTTAGCCGCTCTTGGGCCAGAGAGAGATGCTGGATACCAATTTGATGCAACTGGCGCTAATGCTTCAAGCGTCGATTGGATGTCTTTATCGTGCAGCATGGCAACCACAGTGTGAATCGCCTTGCTTGGGTACTGCTTCGCCACACGTTCAACAAGATATTGCGCAGAATGAGGGTTATGTGCGACATCAAGTAGAATGGTTGGCTCTGAGCTAATAATCTGCATGCGGCCCGGTAGCTTAGCATTTTGCAAACCTTTAACGATATTTACATCCGAGATATCAAGGTTCGATGTCCCTAGTGCCATTAAAGCGGTGGCCGCGTTTTGCAAAGGTAGCCCCGGTACTGGAAGACTATCTAACTCATAACAGCCATGAACCCAACGCCAGGTACTATCGTCGACAAGTTCATAGTTGTATTGAATACCCACTTGATACAGCTCAGCACCGATATCATCAGCATGTGCAGCTACCGTCGCAGGTGCTTTTGGCTGCCCACAGATGGCCGGTCTATCGCTACGATAGATACCTGCTTTTTCGAAACCAATGACATTGATGTCGTCCCCTAGCCAATCAACATGATCGATAGCCAAGCTAGTAATGACAGAGACATCGTGATCAACAACATTGGTCGCATCTAAGCGGCCACCTAAGCCGACTTCCAATAGAACAACGTCGACGTTCTCAGTTTGGAACAAACGTAACGCCGCTAGCGTGCCGTACTCAAAAAAACTGAGGCTAATCTCACCACGCTGCTTTTCAATATAATCGAAAGCTTCGGCGTGTTTCTCATCAGCGAGATCTTGGCCGTTAATACGAACACGTTCGTTATATCGGATTAAATGGGGAGAGCTATACACACCAACTGAATAGCCAGCATCAAGCAGGATCGCTTCCATTAAGGCACAAGTCGAGCCTTTGCCGTTTGTACCAGCGACAGTAATCACTGTAGGAGCAGGTTTGGTAAGATTTGCTGATTTAGCAACAGCTTGAACACGATCTAGACCAAGGTCGATCGCAGAAGTATGGATGTTTGTTAAATAATCAAGCCACATCGCTAGTGGTGATGTGGCTTGGGGAATTTGGGTTTGACTCATCTAACTTTAACCAATGAATTGTGGTTGCCTGTTAGTAAGTTACTTTACCCTTTTTCGCTCGCTTCTGGTACAGAATAAGCAGCTTCATTTGGCGAATCGTCGACTGAAACCACCAATGGTGATGGTTTATTGTTCATCTTCGCCATTAGGCTACCGATACGCTGACGCATTTCGCGGCGATCAACGATCATATCAATCGCACCGTGATCTAATAAGAACTCACTGCGTTGGAAACCTTCTGGTAGATCTTCACGTACCGTTTGCTCAATAACACGACGACCTGCAAAACCGATTAGTGCTTTAGGCTCACCGATATTAATGTCACCTAGCATAGCTAGACTTGCAGATACACCACCCATTGTTGGGTCTGTCATTACCGAGATAAATGGTAGACCTTTCGCAGACATACGCTCTAGCGCTGCACTGGTTTTTGCCATTTGCATTAGAGACATTAATGCCTCTTGCATACGTGCACCACCACTTGCAGAGAAACACACAAGACCACAATTCGCTTCCATTGCTGCTTCTGCTGCACGAACGAAACGTGCACCAACAACAGAGCCCATTGAACCACCCATGAATGAGAAGTCAAATGCACAAGCAACGATAGGCTGACCTAACAGTTCACCTTTCATTACCACAAGGGCATCTTTCTCACCGCTGCTCTTTTGAGCCGCAGAGATACGGTCTTTGTATTTCTTAGAATCTTTGAACTTCAGCTTATCTTGTGGCTCAAGCTCGTCCGCGATTTCAACGCGATTATTTTCATCTAGGAATGTCTCAAGACGACGACGCGCCTTCATTCGCATGTGATGGTCACATTTCGGACATACTTCTAGGTTACGCTCTAGTTCAGCGTGGTAAAGCACTTGCTCACATGAAGTACATTTAGTCCAAACCCCTTCAGGGATAGACGCTTTACGTGAACTAACGATGTTGCTTTTTTCTAAAATCTTTTCAAGCCAACTCATGGAAGACCTTTTCTCTCTACTCCTTCGCGATCGCGAAGGATACAAATTCTGAATTTACGCGTGAGGATTAAAGCATATTAAATGCCAAGTGTAGACAAAAAACTGGTTGTACCTATTTCTTGAAGGAAATTCTCACGCACTAAAGCTCTGATTCTTTCGACAATTTACCACGGTTTAGTTCAAGTTGTCTGGCAAAAAAAGTGGCCCAATCGGCACTCTTGGCAATTCGAATTCATCAGGGTAATCAACATCAACTAAATACAGGCCTTCAGCCTTAGCTGTTGCCCCTGCTAGCTTGCGATCTTTTACCGCTAGCAGCTCCGCAATCCACTCAGGCTGTTGTTCACCACGACCGACACAAATTAAGCTACCGGTGATATTACGTACCATATGGTGAACAAAGGCATTGGCCTTGATATCAATGACAACATACTGATTATGACGAGTTACATTGATGTGCATCATATTGCGCCACGGACTGCGTGACTGACAATGGGTTGCTCTAAACGACGTAAAATCATTCTCACCTAGTAGGTATTGAGCTGCTTGGTGCATCTTTTTCTCGTCGAGTTCACCATGATAGTGACTGACACCAGAAGATAAGATCCCCGGACGTAGGGCGCTGTTGAAGATAATGTATCGGTAACGGCGTGCAGTTGCAGAAAAGCGCGCATGAAACTCTTCAGGGACTTCTTTCGCCCAACGGACAGCGATATCATCAGGTAAGTTCGCGTTAGCACCCATCGTCCATGCAACCATTTTACGCGTTGCTGTCGTATCAAAATGGACAACTTGACCAGTGCCATGCACACCCGCATCAGTGCGGCCAGCACATTGAACTTCTATCGGTTGATTTGCTACAACGCTCAGTGCACGTTCTAGTTTCTCTTGAACGCTCTTAACTTCTCTTTGGCGCTGCCAGCCATAGTATTGAGTACCATTGTATTCGATACCTAAAGCAATTCTCATTAGATGTTCTCGCAGGGTTGTTGAGCTAAAAATGGGGCGGGAAGTATATACCAAAAAGTAAGGGGGCTAAACTGCCCCCTTATATTCGATTTAGTTAGGATTTGTCGATTACGTCGATAAGGTTTTTCGCTTCGCGGCGAATGTCATCATTGCCATCAACGATTGCCTCTTCAAGTAGCTTCCTAGCGCCTTGAGCGTCATTCATCTCTAGGTATATTTTTGCCAGGTCGAGCTTCCCAGCCGCCTCTGAATTCGCATCAACGTCGTCCCCCGAGCCGATATCACCAATCACATCAGGGAAATCATTCAGACCGACGTCTAGTTTAAGCTCCTCATCGATTTCTTGAGCTTCTTCTGACTCAACCTCTGCCATCAACTCGTCGATAGTGCGGTACTTGTTTTCTTGAGGGTTAAACTCATCCAAGTCTGGCTGGTCTTCCCAATTTTCATCCAAGATCTGTGCTTGTTCTGGCTGGTTGTCATTCGACCAGACGTCTTGCTCATCTTCAGGGATATCATCAGGGATCTCCGCTTGTTGATCCGGTGACAAACTGAAACCATTCCAGTCTTCACCAATTTCAAGCATGGCGTCGATATCCATACCGGCACTATCTGAGGTCGTCTCATCAATTGGCGTATCAAACGAGAAGCTCGCAGACTGAGTATCATCTTCAGACAATAACTCATCAAACGTCGACTCATTAAACTCTTGACGCTGCATCTTAAGATCATCTGACTCGTCTTGAATGTTCTCTGATGGAATTTCTCCCAATTCAGGCAACTCGACAGGATCAAGCTCAAAGTCATCATTCTCTTCGCTTAGCTCTTCTGCCAGTGGCTCTAAGTCTAACAGTGCGTCTTCTTCATTGTATTCAGGCAGTTCGAGGTCATCGAGTTCTAGTGATGACTCTTCCTTTTGAGGCTCTGGTATCTCCAGTTCTGGCTCAGCGATAGCATCTGCTAGTGCGTCTTCTTCGCCGTATTCAGGCAGCTCAAGGTCATCGAGTTCTAACGATGATTCTTCTACTTGAGGCTCTGGCATCTCCAGTTCTGGCTCAGCGATAGCATCTGCTAGTGCCTCTTCTTCGCTGTATTCAGGTAGCTCAAGGTCATCGAGTTCTAATGATGATTCTTCCGCTTGAGGCTCTGGCATCTCCAGCTCTGGTTCAGCGATAGCATCTGCTAGTGCGTCTTCTTCGCTGTATTCAGGCAGCTCAAGGTCATCGAGTTCTAGTGATGATTCGTCAGCCTGAGGCTCTGGCATCTCCAGTTCTGGTTCAGCAGTAGCGTCTGCAAGTGCGTCTTCTTCGCTGTATTCAGGCAGCTCAAGGTCATCAAGCTCTAACGATGATTCTTCCGCTTGAGGCTCTGGCATCTCCAGCTCTGGCTCAGCGATAGCATCTGCTAGTGCGTCTTCTTCGCTGTATTCAGGCAGCTCTATGTCATCAAGCTCTAACGATGATTCTTCCGCTTGAGGCTCTGGCATCTCCAGCTCTGGCTCAGCGGTAGCGTCTGCAAGTGCGTCTTCTTCGCTGTATTCAGGCAGCTCAAGGTCATCAAGCTCTAACGATGATTCTTCCGCTTGAGGCTCTGGCATCTCCAGTTCTGGTTCAGCGATAGCATCTGCTAGTGCGTCTTCTTCGCTGTATTCAGGCAGTTCAAGGTCATCGAGTTCTAACGACGATTCTTCTGCTTGAGGCTCTGGCATCTCCAGCTCTGGCTCAGCGATAGCATCTGCTAGTGCGTCTTCTTCGCTGTATTCAGGCAGCTCTATGTCATCAAGCTCTAACGATGATTCTTCCGCTTGAGGCTCTGGCATCTCCAGTTCTGGCTCAGCGATAGCATCTGCTAGTGCCTCTTCTTCGCTGTATTCAGGCAGCTCAAGGTCATCGAGTTCTAACGATGATTCTTCTGCTTGAGGCTCTGGCATCTCCAGTTCTGGCTCAGCGATGGCATCCGTTAGTGCGTCTTCTTCGCTGTATTCAGGTAGCTCAAGGTCATCGAGTTCTAATGATGATTCTTCCGCTTGAGGCTCTGGTATCTCCAGTTCTGGTCCAGCGATAGCATCTGCTAGTGCGTCTTCTTCGCTGTATTCAGGCAGTTCAAGGTCATCGAGTTCTAATGATGATTCTTCCGCTTGAGGCTCTGGTATCTCCAGTTCTGGTTCAGCGATAGCATCTTCAATTTCAGCTTCTGGCTGAGATAGTTCCGGCTCATCAATTACCCAGTCTTCATCTTGTGGTGTGCCAAATTCATTTGGAATAGCTTCAGGCATTGGCGGTTGAGGTTCTTCCTCCACCACTGACTCAGGAGCTTCAGGAGCTTCAGGAGCTTCAGGAGCTTCAGGAGCTTCAGGAGCTTCAGGAGCTTCAGGAGCTTCAGGAGCTTCAGGAGCTTCAGGAGCTTCAGGAGCTTCAGGAGCTTCAGGAGCTTCATTAGATGGTGCTTGGCTACGTTCTTGTTGTGCAAGCAAATCTTCTTCAACAATTTCCGCTTGCTCAGCACCAGACTCAGAGATCGCCTCATCTAACTCGGCAGTTGGCTTTTCTTCAACGAAATCTGCTGACGCTGCGTCAGTCTGATTTTCGACCTCATCAACGATAGAGTCCAACCAATCGTCTTCATCTTCAATATCATCCACACCATCAGAGAGTGTTTCATCAGAAGGCATTGCTTCTGGAGCAACATCTAGCTGTTCATCAATGTTTGGTTGTTCAGCTTCGGCTGCGAAATCCTGTTCGAAATCAGGATTTTCAACTTCATCAATCGCTGACGTTAACCAATCATCTTCTTCTGGCTCTGGCTCTGGCTCTGGCTCTGGCTCTGGCTCTGGCTCTGCAATGCTCTCTTCTAGACTATCGATGTCAAGGTTAGCAGTTGGCTCCAACTCAACATCATCACCTTCATCTAAATTAATTTCTTCGAGTAAAGGATCCGCTTCCGGCGCTGCGCTTAACATATCGTCGATAAAGTCTTCACTCGAAAAGTCTTTATCGCTATCTGCAAGGTCTAGTGCCTCTTCAGAGATTGGCTCTGGTTGCGGAGTTTCCAATTCAGCTTGTTCAGTGCTCTGCTTTTCGATATCAAGCAACTCTTCAAACAGATCGGTACTATCGTCACCAAGCTCTGCCGTTTCAGCGTTTTCTAGCTGAGAATCAACAACCTCATCCAATAAACCGGCATCATCACCTAATTCAATCGGTTCTGGCTGCTCTGCGCCAATCAAATCGTCGAGTTCAGCTTCTAAGTCAAATTCACTATTGTCATCAGAATCCGTCACAAACTCGTCAAGCAGCTCGGTACTCTCTTGATCTAGCTCTTCATCAGCAGTAATCAATTCATCAAACAGATCATCACTGCTCTCTTCTGTTGATGAAAGGCTATCTAAACTTTCTTCTGCTACGAGCTCATCAAGTAGGTCAGTGCTGTCTGAACTGATATCGACACTATCATCCTCAAGCATCTCATCAAGTAGCGCAGTTTCATCTATCGAGTTGGCTTCTAAAGACTCTAAATCGGCTTGCGCATCCATTTGAGCGAAGATGTCATCAATGTCACTATCAGATGCAATACCCAGATCCGATGTCGAGTCGTCAGACTCATCACTTAAATCAAAGCTATCTTCATCTTCGTCTAACAAGCTATCGATATCTAAACCATCGCTAGAAGCGTCATCTTGAGCATCGTTGAACAGGTCATCAAGCAGTGCTTGATCTAACTCATCGGTACCCAGCTCTTCGGTAACTTCGTCGCCTGCAAGAAGGGAGTCAAAATCATCTTGTGACAGCTCACCTTCATCGGAGAGATCAAACGCTTCTTCATCGTCATCCGTATCGATCACGACTTCATCCAACGCACGCTCCATCTCTTCTAGACCAAGCGCTTTGTCGTCACCATTGACACTAATGCCACTCGAACCAAGATCGGCGTCAGCAAGTGACTCATCAAGATCACCGTCATCCCCGATTCCGGCAAATGGGTCATCACCATCTTCGCCTTCAAGGTTGAAATCTAGATCGCCATCATCAAGATCAGCAAAGACATCATCGGACTCTTCCTCTGTCAGCTCTGAGTCGTCACCAAATAGCATTTCGCTATCGTCATCGGACTCACCAAACAGATCGTCATCGAGCAACAAGTCATCGTCGATATCTTCGTTGAGCGTGTCTGGAGCTATTGGTGCAACTGGTGGTGGTGCTTGCTGTTCAACTGGATCTACTGCTGGTTGTTCTTCCTGTTTGGAGCGACGACCTAACAGCATCATGACGAGAAGGCCAATCAAAAGACCTGGAATAATTGCCAGAGCCGCAACTAGCCAAGTATTAGAGAAAAGCTGTTCTAGCGCAGATGGTGCTAACTTTTGCTCTTCGGCTAAACGTTGACGCTCTTCTTCAAGCAGTTTTTCCACTTCATCACGGATGCGGTTTTCATCACTCAGTTCATCTTTTAGTACGTCGACTTCCGACTGAACATTAGCCAGCATTAAACGCAGCTTGTGGTTTTTCTCTTCAAGTGCAACGAGCTCGGTTTCAGATACTTCTAACTGATTTTCTAAACTTTTAACTTGTTGCTGTTTCTCGTTTTTAGCGATCGCTTGCAAATCACTCTTTGGTGATTGTTCTACTTTTGGCTCAGTCGTCGCTGGCTGAGTATTGGTCGTGTTTTGAGCTGGGCTAACCTCAGGTTTAGCCACTGTTGGCGTAGTTGATGTCGCTGGTGTTACTTTACCTAGACGCGCTTGATGCGCAGCCATCACGCGAACCGCCTCTTGTGTGCTAGCGCTGCTTACTTGCTCTAAAGATGGGATACGAATTGTACTTTGTGGAATCAATTCGTGAATATTCTGGTTTTCAAACGCTTGAGGGTTGAGCTGGAAAATGGCGTAAAGCGTTTGCTGAACGGTCACACTATTTGAAGGTCGCAACTGAGTTGCAATGCCCCAAAGTGTTTCTTGGCTAGTCGTCGGACCGTAAAAGCGCGAAGGTTCATCTGTCACGCGCGCATTACGAGAGAGTGGCTCTGAGAACTGGGGAGACGATTGAATCTCTCCATTCGGCCCTTTAAGACGAATGCTCTCTGCATTAACGATAGAAGTTTGAGTCACGGCAACCACTGCTAACGGCAGAAGTAGACGCTGTAAAAGTCGACGCATATAAGGCTCAGCTATGTGCTCAATTAAATTAAAGACAATGATCTGTTAAATATATCGGATAAACCCACCAAAACTATAGGTGTAGAGGCAAAAAATGTGTGTCTAGCGCCATAATCGCATTAATCTCACACTAATTTTCTCATTTCGATTAAAAAAGCCTCACACTATGGCGAGGCTTTAAGAGTCAAATAACGCGAGGTTTAGTAGTAATCGCGAATCAGTACTTCTGCGATTTGAACCGCATTAGTTGCTGCGCCTTTGCGTACGTTGTCGGCAACTACCCATAGATTCACGCCGCTATGATGACTAATATCATTGCGAATACGACCTACCATTACGTGGTCTTTACCACCCGCATCACGAACTTGAGTTGGGAAGTCATCACCCTGGAAAACTTCAACGCCTTCCGTATTCTCAAGCAAGTTAATTACTTCTTGAGCGTCGATTGGCGCACAAGTTTCTAGGTGAACCGCTTCTGCGTGGCCGTAGAATACAGGAACACGAACACAGGTCGGATTTACTGTGATGCCTGGGTCGTTAAAGATTTTCTGAGTTTCCCACACCATTTTCATCTCTTCACGGGTGTAGCCGTTTTCCATGAATTGGTCGATTTGCGGAATACAGTTAAAGGCGATTTGCTGCGAGAACGCTTCTGTTTCTGCTGGCATACCGTTAAGCAGCTTAGCCGTTTGGCCCGCTAATTCATCAACACCCGCTTTGCCCGCACCTGACACTGACTGATAGGTTGAAACGTTGATACGCTCGATACCCACCGCATCATGAATCGGCTTCAGTGCAACCACCATTTGAATAGTTGAACAGTTAGGGTTAGCAATGATGTTGCGGTTACGGAACTCAGCAATGGCCTCAGGGTTAACTTCAGGTACAACCAAAGGAATATCGTATTCGTAGCGGAACTGTGAGGTGTTATCAATCACGATAACGCCTTCATCTGCCGCAATAGGAGCCCACTTCGCAGATAGCTCACCACCAGCTGAGAACAGTGCAATATGCACTTGAGACCAATCAAACTCTTCGACGTTTTGTACGCGTACCGTTTTGCCATTAAAACGGTATGTCTTACCTTCACTACGCTCACTCGCAAGTAGGTAAAGCTCTCCAACAGGGAATTTGCGCTCTTGTAGAACTTCAAGAATTGTTTCGCCTACTGCACCAGTAGCACCTAAAACAGCAACATTGTATTGTTGGCTCATTGACTTACCTCAACCTGAAAACCTAATTTTTCTAGTGGTGATAACTGACATGTGTTGTCACCGACTAATGTGACTGCACTGTACTCACGACGGTCCCAGTAATTTTTACGCATCAGGTCAAAAGAACCTGGCTTACTGATCTCTCGGCGGAATAAGGCGTCATCTTTACGCACATCATAGACTAGCTGCGTGATATTGTGCAGCGTCGCTTCATCCCACTCACGATCCAGTACTAATTGAGGCACTGGCGCGGTAGGTAGCAGGTCACTGGCGTGCGCACGTAATTCGTTATCTAAAAACTCACAGTAGCTATTAAATATCATCGTCGTACCGCGAGCTTTGCCCTCTAAACCGTATCCGGCTACATGAGGGGTTGCGAATGCTAGCAGAGGCAGAAGCTCCATATCAACCTCTGGCTCAAATTCAAATACATCTAGTGCCGCAATAAAGCCATCATTCTTCTGTAAACGCACCTTAAGCGCGCTATTGTCTACAACTGGGCCACGTGCCGCGTTAATTAGAATCTGGTCACTGCGTAGGTTATTAAGCACAGATTCATTGATTAAGTGATGCGTTGGGTAATCACCATCGCGGGTAATTGGCGTATGAAGAGTAATGATGTCAGCTTGTTCAAGTAGTGTTTCAAGCTCAGTGAAGGTGCGAGTGTCCCCTTCCTCTTGCTTGATAGGGTCATTGATTAGCACCTTGATACCAACACCAGCCAAACATTGCTGTAAGTAGCTTCCCACTTGGCCAGCACCAATAATCCCCACTGTCTTATCAAAGACAGAGAAGCCATGCTGCTGCGCTAAAACCATCATCACACTAAACGCATACTCGGCAACACCGACTTTGTTACAGCCCGGCGCGGCGGTGAAAAAGATGCCTTTCTCTTTCAACAATGCTTGGTCGACATGATCCATTCCTGCTGTAGCCGTTCCGACAAACTTAAGTTTGTTGGCCTTTTCGATTAGCTGAGCATTCACTTTCGTCACCGAACGAATCATCAGTGCATCAACGTCAACAAGATCGTCTGCAGTCAGAGTACGTCCGGATTTTAGTACCACCTCACCTAGCTGGCTAAAAAGCTGCTCAGCGTAAGGCATGTTTTCATCGATTAGGATTTTCATGTCTTTGTATATTTGAATTGCAATTGAGTTGATTGTGCAGAAAAGGCTCGTCACTGTCGAGGTATTAATGCTTGCCAAATAGCAGATAGAAAAATGCCCGGCATAATAGCCGGGCAATAGTCCAGAACAAAAGGATCTTAACCCGCTCTCCATGGGTTAAAGTCTGCGTCTGTCAGATTAGCCTTTATCACTAAAGGTTAATCAGCTCTGGAAACTGGATTGCAAATGCGAGCCAAAGGCATGCACTGCAAATTCAGTTAGCCTTGGTACTTCTTGATAACTAGCGTAGCGTTTGTGCCACCAAAACCAAAACTGTTCGACATAACGGTCGTTAGCTCTGCATCACGCTTTTCAGTCACGATGTCTAGGCCTGCAGCCGCTTCGTCTAGGTTCGCTACGTTAATGCTTGGTGCGATAAAACCGTTATCTAGCATTAGTGTAGAGTAAATTGCTTCATGAACACCTGCCGCACCTAGAGCGTGACCAGTCATCGCTTTCGTTGCAGAAATTGCAGGGCTGTTGCTACCGAATAGCTCTTGGATAGCACCAAGCTCTTTCACGTCACCCACAGGAGTAGATGTACCGTGTGTGTTTACGTAGTCGATGCTATCAACATCTTGCATCGCCATCTTCATACAACGCACCGCGCCTTCACCAGAAGGAGCAACCATGTCGTAGCCATCAGATGTTGCGCCGTAACCTACGATCTCACCGTAAATTTTCGCGCCACGAGCTAAAGCGTGCTCTAGTTCTTCGATAACTAGCATGCCGCCGCCACCAGAGATTACAAAACCGTCACGGTCTGCATCGTAAGTACGTGATGCTTTTTCTGGAGTCTCGTTGTACTTAGTAGAAAGTGCGCCCATTGCATCAAACATCATAGTTTGAGACCAATCTAGCTCTTCACCACCACCAGCGAAAACGATGTCTTGCTTACCAAGTTGGATAAGCTCCATTGCGTGACCGATACAGTGTGCAGAGGTTGCACAAGCTGAACTCATCGAGTAGTTCACACCACGGATTTTAAATGGCGTTGCTAGACACGCTGATACTGTTGAAGACATCGTACGTGGCACCATGTAAGGGCCAACACGCTTAACGCCTTTTGCACGCATGGTATCAGTCGCAACAGTTTGGTTTAGTGCAGAAGCACCACCAGAACCCGCAACGATACCAGTACGGTCGTTAGACACTTGCTCGTCAGTTAGGCCAGCGTCTTCAATTGCTTGCTGCATTGATAGGTATGCATACGCAGCCGCATCACCCATAAAGCGCATCTGTTTACGGTCAATATGCTCTGCTGGGTTAATCTTTAGATCACCCCAAACCTGTGAACGAAGACCGTGTTCTTTAAACTGCTCAGACGCAGTAATACCAGATTTACCTTCTTTTAGAGACGCTAAAACTTCTTCGACGTTGTTACCGATACTTGAAACAATACCCATACCGGTGATTACGACTCGTTTCATTATGACATTCCTATAATTCAAAAATCCGCTAGATAATAACTAAGATAGCGGGGAAAAGTGGTCAGCTTTCCCTTAAAACCGTACAATTACCACAATATTATCGTTTCTATTTACATATTTCCGACACTATGACCACAATTACCAACGCTCAACTAGGCTGGAACGAAGCTGGAACCCCAGTTTCTGACCAGTTTGACGACGTCTACTTTTCAAACGTCAACGGTCTTGAAGAGACTCGCTACGTCTTTCTTCATCAGAATCATCTGCCTGAAAGATGGCAAACATATGACCAAAGACGCTTTGTTATCGCGGAAACAGGCTTTGGTACCGGACTCAACTTTCTTGCCGTTTGGCAATGGTTCGATCGTTTCAAGCAGCAAAACCCAGATGCCGCCTTACAAGAGTTGCACTTTGTTAGCTTTGAGAAGTACCCACTAAGCCAGCAAGATTTAGTTAAAGCACATGATGCTTGGCCAGAGCTGGCTGAATACGCCAAAAAGCTACAAGCCCACTACCCAATTGCGGTACCTGAATGTCACCGTATCGTACTTGAAAATGGAGCGATTACACTCGACCTGTGGTTTGGTGATATTAAAGATTGTATGCCAAAAGTGCCGGTCCCGGAACAAGGTTTAGTGGATGCTTGGTTCCTAGATGGGTTTGCACCGAGCAAAAACCCTGAAATGTGGAACCAGAATCTCTTCAACGGTATGGCCACATTAGCCAAACAAGAGTGTACTTGTGCGACGTTTACCGCCGCAGGCTTTGTTCGTCGTGGTCTGATTGAAGCGGGCTTTGAGATGAAGAAGGTCAAAGGCTTTGGCACTAAACGTGACATGATTGCTGGCCATTTACCAGACAAGAAACCCGACTCGAACTTCAAACCTTGGTTCCACCGTAGCGCAAGTCGCTCAAGTGAGTCTATTGCGATTATTGGTGGTGGCGTTGCCAGTGCTACATTAGCCAAAACGTTGACTCGACGCGGCAAGCAGGTGACGCTTTATTGCCAAGATGATGCGCCTGCACAAGGCGCGTCTGGCAACCGACAAGGCGCAGTCTACCCGCTGTTAAATGGGGCTCATGAAGGCGTATCGCGCGTGTTTGCTCCAGCGTTCTTATTTGCGCGCCAATTCGTTGCACAAGCAGCCGAAACTGTTAAGTTCGATCATGATTGGTGTGGCGTCACACAATTGATGTGGAATGAGGATGCAGAAACTAAGCTGGAGAAGATGCTGACCGGTGACTTCGACTCACACTTGATTCACCGCCTTGACGCGTCGCAAACTAGCGAGAAAATTGGCTTACCTATTGATATGCCAAGCGTGCATTACCCTCTTGGTGGGTGGTTATGTCCTGCGCAACTCACTCAAGGCTTAATTGACGAGTTAAGTAGTACGACCCATTTCAACGCCGTCTTTAATACCAAAATTGAACGTATGAAGTGGAATGACGAAGCATCGAACTGGACGTTATCCAGCGCTCAAACAGACTTTATCCATGACACTGTCATTGTGGCAAATGGCCATCAATTTGCAGAACTAGCGCAGACATCAGGCATTCCGCTTGGGCAAGTCAAAGGACAAGTGAGCCATATTCCGACTACCGATGATCTAAAAAAGCTTAAGACCGTCCTCTGTTACGACGGCTATATGACCCCAGAGAATCCAAACAATGGTCATCATTGTATTGGCGCAAGCTACGACCGCTCTCATCTGGACAATGTTTTTGACCCGGTCGCTCAGCAAGAGAACGGCGACAAACTGCGTAAATGTGTGCCAAACCAAACTTGGCCACAGCAAGTTGATACTTCTGGTGAACTTTCTCGCCAAGGGATTCGCTGCGTGAGCCGAGACCATCTGCCGTTCGTTGGCAATGTCGGTGAATTTAGTACGATTAAACAAGAGTATGCAGAACTGCATAAGAAAAAGCCGGCACAAAATGCGATTAACGTTCCGAGTCAACCAAATCTATTCTGTATGCTAGGCCTTGGTTCTCGCGGTTTGAGTTCAGCACCACTGCTAGCAGAAGTTTTGGCATCTCAAATTTGTGGCGATCCACTGCCATTGCCTGTTGACGTGTTAGAGCAACTGCACCCTAGCCGAATGTGGGTTAGAAAGTTGCGTAAAGGCAAAGCCATCACTGAAATTTAAGTCTCCACAAAATAAAACGCCTTCATCAATGATGAAGGCGTTTTCAAATCTATACTTGCTTAAGCGATTACAGCAGTAGCGCTTATCTCACCCACAGCTTGTTTCAATTGTTGTTCTATTTCAGCATTACGGAAAGTACCCGCTTCTAAGTCAAAGTTGTCGTAAAAGCTTGGCACTGACAGCGACGCTTTTACTTTAGCGCCGAAGTAAGGCGCTGAACCCGTAGCAGCGGCTAAAACCGTTTGTGCACCGCCTGGACCTGGAGACGTTGCTAGATAAACCACTGGCTTTTCTTGGAATACGTTACGTTCAATACGCGTTGACCAATCAAACAGATTTTTATACGCCGCTGTGTAAGAGCCATTGTGCTCAGCAAACGAAACGATAATGGCATCAGCTTGCTCTAGATCTGCTAAAAATGCTTTTGCCCCTTCAGCCTGACCAATTTCCTTTTCAGTGTCTTCACTGAACATTGGTACTTGGTAATCATTAAGGTCGAGAACTTTCACTTCTGCGCCGTCAATTTGATTCGCAGCGTAAGAAGCCAATGCTTTATTGATAGAAGTTGAGCTGTTCGATGCTCCAAAAGCGACAATTTTCATGCTGTTTACCTATTCGTTATTCGTTTCCCGTTGTGTGTTAGAAAGAATATCGTCGCAGCAAAACTTCAACAAGCGCAAAAAGTACAAAGGGTTGTTCGAAAAATTCGAACAACCCTTTGTTGTGTTTTTTATCGATTAGAGACGCTTATGCGTTATTCACAAGCTCTAACCAAAGATCATTAACGATGGTGCGATCCGCAGGTGTAAGTTCAGAACGAGCAGCTTCTAAGCTAGCTTGGATTCGCTCTTTTAGCGTTTCAACATCATTGATCCCTTCTTCTTCACACGCAGCTGCAGATAAAGAGATATGACCACGTAGATAGCCACCAGCAAACAGCTCGTCATCAGATGCTGTTTCGATACGTACATCTATTAGCTCTAGTAGCTGCTCTTCAAATTCAATAATCATTTCGCTTTATCGCCTAATTCAGTTTGATTCTCAAAAAGAGCGCCAAGCTTCTCATATTGACAATCTCAACGCAAACCCTATATGCGACAAGGGTTCACAGCGTGGCACGTCCTGTGCAACCACTCAAATATTCCACTTAAGTTGCGCGAGGACACAAGAATGAAAACGACCCAGATGGCTAAACCAACCATGCTTATGAGCCTACTTTTTTGTAGTCTCAATCCCGCTTGGGCTGAAACTCCCTTTACTAGCTGTCCTACCCAAGCATTTCTTATTCAGAATCCTACCGGTACCCCTATATCCTTTGGGGTAAATATTGATGTTGGTAGCTATGTCACGCTGACCTCCAACCTAGGTACAGCCAAACTCAATGGTGTCGGCTACAGCAAACATGATGATTTTATTTACGGCTGGGATTATGGCGCGCAGTCTCTTTCTCGTATTGATTCCACATTCACCAAAACTTTGCTCAGTGTCTCGAAGCCTTCTGGAGCCCCTACTTCGATCTATGTCGGCGATGTGTCGCTGGATGAAAACGCTTGGTATGGGTACAGACCCTCCTATGGGCTCTATCGTATTGATTTAACCACATTAGTTATGGAGCTCTCTTCACCATCGAGTCAATTTGGTAACCCTTCAATCTACGACTTGGCCTTCCACCCAGACAACAGTCTTGCTTACTCTATCGACGCCAACGGTTACCTTTGGGAGATCGACGTCTCATCCGGAACCACTAATCGACTTAATCAGCTTCTTGATAAAAACGCACTTGGCTATCGTTTAACATTTGGGGCGGTCTATTTCGACGTGGATGGTAACTTTTACGCCAGTAACAATAGTAACGGCTATATCTTTAAGGTCGCCATCAACGGTGAACAGTCAACCGCAGAGTTTTTTGCCTATGGTCCTTCAAGTAACTCGAACGATGGAGCGCGCTGTGCACTTGCACCTGTTGAGCCAAGTGAATACACCGAGTTTGGTGATGCGCCAGATAGCTATAAAACGCTCTTTTCCTCATCGGGTGCTCGCCATGGCCTGTCAGACCTTAAGTTAGGCTCTCTCGTGGATGGTGAGACCGATGGTAGCGTTTACCCTGACAGTGATGACGTTTCAGACGGCGTGGATGATGATGACGGCATTCAGTTCCCAGTTCCTATTCAAGTGGGCCAAACGAGTAAGATCATCGCGACCGCTGCAGGTACGTCAGCCAGCTCGGTTCTCAATGCTTGGATAGATTTCGACCGTGATGGAGAATTCGAATCGTCCGAAATCATTATTAGTGACCGTGCGATGACCGATAGCACTACTGATCTGTTTTTCACTGTACCAACTTGGGCAGTAGAAGGGGATACTTGGGCTCGTTTTCGTATTTCCAACACAGCAGGAATTGGACCAAGTGGTGGGGTCCCTTCCGGTGAAGTTGAAGATTACCCCGTCGAAATCACCGAAAGTGGCGTGACAACAGAAACCTATCCTAGTGGTGGCGGCTACACGACCTTTGCCTACGAAGACCAATATCCACTCATGGGCGATTACGATATGAATGACGTACTGATGAACGTCAAATACACCGAATATCAGCTCAACGATCAAGTTATTCGCATGAAGATGGAAGGAAAGGTAGCCGCGCTTGGTGGAGATAACCGTTCTGGATTCGCTATTCGTTTACCTGGTGTGGCCAAAGAAGATATTAAGTCAGATTCTGTCACTCTGAGTGTGAATGGCTCACCAGTGTCTGGAACCATTCTTGAGACAGACACCACCGATGCGGTATTTATTATTCACGAGGACCTGTGGGATATCACTGAGGCTGGTGAAGCTCAAGGCTGTACCATGTTCCGAACCCAAGACAATTGCGGCACTGCTTATCGCCCAATCTGGAGCCTCACTTTCTCGCTGGAAAATGCCATCGATACGTCAAGCATGCCTGATTTCCCTTATGACCCATTCATCTTCGCTGCACCTGGGCATTACTATGGCGATATCGGTTATGAGCTCAGTGGCGGCTACCCAGGGCGCAGTTTAGAGATCCACCTTAAAAATCAAGCTCCAACAAGTAAGTTCGATAGTCGTTACAAATCTTACGGGAACGATGCCTCATCAGGTGATACGCATTTCCACAACGCAAATGGTTTGCCATGGGGGATTGAAATTCCTACCACTTGGAAGCACCCGAAAGAGCGTAAGAATATCTTGGAAGCCTACTCGAATTTTGCCGAGTTCGCTCTTGATGCCAGTGGTCAAAGCCAAAGTAGCTGGTACATGTCACCAAATAACACCGTCATTTATACCGATTAGGAGGCAAAACTATGTGTAATGCAAAAATGAAACTATACCTAAGCCTGTTATTTGCCTCATTGCTTGTTGCTTGTGGTGGCGGTGGTGGCGGGGAATCAACGGGCTCATCGTCTTCAGGAGCATCAACAGGCTCAGAAGGTGGTTCGGAGTCGACAAGCGCAACAGAACAAACATTGAGTTTAACGGAGCTGCAAATTGAACACAGCAATAACTTAACGTCGGTGTATAGCGTCGATATTGATGTCAGCCTACCCCACCTAGCTGCGGCACAAGTTTATATATCGATATGCGATAACAGTATCGGAGGTTTGGAAAACGTCGATTATAACAAGTGCCTAGTTAAAGCCGCGCTACAGAGTGGTCAAGGACAGTATCAGCTCAGAGTCCCTAATCACTGCCAATCATTGATCGCGGTTGTGTCCATTATGGAGCCCGATGTCGACCCGTTGGTGTATACCTTAAACCATAATAACCAAGCTCAAACCACTTGGTTGATCCAGTAGCCAAAACAAAAACAAGCTGCCTCGCGCAGCTTGTTGTTACTTCACTTCGAACTGTTCAAAAGCAAGCTCTGGGATTTGGTAGAAATCTCTTAACGCATCTGACAGCATTCGTACTCGCTTAGGGATGCCCTGCTCAAAAATCTTACCGACTTCTTGATGAACCTTAGCCATAAACTGGAGCCTGTCCGGTTCGAAGTCACCATTGAGGTTGTCGCAGCTAACGGTAAATGGAAAACCGGCACTCTTGGAAAGAATCCACTCATAAGCCTGTGGGCGAATCTCTACTTTTTCAAACTCAGCTTGAACTTGCTCTGTGCGACCATCAGGTTCGTACCAATAGCCAAAATCTTCTAGCAACCTGCGTTCAGGACCTGCCACACACCAGTGGGCAATCTCATGCATGCCTGAAGCGTAAAAACCACGAGCAAAAATAATCCGATGGTATGGACGAACGTCATCAGCGGGAAGGTAAATTGGTTCATCACCACCCAGCTCCAACTTAGTGTTGTAGTGGTCAAAAAAAGTCACATTAAAAATTGTGATTAGGTCTTGGTACTCGTGGCTCATAGCTCAATTACATAGGTTTAATTTTTTCGCTCCGCATTCTCGCATTTTTCGACGCAAATGCAAATCCATACAAAAGTTAGTGACATTAGATTTAGTTATGTGAAAAACGTTTTCGTCTTCATAAAATCTCATTCGTCACAGATCACATTTCCCACTACACTCACGCCTTAAATTTATAATATCAATCCGCCGTCTCACGGCCCTTTTTGAGAACTCGCTATGCTGCTAAGTGTTTTATATATTATTGGTATTACTGCGGAAGCAATGACCGGAGCCTTAAGTGCTGGCCGAAGAAAAATGGATTGGTTTGGTGTCATGTTAGTCGCGAGTGCGACCGCCATTGGTGGTGGTACTGTCCGAGATATCCTGCTCGGTCACTACCCACTTGGTTGGGTGAAAAACCCTGAGTTTCTTGCGATTACTTGTATCGCTGGCGTGCTGACAACTGGCCTTGCAAAGTGGGTCATTAAGCTTAAAGGCCTATTCATTCGACTTGATGCTCTAGGCCTGATCGTATTTAGTATCATTGGCACCAAAGTGGCAATGGGTATGGGTCACCATGCTATGATCTGTATGGTATCGGCACTAGTTACCGGTGTATTTGGCGGTTTGCTACGTGACCTTATTTGTCGTCAAACACCATTAGTACTGCATGAAGAGCTTTATGCATCGGTAGCACTTGTTTCCTCTGGTCTATATTTAGGGCTTCTAGAGCTTGGCGTAAATGATGTGACTGCGACCATTTCTACGCTTATCGTCGGCTACCTACTACGAATGGCGGCAGTAAGATTCAAATGGCGCCTTCCATCGTTCCAGCTTGAAACAGAAGGTTCACTGCACTAATTCCCCGCTCTTTTTATAGAGCCAAAGGTTGATATCGTTGTAACCTTTGGCTCGTCATTGGCTTGGCAATCCAATAACCTTGAAAGTAATCCACTCCACTCTCTCGACACATCTCAAATTGTTCGCGGGTTTCGATCCCTTCAGCGATCGTTTTTGCTCCAATACTGCGCGCAACAGCCACGGCTTCCCTTACGAAGTTTTCGTCACCGACATAGCTACGGTCAATTTTTAAATAGGGTGCACGGATCTTCAACGCTCGTTTACGAGTTGAATAGCGAGCTCCGTAATCATCTAGAGCAGTGACAATACCGTACTCTTCCAGATAGGCTTTGCCTTGCAAAATACCTTCTAAGTCCGTTTCTTCAAACTCGGTAATTTCATAGACAATTTGATCGCTAACCAAACGCAGACAACGTAACCTATGCATAAGGTGCTCAATTGATTGACGATGATTGGCCAGCAAGGTGAAAACTGAGGGCGATACATTTATAAACAGTTTGCTGTGCCTGTATACCGTATGAGCTAGGTTGATCGAGTGGAGTTTACCGCACAATAATGTGGCAACAACATTCGCCGCATCACCCGGTGGCATTGATGAAAAGTAGTCGCCTGGGTTAACACTATTTCCTTGGTCATCCCAAATTCTGACTAGCCCTTCGAAGGCTAATACTTTCCCTGCCCGATCGACAATAGGCTGAAACACACTATAAAAAGTCTTCCCTTGATAGAAACCATATACAAACCCTTCCCTTTGATAACGGACAAGACTTTGAATGTAATCCATTTGAACAGAATAGATTGACGCTAACTCCACAATGTACCTCCTTAACGCTTTTCTAATGTATCAGATTCATTTTCGAACAAGCGTAAGAGTATGTAAGCACCGCCATTACTTATGCTTACTTAGCAAACTTTGTAGTTTTGAGGTATCCATGGTGAAATTTATAAAACTATTAATTGAAGCCAAACTCATGAGCCAAACACAACCCCGTTATGCCTTCGTCTGTTCCGAATTGGAGACCCTGTTTGTTGAACATCAAGGTCAAACTCTTCCTCTTGAAAGCGATTGCCAAGACAAGATAGCCGACTTCGCGGCGCTCGCTATTGATGCGGCAATGCAACGTAATACCCGCGTGTTGTTACTCGATAGGAAGGAGAACAAACAATTAGATTTTTATAATTTTTTAATGGTGTAACGTTTCTTAATGACATAAAAAAGCCCCGACATATTTGTCGGGGCTTGCTGTTTATCTTGTCGATTAAATCTGTGGCGTTTCGGTTGTCACACCATGATTTTGACCGCGGTGACGCAATAAGTGATCAAGTACAACAATCGCCAGCATAGCTTCTGCAATTGGTACTGCTCGAATACCAACACATGGGTCATGACGACCTTTAGTAATCAACTGAGTTGGCTCACCTTGCTTGGTAATGGTTTCACCCGGAACCGTAATACTCGATGTCGGCTTAAGAGCGATATTAGCGACAATATCTTGCCCTGTCGAAATACCACCTAAGATGCCACCAGCATGGTTGGTTGCAAAACCATCAGGAGTAAGCTCATCACGATGTTGACTGCCTTTCTGGCTGACTACATCAAAACCATCACCAATCTCTACGCCTTTAACGGCATTGATGCTCATTAGTGCGTGCGCAATATCCGCATCAAGGCGATCGAACACAGGCTCACCTAAGCCCACTGGGACATTGGTAGCGACAACTTGTAGCTTAGCGCCAATCGAGTCACCTTGTTTCTTAAGATCGCGAATCAGCTGGTCAAATGCGTCGACTTTATCGACATCAGGACAGAAAAATGCGTTGTTCTCGATTTCATCCCAATCGACTTTATCAATCGAAACATCACCCATCTGAGACAGATAAGCACGAATTTCGACACCGAATTCTTGCTTCAGGTATTTCTTAGCAATCGAACCGGCAGCAACACGCATCGCTGTCTCTCGCGCCGAAGAACGACCTCCACCACGGTAATCACGCACACCATACTTTTGATGATAGGTGTAGTCCGCGTGACCCGGACGGAACTTATCTTTGATCTCTGAATAATCTTTTGAACGCTGATCGGTATTTTCGATCAATAGGCCGATTGAAGTACCGGTGGTTTTACCTTCAAATACACCAGAAAGAATTTTCACTTCATCTGGTTCACGGCGAGCGGTGGTATAACGAGAAGTGCCTGGGCGACGACGATCCAGATCAATTTGAATATCCGCCTCTGCGATTTCAAGACCCGGAGGGCAACCGTCGACAATACATCCTAGTGCGATACCATGACTTTCTCCGAATGTCGTCACTCGGAAATGTTGTCCGATACTGTTTCCTGCCATTACTTCCTCAAACTTTATTCGCTTACGTATACCTTTAACCTGTATACATAATTTTACACTTCAATTGTTCGTAAATTCATAGTCGCCTTATTGCGGTTTGATGTAAACCCCTAATCACCAACTATTTTGCTTTTTAGCACCCATAAAAAACGCCAAGCCGATTTATGACTAAATCAGGCTTGGCGCTGGAAAACAGGATTGGGTGTTAGCGCTTAGTCTTTATAAATTGAAAACTCTGCTGCGTGCTCTAGCATCTGCTCGCGAGTTAGCATGAACACGCCATGACCGCCGTTTTCAAACTCAATCCAAGTAAATGGAATGTGCGGGTATTGCTCCATCATGTGTACCATAGAGTTACCTACTTCACAGATAAGAATGCCGCTGTCCGTCAGGTAATCCGGTGCATTAGCCAGAATGCGACGAACCAACTTAAGACCGTCCGTACCTGCTGCTAAACCTAGCTCAGGCTCATGGGTGAACTCATCAGGTAAGCTGTTCATGTCTTCTTGATCCACGTAAGGCGGGTTAGACACGATGATGTTGTACTTTTCTTTTGGCAGATCACGGAACAAATCAGAACGGATTGGGAAAACTTGTTGTTCCATGCCATGGTCTTGAACGTTTTGTTCAGCAACTTGTAGCGCGTCAGTTGAAATATCAATCGCGTCCACTTCTGCGTCAGGGAAGGCGTGTGCACAAGCAATCGCAATACAGCCACTACCAGTACAAAGATCCATGATACGTGTTGGCTCTTCCACTAACCAAGGCTGGAATTCTGCTTGGATCAATTCACCAATTGGCGAACGAGGCACAAGAACACGCTCATCAACGAAGAACTCAAGGCCACAGAACCATGCTTTGTTAGTTAGGTATGCCGTTGGCGTGCGCTCATTGATGCGTTTCACCACGCGCTCGACGATACGCATACGTTCACTCGTTGTTAGACGTGAATTCAATACATGTGGAGGCACATCGATTGGTAGGTATAGTGTCGGTAAGATAAGCTGAACCGCTTCATCCCAAGCGTTGTCAGTACCGTGACCATAAAAAAGGTTCGCGGCATTGAAACGACTTACCGTCCAACGAATCATATCTTGAAGCGAGTGAAGTTCCGATACTGCTTCTTCTACAAAAATCTTATCCAAAATTGCCTCCGAAAAGCGCTACAATACTGCTAATTGCATTTATACATATTAAATTTAGTCCCATGAGCAAAAAAGACACCGATATGGATGATGACTTCGCCCTTTTTAGGGATGCAGTACAAGGCGTAAAAAAGTTGTCACAGGATACCATAGTCCAGCAACCAAAAAAAAACAGTAAGCAAAAAGAAATTACCCGTACTGCCCGTGAAGCAAGCGATACGGAGTTTTATTTCTCGGATGAGTTCGTGCCTCTTCTTAATGAGGATGGACCAACTCGTTATGCGCGTGATGATGTCTCGACTTATGAGGTAAAACGCCTACGTCGCGGCGTCTATGTCCCAGATGTGTTCTTGGATATGCACGGTATGACCCAACAAGAGGCCAAGCGAGAGTTAGGCGCTATGATCGCTTACTGCATCAAAAATGAAATTTCTTGTGCCTGCGTTCAACACGGGATTGGTAAGCACATCCTTAAGCAGAAAGCGCCTCTTTGGCTTGCTCAGCACCCAGATGTGATGGCTTTCCACCAAGCACCACTTGAGTTTGGTGGTGACGGTGCTTTATTGGTGTTGCTCTCAATTCCAGAAAAGTAACCGGATCCTTCAAGAGATTCCCTACTCACTCCTTCGTCGTTCTATGGAATGACAGCATCAAAAACCTCTTCATCCTCGAGAGTGAGGAACGAACGAGTTGGGGATCTCTTACAACAAGTCAAAAACCTTTAAAGATTCCCTACTCGCTCCTTCGTCGTTCTATGGAATGGCAGATATCAAAATCTCGTCATCCTCGAGAGTGAGGTACGAACGAGTTGGGGATCTCTTATAGCTAATCAAAAACCTATAAAGATTTTCTACTCGCTCTTTTATCACTCTATGGAATGACAGAAGTATTGCTACTTCCTCAACTCAGGCGGTATTGGTAGCTCAGACGTTTTCAAATTCGGACGCTGACCACCTTTCTTACGGAATTGCTTAAGCTGGAATACATAAGCGAGAATTTGCGCCACGGCAGTAAACAAGCCATCAGGGATCTCTTGCTCAAGCTCGGTGGAGTGATACAAAGCACGCGCCAGAGGTGGTGCGGGGATGACGTAAATATCATGCTCACGCGCCACTTCCCTAATTTTCAGCGCCATATGGTCAGTACCTTTTGCAACCACAATCGGCGCTTTGTCAGTATCTTGCTTGTAGCGTAGTGCGACAGAGAAGTGCTCCGGGTTGGTGACAATAACGTCAGCTTGCGGCACTTCGGCCATCATTCGGCGCTGAGCAGCTTCACGCTGAAGCATACGAATACGGCCTTTCACTTCCGGCTTACCTTCCGTTTCTTTGTATTCGTCTTTGACCTCTTGTTTGGTCATTTTCAATTGGTCAGCGTGTTGCCAAATTTGGAAGGGGATGTCGATCGCAGCCACGATCAGCAGCGTACAACTAATCAACAGAACGAAATTGAGCAATATATCCAGCGCATGAAAAATGTTCTGAGGATAGACATCCATACTGAGTTGAAACAAGTCTTCGCGCGCGGCACTGATCAGATAAAAGGCCATGCCAGAGACCAACGCCACTTTTAAAATTGATTTGATCAGCTCTACCCAGCTCTGCATCCCAACCATACGTTTTAGGCCGCTAAGAGGGTTCATTTTAGATGCTTTAGGCATCGCCGCTTCTACCGAGAAACTGACACCACCAACCCCTGCTGCGCCCACCACAGCGGCGACAAACAGCGTCACTAGAATCAGTAACAGTGGCAGAATCAAACTGCCTATTGAACCAACGACAATATCGAACAGCTTAACGTGATCGAATATTTCTTCGCGCGAGAGGGAGAATAGCCGCGACATAACCGTAAATAACGCGCGCGCAAGACTCTCACCGAACCACATCAGTGCAATTGAGCCTACTACTAGTACAGAAACCGATGCTAGCTCTTTTGACCTTGCAACCTGCCCTTTTTCTCGAGCCTGTTGCAAGCGTCTGGGCGTGGCGTCTTCTGTGCGTTCTTGACCGTCTGACTCTGCCATTCAGCCTCCTAGGGTCTGTTGACCTTTTGCGGTTAAATTTTGTTCGAGATAAAAACGTTTTAATCGCGGCGAGAGGTTTGCCGCCTAGGCATTCTAAGCAAAACACCTCTCAACAAAGAGTAAAACGCTTTTAACCGAACCCTTCGGGCAGCGTTTGTGGCTCCCTTCTGCTGCGTTATCGGCTTATCAGGTAGGGCAACTACAACTCAAAGCCTCTGCCTTGCAGAAAGAACCCACAAACTGCTGCAAAAATCAGCTCAAAAGGTCAACAGACCCTAACAATCCAGCCTAATAAATTGGCAAATCTGCTGCTCTCCCTGTATCCAGAATAGTTCATAGTGATTATATAAACCGGCAACAAGATACCAACAGATCAGTAGACCCACCATCAAGGCAAAAGCGAAGCCCAGTGAGAAAATGTTTAACTGCGGCGCAGCACGCGTCATCACACCAAATGACAGGTTAATAGTCAGCAGTGCAATAATGCCTGACAGTGACATACTCAGCGCGACTTTAAACATAATGCCTAGCCACAATGCCAGTTCTCTAAAATCAACGGTAGTAAGTGAACCCGTGCCTATTGGCAGCGACTTAAAGCTCATCACCACCAGCATGATCATTTTCAAATGGCCATCGGTCGTCAAAAAGAACAGCGTCGAGAGAAACATAAATAGCTGACCAAGCAAGGGCGTATTCTGCCCGTTGGCAGGGTCGACCATAGAAGCGAAACCTAGGCTCGACTGCATACCAAGAATTTGCCCCAAGATAACAAACGTTTGAATCATAAACTGGGTCACGGTTCCCATCGCAACGCCGATAATAATTTGCTCGAGCAAGGTCATAAAGCCTGCAAAAGAGAGCAATTCAATCGTATCTGGGACAGCGGGTATCGCAGGCATCACAGCAAAGGTGATCGCCAGACCCAAGTAGAGTCGGACGCGGGTAGAGACAAAGCGAGCCCCGGTTACCGACATCACCATTAACATTGCAGCAATACGGGTATAGGGCCAAAAATAATTGGCTATCCAGTCCAGTATCAGCGTCGCCGGATATTCCATAACGAAACCTAGTATAGAACCTGAGGCAAGCGCTCAATCATGCTAAAGAAAAACTCCATCAAGATTTGTGTCATCCAGTGAGCGAATAGCATCAGAGCAAGTAGTGTCACGATTAAACGCGGCAAAAAGCTCAGCGTTTGTTCGTTGATAGAGGTCGCCGCTTGGAAGATAGCAACCACTAAACCAATAAGTAAGCTGGGAATAATGATCGCACACACCATGATGAGAACCATCCACAGTGCATCTCGAAACAACTCAACAAACATTTCAGGAGTCATACATTTTCTCCCGTCACAAGGCGAAGCTGCCGGCCAATGTCGACAGTATCAGGTTCCAGCCATCTACCAGCACAAACAGCATCAGTTTAAACGGCAGCGATACAATCATTGGTGAAAGCATCATCATACCCATCGCCATCAATACCGATGCCACGACAAGGTCGATAACCAAGAAAGGCAGGAACAACATAAAGCCAATCTGGAACGCGGTCTTGAGTTCAGAGGTGATGAAAGCAGGAATAAGCACCGCCATTGAAACATCTTCAGGCGCCGTTGCGGTCGAACCTGAAATATTAACGAAGGTTTCTAGATCTTTGACTCGTGTTTGCTTGAGCATGAAGTCTTTCATCGGGATCTGCGCGAGGTCAAACGCTTGGCGCGCAGAGATCTGCTCGTTAATGTATGGCTGAATAGCATCATCATTAATCTTATTTAACACAGGAGACATGATAAAGAAGGTCAAGAAGATCGCGATACCAATAATCACCTGATTGGACGGTGTTTGCTGTAGACCCATCGCCTGACGAAGAATCGACATCACCACCACAATCCGAGTAAAGGATGTCATTAAGATAACCATCGCAGGCAAGAAGCCTAACATGGTCATTAGCGCCAAGATTTGCAGGTTTACTGAATAATCTTCACTGCCGTCAGGATTGGTCGTCATGGTAAAGGCAGGAACACCACCGCCTCCACCGCCAACCAAACTACTGGTAGAAATCGTTTTAGCCGCGCCTTGCTCGCTCTCCATTGCCGACACGGTTACCGAGCTTCCCGGAGCCGCATTGTCAGGTACTGACGTGGCGAGTTCTTCTTGTGCAAACGAGAGCGCAGAGAACATCAGGATGAAAAGCGTCAGACAAAGCGACGCTATCTTATTGGTTTTTATCATTCTTTTTCAATAGCTGAGTCAATTGATTGGCAAACGGACTTGCAGCCATCTCCTCCTGAGATAAAGGTTTATCCAGTTTTGAGATCAGTTGGATGGATTGAGCGGTCACTCCAACCAAAAATTGTTCTTCTCCAGCCTGTACAATCATGATTCGCTCGCGGTTGCCCAATGCTATCTGCCTCACAACGCTTAATCCTTTTTGATTAACCATTGCAGGTACGCGCATTCTCTTAAGTAACCAAGCCAAAAATAAAATAAAGGCAATAACGAACAAGAGCGACCCAAAAGTGGTCGCCCAGTCTAATTGACTGCCAGGAGCGGCAGCCATTGCGGATGGAGAGATCAAAGCTAGAGGAAAAAGTAAGTACTCCTTAACTTTCAGCGTCATACTGTACCTTACTCTATCGAAGCTTTTTAATACGCTCTGTTTGACTAATTACATCAGTGAGACGAATACCAAACTTATCGTTGACGACAACCACTTCGCCGTGCGCGATCAAGGTACCGTTAACCAATACATCGAGAGATTCACCCGCCAAACGTTCTAGCTCAACCACTGAACCTTGGTTCAATTGCAGTAAGTTGCGAATGCTGATTTGCGAACGGCCAACTTCCATCGAAATCGTGACCGGAATATCTAGAATTGTATCGAGCTTACGGCGCTCATCTTCTGAAATTGGAGACGAGGTATCTTCTAGCTCATCAAGCTGAGCATTCATCACTTCATCGACATCAATACTTGGTGCACTTGGATCTTCACCTAATGCGGCAGCCCATTCGTCCGCCAGCTTTTGGTCGTCACTCGGTTCCATACCTGTTACCTGTTATTCTCTTAATCTTCAATTTCGCTATCGTCTTCTTCTAGCTCGGAAATAACATCCTTACCGAGGAAGGCAATATCGGTTTTCACCACATCAGGGCGTTTAATTTTTTCTGAAACTTGTACCGCAAGCAGCTCACCAGAACGACCCATCTTAGTCCTGAATGTTGGCAGTTCTTCAACAAACATGGTGGCGTGCTCTGGCATATTAATTGGGATAATATCGCCCGGCTGTAACTCCATTAAATCGCGTAGCGAGATATCTTGCTCAAGCAGTTGTACGCGGAAGTTCACCGGCACATCCATAATTTCCTCGCGAAGTGCTGTACTCCATCGAACATCCGTTTCCATCTTGTCCGATTGAACACCCGCATCGAGCAATTCGCGGATCGGTTCCACCATGGAGTACGGCATCACCACATGGAAGTCACCGCCACCACCATCCACTTCGATATGGAATGAACTGACGACAATCACTTCCGTCGGGCTGACAATGTTGGCCATACTTGGGTTAACTTCAGAGTCTAGATACTCAAACTCGACCCCCATCACGGGAGACCAAGCTTCTTTGTAGTCTTCAAAGACAATTTTCAGTAGTAGTTGAACGATTCGACGTTCAGTCGGAGTAAACTCACGCCCTTCAATACGTGCATGGAATCGACCATCACCACCAAAGAAATTCTCTACCAAAATGAAAACCAGACGCGCTTCCATTGTGATCAGCGCAGTACCTTTCAAAGGACGGAAACGTACCATGTTCAAACTGGTTGGGACATACAAGGTATTTTGGTATTCACCAAACTTCATCATTTGTACGCCGTTGATCGATACCTCTGCGGTTTTGCGTAGCATATTAAACAAGCTGATCCGCATATGGCGGGCAAAGCGCTCATTGATAAGCTCCAAGGTCGGCATTCGACCACGGACAATTCGATCTTGCGATGAAAAATCAAACTCGACCGCACTGGCATCGGTGGGGGTTACGTCCTCTTCCACCTCATCGACATCGTCGACACCATGTAAGAGTGCATCGATTTCATCTTGGCTTAATAAATCGGTCACTTGGCACCTATTGCATTACAAAATCGGTAAACAGTACACGTTCGATGACAGGCTGACCTACTGCGCGATTTAAACTCGCTTTAATGTCGTCTGTTGCTTTATCGCGTAGTTCAACACGCCCATTGACGGTTCTTAGCTGATCAACCGTCGCAGAAGCAAACGTGCTGAGAAGCGAGCTTTCAATCAATGGCGAATGATAACGAGCAAGGTTTTCATTTTCCGAGCCGCGCACCATGAGCTGCACTTTAATCTGAACTAAGCGATCTTTCTTGTCACCAGTTACGTTGAATAAGAACGGTTGAGCGATATTGACATAAGCGACCGGATCGGTCGGTGTAACCACTTCTTGTTGTGTCGCTTGCTGCGTTTCTGCCGAGTCATCTGAGCCCATTAAGAAAAAGGCTGCACCACCACCGCCAACTAATAAGACAACAGCGGCAATAATGATGATCAGTAATTTTCCCTTCCCTTTCGGCGCTTCTGGTTCGATTTCTTCGACTGCCATAACTTAACGTTCTCTATTTATTTGTTTTTTACAGTTTAAGCGTAATAGCTAATTCCATCACGCTTTGCAGCGACATTCAAATCAAGATTGATGTCTGCTTCAAGGTTTTCTTCACCAGAAACACCTTGATTGCTGTTACCTTGACCAGTTTGTCCCTGTCCGGCGTTTGCGTAACCTTTTTGCTGCTGTCCGGCTTGTTGCTGAACAGAGCTATCATTCAATTGTACACCTTGTTGCGCAAGCATTTCGCGCAATCTTGGCATCGACTGCTCAATTACATCACGAGCTTGCTGATTTGCGACCGTAAAATGGACCGTTGCCGCATCACCATTCATATTCATACGAATCTGCATTCGACCCAATTCAGGCGGATCCAGTCGAATATCAATGTTTTTGAGATTCTTCGATAGCATCATCTGGACACGTTCTGCAACCTGCTCGCTCGCCATCTCTCGATTGAGTTGAAGGGGCGCTTGAGCTGCGATTTGCTCAGCACGAGCCTGACCTAGGGACTGTGTACCTTGAGCACCTGCGGCCTGAGATAGCTGTTGAGCGAATCCGCTTTCTTGGCCAGGTTGCTGGCTTTCACCATTTTTCGCTAACTGGCCAATGCTACCTGCCGCTTTTGCGCCCAGTGCTGCTTTGAGCAACGCTTGGTCTTGATTGATGGCAACGTTTGGCGCTGCCGCTAGCTGCTGCATTTGCATCGCAGCTAAATCAGCAGGCATTGCAGCGGCAGCCTGTTGCACCGATTGAGATTGCAACGCGGCATGCGCAGCTTGTGCTTGCTGTTGAGTCAACGCTTGTTGGACTGACTGCGCGACGGCGGCTTGCTGCGCTTTAGGGGCCATATCATGTTTTATCGCCACTTCATCGCTCACGGGTACATCAGTTGATGTAGCCCAAGGAATTGCGGCCGCAGCAGCAACTGGAGCAGCGGCTGCCATATTTGGATCCATCTCACCATCAACAGAGGCAGGCGATGTGGTTTGAGTTTGATTAAGCTTAGGCGAATCCTCAATGCTCGCTTTGGTCTGCACGGGTGCCTTGCCTGTTTGAGTTGCACTTGCCGCAACCGCCGCTGTCATACCCACAGCAACAACTGGTTCAGCGACGTCTTCTGGTGATACCTGAGTCACTGGCGCATTTTCAGCTTTCAACGCGTCTGTATCTATGTTCTTGACCTGTTCTGCATCACCTTGAGCTTTCACTTGCTCAATTTCTTTAGCTAGCTCGCTGTCCGCCTGGCTCACCGCTATCGCTGCTGCCGCTGAGCTAGACAGAGGGGTTTGAGACTCAGACTCGTTCTGCTGATCAGCCTTCGGTGCTTGCTGTTGAATAAAAGGGGCTACGGATGCAGGTACTGCGACTTCTTCCCCATCAGCACTCATCACGGTTTGGGTATCACGCTCTGATTTTTCAGCCGCAACAGGCTGACGGTCTGTGCCCACGTCTGCTTTTTCAGCTGTTTTCAGCTCTTTGACATCGACTTCAACCTCTTCCGCTGCCAACACTTTAGCGGCTGGCTTAGCGCTTTCATCTACTGCGCTTTCACCCTTCACTTGTTGAACGTCCTGAGGCAACTCTTTGCCGTCTTTTGGCTTTAAGGCATTGTTTGATTCATTGAGTCGCTGCAATACTTCATCATTTTCGGAGACAATCTTACTGGCAGATTCACTCGGTGCTGATTTCGACTCTTGCTCCGCTGTTTTCTGCGCCGAAGAAGCCGACTCAGACTCACCTTCACTTTTCGTTGATGCTTGCTGAGCAGAACCATCATCGGCAGCGAGCAGCTCATCGGTACTTTGTGCTTCTGTCTTGGCGACTTTTGTTTCACTGACTTCACCATCAGATGAAACCTCACTATCACCTTCATTTTCAACAGATTTTACACTTTCCGTACCACCTTCAGCTTTTCCTTCACCCTTGATCATAGCGGCGAGTTTGGAAAAGAAACCGCCTGATTCAGACGCGTCTGATGCGACCTCTTCTCCAGAGGCAACACTCTTGGCCGCTTTTGGGCTTTCTGATACCGATGATAGATTGATATTCATAGAAGACTCACTCACTGTCGCTTAAGGGGATAACCTCAAGAGCAAAAAATGCCGATGTTGATTGCATACAAACTAGTTATTGCACTGCAAAAAATGAGCCAAGTTAAAAAGCGGGGTGAGATATAGCGGTCAGGGCTAATTAGATAGACGTCGTGAAAATTGTAGCGTCGAGAACTCATCCATTTGCTTTTGCTCTCGCTGATGCTCTAGTCGCTGTTTCTCGGTCTGTTTTTTTTCAATCAGCCACTCGTATGAGCGACGCTGCTTACGACTTTCTAGCCAGTTCTGCTCACAGCCTTCCACTTGACTCTTAAAGTGGGTTTCTGCTTGTTTCTGTTTCGCCAGTGTTTCATCTAACGTCGTTAAGAAGCGATTAAGGTGTGAATACTGACTCGCACTTAATCCTTGCTGGCCACGGTCTACAAGCTGCTGACAATAATCTAGACGATACTTTTCTATCTGCTCGAGCTGTTGGTAGTAACCATCAAGCTCAACCCGAGCTTGATTTAACGCCATCACAGCTTGGCTTTCACGTTCCTTAACCTGTTCTAACAAAAACTCCAACGCGTTTTCCATCAGCGATTACTCCCCATGCAATAGGCGACTTAACATGTTGACGCACATGTCGTATGGCACCGTCTCTTTCATCGTTTGCTGCAAATAAGCATCAAGTTTAGGTTTAATAGTGAACGCACCATCGATTGCAGGATCAGTTCCTGGCTTGTAGGCACCAATCGACACGAGGTCTTGGTTCTTACGGCAAATAGACAACACTTGGCGAACCGCTTTTGACATCAGCACATGTTCTTCAGAGGTGATCTGTGGCATCACACGACTGACCGATTTCTCGACATCAATTGCAGGGTAATGACCAGCGTCAGCCATTTCACGAGAGAGCACCACGTGACCATCAAGAATTGCGCGTGAAGCATCCGCGATTGGGTCTTGAAGATCATCCCCTTCGGTCAGGACCGTGAAAAAGGCAGTAATCGAGCCTTGATCCGGACTGCCGTTACCCGCTCGTTCAACCAAAGCTGGCAACTTAGCAAATACCGATGGTGGGTAACCTTTGGTTGCTGGCGGTTCACCAACCGATAGTGCGATCTCACGTTGAGCTTGAGCAAAACGCGTTAGCGAATCCATCAGCAATAATACGTCTAACCCTTGGTCACGGAAGTACTCCGCAATCGTCAGGGCGGTTTGACACCCTTTTAATCGCATCAATGGTGAAGAGTCTGCAGGAGCCGCAACCACCACTGAGCGTTGACGTCCATCGACGCCCAATATTTCTTCGATAAACTCTTTAACTTCTCGACCACGCTCACCAATCAAACCCACAACAACAACTTGCGCAGTTGTGCCTCGGGTCATCATGCCTAGTGTTACCGACTTACCGACACCAGAACCGGCGAATAGGCCGATACGTTGGCCTTTACCGACAGTCAGCAAGCCATTGATCGCTTTGATGCCCACATCAAGTGGCTCAGAGATCGGCTTTCTCGCTAACGGGTTAATCGGTTCGGCGTTAAAAGATGCGCGTTTTTCTGTGTAAAGAGGACCTAGTCCATCAAGTGGATTACCAACACCGTCAATTACTCGGCCAAGCAGTTCCATCCCTACAGGTAGGCCGACGTCTCCGGTCATTGGCGTCACTTTCGCGCCAGGTAAGATGCCCGTGATTTGTTCACTCGGCATAAGGAATAGGCTTTCTCCTGAGAAACCGACCACTTCCGCTTCCATTTCACCGTGCATTGTTTCTACTTTGCACAAGCTACCAATTGGCGCTCTACAGCCAGTCGCTTCAAGAGTAAGACCAACCACACGCACCAATTTGCCTGAAGCAACGGGGCGGCAAGTCAGCCCTTGAGATTTGTATTGAGAGAGACGGTCAGCAAGCGCGAGCATCAGTCACCACCTTGGTGGCGATTCACTCCACAAAAGCTTTGAATAACACTGCGAATGCGCTCTTCCATACGATAGTTAACGCTCGACTCACCCGCTTCAATCTGTACGTCTCCGCGGTTAAGTGCAGGCTCTGAATGTAAGGTCCAGTTTCTGAACTCCAACTCTTCTTGTCCGTATGACGAGCGAATGATTTCAACATCATCTGGGTGCAGTTTTAGGGTGATCGCGTGACCTGAAACTGGCAGAGACTCTACCGATTGTTTGATCGTATCTAAGATAACTTGAGGATTGGTTTGCACTTCAACGTGAACCACTTCTTTCACGAGCGCGAGTACCATATCCACCAGTTGCTTTTCCACCTGAGCATTCATCAGCTCAAGAGGCTGCGCAAACTGGTTAGCAAGACCGATAAAGGTTTGAACTTGCTGCTGAATAAACTCTTGTCCAGCTGCAACACCTTCAATTTTGCCCGACTCGACGCCTTCTTGATGGCCCTCTTTGAGTCCTTGCTCTTTGCCTTTTTCGTAACCTTGTTTAAAGCCCGCTTCTTGACCTTGATGCAAACCTTCCTGATAAGCTTGCTGCTTAATCAGTTCGATCTCTTCTTCGGTGAGTTCAGTCGGTACTTCTTCTTTGACAGGCTCAGAAATTGGCATCCAGCTAGGGTCATAGTTCATCGCAGTGTCGCGCGCTTTTTTATGAGTCTGCGCTGTATAATCAGGCATACCCCAACGCTCTGGTTTTTCGACCAGTTCATCACTATCTAAACGTAAAAAACCACGCTTTCTTTCCCCAGACATAGATACCTTTATCTCACTTTATTGCGATTATAAGAACTCATCCGCACCGCCGCCCAGCATTAACTCACCTGAGTCAGCCATGCGTCGTGCAACCGCCAAAACTTCTTTCTGTGCTGCTTCCACATCGGATACTTTGATTGGAGGCATCGCTTCCAGATCGTCACGCATCATCTCAGCAGCACGCTTAGACATGTTCTTGAAGATCTTCTCACGTAGAGAATCATCTGCACCTTTAAGAGCACGTTGTAGTGCATCTTGAGGAACATCACGCAGCAATTTCTGAATACCTTGGTCGTCGACCTCGATAAGGTTCTCGAACACGAACATAAGATCTTGGATTTGCGTCGCCATATCTTCGTCTTGGTCGCGGATTTGCTCCATCAAGACACCTTCGACGTTGTTGTCCATGTAGTTCATGATCTCTGCAGCTGCCTTCAGGCCGCCAATCTTGGCCGCTTGTGCACCCGCTTGACCTGCGAACTGTTTCTCCATGATTTCGTTCAGCTCTGCCAATGCAGATGGTTGAACTTCTTCTAAGTTGGCAATTCGCATCATCAAGTCTAGGCGGTCACGCTCAGCAAACTGAGATAAGATTTCCGCAGATTGATCGGGTTCTAAATAGGAAAGAACAATGGTTTGGATCTGAGGGTGCTCGTTGATAATGATGCTCGCTACCTGACGAGGATCCATCCACTTCAACGAATCTAGGCCTTTAGAACCTGTACCCAATAGAATTTGGTCAACAAGGTTGTTGGCCTTATCTTCACCAAGAGCAGCGACCAATGCATTACGCATAAAGTCTTCGCTACCCATACCAATGTTGGTGTATTTCTGAATGTCTTCTAAGAACGCACGGTGAACCGCACCCACTTTGTCTTGGCTTAAGTCAGCTGCACGCGCCATAGCGCTACCAACTCGTTGAACTTGCTTTGGTTCTAGATGGCGAATAATGCCCGCTGCGTCTTCCTCATTAAGACTGAGTAAAAGGATCGCCGCGCGCTCTTCGCCCGGAATACTTGCTATATCCACGGTGTTTTCTGCTACCTCACCGCCCTCTTCCTGTGGAACTATTTCGTTAGGCATCCTGCATCCAATTCTTAACAACTTGCGCCGCTAGCTCTGGTTCGTTCGCTACAAGAGCTCGTACCGCTTTCAGCACATCTTCATCTTTATGTAAGTTAGGTAAGTCGATACTTGATCCAAACTCAAATAACTCACCACCGTCTAAATCACCGCCGATTAAGCTAGTCTCGCCATCAGCGCCAATTGGCATACCATCTGGACCGTATAGTTGGTCATCATCTTCATCAGATGCAGGGTTGAGTAGTTTTTTCATTGCTGGTCGAACGAGAACTAGCACGACAACAATAATCACTAGTGCACTTGCAAACCAACGGATCCAATCGTTGAAGTTTGGATGTTCCCAAATAGGCACATCAGCAATCGCTTCCGTTTCAGGAACCGCAAACTGCATACTAAGAACGTTGAGTAAATCGCCACGCGCTTCACTAAAACCAACGGTACCAATCAATAGCTGCTTAATTGAGTTTAGCTCAGCATCTGACATTGGCTGGTAGGTTGTTTCACCGGTATCAGGATTGACAATAGCTCGATTCTTAACCGCAACCGCGACTGTCTGGCGATTCACAACACCTGTTTGACGACGTTCATGGCTGATGGTGGTATCTAGTTCGAAGTTACGCGTCGCCTCTTTATGCACAGAGCCTTGACCAAGTAACGAACCGTCCTTCATTTGTGCGACATCTTGTGGAATAGACGCATCTGCCGGTGGTTGATTACTTAACGCTCCCGGTACACCGGCAACCACACTGCCGTTGTTGTAATCTTCAAGAGTGTATTCACTGCGTGTCGACGGAGTATTTGGATCAAAACTCTTACGAGTCTGTTCAACCGCACTAAAGTCCAGTTGGATATCAACTTGCGCTGTGTAGTTACCAAAACCCAGAATTGGGATCAGGACAGAGTCAATTTTTTCACGCAGTGCTTGTTCTTGCTTGCGCTCTAGCTCATGTTCTTTACGACGAGCTGAAGACGCGGCATCTTGTGTACCAGAGCTCAGCAAACGGCCATGTTGGTCGGTGACAGTAATACGGTTAGGTTTCATCCCCGGAACCGCGCTCGACACCATATCGACGACAGAATCGACTTCTTCTTGCTTTAAGTTGGTGCCCGTTTTAAGCGTCAGGAAAACTGAAGCGGACGCTTCTTGGTTATGGCGAACAAACACACTTTGTTTCGGTAGTGCCAGCAGAACGCGCGCTTTACGCACTTGCTTCATCTCTTCGATAGCTTTAGATAGTTGGCGCTCACGGCTAAGCTTAAGGCGCTCTTGCTCTAAACGCTGCGAAACACCAAAGCCCATATCTTGCAATAGGATGTCATCACCAGCCTGCTTCTCGTTATTAAGGCCGGCACGAACCATATCTAGCTTAAGGGTATTGAAGTCACTCGTTGGCACCAAGATAGTGTTGCCTTCAAGTTTATAATCCAGCTTTTGCTGATCTAGGTAGTCAAGAACAGGGATAAGCTCTTCTGTTTCGTACACCCCAAGTGGGCGCATTTCAGGCTCTTTCACCCAGAAGAACAGCATGACAATTAAGGCAACACAGATAGAAATAGAGAGGACGAGTACGACTTGACGTAATAGATCGAGGTCGCCGACAGCCATGTCGAATTTTGAACTGCTTTTTTCATCCAGATCTGGGTTTTGTATATCTGTATCCAAATCAGTAGTCGATAGCATAGTGCTATCCGGGCCACTATCAGAAACTGTCAGATCCGTTGATTGATTTTGTTCCGCCACAGACTTTACCTAAACTTAAACTGGCATGTTCATCAATTCTTTGTACGACTCGACTAACTTATTGCGTACTTGAATTGTTGCTTCAAAAGCGACGCTAGATTTGTTTCTAGCGATCATCACGTCGGAAAGAGAGACGTCAGCATCACCGCGGTCAAAACGCATTTGCATATTGCTGGATGCTTTAGAAAGGCTGTTAACGTTATTAATCGCGTTGTTGAGTAACTGACCAAAATCAGCACCAACCGTTTGACCTGTTGCAGCAGGCTTCGTCCCGCCCGCTTCAAACATCATGGCTTGCATTTCGCTTTGAAATCCGTCAATTCTCATCAAAACCTCAGTAGTCAACTCTTTGACTTAAATTAGTGCTAGATTAATGACGCAGCAATCCTCATGCCACGTCATTAAGAGTGTGGAAAATAACACGTTAGTTAGGAATATCAATCCCAGCATCGCGCATTTTTGCTAACTTGTAGCGCAAAGTTCGTGGACTAATGCCTAATTTTTCAGCCATTTCCTTTCTTCGCCCATTACACTCTTCGAGCGTTTCTAGAATGATGGCATATTCTTGGTCACGTAACTCACCACCTAGACCCGATCCAGCAGTTAAGTTTTTACTCATATCAGCAACTGGCTTGATATCAGGCACAATCACGTCACCACTTTCTACAGCGACTTGTAAGCTCGACGCATCTTGCCAATCTAAACCTTCTAACAAGATGTGTTCAGAACCAATATTGCTATTTTCACTCAGTATCAACGCGCGTTGTACGACATTATCCAACTCACGCACATTACCCGGCCATGGATACGCAAGCAGTTTTGCAATCGCTTGTTCTGATACGTTTGGAACTGGCATACCCAGTTTTTGACAGTGTCGTTCAACCAAGTGCTTAGCAAGTGGGGCGATATCGCCTTGACGCTCACAAAGCGCTGGCCACGCGATTGGGAATACATTCAGGCGGTAATATAAGTCTTCGCGGAAGTTACCTTCTTGCACATATTGCTTGAGGTCTCGATTACTGGTCGCAAGAACGCGTACATCAAGCTTAATGCTTTTGCGGCTGCCTAAACGCTCCACTTCACGCTCTTGTAAAACACGCAGTAACTTGGCTTGGAGGCTGAGATCCATTTCGCTGATTTCATCCAGCAGAATCGTACCGCCTTGCGCTTGCTCGAACTTACCCGGACACGCTTGAACCGCTCCAGTAAACGCCCCTTTTTCGTAACCAAATAGGGTCGCTTCCAACATGTTGTCAGGGATCGCCGCACAGTTAATCGCGACAAATGGGCCATCTTTGCGATTAGAAGCGTTATGAATGTAGCGAGACATCACTTCTTTACCTGAGCCACTTGGCCCAAGCACCATCACACTCGCATCGGTTTTCGCGACCTTATCTGCTAGAGCAAGAAGCTTGATACTTTTTTCATCCGCAACCACTGCGTCACCGTTGTCGTCAGACTTTACAGGGGCGTAGCGGCTGACCATATTCAACAATACTTCTGGCGCAAATGGCTTCGCCATATAATCAATGGCACCATCTTTCATCGCGGACACGGCGTCTTCGATGTTGGCATAAGCAGTCATCAGCAGCACCGGAAGGTTTGGCCAATGCTGTTTGATGTTTCGAAGTAGTGCGAGACCGCCCATTCCTGCCATCTGCACGTCAGAAACCACGATATCAACGTTATTGGATTTCAGTTTGACCAAGGCATCTTCTGCGCTGTCCGCTTCAAGCCATTCATAACCAGCTAGAGCGAGAGTATCAACCAATGCCTCGCGTAGACCTTCATCATCTTCTACGATTAATACCTTACTTTGAGCCATCATCATTCTCCAGTCATAGCTTCTTGGTCAGTGTGAGAGGTTCGTTCCAGTGGAATGCACATGGTAAAGCATGCGCCATCCCCCTCTTCTGAAATAAGTTCCAATCTTCCGTCATGCGCTCTGCAGACCATTTGTACCACGGCCAAGCCAAGGCCTGTTCCTTGAGAGCGGGTTGTAAAGAAAGGTTCCATAATCTTGTTTTGTAGCTCTTTCGGTACACCAGGGCCACTGTCTTGAACCGAAATTTTAAGCTCGCCATTTACTGGTCTAAAGAACACATCAACTTGAGATTCCTTGCCTGCAATTTGAATGGCATTCATTACTAAGTTGCTTAATGCAGAAGCAATCGCGTTGGCGTTACCGAGTAGCGTTGTCTGCTCTTGTTCAACTTCTAAGAAGTAGTCGATGTTATTGTTCTTGAGGCCTGTCTCTACCATCGGTGAGTACTCAGCCACTAAGTCAGAAATCGTAAACGGCTTAACAACTTTGTTGTCACCGCCCTTAGCAAACAACAGCATATCGTTCACTTGCTTCTCCAAATCGTGCAAGCGATCCATCAGCTTACTTTGGAAGCGATCTTTGGTTGCCGGCGGGAGGTTCGGAGCCGCCAAATTCGATGCATACAACATAGCACTCGACAGAGGTGTGCGAACTTGGTGCGCGAGCGACGCGACCATTCGGCCTAATGAAGAAAGACGCTGTAAGTCACTAATGCGCGACTGAAGCAATCGCGTTTCCGTTAAGTCAGTGATCAAAATCAGCTGACCCGTGGTTGATGCTGAAATTGCTAAACGGACTTTACGGCCATTTCTCAATGAAATTTCGTGGCCATCATCTTCACGGGGAGCAAAAGCTTGTTGAATCACTTCAAACCACTTTTCACCCTCTAGCGGAATTTCTAACAACCGCTGAGCTTCTGGGTTCGCTTCTTGAACCACGCCTTGCGTATCAAGCAGAATGACACCAGCAGGCATAACATCGAGCACTTGCTGATAACGTTCGACTTGTTGTTCTAAAGTACCTAGCGGCGTTTGGTTATCAGCCGGAGATGTTGAATGCATGACGTTTTTCTACCTTAAAAACTACAATAGCCTGACATGCAATAAGCACGCCAGGCCATTTATTAATATTTTCAACAACTTATCATTAAGTCGAAAATTTGACAGTCAACAATTCAATCAGTTTAACGCTGTAAGTTGTACTTTCTCATTTTCTCAACCAAGGTGGTACGACGCATACCTAGCATGTCCGCTGCCCTTGCAACCACACCACCTTGCGCTTCCAACGCTTGATTAATCATATTCACTTCAAGCTCTGCTAGCATCTCTTTCAAATTAACGCCTTCTGGCGGTAAGCTTTGCGGTGCATTGTCATGATCTTGGAACAGATCTGTCGATTCAAGGCTGAAATCTTCAGAAAAGATATCTTGCAGTGCATCACGTTCCTGCTCTTCAACCGATTCAACATTGTTGTACTCTGGCTGAAACTCGGGAATGTCACTGTATCGGTACTTAGTTGGCAAATGATTCACATCCACCAAGCTATTTGGATACAAGATGATCATCCGCTCTACCAAGTTAGCAAGTTCGCGAACATTACCAGGCCAGTCATGCTCGGTTAACGAGTTAATAGAGCGAGGCGTAAAGCAGATTGGCTGCGCACCTTCCGCTTCCATTCGAGTCATCAGCTCTTGCAACAACAATGGAATATCTTCGATACGATCACGCAGCGCAGGCATTTCGATTGGAAACACATTCAGACGGTAATACAAGTCTTCACGGAATGATTCATCATCGATCATGCTTTCTAGATTGCGGTGAGTCGCCGCAATGACACGAACATTAACGCGTATCGTGGTGTTGCCACCAACACGTTCAAAGCAGCGTTCTTGAAGAACACGCAATAACTTAACTTGCATTGGCATTGGCATATCGCCAATCTCGTCAAGAAACAGTGTGCCACCTTCAGCCAGCTCAAATCGGCCTTTACGGGCAGTTATCGCTCCGGTAAACGCGCCTTTTTCATGGCCAAACAGTTCACTTTCCAACAAGTCTGGAGGAATTGCACCACAGTTGATTGGGACGAAAGGCCCATTTCGACGCGCCGAATGGTAATGGATATTACGAGCAACCACTTCTTTACCAGTACCAGACTCACCCAAAATCAGCACGTTCGCTTCGGTACCTGAAACCTGCTCAATGAGGTGGCGCACCTCTTTAATGCCCATACTCTGGCCAACCAAACTACGGAACAAGGTGTTTTTACGCGAAGAAGAAGGAACGTTTACCCCTTTACGCCCAAGGAAGTCTTTACAGTGACGCAATGCTTCACTGAGCTGAGGATAATTTAACGGAAACTCGAGTTCACCGACATAGTTTGTCAGTTCCTCAACTGGATATGAATGCTTTCCGGCTATAAGAAGCGGAATATGATTAGCTTGGGATAACTTTTCACTCAGCTTGGTCGGCAGGCTATCGCTGCTCAGAGAACCCAAAATACAGCCAGCCCAAACTTGTGACCAATCGAGATCATCAAGTTGATCAGAGCTGATCGCCTCACATTGTTCCCCAACAAATTCTAAAATATTACTGAGATTGATACGCGCTTGAGCATCGTCTTCAACCACAAGTAGCTTTGCTAAACCCTGCATAGGTGAGATTGTTTGCCTTTTCTTTTTAAAACGGTGTGGCTGGATAAAGTTGCTAACGTTACGAGTAACTATAGTTCAGTTAAACCGCTAGACAATATATAAATTTCAGCAACAAAAAAAGCCACTAGGCTATATGTGGCTTTCTATTCTATTTTAAAAAAAAATAAAGGCAACCAAGCAATTAACTGATGTGATGTTAAGCCAAAATCAGCTTTTCGTTATTTTTAAGAAAAAGCTGACATTTAGCACAATCAATCTAAACGCTTGTTGATGGTTTTATATACCTACATCATTCGCCGTCAGGTTGTGATATTCGTTTGGAATTTGATCCCACGCTGACTTAATTTCGCGAATAATGTCGATAACATCGTCAATTGGCTGCGGATTGTTTTGGTGATTCGCTTCAGTAATCTGAGTAATCATAAACTCATATAATTGGTCTAGATTTTGAGCAATATCACCACCATCATCCATCGAAAGACAGCTGCGTAGACTAATAATTATGTCTAACGCTTTACCAAGGCGCTCACCCTTCATCGGAATATTGCCAGCTTGCATAGCCGCTTTACCCTGAATTAATCGCTCAATAGCGCCTGCCATCAACATTTGGACGATCTTATGTGGGGAGGCTGCACTTAGTTGGCTATCAACTGATACCTTTTTGTAAGCCTGTAATGAACCACGCATGATAACCCTCTTAATCTATAAAAACTTTTGATACTGCTGAACAGAACGTTTGCCGTGGCGGTATTTTTTTAACGCCATTGCCATTTCGTCAGTCTTGCTTTGCATCAATTCTACAACAGTTTGAGTGGTTTTCACCGCCTCTTGCCACTGCTGTTCGTGCTTGAGTTCTGGATGAACTTGTATCGCTTCCAGTAACTTTTGCAAAATCTGTTCCCTTGTATCGACTAGCTGAACGATTTCTTCAGCATTGATTTCTGCGACTGAAAGAGTTTCATGAATTTTGTGATCCAGATCTCCCAAAAGGGCAATATTTGCATCAAAGTCACTATCCAAGGGCATTCATCATACCTGCTAACTGTGACTGCATTTTACTCGTCGCATCTTGCATCGCCGAAAACTTGGCGTGTGTACGCTTCTCTAAATTCTCCATGCGGCGATCCAGTGCCGCTTGATCATCCTGCATACGATAATTACGCTCAACTAAGCTTCGCTCACGGCTGCGTATGGAGCCGGTAACCCCTGTTAGACCTTGAATCGCATCTTCAACCTTTTTCGCAAAGCCTTGGTTACCACCAAAAAAATCTTCGAGCTTATTAAAGTTATTGTTGAGTTGGCGATCTAACATTTCATAGTTGATCTCAAGATTACCCTGACGTGTGGTGGTAATACCAAATTCCGTCAATGTTTTTAGATCTTCGGGAGCAGGTTCAACTCGAGAAGAGAACACGGCCTTGAGTCGTGAATCTGCGCTACGTACGATGCTATCACCAGATAACGGACCTGCCATACCCGTTGTTGGGTCAACGCCGCCAAGCTCTTTAGAGACTTGATAGAACTGGTTGTAGGCTGCGACAAATTGTTCGATATCGTCTCGAACGCCTTGACGGTCATACTCAATGTCGATTTCCGATGCTGGCTTACCTCGCTCAGTACGACCTTTAATTGTCAGGTCAACACCGTCGATGGCATCTTCAATAATGTTGTTATCGCTTGAAAGTTGAGCCACACCATCGAGCATCACTTTTGCGTCTTGAGCAGACTGAACTTCTGTCATACCACGATAGGTATCAAAGGATTGTTGCGCTGCGTTTAGATCCGCTTGGGCTTTATCAATGCGCTCAAGATACTCGCGCTCTTCTTTTGGTATGTTCGCTCGTTCTAACTCTTTCGCCTGTTCAGGCGTTAACTCACCGGATGCAACACGTAGTTTCAAGGATGCTCTTTGATCCACAAAACCTTGTTCAATACGTGCTTTTTCAAAGTCCAATTTGGCTTGTGCTTCTTTAGGTGTGACATAAGAATCGGTCAGCGTACCAGAAGCGCTGTTTGACCAACCCGGAACATCGCCCATTTTCTCTTTGGCTTTCGCATCGAGTTGTGGCTCAGGTTCCCAGTACGAATCTAATAAGGTACCGGACGCTGTGGCTGTCCAGCCTGGAATGCGTTCTTCGGGTTTTAGGTATTTATTTGCGTCAATGCCCGCTTGAGCCGCAGCTGAAGTTGCACCGTTGGACATTTCATTACCCGGCGTCGCCTCTTTTGCTGCATTGGGATCGGCATTTATTGCCGCTTGTTTAGAAGTATCGGCAATTTCTTGATCTACAATTTTTGCCGCTTCGATGTTTCTTTGAGCAATTTTGTCGGCAATAAGTTGTTCAGCGGCACTGAGCGGAGAAAGCAAATCTTGAGCAGCGGCTCTTGCGCGCTCCAGATCTTTTACACGTTGTTCTAACGTTTTGTATTCGAGCTGTTTAAGGGCATCACCTGGCTGAGCATCAACCGTCATCGAAATGTCGTTATCTTGGCCAGATTTATTAGCAGCAACGATTAGTCGGGGCCCTGCCGTATCATTGATTACAGCGGCTCGAACACCAGGATTGGATTTACTGCCATTGATACCACGGACGATATCAATCAATTTGGAATTTTGTTGCACGTCAATGGAGAATTTTTTGTCCCCCAATGAAACCTGCAGCTTACCCGGACCAAATTTCGCATCTTCAGGAAGTACATCAGATGCAATTTTGTGGCTTTGGGCAAGCTGCAACACATCAATCGCATAGCGACCAGCGATAGCTTCAGTGGTTGCAGTTGCGGATACAACAGCTTCATCAGTCGATTCAACCGTTCTTGCGGCGAACGCTTTCTCCTGACGAAAGCTCGCCATCAAGTTTTTCATCGTATCCAGCGACTCTCTGAGTCGACCATAGGCACTGATACTAGAATCAATCTTGGTCTGCTCATTGTTGATACGTTGCTGCTTTGGTACGCGCTCCGCATCTACAATTTTGCTGACCATAGAATTGATATCCATGCCAGAATTCATGCCTATTGGGCCAAAACTCATTCACTCACCTCAAGTATGATTACACCGCCTGGTTGAAAAGCCCTGATGAATAACGGGCCGTTTGCTCTCTCAGTCGACGTAAGATCTCCAACATTTCCTCATCAGGGATCTGACGAATAATATCACCAGTATCCGCTTCATATATCGTTACAACATCTCTACCGGATTCTTCATCCACACGAAATGATAAGCCTTTATTGATGGAGGAAATAAAATTATTCATCTCTTCCACAATACGTTCTCGTTCTGCTCGATTCAGCTTTTCTCGCTCTTTTGAAGCTTCGATCGCCTTTTCGACACTCTGAGTCGCTTTTTCACTTATCTCCGTGGTAGAAACTTGCTCCTTTTTCGAGGAAACTTGCTGTACACCATCATACTTGGAAGCAATTTTAGTGCCACTTTCTGAGCCATAAGGCTGGACGTTCGATGTGTAGGATGGTATTTCCATAACGATCTCCCTTCCACCTTAGCAGGTCACAACATAATGTTGTGCCAATAAGCTCCTATCGAACCCATCGGTTAACCAAGTAAGCTAAGAGCTGCCGACGGAGACTGCTTCGCCTGTGCCAGAATAGAGGTACTCGCTTGCTGAAGGATCTGAGATTTCGTCATCGCAGTGGTTTCCTTCGCATAGTCTGTATCAACAATTCGACTACGAGATGCATTCACATTCTCGTTGATGTTGTCTAAGTTGCTGATCGCGTGACCAAAGCGGTTTTGGAATGCACCCAGTTCAGCACGTTGGCTATCTACAGTTTTCAATGCGCCATCGATCACAGATACCGCTAGCTGAGAGCCTGCAACTGTCGTTACATCTACATCAGCAACAGTACGATCTTCTGCAGCACCGAAACCAATTTCACCACCTAGCCCACCACCAATAGTGACGTCTGTAGCAACTTTATTAGATGCTGCAAAAAGCTGTAGTTTACCCTCTTCACCGACAGATGCTTTCACATCTTCACTTTGACCATTAATGTACGTTGCAAGCTGCTCGACATCGTCGCCAACTTTAGCATTGATGGTGATGTTTTTAGCTTCACCATGTACATCAGTATAGCCCAGTGTAAGGTCGGTCGCTCCTGCCGCAACGCCCCAATCAGCGTCTTTACCCGCGGTTGCAACGTATGCTTTACCACCCATATCTATGGTGTCAGAACGCATGTTGCCGATGCCTAGCTGTACAGCTTCACCAGAACTCGCTCCGATTTGGAAAGACTTGTCGCCAAATGTGCCGTTTAGCAGTTTATTACCACCAAAAGAGGTCGTTTCTGCAATACGGTTTAGCTCATCGTTAAGCGCCGTTACTTCTTCTTGAATCGCGATACGCTCGCCACGAGAGTTAGAGCCGTTTGAAGATTGAAGTGCCAAATCACGCATACGTTGGAGTATGTTGGTAGTCTCATTCATCGCACCTTCAGCGGTTTGAGCAATTGAGATACCATCATTGGCATTTTTTACAGCCATGTCTAAGCCACGGCTTTGTGAGTTTAAGCGGTTGGAAATTTGCAAACCCGCAGCGTCATCTCGTGCACTGTTGATTTTATAACCTGAAGATAAGCGTTCCATCGATTTCTGCATGCCGTCAGCTGCACCATTTAGGTAACGCTGTGCGGTCATTGCAGACACGTTCGTGTTTACATTAATTGCCATATTTGATCTCCTTCGGCATTAGGGCGATGTGCCGCAGTGTCTCTCACCTCACTTTGGCACATCTCATTTCTCTCAGTCCTTTAACGGCGAGCTAGAAAATACCTTTAGGAAAAAATTCAATTAATTGTGATTTTTTATCATTGAGCATATGAAATGTGATGGAGATCATTTATTTATCTCAGGCAAAAAAAAATCCAGCCGAAGCTGGATTTTTCATATCTAGATTTGATTAGCCTAGTAGGCTTAGTGCCGAGTTTGGCGCCTGCTTCGCTTGAGCAAGGATAGAACTTGAAGCTTGAGAAAGAATTTGCGACTTAGTTAGTGCAGTTGTTTCTTTCGCGAAGTCAGTGTCTTTGATACGGCTCTTAGATGCATTCACGTTTTCGTTGATGTTATCTAAGTTGTTGATAGCGTGATTGAAGCGGTTCTGGAATGCACCCAGCTCAGCACGGTGGCTATCTACATTTTTAAGTGCAGCATCAATAATACCAACAGATTCTTGCGCGCCACCTACAGACGTTACATCGATAGTATCAACGGTTACGTTCGTTGCTGCGCCCATTGAAAGCTCACCAGCAAGACCACCAGAGAATGATACTGCGCCGTCTACTTTATCTGCACCTGCGAATACTTGTAGCTGACCATCTTCGTTTACTGACGCTTTAACCATGTCAGTTTGACCGTTGATGTATGTCGCTAGTTCTTCAATATCGTCGCCTTCTTTCGCGTTGATAGTGATAGTTTGAGCAACACCGTCAGTGTCAGTTAGGTTAACTGTTAGGTCATTTGCGCCTGCAGCAACTGTCCAGCTTGAATCTTTAGCAGTAGCCGCTTGGAAGCTTTGGCCACCCATCTTAGAGTCATCAGAGCGCATGTTGTTTAGTGAAAGCATTACTGCCTCACCGTTGTCTGCACCGATCTGCATTGATTTAGTGCCGAACGTACCGTTAAGTAGCTTGTTACCACCGAAAGATGTTGTTTCAGCGATACGGTTTAGTTCGTCATTAAGTGCTGTTACTTCTTCTTGGATAGCAACACGCTCAGATTTCGAGTTTGAACCGTTAGCAGACTGTAGCGATAGGTCACGCATACGTTGCAGGATGTTTGTTGTCTCATTCATCGCACCTTCAGCAGTCTGCGCGATAGAGATACCGTCGTTCGCGTTACGTACAGCCACATCTAGACCACGGCTTTGTACGTTTAAGCGGTTAGAGATTTGAAGACCCGCTGCATCGTCTTTAGCGCTGTTGATCTTAGAACCAGATGACAAACGCTCCATTGAAGTTTGTTGAGCATTGTTCGCGCTATTTAGGTAACGCTGTGCTGTCATTGCTGATACGTTTGTATTTACATTCACTGCCATGGTGATTTCTCCGTTTGATTTTCCGATGTTTCCGGTTTCCGACGTCTCGGAAAACCAAAGTAGTTCTCTCAAAAGTTACATTTATTAACGGCGCTATTTCCAAAACCTTGAGGTTTTTTTTAAGTTTTTTTCGAAAAAAGTTCTATTGGTGAGAAAAGCGTGATTAAACGTTAATAAAGCCATTTTTTTGCTAAAGCTTTCGCTTCGGCTGTCGATATTGCTCTCTTGCCTTAAATTAACCGAGTAACGTTATCGCTAAATTTGGTTGTTGTTTAGCCTGCGCCAAGATGGATGTACTCACTTGCTGCAAAATTTGCTGCTTAACCATTTGGGTGGTTTCTTTCGCGTAGTCGGTATCTTTAATCCGGCTATTGGACGCTGAGAGGTTTTCGTTCACATTACTCAAGTTGTTGATGGCGTGATTAAAGCGATTTTGCATTGCGCCAAGTTCAGCTCGATGGCTATCGACATAATTGAGGGCGGTATCGAGAACGGAGACGGCCCTTTGCGCGCCCCCGACCTCAGAAATATCTATGTTATCAACCGCTTCATAACCAGCTAGGTTCATATTGAGCTCACTCGCTAGCCCACCAGAAAAGGAAATCGTTCCCGCCGTTTCCTTACCTGCCATAAAGATTTGCAGTTGCCCTTCTTCATTAACCGACGCTGATAGTTTGTCGGTTTGACCATTGATATAGGTCGCTAGCTCTTCAATATCGTCGCCTGATTTAGCAGTGATATTGATGCTCTCTTGCTGACCTTGAGCATTGGTATATTGCATGGTGAGATCTTGACTGCCCTGGGAAACTTGCCACGAGCTGTCTGCTTTACCTGCGGCAATATAGCTAAACCCGCCCATATCCAAACTGTCAGAACGCATGTTTTTCAGTGACACTTGTACCGCTTCACCAGAACTTGCACCAATCTGAAAAGAAGAGGATGAAAATGAACCATTGAGCAATTTTCGACCACCAAAAGAGGTGGTTTCTGCTATTCTATTCAATTCATCATTTAAAGCGCCCATTTCTTCTTGTAACGCATCTCGCTCAGCACGACTGTTTGAGCCATTCGCGGATTGCAACGAGAGATCTCGCATGCGCTGCAATAAATTGGTGGTTTCATTCATCGCCCCTTCTGCGGTCTGCATGATTGAAATACCATCGTTGGCATTACGCATTGCGACATCGAGCCCGCGCATTTGAGATTCAAGACGATTGGATATTTGCAAACCCGCAGCATCATCTTTGGCACTATTAATACGATTGCCCGACGCCAGTCTTTCTAACGACTGGTTGAGCAAGTCCGTCGCATTCGTCAGGTGACGCTGCGCGGTCATTGCAGAGACATTGGTATTAACAGTGATGGCCATGGTTAAGCGATATCCTTCTTTCAGTTACTCTTTGTATCGGCCAAACGGATTATTCTTTAAGGTAATTTGCATAAAAAAAACCGAGCACATAGGCTCGGTTGATCAGTGACTTAAGTCAGCATCACTATTTAAGTGATGGCATCGCGCTATTTAACGTTAAGCGCTTGCAGCATTTCTGCTGAAGGTGCAAAAAAGTAAGCTCCTGTCACAGCGGTTGTAAAGCGCAGCAATTGGTCAGTTTTGCCATCCGTTACACCGTACATGCTTTCTAGCATCGCTTTGAAGTTATGCAGTGTATTACAGTAAGCAATGAACAGCAGACCATGTTCACCTGACACACTACCGTATGGCAAGCTGTGACGAACAATCTTAAGGCCTTTACCTTCTTCTTTAATATCAACACGTCCAACGTGTGACGCTGCAGGTACATCGTCTAATTCGATAGAGTCCGGCTTAGTACGACCAATCACTTTCTCCTGCGCAGAAACGTTGAGACGATTCCAAGATGGCAGGTTGTGAATAAATCGCTGCACCATGACATAGCTACCACCAGCAAACTCACCGTGTGGAACAATCGCGACTTCTTCACGTTGTGCATCTTTCGGGTTCTCTGTACCGTCAACGAAATCGGTCATATCACGCGAATCTAGGTAGCGGTAACCATAAGTTTCATCAACCACTGACACGCTCTCAGAAACCTGAGCGAAAAACTTACGCAGTAGGTAGAAGTGCAAATCATGACGATTGGAGTGGCAGTGAATCAAAACATCGACATCTGAGCTAGGTGCGACTGTTTCACCTTCACCTAATTGTGGGAAGTCAATCAACTCACTCGGAACCGCTACATCAAGCTTGCTCCAAAAGGCTTTAGTAAAGGCAATTGACAGTGTCAGCTCTGCACCAGGCTGTTGAGCATTAAGTTCTTCAACCAATGCAGGTAGAGCTTGCAGCTGAGCTAACACGCCTTCGGCATCTTGGTTTACTTTCAACAAAGTGTATTGTGCAAATGGTCCTGCTTCAGGAAGAATTGCGCTTTGAGGGTATGACATTATGAGTTCCTCACTTAATTTTTTTGCTCAGTGTATTTCGTTTTGATTTCAAAGTATTGATAGCGATCATCGCTTGCTTCGATCACTGCATTGGAGGGTTATGAAAACTGTCTCTCACACTGCGGCTTCTCGCGACATAAATAATTAACCATAGCAGCAGTAACATCACCGCTCCATTCGCCCAACTGAAGGCGCCATGGACCAAATAAACATGATACATAGTCTGGGATAACTGCAAGGCAGCGGTCACGAGCGTGATGCTCCGTCCCCAAGCCACGATGTTATTGAGCCACTGACGCTCAGGACTGCGCAGGTTAACTAGCCACATCAGAGCAATACTAGGAACCCCCATCGCAAGGCCCAAATAGAGCATGGTGTGATCAGGGTAGACAATCGAAAGAATCTTACTACCACTCTCTCGACTTGCTCCGGCGACGACAAAGACTATCCAAGCTTTAGCTAAAAATAGCCAGCTAAACCAAAGCAGCTTCGGGGCTTTTAAAAAGCCATGCTTATCATATTGTTCTATTGCGTAACGCACTGATCGGTAACTACTGATTTGAAATTAGCTATTACTCTATACCAATTGGCATAATTTTCTATCAGTAAATTGTTAGAGCAAAGGAGGTAAGGGCTACGCTTTGATACGTTTAATCGACAAACCGATAAACGTAGCGAGTAACAAGATAGGCGCTAGCCATAATAAGGCATTCGATAGACTGAAAGAGGGTTTGTACAAAACGAACTCGCCGTAACGTGCGGTCATAAAATCAATCACTTGTTGCTCACTCTGACCTTGGTTGATTTTCTCAAACACGATTAGGCGTAAATCTTTCGCAATCGGTGAATTCGACTCGACCAAGTTTTGATTTTGACACTGGGGGCAGCGTAAAGATTTCGCTAACTCTATGGCGGTTTTTTGCAACTGAGGAGAATCAAACTCAAACAGTTCCACCTGAGAATTTTGCTGTGACGTTGCAGGGGCAAACAACTCTTGCGAGGCAAATGCCGCCTGAGCAAATAGCGCTAAAATCATCAGCATCACTGACAATGCTTGCTTACTCAGTGCCATCAGGTTAGCTCTCTCCAAGTTGAAAGTATTGAGCGAAGTACTTATTCCACACTCGCTCATTCAATACGCCAAGATGCTTATAAATAATGTCACCTTGTTTCGTCACTAGATACGTTTCGGGTGTGCCAACCACGCCTAAATCAAGCGCTAAACGCCCCTTAGGATCATAAATGACATCACGATAGGGGTTACCTAAATGGCCGAGGTAATTAAGCGCACCTGAACGTTGATCACGATAGTTTAACCCCACTATCGGTACACCAGATTGTTCTAGTTGATTCAAATAGGCATGTTCTTGCTTACATACCCCACACCAAGACGCCCAGACATTGACCAACTGATAATCATCTTTAAACAGTTGATCAGTTTGAATATCACCATCTCCATCAAGCCGCTCTACAGCCATCACAGGAAAGGCGCGTACAACAGGCGTTGATTGAGGCCCAAATTGTTGAGAGTTCAGCCCCGCAACCAAAAAACCGATAAAGCCGACAAGAACAACGACAAATATACTGATCTTATGCTTGCTTGATAATGCCATGGGCAACTCCTTTTCTCCGCGATGAAAGCAAAGGTATCACACCGCCAAGCATCGCCACTAGTGCCCCACCCCAGATCCAGCCTATATACGCTTTGTACTGAACTTTCACCGCGTAGGAATCGACGTCTACTTTACTGCCGAGCGTTATATAGTAATCCCCATGCCAGAACGATCGAATAGCCGGCTCACTCATATTCATCACACGAACTGGGTAGTGACGACGCTCAGGCATCAGCACAAACTCTCGTCCTTGCTGGGAGAAACGAATCAGCGCCCTTTCAGCCGTGTAATTGGGACCAATTGACCACTCGGTATCAAGATACTCGACCTGCCAGCCACCAAATTGCGCTCGGCTTCCCGTAGCCATCTTATGATTAACTTCAAAAGAGTGTTCACTATTCATCACTGCCCCGACACAACTTATCGCTAGGCCAATGTGAGCAAGGATCATAAATGAGAGTTTCGACTGTTTGATAGCAAGCAAGCTATGGCTAAGTAACACCCAAACGCCAAGCCCCCAGACAACCATCACCACAATAGATATCTGCTCCACTTGCGGCCAATACAGTAAACCGCCAACCACCAAAGCAACAACCAACAGCGCAGCTATCTTCGCGGACGAATAATACGAACCACGATGCCATTTAAATAGTGGAACTAACCCCATTCCAAACAGAGCTAACAGCGTCAAGGGTAAGAACAAGGTATTGAAGTAAGGGGCGCCGACCGAGATAGCACCAAGACCCAGTAGCTCATAAACCATTGGATAGAAAGTGCCAAGAAAGACGGTAAAAGTAGCAATAGCAAGCAGACCTACCGCCATTAGAGACAGATAACCACGCCCATTTAACGCCCGAATAGGCTCACTTTTAATCGCGTCGTTACGTTCAAACAGGAGAGAAAACGAACCAATTAAAGTAACAGCCAAAATCAGCAGCAACGCCACTCCTTTACTCGGGTCAACGGCAAATGCATGTACTGACGTTAGAACTCCAGAACGCACGATAAACGTCCCTAGAATGCTCAAACTAAACGTCACCAAAGCGAGGATTAACGCCGTTCGACTTTGTTGCTGATGTTTCTTAGCCGCTAGCATAGCGTGCAGCAACGCAGTACCAGTTAACCAAGGTAATAAAGAGGCGTTCTCGACCGGGTCCCAGAACCACCAGCCTCCCCAACCGAGTTCATTGTAGGCCCACCAAGAGCCAACTAAGATTCCCAAGGTGAGAAATACCCATGCAGATACTACCCAAGGTGTGGCTAATTTGATCCATTGAGTCATGTAATCGGGTTGCATTAATGCTGCCAAAGCAAATGCCAATACCGTCGAAAAGCCAATATAGCCAAGGTAAAGCAGTGGTGGATGAAAAATAAGCCCGATGTCTTGCAACATCGGATTTAAATCACGACCTTGTTCTAACCAAAATTCTGAATAAACAAAAGGATTAGAGGCAAGTAAGGTAAACCAACTAAACGCAGCGACAAACAATGTCATGATCCACAACACGTCGTTTAAATAACGCTGACTGATATTCGAAATGAAGCAGATACACGCTGACCATAGCGCAAGGGTAAAGACCCAAAACAACATTGAGCCTTCATGACCGCCCCACACCGCTGCCATTTTGTAGAACAGAGGCAGTGCAGAGTTAGAATGAGAGGCGACATAATGAAACTGAAATTGGTCGGCTATAAATAAGTAGCCAAGAATAATAAGGCTCAACAGTGCCAATGCACCGTTGAGCTTAGCGATTAATGATAAGGAGAGTGTTGAATCACCACCACGCCACTTTTGCCATGCATACCAAGCAGAGCTTAGTGAGCTCGATACCGCAATCCAAATTAACGCAAAGTGACCCAACTCTCCTACCATCGTTATACAACCGTCATCTGCCCAGCATACAAGATAAAGGTACGTAACATGAGCACCCCTACCAAGCTTAGTGTCGTGACGATAAAGATATAGCCACCATTATGACGCGTCTCTTTAGGCGTCAGCGCATTAAGTGTTAACGGTAGCAACATACCAATTAGTACGACACCGAACCAGAACCAATTTGACCAGAACCCGCCACCAATTGCATTCCAAGCCGCAACTTCATTCTGCCCGCCACTGAAAATTAGACCAGTAAAGAAGGTCACAAGCACAAACAGTTCGAACATCACAACCGGGCGCTCAAAGCCATGTACCCAAGAAACACTTGGACTTGCCGCTGACTCTTTAAACACCAAAATACCGAACATTAAACACGCTGCAGCGCCGGATGAAAGACTAGAGAACAAGAACAAAATCGGCAGTACTGGGTTATTCAGCATTGGGTAAGTCTTCAATGCTGAAAGTAAAAAGCCCGTATAGGCGGCTAACACAATCGCAAGGAAACCCAAAAACAGTTCAATGCCGTTAGTGGCCTTGCCTGATTTAATCAGGATTCCATCAACCAAATCGAGCAACTTAGTGGGCAGCTTACCTTCACAAAAGCGGATGATTTGATGACGGAATATAATCCCAATCCAGATAAACAGCACAATCATGTAGACCTGGAACAGAATGACACCCATCGACATCACTGAGCTCGGGTTGAAGAAAATCATAATCTTCCAAAACGATAACGGTTTGGTTAAGTGGAAGATTAGAATTGTTAAACCTGAGATGATGCCAAACGGTGCCAACCATGCCATTGCTTTCATGATGCCATTATTTGCTGGGTCACCTTCAATCACTTTTCGTTTCAGATAGAGCGAGATCATCACCGCACCAGCCGACATACCCGCCAAGAACAGGTAGATAGCAATAATCCAATCCCACACCAGAGAGTCAAAGTGAAATGCACTTTCAAAACCATTCATTATGATATCTCCCCTTTCTGATGAGGCACTTTGTACAGCTTAGGCTTAGTCCCTAAATGCACTTTATCTCGGTAGACCGCTTCACTATTAAGCACCTGATTAATTTCACTATTCGGATCGTTGAGATCGCCAAAGATAAGCGCTTTTGTTGGACAAGATTCAACACATGCAGGCAATTTTCCCTGAGCCAGGTTGGTATCGCGGCAGAAGTTACATTTATCAGCAGAGCCATCTTCAGGATTAAAGAAGCGCACCTGATATGGACACGCTGCTAAACAGTACCCACAGCCAACACACTTATCTTTGTGCACGTCGACAATGCCGGTTTTTTCATCTTTGTATGCAGCGCCTGTTGGACAGACATAGACACAGGGTGGGTTTTCACAGTGTTGACAAGATTTGCGCGTAAAACGGTAATCAACATCGGGGAACTCACCTTGTGGCTCACTGCGAATAATCTCAAGGCGAGAAACACCCTCTGGCACCTTATTTACTTCACGACATGCTTCAGTACAGGCAGTACAACCAATACAAGCTGTTTCATCGTGGATCATGCCATAAAGTTTATTGCCATCTTGCTCAACGTTAGCTAACGATTTTCGGCTGTTTAGCACAGCAGTACCGGCCACACCAGTCGCAAAGATCAGCGCTCCCGAACCAGCTAAGAAGTTTCGTCTAGAACAACTCATACTACTTCTCCTTATTCAGCTGATTAAAGTCAGCATGACAATCGACGCACAACTTAATGCGTTCTTTGCGCTCAAGCCCTAACACCTTAGATTTGCTTGCATGGACATCGTGGCAATTTGAACAAGTTAAGTTCTTGGCATGCACATCATGCGTCCAACTGTCATCGCGCAGATACTTAGGCTGGTGACAATCGGTACACTGGCTATTGGCCTTTAAGATTTCTGCAGGGTCAAGAAAGACTTTCTCGCTACCTGGCTGAGACTGCGCACTGGAGTATTTGGTCACAACGGGCGCACCTTCGCGGTGATCTGGGCCGATATTATTGTGACATTCGGTACAGTTGACTTCACGGCCAAGAATTTTGTGTGCGTCTTCACCATGAGATTCTTGGAGGGTTTGTTTTGAATCCTTATGACATTGGATACACTTGTAGTCCTTGTCACGGATAAGCGTGACCTCATGGCGGGCTGACTTTTCTTCAGACTGCACAGTTGAAGTGTCGGCAACGGCATGAAGAGAATAACCATAGAGGCAAAATGCTAGAATAGACTTTAGCATTATGACTATGGCCAACTTTATATTGCCCATATTATCCTTTCCTTATTCCCGTACCCTTTATTGAATAAACAATAAATCGATATACGGTTAAAAATTAAAGCCCCTTGATACATCTAAAACATATCAAATGAGATCAATTCTTATTTTGGAAAAGCCACAACGCTATTAAACTATATATTACTCCCCTTACTCTTTTGGGGTAGTTATAACTGTTCAAAACTTGACCTTTATCACCTTAATAAACAGATGGGTAATCACCCTAAGTTACTGATGATAATAAGTTTCATTAAAGATCAATCACCCAAGTAACTAACCCTTTAGGGGTATAAAAAGTTCAATTTGAACTGGATCACGGAGTAAAATTGATCTCAGACAATTAACACTTATTAACAAGTTATTTAATTTATTTCTTTTTATTACAATATGTATCAGTTTCTCCAGTTCTTAGTTTGGAATATAGCCAGTTCACAACGCTGCTTATAAAAACAGAATACGGAGATAACACTGTGAATAAATTGCATTGGATACCAAAATCCGCTGCAGCATTAGCGATCGTGGCCAGCTCATTAATGAGTGTCACTAGCTTTGCTGCATCCGAAGAAAAAGGCTTAATTGACCCTCGCAACGACGCGTACGAACAGCAGCACCCAGATCAATACCACTCTTGGAAAGCCACTTCAGAAAGCGAACATATCGAAGATGCCCTAGCAGAAGATCCAAACATGGTCATTTTATGGGCAGGTTATGGCTTCGCCAAAGACTACAACAAAGCGCGAGGCCACTTTTACGCCGTCGATGACGTAAGACAAACTCTACGTACTGGCGCACCACAAGATGAAACCTCTGGCCCAATGCCGATGGCATGTTGGAGCTGTAAGAGCCCAGACGTAGGAAGAATCATTGATGAACGTGGTGAGGACGGATACTTTGAAGGTAAATGGGCACGCCTAGGCGAACAAATTGTCAACCCAATTGGCTGTGCTGACTGTCATGACACTCGCAGCAAAGAGTTCGAAAATGGCGAACCTGCTCTAGCGCTAGCCAAACCTTATGTCGAGCGCGCCTTCGAAGCGATTGATAAACCTTTTGAACAGCAGTCTCGCCTCGACCAACAAGCCTCTGTCTGTGGTCAGTGTCACGTCGAATACTACTTCGTTAAATCAGCGAAAAACGCGGTTAAATTCCCTTGGGATAGAGGCACAACCGTTGATGATATGGAAGAATACTACGACGCACTTGGCTTTAAAGACTGGACACACAAAGTATCTAAAGCACCAATGCTAAAAGCGCAACACCCTGGTTACGAAACTTGGCGTGATGGTATCCACGGTAAAAACAAAGTGGCGTGTGTGGATTGTCATATGCCAAAAGTGACCAAAGAAGACGGCACAGTTTATACCGATCACAAAGTGGGTAACCCATTTGACCGCTTTGAAGATACTTGTGCTAACTGCCACACTCAGTCTAAAGAGCAAATGCGCGAAATCGTTTCCACTCGTAAAGCGCAAGTGCTTAATATGAAGCTAACCGCTGAGAAACAAATTGTGGCTGCGCACTTTGAAGCAGGTGCAGCTTGGGATGCGGGCGCAACAGAAACTGAGATGAAAGATATCCTTCAAGATATTCGTCATGCTCAGTGGCGTTGGGACTATGCGATTGCATCACACGGGGTACACATGCACGCTCCTGAAGTGGCGTTAGAAGTGCTTGGCACCGCAGTGGACCGCGCAGCTGATGCTCGTACTAAGATTGTTCGCCTACTTGCGAAGAAAGGGATTACCGATCCAGTGGAACTGCCAGACATTTCAACCAAAGCGGCAGCTCAAGAAGCGCTAGGTATGGATATGGATAAGATGAACGCTGACAAACAAAACTTCTTAAAGACCGTTGTTCCTGATTGGAATGAGGCTGCAGAAAAACGCGAAGCTGAATACTAATTCCAGCCCATAAAACTAAAAACCGGCGAAGTTCGCCGGTTTTTTTGTGCTTGTCTATAAGTTGTCGCGCTCACTTACGCTGCAATGTCACTTACTATGACTTAGACATCATCGCTTTGGCTTGATTTAAAGAGCGAATCACCGATTCTCTATCTAGGTCAGGACTATTTGAGTCCAGCATTAGAGTCCATGCATCGATCGCTTGTTGATAACGAAAACTAATAAAATGATCACTGGCGATTAACGCTAAAGCGGTTAAGTTTTTCGGCTCAAGAGCTAAGGCTTGATTGAGCAAACCGAGCACTTCATCGGTCATTCTTTGCTTTTTAACGTAATAGAGCGCCGTCGCTTTGGCGGCCAACTGGCTGGCGGAAGGCGTATCACTTAAACGTGCCGCATAATCAAAACAGGTCAACGCAGAAGAGAAGTCTTGATTGTTTAAGTAGCCGTGACCAAGCTGAAACCACAACTCCGCCTGATTTGGGTCTTGTTTTAATTGTTGTTGGATCGAGTCCATCCACTCAGAGTGAGTTTGAGCTAACCTATCGTCGACTTTAGGCAGAGGTTGCTCCCCTTGTAGCCAAAAATACAAAGGGACAGACAGTGCTAAACTGGCTATCAGAACTCGCTTCATTCTCAGACTCTTGATTTTATACATTATGTTGAAATTATAACGTGGTAGGATAAAACTATCTTTGATCTCGCAAGACCTATCACTATGAAAAATAAAGTCGTTCCATCACAAGAAACTCAAACAGAAGCGATGAAAATAGCTAAAGCGACTCAAAAGCCCGGACAAACCAAAGAGCAAACGAAATTGGTGGCACAAGGGATTGAAAAAGGTATCGCCCAATACAAAAAGCAGCAGAAAGAACGCTCTAGACAAGCGGATAAAGCCAAAAAGAAAGCACAGAAATCGAAACAGCCGTCCCAGCAGTTAAATCAAGAGACCGTAACGGAACAAGTTAACGCCCAAGAAAAAGACAACAAAAGTGGCTTAATACCTTGGGCACTATTAGCGATAAGTTGGATAGGATTTATTGTTTATGTTAGCCAGAATTAGCCTACTTTTTTCCGCGCTGCTACTTATTAGTGGTTGCAGCGCGCCAATGAACACGTTGGAGCCAAGCGCACAACCAGTACACCTGAGACTCGACTCGCAGTTTAATGCCGAAGATTGCCAGTGGCTTGGTGAAGTTACAGGCAGTGAGGGGCATTGGTATAGCTACCTCTTTTTCCCCAATGATGTGCTGATACGCGGGGCATTAAATGATATGAAAAATCAAGCTAGCCTACTTGGCGGTAATACGGTTTATATGACTAACCCACAAGATTTTGCCACCTCATTTACCATCATGGGCAACGCTTATATCTGCCCTTAGCCGCCCAACAAAACCAAAAAAACCTAGTGCGAGACACTAGGTTTTTATTTATTAGGCTTTAAAGCCCAAGCTTGCTGCTATATCAGATTCTCGCTCAGTCACCCATTGACTATCAAACGGTCCCCAGTCTGATAGTTGGTAATAGCCATCATTATGACGTCGACCATCTTGTACAAACATCAGCTCAATGCCGATTCCAGGTAGCGCTTTGATAACGTCTTGAATAGTTCGACGTGGCCAGCCTGTCTGCTCGATAAGTTTCGGGACATTTGGGCGCTCTAAGTTTTCAACCAATAATGCAAGATACAAGCGCCTCGCAAAAACAGGACTCAACTCCATTGATACCTCCTATAAGTTTCTAGGGTCATTATTTCTGTTTTGCTTAGTCATGTGTTGAGTTTGATCAAAAACTCTACGATCGTCATTGCTTGAAACACATTTTTTTTGCCCAATGAAATATATCCATCACACTTTTGTCTCTCTATTCACTTCCTGATAGGATGCTTGAATAACAAAAAAGTCACTTCTAAAGGTTTTACAATGACAATCACTATGTATGGCATTCCTAACTGCGACACGATAAAAAAAGCCAAGAAATGGTTAGAAGCAGAAGGTGTCGAATACAGCTTTCACGACTACCGCAAACAAGGTATTGATAAAGCGTTGGTTGAAACATTTTGTCAGCAACTAGGCTGGGAAAATGTCCTAAACAAGCGCGGCACAACCTATCGTCAGCTGACACAAGAGCAAAAAGACTCGCTCAACGAAGCCAACGCTATTGAGCTACTTGTAGAACAGCCTGCAATGATTAAGCGCCCTATTCTTGTCTCTGGTGATAGCTACCACTTAGGCTTTAAAGCTGACCAGTACACAGCAATATTCTCATAATTTTTTTGAAAGGATTTCAAGGATGACAGACAGCCCAACTCTGGCTCTCGCAAAAGATTTAATTAGCCGCCAATCAGTCACACCAGAAGATGCAGGCTGCCAAGACGTAATGATTGAGCGTTTAAAGGCGCTTGGTTTTGAAATTGAAGTGATGGTGTTTGAAGATACAACCAACTTCTGGGCTCGCCGTGGTACGCAGGCGCCACTGTTTGCTTTCGCTGGTCATACGGATGTTGTGCCAGCCGGTAAACTAGAGCTATGGGATACCCCGCCTTTTGAGCCAACCATTAAAGATGGTTTCTTACACGGTCGCGGCGCCGCAGATATGAAAGGCTCGCTGGCAAGTATGATTGTTGCAGTTGAGCAGTTCATTGCCGACAACCCAAATCATAACGGCTCTATCGGCTTTTTGATCACATCAGATGAGGAAGGCCCCTTCATCAATGGTACAGTTCGCGTGGTAGAAGCTCTAATGGCGCGCGGTGAAAACATCGATATGTGTATTGTCGGTGAACCTTCCAGTACTGAGATTGTTGGCGATGTAGTTAAAAACGGCAGGCGCGGTTCAATTACTGGCGATTTGACTGTTAAAGGAATTCAAGGACACGTTGCCTACCCGCATTTAGCAAGAAACCCTGTCCACCAATCGCTAATGGCAATCCATGAACTGGCGACTACCGAATGGGATCAAGGTAATGATTACTTCCCTCCAACCAGCTTCCAGATCCCGAATGTTCACGCTGGCACTGGCGCATCGAACGTCATTCCTGGCGAATTCAACGTCCAGTTTAACCTGCGCTTTAGCACTGAGTTAAATAACGACACCATCGTATCACGTGTGACTGAAACGCTAGATAAACACGACCTAGATTACGACTTGAAATGGACATTCAATGGCGACCCATTCCTAACCGATACAGGCGCACTACTGGATGCCGTTGTCGATGCCGTTGATGCGGTGAACCAAACGAAGCCAGCATTGCTGACAACAGGTGGTACATCGGATGGCCGCTTCATTGCCCGTATGGGCGGTCAGGTTGTAGAGCTTGGTCCTGTTAACGCCACTATTCACAAAGTGAACGAATGCGTGAAGGTTGACGACCTAGAGAAGCTCACTGATATGTATCAGAAAACACTAGAGAACTTGTTAGCCTAATGATGACGCCCGAGCAACTGACCGGTCAGACGCAAACTCATTTGGTTGAAACTGTGGTCGGACAAAAAGCCTTCTTGGTTCATGCCAAAGTGAGCCAAGATATACTCGCACTTAAACAGTCAGCAACTCGGGCGGGATTCAACCTCAATATCGCCAGCGGCTTTCGTGATTTCGAGCGTCAGATGACGATTTGGAACAATAAAATGGCGGGCAAAACGGCCATTTTAGATAGTGATAGTCAGCCACTAAGTCCTGAAGGCTTAACGCAGCAGCAGAAGGTGATGGCGATTTTACGTTGGTCAGCGCTACCAGGGGGCAGCCGACATCATTGGGGAACCGATTTCGATCTCTTCGATCGTGACAGCCTGCCTCAAGATACGCAACTTCAACTCGAGCCTTGGGAATATCTCACTGGCCACCAGCAAAGCTTCTACCAATGGCTGCAGGAGAACCTTGAGCAGCATGGTTTCTTCTTTCCTTATGCACAAGATAAAGGCGGTGTCGCTCCTGAACCTTGGCATATTAGTCATAGAGCCACTACTGAGCAGTGCTTGCGACAGCTAACTCCAACTCTTCTTGCCGAGCAACTCACGTCTGCTCCCATTTTGGGTAAACAAGTGGTGTTAGACCAACTGGAAACGATCTACAATCAGTTTATTAGCAATATACATCAATAGGTAGCGAGATGGATTTACTTACCAACCCTTGGGTTATCATTGTTATCGTCTTGAGCGTTGTGATTGGTAATATTGCTGCTCTCAAATACACCGCCAATATGAAGTTCGGTCAAAACGAGAAAAAGCCGCACAGTGAGTCAGATGACAACATTGACGAGTCTGATGAATCAAAAAAAGACGCTCCATAGAGCGTCTTTTTTATTGCATCAAATCTAGCACCACTACTTAATATGATCCCAAGACATATTCGATACGATTCTGCAGTCATCACATTTGAAGTAGAAGATGTCGTGCAGTGGCTCGTCTAGCAACCACTCTCCACCACATTTCGGGCATTTGCGTGCTTTTTCATCTTCAAGGCTCTTTCCGCCGACACGATACTGGTAGTAATAGGTTGGAATTTTAGTGATATATTCAATACGACCACGCAAGTCCCAACCGCGCTTGAACAACACACTGTCTGCATCACAAATCTCATGCAGGGCCGCATGTTCAGCACGACAGCCACCCGCCATTTGGAGCTCATCACAAGCCTGCCACTCTGTTTGCCATTTAACGACAGCCTTATGATCGCCGTTTAGCGTTGCGCCATTTCGGTAAAGTGGGATCGGCAGTAAAGTCTCACCTGAACGCAAAGGAGAACACGTGTGGACATACGTCGTGTATAGCACTTGCCAGCTTGGCTGCTCATCTTCTGCAGCTTCCTCAGAGTTTAGATCTCGGCCTAGCATGCGCATCTTGGGTGCCAGTAAACTCGCTTCGGACAGGCGGTTTAAACACACCTTTACAAAATCTGAATGGTAGTTTGGGTGCAAGCTATCTTGCTCCGGGCAAACCACACGAACAAAAAACTCACCATCGCCCATCACGATTGGAAATTCACGACCAAGCACTTGGCCGTTATAGCGCAGTGCATCCATCAAGCCATTAATTGCTTTATCAACGGCCGATACGGTGGTGTTGTCAAAACACTCAAACTGAAGCTCTACAACGTACATGATTACACCACAGCTTCAAGGTTAGCTAAGAACTCGGCAATATCTTGAGCCAGCACATCACGCTTGTCTGTCCCCAGACGCTCTAAGATAACGTTGCCAGAGATATTACAGATAGAAATCACATCTAACTCTGCGTCTGTAGCGGCAATAAAGACCGTCGGCTTAAGCTTTAAACGGCGCTGAGTAACGAGATGACCAAGAATATTTTCTTGTAAGCGAACAAAGTCTTCATCGCTCCACACTTGCAGTAGCGTTAACTCGTTCCCCTGCCAAGTCGCGTCCATATCGGCGCTGTATTGAGATCCGTAGAAGGTTTTAATATCTTCATGCAGCGTAAGCTCAATACCATTTTCTACATTGGTAAAATCGGCTGGCTCATCACGCTGGCAAGCTTGCCACTCTACCGCCTGTTCAGTTTTACTTTCGACACAAGGCGACACTAGGTCAACCAACTCTTCGCTTTTTGGTAAATGACCCGAAGCATCAAGGTGCGCCTGACGGTATTTTTCACTGAATGAGAGCAACGCTTGCAAGGCATTATCAGCCATTAGATTCTCCAACATGAATATTCGCTTTTAACAGCGGGATTGCGTAAAATTCTCGTCATTCTAATAGAAAATGAACAAAAGTATGAGCAAATATTCTGATGCGAAAGAGCTTGCTGGCCTAACTTTGGGTCAAAAGACTGAATACGCGAACCAATATGACCCAAGCCTACTCCAGCCTGTCCCTCGAAGTTTGAACCGTGATGACCTTAATCTCGGTGATACTCTACCGTTCCAAGGTTGCGATATTTGGACGCTGTACGAGCTTTCATGGCTCAATGATAAAGGCTTGCCTCAAGTTGCCGTTGGTGAAGTGTCTATTCCTGCTACCAGCGCAAACCTAATCGAGTCAAAGTCATTTAAGCTCTACCTCAACAGTTTTAATCAGACTCGTTTCTCTACTTGGGATGATGTTGAAAAAACGCTGATTAAAGATTTGTCTCACTGCGCTGGTGAAGAAGTTGGCGTCACCGTTCGCTCTGTGGTTGATTACACAGACTCTGTGATTGTCACCATGGCCGGAGAATGCATTGACGATCAAGATATCGAGATCGCTAGCTATGATTTTGACCGTACTTTACTCGAAGGCGCGGCAAGCGGTGACCAAGTTGAAGAAAGTGTCCACAGTCACTTGCTCAAATCGAACTGTCTGATCACCAATCAGCCTGACTGGGGAAGCGTTGAGATCAGTTATTCGGGTAAACAGATCGACCGAGAAGCGCTACTTCGCTATCTTGTCTCTTTCCGTGAACACAACGAGTTTCACGAGCAATGTGTTGAGCGTATCTTTACTGACATCATGGAATTTTGTCAGCCAAGCGCACTAACCGTGTATGCACGCTATACTCGTCGCGGTGGTTTAGACATTAACCCATACCGTTCTAACGTTAACGCTCAACCAAACCATAACCAACGCATGGCGCGTCAATAGGGATTTATTCAGGATGTTAAACGTACGCTGGGAACGTATTATCGGCATGCTCTTGCTGATTGTTTCATCACCATTATTGGCCAGTACAATCTACTCATCTGCGGTTCTTAACGAGGCAAATAGCCTAGTAGAAATTGTGCCAAAGCAAGCAAAGCAGCTAGCAGCAAACTATCTGGCTCAGCGTACGCTTTCTGACAAAACTGAAAAAAGCCCGTCGGCTATCTCAAGAGATGAAACCGATAGCCGAACACGTACTCCTGGCGGCACGATTGACGCGCTGCGCATTCTCGCACGTGCCGAGTTCAACCTTGGTAGCCAAGAAAGCGCATTGAGACATTTAGCGGAAGCCAAAGACGTTGCCACTAACTACAAGCTGCCATACCTGCTACTCGATATCGACTTACTCGAAACTCGCCTCGCTTGGAGCATAGATAAAGATGCGATTGCGGCGCGAAAGAAAATCGAAAAACTCGAGCAAGGCTATTCGCAGATCAACAATACTCAGCTCGTTGCTCGCGGTCTTAGATACAAAATGACCATGCTCAAGGCCGACATTGCTTCTGCTGAAGGTGAAGTCGAGGTCGCCAACAAGCTTTACCTAGAAGCAAAACCTTACGTTGATAGTGCCAAATCTGCTTACACACTGATTGAGTACCACACCACTGTCGGTAAGCATTTGCTGCAAAACAAAAAATACAATCGCGCCCTATCAGAGCTTTTGATCAGTTATTGGAAAGCGATTGAAACCGATTCTGCGCTTCAATTAGCTCAAGTAAACCGTATTTTAGGCCAACTATTTTACGAACGCCGTGTACTCGACAAAGCCAATAACCACTTTTCTCAGGCGGCCGACTTTTACGACAATTACCAAAGCTCACCTATGCTAGCTCCGATCTTAAAGCGCATGGGCGATATCTATTACCACCAAAACAAATACAACCTCGCGCTGGTCCACTACTTCAATGCCATGGATCATGAGCGTATGCAGAACAACATTGAGAGCGTGATTGAAATCCGAATCTCTTTGGCTGCCACTTACTTACAGCTGGTGAACTATACCTTAGCTGAGCAATACTTGAACCGAGCAGAAGAACTCCTAGAGTATTCCAGTATCCCACGTTTGGAGGCTTACGCTTACCTGCTTGAGGCTGGATTAGCGAGACACAAACGTGAGCCAGAAAAAGTACTAGAAAACGCGCAAAAAGCCCTAGAGATTGCGCAAAAAGAGCAGGACATTAGTACTCAAAAAGCTTCTTACCAATTGCTCTACTTGGGCTATGAGCAGAGTGGTCAATATAAGCTAGCGCTTGAATACCTGCTTTTCTATAACTCATTGGCAACGATCGAACAGCAAGAGCTGGATATGATCAGTGAAGATGCGTTCCGTCAACAAAAAGACTTTGTCGAGCAAAGCTTGCACTTAAGTGGTCAAAAAGACGAACTTGAACAAACCCATACGGAATATCGCAAGTTCCAGAAAATCACTTTAACTCTATTTGTACTTTCTGCGCTGCTGTTCATCATCTTAATGCGTCGCGGCCATGTCATTAACGTGCAAAAAGAGGAGCTAGATACATTAAACGAAGATCTTTTTACCCACTCTCGTTCTGGGCTGAAAAATCTCCGTATGCTCAATGCTAAGCTGCCTGCTTCTTTGGAAGAGAGTAGTCATAAATTTGAAAAATGGCATGTGGGTGAGTTAATCCATGAGCCTCTCAATGACCGACTGCGTTTTGTGATGATTGACGTCCCATTCCTACGCAATATGTATCTTCAGCACGGTTACCAAGAAGGTCTTAAGCTAGAGCGAGCTTTCGGTGAGTTCCTGCAACAACGTGTTGAGTACCCTGCGCGTATTTATCATTTTTCAGATGCTAACTTGCTCTATATCGAACCCAATAGCGAACGCAACACCGACCCAGAGCTGCTGTTCGAAAAGATTCAGCAATGGATCATGGAATTCGAACCAGAGCGTATTTTAAACCGCATCATTCGTATTGGTATGGCTGACTACCCGTTCCTACCTAGGGCGTATACTGCCGTTAATGATAAGGAACTAATTGATGTGCTACTTATGTCAACCAGTACGGCTCGCACACTGAGTATGAAGGAACATAGTAGTCAGTGGGTCTACCTGAAAGCAATTGAGAACGCTCCAGCAGCAAGTTTAGCAACAGGTAATATTCGCAAGGCCTGCAAGCATTCGATAAACCAAGGGTTAATAAAAGTACACTCTTCGTTCAAGAATGAGGACAGCATCAAAAAACTATTAAAAGATGAATAAAAGCTCATCAAACAAACGTAGTAAGTCGTGACGCCCGTGATTTATTTGATATTATCTACAGATTAATAAATAGAAGTAGATTATATCTTTAAGTTTATATTTCATGGGCGCTCTCGAACAAGATATTCAGTCACAGCTGCACAACCTGAAATCTCAATTGGAACAAGTTCGATTGACACAAAGGGACACTTCGTTCAAATTTAAAAGAGAACAGAAGGTACTTCAGCGCATCATTGCGTCGCTGAGTAACGCCTATAAAAGTGAGAACCCGCGCCTTCAAGCGGGTCTAAAGGAACTCACTCAAGCTATCGAACAACAGCAAGATGTTAGTACTCTAATCCCAAAACTCGCGGTATTAGAGCGTCTGCTAAAACAACAAGGCTTGGCTATGGACTCGCAGAGTGAACACCTAGATACGCAGATCAAAAACAGCGGAGAGACGCTGCTACGCTTAACGGGCCTGCCCGCTAAGATTAAACGTGATCTGCGTGATTTACTCAGCTACTCCAACGGACTCTCACACCCGAAATCAGAACAAGCACTGCGCCTATTAAGTCTGTATGAGCGCTCAGTTAAGATCATCACTTCTAACCCTGATTACAGCATCAACCAAGTTTCCAGTAGCGCCGATCGTGAACTGCAGTTGCGACTATCAGAAGAGTTACAACACCTAATTACCGAACTCGATTTTGAAGGTGAATCTGGCGACCTGTTGACGGACATTCGCGCTAAGTTGCTGATGGGCGTCAGTAGCCACTCGCTACTTGAACTCACCCTGCAAACGTTGAAGTTGGTGATTGAAGGCACGCACTACGAGCGCAAAACGTCAGAGCAATTCCTTGAACAGCTGAATTCATCCCTTGCCTCTTCATTAAAGAGTTCAGCACAAAACGTTCAGCAATCTCACAGTTATTTTGATACTCGCCAAGAGATGAGCTCAGAGCTGGGTGATTTGATTAGTGTCACCCAAACAAAAGTCACCAACGCAGAAGACTTGGCTGGATTAAAGACACAAGTTAATCCGCTCCTTGAACAGCTCAACTCATTGACCGAGCGTTTAAAACACGCAGAACAGCGCGAGCAAGCCCTTTTAGAAAGAATGGATTATGGCAAGAATCAACTGGAAGCACTGTTTGAAGTGACCCAAGATTACCGCCGCCGTTTGGAAGATCAAGCACAGCGTATGCTTCTCGACCCACTCACGAAAGTGTATAACCGCGCTGCCTTTGGCGATCGACTTGAACTTGAGTACCGCCGCTGGATTCGCGCGCAACATACGCTGCGTGTTGTCATTCTCGATATTGATGGCTTTAAGGCGATTAATGACAGCTTTGGCTACAGCGCGGGTGACAAAGCGCTGAAAATCATTGCTCGCACGATCAAAAAAGAGCTGCAAGATACCGATACCGTGGCTCGTTTCTCTGGTGAAGAATTTATTCTCCTGCTGCCAGAAGTCACCGATAGCGACGCATTTAGCTTGATACAGACCATTCAAAGCCAAGTATCGAAACTGCCATTTAAGTTCCGTGACCGCAATTTAATGATCACGCTTTCCGCAGCCAGTACCGCGTTTAAAGATTCAGACACACCAGAAGAAATTCTAGAGCGACTGAACTTGTGCCTTAAAGAGGCGAAATCTCTGGGTAAAAACCAACTCGTGTGGCGCTAAACCAGTTTGCAATCACTCCGTTCAATTCTAATTTCCTCCGCTGCGTTTTGTGACTCATCTTTATATATCAGTTAGTTAGCTTCACTATCAGCAAAAACCTGCTAAGCTTAAGAAACCCGTCGCGAAAACTCAGATATAACAGCGACGTGCCAGGACAATAATAACAACGACACTTTACTCACGGTTTGTGAGTTGCTAGTCAAGGAGGTCACTATGATCACGCATATTAGTCCAGCAGGTAGTATGGACCTACTCTCTCAGCTAGAAGTTGAGCGCCTTAAAAAGACCGCTGCTAGTGATCTATACCAGCTATACCGCAACTGTACGCTCGCGGTTCTCAACTCAGGTAGCCACACCGATAACTCCAAAGAGTTGTTGGACAAATACAAATCTTTCGACGTCAACGTAGTACGCCGCGAACGCGGTATTAAGCTTGAACTGAGCAATGCTCCAGAACATGCGTTTGTGGACGGTGAAATCATTAAAGGGATTCAAGAGCACCTATTCTCAGTGCTGCGTGACATCGTCTATGTCAACATGCACCTAGCGGATAATCAGCGTTTAAACCTCACTAACGCTTCGCATATAACCAACCTAGTATTTGGTATTTTGCGTAATGCTGGCGCGCTGACTCCGGGTATCGAGCCTAACCTTGTAGTCTGCTGGGGTGGTCACTCAATCAATGCTATCGAGTACCAGTACACACGTGAAGTGGGTAATGAACTTGGCCTACGTGAAATGAACATCTGTACGGGCTGTGGTCCCGGCGCAATGGAAGGCCCAATGAAAGGAGCAGCGATTGGTCACGCGAAGCAGCGTTACTATGAGCAGCGCTATCTTGGCCTAACTGAGCCATCAATCATTGCCGCAGAGCCGCCAAACCCTATCGTCAATGAACTGGTGATCATGCCCGATATCGAAAAGCGTCTCGAAGCGTTCGTTCGTATGGGTCATGGTATTGTTATCTTCCCTGGTGGCGCGGGCACCGCAGAGGAACTGCTTTATATCCTTGGCATCATGATGCACCCAGATAATGCCGACCAGCCTTTACCAATCGTCCTTACGGGTCCAAAAGAGAGCGAGCAATACTTCCGTTCTATCGACCGTTTTATTGGCGACACCTTGGGTGAAGCTGCGCAGAAACACTATCAAATTGTGGTTGATGACCCAGCTAAAGTGGCGCAAATCATGAAGCAAAGCATGAGCGATGTGCGTCAACACCGTAAAGACACCGGTGACGCCTACAGCTTTAACTGGTCACTCAAGATTGAACCAGAGTTCCAACTGCCATTTGATCCAACCCATGACAATATGGCGAGCTTAGACTTACATCTAAATCAACGCCCTGAAAACTTAGCCGCGGCGCTACGCCAAGCATTCTCAGGTATTGTTGCAGGTAACGTTAAGGCGGAAGGGATCCGTGAAATAGAACGTCACGGTCCATTTATCCTTGATGGCGACGTCGATCTGATGAAGAAGATGGACAAACTGCTGAAAGACTTTGTTGAACAAGATCGTATGAAGCTGCCAGGCGGCACTGCTTACGAACCTTGTTACCAAATCAAGACCACCAACTAGTGACTGACTGGTAATCTCAACACCATCCGATACAATAAGGGCTTCATGCCCTTATTTTTTTGATTTATATGTCTATTCATCTTGTTATCATCGATGCATTAAACCTTATTCGCCGAGTTCACTCTGCTCAGCCAGATCCCAACGATATAGCAAGAACCATTACGACCACCTCTCGTACTCTTAACCGCATCCTCTCTGAGTCTCAACCGACCCATATCATTGCGGTATTTGACCACCATCTTCAAGAGCGTGGTTGGCGTGCGGAAATCTGGCCAGAGTACAAGCAGAATCGTAAACCGATGCCAGAGCCATTAATGAATGGTTTGGAAGCTATCCAGGATGCTTGGTGGAAGCTGGGCATAGACTCACTGCTCTCAGATGGTGATGAGGCAGACGATCTCGTGGCAACTCTAGCGATGAAAGTCGCAAGCCATAATGAGAAGGTCACGATTATCTCGACCGATAAAGGCTACTGCCAGTTGCTTTCGCCTACCCTGCAGATTCGAGACTACTTCCAACATCGTTGGTTAGATGAACCCTTCATTGACAAAGAGTTTGGCGTAAAACCCAAACAGCTTTCAGACTACTGGGGGTTAACTGGGATTAGCTCAAGCCAAGTCCCGGGCGTGCCAGGTGTCGGACCAAAAGCAGCTAAAGAGATCCTGACCCAATTTACCGACATCGAGCAAGCCTTTGCCAGTGAAGAGCTTCCAGCTAAGTATCGTAAAAAGCTTGATGAGCACATCGAGTCAGCGCGCAAATGCAAACTAATCGCAGCGCTTAAAACGGATATAGAGCTTGGGTTTAATCTGCAAGATTTACGCTTTAATGGGCCAAATGAGTAGTAACGGACTGTGAGATGCGAGAAAATTTAAAGGGTTGCTACCAAGTAGCAACCCTTTATTTTATTGGAGTCATCCTCGAGAATGAGGAACGAATGAGTTGAGGATCTCTCAAAGCAAGTCGAAAACCTTTAGAGATTCCCTACTTCTTCCTCCGTCAGTCTAGGGAATGACGGAGTCTATTTGAGTAATACCGCGTCCGCCGCTCGAAGGGCGAAATCCGCTCAACTCTTCCTTAATGCGGTGAGATGTTAGATAAGCACTGAACATGCACCGTGATCTCTTCACGGTCATGGTATAAGTGCTTCGCTTGCAGCTTAAACTTGACCTTGTTTTCAATCAGGAACAGCTTCAAGTTTTCAATATCTTCAAGCACCTCATCATAGCGGCCTTTCATTGGCAGCTTGAGGTTAAAGATCGCTTCTTTTGCCCAACCGCTGATGATCCACTCACCCATAAGTTGTGCAACGCGAGATGGCTTCTCAATCATGTCACACACTAACCAAGTAACGTTCTTACGCGCAGGCTCAAACTTAAAGCCATCTTCTTGGTGGTGTTTCACCTGACCCGTATCCATCAAGCTATCAGCCATCATGCCGTTATCCACTGAATGTACGAACATTGATCGCTTAACAAGCTGGTAGGTCCAACCGCCAGGACACGCACCTAAGTCTACGCCCCACATGCCCGCAGCTAAACGCTCATCCCACTCTTCACGAGGAATAAACACGTGGAAAGCTTCTTCTAGCTTTAACGTTGAACGACTTGGCGCATCTGCAGGGAATTTAAGGCGCGGAATCCCCATAAAGAATTGAGAGTTGTTGTTCGGCAGCGAGTAACCAATGAAACAGTGAGTCGGACCAACAAAGCACACATGCAACACAGGCTTATTCGGGCTATCTTTTGGGAAAAGAATGCCTTTGCCGCGCAGCGCTTGGCGCATCGGTACGGTAAACTTACGGCAGAACTTCAATAGCTCTTTTGCTTCGTTGGTATCCGGAGTTTCGATACGAATATCACCGCAACGAGGCATCGTTTCTACATAACTAAGATCATGCAAAATTGGCGAGATTCGGTCTTCACGTGGCAGTTCTTGAATTTCAGCCGCTACCGCGAAAATTTGACGAGCGAAAATCAGTGATTTGAAATCAAGCTCTTTAACTAACTTTTGCGCATCACCATCTTGGTAACATTCAAAAATTACGTAACCGCTGTTCTTTTTCACGCGAGGGAAACCAAACACTTCTAGCTGAGTCGCACGATCTTGAATTTCACCGGCACACTCTTTCTCAAAGCCACTGCGGCAGTAGAGCATTAATTGTTTCACTGTTTCACCTCTTTAATCTGTAGCGCTGCATAGACGAACAAACCCCAGCCAAGCATAAACGTCATACCACCAAATGGCGTAATCGGTCCGAACCATTTAATGCCCGTTAATGCGAGTGCGTAGAGACTGCCGCTAAAACAAAAGATGCCGATGATAAAGCAAATTGCGGCTAGGACGAAATATTTTTGTGACTTAGTAGGCAATTTTAACTGCAGTAGGACACCGCAGAGCAATATCGCCATTGCATGAATAAATTGATACTGCACGCCAGTTTGGAATACGTCCAGTAAGTAAGGCGAGAGTGACTTTTTCAAACCATGGGCGGCAAAGGCGCCGAAAGCCACTCCAACTCCGCTTAGCAGACCGCCTAAAGCGAGTAGATGTCTACTTTTCACCGTACACCTCAAAAATAAACCCAGCTAAGTGTTTTACCGCCAGTTGAATATTGCCTAACTCGGTATGCCCAGAGCTCTTACGCGGTTTAAAGCTATGGTCTCCATCAGGAATGAAGCTCACCTGAACTGATGAAGAAAGCTCAAAACCAGCAAACTCTTCTTTTTTGCCGAAGGTATCACGCTCCCCTTGCAGGATAAGTGTCGATTTTTCCAACGTCGCTAAGTGCTCGCCTTTGAACTTTTCCGGATTTCCCGGCGGGTGGAACGGGAAACCAAGACAAGCAACACCCGCCACGTTCGCTTCTTCGGCAAGTAGGCTCGACATTCGTCCGCCCATTGATTTACCACCGATCACAACTGGCCCATTACTGGCAAACTCTGCGATCACCGCTTGATAAGCTTCAAGCAGTTTTGGTGCGCGATCGGGTGGACGCTTCTTACCATCCTCAGCGCGCTTGACCATATAAGGGAAGTTAAAACGCACCACTTGAATGCCCTTTTTAGCTAACCCTTTGGCGACAGATTCCATAAAGGCATGATCCATCCCAGCCCCTGCGCCATGAGCAAAGATAAATAGAGGGTTCCCTTTTTCACCATCTATCAGGTAATTACTCATCCAGTAGCTCCTCTTGCTCACTTTGCGCTTTCGCTAGCATCCAGTCACGAAACGTTGCGATACGGCCCATGTCAGCTTGTTTGTCATGACACACCACATAGAACGCATTTTTTGAAAGTAGCACTTCATCAAATGGCGCAATAAGGCGACCCGCCTCTAACTCCGGCTGGGCCAGAACGTTATTTCCGAGAGCGACACCTTGTCCATGCGCTGCTGCTTGCAAAACCATGGTCGAGTGACTGAAGATCGGCCCGTGATTAACATTGACCCCTTCAATACCATTGAGTTTGGCAAACTGTTTCCAATCTTTACGCGAGGTATCATGAAGTAACGTATGTTGTTTTAAATCACTTAGAGTTTCTAATGGTTTGTTACCCAAAAGTAATGAAGGTGAACAAAGCGGGATCAAGAACTCTTGATACAACTTATCAGCACGTAAACCTGGCCAATTACCACGACCGTAATAGATGGCTACATCCACATCATCGGTTAGGGAACCTTCATCCATATCAACCGCTTTGATACGAACATCAATATCAGGTTCTTGTTGATTGAAATCGGCTAAGCGAGGGACAAGCCACTGAATAGCAAAGCTTGGTGGTAAACTGATAGTTAACGCACCTTTTTCACTGCGTTCTAGGACTTTATCAGTCGCTTCTGCTAATGAGGTAAAAATATCTTTGATATCGAGAAAATAACTCTGCCCCTCTTCGGTGAGGAGAAGTGAGCGATTTCGACGACGAAAGAGCTTTAAGCCAAGGAATTCTTCTAGCGCTTTGATCTGGTGACTGACGGCGGCTTGAGTAACAAACAGCTCTTCTGCAGCACGAGTAAAACTCAGATGTCGGGCAGCAGCTTCAAACACTTTTAAAGAGTTCAAAGGAGGCAATCTTCTGGACATAGTAGCCTTCTGTAAATAGATTAGTTTTTTTTATCTGAAACATTATAAAATGTCCATTGCCTGACGACCAGAGAAATTCTATATTTCACACCGCAACGAGGAGTCAGAACGGCTTGATTCCCTTTTGAATCAATTGACCTCTTGTTGCGATGTTGTGTTTGCAAACTCGTATTTCGAGTTCGGTAGGTTTCTACCAGTTTTGTTTCCAAGTGAAACGAAACATATACTTCCTGTATTTATTTTGACCTGTCTGTCAAATTTTTTAGCACCGCCTATATGGCGGTGTTTTTTTATCTCTCGCTTTTGACTCCGCGCTTCACCGCCTGCCGCTTAAGCAGTAATTCCTCATCGGCATTTATAAACTTTTTTACCATGTTCTATGATTGTACTAACGTACTTGAAGAAGGGGTCACAAATGCAACCCATTCAAAACCAGTTAGCACTGCGAATTCTGCTATTGGTTCTTGCACTGACGCTGGTCACATGGCCTGTGATACTCACCTCGCCATTTACAATCACCTCCATTACGATTTCCATTCTCTGTATATGGATGGTTCTGATCCTTATTCTGTTTGGGCTAGCTCGGTAATTTTTCATGCTAAGTGCCACCATGCTTGTGTCGGTGTTGATTGGGTACATTGGTGCTCTCTATGCGATTGCGAATTGGGCCGAATCCTCAAGCGCTAGAGCCAAACGCTGGTCTTCTAGCGCAATGGTTTATGTTTTATCCATTGCGGTTTACTGCACCAGTTGGACATTTTACGGCAGCGTTGGATTAGCATCACGCAGTGGCATTATTGTCTATACCATTTACTTAGGGCCAACGCTGCTAATGCTGATTCTTTGGCCATTGATGCGACGAATTTTATTGGTTAAACAAACCTACCACGTCAACAGCATTGCCGACTTCCTCTCAGCCCGTTTTAATCGCAGCCTATACCTAGCGGGGTTAACATCGGTTGTTGCTATGGTTGGCATCATCCCTTACCTTGCCTTACAACTAAAATCCATCAATAACACTGTCTCTGTCATTCTGGAGCAGAATGTATCTGGCAATACCATCACGTGGATTATTTGGCTTGGCGTCGTGTTGTTCACTATCATTTTCGGTGTGCGACATATTGACCCCACCGAGCGCCACCCAGGTATGATGATGGCACTTGCAGTGGAAGCGGTTATCAAGCTAGTCGCTATGCTTGCGGTGGGCATTTTTGTCTGTTTTTTCCTGTTTGATTCTCCTAACCAAATCTTCGAACAACTGCAGCGTGAGCACCCAGATGCCGCCAGACAGATGGCTCAAACACCCAATTTTATTACTTGGGTGAGCTACTTGATTTTAGCTGGCTCTGCCTTCTTTTTACTGCCTAGGCAGTTTCACGTAATGGTGATAGAAAACCCTAAGATTCATTACATCAAGCAAGCTCAGTGGAAAGTACCGATTTATTTGTTCTTGATGACCATATTTGTTATGCCGATCTCAGCGGCGGGTATCTTATTGCTAGGCTCGACTCCTCCCGATACCTATATGTTGGCCTTACCAATGTCTCAGCAACAATTTGCACTCACCTTATTGGTTTTTATTGGTGGGTTTTCTGCCGCGATGGCAATGCTGATGATTTCAGGAATGACCTTATCAACTATGTTTAGTAACCATCTTGCTCTACCGCTGTTACGTCAATTTTTTCCACGCAGAAAGTTCGGGCGATTTTTGTTGCAGATACGCTGGTTCGCCGTGGTTTTGGTTTTTATTGCCGGGCAAAGCTTCTACCTTTTTCTCAGTGAGTCTTACCTGCTAGTAAACATGGGGATGATTTCATTTTGTGCTGTACTTCAATTGCTCCCCCTCGTGCTGGCAGGGCTCTATTGGCGCAACGTCAACACTCGGGGCGCAATTATCGGCTTGTCTGCAGGCTTCATCGTTTGGGCCTATTGCTTATTTATCCCTTCATTGATGAAGAGTGGCTGGATCGATGGCAGTCTACTTGTGGCTGGCCCTTGGGGAATCGAATGGCTCCATCCTGAACATTTGTTCGGCTCAACAATGAATCGAGTCAGTCATGGTGCTTTTTGGTCAATGTTGGCCAATATTTCTGGAGTAATCTTTGGTAGTTTATTATTTAAAGAAAGCGAATCAGAGAGTCGATACAACGCTGAGTTTATTGACAACATGACGCAAACTCAGTCCGAAGATGATCTCCTTGGCCTTGAGTTGCCCCGTAACATCGCAATCGAGCCGAAAAAAGCTATCCTTCAGCAGCTATTTCAGCACTACTTCCCCGATGAAGAAGCACAACATAAACTCCAACAAAGTATCAACGAGGCAAATTTAGGGGATAGTGACTACCTCACCACCATTGAGTTAGCGAACTTAGAAAAGTCAGCCGAACGTTACCTCAGCGGTGCAACAGGTTCAGCGATGGCGCATATTCTAATCCAAGATTCAGGACTCTTTACTCCCCAAGAAATGCAAGCGCTTGAACAGGCCTACAGCCACCTGCTTTCCCAATTAAAAATCAGTCCTACCCAATTACGGCAACAACTCAATTACGCCAAAGAAAAAGAAAAATTGGTTGAGGAATACAACTCTCAGCTAGAGGTGCAAGTCGAACAGCGCACCAACGAATTACAACAGGCAATGTCACAGTTGAAACAGACACAAAGTCAGTTAGTCGAAAAAGAAAAGCAGGCATCTCTAGGAATGCTGGTCGCAGGTGTTGCACATGAAATTAATACGCCGATTGGAATCTGTGTCACCGCCTCGTCCAATCTGAGTGAAGAAGTCAATTTGTTGAAGCAAGCTTATGAACGCAAACAACTCGATGAGAAACACCTTTTAGAGTTCTTGGATCTATGTGACGAGTCTGCGCTAATCATCCATAAAAATAATGACAGAGCCTCCGAGCTCATTCGTAGTTTTAAACAAATTGCCGTAGATCAGTCTTCTGATGAGCTGCGTGACTTTGAACTCAAGCAATACATTGATGAAATTATGCTTTCATTAAGACCGCAGCTTAAAAAGGTGCCGCATCAAGTCGAGATCGAGTGTCCAGAAGGTATCCAATGCTCCTCTTACGCGGGCACACTTTCGCAGATTTTAACCAACTTAATCATGAATAGTTTGATTCACGCTTTCACACCGGATCAGAGAGGCCAAATTAAAATACGCATTGAAGAGCAAGCAGAAACCTTCTCGATTGATTATAAAGATGATGGTAGAGGGCTGGAAGAAGATGAAGCTAAACGCCTCTTTGATCCTTTCTACACCACTAAGAGAAATCAAGGCGGTAGTGGTTTAGGTACTCACCTCATCCATAATTTAGTGACACGTAAGCTGCAAGGCACGATTGAGATAAAAACCGCCCCCGGAGAAGGGTTAGCATACAAAATTCAATTACCTAAAGTGATGACGAATTCCTAGTTATGGAAGAGCTTGTAAATAATCACAACTTTGCCTATACCCTAACTATGAGCACAAATTACATGGACAGAATAAAGACAGCCGACGGGAGGCACCTATGCCACTAGAATTGTTGCGAGAAATGGATGAGCCGAGACTCCCCCCATGGAAAGTACTTCTCGTTGATGATGATGCCGATATCCACCAAGTCACCAAGCTTGTCCTTCGCCGTTTTACCCTTGATGATCGACCGCTAGAGTTTATTCACGCTTACTCAGGTATTGAAGCTAAAGAGAAGCTTTCGACTCATGATGACATCGCCTTAGTGTTCTTAGACGTTGTCATGGAGTCAGATGATGCCGGCCTTGAAGTGGCTCGTTGGATACGACAAGACCTCGGTAATCATAAAACTCGTATTATTTTGCGTACCGGACAACCTGGCCAAGCCCCCGAGCAAAGTGTTGTTGCCGATTACGACATCAACGACTACAAAGAGAAAACCGAACTGACCAGCCAAAAGTTGTTTACGGCTGTCCTTTCTGCGCTGAGGTCCTATCGCGATATCATCAAAATAGACCATGCCAAACAACTAGAAACCAACTACCGCCTAGGTCTAGAGCGAGTCATTCAATCAACTGCTGTTATTTTCCAGCAACACACCTTAAAAACGTTCTCTAATGGAATTTTGCAGCAGGTACTGTCACTGCTCCGAATGAACGAACAAAGCATGTTAGTCAGCGTGCGTGGTTTAACCACTATCCAGCAGCCAGAAAGTGGCTACCAAGTATTAGCCCAAATCGGCCAAAACCAAGAAGACACGATAGATCCTGTCGTTCGCGAATATTTGGATAAAGCCATTGAGCAACAACAAAGTATTATCGACGGCGATATCTTCGTCGGCTACTTCGCCACCAGCTCTGGCGCGGTCAGTTTGCTTTACCTTAAAGGCGCACGAAAGATCACTGAACTAGAGAGCCAACTACTGACGATTTTTTCCTATAGCGTCAGCTTGGCATTTGAGAATTTGTCTCTCAGTCAAGAAATCATCGATACTCAAGGGGAATTGATATACCGCCTAGGTGACGTGGTAGAGTCACGCTCTCAAGAAGCGGGCAATCATGTAAGGCGCATGTCTGAGCTAAGCTACGAATTGTGCTTGTTGCTTGGCTACTCTGAAGAAAAAGCTCAGCTGTTACGCCAAGCTGCGCCAATGCACGATATTGGCAAGATAGCGATCCCCGACTCCGTTCTACTCAAACCGGGAAAATTAGATGCGGACGAATGGGAGACGATGAAAAACCATGCCGCTATTGGTCACAATATTTTAGCCGGTTCTAAGCGCAAGATATTACAAACAGCTGCAACTATTGCCCATCAGCATCATGAAAAAGTCGATGGTACAGGCTACCCACTAGGCCTAAAAGGCGATGAGATTAGCATTGAGGCGCGTATTATTGCGGTGGCAGACGTATTTGATGCGTTGACCCACGAACGTTGTTATAAACCGGCTTGGCCTGTGGAAGAGGTCATCGAGGAACTTAAACGTTCTAAAGGCAGCCATTTAGATGCCAAGATCGTCGATACCCTGCTAGATAACATAGATGTTGCGATTGAAATCAACCGAAAATACGCCACAGAATAGCGCGCTCATAGCCTAAACAAGTCGAGATAAGATCGTCCGTAAGGAGATAAAAGAACCCCGCGAACTTATTACTTTCCTGTAGCTGTGTGCTTCGCTGCCCAATAGTCTAAATCCTGTACAAATTTGCTAAAATGGAGAGACTATGGACATCACTAAAGTTGCAGCCCTAGCCCTTAGTTTACTGAGTGTCAGTATACAGGCCGCACCAATTTATAATGAAACCCAATCTTATCAGCAAGGAAGCCAAGTTGAGCACCTAGGTAACATCTACCAAGCAAAATGGTGGGCGGGTACTGAAGACATACCCGGTGCACCAGTCCAACACGAATGGCAAACGCCTTGGAAATTGCTAGGGCAAGTTACGCCACCTACTGAACCCTTACCTGAACCCGATCCGGAGCCACCTATCACCCCAGAGGTTCCGACAGAACCTCTAGAAAATCGAGTTGGACCAGAGATAACGTATTCTGAATTAGAAAATCTTCGTTACTATCTTATTGACCCTGACACACCCGACGATATCGCTTATGCGCTAAGTCAAGACGACACCGTCCCGATGCATGGAAGAACTGACTACAATGTTGCTTGGAAGTACGAGTACGCCAAAAGCGATGGAATTTGTTCTATTGCCAATGCTGAAGTGAAAGTCACGACACACTACGTGATGCCTAAGCTAACATTGCGAGCGGCCGCCAATATAGATACACAGACTAAGTTCAACGCATACTACGATAAGCTCATGGCACATGAGCAAAACCACCACGGTTTTGGAGTTCAAGCAGCGCAAGAAATTGAACAACTTATCTTTGCTTGGGATCCTGAATCTTGCCAAACAATTGGCAACTCAATTAATAGTGCTGCGTATAAAGTACTCGACAAATACGGCGAACAAAACCGTATTTATGACGATGAAACCAACCACGGCTATACCGAAGGTGTGGTAATCCATTAGCCCTAATACGAAAAAGCCACTCAATGATGAGTGGCTTTTACTAATTAATAGGCTCTTTAAGGACGGTAAACCTTAACATTGTTAAAGCCTTGCTCTTGTAAGTATAGAGCTTGTAGTCGGCTCATTACACCACGGTCACAATATAGTAGATATGTCTTAGACTGTTCTAAGTCACCAAACTGTGTACCTAGCTTGAAGAATGGAATGTGTTTTACTTCCACACCTTCAATTTCAAGTGGGTTGTCGTCTTCTTCTTCCGGGCTACGGATATCAAGAACGATAGCATGCTCTTCAACCGCTTGAACTTGCTCAACTTCAGGTGCCGCTTGTTCGGTTTCTTTAGCAATATCGCGGATGTCCATCACGCGAGCATCACGAACCACTTGCTCTAGAATATCGAAGTCGAACTTATCTTCTTCAACGTCTAGCTTAGCTTTAACCGCTTTCACTGTTGGCTTCTTAGAAATGACGCCACAGTACTCAGGCATTGTCTTAGCAAAGTCTTCTGTGCCGATATCACGCGCTAGATTGATGATATCTTCTTTATCCCAGTTAATAAGCGGACGAAGAATCAACGTATCTGTTACGTTGTCGATGTGACGAAGGTTAGTCAGTGTTTGGCTAGATACCTGACCTAGAGCCTCACCAGTAACAAGTGCTTCAATCTTGAATTTCTCAGCGACCATGCCTGCAGCACGCATAAACATACGCTTAAGAATAACACCCATTTGACCGTCATCGACTTTCTCTAGGATTTCCGCCACGACAGGTTCGAAATCAACTGAGATAAAACGGACTTTTGCCGAAGAACCGTACTTGTTCCATAGGTAGTGAGAAACCTGCTTAACACCGATTTCGTGTGCTGGACCACCTAGGTTAAAGAAACAGTAATGCACTTTAGAGCCACGCTTAATGTGAAGGTAGCTTGATACGCCAGAATCGAAGCCACCAGAAATCAGGCTTAGTACATCTTCTTGTGTTCCAAGTGGGAAGCCACCTAGACCTTTGTAACGCGCGATAACTTGGTTTAGCTTCTCATTCGCGACTTCAACTTTGACTGTCACGTCAGGGTTCTTCAGCTTAACGCTCGCACTTTCAATCGCTTGGTTAAGACCGCCACCAACATAACGCTCAAGTTCAATAGAGGTAAAGTCATGCTTACCACGACGCTTAGCACGAACAACAAACGTCTTACCTTCAAGGTTTGGACGATTAAGCTCAAGCACTTGTTCAAAAATGTTATGCAGATCGGTGAAATCTGATTGCTGCACTTCAAGTACATGGTGAATACCTGGCGTGTGCGTCAGTACCTCAATCACTTCGTTGCGATACTGATCCGATTCCGCCGTCACTTCGATATGGTCACGACGATTGAATACCGCCACAGACTCTGAACGACTCTTAATGATGTTGCGAATATTGCACTCGAGAATCTTTGTGAAGCGCTTACGCACCGACTCACTTTTTACAAAAATTTCTGGATGGGGCTTGACGATAAATTTCATAATTCACTTCACAACAAGTTTAATAAATTCGCAGAATAAGCGGGCGTGCTAGGCATTCACCGCTCACTCGAAATAAGAGTTGGACTCTAAGGGCGCAAGATTATACATGAATGAATGGCCATAAAAAAGACGAGCCTTTTGCTCGTCTTTTTTCTTTTATTGATTTACCGGGATTTCATCACTTAACAATGCTTCACCCTGCATGATGCTGATTTCAACTCGGCGGTTCCGTGAACGTTGCGCCTCAGTATCATTCGGACCCAGCGGCTCAGTATCCGCCATACCTCTGACACGCAATCGTTCATGATTAAAGCCGCGGACTTTTTCCATCTCTTGCGCAACCGAGACGGCACGTTGAGCGGATAAGTCCCAATTAGAACGATACAACTCAGAATCAATACGTTGGTTGTCAGTGTGGCCAGAAACACGAATACGTCCGGGAACATCTTTGACTAAATCCGCAATCTGCCTCACTAGCGGTCTAAACTTCGGTTGTAAGAAGGCTGAACCTTCAGGGAACGCGCCCTTCTCACGAATACGAATGTCAATCTGCTGACCTAAGTTTTCAACTTCAATTGCCCCTTGTTCGATTTCACGTTCCAAGGCTTTCTTAATGCTCTCCATCAATGTCTCTAACTCTTGAGACATTTCAGCAGATTGCTGCTGTTGGCTATCCGACTCGGAGTTTTGGTTGTTCTGAGTCGAGGTATCCGGCGACTGTCCACCGGTCAACTTACCTTGATCACGCTGAGTACCGCCCGCTCGATCAGACTCCCCTTCATGAAACTCTAAGGTTTGCTGAGTGATATCGATTGTCTGCTGCATAATAACGTCAATCGGCGTCGGCTCAGGACGTCCAGGTCGGAATTCTTGAGCAATAATGCTTGTCCCTTTTGGAATATCTTTGACTTCCAATCGGTTTTGAACACCAAAAGCAAACTTCATTGAGCCTGCGATCTGTTTGAATTTCAGTACATCCATTTCAGAGAACGAGAGTAGAAGTACGAAGAAACACATCAGCAGCGACATTAAGTCAGCAAAGGTCCCCATCCACAACGGAAGACCGGGTGGCGGACATTTGGGTTGTTCTTCTTCCATACCTTTGACCTTACTCGTTATCTACGTCAAGAGCACGCTTACCTTCATTGAGGTAATTCTTAAGGTAACTGTCAATGACTCGAGGGTTCTGACCATCTTGAATCGCTAATACACCATCCATGACTAGACGGCGGTTGAGTTTCTCTTGCTCACGGCGTAGAGACAGCTTGTCAGCAATTGGGAAAAAGACCATGTTTGATAAGATCGCACCATACAGAGTGGTTAAGAGTGCTACCGCCATCGCAGGACCGATCGCTTTAGGGTCATCCATGTTAGAAAGCATCGCAACCAGACCGACCAGTGTACCAATCATCCCCATCGCAGGAGCGACGTCGCCAAAGGCTCTAAATACACTACCACCAAAGTCATGACGCTCGTCAGTCAGGACAATATCTTTCTGCAATGCGGCGCGAACCACATCAGCATCATGACCATCAACCAATAAGTCGATGCCTTTTTGCATAAAGCCGTTGGTGATTTCCATCTCTTCTAGCGCTAAGAAACCGCCTTTACGTGCAGCGTCAGCCATCTCAACAACCTTAGCAATAAGATCTTCTGGCTCATCCGCTTTGAACATGAAAGCTTTACCGGCAATCTTCGCCGCACCAAAAAATTGGCCCATGGTGAACTTCATTAAAACGACAAAGGTAGAGCCACCCACTACGATCAAAATCGACGTGACGTCGATGAACATCATAATGCTTCCGCCAAGTATCATTGCCATGATAACGAAAGCAAAGCCGCCTAATAGTCCCACCAGCGTTGCTAAATCCACAAAGCACTCCTCATGCAATCTTTGAGCTTCTAACAAAGTATATCGGCAACGTGTTCAGATCTTTAGTTTTTTATTGATACTCTATTCACATAAATGCAGTTGCTTACTTTGCTTGCACTAGAAAAATTACGCGACTGATGAGATTCAAACTGATTGATTGGCTGCCAAAGCTCGATTTTTCTGACAATTTTACTCGGTTAAATTTGACCATCATTATCGGCTAAGGTAACTTTCGTGCATCTTTGTCAAAGTAGAAACGTTATGGCGAGCAAGAAACCTGAAAACATGACCTTCGAGGCGACGATCGACGAACTCGATATCATCGTAGAAAACCTCGAGAATGGTGATTTAGCATTGGAAGATGCGCTTAAGAAATTTGAGCGTGGCATTACGCTTGCTCGTGCAGGCCAAACTAAACTCAGCGATGCCGAACAACGCGTTAGCATTTTGCTGCAAAACGATGACGAATCCCCATTAAGTAACTTTGACGGCCAGCCTGAGTAATTGATAGAAATATGTCTGTTATGCAAGAGGCATTAACCTCATTTCAACAACGCAATAATGATCAGCTAAATCTTTGGCTGCAAGCACTGCCACACCAAAATCAGCCATTAATTGAAGCAATGCGCTACGGGCTATTACTTGGTGGCAAACGTGCGCGACCATTTTTGGTCTACATTACCGGTCAAATGTTAGGTTGTGATAAGAGTGACCTTGATACTCCTGCTTCTGCGGTTGAGTGCATTCACGCCTACTCACTGATCCATGACGACCTACCTGCGATGGATGACGATGAACTTCGTCGTGGTCAAACAACCTGTCATATAAAATTTGATGAAGCCACCGCGATCCTCACTGGTGACGCGCTGCAAACATTAGCATTCACCATTTTAGCTGACGGCGATTTACACCCAAATGCTGAAGTTAACCGTATAAAGATGATAAAAGTCTTGGCTGACGCGTCAGGTGCGAATGGTATGTGCTTAGGTCAAGCATTGGACCTTGCGGCTGAAAACCGCTCTGTTTCACTAGAAGAATTAGAAGAGATTCACCGCAACAAAACTGGCGCATTGATGAAGTCTGCAATCCGCCTAGGTGCTCTCGCGGCGGGTGAGAAAGGACTTGAGGTGATGCCTCAGCTCGACAAATACGCCGACGCGGTTGGACTTGCCTTTCAGGTTCAAGACGACATCCTTGATATAGTTAGTGATACAGAAACTTTGGGTAAGCCTCAAGGTTCTGATCAAGAATTAAACAAAAGCACCTATCCTGCCCTGCTAGGATTAGACGGAGCTATTAACAAAGCTCACACTCTGTTAAATGAAGCACTTCAAGCTTTGGAAGCAATCCCATACAATACAGAGTTACTCGAAGAGTTCGCCCGATATGTCATCGAGCGCAAGAACTAACACAATAAGCGCGCATTTATATGACTCTTGATATTTCAAAATATCCAACACTTGCTCTAGCAGATACGCCAGATGAGCTCCGTAGTCTTCCGAAAGAAGTACTGCCGACGCTATGTGATGAACTACGTACCTACTTATTAAATTCAGTGAGCCAATCAAGTGGCCACTTAGCTTCCGGCTTAGGTACCGTGGAACTCACCGTCGCGCTTCATTACGTCTACAACACGCCTTTTGACCAATTGGTGTGGGATGTGGGCCATCAAGCATACCCGCATAAGATCTTAACTGGTCGCCGCGACCAAATGCCTACCATTCGCCAGAAAGACGGCTTGCACCCATTCCCTTGGCGTGAAGAGAGTGAGTACGACACATTATCTGTTGGTCACTCTTCAACATCGATCAGTGCCGGTCTAGGCATGGCGATCAGCGCAGGAAAAGAAGGTAAGAACCGTAAAGTCGTCAGCGTCATTGGTGATGGTGCTATCACTGCGGGTATGGCATTCGAAGCAATGAACCATGCGGGCGACGTTCACTCTGACATGCTGGTTATTCTTAATGATAACGAGATGTCGATTTCGGAAAACGTTGGCGCGCTGAATAACCACTTAGCCCAAGTACTTTCTGGAAACCTGTACACCTCCATTCGTGAAGGCGGCAAAAAAGTTCTGTCTGGCGTTCCACCGATTAAAGAATTAGTTCGCCGCACAGAAGAACATCTTAAAGGCATGGTCGTTCCTGGCACTCTATTTGAAGAGCTAGGCTTTAACTACATTGGCCCTGTCGACGGCCATGATGTCAATGAGTTGGTCAAAACTCTGAAGAACATGCGCGAGCTAAAAGGCCCGCAGTTCCTGCACATCATGACTAAGAAAGGCAAAGGTTACGAGCCTGCAGAAAAAGATCCAATCGGCTACCACGGTGTACCTAAGTTTGACCCTAGCCACAACACTTTACCAAAGAGCAGTGGTGGCAAACCAAGCTTCTCTAAGATCTTCGGTGACTTCTTATGTGATATGGCCGCGCAAGATCCTAAGCTGATGGCGATTACGCCAGCAATGCGCGAAGGCTCTGGTATGGTTCGTTTCTCGAAAGAGTATCCAGAGCAGTACTTTGATGTCGCAATTGCTGAGCAGCACGCTGTGACGTTGGCGACAGGTATGGCGATTGCGGGTGATAACCCAATCGTTGCTATCTACTCGACCTTCTTGCAGCGTGGCTACGATCAGCTGATTCACGATGTGGCTATCATGGACTTGCCTGTGATGTTTGCCATTGACCGTGCAGGTTTAGTTGGCGCAGATGGCCAAACTCACCAAGGTGCCTTTGACCTAAGCTTTATGCGTTGCATTCCAAACATGGTGATCATGGCACCGAGTGACGAGAACGAATGTCGCCAAATGCTCTACACTGGTCATAAGCATACTGGCCCTTCGGCGGTACGTTACCCACGCGGTACCGGTATGGGTACAGAGATCGAACAAGAGTTTACTGCACTAGAGATCGGCAAAGGCCGCCTTGTTCGCCAAGGTGAAAAGGTCGCGATCTTAAGCTTTGGTACTTTCCTTGGTAACGCTCTGAAAGCGGCAGAGACTTTAAATGCCACGGTTGCAGATATGCGCTTTGTTAAACCACTTGATAAAGAGCTGATCAAGCATCTCGCGGCTGAGCACGACGTGCTAGTAACACTCGAAGAAAATGCGATTGCTGGCGGTGCGGGTGCAGGTGTGATTGAGTTTATGATGAAAGAGAAAGTCATCAAACCAGTACTTAACCTAGGTTTGCCAGACGAATTTGTTCATCAAGGCACCCAAGATGAACTCCATGCTGAATTAGGCTTAGATGCAACCGGCATCGAAAACGCCATTCGCCAATATCTAGAAAAGTAGACGTTACTTTTTTGGTATCAAAAAGCCCTCTATCTGAGGGCTTTTTTGTCGCTAATGAATTTATTCTGGCACTTGCCAATCAAACTCCGCACAGAGTTTTTGCCAGGTTTCGTCGATACCCGCTTTAATAAGTAGCTTTTCATTGGTGAAGGGATGGACAAACTCTAAGCTTGATGCATGCAGTAGAAGCCTGTGCGAGTCGTAGACTTCTCTATACAGTTTATTGTGCTTACCGTCACCATGAGTCGTATCACCGACAATAGGATGCCTTAGGTGAGCCATATGGCGCCTTAGCTGATGTTTGCGCCCTGTTAGTGGTTTCATTTCCATCAAGCAGTAACGAGTGGTTGGAAACTTACCTGTAGAATGAGGCACTTCTACTTTCGCCAGCGGCCAATAGTCAGTAATGGCTTCTTGCGCTTCTTTCTCTTGGCTGGCGTGCTTATCAGCAATCTTATCCAGCTCAACCTTCAATGCGTAATCAAGGCGACCAGACTCTTCAATCCAACCGCGGACAATCGCGTGATAGGTTTTCTCCATCTCGTGATTGGCGAACATCGGCATCACCTGCGAAGCCACTTCACTAGACAGTGCAAAAATCAGCACACCTGATGTCGGTCGATCAAGCCGGTGAAGAGGAAACACATGTTGACCAATTTGGTCACGCAAGGTTTGCATCACAAACTGGGTTTCATGCTTATCTAACCAACTACGGTGAACCAGCATCCCCGCTGGCTTATTTACGGCGACGAAATACTCATCTTGGAAAACAATCTCAAGCATCGCTACATACCTTATCTATCTGTTGGATAATATTGATCAGTGAGTTCATCTCCTGCTCGTGTTTCCAGCACTCTTCAAAATAAGCGGCCATCGCAAACCCAATTGGCAACGGCTGATTGTCTTTCAATAGTAGACGTATGCGCGCGACAAATATCCATTGCAACCACTCAAGAGGAGTGAGGCTATCGATAGCAAAAGGCTCCTGACTGCTTAGTGCTTCAACACTAGGAGTGTGTTGTTGCCACAGCCCCAATTCTTGCATCTCACCTTCTAAAGCGTCGATTAACTCGACTAATTGTTTTTCTTTCGTCATTAAACTTGATATTGGACCTTGAAAATTGGCCTAAGAGTACCATTTATAGAGGAAAGAAAGTTAGGACAATTCTCCAATGGAAACGATTCATACCCTCACCCAACTGCTCAATGACAGTGACTGCCAGTATCAAGTGTTTGATCTTGGGCGTCGTATCAAAACCATCGACGCAAAAACCTTTGCTGATGCTGAGAAAGGTCAACTGCCATACCCTTACCCAATGCAGCGTAAAGCCCATATTGCGATCGCTTATTGGAACAAAGAGCAACAGCCATGGATTTGGTTTCTAAAGTTTGATCTTGATGAGCGTGGCTTACTTAAGCAGTCAGACATTGGTAACTTCTTAAAGTACGTGATTGAAGCAATGGGTACTCGTATCAATCAAGATATGAGTGAAGAGCAACAAGAGAAGCTGTCCAACAACCCTTATACCTTCAAACCTGCTGAAGACAAGATGGCGGTCTTTCACAGCCAAGTTCGTGCCTCGCTAGATCTGCCTTGTAGCCAATATTATGAGCACGCTCAGCACTACTTTTCGGGCGGATTAGAGTGGGATAAATGGCACACGGTTGGCCTACAAGGCGTGACTGATATCTGTGCGCGCCTAGGCCAAGAGCAAAATGGCGTTAATGTACGCAAAGCGCTGCAACACCTACCTAATGAACCGCTTTATGCACTACTTGGGGCGTTAGAGCACACCGAACTTTCGAATAAGCTCGCTGAGCGAATTGCCGAGATGGCCAAGCAGCAGATTGAAAATGAACAACCAGACCTGTTCCTACTTTCAGCGTTAACACGTGCCCTATCTGGCGCAACGACATCCATAGCACAACCGATCTTTGATGCCATTCTTGCTAGCCCGCGCTTAAGCCATCAAGAGATATTAATTGGCATAGCAGGTCGCAGTTGGCATTGGCTTAGTGATGCAAAGACAGCAGAGCAGTTCCTGCTGCGCTTAGCACAAACTGGCAACCAAACTCTGTTTAATCAGCTGTTTGCTGATCTTGTTATGCTACCTGAACTTAGAATGGTTTTACTGCCTTTGCTGCACTCAAGCCCTTCAGAGGAGCTGGCACAAGCGCTTATTCGACTGCAACAAGCAACTAAGGCTTAATTATGATTCATGACCTCTTTGCTATTCTAGCTCTTGCCATTGTCTGTCTTCTGTTTTGGCAGCAAAGACGACAGGCGGAAATAGCTAAAAGCATCGCATTGCGAAAGTGCAAAGAGCTCGATCTTCAATTAGTCAGTGTCGCTCTCAAACGTCACAAACTTAAAACGCCAGACGGTGTCTGGCGTTGGCATTCTATCTATCAATTTGAGTTTTCGTCACTGGGTGACGACTGCTACCAAGGGGAGATTATTATGCAAGGCTTCCGACTAGCAAAGGTGGCTCTACCACCGCATCGGATGTAAATAGGTACTCATCATAGGGACCGAACGTATCAGCTTTATGGGCATTGAGTACAAAACCCAGTTTATTTAAAATTCGAATTGAAGGCTCATGGCCGACATTGGCTGTTGCGATGACTTTGTTGATGTTTAAGTCGCGCAATGCCTTTGGAAAAAACGCCTGCAACACTTCGCTGGCGATCCCTCTTCCCCAGTAATTTTTATCAAAGATATATCCAAGCTCAGGTTCACCGTCTAGATCACAAACAAACACATGACCGATATAGTCACGAGTACTACTGTCTAGTACCGCTCTGGCGTAGATATTAGGGTCTGTTAGTACCTGTTCAAACAGTCTCTTAGCGGACGACACCGTGTGCGCCCCATTCATTTGCGCGCGATTGATCGCACAACAGTTGAGAATAAGAAACTCAGATTGTAATGAGTCGTTATAAGGTACTAATAACGATCGGCGAGTCACAATAGTCATGACACATCCTTGTAAGCAGCAGTTCTTGTCTTATAAAACAAAGCCGAAAATTTATACCAACTGATAGCAACCTTTATTGATCTAGGTTGTTTTTAGCACATTGTTATTAGAGTTATTAGTAAAGGTGAGATCTAAGAAAAACCCCGATACATCAGTATCGGGGTTATAAGTCTTACTCGCAGCATTCCGGCTACAAAAGGTGCTCCATGCATCTTCCATAATAGCTACTGAATCCTTCAGTATTATCCAACCGTCGCCTTCCTAGCGGTGTCCTCATCATCCTGATAGCTAACATATCCTAGTTAGCGCACATCACTCTATCCTTAAGTGGTGTCCTGTGTATCTTCCTGATACTGTCCTAGCCTCTTCCTAGAGGAGTCCATTGCCTTCCTTGTCACTCACATCCTGTCAGTGGCTGTTTCCTTACAATGCCTTTTCGCTCCGTGCTTGATTAACTATCCTAGTCAACCAATCTTCTTCCTGAAGATTCCCAATCCTTGGTCTTTCCTGTTCCGTGTCAGTATCCTTCCGACAGGTTCTAATTTACGCGAATGAGCGCCAGAGACAATGCTTGTAGTAAATCAAAAAAACGCAACAATATTGAAACAAAACAAAATTTAACTACAAATCAAAAGGTTAAACTCACCTCAGGTACTTATCTTGTGTTTAAAACGCAGTTTGTCTCACAGCAGGTGTGAGAGATCTCGCACAAACTCTTTCACTATTTTCTATTCGCCAATTTTAGATTGACTGGGTATGATTAAATACATCAGCACAATGGAGGTTATATGCTTACTCAAGATGTTAGCCAAGAGCTAAAAGATGTCCTTGAACAGTTACACGCAGAAGGGAAAGAGCCGACAGTCGCACTAGTAAAAGCGCGTTTGAGTACACCTGTGCCTATGCCAGCTTTGATTACAACCTTGAAGAGTTGGAAAAGTTCGAATCGCGTGCCTAAAATCGAAGTGGCAGCAAAAAAACAAGACGTTGATTCAGATCGAATTGAACAGTTAGAAAAGCAAGTACAGGATCTAACAGCAAGATTGATTGCGATTGAGAAAAAGTTAGCGAAATAGAGATTTCCTACTCTCTCCTTCGTTGCTCTATGGAATGATAAATAGTTGAAGAGTAGAAAACAAAAAGGCTTGGCGATGTGCCAAGCCTTTCTCATTTGAAGCAGGTTAAATTACCAACCTGTTACTTCACGTAGACCTTTGCCGATGTCAGCAAGAGACTTAACAGTCTTAACGCCTGCCGCTTCTAGAGCCGCAAACTTGTCTTCCGCTGTGCCTTTACCACCTGAGATGATTGCACCTGCGTGACCCATACGTTTACCAGGAGGAGCAGTAACACCTGCAATGTAAGAAACGACTGGTTTCGTAACGTTCTCTTTGATGTACGCTGCTGCTTCTTCTTCCGCAGTACCACCGATTTCACCAATCATTACGATTGCTTCTGTTTCAGGGTCTTCTTGGAACAACTTTAGAATATCGATAAAGTTTGAACCAGGGATTGGGTCACCACCGATACCTACACAAGTAGATTGGCCGAAACCTTCATCAGTTGTTTGCTTAACCGCTTCGTACGTTAGTGTACCTGAGCGTGAAACGATACCCACTTTACCTTTCTTATGAATGTGACCTGGCATGATGCCAATCTTACACTCATCAGGAGTGATAACACCTGGACAGTTGGGACCGATCATGCGAACGCCAGTTTCTTCTAGCTTCACTTTTACATCGATCATATCTGTTGTTGGGATACCTTCTGTGATTGTCACGATAAGCTCGATACCTGCATCTATCGCTTCAAGGATTGCATCTTTACAGAACGGAGCTGGTACGTAGATAACAGTCGCAGTTGCGCCCGTTGCTTCTACAGCTTCACGTACTGTGTTGAATACAGGTTGACCTAGGTGAGTTTGACCACCTTTACCAGGCGAAACACCACCAACCATCTGCGTACCGTACGCGATAGCTTGCTCTGAGTGGAAAGTACCTTGACCACCAGTGAAGCCCTGACAGATTACTTTAGTGTCTTTGTTAATTAGTACAGACATTATTTAGCCTCCGCAGCAGCAACAACTTTCTGAGCAGCATCTGTTAGCGACTCAGCAGCAATGATATCAACATCAGAATTAGCAAGTACTTCGCGACCTAGGTCAGCGTTAGTACCTTCAAGACGAACAACAACAGGAACCGTTACGCCGACTTCTTTAACCGCACCGATAATACCTTCTGCGATCATGTCACAACGAACGATACCACCGAAGATGTTTACAAGTACTGCTTTCACATTGTCATCAGAAAGGATGATCTTAAATGCTTCAGCAACACGCTCTTTTGTTGCGCCGCCACCAACGTCTAGGAAGTTAGCAGGTTTGCCGCCATGTAGGTTTACGATATCCATCGTACCCATCGCAAGGCCTGCACCGTTAACCATACAGCCAACGTTGCCATCAAGTGCTACGTAGTTCAGTTCCCACTGAGCTGCGTGCGCTTCACGCTCATCTTCCTGTGAAGGATCGTGCATTTCACGCAGCTTAGGCTGACGGTAAAGTGCATTTGAGTCGATGTTGATCTTACCGTCTAGACAAAGCAGGTTGCCTTCACCAGTAATAACAAGAGGGTTGATCTCTAGTAGAGCTAAGTCGTACTGAGCGAACATCTCACCAAGACCCATAAAGATCTTAACGAATTGTTTGATTTGGTCACCTTTAAGACCTAGCTTAAACGCTAGCTCGCGACCTTGATAAGCTTGAGGGCCAACTAATGGATCGATTGCCGCTTTGTGAATCAACTCAGGGGTTTCTTCTGCGATTTTTTCGATATCCACGCCGCCTTCAGTAGAAGCCATGAATACAATTTTACGACTAGCGCGGTCTACAACAGCACCTAGGTATAGTTCATTTGCGATGTTCGACGCTTCTTCAACTAAGATTTTTGTTACAGGCTGACCGTTTGCATCTGTTTGGTAAGTCACTAGGTTTTTACCTAGCCACTTTTGAGCAAACTCTTTAACGCCATCTTTCGTGTCGTGTAGCTCAACGCCACCCGCTTTACCACGTCCACCCGCGTGAACCTGACACTTTACAACTTTCTTCTCAGTTGTAATGCGACCTGCAGCTTCAAAAGCTTCTTGTGGTGTATCACAAGCGAAGCCTTCCGGTACAGGCAAACCGAATTCTGCAAACAGCTGTTTGGCTTGGTATTCATGCAAATTCATTTTGATATTCCGTTTATTTTCCCTTAAGGGATTATTATTTCCATAACGTCGCTATGCTGCGTACGTCTGTAGGGTCTTCTCAAATAAATCATTGTTTATCCAGCAACAAACAATGGTTCAAGTGAAGGCCAGACAGTTGAGCTAGTCTAGCCCTTGAAACTATCGAACGTCTAGCGACCCAAGGTAACTAGACGTTTTAGCGATATTAAACGTCTAATAGCAGACGCGCTGGATCTTCTAGTAGCTCTTTAATCGTTACTAGGAAACCAACGGACTCACGGCCGTCAATTAGACGGTGATCGTAAGACAGTGCTAGGTACATCATAGGTAGGATTTCTACCTTGCCATCTACTGCCATTGGGCGCTCTTGGATCTTGTGCATACCAAGAATTGCTGACTGCGGCGGATTGATGATTGGCGTTGACATCAGTGAACCAAATACACCACCGTTAGTGATAGTGAAGTTACCACCCATTAGCTCATCAACAGTTAGCTTGCCGTCACGGCCTTTGATTGCTAGCTCTTTGATGCCTTTTTCTACGTCAGCAAAGCCTAGTGTGTCGCAATCTTTCAATACTGGAGTTACTAGACCACGTGGCGTAGATACTGCCATGCTGATGTCGAAGTAGTTGTGGTAAACAATGTCCTCACCATCAATCGATGCATTGACTTCAGGGTAACGTTTTAGCGCTTCAGTCACCGCTTTCACGTAGAAAGACATAAAGCCTAGACGAATACCGTGACGCTCTTCGAATTGGTCTTTGTACTGCTTACGAAGATCCATGATTGGCTTCATGTTTACTTCGTTAAACGTCGTTAGCATTGCCGTGTTGTTCTTCGCTTCAAGAAGACGGTTTGCAACTGTCTTACGTAGACGAGTCATAGGAACACGTTTCTGGCTACGAGCCGCCGCTGGAGCTTCTGCCACAGGAGCATCCGCTTTAGGTGCCGCTTTCGCATTAGCTAGGTGCGCATCAACATCTTCACGAGTAATACGACCGCCAACACCCGTACCTTTTACTTGAGATGGCTCTAAGCCATGCTCTGCAAGTAGACGACGAACAGCTGGACTTAGCGCATCGTTGCTCTCTTCGGTAAGCGCAGCTTTATGGCGCTTATCTGGAGACGCTTCTGTAGACTCAGTCGTATCCGTTGTTGGTTCACCAGCAACCGCACCAGGCTTAAGCTTAGCGATTAGCTGCTTAGAAAGTACCGTAGTACCTTCTGCTTCAATAATTGCTTCTAGCACACCCGCTTCTGGAGCTGGTACTTCTAGAACTACTTTGTCAGTTTCGATATCAACCAGTACTTCGTCACGCTCAACGACGTCACCAGGTTGTTTGTGCCAAGTTGCTACTGTAGCGTCTGCAACAGATTCAGGTAAATCTGGAACCAGAATTTCAATTGTCATATCTGTTTCTTCCTTTAACTTCTAGTTCTTAATCCGAAGTTTTTGTATTCACGTTAAGCGCGTCTTCAACCAGCGCTTTTTGTTGTTTCAAGTGTACTGACATATAACCGACAGCTGGTGATGCTGATGCTGGGCGGCCAGCATATTTAAGATCAGCACCGGCTGGGATTGCAGCACGGAAGTTGTGTTGGCTACAGTACCAAGCACCTTGGTTTTGAGGCTCTTCTTGACACCAAACAAAGTCTTCAACATTAGTGTATTGCTCGATCGCCGCTTTCACTTCATCCTGTGGGAATGGGTATAGCTGCTCGATACGCACAATAGCCACATCGTCTTGTTCGTTGTTACGACGTTGCTCTAGCAAGTCGAAGTAAACTTTACCCGAACAGAAGACTACGCGTTTCACTTTAGCTGCGTCTAGGTTGTCGATCTCTGGAATCGCTGGTTGGAATGTCCCTTCCGATAGGTCTTCTAATGTAGAAGTACATAGCGGGTGACGAAGTAGAGACTTCGGTGACATCACAATAAGAGGTCGACGCATTGGGCGAACAACTTGGCGGCGAATCATGTGGTAAACCTGCGCCGGAGTTGATGGCACAACAACCTGCATGTTTTGCTCAGCACAAAGCTGTAAGTAACGCTCTAGGCGTGCTGACGAGTGCTCTGGGCCTTGACCTTCATAACCGTGCGGAAGCAACATCGTTAGGCCACATAGTCGAGCCCACTTTTGTTCACCTGACGAGATAAATTGGTCAATAACAACTTGTGCACCGTTGGCGAAATCACCAAACTGCGCTTCCCAAAGCGTTAGGCCACTTGGCTCTGCTGTCGCATAACCGTATTCAAAGGCCAATACTGCTTCTTCAGAAAGCACCGAGTCGAAGACTTGGAACGGACCTTGTTTATCGTGGATATTTGCTAGAGGAACAAACGTGCTTGCATCGTTCTGGTTATGCAGAACTGAGTGACGGTGGAAGAAAGTACCACGGCCAGAATCCTGCCCTGAAATACGAATACGCTTACCGTCATCAACGAGCGTTGCATACGCCAACGTTTCTGCCATACCCCAGTCAACCGCTTTCTCGCCGCTGATCATCGCTTTACGATCGTTGTAAAGCTTGTTCACTCGGCTTTGCAGCTTGTGGCTCTCTGGGTAAGTACATAGACGCTGACCTAGCTCAATTAAGCGCTCAGTATCAAATTTGTTGTCCCACTCAACATCCCAGTCATGACCAAGGTACGGAGACCAGTCTACTGAGTGAAGAGCCATAGGACGCCACTCTTTAACGACAACTTCGCCGTGATCCAATGCGTCACGGTACTCGTTGACCAGTTGCGTAGCAGTATCAATACCAAGAACGTCTTTTTCCATTAGCACGTCCGCGTATAGCTTACGTGGCGTTGGGTGCTTCTTGATTTTCTGGTACATCAGTGGCTGAGTCGCATTCGGCTCATCCGCTTCGTTGTGACCATGACGACGGTAACAAACCAAATCAATCACAACATCGCGTTTAAATTCGTTACGGTAATCAAGCGCGATACGAGTAACAAATGCAACCGCTTCTGGATCGTCTGCGTTTACGTGGAAAATTGGTGCCTGTACCATCTTAGCGATATCGGTACAGTACATGGTTGAACGCGTATCAGTCGGGTTAGATGTCGTGAAACCAACTTGGTTATTGACAACAATTCGAACCGTACCGCCAACTTGGAAACCACGTGCCTGAGACATATTGAACGTCTCAGCAACTACGCCTTGACCTGCAATTGCAGAGTCACCATGAATAGTGATCGGCAGAACTGTACTACCTGTCTTGTCGCCTAAACGATCTTGACGGGCACGTACCGAACCAATAACTACTGGGTTTACAATCTCAAGGTGAGATGGGTTAAAGGCTAGCGCTAGGTGAACATCACCGCCTGGCGTTGCGAAATCCGCTGAGAAACCTTGGTGATACTTAACATCACCTGTACCCCACGTTTCGTCATGCTTACCAGCAAATTCATCGAATAGGTCTTGTGGTTTCTTACCTAACACGTTTACCAACATGTTTAGACGACCACGGTGAGCCATACCGATAACCACTTCACGCATGCCACTTGCACCCGCATGACGAATCAATTCTTTCGTCATTGGGATTAGTGCATCACCACCTTCTAGTGAGAATCGCTTAGCACCTGGGAATTTTGCACCTAGGTAACGCTCTAGACCTTCAGCTGCTGTCAGCTCGTCTAGGAACATGTGCTTTTCTTCAGTAGAGAAAGAAGGTTGACCAATCACAGACTCTAAACGTTGCTGGATCCAACGTTTTTGTTCTGTGTCTGTCATGTGCATGTATTCTGCACCGATAGAACCACAGTACGTTTTCTTCAGAGCTGAATAGATATCTTTCAACTGCATCGTCTCTTGGCCAATGGCAAAAGAACCAACGTTGAAGGTCTCTTCTAGGTCATCTTCGGTAAGATTGTGGAATGCGGGTTCTAGCTCCGCCACAGGTGGACGTTGCCATAAACCAAGAGGGTCAAGCTGTGCCGCTTCGTGTCCACGGAATCGGTAAGCATTGATTAATTGGAGTACTTTAACTTGTTTAGCGTCGACATCTGGATCACTAACCTGGACACTATAATGCTTTGTTTCTTGAGCGAGTCGTCGGAAGTAGTCACGGACACGCGAATGTGGTTGTTCTACCACTTCTTCTGTCGGCTTAGGCAAGCCTTCAAATACGCGTTTCCACTCCTCACTTACCAGATCGGGATCACTTAGATACAGTTCGTAGAGGTCCTCTACATACGTTGCATTGGCGCCAGCCAAGTGTGAAGACTCGAGCCACGCCTTCATCACGCCGTTGTGCATATTTTCCCTTAACCAGTAGTTTTCACGTTTGCTTCGGTCTTACGCCGAGCTATTAAGAGCCGACCCAAATTAGGCCGGCAATTTTTTGTTTCATTAGACAGAACGGTTAACCAACATCGTCTTGATGTGACCAATCGCTTTCGTCGGATTTAATCCCTTAGGACAAACACTTACACAATTCATGATGCCATGGCAACGGAAAACGCTAAATGCATCATCAAGATTTGATAGACGTTCATCTGTTGCTGTATCTCGGCTATCAATTAACCAGCGGTAAGCTGCCAATAGACCTGCAGGGCCAATAAACTTATCTGGGTTCCACCAGAAAGATGGGCATGACGTTGTACAACATGCACACATGATACATTCGTATAGGCCATCAAGATGAGCACGCTCATCTGGCGTTTGCAGGTTCTCACGTGATGGCGGTAGAGCACCGTCATCAATCAAGAAAGGCTTAACTTTCGAATAGTTATCGTAGAACTGTGTCATGTCAACAATAAGATCTCGAACAACAGGCAAACCTGGTAATGGGCGAATCACAATCTTGTCTGCTTTAAGTGCAGAAAGTGGCGTGATACACGCTAGGCCATTTTTACCATTCATGTTCAGACCGTCAGAACCACATACACCTTCACGGCAAGAGCGACGGAACGAGATGCTTGGATCTTGCTCTTTCAGCAGAATCAACGCATCCAAAAGCATCATGTCAGAGCCTTCGTCCACTTCAAGCGTGTAGTCTTTCATGTAAGGTTTTTGATCAACGTCCGGATTGTAGCGGTACAAAGAGAAATTCAGTTTCATAATATTATCCTCCTTTCCTTAGTACGTACGTGCTTTCGGCGGGAACGCATCACGGTGAATAGGTTCCATGTTGACATCACGCTTCGCCATTGCTTCCGTTTCTGGATTGTAGACCGAGTGACATAGCCACTGCGCATCATCACGATCTGGGAAGTCAAAACGAGCATGTGCTCCACGACTTTCTGTACGGTAGTTTGCCGCTACGGCTGTTGCGTATGCTGTTTCCATCAGGTTTTCTAGTTCTAGACACTCAATACGCTGAGTGTTGAACTCTGTTGATTTATCAGCAAGGTGTGCGTTTTTCAGACGCTCACGGATAACTTTCAGCTCTTCAAGACCTTTAGCCATTGCATCACCTTCACGGAATACCGAGAAGTTATTCTGCATACATTGTTGTAGGTCTTTACGAATCTGTGCTGGGTCTTCACCCTCTGTGCTGTTTTCCCAACGGTTGTAACGCTCTAGAGAACGCTCAATGTCAGCTTCAGTTGCTGCTTTCGCTTCCGCTTGTTTCGCCAACGTCTCACCAAGGTGTAGACCTGTTGCACGGCCAAATACCACCAAGTCGAGAAGTGAGTTACCACCAAGACGGTTAGCACCGTGTACAGATACAGATGCAATTTCACCACAAGCGAATAGGCCTTGAACTTCAACATCAGCGCCGCTTTCATCTTGCTTGATAGCCTGACCAGAAACCTGAGTTGGAACGCCACCCATCATGTAGTGACAAGTTGGAATTACTGGGATTGGCTCTTTCACTGGGTCAACGTGAGCAAATGTACGAGACAGTTCACAAACGCCAGGTAGACGTGACTCAAGAGTCTCTTTACCTAGGTGATCCAGTTTCAGTTTAATATGTGGACCCCAAGGACCATCGCAGCCTCGACCTTCACGGATTTCAATCATCATTGAACGAGCAACAACGTCACGACCAGCAAGGTCTTTCGCGTTAGGGGCGTAACGCTCCATGAAACGTTCGCCATCTTTGTTGAGAAGGTAACCACCTTCACCACGACAGCCTTCTGTTACAAGAACACCTGCGCCAGCGATACCCGTTGGGTGGAACTGCCACATTTCCATATCTTGCATTGGAACGCCTGCACGAAGTGCCATACCAACGCCATCACCCGTGTTGATGTGAGCATTCGTTGTTGATGCGTAGATACGACCTGCACCACCCGTAGCTAGGATGGTTGCTTTTGATTTGAAGTAACAAACTTCACCGGTTTCCATACAAAGCGCAGTACAACCTAGAACAACACCATCTTCGTTCTTCACAAGATCAAGTGCATACCACTCAGAGAATACGGTTGTTTTGTGTTTGATGTTTTGCTGGTAAAGCGTGTGTAGAAGCGCGTGACCAGTACGGTCAGCTGCAGCTGCTGTGCGCGCAGCCTGCTCACCACCGAAGTTCTTCGACTGACCGCCGAAAGGACGTTGGTAGATAGTACCGTTGTCGAAACGCGAGAAAGGTAGACCCATTTTCTCAAGTTCAATGACTGACTCAGGACCATTCTTACACATGTACTCGATAGCGTCTTGGTCACCGATGTAGTCAGAACCTTTAACGGTATCGTACATGTGCTGTTCCCAGTGGTCTTCATGCGCGTTACCTAACGCAACAGTGATACCACCCTGTGCTGATACAGTGTGAGAACGAGTAGGAAATACTTTAGAAAGCAAAGCACATGATAGGCCTTGCTCAGAGATTTGTAGCGCAGCACGCATGCCTGCACCACCAGCGCCGATTACTACGGCATCAAATTCGCGAACTGGAATAGACACTTACGCACCCCACAAAATAAATAGACCAGAGAAGAAGTAGCCAAACAGTACTGCAATAACAGCTAACTGTAGGCCGCCACGAAGCTTAGCGCATTTGATGTAGTCAGTAAGAACCTGCCACAAACCAATCCACGCATGGATTAGAACCGAAACCAACGCTAACATCGTGAACACTTTAGTGAACGTGCCACCAAAGAACTGAGTCCAAGATACGTAAGAAATATCTGTGAAAGCACAGAAGCTAACCAGATAGATTGTATAAAGTGTCATGATGATCGCAGTAGCACGAATCAGTAGGAAATCGTGTACACCATTACGACCAAAAGATGAAATATGTTTTACCACACCATGATCCCCGCTAGTAGTGACAGGACGGCTGTCGCTGCGAATGCAACCTTAGCGCTCATTGCACCAGATTCCAGCTCTTCAAAATGACCTAAGTCCATCAGAAGGTGACGGATACCACCAACAATATGGTAGGCCAGTGCCGTTAGAATTCCCCACAAGATAAACGTCACAAAGAAGCCATCAACAATGTCGACTGCTTGTGCGTAACCTACAGGAGAGGATAAGGAAATGGATAGTAACCAAAGTAGGATCCCGACCGCGACAAACGTAATCACACCGGATACACGGTGTAAAATAGATGCGATTGCAGTGATCGGAAAGCGAATGGTCTGTAAATCTAAATTAACAGGTCTTGACTTTCTTTCTTTCACGGGCTTGCTCACTCAGCTCCATTGAGCATTTATAGTTATGAACGAATTTTGGTTGCAAACCTGCAAAAGTTAACATTTATATAACAAGCAACCCCATCAAATGACCGAGTATTTTGTAAAAAATTTGTTAACAACAAGACTCGAAACTTCACCTCACATTTGTTTCAAGCCTTGAATTTATAAGGTTTCCACCAAAATTTACTGCGCCACTATACGGCTGGCAACATTCTAATACAATTGATGTAACAATTTTTGCTACACAGCCCAGATTTTTAACGTTTTGCATTCAAAAAATCATAACAAGTGCACACATCAGAGGAGAAAAATTGACTTTGATAACGAACACACGTACAAAAATGTCACACAAACATCCTGGACGGATTAAATAATAAAACAAAGGAGATTGTTATGGCGGATAAGAAAGCTACCCTTCATGTTGAAGGTCAAGCGCCAATCGAGCTGCCGATTATGGAAGGTGCCCTAGGCACACCTGTAATTGATGTTCGTAAACTGGGAGCAAATGGATTCTTTACATTTGACCCAGGTTTTCTTGCCACTGCATCTTGTGAATCTCAAATCACCTACATCGACGGCGGCAAAGGCATTCTTTTGCACCGCGGTTACCCAATTGATCAGCTAGCAAATAATGCTGATTACTTAGAAGTATGTTACATCCTTCTTTATGGTGAAGCCCCAACCCGTGAACAATACGAGCAATTCAAAACAACTGTAACTCGCCATACGATGGTACATGAGCAAATCGCTAGCTTCTTCCATGGCTTCCGTCGTGATGCTCACCCAATGGCAGTTATGTGTGGCGTAGTCGGTGCACTTGCTGCGTTTTACCACGATTCATTAGATATCAATAACGACGAACACCGCGAAATCGCGGCATATCGACTACTGTCGAAAATGCCAACACTTGCGGCAATGTGTTACAAGTACTCAATCGGCCAGCCATTCATTTATCCACGTAATGACCTAAGCTACGCTGAGAACTACCTGCACATGATGTTCGCTAACCCATGTGAAGAGTACGAAGTTAACCCTGTTGTTGCTCGCGCAATGGATAAAATCTTTACATTGCACGCAGACCACGAGCAAAACGCTTCAACGTCTACAGTACGTCTGTCTGGTTCATCAGGTGCTAACCCATTCGCTTGTATCGCGGCAGGTATCGCATCTTTATGGGGCCCAGCTCACGGTGGTGCTAACGAAGCATGTCTGAAGATGCTTGAAGAGATCGGTAGTGTCGATAACATTCCTGAGTACGTTGCACGTGCGAAGGATAAAGATGACCCGTTCCGCCTAATGGGCTTCGGTCACCGTGTTTACAAGAACTACGATCCACGTGCTACGGTTATGCGTGAAACGTGCCACGAAGTACTTAAAGAGCTTAATATCAAAGATCCACTGCTTGACGTGGCAATGGAACTTGAACGTATTGCTCTTTCTGACGAATACTTTGTATCGAAGAAACTATACCCGAACGTAGACTTCTACTCAGGTATCATTCTGAAAGCGATTGGCATTCCTGTATCAATGTTTACCGTTATCTTTGCAATCTCTCGTACTATCGGTTGGATTGCACACTGGAACGAAATGCACAGCGATCCACTAAACCGTATCGGTCGCCCTCGCCAGCTATACACTGGTGAAGTACAGCGTGAATTCTCGCCTCTACATGAGCGTGAATAATAGCTGACTAGCAAAAAATAAAAGGCTGACGTTTACACGTCAGCCTTTTTTATTAGATGAGTTGTCATCCTCAAAAACGAGTCATGAGTGAGTTGGGGAGCTCTTAAAGCAAGTCGGTAACTTATGGAGATTCCCTACTCGCTCCTTCGTCACTCTATGGAATGACGACTTCTCTATCTTAAACTCCCCAAAATCTAAAAATGACCTTAAACCGGATTATCAATATCAATAAATTCGACATCCAAATCGTGTTCTTTGGCTAACCATTCACCAAGAGCTTTAATTCCGTAGCGCTCGGTCGCATGGTGACCTGCAGCGAAATAATGGATATCTTGCTCGCGTGCCGAGTAAGTCGTACGCTCTGAGATCTCGCCTGATACAAAGGCATCGAGGCCATTTTGAGCCGCTAGCTCGATATAATCTTGGCCACCACCAGTACACCAACCGACTGTTTCAATCATCTTATCGGCATTATCTGGCGCAATGTGCAGTGGCTCGCGAGCGAGTACTTGATTAATCTTGCTGGCGAACTCAGCACCTGTCATTGGTGTTTTTAGTCGACCAAACATCGCGACAGATTGCGGATGACCTTCAAGACCACCTTCAACGTCTATTTCTAACAAACGTGCCAGTTCAGCGTTATTACCCAGTTCAGGGTGGATATCTAGTGGTAGGTGGTACCCCAACAAGTTTACGTCGTTCTTGATCAGTGTGCGGATGCGCTTACCTTTCATACCACGAATCGGCTCAGGTTCACCTTTCCAAAAATAGCCGTGGTGAACCAAAAGTGCATCAGCGTTGAGCTCTACCGCTTTATCAATTAATGCTTGTGAAGCCGTCACACCGGTAACGACCTTTTTAATCAGCTCTTTACCTTCAACCTGCAAGCCGTTAGGTGCATAGTCTTTAATGAGTTGTGGAGAGAGTTTCTCGTTAAGGATTTTTTCTAATTGTAAGTTGTTCATGACAGCTTCCATCTCATTGCTTTCATTACTGCTTTATCTTGCTGTGCAAAGTGTATTCGAACCATAGCAACCTTACCAGCACCTAGCTACAATAGTGGCGTTCAAGCAGATATAGGTTTAAGGATGAACGCTTTACAACGTTTTTATCATTGGGTCCATGAGACGCCATCGCTATTTAATCTGACGCCGCCATTTGTCGATGTCAAAGCGCTGAATATCACTCCTCTAAAACAAGATGATTATCAGGGAAATCCTCGACTAGGCTTCATCTACCAACACCTATGCACTGAGCTCATCAGCAATAGTGAAAAGTATTCGCTGCTCGAAGAAGAGATTCAAATCAATAAGGCATCTGGTCAAACCTTAGGCGCGATTGATCTGATCCTACATAACCTGACGTCACAGCAAAATGAACACTGGGAAGTTGCGATTAAATTCTATCTATTACATCAAGGGATTTGGTACGGACCAAATGCGCATGATCAACTAGATAAAAAACTCGCAAGAATGCTCTCCCATCAATTAAAGATGAGCTCTTCAAATGAATTTCTTGAACAATATCCCCACTATTCAGATCTTTCTGAGCATTTGTTAATCCAAGGGCGTCTTTATATCAATCCTTTTTCGCCAGAGACGATTCCTAATGAGTGTTTAGGTCTTGCCTTAAACCCTAGTCAAATCACTGGTTATTGGTGTTATCAAAGTCAATGGGATCAAATTGGCGAGCCGCTCTATGAACTCGAAAAGCCGCTTTGGGCAATTGGTTTACAAGAGTTCAATAACCCGATAGGCAAAACCAATGGACGATTTGTTCATGCTCAGACAAAAGAAGGGCAGTTTTGGTTTGTTGTGCCTGATAGTTGGCCGAGTTAATAAATACACGATAAGAGCGACCTGCATTACAACTCCTACTATCGTCATCCTCAAGAGTGAGGCGCGAGCGAGTTGGCGATCTCTTATAGCGTGTCGAAGATTGGATGAGATTCCCTACTCCCTCATTCTTCGGTCTATGGAATGACGCGGATAGTCTCAGTATTTGGGGGACCGAAAGCTACTCCCAAATACATAAAAATTGCCTACAACTCCTGCTATCGTCATCCTCAAGAGTGAGGTACGAGCGAGTTGGGGATCTCTTATAGCGTATCGAAGATTGGATGAGATTCCTTACTCGTTCATTCTTCTCTCTAAGGAATGACTGAACTTCCAATAAAAAAGGGCTGACAATTTGTCAGCCCTTAATACAACAGTTAATCGCCTAAATTACAGACCTGCGTTAGCAAACACCTGATTTACGATCTCTTGCGCTTCTGCTTCAATCTGCTTTAAGTGCTCGGCACCTTTAAAGCTCTCACAGTAGATTTTGTAAATATCTTCAGTGCCAGATGGACGCGCAGCAAACCAGCCGTTCTCAGTGGTCACTTTAAGACCGCCAATCGCAGCGCCATTACCCGGTGCATGAGTCAGGCGAGCAGTAATTGCATCACCTGCTAGCGTCTCTGCCGTTACCATTTCAGCAGAAAGCTTAGACAACACTGCTTTTTGCGGGCCATTTGCCACCGCTTGAATACGGTTGTACTCAGACGCACCGTGTTTCGCCGCTAGCTCTTCGTAGTATTCTTGTGGGTTCTTACCTGTTACAGCCGTAATTTCAGCGGCTAGCAGACATAAGATGATGCCATCTTTGTCAGTTGACCAAGGTGAACCGTCTTTACGTAAGAATGAAGCGCCCGCAGACTCTTCACCACCAAAGCCGAATTTACCCTCATAAAGACCATCAACAAACCATTTGAAGCCAACTGGCACTTCACAAAGTTCGCGACCAAGGTCAGCTACTACACGGTCAATCAGCGCACTTGATACCAGTGTCTTACCAACGGCAACGTCTTTGCCCCAACCTTCGCGGTGACGGTAAAGGTAATCAATACATACTGCTAGGAAGTGGTTAGGGTTCATCAAACCTTTTGGCGTCACAATGCCATGACGGTCATAATCTGGGTCATTACCAAACGCTAAGTCGTACTCATCTTTTAGTGCGAGTAAACCTGCCATCGCGTAAGGAGACGAACAGTCCATACGAACCACGCCATCTTTATCCAGTGACATGAACTGGAACGATGGATCGATAGCTTCGCTTACTAGCGTAAGATCAAGGTTGTACGCTTGTCCGATTTGACGCCAGTAATCAATACCGCTACCACCTAATGGATCGACACCCAGTTTAAGGTTGGCTTTTTGGATCGCTTCCATATCAATAACATTCACCAGGTCATCGATATATGGCTTAACAAGATCCATCTGCTTGAATAGAGCTGATGCTTTCGCCTTATCAAGAGGCATACGTTTTACGCCCTGAAGACCTTCCGCGATAAGTACGTTGGCGCGATCTTGAATCGCTTGAGTGAGTTCACCTTCTGCAGGGCCACCATGTGTCGGATTGTATTTAATACCGCCGTCTTGTGGTGGATTGTGTGATGGCGTAATAACAATACCATCCGCTTTGTCATCATGCTTAAGGTTGTACGTCAAAATAGCGTGGGAAACACCCGGAGTCGGAGTATAGCCATTATCTTGCTGAACAATCACTTGTACACCGTTAGCAATGAGAACTTCCACAACGGTCGAGAATGCAGGCTCAGAAAGCGCATGGGTATCTTTACCGACGAAAAGTGGACCTGTAGTGCCCTTCTCTGCACGAACTTCCGCGACCGCTTGAGCAATGGCTAAAATGTGGTGTTCATTAAATGTTGATTTATCCGCGGTACCACGATGGCCAGATGTACCAAATTCAACTTTGTGTTCTGGGTTTGTTGGGTCAGGCTGAAGGAGAAAGTAGTTTGCGACGAGGGCTGGAATATTATGCAGATCTTGCTGTTGAGCTTTTTGTCCCGCTCGTGGGTGCATAGCCATTTTGACATCCTTTCTTAAAATAATGAGAAATAAAAAAACCTCATAATACGTTATCTAAGTCGCGCATTATGAGGTTCTAATCAGAATTATTTAAATTGAGTTAGTGACCTTCTCAATCAGATCTGATGGGAAATTCATTCGAGCCATCAACTGGTCAACCATCTGCCTTTTTCGGCTAGTGTTGTTGTTGGTAATAACCCAAAATGGTGAACCCGGAATAGCCTTTGGCTTCGTCGTGTTACCATTAGCCAGAAGTGTCTGCTCATTATCAGCAAAGTAAACGCGTTTGCGACCTTTTACTTGTGTTGCTTCAGAGAAATCACTCGGGTTAATGTGATGCAGTGTTGATAGAACCAACATAAAACGATCGATCGCTTTCTTAAGGCCAGCAAATTCGTCAGAAATGAGCAGTGAACGCATTTCTTTAACACTATCTACCGACTCTTCTTTAATTGCATCTTTACTAACCACCACACCTTTTGGTTGCGCCATAACCTGCGGCTGTTGTGCTGCTGGAGCAGGATCTTTCGCATCAGTCATAATTAGACGACGCAAAATGTCCGAAGCACTTTCACCGATGTCCTGGGTCTGACTTGCGATGTAACGGTATAGATCCTCATCAACCTCAATTGTTTTCATTCGCTTTTCACAATCTCTATGTTTAAACTCTGGGGGATTATAGCGAGATCTTTAAAGAGACTCTACGGTTTACCTGTAACGAATAGAATAAAATGTCACATCTGCTCAACTACAAAGTCGAAGGTGAGGGTCACACCATTGTTCTGATCCACGGATTGTTTGGAAACTTAGATAACCTAGGTCTACTTGCACGTGATCTAAGAAATGATCATCAGGTGGTTAGCATCGACCTGCGCAACCATGGCTTATCTCTACATACTGAAGAGCACAATTACGCGCTAATGGCTCAAGATGTGCTTGATGTTGTGAAGCACTTGGAGCTGTCCAACTACATTGTCGTTGGTCACTCAATGGGTGGTAAAGTGGCAATGAAACTCGCCGACATTGATAGAGGTAATATTGCCAAACTACTGGTGCTTGATATGGCGCCGGTAAAATATAGCCAAAGTCGCCATGACAATGTTTTTGATGGCCTAAAAGCGGTTGAAGCTCAACAGCCAGCAAACAGAAAGCAAGCACTCGACATCCTTGCCCAGCATATTGAGCTCGAAGGAGTACGGCAGTTCCTAGGTAAATCATTGTTTAACAATGGCGAACACCTAGCTTGGCGCTTTAACGTCACTAGCCTTTGGAATAACTACTGGGATATTTTAGGCTGGGAGCCTATCAGCTCGATTGACACTCCAACGTTGTTTCTAAAAGGTGGTGATTCTGATTATCTAACCGCAGAACACCAAGCCGCCGTTCAAAGTCAATTTAAGAATGCGAAAGCCCATGTTATTGCCAATACTGGGCACTGGTTACATGCAGAAAAGCCTGCAGAAGTGCTACGCGCGATTCGTAAATTCATTGCCTAAAACAGAATGAGAGCTCTGTTACGCTCTGGCCGTTAACTTTATCTGTTAACAGTGGTATAGTTCCGCGCAAGTAATTTGGCATAAAGGGAACCCATGCTTTACGACTACATGAACATGCTCGAGTCAATTGGTCTCGATCTACTTTTTGCGTCTATCTTTTTCTTAATTGGTATGGCGATAAAAGATGTCTTAAAAGCGGGTAATGTCCCCCCTTTCGGTCGTCGCATTGTATGGTTAGTCCTATTCCTTGGCTGTGCTGGCTTTATTGCTAAAGGCATTATTCAGCTCAGCTGGGAAGGTGGTGGTATCGGCTAATTGGTCGGCACTACAACAGAAAATAGTAAAGGTAACGAATCTATGGCAAGTGTAGGCATCTTCTTTGGTAGCGACACAGGTAACACTGAAGCTGTTGCAAAGATGATTCAAAAGCAACTAGGTAAACAACTAGTTCACGTTCAAGACATCGCAAAAAGCAGCAAAGAAGACATCGACAACTTCGATCTTCTGCTTCTAGGTATCCCAACGTGGTACTACGGCGAAGCACAATGTGACTGGGATGATTTCTTCCCAGAACTTGAGCAGATCGATTTCTCAACTAAGCTAGTCGCTATCTTTGGTTGTGGTGACCAAGAAGATTACGCAGAATACTTCTGTGATGCGATGGGCACAGTTCGTGACATCGTTGAAGCGAAAGGTGGTACTATCCTTGGTCACACTTCAACTGACGGCTACGAATTTGAAGCTTCAAAAGGTCTTGTTGAAGGCGACGATAGCCTGTTTGTTGGTCTGTGTATTGATGAAGATCGTCAACCAGAACTAACAGAAGAGCGCGTTAACAACTGGTGTAAGCAGATCCACGAAGAGATGTGCTTAGCTGAGCTAGAAGACTAATACCTTCTACCTCGCCAATTTAAAAACCTCCCAATGGGAGGTTTTTTTGTATCTATTTATGACTAAGCAAGTTGCTCTTCACTCTCTTCGCGGTATTTAGGCTTTTTACGTACATAAAGCTTTCGCTGAACCTCTGATACCACAGCTCCGTTTTTATCCTTTACGTATGTAATGAACTCCGGGAAGCACTTATCCCCGTTCGACGTCTGGTTGAGGATTTCTTGCAACTGATCCTGACTGACACAAAAATCGGCATAAAGGTCGCTCTGGCCAGGTTTGATAAAGTTGATACTCGCCTCTTTATCCCACACATAATATTCCTCACCTAGAATCCCCATCAACATCAATGAATAAACAGGATCAGTGAGAGAAAAGATACTGCCACCATACTGAGTGCGATTGGCATTTTTGTTCCACCAACGAAGCTTTAACCTCATCTTCACCTCGCGGAAATCGTCACTGATCGATAATATTTTAATTCCGGCTCCCCAAAAAGGCGGCCAACTATTAAGTGCAAACTTCACCACATTAGGCTTATATATTTTGGCTAATGATTTATTCATTCTCAGTCCCTAAGTACAAGCTCCTTTATTTTGTTAACTAATTGTAACTGGTCGGATGTCACATATCAGTGACATCACACCACTTTATAAAAAAATAGTAGTAACCCCTTGAAGTTCGTGGTTTATTGTTATTGTGTAGTACCCTATAATGATAGGAATATTGGATTCTGTTAATTACTGCAGCTCATCAACAGGAAAGTATATGTCAGACAATAACCAAGCGCTAAAGGATGCTGGTCTTAAAGTTACCCTTCCAAGACTGAAGATTTTAGAAGTACTACAGCAACCTGACTGCCAACATATCAGTGCTGAAGAACTGTATAAGAAACTGATCGATTTAGGTGAAGAAATCGGCCTAGCGACAGTGTATCGTGTATTAAACCAATTTGATGATGCAGGTATCGTGACCCGCCACCACTTTGAAGGTGGAAAGTCAGTGTTTGAATTATCGACTCAGCACCACCACGACCATCTTGTTTGTTTGGATTGTGGAGAAGTTATTGAGTTCTCTGATGATGTCATTGAAGAACGTCAAAAAGAAATCGCTGAAAAATATAACGTAACGCTAACTAACCACAGCCTTTACCTCTACGGTAAGTGTGGTGACGGTAGCTGTAAAGATAACCCTGACGCTCACAAGCCGAAGAAGTAATCTTAGAAAGCGCTCAAGCTCAATGAGCGCTTTTATTTTATCTACCCTATAGATACAAAAATGCCAGTCATGTGACTGGCATTTTCTATTTAGAGAGGTCGCTTACTTAGCTTCTATTTTAGCCCAAGTATCACGTAACCCTACAGTGCGGTTAAAGACTAAAGCATCCGCTTTCGACTCTTTCGCATCCGCGCAGAAGTAACCCATACGCTCAAACTGGAAACCAGCTTCCGCTTCTGCACTTGCTAGGCTTGGTTCAACAAAACCATTAAGCTTCACAAGAGAGTCTGGGTTAATTGTCTCAGCAAAGTTGTCTGCTGCAGCTGGGTTAGGCACTGTAAATAGACGGTCGTACAGGCGAATTTCAGCTGGTAGACCTTTATCCGCCGACACCCAGTGAATCACGCCTTTCACTTTACGGCCATCTTCTGGGTTCTTACCTAGCGTATCCGCATCGTAGCTACAGAAGATCGTCGTGATATTGCCTTCTGCATCTTTCTCAATGCGTTCAGCTTTGATCACGTAAGCACCGCGTAGACGAACTTCTTTACCTAGAACTAGACGCTTGTACTTTTTATTCGCTTCTTCGCGGAAGTCTTCACGCTCAATCCACACTTCACGAGTAAATGGAACTTCACGCTCACCCATTTCAGGTTTGTTCGGGTGGTTTGCCACAGTTAATGACTCAACCTTCCCTTCCTCGAAGTTCTCAATGACGATCTTAACTGGGTCAAGTACCGCCATTGCACGTGGAGCGTTCTCATTCAAGTCATCACGAATACAAGACTCTAGCGAGCCCATTTCAATCATGTTGTCTTGCTTAGTCACACCAATACGCTTACAGAATTCACGAATAGACGCAGAGGTAAAGCCACGACGACGTAGGCCAGAGATAGTCGGCATACGAGGGTCATCCCAACCATCAACCAATTTCTCAGTGACGAGTTGGTTTAGCTTACGCTTAGACATTACCGTGTACTCAAGGTTCAGACGGCTGAACTCGTACTGACGAGGCTGACAATCAATCGTGATGTTGTCTAGAACCCAGTCGTATAGACGGCGGTTGTCTTGGAACTCAAGCGTACAAATTGAGTGCGTAATGCCTTCTAGAGCATCGGAAATACAGTGCGTGAAATCGTACATTGGGTAAATGCACCACTTATCACCAGTTTGGTGATGCTCTGCAAAACGGACGCGGTATAGAACTGGATCGCGCAGCACGATGAAAGAAGACGCAAGGTCAATCTTCGCACGTAGGCACGCTTTGCCTTCTTCGAAGCCACCGTCACGCATTTTTTCAAATAGCGCTAGGTTCTCTTCTGGCGTACGATCACGGTATGGGCTTGGCTTACCTGGTTGGGTAAGTGTGCCACGGTACTCGCGGATCTGCTCAGGACTTAGCTCTTCAACGTACGCTAAGCCTTTGTTAATTAATTCCACTGCGTAGCCATATAGCTTGTCGAAGTAGTTTGATGAGTAACATACATCACCGCTCCACTCGAAGCCTAACCAGCTCACATCATTCTTAATCGACTCAACGTATTCAACGTCTTCTTTTTCTGGGTTAGTGTCATCAAAACGAAGGTTACACTGACCCTGGTAGTCCTGAGCAATACCGAAGTTCAAGCAAATTGACTTAGCGTGACCGATATGCAGATAACCGTTAGGCTCTGGCGGGAAACGAGTATGCACGCTTGTGTGTGTACCATCCGCTAAATCTTTATCAATGATTTGGCGAATGAAATTCGATGGACGAGCCTCAGCTTCACTCATCTATAGCACCTCAATTGTTGTAGTATTGTTCAGATAATTCTTTACTTTGACGGTATCAGTAGCCGTCAAGTACATAACGTCTAATGATCCACAATTATGATGGATTACACAACAATATCTCGACTGAAAACACTTTTTTTTTCATTGTCTGGTTAAGAAGCTAGCATTGTTCATCAAACCTGAAGCAATAAACGTAAAAAAGCCTCCCGAAGGAGGCTTTCATCACTTACTTATTAACTTGTCGTTACTAAGGAAGTTTTACATCAGATAGGTCTTCGTTAGCACCGATTGCTTTCATTTCGCCAGCAACGATTTCAGCTAGAGGACCAAGGATAACTTGAAGGTTGTTCTCACCTAGTTTAACTACACCCTTCGCACCAAGCTTCTTAAGTACTACTTCGTCAGCTACAGAGCGGTCTTTTAGAGTAAGACGTAGACGAGTGATACAAGCATCGATTGACGTTAGGTTGTCGTGACCACCTAGAGCTTTTAGGTATTGACGAGCAAGGTCACCTTTTGGAGCATCGCCCGCTGGCGCTGCTGCAGCTTCATCATCATCTTCACGACCTGGCGACTTCAAGTTGAATGCGCGGATTGCGAAGCTGAAAGTGAAGAAGTATAGAGCACCGAAAGCTAGACCGATTAGCAGTAGAGTTACCGGCTTAGTTGCTAGACCCCAGTTTAGGATGAAGTCGATTAGACCTGCAGAGAAGCCGAAGCCGTGCAGAGTACCAAACATGTTAGCAACTACTAGAGATAGACCAGTGAATACCGCGTGCATTGCGTATAGCGCTGGCGCTAGGAATACGAACATGAATTCTAGTGGCTCTGTGATACCTGTTAGGAATGAACAGAAGCCTACTGAGAATAGTGCACCACCAACTTGGCTGCGTTTTTCAGCTGGAGCTGCTAGGTACATTGCTAGAGCTGCACCAGGTAGACCGAACATCATTACAGGGAAGAAGCCGTTCATGAATACGCCAGCAGACTTGTCGCCGCCGAAGTAACGGTGTAAGTCACCAGATTTAACTGTTTCAGTTACTTCTTTAACAGTTGCTGTGATTTCTGGAGTTACAGAGTTAGCGAATTCGAATGTGTGTGATTGACCAGCAACAAGAGTCTTAGCTAGAGCTGGGTCTACACAAAGCTGTTGTAGAGCAGGAAGAGCTTGACCAGCAGCTTGAGCACCAGTAACTAGAACTTCTTGACACGTACCCATACCGAACCAGAAGTACGAGTTAAGAACGTGGTGAAGACCTACAGGGATTAGTGCACGGTTAAGAGTACCGTAAACAAACTGACCAACAGCGCCAGAAGTCGATACAGCGTGTGCTAGTGCGTCAAGACCACCTTGAATGCTTGGCCATACAACACCAGAAACAGCACCTGCCACTAGCGCGAATAGACCAGCCATGATTGGTACTAGACGTTTGCCAGAGAAGAATGCCAACCACTCAGGAAGACGTGTAGCATGGAAAGCGTTGTAAGAGTGACCAGCAATGATACCAGCGATGATACCACCAAAGAATGACATGTTAACGTCAGCGTTGATTGTTGTTGCTGTTGCTGTTAGTACGAAGTACGCTACCGCACCCGCTAGGCCAGCAGCACCTTGACCGTCTTTAGAAAGACCAATCGCGATACCTAGACCGAATAGAAGAGGCAGTTGACCGAAGATAGCACCACCAGCTTGCGCCATGAATGGGATATCAAGAAGGTCACCTTGACCTAAACGTAGTAAGAGCGCCGCAACTGGAAGCGTTGCGATAGGAAGCATAAGAGCTTTACCTAACTTTTGCGCATATCCAAGAATATTCACCTTAAGTTCCCCCTATAGGATTTTGTATTTTGGTCGAGCTACTTTTTTTAGTCGCTCAATTTAGTCCTGTTCAGTTTATGATATTAATTTTGCTCCGCAAATTAAAACCTCATCATTTGTGATCCTAATCACCAGAAACTGGCAATATCCAAGGTTTTTGCTAGCGAGATCATAAAACTTATTTTACAATCCAAAAAAATAGCATTCATTAGAGTGAAATCGAGTTACTCTTATCCAATAGAAATAGGCTGCGAGACTTGCTATCTCTAGCATCTTGCGAGGTTTTCGCTAAGGCATTGTTCTCAAGCAAGCTCAGTAACGGCCAAGGCTAACATCGATTTTAGACGACTCATTTTTTCGTTTGCTAAAGATATTTTGCGACCTAATTGAAGGCTACAAATAAAGTAATTGTTTTCACGGAGCTTACTTCATTTAGGCGCCTAAAAAGTATTAAGAATCTAACCTATAAGGATTAGCTAACCATGTATGCGCTAACTAACTGTAAAATCTTTACCGGCAGCGACGTCCTCGTTGAACATGCTGTTATCATTAACAACAACCTTATTGATGCTGTATGTCCAATTTCGGAGCTTCCTGAAGGCATTGAGACTCGTGACCTAAATGGCGCTAACCTTAGCCCTGGCTTCATCGACTTACAGTTAAATGGTTGTGGTGGCGTAATGCTGAACGATGAAATCACAGCAGAAACCATGCAGATCATGCACGAAGCTAACCTAAAATCGGGCTGTACAAGCTTCCTACCAACGCTGATCACCTCATCTGATCAAGATATGCGTCAAGCAGTTGCTGCTGCACGTGACTACCACGCGAAGTACCAAAACCAGTCGTTAGGTCTGCACCTTGAAGGTCCATACCTTAACGTTGCAAAAAAAGGCATTCACAGTGTTGATTTCATCCGTCCTTCGGATGACAGCATGATCGACTTCATGTGCGAAAACGCTGACGTGATTGCAAAAGTAACACTAGCACCTGAGCACAACGAAGCTGCACACATTGAACGCCTCAAGCAAGCTGGTATCGTTGCGTCTATTGGTCATACCAACGCAACTTACGCGGAAGCGCGTCGCGGCTTTGATGCTGGTATCACTTTCGCCACTCATCTATTCAATGCAATGACCCCTATGGTTGGTCGTGAGCCAGGTGTTGTTGGCGCGATCTACGATACGCCAGACGTATACGCCGGCATCATTGCTGACGGTTTCCACGTTGACTACGCAAACATTCGTATCGCTCACAAAATTAAGGGCGAAAAATTAGTATTAGTGACCGATGCCACAGCTCCTGCAGGCGCTGACATGGATTACTTTATTTTTGTTGGTAAGAAAGTATATTACCGAGATGGTAAGTGTGTTGATGAAAATGGCACACTAGGCGGCTCAGCACTTACAATGATCGAAGCAGTTCAAAATACTGTTGAGCACGTCGGAATCGCTCTGGACGAAGCACTACGCATGGCTACTTTGTACCCAGCAAAAGCAATCGGTGTTGAAGAGCAGCTAGGCCGAGTGAAGAAAGGCATGGTTGCAAACCTCACTGTATTTGATCGTGACTTCAATGTTCAGGCGACGGTTGTTAACGGACAATACGAGCAAAATTAAGAATGAATGGCGGACAAATAGGTAACGTAGATTTAGTAAAACAACTAAATAGTGCAGCAGTTTACAGACTCATCGACCAACAAGGCCCTATTTCTAGGATCCAAGTTGCCGACGTCAGTCAACTGGCACCCGCAAGTGTTACAAAAATCACCCGCCAACTTTTAGAGCGCGGCCTAATTAAAGAGGTCGCGCAGCAAGCATCTACTGGTGGTCGTCGCGCAATATCTCTCACAACAGAGGTTGAACCGTTCCACTCTGTAGCCATTCGTCTTGGCCGCGACTACATTCAGTTCAGTCTTTACGACTTAGGTGGCAAAGAGCTCGCTTCAGCTTACTGCGAGTTCTTCTACACCACTCAAGAAGAGCTAACTGAAGGCTTGCTAACGCAGCTTAAGCAATTTATTCAAACTCACCAAAACTCTATCAATCAGCTTATTGCCATTGGTGTAACGCTTCCTGGCCTGGTTAACCCAGAGACGGGAGTGGTTGAGTACATGCCAAACATACCCATCGACAACCTCGCAATATCAGAAATCATCCATAATTCATTCCATGTGCAATGTTTTGTGGGTAACGATGTGCGTGGCATGGCGTTGGCAGAGCACTACTTTGGCGCAAGCCAAGATTGCCAAGATTCTATCTTAGTCAGCGTCCACCGCGGCACGGGTGCAGGTATTATCGTCAATGGTCAGGTTTTCTTAGGCTACAACCGTAACGTTGGTGAGATCGGTCATATTCAAATTGATCCACTAGGTGAGCAGTGCCAATGTGGTAACTTCGGTTGTTTGGAAACGGTAGCAGCAAACCCTGCGATCGTTGAGCGCGTTAATAAACTTATCAAGCAAGGCTATGAATCTAGCCTAACAACGCTTGATACAATTAACATTTCTGATGTCTGCGAGCATGCAAACCTTGGCGATGAACTTGCAAAACAGAGCTTAGTCCGTGTTGGTAACAAGCTAGGTAAAGCAATCGCGATTACCATTAACCTGTTTAACCCGCAAAAAGTCATCATCGCTGGCGATATTACCCAATGTGAAGAGATAGTCTTCCCTGCCATTCGTCGTAATGTCGAAAATCAATCCTTAACAACTTTCCATAATGACTTGCCAATTGTCGCGTCAAAGATTGATAAGCAGCCTACCCTGGGTGCCTTTGCGATGATTAAGCGTGCAATGCTTAATGGCGTCTTGTTACAAAAATTGTTAGAAGATTAATCTTCTCCCCCTGTAAGCAACTAATTGAGTTAGAATAACGGGCTACGACATGTAGCCCGTTTTTTTAGGAAGAAATAACACAAATATGGAACTCATCTTAATTTCAGCGGCTTTTTTAGCTGGTTTTATTGCACTCAAATGCAACCTTCCCCCGTTAGTCGGATTCTTGCTTGCCGGTTTTGGTTTACACGCAATGGGCTATCAGAGTGACGATACTATCGTGACTTTAGCCGACCTTGGTGTCACATTACTTCTGTTCACTATCGGTCTGAAATTAGACATCAAGACCCTGCTTTCAAAAGAGATCTGGGCTGGTGCAACGATTCATAACTTGTTATCGACGGCTATTTTTAGCCTCGCCCTATTCTGTTTTAAATTCTTAGGTGTCAGCTCTTTAGCAGCGATGTCTATTGAACAAATCGTTCTGCTTGGCTTTGCTCTCTCTTTCTCTAGTACCGTTTTCGCGGTGAAGTCATTGCAAGAAAAAGGTGAGATGAACGCCACTTACGGTACCATTGCCATTGGTATCTTGGTTATGCAGGATATCTTTGCTGTTGTTTTCTTAACTGCGTCAACGGGTAAAATCCCAGAGTGGTATGCCATTGGTCTCTTTGCCCTTCCGCTACTAAGACCACTCTTTTTCAAAATGCTTGATTGGGTTGGCCATGGTGAGATGCTAGTACTACTGGGGGTTTTCTTTGCCCTAGTCGCTGGCGCTGGCTTATTTGAACTTGTTGGCATGAAACCGGACTTAGGTGCACTTATTCTCGGTATGATGCTCGCCGCGCATAAAAAAGCCTCCGAGCTCTCTAAATCGCTATTCAATTTGAAGGAACTTTTCCTCGTTTGCTTCTTTCTTAACATTGGTCTTTCAGCCAGCCCAACGTTATCGGGGTTTGCTTTAGCAATTTTGTTCCTATTGCTACTACCTCTAAAAGGAGTGCTCTACTTCCTAGTACTCAATGCATTTAAGTTCCGTGTCCGTACTTCGCTACTCGCATCACTAAGCTTGTTTAACTTCAGTGAGTTTGGTCTGATTGTTGGTGGGCTAGCGTTTAAAATGGGTTGGATGAGCGGTGACATTCTTGTCGCACTTGCCATTGCAGTGTCTATTTCGTTTGTACTCGCTGCTCCAATTAATCACCATGGGCATGCCTTGTATCAACGCTCCGGCCGATGGCTACGCGAGCACGCAGCAGAAAAGCTCAATACTCGCGATCAGCTTATTAATCCAGGCCATGCTCAAGTACTCATCCTCGGTATGGGACGTATCGGTACTGGCGCTTACGATGAACTTAGAAATCGCTACGGTAAAATCAGCTTAGGCATTGAGGTTCGTGAAGATGCGGCTCATCAACACAAAGCTCACGGACGAAATGTCATTTCCGGCGATGCAACCGACCCAGATTTTTGGGAACGTATTTTAGATACCGCGAATGTAAAGTTGGTTTTACTAGCAATGCCACATCACCAAGGTAATCAAGTCGCATTAGAGCAGCTTCAGCGTCGTAACTTTAAAGGGCAAATTGCGGCTATTGCAGAATACCCCGATCAGCTTGAGTCGCTTATTGATGGTGGCGTCGATGCTGCATTCAACATCTATAGTGAAGCTGGTAGTGGTTTTGCACGCCATGTGTGTGACCAACTACAACCCAAGTTTAACCAAGTAAACTAACGTCAACACCGCTTCACTAAGCCGCTCATTTCGAGCGGCTTTTTTATCACTTGTTCAAATAAACAACAAAACCTAGATTTCATACACCAAAATGCACATTTAATTAGATTTCATTCACCATTATGTCGTTATGATTATTTTTTTAATCAAACACGGTTGATTTTTTTAATCAAAATGGCAAATTGAAGTTAGAAAGTTAATATGAATTTAAAGGGAAGTTGTATGTGTTCGATTTTTGGTATTTTAGACATCAAAAGTGATGCTGAGACGCTACGTCCAATTGCACTAGAAATGTCTAAAAAACTGCGTCATCGCGGTCCAGACTGGTCTGGAATTTATTCTTCAGAAAAAGCAATTCTTGCGCATGAGCGTTTAGCGATTGTTGGTTTAAATAGTGGTGCTCAACCGCTATATAGCCCAGACAAAAAACACATCCTTGCAGTGAATGGTGAGATCTACAACCACAAAGAGATCCGCGCACGTTACGAAGGTAAATACGACTTCCAAACAGACTCCGACTGTGAAGTAATCTTAGCGCTATACCAAGATATGGGCGCAGACCTGCTTGAAGAGCTGAACGGCATCTTCGCATTTGTTCTTTACGATGAAGAAAAAGACCAGTACCTCGTAGGGCGCGACCATATCGGTATTATCCCGCTGTACCAAGGTCATGATGAACACGGTAACTACTACGTCGCTTCTGAAATGAAAGCCTTGGTGCCTGTATGTAAAACGGTTAGCGAATTCGCACCGGGCAGCTACTACAGCTCTACAGACTCAGAGACTCAACGTTACTACATCCGCGACTGGAACGAATACGCTGCGGTACAAGGTAACTCAACAAGTAAAGAAGAACTGACTGAAGCACTAGAAGCGGCGGTTAAGCGCCAGCTAATGACTGACGTACCTTACGGTGTACTCCTTTCAGGCGGTCTAGATTCATCGATCACTTCTGCGGTTGCTAAACGCTTTGCTGCAATGCGTATTGAAGATGATGAAAAATCTGAAGCATGGTGGCCACAACTTCACTCATTTGCTGTCGGCCTTGAAGGTGCGCCAGACTTGAAGGCAGCACGAGAAGTCGCTGACCAAATCGGTACCGTTCACCACGAGATGACCTACACCATTCAAGAAGGTCTCGATGCGATTCGTGACGTTATCTACCATATCGAAACGTATGACGTCACCACTATCCGTGCCTCTACGCCTATGTTCCTAATGGGACGTAAAATCAAAGCTATGGGTATCAAGATGGTTCTGTCAGGCGAAGGCGCAGATGAAATCTTTGGCGGTTACCTCTACTTCCACAAAGCGCCAAACGCAAAAGAGTTCCACGAAGAGACAGTACGTAAACTGCTTGCTCTGAACATGTTTGACTGTGCTCGTGCGAACAAATCGCTTGCTGCATGGGGTGTTGAAGGTCGTGTACCTTTCCTAGATAAAGAGTTTATCGACGTTGCAATGCGCCTAAACCCAGAAGACAAGATGTGTGGCAACGGTAAGATGGAGAAACATATCCTACGTGAGTGTTTCGAACACTACCTACCAGAGGCAATCGCATGGCGCCAGAAAGAGCAGTTCTCTGACGGCGTTGGCTACAGCTGGATTGACACACTTAAAGAAGTTGCTGAAGCTAAGGTCACTGACCAACAGATGGAAACAGCAGCATTCCGCTTCCCATACAACACTCCAACAACCAAAGAGGGTTACGTATATCGTGAGATCTTTGAAGAGTTGTTCCCACTACCATCAGCGGCAGAGTGTGTTCCAGGTGGTCCGTCAGTAGCATGTTCATCTGCTAAAGCGATTGAATGGGATGAGTCATTTAAGAATATGGCAGACCCATCAGGTCGTGCAGTGCAAAGTGTCCACAACGACGCTTACTAACCACAACTCATTTCTATTCTAAAGGCACCCAAGCGGTGTCTTTTTTTATCACTCTACCAACAACAAATTCACCACACCAATACCGACAACAATTTTGCAAACAAAGCTCAATTTTGGAAACTAAGTTTGTAGCACGGACAATATGTAATCCTCACAACAATTAATTCCTTACAAGTCATAAGGTTAGAGTTTTAATCTCACAATATCGACGATTATTGCCGATTGCAGTCTATGTACCCAAAGAGTATATGTAGGAGCCAATAAAAAACGATAATAGCTAAGATTAATAAAACTTATGACAAACCAACATCACCAATTTTTTGGCCATCCACGTGGCCTATTCCTACTGTTCGGTACCGAACTTTGGGAGCGATTCTCTTACTACGCAATGCGCGCTATCTTAGTACTCTATTTAACAGATGCGACGATGAACGGCGGCTTAGGCTGGTCGACTAAAGATGCTCTTGATCTATATGGCATCTATACTGGACTAGTTTATATTACCCCAATGATCGGCGGCTACCTTGCTGATAACTACCTTGGTCAACGCCGTTCTATTTTGATTGGTGGCGCTTTAATGGCCATCGGCCAATTTACCCTAGCACTTCCAGCAGACATGATTGGGCTTAGTGTTACCCACAGTTTCTATCTTGGCCTTGCTTTGCTTATCATCGGTAACGGTCTCTTTAAACCCAATATTTCCACTATGGTTGGTGACTTGTATGAAGAAGGTGACAACCGTCGTGACGGTGCCTTTACCATCTTCTACATGGGCATTAACTTAGGTGCGTTAATCGCAGGTGTCGCATCAGGATCCGTCACTAACTCATTTGGTTGGAAAGCTGGCTTCCTAGTTGCTGGCCTAGGCATGATCATCAGCCTAGTGATGCAGATGACGCTGGCAAAGTCATGGCTTGGTGATATCGGTGTTGTTCCAGCAGCAGCACGTGATCTCGAGAAAAAGAAATCAGCAACGAAGCAACCACTGACTAAACAAGAGGTCGATCGCCTTAAAGTGATTTTGGTAATGGGTCTGTTTGTGATCGTATTCTGGGCGGGCTTTGAGCAAGCTGGCGGTCTGATGAATATCTACACTCAGCAGTACACTGATCGTATGATCGGCGGTTTTGAAGTTCCGGCTGCTTGGTTCCAGTCACTTAATCCATTCTTCATTATTACCCTAGCGCCTCTACTTGCTGCGCTTTGGGTGAAGCTCGGACCTAAAGAGCCAAACTCACCAGTTAAGTTCGCGCTTGCACTGTTCTTCTTAGCACTTGGTTTCCTATGTATGGTGGGTGCCGTTATGGAACAAGGCGGCGACACTGCAGTGAAAACATCAATGCTGTGGCTTGTCGGTGCGTTCTTCTTCCACACTCTGGGTGAGCTGTGCCTATCACCAATCGGTCTATCTCTTGTGACCAAACTTGCTCCACTTCGCCTTGCTTCTCTGATGATGGGTGCATGGTTCGGCTTTAACGCGATTGCTAACTATGTAGCAGGTCTGATCGGCTCTCACGTAGGTGAGCTGGGCGCACTACCAATCTTTGGTGGTATCGCGATTGCAGCAACGGTTTCTGGTGTCATCCTACTGATGTTCTCTAATACACTGGTTCGTTGGATGCATGGCGCAGAAAGCCCAATGAGCAATGCTGAGCAAGTTGAAGAGCAACAAGCGCAAGTCGCTTAACAGCATCTTACTCGCGATAAGAAATAAAAACGCCCGACCATCACTGGCCGGGCGTTTTTCCCTTTCCTTTCTGTCTAGATTGGAAGGGAGGGGGAATTATTTCACGCTAGTCACTCGACTCGCTTTCTCGCCAGTCACCGATACTGAACGGATGAATACTTCACCTTCTACTGCTGGACGCGCACTGTCTGCGTAAGTCAGCCAGTTTTCACCATCTAGAGAGTATTGCAGCTCAACACCTGGGAACTGAACGTTCATTGTAAGCGTTCCATTTTCCACTTTCGCACCTGGAACAGGTAGGCGGTAGTCAATACCCGCTTTCTCTAGCTTAGCCAGTTCACGCTGACCAAGTACGTTCGCAAAGCGATTGTAATCTTGGTTTAGTGCTGCTTTATCTACTAGGTTAGAGTTTTGCGAGTACTCAACGCCCACTTTGTAGTTGTTCTCCCAATCAGCACGGTGCCATGCACGCTCAGCCGCCGCTAGTACGCGAGGGAATACCATGTACTCGTATTGCTCGTCATTACGTACTGTTTCAGACCAAAGCTGTGCTGATAGGCCGTAGAAAGGTTTCGCTTCAATTTCGCCTTTGCCAGTGAAGCCGTTGCCATCGCGGTCTAAAGAGGTTTCTGCGTTCTGAGGCATGTTCTCTGGTGCAAAGCCAAACATCTTACGAGTATCCGTTGCACGCGTTGCCCAGTAGTAACCACGCTCTTTCGGGTCAACTTCGTATGGCATGTCCATGTAGACGTAGTCTGGGTTAGAAACGATCACGTCGTAACCTTTCTTAGACCAATCGTACACTGATGACGTACCACCCCAGTACAGAACGTCCCAGAAGTTAACGCGAGTGTTTTCTGTTGCGAACGCTTTCTCACCTTCACTGTACTTCAGACCATCTTGCCAAGCTTGGAAGTTTGGAATGCCCTTCTCAGCAACAATCTTCGACACTTCTTCAGCGAAGTGGCTTGGTAGGTGAGCAAAGTCGCTTACTGTACCGTCTGTAATTAGCGTCTGACATTTTGGCGATTGTGCGAATGGCTTATCTTGCTTAGACAGGTCAATCGTACCTTTCCAGCTTACTTTGTCTTGTGCGTTAACGTCTTGGAAACCAGCGCCTAGCTTGATGTTCTTCGCTTCGTCGCCACCAAAGTGCCATGTTGTTAGCGGCGCGCCTGCCTCAGTATGCATTGCCGCCACTTCAGAAATCACTTTATCAACAAAGCGAGTTGACGATTCCATACAAGGGTTGATGAAGCTCTGCTTGTTGTAGAACTGAACCGTGGTGACGTTTGATTGATCTTGTGGATCCATCAGACGGTATTCGTTCGCTTCTGCTTCTTTGCCTTGCTCCATTAGACGGTCGTAACGTGCTTCCATTGATACCACTGCTGCACGAGCGTGTGCTGGCATGTCGATTTCAGGAATCACTTCGATGTTGCGTGCTTTCGCGTACTTTAGGATGTCCACGTAGTCTGCTTTGCTGAAGTAGCCAGAACCAAAGTTATCTGTCGTTGAACCTGAGCCAAGCTGAGGCAGTAAACAGCTTTTCTCTTCCAAATCGAAACAACGGTTAGCACCCACTTCTGTCAGCTCAGGCAGACCCGGGATTTCCAAACGCCAACCTTCATCATCGGTTAGGTGAAGGTGAAGTTTGTTCATCTTGTACGCCGCCATTTGGTCTAGCGTCGCAAGGATTGCGTCTTTAGAGTGGAAGTTACGCGCAACATCCACCATTACCCCACGGTAGTCAAAGCGAGGCGCATCTTGAATAGACAGCAGTGGTAGAGAATCAGCATTTTGGCTATCTACCAGGCCAAAGATAGATTGTACCGCGTAGAAAGCACCCGCTTGGTCGAACGCCTTAATCGCAATACCGTTGCCTTTGATGCTCATTTCATAAGCACCAGATTTCGCTAATTCACCGGTGAAGTCTGCAGGAACAACTGTGATGCTAACAGGAACATCACCGCGAACATCCACACCTACCACTTCTGCACGATCTTGGATTGCTGTAAATTGAATCGCATCGAATGCGTCTTTAGGTAGCGCAATACCACCAGAAATATCGACTGTACCTTTACCCGCTTCAACAAACATTGGCGTTGGCAGCAGCGTGGTTGATACGTCTTGTTTTGCTAAATCTTCGTTCTTCTCGAAACGAGACACAGCGTTGGCAAATACGTTGTTGTCATCCGGTGTACGTTTTAGATTGTCACCTTCAAGGCCAGTAACGAAAGAGGCCACGTCTTCAGTGTTTAGTGAAGCGATCATCTTAGGCTCTGCGTTTGGCGCCGCAACGAATGCACCTGGCATGAAGTCTGTTTCAAATAGCTGCCAGTATTCGCTTACCAAAGGAAGCGATACTTCTTCACCTGCAGCGAAACCATCAAACTTATCGGTTGGTTCTAGTTTATGTAGATCACCCGTTACACGTGAGATTTTGAACTGCTCGTTATCAACATCCAAAATCAGGCGAATGCTGTGGAAGTAAATAGCCCAATCTTTTGAGTCAACCGCTTCACCTTGGTTAACGAGTGTCATGTTGACCTTGTTACATGAAGCCCACTCAGCACCCAGATCCTGACACGCAAGACCATCGTTGGCACCATGGTTAGTGAGTACTTCATATTGAACATCTAAGTTTGCTGCAAGTGAGTTAACGACATTTTGTTCAGTAGACTGAAACGATGCGCAACCCGCTAACGTTGCCAATACTGAAGTCGCGATGAGAGTTTGTTTAAACATCTTACTTACCCTTAAAAAGTGGAGCGAAGCCTGAAAAGTTCGGCGTCAAAATCAAGATGCAATCACAATAGCCTGAGTTATTTTTTATCGTAAAATTAATCATCATCGAAAGTGATCCGATTCAAACTTTATAAAACCTAAAAACTTTAAATTCTTTATAAACATAGAGTTACAAGTAACGTTAATTTCGACGGACTTTTTTTGACGAGATTACTGAGAAGTAAATCACAGCTTTCCGCCTCAAAGGGATGCAATTAGTGAATAGTGATCACATCTCTCGATCAGTTGTCATAAACTGAAACGAGTAACTAGAATTCGAACTGTGATCTATCACTCACAATTCTCTCGTCAAAATACGTTGATATTTTTGGATTCAACAATTTTTCAGTAAGGCAGCTCATACCTGATGCGCAAACTACTTCTCCCACTTATTGCTTTAATCTACTCGACCGCCACCCTTGCAGAACCACTGTTTTGGCAAGCGACCAAGGGCAAGTTGAATTACTACATTCTTGGTTCTGTACATGTCGGTGATGACGGAATGTTCCCTTTAAGTAAACAGATCATGAACGTCTTACAGACCAGTGATGGCTTAATCATTGAAACGGATGTGCGAAAGACTCAAGGGATAACCTACCCACCAGCCACATTACTAAGCAAAGATGTCCTGACACCAAAGCAACAAGATGAGTTGAAAGGAATTGCCAATCTGTTAGAAATGAATGCCCCTCAGCTGCTTAACTCCCCACCTTGGGCAACAGCGCTTGCGGTTCAGATGAAACAAATCGAGTATTTAGGCTATAAAGCGGCGTATGGGGTCGATGCACACCTGACCTATAAGGCTACCGTTCAAGATATTCCTGTCATTAGTCTTGAGTCTCTCCAGTTTCAAATTGATCTTTTAACGGGCCAAAAAGAATCTGGAAAAGAACTACTTTTAAGTGCCATTGAGGAATTTGATCATTCTGAAGAAATGACTCACTGCTTAATTAAAACTTGGAAGGCGGGAGATATAGAGAAATTGAACGAATTTGCCAAGCTAACCGAAATGTCGGAAGAGTTTGAAACTGCCTTCCTCACTGAGCGAAACCTAAACTGGGCCCAACAGCTTGCTAGCCCAAGTTGGTCAAAAGAAAAAAAAGGAACATTCCTTATGGTTGTCGGGAGCCTACATCTGGTCGGTGACAATAATGTTCTCACGCTACTTCAAGAAGGTGGATTTAAAGTGACTCAGCTGTCGAAGAGCAAACCGGCACTATGTGAGTTTGAGTATTAGCTTATAGAGCACAATTTCAGGAACAAGAGAATTACAGAGTCTTAACACTCCATTATACGAGTGCGATGCTAGAATTGGACTTCCCCATACACAAACAACGGTTTCAGCAAGTATGAAGTTAAGTTACGTACTCGTCGCTTTGCCATTTTTATTGCTTGGCTCACCTGCCAGCTACGCTCAGAATACATGTACGATAGAGAGCTTTCAAAGTGTCGACATCCAGCCAAACACCACTGCAGCGAAGATCGATAGAAAGAATGATCAAATTCAGATAAAGAGAAAGCCGCCAATGAGGTGCGCCACCCTCACTTTCACAACATCCACCACTCGCAACAGAGTCGGTCATCAAATGGCAAATCACTTCGAGGCGACTTTTCTCGATAATACAGTCAGCACATCACACTCGATTTCATTTGACGAAGACGATCTCAAAGCAGGTTACTTTCGTGTTGGACCAAATACCCCAGCTGAGGCCTATGTCTGTTTTAGCACCGCAGATACTCCCATTGCCGATATCAGCTGTGATGTACAGTAAGTGCTAAGCTTTAAAACAACGAAAGCCTGCTATAAAAGCAGGCTTTCTTAATATGGTCAGTGGAGAGATATTCTTTGAACACTAGGCGAACCCACCTCGGTTCGCTTCTCTACACCATGAATGCAAAAAGGGCTCTACATTTCTGTAGAGCCCTTCTTTAAATATGGTCGGTGAAGAGCCAGGTTCTAATTTCAGACGAACCCCATTTTGGTTCAAATCCCATTATCTGCACTTCAAAACGACGAAAGCCTGCTATATAAGCAGGCTTTCTTAATGTGGTGAGTGAAGAGACATTCTTTGAACACTAGGCGAACCCACCTCGGTTCGCTTCTCTACACCATGAATGCAAAAAGGGCTCTACATTTCTGTAGAGCCCTTCTTTAAATATGGTCGGTGAAGAGGGATTCGAACCCCCGACCCTCTGGTCCCAAACCAGATGCGCTACCAAGCTGCGCTATTCACCGAGATGTTGACTTGGAACTGACATGACGAGAGGGTCGCCCTCTGGTCCGCTATTCCTAAACCTCGAGATGCGTTACCAAGTACGCTGCTCATCGAGATGTTTAACTGAGGATTAATCCCCGTCAACGGAAGCGTATATTACGGATTCTGGATTTTAACGCAAGCCATTTTCATTAACTTTTTCAAATTTATAGTTCGTTTGTATAAAACGCCACCGACCGAGTATAAAGTGTGAGCACAAACACACCGCCAAAAACAAATCCGCAACCTAATAACAACATTTGATCCAGATCAGTGTTGCATATTTAACCACGCATTACCTTAAACCTTGTCTTCACACATATAACTAGAGGAAGTGACTATGGACTTTTGGCTTGATCTCCTATTTGGTAATGCAGTAGGTCTATCTTCAATGATGGTAATCTTTGCAGCCTTTGGTCTTATGCTGTTTTACGGCGGTTACTTCGTCTACAAAGTGATGAACGACAAATCTCCTCACTAGAATCGCTTAGCCCTATTCATTGAATAGACGTTCGCTATGCACCGAAGTAGATACCTTGTCTGCTTCGGTTTTTTATTTTTTCTGATCACCTACGCTTCATCATTGGTATAATAGTCACATTGATTACCACTCTGAGATGTCGTTATGTCTCAAGACGATGATTTTGCCCTCTTTCAACAAATGATGGGCGACGTAAAACCTCTTCAACAAGATACCACTGAGCTTAAAAAGCAGCATCAGGTCTCTGATTCTCAGCTTGCTAAACGCGAAGCCGCGATCTGGCTTACTGAAGATGACCCAGAATACCTGTCTATCGATCACGCAGAGATGATAAAGCCTGACGATATCATTGAGTTTAAACGTGATGGGGTACAAGACGGTGTCTACAAAAAGCTACGCCTTGCCAAGTATCCTATTCAAGCTAGATTAGATTTGCACAAACGCACACTTGAGCAAGCTCGCGATGAAGTGGTGAAGTTCCTAAAGCAATGTATGCGCATGGATATTCGCACTGTTGTGATTGTTCATGGCAAAGGCGAACGCTCAAATCCACCAGCACTGATGAAAAGCTTCGTTGCTCAATGGCTGATGCAAATTAAAGAAGTGCAATGTGTTCACAGTGCCCAACGCTTCCATGGCGGGACAGGAGCAGTTTATGTATTACTGCGAAAAAGTGCCGAGAAAAAAATAGAAACTCGCGAACGCCATCAAAAACGACTGGGTTAACGTCTACCACAGTGCTAGAATGCGCGCCCTCTATGTGCTGATGTTTTAATCTAGTTGGTATTGGTCAGCACACCTTTTAACCGCCGTTGTGAAACGTTAGGAGAACAACATGTCACAAGATAACGCAAAACGCCTCAATAAGTTTATTAGCGAAACGGGTTTTTGCTCGCGCCGCGAAGCTGACCGCCTCATCGAACAAGGTCGTGTCACCATTAATGGTCAAGTGCCTGAAATGGGGACCAAAGTCCAACTAGGCGATGATGTCCGTGTTGATGATAAGCCTATCGCTGCTGCTACTGATAAACCAGTTTACATTGCTTTAAATAAGCCTACTGGCATTACCTGTACTACCGAACGTGATATTCCGGGTAACATCGTGGATTTCGTTGGTCACAAGAAACGTATTTTTCCAATTGGTCGTCTAGACAAACCTTCTGATGGTCTTATTTTCCTGACTAACGACGGTGATATCGTCAATAAAATCCTTCGTGCAGGTAACAGTCACGAGAAAGAGTACGTGGTCCGTGTTGATAAGCCGATCAGCGATGACTTCATTAAAAAGATGTCTTCAGGTGTTAACATTCTCGACACCATCACTCTGCCTTGTACAGTGACCAAAGAAACCAAATACTCTTTCCGCATCGTCCTGACTCAGGGCCTAAACCGTCAAATCCGTCGTATGTGTGAAGCCCTAGGCTATGAAGTATTTAAACTTCGTCGCGTACGTATTATGAACATCTCTCTAGATGGCATTCCTAACGGTCAATGGCGTTACCTAAGCGATAGCGAAGTGACTGAAATTCTTGCTATGTGTGAAGACTCAAGCGGCACAGAAGAAGCGTCTAAGATGGATAACAAAGGCAAGCGTATTCGTCGCGCGACCGATGCTAAGCTGTTTGATAGCCGCGAAGAAAACCAAGAATCAAAAGCACGACGCAACCAAAAGCAGCGTACCTTCAAAGGCCGCAACGCTGACGAGTTCCGCCACGCGCCTAACTCCAAGAAAGGTCGCCATGGTGATAAGCAAAGTGAGTTTAAAGGCAAGCCGAGTGGCAAAGGTAAGTCCTTCCATAAGCCTGCGTCTGATAACGGTCAGCGTCCAAGCAAGCCGAAATCCGGCGGTACATTAAGCTTAAAGAAATAGAAGATTCTACAAAAGGGCTGGCGTAATACGTCAGCCCTTTTCATTTCTACGCGTCATCCTCGAGAGTCAGGGACGAACGAGTTGAGGATCTCTCAAATTGAGCGGCCAATCAAAACAGATTCCCTACTCTCTCCTTCGTCGCTCTATGGAATGACAGAGTGGAATACTCATTCCAACAAAAAGGGAGCCAATCGGCTCCCTTTTTAAATCATTATATATCGACGGCTTATAGCGTACCGAAGATCTTATCACCTGCATCGCCTAGACCAGGAACGATGTAGCCTTTGTCATTTAGCTTCTCATCGATTGCCGCAGTGTAAAGCTCTACATCTGGGTGTGCTTTTTCTAGAGCTTCAATACCTTCTGGCGCAGCAACAAGAACAAGAACTTTGATTGCTTTACAACCTTTCTCTTTTAGAAGATCGATCGTTGCGATCATTGAACCGCCAGTTGCAAGCATTGGGTCAACAACAAGCGCAATACGCTCGTCCATGTTAGACGCTAGCTTGTTGAAGTATGGTACTGGCTCAAGAGTCTCTTCGTCACGGTAGATACCAACAACACTGATACGTGCACTTGGCATGTGCTCAAGAACGCCATCCATCATACCTAAACCTGCACGTAGGATAGGCACTACAGTTACTTTCTTACCTTTGATTTGGTCCACTTCCACTGGACCGTTCCAACCTTCAATGGTTACTTTCTCTGTTTCAAAGTCTGCTGTTGCTTCGTAAGTCAGTAGGCTACCTACTTCTGTCGCTAGCTCACGGAAGCGCTTTGTGCTGATCTCACCTTCTCGCATTAGACCAAGTTTGTGCTTCACTAGAGGGTGTTTCACTTCAACAACTTTCATTTCCATCTCCGGATTTCAGGTAAAATTTAATCAAACCTCCAGATTATAAACGATTTCGTTCTCAATTTCTGCCTAATGATGGCACAAAAAAACTTGCGCAAACGTTTGCTATATAGGTTTATCCACTGTTAGAATAGCGCCGTTTTCATATCCAACTTAAAAACCGAGGACTTCCCTGTGAGTGCTGATAACACATCTCTTAGCTACAAAGACGCTGGCGTTGATATCGATGCAGGCAACGCGCTTGTTGACCGTATTAAAGGTGCTGTAAAACGTACACGTCGCCCAGAAGTAATGGGTGGTATTGGTGGTTTTGGCGCATTATGTGAACTGCCAACTAAATATAAGCAGCCAGTATTGGTTTCTGGTACAGACGGTGTGGGCACAAAACTTCGTCTTGCTTTGGATATGAAAAAGCACGACACCATTGGTGTTGACCTAGTTGCAATGTGTGTGAACGATCTTATTGTTCAAGGTGCTGAGCCACTCTTCTTCCTAGACTACTACGCAACAGGCAAACTCGATGTTGATACCGCTGCAGACGTAGTATCTGGTATTGCTGACGGCTGTGTGCAAGCAGGCTGTGCACTAATCGGTGGTGAAACTGCTGAAATGCCGGGCATGTACGAAGGTGAAGACTACGACGTTGCAGGCTTCTGTGTTGGCGTTGTAGAAAAAGCCGACGTGATTGACGGCACTAAAGTCGCTGCGGGTGATGCACTTATCGCAGTCGGTTCAAGTGGTCCTCACTCAAATGGTTACTCACTGATCCGTAAGATCCTTGAAGTCTCTGGCGCAGACAAAAATGAAGAGCTAGCAGGTCGCACAATCGGTGAGCACCTACTAGAACCAACTAAAATTTACATCAAATCAGCACTTAAAATGATTGAGAAGCATGACATCCACGCGATTTCTCACATCACTGGTGGTGGTTTCTGGGAAAACATCCCACGCGTACTTCCTGAAGGTACTAAAGCCGTTGTTGATGGAAATAGCTGGGAATGGCCAATCATCTTCAAATGGCTACAAGAGAAAGGCAACGTAACGACTCACGAAATGTACCGCACATTTAACTGTGGTGTCGGCCTTGTTGTTGCTCTGCCTAAAGACCAAGCAGACGCAGCGGTTGAGCTATTAAAAGCTGAAGGTGAAAACGCTTGGGTCATCGGTGAGATCGCAAACGCAGCAGCTGGCGAAGAACAAGTAGAGATCAAATAAGCATGAAAAGTATCGTCGTTTTAGTTTCAGGAAACGGTTCTAACCTGCAGGCAATCATTGATGCATGTGACAAGGACATTACTGCTGGTCGTGTTACCGCGGTATTTTCCAACAAAGCCAATGTCTATGCTTTAGAACGCGCTGAGAAAGCCGGTGCTGCGGCACACTTCCTTGACCCTAAAGCGTTCGATACCCGTGATGCTTTTGACCATGAGTTGATGAAGCAGATCGATGAATATAAGCCAGACGTCATCGTACTTGCTGGTTACATGCGCATTCTAAGTGGTGAATTCGTTCGCCACTACATGGGCCGAATGATCAACATTCACCCTTCTCTGCTACCTAAGTACCCTGGTCTTAACACTTATCAACGTGCTATCCACGCAGGTGACGAAGAACATGGTACTAGTGTCCATTTCGTTACCGAGCAACTTGATGGTGGTCCTGTTATTTTACAGGCTAAAGTGCCTATTTTCGACGAAGATACTGTCGAGATTCTAACTGAACGCGTTCAAACTCAAGAACACAAGATCTACCCAATGGTTGTAAAATGGTTGGTTGAAGAACGTTTAGTAATGAAAGATGAGAAAGAAGCTTACCTTGATGGCGATCTTCTTGGTATGCACGGTTACGCTGAAGAATAATATACCCACTAGCACTATTTAAAAGGCGAGCTCACAGCTCGCCTTTTTTATTTTGCGCGATTATTAATCCCCTATTCATCTTTGCCCCATTAAGCTGTCAAAAAATGATGGAGGTAATCTATGGATCTTAAAAGCCTACTTAATCAAGCACTCAACTCAGATATCGTCCAACAAGGACAAGCTAAAGTTAAAAACAGTTCGAGCTCAAGTAGCTTAAAATCCCTTGGTGCGGGCGCAGTCGGAGGCGGCTTAGTTAGCCTACTAATGGGATCTAAGAAGAGTAAAAAAATCGGCAAGAAGTTAGGTAAAAATGCCCTCAAAGTGGGTGGCGTAGCTGTGCTTGGTGCGTTGGCTTATAAAGTCTATAACGACTATCAAAGTAAGCAAGTATCCACTGGTACAACTGAAAACTTCGATGCGCAAGACGATTACCATAGTGAACTGATTCTAAAAGCGATGATTGCCGCCGCCAAAGCTGATGGCCATGTGGACCAACAAGAGATGGCGCATATTGAGTCGACACTTGAACAATCTGGCGCTGATAACACGCTACAGCAACTGGTGCATGTGGAATTAAATAAACCGCTCGACCCCGCTGAAGTCGCTAGATTAGCCCACTCACCACAGCAGGCATCTGAAGTTTACTTAGCCTCTCTAATTGTTATCGACGAACAAAACTTTATGGAAAAAGCCTACTTACAAGAACTCGCGAAACAACTTCGTCTAGATAGCGAAGTGACCTATCAACTAGAGCAACAACTGCAAAATTAATTTCACTGTATAAATCTCAAGCACTACTCTACAAGGCTTGAGCTAGAACAAGCTTAAGCTTTGAGTTTACCAAACTGAGTGTGTATATTTGAGAGCAGTTATCATTTATTGGAGTTGAAGCTATGCAAGTATATGGCTGTTGTGAATTGGTTCGTGAGCTGTACGCTCAAATCGGCAGTGGTGACCAAGCGTATGTTCCACAAGCAATTTCATGCGCAGTAAGAGCATTGAATGATATTGCGGCGGATGAGTCTCTACCTAAAGAAGTGCGTGATAAAGCCGCCTTTGCTGCTGCAAACCTACTTATTTCCGACTTCGAGGATAAGTAATGAATTTGGCGAACTTTGAAAGCATGGATCCAATTATGTTGATGAGTATCGTCAACATGAAGCTACGTGATGATTTTGGCGGTGATTTGGACAAACTGGCTACTTACTTCGATATCGATAAAAGCGCGTTAGAAGCAAAACTCGCCACTGCAGGTTTTGACTTTTTGCCAGATGCAGGCCAGTTTCGTTAATTAGCCCATCGAACATCAGATTCAAAAAAACCGCCCTATTAGGCGGTTTTTTATTGACTGACGATTGATGGATTACTCTTCGTCGAAGAAATCTTCTTCATCATCGATTTCAGCTTGTGCTGCAGCAACCAACTTCGCTTCTTCGTAACGCGCTTTCTTGTCAGCGGCTTCTTGCGCTTGACGCTCTTCACGTTCAATACGGACTTTACGCGCTTCACCTTTACGCTCATTACGAACAGCTTGGTTCTGTACAAAGCTAGCTAGCTCTTTTTCAGCCCACTCTTGAGCCTGAACTTCAGTTTCAAAGCCAGTTTCACGCTTTGATACTGATGTTTTACGTGATGTCACTTGGCGAGTGATCTCTGCACACCAGCCGTTACGTTTTTCAGTAACGCGAATAGCAAATTTTTGGTTTTTAGACATTTCTTAATTTCCTAAGGGATTAATCAGGGATTCGGTCAACTTGATAACTCCATCTAAGTTGAGCTGTTTAACACCATCCCTTGGCAAGGGCGGTATTAAAACTTAAAAGCCACCATTTGGCTAATGGTTTCTTTCAAAGAATCACGATTATTCATAGTGTCATTCTCAACAGCGAGGTACGAACGAGTTAGGGGGCTATTTAAGCGAGTGGAAACTCACAGAGAGTCCCTACTCCTTCCTTCGTCAGTCTATGGAATGACGGTGGTCAATCAAATAAAAAGCGCAGACCGTTCGATCTGCGCTTTAACTATGCTGCTAGGCAAAAACTAACGTCGTCTCAATTAACCGACATTCTTACGTGCGTTTTGGAACATACGCATCCAAGCACCGTTTTCACCCCAGCCTTCAGGAGACCATGAGTTAGCCACTGTGCGGAATACACGCTCAGGGTGCGGCATCATGATTGTCACGCGGCCATCCGTTGTCGTGAGACCTGTGATAGCGTTTGGCGAACCATTCGGGTTATTCGGGTATTGCTGCGTTGGGTTACCGTGGTTGTCAACGTAACGTACCGCAACAGTGCCTGACGCTTCAATCGCTGCTAGGTGGTCAGCATCACGTACTTCTACGCGACCTTCACCGTGAGATACTGCGATTGGCATACGAGAGCCTTCCATACCATTGAAGAATACAGAGTCAGACTTCTGAACTTCGACTAAGCTGAAGCGAGCTTCAAAACGCTCTGATTCGTTGCGTACGAAACGCGGCCAGTACTCAGCTCCCGGAATTAGCTCTTTCAGGTTCGATAACATCTGACAACCGTTACACACACCTAGAGAGAAAGTATCTTCACGCTTAAAGAAGCCTTCAAACTGGTTACGAGCACCTTCGTTGAACAAGATAGACTTCGCCCAACCTTCACCTGCACCAAGTACGTCACCGTAAGAGAAACCACCACACGCTACGAGGCCTTGGTACTCTTCTAGCACTGCTTGACCGGTTAGAATATCACTCATGTGGATGTCAGTTGCTTCAAAACCTGCACGGTCAAAGGCTGCTGCCATTTCAACGTGAGAGTTAACGCCCTGTTCACGTAGGATCGCCATCTTAGGCTTCGCACCTGTCGCGATGTATGGCGCGGCAATGTCTTCGTTCACATCGAAACTTAGCTTAACGTTCAGACCTGGGTCAGAGTTGTCTTTCTTCGCTTCATGCTCTTGGTTTGCACATGCTGTGTTATCACGCAGTGATTGCATCTTATGCGTTGTTTCAGCCCAAATAGTACGCAGTTCAGTACGGTTACGCTCAAGAACCACTGTTTCACCAGAAGTGATTCGTAGCTCATCAGAAGCTTCCACAGAACCGATCACATGTGAGCATGCTTCTAAGCCGTTTGCTGCTAGAGTTGAAAGTACCGCATCAAGGTCGTCATTCTTAACCTGAAGTACTGCGCCTAACTCTTCATTAAATAGTGCAGCAAGTGCATCTTCGCCAAGGTCAGCAATATCAGCTTTCACACCACAGTGACCTGCGAATGCCATCTCAGCAAGCGTCACGAATAGACCGCCGTCGCCTTTATCGTGGTAAGCGATAACTTGATCTTTCGCTACTAGAGCTTGAACGCCCTCGTAGAAACCTTTTAACTGTGCTGCATTGTCTACGTCTGCTGGTTTATCACCAAGCTGCTTGTAAACCTGAGCCAATGCCGTTGCGCCTAGACGGTTCTTACCGTTACCTAGGTCGATAAGTACTAATGAAGTATCACCTAGTCCTTCCAAGGTCTCAGGAGTGCGAAGTTGAGGAGTAATTGTCTTACGCACATCTTCAACGCGAGCAAACGCAGTAATTACTAGAGAAAGTGGCGACGTTACTTCTTTCTGCTCGCCATTTTCTTCCCACTTAGTCTTCATCGACATTGAGTCTTTACCCACCGGGATAGTTAGACCAAGCGCAGGACATAGCTCTTCACCGACCGCTTTCACCGCTTCGTAAAGACCGGCATCTTCACCTGGGTGACCGGCTGGAGACATCCAGTTCGCCGACAGTTTAATGTGTTTGATATCGCCGATGTTGGTTGCTGCGATGTTGGTGATTGCTTCACCCACCGCTAGACGAGCCGATGCACCGAAGTCTAATAGAGCCACTGGCGTGCGCTCACCCATTGACATAGCTTCACCGTGGTAAGTGTCGTAGCTTGCTGCCGTTACTGCGCAGTTAGCAACAGGCACCTGCCATGGACCAACCATTTGGTCACGAGCAACTAGACCTGTAACCGTGCGGTCACCAATCGTGATAAGGAATGTTTTCTCAGCAACCGTTGGAAGACGTAGAACACGCTCAGCCGCTTCGTTTAGCTCGATGCCGTCACGGTCAATTGCTGGATTGTTCGCTTTTAGCGTTATCGCATCACGGTGCATCTTAGGCGTCTTACCAAGAAGAACGTCCATAGGCATGTCGATAGGCGTGTTGTCGAAGTGTGAATCTTCAAGTTTCAGTTCACGCTCTTCTGTTGCCACACCTACTACTGCGTATGGTGCGCGTTCACGCTTACAGATAGCATCGAATACTTCCATATTCTCTGGCGCAACTGCCATTACGTAGCGTTCTTGAGATTCGTTACACCAGATCTCAAGTGGGCTCATACCTGGTTCGTCGTTTGGTACGTCACGCAGTTGGAAGATACCGCCACGCTCACCATCATCGACAAGCTCTGGCAGTGCGTTAGAGATACCGCCCGCGCCCACATCGTGGATGAATGCGATTGGGTTTGCATCACCTAACTGCCAACAACGGTCGATCACTTCCTGACAGCGACGCTCCATCTCTGGGTTCTCACGCTGTACAGATGCAAAGTCTAGGTCTTCTGCTGATTGGCCAGATGCCATTGAAGAAGCAGCGCCGCCACCAAGGCCGATGTTCATCGCTGGACCACCTAGTACAATTAAGCTTGCACCAACTGGGATCTCTTTCTTCTGAACGTGCTCGTCACGGATGTTACCCATACCACCAGCAATCATGATTGGCTTATGGTAACCACGAACTTCTTCGCCTGCGTGAGAGTTTACTTTCTCTTCGTAAGTACGGAAGTAACCCAGTAGGTTTGGACGACCAAACTCGTTGTTAAACGCCGCGCCGCCTAACGGGCCTTCTAGCATGATGTCTAGAGCGTTAACAATGCGGCCTGGCTTACCGAAATCTGTTTCCCATGGCTGTTCAAAGCCAGGAATACGTAAGTTAGACGTTGTAAAACCAACTAGGCCAGCTTTTGGTTTACCACCAATACCTGTCGCGCCTTCGTCACGGATTTCACCACCAGAACCTGTAGAAGCGCCCGGCCAAGGAGAAATAGCCGTTGGGTGGTTGTGCGTTTCCACCTTCATTAAGATGTGCGCTTTTTCTTGGTTATAACCGTACTGGCGAGTTTCTGGATTCGGGAAGAAACGACCCACTTCAGAACCGACCATCACAGCTGCGTTATCTTTGTACGCAGACAGCACGTTTTCTGGCGTCGTTTCAAATGTGTTCTTGATCATCTTGAACAGCGACTTCTCTTGCTTAACGCCATCGATAGTCCAGTCTGCGTTGAAGATCTTGTGACGACAGTGCTCTGAGTTCGCCTGAGCAAACATCATCAGCTCGATGTCGGTTGGGTTACGATCTAGCTTGTTTACGAAGCTATCGTACAAATATTCGATTTCATCATCGGCAAGTGCAAGACCTAGGGTAACGTTTGCTTTTTCAAGCGCAGCGCGACCACCGGCAAGTAGGTCAACGTCTGCGACCGGTGCAGGCTCTGCCACTTGGAAAAGTGCCGCTGCTGAGTCGAAGTCAGTGAAGATAACTTCCATCATGCGGTCATGAAGAATCGCTTTAAGCTCAACCAGTTGAAGTTCAGAAAGGTCAGATGATGTTTCGATGTAGTAAGCTGTACCGCGCTCTAGACGAGCAACTTTAGCTAGGCCACAGTTATTCGCGATGTCGGTAGACTTAGAAGACCATGGTGAGATAGTACCAGGGCGAGGCGTCGCAAGTAGAAGCAGACCTCTTGGCTCATGCTCTTCACCATTCTCATCAAAGGAAAGTGTTGGACCGTAAGTCAGTAGTTTTTCTAGTTTATCAACTTCAGACGTATCTAGGTCTGCGGTTAGATCAGCAAAGTGCGTAAACTCAGCGTAGATACCTGTTACAGGTAGGCCTAGTTCACGACAAAGCTCTAGAAGCTTATTAACACGAAATTCAGATAGAGCTGGGGAGCCACGAAAAATTCTCATGTACTTAGGTCTCTTATGCAATTGATTAAGGTGATATTGGAATAAATTCAGTGGGTTAGACTGTTTTACTTCGAAGCTATTCCCGAAGATTTTCGAACCTATGCCGATTCCACCTCTTCATTGCGAGCGCATTATATAGCAATTGTTTTTGTGATGTAACACCAAAAGCAACCGTTTGCGTCATTTTTTTCGTCAATTTTGAAATTCGACAGAAAACGCTATTTATTGTTCTCTATTACTAAGAGTTACTGTGATTGTCTTGCCTTGTTATACCACTTTGATATAAATGCCCTACTGGATGTATGAGATTGCCGTGAATGAAGAAGCATTACCTAACCCAACTAAAATCACTCTGTTTATTATTTGCCAGCGCCTTGGTGCTATCTGGCTGCCAAATCGAATCAGAACCTAAGAGTGATCTAGATTTAATTAAAGAACGTGGCGTATTGCGCGTGGGGACGTTGAACAACCAACTCTCTTACTATATCGGCCCCGATGGACCTGCCGGTCTGGATTATGAACTGGCGCGTGAATTTGCCAATGAGCTTGGCGTGCAACTTGAAATGAAACCAGCCTATCGTATTTCTAGCCTGTATCCTGCACTAGAAAAAGGCGAGATCGATATCATCGCCGCAGGATTGAGCCAATCTCCTGAGCGTTTAAAATCATTTCGACCGGGTCCGGCTTACTACTACGTCAGCCAACAAGTGATTTATAAGAAAGGAAACTGGCGTCCTCGCAATCTAGAACAATTATTGGATAGACAAGCAAAACTGATCGAAGAGAACGACGGCAAAGATGTCTTGAGTATTGTTAGTGACTCTCACTTCAACCAAACGTTGACTGCGATTAAAGCAGACCACCCAGACTTTTCTTACCACATAGACCCGAACGCCGATGTAAACGATCTCCTCAAGAAAGTTTCTAAAGGCGAACTGCGTTTTACCTTGGCAGACTCTGTTGAGTTATCACTGTCTCAGCGTATTTACCCAGACGTCGCGTTAGCATTCGAGTTAACAGAAGATCAGCCGATTTCATGGTTTTTAAGCAGATCACAAGATGAGAGCTTATACGGCTTACTGATTGAGTTCTTTGGCAGCATTAAACAATCTGGACACTTAGCCTCACTGGAAGAAAAGTACATCGGTCACGTGGGTAGTTTTGACTATGTCGACACTCGCGCCTTCATTCGTGCATTGGATTCAAAACTTCCGAAATGGTCACCACTATTTAAAAAGTATTCCGATGAATTTGACTGGCGCTTAGTCGCCGCGTTGGGTTATCAAGAATCCCATTGGAACCCGACAGCAAAATCGCCAACGGGTGTGCGCGGCATGATGATGCTTACACTACCGACAGCGAAGAGCGTAGGCGTTACCGATCGACTCGATCCTGAACAGTCTGTCCGCGGTGGTGTTGAGTACTTACGTAGAATGGTGTCACGTATTCCTGACTCAATCGAAGAGCATGAAAAAATTTGGTTTGCACTAGCGTCTTATAACGTTGGTTACGGTCATATGATGGACGCTCGCCGCTTGACGAAAAAACAAGGCGGTAACCCAGATGCTTGGTCTGACGTAAAAGATCGCTTGCCGCTACTTCGTCAGAAGAAATACTACAGCCAAACTCGCTATGGCTTTGCTCGAGGTGATGAAGCACGAAACTATGTTGAAAACATTCGCCGCTACTACCAGAGTATTATCGGTCATGTTGAACAACAAACAGCAAACAATGACGATGTTAACATCGATGATCTGAAGGTAATTCAGATAGCTGACATGGCCGTTTCTGGCGCCTCTGCCGCATCATCGGCGGAACAAACTATCAGCGAAGAACAATAGACTCATCTAAACTAAGTGCGCAGCTTTGAACAAAGATTGCGCACTTGAATTCTTTTGATCTAACCCAAACATAATATCGTGTCCAAGATCACTTGCGAAGTTTCTTAAAACAGTAACAATTGCAGTGTATAAATCCCGTGTTGTCGGAATATCAATGACCTTTGCGCTATTCCGTATCTGATTTGATTTTAACTCTAAGTAGGAGGTTGTTTTATGGCTAGACGTAAAATGCAGTCAAAACGCCTTAATAAGACTGTTGCCGCAAACCGCCGCAAGCGTATGCTCAGCAACAACAAAAAAAAGGTGATTGCACGTCACCGCGCATTTATGCAACTAATCACAGAAGCATAATCCTGAGAGCAAACATCTACTCATAAGATGTTTGCTTAAAAACCTACCCTTCTTTTTCCTGCCCTGATTTAATTTCAAGTATTTGCATCGCCTTACGTTCTTTCTTCTTCTCTTTGCGTCGACGCTTAAAGAAAGCTTGAAGTTGAACTCGGCATTCATCCTCTAATAACCCTTTTTCAACATCCGCATAGTGATACGCCGCTTGATGTTCAAACAAGTTAAGTACTGTTCCCGCCGCCCCGGCCTTCAAGTCTGGTGCCCCAAACACAATACGTTTCACTCGACTGTGTAGCAGCGCTCCGGCACACATAGGACAAGGCTCTAGCGTCACGTAGAGTGTCGTATCGAGCAGTCGATAATTCTCTAGAACCTCACCCGCCTTTCGGATGGTCTGCATTTCCGCGTGGGCGGTTGCATCGTGCTGACCGATAGACTCATTCCAACCTTCCGCAATGATTTCACCATCTTTAACCAACACAGCGCCAACTGGCACTTCACCTTGTGTTTCAGCGTGTGCCGCCAGCTCCATCGCTCGACGCATAAATCGTTCATCTTGAGGGGTAAATTGAGATTCTGACAAAGAAAACTCCGGTTATATGAGTAGACGACTAGAGATAGTAAATTCTACCTCTATGAAAGGGGAAGTAAAAGCCGGACGCAGAACCAAACAAAGCTATCTGGTTTAGATTTTCCCGCGGCCAAAAAAGAAAGCGCCAGTCTTTCGACCAGCGCTTTTGAGTTTCGAATACCTAAATAGTTGGTGTAGCGCAGTTAACAACGCTACAGCGCAAATATGACGGTCTTTACATCGTGTATGTGTAAGGCGCTTGGATACCTAGAGGAATGCCTAGCATCCAGTAAGCGACTAGGAAGATTGACCAACCGATTAGCATTGCAATCGAGAATGGCATCATCAGTGATGCTAGTGTACCGATACCTGTCGACTTCACGTAACGCTGACAGTAAACAACCACAAGTGGGAAGAATACCATTAGAGGAGAAATGATGTTCGATACAGAGTCACCAACACGGTAAGCCGCTTGCGATAGCTCAGGAGAGATACCAACTGCCATTAACATTGGAACTAGGATTGGACCGATAAGTGCCCATTTTGCTGATGCAGAACCAATGAGCAGGTTTACAGAAGCCGTTAGCAGAATCATACCGATGATCGTTGCTTCACCTGGTAGGTTCATTGCTTTCAGACCCTCAGCACCGTATAGCGCTAGCATGGTACCGATGTTTGACTGCGCGAATGCAGATAGGAACTGTGCACAGAAGAACGACATAACAATGTATGCGCCCATTGTAGACATTGTATCTGCCATCGCTTTGATGATGTCGTTACTTGTCTTAAATGTGCCAGAAACTTTACCGTAAACGTAACCTGGGATGATGAATAGAATGAAGATCAATGGAACGATCGACTTCATAATTGGCGCAGAGAACGCGGTAATTTCACCTTCAGGAGAACGCAGTGCTGAGTTCTCAGGAATAATCGCTGCGATCAGAACAGCAATACCCGCCATCATCGCCCAACCAGCGTAACGGAACGCTTTAGATTCAAGTTCAGTGAATGAACCTAGGTCTGGTGCTTTTTCTGCATCTTCGTCAACTGGCGTGTTCGCTAGGCGTGGTTCAATGATCTTCTCTGTTACATACCAACCGATAGCAACGATGATGATTGAAGATAGACCAGTAAAGAAGATGTTTGCTAGTGGGTTAACCACGTACTCAGGGTCAAGTACTTGCGCCGCTGTCTGAGTAAAGCCCGCTAGTAGAGGGTCGATACCTGAAGGGATAAAGTTTGCAGAGAAACCACCCGATACACCCGCAAACGCAGCAGCAATACCCGCTAGAGGGTGACGGCCAGCAGCGTGGAAGATGATACCACCTAGAGGGATAACCAGTACGTAGCCTGCATCTGCAGCTGTGTGTGACACGATAGCCACAAGAATTAGCATTGGAGTCAGAAGCTTCGCTGGAGTGAAGTTAAGCATCTTCTTAAGGCCAGTAGTGATAAAGCCTGAAGAGTCAGCAACACCAACACCTAGCATCGCAACAAGTACGATACCTAGTGGTGCAAAGCCTGTGAAAGTCGTTACCATGTTCGCAAGGAAGCTTGCTAGAGATTCGCCAGTCAAAAGGTTGTTGATTGCAAGCGCTTCACCCGAACGTGGGTTAATAAGATCAAACGAAATGTTTGAAAGTAGAGCAGATGCTGCCCAAGTAATAACAAGTGCCCAGAAGAACAAAATTGCAGGATCAGGAATTTTATTACCTGCTCGTTCAATAAAGTTTAAGAAGCGATCCATCCCACTCGGCTTTTCGGATGGTGCCTTATTTACTGCTTGGTTACTCATGGTAACTCCATATGTGATGTTGTTGCCGTAGACCTTTGTGCATTTATTATGTTGGTCTATTTTCCACTAAGCATTCTATTAAATCCGCTTACAGAAAGCACAAGGTTCTATAGTTTTTTCCATATTTGGAGACATATTTTGCAAAAACACCATTAGCGTGCAACAAATAATCCACATGTTTATCATCAATAAATAAACAATATTCCAACTAATTTTAAATATATAACATGGCGTTTTAAAAGATACTTAATCACTCAGACAAAAATGCACCTAATCACATATCAAATTCGCTATAACTAGATAGCATCGATTTCACCGTTACTAACTGAGTAACACCAACTCGATCTGTCCATTCAACCGTTACTGCGACACTTTTCAGTGATGCTGAAAGAGATACAGCAGGGGCCGCTATCGACCAACGCAATACGTACGGAGAATAGCTTGTCATATCACTGCCACTGGTTAGTGATGAAAACTCTGCGACAGAGAGACCAGAAGCCGCAGGTGATGCTCCCCTAGTACGAAACCACTCTAACTTCTGTTCCGCTAGATTTAGCGCTTGGTGGCTATTGAGAGCAAAATCCGCCCGCTGTTCCACGTACGACTGCATTTTGATCAAGCCTAGCGAAGCCACACCAATCAACAAAAAAGCGATCAGCACCTCCAATAAACTAAAACCACCTTGTTTATTCAACACTCCAACTCCCGGCGATCCAAGACAGTACCTTAGGAGGATTACTTAAGCTATTTGCTGACAAGTAGTCGATGCTATAAGAACCGTTTAGAACCACTTCTCCCCCTTCTGAATCGAAAATCATTCCTCCCTTAGGCTCGAAAGCCCCATGATCAAAATAAACGGTTGTTGGGCCAAGATAGCTTTCAATTGCCGCTTTGAAAGAGACGCCACTCCAGTAGCTAGCGATATTCGTTGGAGAAAACTCAACCGTGGTCATATCCACCATATGATAGATAGAGCCTTCAAAGACCATCGAACCCTGTGCAGAAAACAGGCCATTTTCCACCACAAGGGAGTAAGCACCATGGGTAACAATAGGCGAATCAATAATGCAATGCCCCTCTATCCATAGCTTTTTCTTACCCGTGTTAAAGTGGGTTTGAATGACATCGGCACAGTCATGCCCGTCAACGACCGTTGCTAGCGATACCACATCGTAATAACTTTTCACTTCGGCAAGGTTGCTTGGCGTTTTTTCCATGCCAAAGTAATTTCTAAATGGCTCAAGTGCATCGTCCTTTTTATAGTCTTGCTTAAATTGGCTCGCGTGCACTGAGGTGTTGCCGCTGATTGAGCTAGAGGTCATATGTGTATTGGCGCATTCACCACTAAAGCCGCTATATGGTGCTCCCGCTGCAGGAACTAGGGTTGTGAGCTTATCTGACGATGTGGTCGCCTCGTAACTCACTTGGCTTTTATATCTCACAGCAATGCAGTCATAGGTTCCTGCCGAGTTTTTTGTTCTTGGCACATCTGGCACAATCTCAACACTGCCTCTGATCCTGAGATCAGCAGTGGCTTGAATCGCACCCAACCCGGTTTTAGCCGCATATAAAAAATGCTTGGTGATGGCGTGACTGTCACTCTTAGCATGAATAACATAACGCTCTGAACCTACTGGATAGCTGTAGAGCTCGGTTAGACTCAACTCCGCCTTACAAATATCGTCAAGTACTGTATTCGCTGCAGAGGAGAGCGTATTTAACTGGCTAGGAGCAGATGAAATATAGGCATAAAGACACTCAACACCGCCCTCAACTTGCCAGTGAGTTTGACGATCTTTAAGCTCATTTTGCGCACGTTTGATTTGATAAAAAACAGACTTGTAAGAACCCAATGTCAACATCAACGCCGAGGCTAGCAGTATCGATACCACCATCAAGGTCACTACCCCACGCTGATATTCACCTCTCATTGCCAATTTCTCTGTATCAGTTCAATGCGGGTTTGATACTCAACGCTCGGATCTAAGAGCAAATGCCCAACCACGAACACGCTAACCCACTGACTCGATGCGCTATTGCCTGACACAAGCTTCGCCTCAGCTTCAAATCGAGAGATGGAGATCTGTTTAGGATCAAACAAGTTAAAGCAATAGCCACCACTGCCGGATAAACTCGCCGCAGAGACAGTCAATGGTAACGGTGAATGCTTTTCACACACCTTGAGCATGTCACCTTGTGTAGAAACTGGCGAAGCTTCCCTTTTATACACCACACTGCGAAAGGCATGATTGCCGGCGGAAGCGACGCGATAAACATAACCCAATGAATTCGAACTAGGCTGTAGGTGTATACTCCGTTGCGCTCCGGATAACAGCAGTGAACTTGAACCTAGCCCATCAAAGCCGGCCCGCTGTACATCCTCTTTCAGCTGTTGCAGCACACTCGATATGTTCTGAGCTAGTAAGAGTGTTTTCGCTCTTTCGATCGCCAATTTCTGTCCCGTAATATAGATACTACCGACCACACCAATTGCCATAACTCCAATCAAACAAGAAACTAGCAGCTCAACAAAAGATCCTCCTACTTGCTTAGAACGACTAACAGCTCGGATAGCCAAACCATGCCCCTCCTTCACCACAAATGACGATTCGGCTTGCCGCGTAAGCACTCTTAAGCCTCAACACCTTGCTTGATTGCCCCGCGATATAAAACCGAAGGTGGCCGTCTTTTACTTTTCCGCGTGTGCCATCGAACTTAATTTGATCAGAGGTATAGCCAGAGAATAGAACGATATGACGATAGGCTTCACCATTTAAGATCAGCAGTTGATTCCCTGCGTTAGGAATCACTGAATCGGTCAAAATGAGCCTCCACTCCCCTGCTGGACTTGGGTTAGTCGCGAGAGAAATATGTGACCAAAGACTTTGATTTCTCCATACCGCCTCTGATTTAGCCTGAATCAGATAATTGTGCAGTTCACTAGCAAATCGTTTGATTTGGGTTTCCTTCACCATCGAAGAAAAATTGGGAGCAGCGGCTGTCAGCACGACACCAAATATTATTAATGTGATGACTAACTCAAGGAGTGTGAACCCGCGAGACATTTCCCAGTTTCCTATGTAAAGCCATGTGAGGCACTTTTCCGTCTTGAATATATGCTATCAGCTAACAAAAATAGGCGGAAAATCAAAAGGAAGCGTTGGGAATGATTCGAGAAAATAACTGTAAATTGCGTAACAAAAAAGTAAGAGGAATGACTCTGATCGAACTAATGTTAGTTGTGGCCATTATCGCAATCTTGGCAAGCATCGCCTACCCAAGCTACCAACGCCACTTACTAAAAGCACATCGGATAACCGTATTGGGCGACTTAGCAAAAATACAACTTGAACTAGAAAGAAACTATAACGGTAGCTATGCCTCTGCTGCACAAGCGGTTCTACCGGGAGGCGTGTGTCATTTTTGTACGCGAGACCAGAGACAATTCGAGCTCTCTGTCTCATCTGCGTTAACAAGCTATACCATTACGGCCACCGCAAAAGGGAGCCAAACCGGTGACAAATGTAAGGGAAGTAGCTATAGCAAACTGACGCTCAATAGCATCGGCCTGCATACTCCAAATAATTGCTGGCAATAAAAAAGCCTGCACAGTGGCAGGCTTTTCAATCAAATCTAATAACCAATTAGCTGGTTAGGTCATCAAAGAATTTCTTAACACCGTTAAAGAAACCTTCAGATTTTGGCTTATGCTTAGTCGCCGCTTCACCGCCACAAGACTCTTCAAACTCTTTCAGTAGTTCTTTCTGACGTGAACTCAAGTTAACTGGCGTCTCAACGACTAGCTTAACGATTAGGTCACCAATACCGCCGCCGCGAACACCCTTCACGCCTTTGCCGCGCATGCGGAACATACGGCTTGTTTGAGTCTCTGAAGGTACCTTCAGGTTTACTCGGCCATCAAGCGTAGGAACTTCAACTTCACCACCAAGCGCAGCCATTGCAAAGCTCACTGGCACTTCGCAATAAAGGTTGTTGCCGTCACGCTCAAAGATGTGGTGATCTTTTACATGTACTTGTACATATAGATCGCCTGCTGGTGCGCCATGTTCACCTGCTTCACCTTCGCCAGATAGACGAATGCGGTCGCCAGTATCCACGCCTGCTGGGATCTTAACGTTAAGTGTTTTGGTTTTCTGTTTACGACCTTGCCCATGACATGACTTACATGGGTTCTTAATGATCTTACCTTTACCGTGACACGTTGGACACGTTTGCTGAACGGCGAAGAAACCTTGACGCATTTGCACTTGGCCGTGGCCATGACAGGTGCCACAAGTCTCTGCTGAAGAGCCTTTCTCTGCGCCGCTACCGTCACATATCTCACACTCAACCAGTGTCGGTACTTCAATTTCTTTAGAAACACCACGAACTGCTTCTTCTAGCGTCAGTTCCATATTGTAACGTAGGTCAGCACCACGCTGTGCACGATGACCACCGCCACCACGGCGACCACCACCAAAAATATCACCGAATACATCACCGAAGATATCGCCGAAGTCAGCACCGCCGCCACCGAAGCCGCCACCGCCGCCCATGCCACCTTGTTCAAAGGCTGCGTGGCCGTACTGGTCGTAAGCTGCACGTTTCTGAGCGTCAGTAAGAATTTCGTACGCTACTTTTACTTCTTTAAACTTTTCTGCAGCGCTGTCATCACCCTGATTGCGGTCTGGGTGGAATTTCATCGCTAAGCGCTTGTACGCTTTCTTAATATCGCGCTCTGATGCATCGCGGCTTACGCCTAATACTTCGTAAAAATCACGTTTTGACATGTTCTTCGTCACCAATGTAGTACTGCAAACAGTGGGTTAGTCGACCACCGCTTGGTGTTTGTATCATTCTAGATAAAGGCTTTAAACAAAAGTGCTTATCTGGAAGGACAGTTAATTACAAACATACGGGCGTATGAGTTTCCCCAAACGCCCGCATCATAATTTAAGTTAAATCAGATTCAAGAATTACTTCTTGTCTTCTTTTACTTCTTCGAATTCAGCGTCAACAACATCGTCGTCTTGCTTAGGCTGTTCACCTGCTTCCGCGCCTGCTTGTTGTGCTTGAGCTTGCTGCTGAGCGATTTCCATTAGCTTCTGAGCTGCTGCCATAAGAGCTTGAACTTTAGCGTCGATCGCTTCTTTGTCTTCACCCTTACGAGCTTCTTCTAGCTCAGAGATAGCTGCTTCAATCTTCTCTTTCTCGTCAGCAGGAAGAGCTTCGCCCGCTTCTTCGATTTGCTTACGAGTACCGTGAATCATTTGGTCAGCTTGGTTACGTGCAGTTACTAACTCTTCGAACTTCTTGTCCGCTTCTTTGTTAGCTTCTGCTTCTTGTACCATTTTTTCGATTTCTTCGTCTGATAGACCGCCAGAAGCTTGGATAGTGATCTTCTGTTCTTTACCAGTCGCTTTATCTTTCGCAGATACGTTTAGGATACCGTCAGCATCTAGGTCGAAAGTTACTTCGATTTGTGGCATACCACGTGGTGCTGGCTGAATACCTTCTAGGTTGAACTGACCAAGAGACTTGTTGTAAGTCGCTTGCTTACGCTCACCTTGTAGTACGTGGATAGTTACCGCGCTCTGGTTGTCTTCAGCTGTAGAGAACACTTGATCCGCTTTAGTAGGGATAGTTGTGTTCTTCTCGATTAGCTTAGTCATTACGCCGCCCATCGTTTCGATACCGAAAGATAGAGGAGTAACGTCTAGTAGAAGTACGTCTTTAACGTCACCAGCTAGTACACCACCTTGAACTGCAGCACCCATTGCTACTGCTTCATCAGGGTTCACGTCACGGCGAGCTTCTTTACCGAAGAACTCAGCAACTTTAGCTTGAACCATAGGCATACGAGTCTGACCACCTACTAGGATAACGTCAGTGATGTCGCCTACAGATAGGTCAGCGTCAGCTAGAGCAACTTTTAGTGGCTCAAGAGAACGTTGAACTAGGTCTTCAACTAGAGATTCTAGTTTCGCACGAGTCACTTTAACGTTCATGTGCTTAGGACCAGTTGCATCCGCAGTAACGTAAGGTAGGTTTACGTCAGTTTGTGAAGTAGAAGAAAGCTCGATTTTCGCTTTTTCTGCTGCTTCTTTAACACGCTGCATTGCTAGTGGATCAGTCTTAAGATCGATGCCTTGCTCTTTCTTAAACTCTTCTACTAGGTAGTTGATCATGCGGTTATCGAAATCTTCACCACCAAGGTGAGTATCACCGTTAGTTGCTAGTACTTCGAACGTCTTTTCGCCTTCAACTTCATCGATTTCGATGATTGAAATATCGAATGTACCACCACCAAGGTCGTATACAGCGATAGTGCGATCGCCACCTTGCTTGTCTAGGCCGTATGCTAGAGCAGCAGCCGTTGGTTCGTTGATGATACGTTTAACATCTAGACCTGCGATACGGCCAGCATCTTTAGTTGCTTGACGCTGAGCATCGTTGAAGTAAGCAGGTACAGTAACAACAGCGCCAGTTACTTCCTCACCTAGGAAGTCTTCAGCTGTTTTCTTCATTTTCTTCAAGATTTCAGCTGAAACTTGAGGAGCTGCCATTTTTTGGCCTTGTGCTTCTACCCAAGCGTCACCGTTGTCAGCCTTAACGATTTTGTAAGGCATGATTTCGATATCGCGCTGAACTTCTTCGTCTTCAAAGCGACGACCAATAAGACGCTTAATTGCAAATAGCGTATTTGTTGGGTTTGTAACCGCTTGACGTTTAGCTGGTTGGCCTACTAGCGTTTCACCGTCTGTGTATGCAACAACAGATGCCGTTGTACGCTCACCTTCTGCGTTTTCGATTACGCGTGGTTTGTCGCCGTCTAGTACAGCAACACATGAGTTAGTAGTACCTAAATCAATACCAATGATTTTACCCATCAGGCTATCTCCGAATAATTTTCTATTTTCGTTTTGCTATATCCCCTATGTGGGGGATGGAGAATCGGGTTTCAACCCTTGCTCACAAACAAAAATATGGATGTTTGCTTCTCGTATGCCACATAGATAAGGGCGGCAAATGGCTTTTCAAGGGAAAGATTGAAAAAAAATGAAAAAAGATTGTCGGGAAATGCGACTAAATTTCACTTAGATGCATTTCAACCTCACTCTCGAAGTTATCTGTCATCCTCAAGAGTGAGGGACGAACGAGTTGGGGATCTCAAACAGCAAAATAATTAACTTTTAGAGATTCCCTACTCACTCATTCTTCGCTCTATGGAATGACCCTTTACTAAGCCAGTTCAAGACTCGCTACTTCAGCCGTAGGAGACTTAGGTTAAATTTAAACGTCATCCTCAAGAGTGAGGCACGAACGAGTTGGGGATCTCAAACAGCAAAATAACTAACCTTTAGAGATTCCCTACTCGCTCATTCTTCGCTCTATGGAATGACCCTTTACTACGCCAGTTCAAGACTCGCTACTTCAGCCGTAGGAGACTTAGGTTAAATTTAAACGTCATCCTCAAGAGTGAGGCACGAACGAGTTGGGGATCTCAAACAGCAATATGACTAACCTTTAGAGATTCCCTACTCGCTCATTCTTCGCTCTATAGAATGACAATAATTGCATCGTCAGTGCTCATATCCACAGTAGAAAAACAAAAAGCGAACCCGAGGGTCCGCTTTTAATATTTGGGAACGTTGAAGATTAAGCTTCTACTGGCTTCGCTGCTACTTCCACTTCTTCTTTACCAATTTCGCCTTCAGACTTAGCAACGATAGTGTTTACCGCTGTGTCACCAACTACGTTAGAAGAAGTACAGAACATATCGTTGATACGGTCTACCGCTGCGATGATTGCAAGACCTTCTGGTGGAAGACCTAGTTGGTGAAGTAGAACACCAACCATTACCACACCACCACCTGGTACACCACCTGCGCCAATTGATAGCAGAAGGATTGTTAGACCTAGAGTGAATACATCTGCCGTGTTGATCGGCTGACCAAATGCGTTCGCTACGAAGATAGTTGCTAATGCGATGTAGATAGATACACCAGACATGTTCATTGTTGCACCTAGTGGTACACCAAAGCCTGCCACTGACTTAGATACTTTTAGCTTCTCTGTCAGAGTACGCATTGTTACAGGGATAGTCGCGTTCGAGCTTGCTGTTGATAGAGAGAATAGGATCTGCTCACGCGTTGCACGTAGGAACGTCTTTGGAGAAGTACCTGTCGCAACACCTACCGCCATTGGGTAGAAGAAAAAAATCCAGAACACTAGCATTGAAACAACCAGCGCTACGTAGCCTGCAACAGACATTAGCGTGTTAGCGTCAAGAGTTGCACCTAGTTGAATCATCAGCGCGAATACACCAAATGGCGCGAGGCTCATCACTAGACCAACAAGCTTCATCATGATTTCGTTAGCCATCTTGAAAGTACGGATAGCTGGACCGCCACGTGAATCAAGTGCTTGAATAGCAAGACCTGTCAAGATTGCCATAAAGATGATTTGCAGCATGTCACCGTTCGCAAACGCCTGTACAGGGTTGCTTGGTACGATGTTCACTACCAATGAGAAGATATCAGGTGTTTCAGTTGTCGTTAGCTTAACCGTTTCTGAAATCGTACCCGCTAGGTTTGCGTCTGCACCTGGTTGGAAGATAAGACCAACAGTTAGGGCAGCGGTAATCGCGATGATGGTGTTAATAATGTATAGAGCAAAGGTTTTACCACCAAGGCGACCAAATGCAGTGATGTCTTTCAGATCTACGATGCCACATACGATAGATACGTAGACTAAAGGAACAACTAGCAGTTTAATCAAAGATACAAACATACCACCAGCGCCTTCCGCAGCACCTAACAGGTATGTATCGAAGATAGCGATCCCACTGAACAAGTACTGAATTGCGGTACCGATCAGAAGACCAGCAAACAAGCCTACAAATATCTTGCTTGAAAGCGATTTATCCATCATTCATCTCCAGAATGTTGTGTTTATTATTTATGGTTTTATAGTTTATTCCGCCAGTTTATTCGGCAGAGTTCGCACATAATACACACAAAGGTTACAAAATAAAGACTTTGTTTACGATAGTGTTACAACTTTCTCATTGGAAATAAATTTTATATTAAACTTATGTAGCGAAATTATTCCCTACATCAATCATTTATATTTCGAGTATTTACCTCTTCTAGCACACAAAAAAAAAGAGAGCCCCGCAGGACTCTCTTTTCAAAAATTAGATCTAAGTAGAATTATTTAGATACCATTACCATCGCCGGGCGAATAACGCGACCGTTCAGCTCATAGCCTTTCTGCATAACGAACATCACAGTGTTTGGTTCGTGATCAGGGCTTTCTTGAATTGACATTGCTTGGTGCAGTTCAGGGTTGAATGTTTCACCTTCAGGGTTAATCTCTTTCAAACCAAACTTAGAAACCGTATCAACAAACGTTTTGTATGTCAGTTCAACACCTTCAAGCAGTGGTTTTACTGCTTCATTCTCAGTGTCTGCCGCTTGAATAGCGCGCTCTAGGTTATCAATAACCGGTAGTAGCTCTTCCGAAAACTTGTTCAGAGCATACTTACGCGCTTTATCGATCTCTGATTCAGTACGACGACGCATGTTTTCTACTTCTGCCTTAGCACGTAGAACACCGTCTTGCTGATCTTTGATTTTTGCTTCACTTGATAAAAGAGCCGCTTCCAATTGAGCAATCTTTACGTCTTTCTCATCACCAGCTTCTTCAAGCTCAGCTTCCGCTTCTTGAGCCGCTGCTTCCACTTTCTCTGCTTCTTCGATGATTTGATCAAGCTCAGCTTCAGTAACTTTGTTTTCTTCGTTGCTCATGATATCTCCAGAATTCACATCTATTGGTACTCAACACATCACGTTTATCGTATTGAGATACACAAAAATTCGCATAAATAGCTAACTTGCCATTATTATGGGGATGAAGATTGACGATTCAAGCCTAATTGGTACGTAAAACCTATGAAAAAACCTTTTCAAGTGATCGCCATCATTGGAAAACCAAGAGATCAGCAAGCTATTGCGACTCATCGAGAGCTATATACTTGGCTGAGATCGGAAGGTTATAAGGTCTATATCGACGACCGCCTAAGCGAAATCTTAGATGATATTCCACAAGATGACTTTGCCAGTCTCATTCAACTGGGCCGCAGTGCCGATCTCGCTATCGTCGTTGGCGGTGACGGTAATATGTTGGGCGCAGCTCGCGTTCTTTCTCGCTTTGATATTTCAGTAATCGGGGTCAACCGCGGCAACCTTGGCTTCCTCACCGACCTCAATCCAGAAGACTTCCAAACGTCATTAAAGAAAGTGTTAGAAGGCGAGTTTTTTGAAGAAGAGCGTTTTTTGCTTGAAGCTGAAGTGCATCGCCACGGGCAAGTAAAAAGCCATAACGCAGCATTGAATGAAGCGGTTTTGCACCCAGGGCAAGTCGCTCATATGATTGAGTTCGAAGTTTATATCGATGATAGCTTCGCGTTTTCACTGCGTGCTGATGGTTTGATTGTTTCGACGCCAACTGGCTCTACCGCTTACTCGTTATCGGGTGGCGGCCCTATTTTGTCCCCGAGCCTCAATGCGATTTCACTGGTGCCGATGTTCCCGCACACTTTATCAAGTCGCCCGCTAGTGGTAGATAGCAAACGTCATATTAAACTGATTGTTTCGCCAGATAACCGCGGCACGCAAGAAGTGGGCTGTGACGGACAAGTCTCTTTACCAGTATCACCGGGTGATGAAGTGCATATTTACCAAAGCCCGAATGTCCTCAAGCTTATCCACCCGAAAGATTACAGCTACTATCACGTACTGCGTAACAAGCTCGGCTGGTCGAGTAAGCTGTTTTAAGTACTCAATGAATAATGACAGGATGAGCTCAGTTGTCCTGTCATTCCTGAGATGGAGGAACGACAGAGTCAGGAATCTCTCAAAGAGTGTCGTATAGGTCGGCCCAACTCCGATTCGTTTCCGCAATTAAATTATCTTTCCATTCTCGCTTCCATTTTTTCATTTGTTTCTCTCTCTTGATGGCGTCTGTGATATCAAGATAAAGTTCATAGTAGACCAAACGGTCGATGTTATACCGCTTACTAAATCCATCAACACTGCTATTTTTGTGCTGCCATATCCGCGCTTTTAAATTGCTCGTCACACCAATGTACAAACAGCTACCTGATTCGTTGGCCAATATGTATACCGCAGGTTGTTTCACTTCCATTCCTTCCACCTCAACATAGGCAATACCAATGATAGATGGGATGTCTGACGAATAAGTTTGAAAAAAGAACTAAGATGCCAACCCTTTGGAGATTCCCTACTCTCTCCTTCATCGCTCTATGGAATGACACTTCTAATGCACCGCCACTACACCATGACAAACAACGTCATCCTCAAGAGTGAGGTACGAACGAGTTGGGGATCTCTCAAAGCGAGTCGAAAACGATAATTGATTCCCTACTCGCTCCTTCATCGCTCTATGGAATGACACTTCTAATGCACCGCCACTACACCATGACAAACAACGTCACCCTCAAAAGTGAGGTACGACCGAGTTGCGGAGCTCTCAAAGCGAGTCGAAAACGATAAGAGGTTCCCTACTCGCTCCTTCGTCGCTCTATGGAATGGCACTTCTAATTCACCGCCACTACAACAAGATGAACAACGTCATCCTCAAGAGTGAGGTACGAACGAGTTGGGGATCTCTCAAAGCAAGTCGAAAACGATAAGAGATTCCCTACTCGCTCCTCCGTCGCTCTATGGAATGACACCTCTAATTCACCGCCACTACACCAAAACAAACAGCGTCATCCTCAAGAGTGAGGTACGAACGAGTTGGGGATCTCTCAAAGCGAGTCGAAAACGATAATTGATTCCCTACTCGCTCCTACGTCGCTCTATGGAATGACACTTCAAATTCACCGCCACTACACCAAAACAAACAACGTCACCCTCAAAAGTGAGGTACGACCGAGTTACGGAGCTCTCAAAGCGAGTCGAAAACGATAAGAGGTTCCCTACTCACTCCTCCGTCGCTCTATGGAATGACACTTCAAATTCACCGCCACTACACCAAAACAAACAGCGTCATCCTCAAGAGTGAGGTACGACCGAGTTGGGGATCTCTCAAAGCGAGTCGAAAACGATAAGAGGTTCCCTACTCACTCCTCCGTCGCTCTATGGAATGACACTTCAAATTCACCGCCACTACACCAAAACAAACAGCGTCATCCTCAAGAGTGAGGTACGAACGAGTTGGGGATCTCTCAAAGCGAGTCGAAAACGATAATTGATTCCCTACTCGCTCCTTCGTCGCTCTATGGAATGACAATACTTTCATCAAACAAGGTTTAGATCCTCTTCACAAAAATTTTCACCTGTCACTTTACTGTATAAAGAAACAGTATATACTGAGCTTATATACAGTATTGTTCATTTAAACAGGTACAACAAAATGCTGGCTCATCTAAGTGTTAATAATTTTGCAATTGTTAAGTCTCTACAGCTAGAGCTATCCAAAGGAATGACAACCATCACGGGTGAAACTGGCGCGGGTAAATCCATCGCCATAGACGCTCTTGGTTTATGTTTAGGCGGGCGAGCGGAAGCCAGCATGGTGCGCCAAGGAGAAGAGAAAACCGAAGTCAGTGCCGCTTTCTCTCTCGACAACAATATTAATGCCACTCGCTGGCTAGAAGACAACGATCTACTCGATGGTAGCGACTGTATTTTGCGCCGCATCATCAGCAAAGAAGGTCGCTCTCGCGCATTCATCAATGGCAGCCCTGTCCCCCTTTCTCAGCTTAAATCTTTAGGGCAGCTACTGATCAATATCCACGGTCAACATGCGCATCATCAATTGATGAAAAGCGAATACCAGATGGCAATGCTCGACCAATACGCCGGGCATTCTAATCTGCTTAAAAGCACTCGTAATGCTTACCAGTCATGGCGACAGGCAGATAACAATCTCAAGCAGCTAAAAGAAAACAGCGCGGCAAACTTAGCGCAAAAACAGCTTCTTGAATACCAAATCAAAGAGCTAAACGAGCTATCACTTGGAGAGGACGAATATGAAGAACTCGAACAAGAACATAAACGCCTATCCAACAGTGGCGAGCTTGCCTCTACCTGCCAACAAGCGATCGAACTTATTTACGAAGGTGAAGAAGTTAACGCGCTTGGTATTTTGCAAACAGCCAATCACTCCCTAATTCAGTTGGCAGAGCTCGATGAAAAACTCGCAGAGCTTCCGAACATGGTGGCAGAAGCGATTATTCAGCTTGAAGAAGCCAACAGTGAGCTGCGTAATTACCTTGATAATATCGATGTTGACCCTGCACGCATGGCGTATGTCGAAGAACGTTTCTCTAAGGTAATGTCGATGGCCAGAAAGCATCATGTTATGCCTGACGAGCTGTACCAGCACCATCAAGATTTGCTGAGCCAGATTGAAGCGCTCGATTGCTCAGATGAAAAACTTGAAGAGCTAGAACAGGAAGTTGAGGCAAAATACCAAAGCTTCTTAACCGCGGCAGAGAAACTGCATAAGTCTCGCCAGCGTTACGCTAAAGAGCTCAACAAGCTAATCACTGCAAGTATGCATGAACTGAGTATGGAAAAAGCTCAGTTTAGTATTGAAGTGAACAATGAAGGTACGCACCCTTCACCAGTGGGGATGGACTCCGTGTGCTTTGTGGTTTCAACCAACCCAGGTCAACCAATGCAGCCAATTGCGAAGGTGGCGTCAGGTGGTGAGCTGTCGCGTATATCTCTTGCAATACAAGTGATCACCGCGCAAAAAGTCGATACGCCAAGCCTTATCTTTGATGAGGTGGATGTGGGCATCAGTGGCCCAACAGCCGCAGTCGTCGGTAAAATGCTACGTAAGCTGGGTGAATCAACGCAAGTCATGTGTGTGACCCACTTACCGCAAGTTGCAGGCTGTGGTCACCAACAACTCTTCGTCGCGAAACAAACTAAAGCTGGCAAAACCGAAACTCAAATGCGCCGCCTAGATAACGAGCAACGTGTATCCGAGTTAGCCCGCTTACTCGGCGGTAGCCAAATCACCGACTCAACATTGGCCAATGCCAAAGAACTTCTGATCGCTGCATAATCATCACCACATCGAGTCAAAGTTCCTTTTGTTTAAGAATTTTGACTCGACTTTGCAACCAAACTCAAAAATCATGGTCTGAAACAATTCAAAACACGTTCAGCTTTTTACTTTAGCGCCTAGCTTGTTTATTATCGGCTGAGTTTAAGAATTTATCAGTTACAAGAATTTAAGTATGCAATTGAAAAAGTGGCTTATCGCAGTACCACTCGCAATGACAATGTTGACAGGCTGCTCCCTACTAGAAAAGCTGGTATATCGCATTGATATCAACCAAGGTAACTATGTTGAGCAATCTGCAGTAGAGCAGTTGAAGTTTGGCATGACCAAAGAACAGGTTCGTTATGTAATGGGCTCACCGATGCTGGTCGAAAATGGCTACCCAGATACGTGGTACTACATTTACCATCATACAGAAGGCCATAGCGACTCGATCCAGAAGAATCTGATCGTCAACTTCAATGGTAACGGCCAGTTGGTTGATATTACCGGAGACTTCCCACCAAGCTCTGATTTTTTCGAAAGTATTAACTGATCGAAAAAATATTATCTAATCGAGAAAAAATTAAGGGTTGATGTGTAAGCATCAACCCTTTTCATTTCAATAAATTAAGCTGTCATCCTCAAGAACGAAGAATGAGTGAGTTGGGGATCTCTTAAAGCAAGTCGAAGGCTTATGGAGATTGCCTGCTCATTCCTTCGTCAGTCTAGGAAATGACGGTATATAGCGTCGCTCTGCTCTCGAAGGGCACTGCCCAGTCTCGACTCTCGGAACGTAGTGTTCTCGCATCTCGTAGGGCGCAGCTCGCTCTCCTAGCCTAACCTTCCTTCCTTAACGGATTTTTCTTGCCGCCTGTCACAGGATCAGCCGTACCGGATGCTTTGGCTTGTTCGGCACGTTTACGACGAATCTCTTTCGGATCTGCCAAAAGAGGACGATAAATTTCAATACGATCTTTATCATTAACCGTCGTATTCAATTTAACATTGCGACTAAACACACCGACTTTGTTCTCTTTCAAGTCAATTTCTGGGTAGATCTCTAACACGCCTGATTGCGCGATGATCTCTTCTACCGTCATCTCTTTATTGACCACTAGCGTAAACACACGCTGCTCTTGAGGAAGCGCATAAACCACCTCAACATGAATCATGTCAGACTCAATACTCATAAACTGGGTACACCTGTTTTGCACGCTTAGTAAATGCATTGACCATGTTGCTAGTCAATTCATTGAAAACCTTACCAAATGCCATTTCGATCATCTTGCTTGAAAACTCAAATTCAAGTTTCAGCTCAACTTTGCAAGCTTGCTCATCGAGTGGCGTAAAGAACCAACCACCTTTGAGGGTTTTAAACGGCCCATCAACAAGGTTCATGATGATCGCCTCGCAATCAACCAACTCATTCGACGTGGTAAATGTTTTGCTAATCCCTGCTTTTGCTACATCAACTGAAGCGACCATAGCTCCTGCACTCGACTCAATCACACGCGAACCTGAGCAACCCGGCAGAAACTCTGGGTAGCTGGCTACATCATTCACTAGATTGAACATCTGCTCGGCACTAAATGACACCAGTGCAGAACGGCTGACTTGCTTCATATTGATTCCTCTTAACATCTGCTCGAACCTCAAGCATGATGCAATTTTACTTTTATTTGCACTCAGCGCAAATAAAGGGATTTCCTAACTTAGCTCCTAACCGTATAATGCAACCATTATGGCAAAGAAAAAATCAAAACAAAAAGCGGGTAGCAATACCATCGCTCTCAATAAGAAAGCTCGCCACGAATACTTCATTGATGATGAAATTGAAGCTGGGCTTGAGCTACAAGGCTGGGAAGTTAAGTCACTTCGTCAAGGCAAAGCAAATATCGCTGAAAGCTATGTTTTCATGCGTGACGGTGAAGCTTTTGTCAGTGGTATGACGATTACTCCTCTTAATCAAGCATCTACCCACGTCGTTGCTAACCCAACGCGCGTGCGCAAACTTCTTATGAGCCGTCGTGAACTTGACAACCTACTTGGTCGCATCAACCGTGAAGGTATGACATTAGCAGCATTATCACTGTACTGGTCACGCTCATGGGTAAAAATCAAAATTGGTGTAGCGAAAGGTAAAAAGCTGCACGACAAACGTACTGATCTTAAAGAAAAAGATTGGGCTCGTGAAAAAGCACGAGTTATGAAGAGCTCATTGCGTTAATCTTGAGCACTTAAACGCACAAGTATAGACAGGCTACGCTTTTCTGGTACTATGCGAAGAACACTTGGGGCTGATTTAGGATTCGACAGGAATTTTGAAGTCTGAGGTGCATGCCGTGGGGCGGTTGGCCACGTAAAAAGCCGCAAAAAAATAGTCGCAAACGACGAAAACTACGCACTAGCAGCTTAATAACCTGCTCAGAGCTCTCTCGCCCTAGCTTCCGCACGTAAGACGGGGACCAACGAGAGATCAAACCCAAACGCGCTAGCCCGGATTCTCCCGCCTGAGAGATGAACGGCGAATTTTAATTCAGGATAGCCTTTGGCTGGCGTGTCGGTTCGCAGGTCACTGGTGAAATTAAAGATCGACTAAGCATGTAGTACCAATGATGAATGGTTTTTGGACGCGGGTTCAACTCCCGCCAGCTCCACCAAACGTTTGGAAAGGCGCTAACTCTTTGAGTTAGCGCCTTTTTTGTATTTTGGAATTCGATTATTTGGCTGCTTGTACTAAAACGATACACTAGTTAGTGATGATCGTTAGTCAATATATAGCGCTTTTGTTGATTCAATAAAACTCTCTAGGCTAATCAATTCACCTCTAAAGTCTTTATGGAAACTTTTATGTAGACTCAAAGGTACGACCAATTTTACATTAGAGTCTGTCATTTCCTTAAATTGATTCTTAGAAACACCCTCTTGCAATGTAAAAAGATAAACTACTTGTATTCGATCTGCTTCATTTAACACTTGGCGCCAACGATCCTTACATGTTGTTTTTACCGCAAGCATTCTCAGCTTTTCATTAGGGTAGTTTTCATCGTGATAACTTTCACCTGAAGGAAAGAGAAAGTCAGGCTTCTTTTTATTTTCCGTTACGGCTTGTGTTTCAAAACTCGAAAGAGCATTCTCTAGAAAAATATGTTCTAGGTGAAGCTCTAACGACTTCCCAGACCTCGACTTTCTTCGATTGCTGACTGAATTAGCTAATGAAATAAACTCATCAACACTGCTGAACCCATTTTTAATGAGATCTAAGACATGAATCTCTTCCACCCTTCGAAATAAAGAGTATTCCGCTTCTCTTCTTTGCATTAGAGCATTATCTGGATTTTCTTCATTAAAAGTAATCACTTGACTCAGGTACTTGATTAACTCAGCCCCACTCGGAAAACTCTCATGCCACTTCATTGGAATAGGATAATCTATAGACTTCCAATCGTAACGGACGACTAAACCAGAAAGAATTTGCTTTGCTGGACTGAATATCGACTGTCCGGGTAGAACTTCACCAGTTAACTCCTCAAGCTCATCTTCTTCATCAATGCTCCTACAGACCCACACATCGACCAAATCACAATAACCAGTCTGACTCTTATGAAATGCTAAAACACATAGCGCTCCAGTATTCTCATGATCTTGCAGTGGTGAGAGACGCCCACCCCATTGTGTCACTCTCATTTCATTACGAGTCCCATCGAAAAATTTATTATTGTAGTAAATTGCTCGAACTTGCTTCGTTGGAAAGTTATGGGAGGATGTTATTGCTGTTAGATGATGATCTGGATTCTTTTCACGCGTATGATTTATAGAAGGAAAAAGTTCCACCATGTTATCTTTCGGGATATAAATTCCGGCCTGGTGGCCACCAGACGCTCCAGTATCATTTGCCGATAATCTTTTTATGTAGAAAGTCCAACTATCTGTGTCTTTGGATGTCAGCCATTGCTTCAATGAACTCATATAAATCCCACATTAAATTTCAGGTAACTTCATAAATCTTATCTAAAAAGTGCTCCTACGCATACTTGTAGAAAACCTTCATCAATACAATAATCAAATTACTACTGTATATATCGACACGTCTAATATAGAATGTGTTGATTGAGAGATTAAAAACCCCACAAAGCACCCAGAGAAATGGTAGATAAAGTAATTAAACTTGGTGATGAGCTGTACGAAAAACTACATAGCCAAGACCGACAAGAAAGTTCACAGTTATTGAAGTTGTTGATCGAGATATACGATCAGAAGAATCTCGCAATAAAGCTTAACGAACTCGGTTTTAAAACCGACCGAAAATCACTAAGTTTATGGAAAAAAGATCCATCTAGTTGCTCTCTGTCACTAACAGAAAATGAACGTAACTATATCGAACGGAACTTGCTACCAAATAAACCTGAACATTGGGACAATGAAAAGTTCACATTTATCGACCTATTTGCAGGTATTGGCGGCCTCAGAAGGGGTTTTGAAGACATTGGGGGAAAATGTCGTTTTACCTCCGAATGGGACGACAAAGCAAGACGTACATATCTAGCAAATCATTATGTTGATAAGGATGAGCTACCTTACTTTCTGGATGAATCAACTGAGAACCCCATGAAAAATCGTGATTTTATGGATATCACGAAGATCACTCTCAGTGGGGAAAGCTCTGTTTCTGAAAAGGAAAAGCTAAATCACATACGAAAGCACATACCAGAGCACGATGTTCTTCTGGCTGGCTTCCCTTGCCAACCATTTTCATTAGCCGGCGTATCAAAAAAGAATTCTTTAGGTAGGTCTCATGGATTCGATTGTGAGACCCAAGGAACCTTATTTTTTGATGTCGAAAAAATCATTGAAGCTAGAAAGCCGAAGTTCTTTGTTCTTGAGAATGTTAAGAACTTAAAAAGCCATGATAAAGGGAATACATTTGCTGTAATTATTCGAACCCTTGACCGACTTGGTTATTGGATTTCGGATATATCTGGCGAACACGAAGATATAGAACAAGCTATTGAAATAGTAAGAAAAAGAAAGCCAGATCCTGTGATCATCGATGGAGCAGCTTTCCTGCCACAACACCGTGAGCGTGTTGTACTAGTAGGTGTACGTAAAGACTTAACGATAGATAAAAGTAAACTATCTTTAAATAATATTCAGAAGCCTACTGAAAGGGTTCCATTGAAAGATATTCTGTGTGAACTATCAGATGAAGATAGCAGCAAGTACACCCTAACACCTAACTTGTGGAATTACCTATATAATTACGCTCTAAAGCATCAAACTCAGGGAAATGGTTTTGGCTTTGGGTTAGTAGACCCTAGCAATATAAATACTGTCACAAGAACACTATCCGCTCGATACCATAAAGATGGGTCTGAGATACTAATTAACGATAAAGGTCTTGAGACAGAGTACCTTGAACGATGTAAGTCAGGATGTATCGACAAAATTAAGGAACGTAACAATTATGTTGCGGATCGACTCGAAAACTACTTAGCCTCTTATCCTGAAGCTAGTGCAACAGAAATTAAGAGCTTCACTAAATCTTCGCAAGAAAAATACAATGAGGAACATGGTCGGTACGTTGATTCAGCTATGTTTGACCCTGAGTACAAAACGCCTAGGCGCCTAACCCCTCGAGAGTGTGCGCGTTTAATGGGTTTCGAAAAGCCATTAAGTTATCGTCAGGATGGAGATACTGATTTCAATATAGTTTGCGCTGATACAAGTGCTTATAAACAGTTTGGTAACTCAGTTATTGTTCCTGTATTCAAAGCTGTTGCTGAACTTATCAGTCCACTAATAGATGAGTCCATCAACGAAGACAGAGTAGAAGTCGAAATAACACACGACAATTCAACGTCTAATGATGATTCTGGAAACGATTTAAGAGCAACAGCTTAGGAAAAGGCTTTCACTGATAATTTTGGCCTCATACAAAATTCTGAATATTTTGAGCCAAACATGTTACCGAAAACTAACCATATACAATCGATGTTTAAGGCGCTAACTCTCTGAGTTAGCGCCTTTTTGTCTATGTTGTCCCCATAAGAAAGCATTAGAACTAAATCAAAAAGCCCTCACCGTCTCATAAGCACACATAGCCCTAGTTTTCTCTGCACCTTGCGCTTTGTTTTGCTCATAGCACGTTCGGTATGATTCGATATAACGGTTAAACAGCTTTGTCGCTTCTGGCTTAGGTTTAGAGACTAATTGGTTGACGAACTTCCTTGAGCCGATTTCAAAGTGCTGGGTATCGATAGGCGTGTTCCAATCTCCGCCCCAGATAAGAAATCCGTGATGAGCAAATAGATCGACTACTTCTTCCGCCATGCCTGTTCGGCTTAGCTCAGAGCGAGCACGAAACTGAGTTCGGTTGATGTATTGAGTTGCAGATTGCGTTGGCTTAACGGTAATGGTGCCGTTCTTACCAAATGCTAAGAAAGGGTTTTGCACTGGGTTAATATCGATCGCCACGCCATACGCATGCTTAGACCAACTTGTACCACCTGTCATTGGCCGAGCATTAAAAGCGCTGCTGTTGTTAGCATCCATCGAGGCATTATCGTCGCCTTTAAACTCACGCATTAGTCGCGCAGAGTGGAGCGGAAATTTGCGCTGATATAACTCAGCAAAAATACGCTCGACTGACGGGGCAACCACATCCAAAACAATCATACTACCCTGCTCTGTTTTGCCGGCGAAGTTAACGTAATCGAAATCGACCTTCATTAATCGCTCGCACCCAACTGGGGCACCTTGAGCCAAAACGCCCGTTTTAACCATCATGTCACATTGCCATTTGGACACTGGCGCACTGCCTGCATAACTGTTGGCAGCAAAAAGAGCGAGTAATACACCTAACGTAAAAGTCTTCATTTTTATTTCCTCTGCGTCATGCAGCAGGTCTTATACTGTATTTAATCAAACCCAATGGGATATTTAACGATGACGCGCCAAAGCCCAATCCAAATACTGGCTATCGACCACATCGTGTTAAGAACGTCTAAGCTACAGAAAATGCTCACCTTTTATCAAGACATTCTTGCTTGCCCAATAGAAAGAGAGCTGCCCGAACTTGGCCTAACTCAACTAAGAGCGGGTAATGCATTGATCGATATCGTGACGGTAGAGAGTGAGTTAGGACAACTAGGCGGCAAAGCGCCCGAGCAAAACGGACGCAACGTCGATCATTTCTGCCTACAAACAGCAGCGTTTGATGAACAACAACTGCGTGGTTATCTTGAAGCGCACAATATTGCCACTAATGACTTTGAAGAGAGGTACGGCGCACAAGGCTTTGGCCGCTCTATCTATATTGAAGATCCTGAAGGCAATATCGTCGAACTAAAACCCCAACTATAGCGTTTGCTTGTCTGCGATCTTATCGCAAATATAACCACCAATCGGAATAGCAGAAGTGGCGGCCGGTGAGGGCGCATTACAGACATGCAAAGAACGCGGGCTTTCAGCAAACAAAAAGTCATGTACTAAGCTGCCATCTTTAAGCACGGCTTGCGCTCTTATCCCTGCGGGGTACGGCTGTAAATCTTCAACCTCTATCTGCGGGCAGTATTTATTAACCAGCTTGAGATAGCCCGCTTTCGACCAAGAGTTTTTAAACTCCACTAACCCGGTCTTAAAGTGTTTGGCAGTGACCTTCCAAAAACCCGCGAAACGCAGCATCTCTAGGGTGTCTTTAAGATCAAAGTTAAATCGCCCATACCCTTCTCGCTTAAAGCCTTGCACTGCATTCGGCCCAACAGTCACGCTGCCATCAATCATGCGGGTTAAATGGACACCTAAGAACGGCAAATCTGGGTCTGGGATTGGGTAGATAAGGTGTTGCACCACTTGGTTATGCTTTGCTGGCAGTTGGAAGTATTCACCGCGATAAGGGATGATTTGAAAATCGGTCTCAAGCCCCATCATTCGCGTGATTCGATCGGCCATTAACCCAGAACACGAGACTAAGAACCGTCCGCTTAAGACAGTTGACTGAGATTGGCTTTGAACCTTAACTTCGACGCGGTCTGAATGCTCTGTAAGTCCAATCACTTCGCTACTTAGCTGTATCTCGCCACCCGCTTGTTGAAACTCCTGCGCCATAGCTTGAGTCACTTTACGATAATCGACAATACTGGTTGCAGAGACTGCAATTGCGCCGAGTCCGGTGATGTTCGGCTCCCTGCGTTTTAGCTCTTGCTGATCAATCAGTTCAACGTCAATTTCGTTGTCTTGGCAGCGTTTGAATAGTGCCTTCATACACTCGACTTCATCAGGTGTGGTCGCAACGAGTAACTTGCCGCAGTTCTCAACCGGTATAGTATGCCTACGACAAAACTTGGTGGTCGCCGCGACGCCCGCTTTACAAAACTCGGCTTTTAAACTGCCGGGGGCATAATAGACTCCAGCGTGAATCACACCACTGTTATGCCCTGTTTGATGAGACGATAAGTGCTGCTCTTTCTCAAGTAGTAAAATCGAGCAATTTGGGTGACGTTGCTGTAACTGCCAAGCCGTCGACACGCCAACAATCCCGCCGCCAACAACAATGTAATCGTAAGTCTGCTTCAATCTCTTGTCCTTTTTAGCTCAATTCAGCGTATCAGTTAGCAAGCTTTCAAACGTAGAGTAACTTTCTTAGCCGCTAAACAGTTGAAAGTAGTCGTTATATAGCGAAATTTTATCAATCGATACAATTCATGTTCAATTAAACATCGAAACTTTGTGAAACATGGTTAAAATAGCCGGCTCAGATTTTTATCCATCGGTTCTTTGAGGAAGAGACATTGAAGACGCAACACCTTTCAGCAAGCAATAGTAAAGATATTGAACAAGCCAAAGAGATTCTCGCTTCTGGCGAACTTGTTGCGATTCCGACCGAGACCGTTTATGGCCTTGCAGCCGATGCTTCGAACCCTGAAGCGGTGAAAAAGATCTTCGCTGCCAAAGGTCGCCCAGCAAATCACCCACTGATCGTTCACATCGGCAGTGTGGAGCAATTGACTGACTGGGCAACGGATATTCCTCAAGAAGCTTATACTATCGCCAGCGCTTACTGGCCGGGTCCTGTCACACTACTACTGAATAAAGCTGAACAAGCAACGCCAGTGGTAACCGGTGGTTTAGAGACGATTGGTGTTCGTATGCCAGCGCACGATGTTTTCGCCTCCTTACTCTCTTCAGGTATGGCGGTAGCGGCACCTTCAGCGAACCCTTATAAGAAGCTCAGCCCAACTTCCGCTCAGCATGTGATGAACTCGCTAGGTGGCAAGATTGCTGCGGTACTTGATGGCGGTGATTGTGTCCACGGCCTTGAATCGACCATTATCGACCTTACGCAGCGACCATTTCGCGTATTGCGCACAGGCCCAGTGACCGCTACACAACTATCTGAAACATTAGGTAAAGAAGTCCTTGCGCCCAAAGCTCACGCGGTTGCGGTACCGGGGAATGTCACTAGCCATTATCAACCGAACACTAAAGTTCGCTTGGTTGATCTTAGCGATATTCAATCAGCAAACGGTAACAACATCGCTTGTTTACACTATTCAGCAATCGAAGCCTCACTCGGTTTTAAATCGAAGCTGATGCCACAAGATGTCGCGCAGTACTCGCATGACCTTTATCGCGCGCTTGATGAAGCCGATAAATGGGGCTGTGATGAGATCTGGGTCGAGCGTCCACCGGTGAGCGAAGCGTGGTTTGCGGTTCATGACCGATTGAATCGAGCACAATCTAAGCTGTAATCATTCTAAGCCCAGTTCACGCTGGGCTTTTTGCTTTTTCATCACTAGCAATCCTGTACTCAGATCAGACTCAGCGAACAGGTGTTCATCTTTTTTCTTTTTAAATGAATAAGTTAAACAAGATATCTGGCTATTTTTCGATCCCACTTCACACCTTTTCATTATCTAGCTAAACCTACCCGCAAAATTGTTGCAATTTAGTTAACTAGACCTAAAACTCTAAATTCACCGATAGATTTAATCAAGGAGTGTATTGTGCTGACTATTGTTCGTCTTATCTTGGCAGGGATCTTTGTGGTATTCACCACCCTATTTGCTTTGCTGTATTGCCTGTTTAGCCCAAGAAACCCTAAGCACGTGTTCTTCTTTTGTCGCTGGTTTAATCAACTGCATAAACTGATCGGAATTGAGCTTATTCAGCGGGGGCTTGAACATGCCCCAACGCCGAACAATAGTGTGTATATCTCTAACCATCAAAGCGTCTATGACTTTGTTACCTCTCCGGGTATGTTAAGGCCTCGTACGGTTTCACTTGGCAAAAAAGAGCTGATTTGGGTACCGTTTTTCGGCCAACTGTATTGGATAACGGGCAATATTTTGATTGATCGCCAAGATAAGTCCAAAGCGCGCGACACGATTAAACAGGTCGCCGAAGCGATCCACCAGCGTGACCTGTCTGTTTGGGCCTACCCCGAAGGGACGCGCAGTAAAGGTCGTGGGTTATTGCCATTTAAGACCGGTGCTTTTCGTATGGCGATTGAAGCGGGAGTTCCGATCACGCCAATGGTGGTCAGCACCACTCACAATAAGATCCATCTGAATCGCCGCAACAATGGTATCGTGATTACTGAAATGCTTGAGCCGATTGATGTCACTGGCTATAGCATCAATGATGCGCGAGCCTTAGCCGATCATTGCCATCAGCTAATGGCGAAAAAGATTGCTGAGCTTGATGCGGAAGTCGCGCAACTTGAAGCGCAAAAGCAGCCAACTCAAGCTCCTCAGTAGGCAGCCAATAGCGACTCACTCGCAGATAACCTACTGAGCAGTCGATAAATTACTTTGAAAACTGCTAAGCCCTCGCATTTCTCGCTCAGCGACTTGTCGTAAAATAGCTTTGTCGGCACTGTCGTAGCGAAATTTTGCGAGGGGGTTATATGGAAATCATTCATCATGGTGGCAAACACACTATCACTGGTTCTTGCCATGAACTAAGAGATGAGCAGCAAGCGATTCTCGTCGACTGTGGATTATTTCAAGGTGCTGATACTCGCCCGCTTGAGGTTGAATTTGCTACCTCACACCTTAATGCCCTCGTGATTACCCACGCGCATATTGACCATATCGGTCGTCTACCTTGGTTACTTGCAACCGGATTTAATCAGCCCATCTATTGTAGTGAGGCCACCGCTGAGCTTATTCCGCTAATGCTCGAAGATAGCTTAAAACTTCAACTCGGATTAAAGCCCAAACAAGCTCAACGGATACTCAATAAAATCAGTAAGTTACTTAAGCCGCAGCCTTACAGTCAGTGGGTTGAACTAGAGCCCGTATTGCAAGACTCAATGGCGATCCGTTTCCAGCCTGCGGGGCATATATTGGGTTCTGCCTATATTGAAGTGCGCTTAGCCAATCAAGAGGTGGTGGTATTTTCTGGCGATTTAGGCCCGAGTAACACGCCTTTATTACCCGACCCATTATCGCCTGAGCGAGCGGATTATCTACTGATTGAAACGACTTACGGTGACAAGCCGCATGATGATATTGCCACGCGCTCTGAGCGGCTAAAAGCGATCATTGATCGCTCACTTGAAGATGGTGGTACGATCTTAATCCCTGCCTTTAGCGTCGGCCGAACTCAAGAGCTGCTGTTTGATATTGAGCAGCTGATTCATGATCACCAAATCGATATTTCAATTCCGATCATTTTAGATTCACCGATGGCGCAGCGCGTCACCCGCTCTTATCGACGTTTCAAACAGCTTTGGGGGCAAGAAGCGAAGCAGCGCCTTAAAATGCACCGCCATCCACTCGCCTTTGAGCAGTGCATTACGGTAGAAGATTACCGCACACACCAACGACTGGTTAATCGACTGCAATCCACAAGGGAAGCGGCGATAGTGGTTGCGGCCTCCGGTATGTGTCAAGGTGGCCGCATTATGGATTATCTTAAAGCGCTCTTACCCGATGAGCGCACCGATATCTTGTTAGCGGGTTATCAAGCTGAAGGAACGTTAGGCAGAGAGATTCAGTCCGGCGCAATGGCGGTAGAGATTGATCAACAAGAAGTCGAAGTGAATGCGCAGATTCATACCATGTCTGGTTACTCTGCCCACGCAGACAAAGACGATTTACTTCGATTTGTTCAGGGGATTGAACCTACACCAAAAGAGGTGCATTTGATTCATGGCGAGCCAAATACTCAAGACACTTTCGCCAGCACGCTTAAACAGCTGGGTTATCACGTCATTTAGTTAGATTAATTGCTCGTGAGTGAGCTTGGCACACTTTACCAAACTCACTCTATCAACTTAGTTTCGCTTACCAAGTCGTCTCATTTTTATGTACTTGAGCACCAAGCTCTAAACTAAAATCGGAACCCAATTTCGGGTAGTGCTTTACCATCGAATCAATCAACTCAACGCTGTTGGTACTGCTTTCTTTCGCCTGCTCGAAACGCTCAATCCACTTATAGGTATAACGGATAGTGCTGGCATCTAGCTTGCCTTGTTCCGTCATATGGCCCGGCACAACAAATTTCGGCTTAAGCGCTAGCATCTCTTGCAGTTGCGCCATCCAAGCATCGACTTCTTGGCTTGATTGCGTGTCAGCCATCCATACATGCATACCTTCGACAATACCAACGTTGCCTAAAATGGCTTTTTCACTTGGGATCCACAGGTAAGGTCGGTGCGCAAGAACGCCATCTAGACCGCGTATCTCGACCACTTGATCGTCCACTTTAATTTGATTGGCCTCGATAGCGGTTGGCAGTTGCGGGTTAGTCGGCGCGTTTAACCCCATCTTAGGTCCCCAAAAGCTCACTTTCTTTTCGAGCTTTTTGGCAATCGCCTCACGTACCGCGGGCGTTGTGACGACATTGGCTTCAGGGAAGATTGTCAGCAGTTGCTCTGCGCCAAAGTAGTAGTCTGGATCGGCTTGGCTAATAAAAATGGTCTTCAACGGTTTGCCCGCATCCAAGATTTTAGCTGCTATACGCAGTGCATCCGCTTTGGTAAAGCCGGTATCAATCAATAAAGTTTCCGTTTCACCAATCACTAAAGTTGAGGTGACGTTAAAGCTGTTGTCGTCTGCGTTGTAGACCTCAAAGTCTAAATCAGCACTGGCTATTGATGAGTATGTTGCGGCTAGCAATAAACTAAAGGTAGTAAGGGCTTTCATGAACGCTCCTGATTTGATGTTGTTTTGTTCAGTGGTAATCATGTTAGCGACTGGTTTTATTTCGAAATAGAGCCTATTCTTTGCATCATTATTTCTTAAATCGAACAAGTATGGATAAGTTAACTGCAGCGAAAGTGATGTTGGATGTGGCGCAGACAGAAAGCTTTACCGCCACCGCAGACAGGCTCGATATGTCTCGGCCTATGGTAACCCGATACGTTGAAGCCGCTGAAAACTGGCTTGGCTCACGCCTACTTCAGCGCACTACTCGTAAAGTGTCATTAACCAGCGCGGGTGAACAGTTACTGCCAAAACTGCAATCTTGGGTCGATGAGGCGCACAAACTGGAAGAGAGCTTAATGCCCACACATGCCATTAGCGGCCTGGTGCGAGTATCTGTCAGTATGTCTTTCGGCTTTTCCCAGTTAATGCCAGCGCTTGAGAAATTTCGCCAACAGTACCCTGCGGTTAAATTGGATATCGATGCTCAAGACAGGGCCGTCGATATGGTGGCAGAGCGGATTGATTTGGCAATTCGAACCACCAACGATCCTAACCCTACTTTGATCGGACGACCATTTTCTGTCTGCTACTCAAAGCTGGTTGCTTCTCCAGAGTATTTAGCTACTCAGCCAGAGATAAAAACGCCACAAGACTTAACTCATCACCAATGCCTTGGCTATAAAAACTTTGGTCGCCATCTCTGGCAGCTTACTCATAAGGGAGAGAGACAAGAGGTCGAAGTGAATTGCGATATCACCGCCAATGAAGCGACCGTATTACTGCATGGCTCCTTAGCGAATATGGGCATCTCAATGCAGCCAGATTACCTTGCCGACCAATGGATCGAGCAAGGCAAATTGGTTTGGGTACTGCCAGAGTGGCAACTGATGTCGCTGCAAATGTATCTGCTTTATCCGTCACGCAAACACCTCTCAATACCCGTCCGCGTATTGATTGATTTCTTGCTAGATTACTTTGACTACACCTCTCCAAAATCAAGTTAATGGCGACGAACTTATTCCCATAACATTTGCTAATCGTTACCTTAAAAACAATTAGCCATGCTGCTTAAATAATCAATATCTTTTCCCTTGTGCTATAGCTATGCTTTGAATGTGTTTATAACTGGAACAATTAATGGACATTTTCATACTGGTGGGGCTTATCACCCTAAACGGCATTTTTGCCATGTCAGAACTTGCGCTTGTCGCAGCTAAGTCGAGTCGTCTTAAGAAACTCGCAGAAACTCAATCTTCCGCAAAGCTCGCACTAGAGCTAAAAAGCAACCCAACCCGCTTTTTATCGACCATCCAGATCGGCATTACCGCAATTGGTATCCTTAGTGGTATTTTCGGTGAAGCGACGCTGTCTGGCCCATTTGCACAGTGGCTAATCCAACAAGGCTTCGAGCCTGAACTCGCCTCTATTGCCGCAACTGCAAGTGTGGTGGTGATCATTACTTACTTTGCCATTGTGGTCGGCGAACTGGTTCCCAAGCGATTTGCCCAACGTAATGCAGAACGTATTGCTGTGATTGTTGCCTACCCTATTCATTGGCTTGCAATCCTGACGACGCCGTTTGTGGTGTTATTGAGTGTTTCAACCGATGCTCTGCTAAAACTATTTCGTCAGCATGGCGATGATAATGATCAGGTCACCGAAGAAGATATCTTCGCGGTCATGACCGAAGGCTCAGAATCTGGTGCGATAGAACCGCAAGAACAACAGATGATCCAAAACATTCTCTATCTCAACGATCGCTTAGTGACGTCACTGATGACACCTCGCTGTGATATGGACTTTCTAGATGTAGAGCAGCCGATTGAGCAAATCCTCAAACGTATTCGTCAGACGCAGCACTCGGTGTGGCCTGTCTGCCATGGCGGTTTAGATAAGATCATTGGTACGATATCGTCTAAGGTGTTACTCGACCAATATGAAGAGTTATCAATCACCAAGATTGTCAAACTGGTCAGAAAACCGCGCTATTTCCCAGAATCGATGAAAGGCTTACCGCTGCTAAATCAAATGCAGAAAAACAACTGTGAGATGGCATTTATTGTTGATGAGTATGGCGATATTCAAGGTATCGTTACTCACTACGATATATTGGAGTCCGTCGCGGGTGAGCTTGGTCTAGCACCACAACATGTCTGGGCGAGACAGCATCAAGATGGCAGTTGGTGGATGGATGCCTTAATCCCGCTCAATGAGCTTAAACGCCGCCTAGATATTGCTTCTATCGAAGGTGAAGAGAGTGAAGGCTTCCAAACCCTAAATGGTTACATCACTTGGAAAGCGGGCAAAGTGCCACAATGTGGCGAAGTGATTTCCTGTGGTGACTGGCAGTTTGAAGTGTTAGCGGTGACTTCGAGTCGAATCTTGCAGGTTAAGGTTTCGTCAATTCTTTAGCGAATCATCTGGATAGACCATTTAATAGCATAGCTTCATGTATACTGCGCGGCAGTTATGGCCACATGAATAAAAGTATGTTTCTTACACCTTATTTTTCACAAGATAACAATCAGTTCCAGTTCACTCGCCAACAAGCAAGTCACTTTGCTAAAAAGGTTGCGGGAGACTATAACCCTATCCACGATGAAGATAGCAAACGCTTCTGCGTGCCTGGTGATCTGCTTTTTGCGGTTCTCCTAAGCAAAGAAGGCATTAGCCAAAAAATGCGCTTTGATTTTTCGGGAATGGTGAGCGATAGCGTATCTCTATCAGTTGAAAATAAGTGTGCCAAGGAAAGTGCGTTAGTCGATGCTAATGCGAAAGAGTACTTACACATGTCACGTGAAGGTGAAGTAAGCCAAAACCCAGAGTTCATTGAACACGTGGTAACGAGCTACGTTCAGTTCTCTGGTATGAACTTCCCGCATATCATGGTGCCACTAATGGAAGAACAGCAGATGATGATCAACTGCCAGCGCCCATTGGTTATTTACGAAAGCATGGAAGTCGAGTTCTCTCGTTTAGACTTAACGCACCCTGAAGTCGTGTATGCAGGCGCTACATTCGATGTAGAAGGCAAACGTGGTCTCGTGACCCTAAACTTCGATTTCAAAGAGAATGGCGAGATCGTCGGTAAAGGCGTAAAACGTATGGTAGCAAGTGGTCTTAAACCTTACGACCAAGCGGCTGTTGATGATCTTGTCGAGCGTTTTAACGCGCGTAAAGATGCTTTCTTAGCGGACTTTGCTAACGCCGCATAATCAAATTTAGGTTACCAGATCGCTGATTTGGTAACCTTTTTCTTATCTAATCCTTCTCACTGCGCCGACTGGCTCAAACTATTCAGCGTTACTTCTAGCTCCATCGCATCTTCTCCGTTAGCCTCTGCACTATTCCAACCGTCTATCGAGTTACTATGACCGCGAGCACTCAATACGCTGCACCTATCTTGCAGTTCACTCAAACCGATACTTCATCCATCTTGACGCAACTCCCATCAGAGCAACATAGCCAATGGTCAGCGACGGTTGAACTATTGAAACAACAATTCATGCAACTGCCGCACTTAGCTGGTGACGTTGTGCTCGGTTTTACTAATCAAGCGACGGCATCGGTCAGCTCAATAATTGTTTTGTATCGTGGATTAGTCTTTGTTATCGCAGTTGGTTTCGAAGCGAGTGACTACCAGTCAGAGGTGTTAGCAGCGCTATACCAACAGGCAAATGAGTTAAAGCAACATCACTTAGCCAGTGAGAGTAAATTTATTATACCGGTCAGTATTGAGACTCACGCCTCCCCGCAAGGCGGCGCGATTGTTGTCTCTGAAGATTTAGTGGCACAAACCATGTGTGATAATGGCCAGAACCTCGCTGCGCTGATTGAGCACTTTTCTAACCAATACAAAGACGATCAGATCATTCTCTCTGATTGGTTAGCCAGCGAGTTCAAATAACCATTTCCACAGTGCTCAGCGGGTCATTTTTTTAACAAAGACCACCACAAACAGTGCCATGGTAAAGCTGCCTAAGAAGGCTTCGCAGGCAGCGATAAACCTCGCCAGCCCAACGGGAGATATGTCTCCATAGCCCAAGGTGGTGAATGTGACGACGCTAAAATAGAGCGAGTTAAAAAACTCCAACGCATAAAACTTCCAGCCACTTACCCCCTCGTAAACAGGGTGTCCCCCTGTGGTATCTAAGAAGAAATAAGCCAGAGCACAGACTAAGATTAAGAAAATCGAAAAGCCGACGACACGAATCGGATCTTCGCCGTAGCCACAAAATACATCCACCAGCTTGGAGATGCCGCGCCTAACACTAAACAACGGCATTTGGTAACGGCGAAAACGCATTTCCCGTTTAAAGAAATCGCCAGCCATTTCAAACAAGCCTTGCTTCTCGCATTGCTTACGAATATTTCTACAGACTTCCTCTGCTTCTTGGCAATACATTACCGATTCTTTGCGTTTATGCCCCCGAATCGCACGTCTCGCCGCCCTTTCTTGTTTTAGGTCGCCTCCCCATTCAATATTTTCTAACTTAGCGCGAGAGAGCGAAGCACCAAGCAAATTACAATTATCTAACTTGGCGCAGTGTAAATTTGCACCAATTAACTTGGCTTTCATTAAAGATGAGCCACGTAAATCTAAGCCAAAAAAGTGAGCATCGGTCAAATTTGCTCGATAGAAGTCGACATCTCGACATAGATAACCTTCTTTGCTACCGCGGTTTACTAAATTGAGATCTTCTAAATTCGTTTTTGCCAACTGAAATCCGTCTAAAGGTTTACCTGCTGCGGCCCATTGCTCAACCTTGTCTTTTACATCATCATTGCTTTTATCGACTTTTGGATCGTGCCAGTAACAGAGTCCTGACTCACCACTTGGTTGATCGCAGCACCAGCCATCAGGGTTTTGATAGCTGCATCGGCCTTGATGAGATTCCATAATGCGCTGCCCCTACATTCGCTTGATTTTACTAAGGCAGAATCAAGCTCACTACTAAGTGTAGTGGGTGCATATGGCCGCGCCATCGATATTTATAAATTAATCAATAAGCACTTGTTCTCTCAACCAATTTTTAAATAAGCGCGTGTAGGGATTATCGGTATGGGTCAAAACAAAGTAACCAGCATGAGCAGAAATAGCCGCAAAAGGTGCTATTAGGCGCCCTTCTTTTAGCTCATTGCTCAGTAGTGCTGATCGTGCAAGTGCAATCCCGACTCCAGCCTCAGCCGCTGACATCGCCATATCGGTGCGATTAAAGAAGTGCCCTTGGTTAGTTTCAAAGGTCAGGCTTTGCTGTTTAGCCCAATAATGCCACTCATGATCTTTCGCTGCACCGGCCCATGGCATGACATCATGCAATAGCACCACATCTCTCCAACAATCATTGTCTAACCGCAATGGATGGGATTGCAAATAACTGGGACTGATGACAGGTATTAGGGACTCCTCCATGAGTAATTCTGCGCTTTGATGCTTGTAAGGTATCGGCCCATAGTCAATCGCAATATCAAAGTTGCGGTTGTCACTATCCACCAACGCCCCTTCAGCAAAGGTATGTATTTGCACATCGGGGTAGAGTTTATGAAATTTATCTAAGCGAGGAACAAGCCATTTGAAAGCAAAAGATGGCGTCAGCTTTAGTCGGATCTGCTTACGCTCAGATACATGACTAAGCTGAAAAACATTTTCTTCAATGGCAGCTAAATGATGACTGGTCGATTCAACTAGCTTGCTGCCCTGCTCGGTTAATCGTATCCCACGAGCATGGCGTTCAAATACCACAAAGCCGAGTTTCTCTTCTATTTGTTGCAGCTGCTGACTCACTGCGCCAACGGTTAAACTCAGCTCTTTCGCTGCACTGGTTAAGCTTTGGTGGCGGGCGACGATACAGACCAAGTTCACCCCATGCAGAATTGCGGACTTCATAACTAGCCTTTAAAAAAACTAAAACCTAATATCAATTCTTATCGATTGTTAAGCGAATGTAAATTACCGATCCTAAGCAAAATTTAATTGTGTGAGAATCAAACGTGAAAGTCGTTGTTTTAGGAAGTGGTGTCATCGGGCTGACCAGTGCATGGTATTTATCTCAAGCGGGATTTAACGTAACCGTTATCGATAGGCAAGCCCGCTCCGCTGAAGAGACAAGCTTTGCTAACGCAGGTCAGATCTCCTATGGCTACTCTTCCCCATGGGCCGCGCCGGGTATTCCGACTAAGGCGATTAAATGGCTATTTGAACAGCATGCTCCGCTAAAGATTAAGCCAAACCTAAGCCCAGAACTCGTCAGTTGGGCAACGAAGATGCTAGGCAATTGCCAACTTGATAAATACAGAATCAATAAAGCGAGGATGCTGACTATCGCTAATCGTAGCCGAGAGTGTTTAGCAGAATTAAATCAAAAACATCAATTAGACTATCAAGGTAAAACCCAAGGTACACTGCAAATATTTCGTAAACAGGCTCAGCTTAGTGCGATAAAAAAAGATATCGCTCTGCTAGAAGAAAGCGGTACGCGCTACCAATTGATGTCACCTAAAGAGTGTTTAACTCAAGAGCCTGGCTTATCAAGCATGGAAGGCAGTCTTGTCGGTGGGCTCTATTTACCCGACGATGAAACGGGGGACTGCTATCTGTTTTGCCAACAACTGCAAAGCATGGCAGAGCAAGCGGGCGTGCAATTTCTGTTTAATACCGAGATCGAACAGTTACTGGTTGATAATCATCGCATCGCAGGTGTCAAAACGTCGCAAGGCATCATTGAAGCCGATCACTATGTCATGGCGCTGGGAAGTTACTCTAAACATCTTCTGCAGCCTCTTAGTATCGATATTCCCGTTTATCCGGTCAAAGGCTACTCTTTAACGCTACCTGTTGTTGACGAGGCTCATGCCCCACATTCCACGATCATGGACGAAACCTATAAAGTCGCGGTAACCCGATTTGATCAACGCATTCGGGTCGCAGGCACAGCTGAATTGGCTGGCTTTGATCCGAGTTTGCCAGAAAAAAGGCTAGCGACACTCAACCATGTCGTTCGCCAACTCTTTCCTAAGGGCGTCGACTTCAACCAAGCTGACTATTGGAGTGGCTTTCGTCCAATGACCCCTGATGGCACGCCTATCATAGGTCAAACTCCTTATTCCAACCTCTACACCAATACTGGTCATGGCACGCTTGGTTGGACCATGGCGTGTGGATCAGCCAACATTCTGACCGAGATCCTTGCAACTCAAGGAGAGAAGCCATTTTCAGAGCTGAGTGTCGAACGCTATCAGTAACCAGTAACGATACAATCCACTCATATAACTCTCATAAACAAGATATATACAAATTCGCCATTTGTAGTTGTTATAAATATAAAACACCACAAATGGCGCTTATTTCATCAGATACTCAGCCTCTTTCTACTACCATCCAGTCCAACTCGTGTTTTTAACAATTTTTTAGCACTTTGTGTTTTAGATCACGTCAGTTAACACCAAAAGATAAATAAATTAACAATTAAATTACAAGCAGGGTAATATCCTGCTCAGAAAACAACCATTACAAAACAAACAGGGAAACTTCTTATGCAGTCAATTGTTGATTTTTTGAATGGAATCATCTGGAGCCCGGTATTGATTTACCTTTGCTTGGGCGCAGGTCTTTTCTACTCAGTCATGACACGATTTGTTCAGATTCGTCACTTCACTGAAATGTGGCGTCTACTTTTATCAGGGAAAAGCTCATCTAAAGGTATTTCATCGTTCCAGGCATTAGCGGTTTCGCTATCTGGTCGTGTCGGTACAGGTAACATCGCAGGTGTTGCGGCGGCGATCGGCTTCGGTGGCCCAGGTGCTGTATTCTGGATGTGGGTGGTTGCCTTCTTCGGCGCAGCTACGGCATACGCAGAATCAACGTTGGCGCAAATTTACAAAGAGGAAGATAACGGCGAATTCCGTGGCGGCCCAGCTTACTACATTGAAAAAGCAATGGGACAAAAATGGTATGCATGGGTTTTTGCTATCGCGACTATCTTTGCTTGTGGTTTCTTACTACCAGGCGTTCAATCAAACAGTATCGGTAACGCAGTAGAAGCAGCGTTCGGTTCTGGCGCAATGATTGAAACTGCGATCGGTACATTCAGCTTCGCTAAGATCCTAACAGGTACTATCATTGCTGTGATTCTAGCCTTCATCATCTTTGGTGGTGTTAAGCGTATTGCAAACTTCACGCAGATTGTCGTTCCTTTCATGGCGCTAGCTTATATCGTAACAGCGTTCATCATCATCCTGCTAAACATCGGTGAAGTACCACGCGTATTCGCAATGATCGTTGGTGATGCATTCACGCCTATGGCGGGTGTTGGTGCTGCAATTGGTTGGGGTGTAAAACGTGGTGTTTACTCTAACGAAGCTGGTCAAGGTACTGGTCCACACGCAGCGGCAGCAGCAAGTGTTGATCACCCTGCGCAGCAAGGCCTAGTGCAGTCATTCTCGATCTACATTGATACGCTACTAGTCTGTTCAGCAACTGCGTTTATGATCATCATTACTGGTGCATACAACGTTCATGGCGCTGAAGGTTTCCTAGTGCAGAACGTAGCGGCAGATATCGCTGCGAACGGTCCAGTCTTTACTCAGATGGCAATCGAAAGTGCGCTACCGGGCATTGGTAAGCCATTCATCGCGATTGCACTGTTCTTCTTCGCATTCACAACCATTCTTGCGTACTACTACATCGCAGAGACAAATATTGCGTATATCCGCCGTACCTTCAAAGTTAACGGCTTAATGTTCCTACTAAAAGTCGCATTAATCGCAGTTGTGTTCTACGGTACAGTTAAGACCGCAAACCTTGCATGGGCAATGGGTGATGTGGGTGTAGGCCTAATGGCATGGTTAAACATCGTCGGCATCTTGATTATCTTCTTCATGTCTAAGCCAGCACTAAAAGCGCTACATGATTACGAAGAGCAGCAAAGACAAGGTGTGACTGAGTACACGTTTAACCCAGTTAAGCTTGGCATTAAAGGCGCTGACTACTGGGAAGATAAGTACCGTCGTAAGACAGGTAAAGAGCCAGAATCAGAAGTGGATTCTAAACCGGTTGAACAACCTTCAGCCTAATAGCGATAAGCTATAAATAAAAAGCAGTGGTAAGAAAAAGGGGTTAGCAAATGCTAACCCCTTTCGTATTAAGGTTCCCAATTTCAGTTGTCGTTCTTCAGGCGATTCGACAACTAAATTTTAAATTTGATTAAGCGGCAACTTGCTCTAGCTCAACTTGAGCTGCTTTCTTCTCGCCAACTGGCAGAATCGTACGGCCATATTCGTTATTAAGAACTTGAGCCATAGCAAAGTAAATTGCACTTGCGCCACAGAAGATACCTTCTAGACCAGCGATTGTGCCAATCACCTCACTACCAGTGAAATCACGTGCAGCAAGTAGGAAGAATAGGATTGTTAGTGAACCGAATACCACTTGTTTTGCCACTGGGTAGCATAGAGAGCCAACAAACATAAAGCCTGTGAAGATGCCCCATAGTGCTAGGTACCAGCCCATGAAGCTTGCTGGGCTTGCTGGAAGGCCCATGTAAGGCATCACGATTAGACCAACCAATGTTAGCCAAAATAGACCGTATGAAGTGAACGCAGTCGTACCAAATGTATCACCACGTTTGAAGCACATCATGCCAACAAGTACTTGGCTAAGACCACCATAGAAAATACCCATTGCTAGGATCATAGAATCCATAGGGAAGAAACCTGCATTGTGAATGTTAAGCAGGATGGTCGTCATACCGAAACCCATTAGGCCCAGTGGAGCCGGGTTTGCCAGTTTTGTTGACATTTTGCACACCTTTAAAAAAAGTTAATAAAATTTACGCGCAGATTTTAGTGGTGTGGATGAAAAAAGATAGATCAAGGATTTGCAATCTAAGATTGCGCAAAACGCATGGTTAACGATAAAGAGCCAATTACCATTCAGCGTATGAATATGTAGATTGTTTCCCCCTAACAGCCACGATACAAAGCAAATGCTGCAGGAAAGAAAAAGCCGCTTAAGCATTATTGATTACTTAAGCGGCATGATCAGTAATAACAAGGCTACGCTGATTTCAAATCAGGCTTAGCTGCTGTGTTTACTGACAGGAGATTTCATCCCAGAACCAGTTCGACTGAACTGGAGATTCCCATACTCCCGGACCATTTTTCGCAATAAAGCACTTGCCGTTATAGGTCACTTTATCCCCGTCAGCCGCTTGTGTTACTCCTGGCTCCCACTGAATAAAGCTATCTGGAACCGGAGTGGGATCTGGCGTTGGTTCAGGGTCCGGAGTTGGTGTTGGGTCCGGTGTCGGATCTGGCGTTGGGTCTGGAGTAGGCTCAGGCACTGGTTCAGTTGGGGTACCTGATACTAGTTCCCACGGCCCACCAAGAGCAGGATCATCACCTTGAGTCCACCACTTCGCTTGATAAGTCGCGCCTTTATATGTCACTTGCTCACCGGCGTTATAGACTTTATTAGCGTCCCAATCGGTGCCTGTGCCAGGGTCAACTGGATCAAGCTTATCGACGATACGTACTTCAGGCCAGCTGGAATGAGATCCATAAAAGTTGGTCACACACTTCTCGTAGTCACCCGGAACCAAAGCTGAGTAAGCCGTTTGGAAACCCACCAACTCACACTCAAATGAGTAACCACCCGGACGATCGGCATAGTACTTCCAGTTGCCATCCCAGTTAGTGTAAAGCACATCTGTTGCGCCATTTAGGTTTAAGCTGCCATAAGGTGTTTGCTGCCAGCAGGTGTTCTTCTCGTCAGCATCAAGTGGAATTTGATAGTGCGAAGATAGCCCTTCCCAGTAACGAATACGGTTGACTGGCTGACCCTTATCTTTATTTTGCTCACCACACTCGATACCACCGTTAATGATATTGATGGTAGTACCAAAGCCGTAACCAATGCCGGCATCAACTTCACGTTGAGACGGTGACCATGTTTTATCGATCACATGCAACATCGCTGGTTTAGGAGCTTGCGGCGTTAAGAAGAACCAAATGGCTGACGCGAGGTTTAACCATGAGTCCGCAACTAACCCCGGGTTATTAAGCAGTACTGATGCATCGCCATCAAACATGACTTCAGAGAATGCACCGTAGTTAAAGTGGTAAGAAAGCTGTTTTGCACCACGGCCAAAATAGCCTTGCCCTGTCGCACATGGCCATTTTTTATTCTGCCAATCGTTCTGGCCACAGCCTGTTGTGTAACCTTCTTGCCCTTCTGACCAGCCCATTTCACGCACATGCACTAGCGCTTGTTGCCACTCTTCAAGTCCAAGTGGATTGTCCGAGGTATTATCTATCGCGATATGACCACCAGTTTCTTGGGCAAAGTGAGCAAACGCAGTGACAATAGATCGCTTACAGATCGCATCAGAATCGCGGCCATCGGTATATTCCGAACAGAACGCAGGAAACTTACCAATCGCTCTTAAGAAACGTGTGTAGGTGTACTCTGGCGCCGCCATACCGGTTAGAAAATCCCACTCTGAACGAGGAAATACTCGCTCGGCTCGCTGTACGTTTTCAGGGTTAGTTGCCAGGCCTGAGTCGATGGCCTCAACAACGCTGTTCGGAGCAGTGCGCAATGCTTGAGACCAAATCTGATACATTGGGTCAGCCGTTTTCTGACTTTCTACCGCCTCAACATCAGAGCGTGCAATCACGTACCCAGTCGGGTTTTGCGGATCGGGCTGGATGTTCATCGCCGCCCAACTGGACGACACTGCCGCCAACGAAAGTGCAGCGGTTAAGTAGCTTACCTTTTTCATGGAACATTTCCTTGTGTTTTCAGCTGACAAAAGGTTAGGGAATACTGAAAAAATAAGCACGATGAATAACTTAGACTTACGTCAAGATGCGACGCGATTTGAGCTTACAACAGAAGGCGTAACAAACTGAGATGAAGAACTGTGCGCTTACTCCAAAGTTTTAGGCGAAAAAAAACCAGCCCGAAGGCTGGTTCAATTATTGGTTGTTAATCGCGAAGATTATTCCCACTCGATAGTTGCTGGTGGCTTACCAGAGATGTCGTAAACAACTCGTGAAATGCCGTCAACTTCGTTGATAATGCGGTTAGATACCTTACCTAGGAAATCGTACGGTAGGTGTGCCCAATGCGCCGTCATGAAGTCGATCGTTTCTACAGCACGTAGAGAAACAACCCAATCGTACTTACGACCATCGCCCATTACACCTACAGAACGTACTGGTAGGAATACCGTGAACGCTTGAGAGACTTTGTTGTAAAGATCCGCAGCGTGCAGCTCTTCAATAAAGATAGCGTCTGCGCGACGTAGCAAATCACAGTACTCTTTCTTGATTTCACCAAGAACACGAACACCTAGGCCAGGACCTGGGAATGGGTGGCGGTAAAGCATGTTGTAAGGCAGACCTAGCTCTAGACCAATCTTACGTACTTCATCTTTAAACAGCTCACGTAGTGGCTCAACAAGACCCATCTCCATATCATCTGGCAGACCGCCAACGTTATGGTGAGATTTGATCACGTGCGCTTTACCTGTCTTAGAGGCCGCTGATTCGATAACATCAGGGTAGATAGTACCTTGAGCTAACCATTTAGCATTTTCCAGCTTCTTAGACTCTTCATCGAATACGTCAACGAATACGTGACCGATAGTCTTACGCTTCTCTTCTGGATCAGACTTGCCTTCAAGTGCTGTTAGGAAGCGCTCTTCTGCATCAACTTTGATGATGTTTAGGCCGAACTTGTCGCCAAACATATCCATTACTTGCTGACCTTCGTTCAGACGAAGTAGACCGTTATCAACGAATACACACGTCAGCTTGTCGCCGATTGCGCGGTGAACCAACATAGCAACCACTGATGAATCAACACCACCAGATAGACCTAGAATAACTTCATCGTCGCCCACTTGCTCTTTAATACGAGCAACGGCATCTTCGATAATTGATTCTGAAGTCCATAGACGCTCACAGCCACATACGCCAAGAACAAAGTTCTCTAGCATTTGCAGGCCATTCTTCGTGTGCGTTACTTCTGGGTGGAACTGAACACCGTAGTATTTCTTCTCTTCGTTCGCCATCGCAGCGTAAGGACAAGTGTCTGTCTCACCCGCTTTAACGAAGCCTTCAGGGATCTCGACAACTTTGTCACCGTGGCTCATCCAAACATCTTGAGATGCTTCAAGATCTTTAAAGATTGATGACTCGCCCGATACTTGTACTGCTGCGTAACCAAACTCACGCTCATTAGAAGTCGAAACTTTACCACCTAGCTGCTCAGCCATAGTTTGCATGCCGTAACATACACCTAATAGAGGAACACCTGAGTCAAATACATATTGAGGTGCGCGTGGAGAGTTATCTTCCGTTACGCTTTCTGGGCCACCAGATAGGATGATACCGTCTGGATTGAATTCACGAATATCCGCTTCTTCAACATCCCAGCTCCAAAGTTCACAGTAAACGCCGATTTCACGTACGCGGCGTGCTACTAATTGAGTGTACTGAGAACCGAAGTCCAAGATCAGAATACGTTGGTCATGAATATTTTTAGTCATTTTGAGCAGTCTTATAAGCTAAGTGATTAAAACGGAGGCGAGTGTACTCGCCTCTTCTTAATGCTTCAAGGAAAAAAGCAAACGTTTACGTCGGATGTGTAAATCTCTATTGAGATTAACCTAGACGGTAGTTTGGAGCTTCCTTGGTGATTTGAACGTCATGGACATGAGACTCTTTCATGCCTGCACCTGAAATACGTACGAATTCAGCTTTAGTACGCATATCTTCAATGGTTGCAGAGCCTGTTAGACCCATGCTTGAACGTAGACCACCCATTTGTTGGTGAACGATCTCTTTTAGGCGACCTTTGTATGCGATACGACCTTCGATACCTTCTGGTACTAGCTTGTCTGCTGCGTTGTCAGACTGGAAGTAACGGTCAGATGAGCCTTGAGACATAGCGCCAAGTGACCCCATGCCACGGTAAGCTTTGTATGAACGGCCGTTATATAGGATTACTTCGCCAGGTGCTTCTTCAGTACCAGCGAACATAGAGCCAACCATGACACATGATGCACCTGCTACGATAGCTTTACAGATATCACCTGAGAAACGGATACCGCCATCTGCGATAACTGGAATACCGTGCTGGTTTGCTACTTCTGCAGCATCAGCAATAGCAGTAACTTGAGGAACACCCACACCTGTTACGATACGAGTTGTACAGATAGAACCAGGGCCGATACCTACTTTAACTGCACTTACGCCAGCGTCGATAAGCGCTTTAGCACCAGCACCAGTCGCTACGTTACCACCGATGATATCTAGATTTGGGTATGCTGCGCGAGTTTCGCGGATACGATTTAGAACACCTTCAGAGTGACCATGTGAAGAGTCGATAAGTAGAACATCAACGCCCGCTTCAACAAGAGCAGCAACGCGCTCTTCGTTACCTGCGCCTGCACCAACTGCCGCGCCAACACGTAGACGACCTTGCGCATCTTTACATGCGTTAGGCTTACGTTCTGCTTTGTGGAAATCTTTCGCGGTAATCATACCGGTTAGTTGGAACTCGTCGTTCACAACCAGTACTTTTTCTACGCGCGCTTTATGCATTTTCTCTTGAACTTCTTCACGAGTCGCACCTTCCTTAACAGCTGCTAGGCGCTCTTTAGGCGTCATTACAACATCGACTTTCTTGGAAAGGTCAGTTACAAAGCGAACGTCACGGCCAGTGATGATACCAACAAGTTCGTTAGTATCCGTTACCACTGGGAAACCTGCAAAACCATGCTTTTCTGTTAGAGCAACAACATCGGCAATAGTTGCATCAGGGCTTACTGTCACAGGGTGAGAAACCACACCTGCTTCGTAAATCTTAACCTGGTGAACCATCTGCGCTTGCTGCTCAATAGACATGTTCTTGTGGATAAAGCCAATGCCACCCTCTTGCGCTAGCGCAATCGCTAGACGAGCTTCAGTAACGGTGTCCATAGACGCCGAAATCATTGGGATGTTTAGGGTGATGTTCTTGGTCAGCTGAGTGCGAAGATCAGCTGTGTTTGGGAGAACGGTGGAGTGTGCTGGCACAAGTAGTACGTCATCGAATGTCAGCGCTTCTTTGGCAATTCTTAGCATTTGCAATATCTCACAATTAGAGGAGTAAAAAGAACAATCCGGTCTCATCGTTTCGCATAATGAGGGCAGTAAGTTTTGTTAACTTAACTACATTTGGATTAGATATTGCGGACGGATTATACGGCCTACGTAATCGCTTGACCACAAATTTTTTAATTTTTTTCTTGCATTAACCCCCTTGATATGTATTATATTGCCGCTAATTTCCATATTCACGTCCGCGAGATTAGCCTTGTCATCTCTGACCAATCAAAACATCTTCACCGTTTCTCGTCTTAATGCAGAAGTGCGCCTATTACTTGAAAATGAAATGGGGATTGTTTGGTTAGTTGGCGAGATTTCAAACTTCTCTGCTCCTGTCTCTGGTCACTGGTACCTCACTCTTAAAGATTCTCGTGCTCAAGTAAAATGTGCCATGTTCCGTGGTAACAATCGCCGCGTTACATTCAAGCCGAAAAACGGCAATCAAGTCTTGGTTAAAGCTCGTTTATCGCTGTATGAACCGCGTGGTGACTACCAGTTAATCATTGAAAGCATGCAGCCAGAAGGTGACGGCCGACTTCAGCAGCAGTTTGAAGAACTGAAGATGAAATTGGCGGGTGAAGGCTTGTTTGCTCAAACCAGCAAGAAGCCATTACCTGAGCACCCGAAGCGTGTTGGTGTGATCACCTCTAAAACAGGCGCTGCGCTATACGATATTTTAGATGTATTGAAGCGCCGCGATCCTTCCCTACCCGTCGTGGTTTACCCGACGATGGTTCAAGGTGAAGAGGCGGCAATCCAAATTGCTCAAGCGATTGGCTGCGCTAACAGCCGCAATGAGTGTGATGTATTGATCGTCGGACGTGGTGGTGGCTCACTGGAAGATTTATGGTGCTTTAATAACGAGATATTGGCCCGCACAATTGCTGCTAGTCAGATCCCGATTATCAGTGCTGTCGGTCATGAAGTGGATGTGACTATCGCTGACTTTGTCGCTGATATGCGCGCGCCAACACCATCTGCAGCAGCCGAACTGGTTAGCCGTGATAACAGCCATAAAGATCAGGCGCTACTGAGCCGTCAAAATAAGCTCGTCAGCGCAATGCGTTATTACCTAAGTGAACAAAAACGTCATAACGCCCTACTCCTTCATCGCTTAGAGCGTCAACACCCGAGCTACCAATTACAGCGTCAAAGCCAGCAGTTGGATGAACTTGAAGTTCGTCTGCATCGCTCAATGGAACGCTACTTATCTCAACGTAGCCAAAAAGTTGAGCGTCAACAATATCGTTTGGAGCTTAACTCACCAGTTAAACGCCTGTCAGAGCAAAAATCGACTCTACAACGATTGGAGCAGAAGCTGCTTGATGCAATGGACAGACGCTTGCTGAATACACGTCATCAGCTGGCATTAGCTGCCGAGAAGTTAGATACCGTCAGTCCATTAGCAACCCTAAAGCGTGGCTACAGTATTTCGCAAACTGAGCAAGGTAAAGTACTGACTAAAACATCAGATATAAAAACAGGCGACACTTTGGTCACCCGTTTATCTGATGGAGAGATACGTTCAACCGTTAACTAAACTAACTCGGTTGAAACTCAAAACGTACTTTTGACTTTGACTTAAGCTCATTGCATGCGTTGCAAAAATAGCTCGCTGAACCACATGCTTGCAGCTTCTCTAACTCCGCATCGCAATCAGGGCAAAAACCAATCTTTTTAAAGTTTTCATCGCAAGATTGGCAATGGTATTCGCCAGTCCAGCTCAATTCATCATGACAAATTGGGCAACTATTCTCATTCATATCGGCTTCTTCACAATATCTATATCACGCCTACTTTAACTTCCTCAGGCAAAGTTACTATGATCTTTATCAAGCCCATCAGGGTGCTTTACTTTGTACATTGCGTGATCGGCTCGCTTTATTAATCGCTGCAATGAGGTCATTCGTGTTATTTCACACACTGCCATACCGACACTGACATAAATTGTTACCCCATCAACTGGCGATATCTCACCTAATCGTTGGTTAAACTCCACAGCCAGTTGGGAAAACGTATCTGGATCGTTGGACCAAGAAAATGCGACAAATTCATCGCCACCATAACGGCCGCCCAAGCTACTAATCTCAAATGTCTGATTAAACACCTCACCAACAGCGGCAAGTACTTTGTCTCCGACCTCATGACCATTGCGATCGTTGATCTGTTTGAACTTATCAATATCAGCAAAGAAACACGCGATGTATTTTAGTTCGGTATTTAAACAATCATTCGCTTGCTGGAGCAGAGCCCTACGGTTCAAACACCCCGTTAAACTATCGTAGCGAGCGTGATAGTGAAGCTGATCCTCTAACTGATACTTCTCCCATGCTACAGCATAGAGTGACGCCAGCATTTCGAGTACTTCGAGTTCATGAGACTCAGGCAAAGACGGTGCAGCACTGTATATTGCGAATGTCCCCATGACCGCTTCTTGACTAGATAAAATAGGAACAGACCAACAGGCATGTAAACCTGCCTCTTCTGTCAGTGACGTGAATGGCGCCCAGTTGGGATGGGTATTGATATTATCGACGACAACATTTTGCTTTAGGTAAGCAGCAGCGCCACACGATCCTATTGTCGGGCCAATAGTGACGCCTTCAATTGCGTCATTATAGAATTCTGGCAAGCTTGGAGCCGACTCCAAGTAAAGCCGGCTACTGTTGGCATCAAGCCTTAGTATTGAAGCTTTTCTTTCACCAAACCAGCATTCAGAGAGCTCAACCACACGGCGATTGAGCTCTGTTCTTCCCATTCCTAATGCAAGCTTAGTGAGTAACTTGTTAACTTCTCTGTGAGCAGTAAGAAGCTTAAGGTAACTCATATGACTGATCTTTAATATATTCTGTTTTTATGGGAAAACAGTAGCATAAAGGCTCTATTTATAACCCGATCCCAGCCTCATTTATAACCAATTAGAATAAAACTCTAGAAACGATCTAAGCTATAGTAAAGATCAAACTCTGATCATCGGCTAAATCCAAAGTGATCAGCGATCTGCACCAAAAAGAACATTTATATAACCACATACCGAAAGCATAAGTTACATGTTCTGCATTTGGATTTTTAAAAGCATAAAAAACCAAACGTCTTTTGTTTTACGCCATTATCAGAATATTATAAAAACGATCGACTTCACTATGTCGGTTTTACATCAGTGTGCATTTCAATATTACTCGCATCGACTTGAACCAGTTTCACCTCAATCACAGCATAATCGTTTAAAGAACTTGCATGACTGCCACCGCAAGGAATAACAGCGATTGCGCCCTCTTTTAAGTCACACGACCAGTATCGAGAGTCCGTCAATGCGTCTCCATGGCACTCAACCAAGATGTCAGAATCGAACTTTAGCCATTCGATCAATTGTGCGTTCACCAAGCTCTCTATTTGCGCTAAGTTCGCTAGCAAGTCAGCACTGTTTAAACCACGCTTACGTAGCGTCTTACCCAGTCGATAAGTATCTAGGCATTTATCCGGTGTAACAAAACTTGTCACCTGCGCATAGCTATTGAAGTCGTAGTTGCCATGCGGATCTTTTCTGTCTGCGTCTTTACGCCAATAACCGTGCTCAGTCAGTACCTTATTTAGAGCGAGATATGAAAGGTGGCCTGCACTGTGCCCACGACTCAATGATTGCTGATAAGGCTTATCAACCGATAAACAGACTTTCTGACCAAGCTCAAGTTCGACAGACCCCTTAGTTAAACAATGGACGACAACAAAGCTCCAGCCTGGCTCATCACGTTTCACAGGGATTGTTTGACCGACATAAAGCTCGCCGCTTGCCAGTTCAACGGCGCCAACTTGGCAATCAAGCACATTGTGGCAATCTAGAGTACCTCTATCAGCAGGATGATCTGGCCAAATATGGCTCACGGGATGAAAAGGCGTGGTATCTGTCACCACATATAGATGCTCGCTACCTTGCTGGATAAGCTGAACAACAGCGTCAAGCTGCCAAGTATTGTGACAAAATTGGGCGATAGTTGGTTTAATTTGCATTTCTTGTCCTATAAAAAAAGCGCCTTAGTAAACTAGGCGCTTTTTATCAATAAACTCTTTCCTGTGTACTCCGACTCAGGCAATTAGTTCTTACGATTTTTCATCATGCTCATTAGGCGCTTACGTTTACGCTCTTGAGACATAGTCATCTTGTTCGTTTTACCCTCAAACGGGTTGTCGCTGCTCTGGAACTGAATACGGATCGGTGTACCCATGATCTCTAGAGACTTACGGTAGTAGTTCATCAGGTAACGTTTGTATGAATCTGGCAGTTCATTAACTTGGTTACCGTGAATAACCACGATTGGTGGGTTATAACCACCCGCGTGCGCGTATTTCAGCTTAACACGGCGACCACGAACCAACGGTGGCTGGTGATCATCAGTTGCCATTTTCATAATACGAGTCAGTACTGATGTACCTACACGAGTTGTCGCAGACTTGTAAGCTTCTTGCACAGATTCAAACAGGTGACCAACACCAGTACCGTGCAGCGCAGAGATAAAGTGGATACGCGCGAAGTCTACGAAACCTAGACGACGGTCTAGCTCTTTCTTCACGTGCTCTTTCACGTCTGTATCAAGGCCATCCCACTTGTTCACAGCTAGAACAATTGAACGACCAGCGTTTAGGGCAAAACCTAGTAGGCTAAGATCTTGGTCTGAAATGTTTTCACGTGCGTCAATTACTAGTAGAACAACGTTCGCGTCTTCAACCGCTTTTAGCGTTTTAACCACTGAGAACTTCTCAACAGTTTCATTGATACGTTTACGACGACGAACACCAGCCGTATCGATCAGTACGTATTCACGACCATCACGCTCCATTGGAATGTAGATAGAGTCACGTGTTGTACCCGGCATATCGTAGACAACCACACGCTCTTCACCAAGAATACGGTTAGTTAACGTCGATTTACCTACGTTTGGTCGACCGATAATAGCCAGTTTGATTGGCTGATCTTGCAGACGCTTAAACTCTTCCTCAGCTTCTTCTTCGGTGTAGTCTAACTTCTCTTCATCAAGATCTTCAAACTCGGTTAGGTCTTCGATTTCGCCTTTCGCTTCTTCTGCCATTTTTTCTGCAAATGGGTTAAGCGCGCGATCAATCAAAGCACCGACACCACGGCCGTGAGCCGCAGCAATCTGGTACATGTTTTCAACACCAAGTTGCCAGAAGTCAGCTGACGCTGCGTCAGCATCAATACCATCAACCTTGTTTACAACCAGCATTGAAGGCTTTTCAATCTTACGAAGGTGGTTAGAAATGGCGATGTCAGATGGTGTTAAGCCTGCGCGGCCATCAACCATAAATAGCACAACATCAGCTTCATCAATCGCCGCTAGCGACTGTTCAGCCATTTTGGTTTCTACACCTTCTTCTGTGCCATCAATACCGCCGGTATCGATAACAATGAATTCATGTTCACCAAGCTTCGCTTGGCCGTATTTACGGTCACGAGTTAAGCCAGGGAAATCCGCAACCAACGCGTCGCGTGTACGAGTCAATCGGTTAAATAACGTTGACTTACCAACGTTAGGACGCCCTACCAGAGCAACAACAGGTACCATAATAACCTCTACAATATTCTTTTCTTTATGTAGTTATAGGTAACAACTCAGCAGAGTCCACTTTATGAGCACTTTACCTATAACCACATGTAACTTTGGGGTTCTAAAACAAACAAACGGCTCCCAACTGTTACCAGCGAGGAGCCGAATGTGAATTGTATCACGAAACTATTCGCTGATCGTTAGTTTCTTTACATCGCCATTGCGCGTCATTAAGAGATAACCACCAGGGATTGTGATTGGTGCAACCGCAAAGCCACTGCTGTCTACTTCTTGTTGAGCAACGAATTCACCGCTGCTGCGATCAACCCAATGTAGATAACCTTCACTATCACCTACAACCACATACTGGTTGATAATCGTCGGCGCTGTCAGTAATCGGTGTTCAAGCTGCTCATTGCTCCACAATTCAGTACCGCTACGTGCGTCAAAAGCAACAAGATGATCTTGCTCTGTAACGATATAGATACGACTACCGTCACTGGCGATATCCGTCGCAGACGAGAACGCACGCTTCCATACCGGCTTACCAGAACGCAAGTCGATAGCCGTTAGCTGACCATTGTAGCCAATGATGTATAGGTTGCTGCCTATAATCAGCGGCGAAGCATCGACATCAACAAGGCGGTCAATTTCAGTTGCGCCCTGAGGCATTCCGATCGGCTGCTGCCAAATAAGCTGACCACGTTCAACAATCGCCGCTGCTAAGCGGCCATTTGCCGTACCCCAGAAGACACCGCCAGAAGCCGTGACTGGAGTACTGTTACCACGTAGAGTCAAATTCGGTACTTCGGTACTGATCGTCCACTTACTTTCACCCGTTACCTGATCAAGCGCAATCAGCATACCGCTGTTAGTATGAACAATCACAAGGTTGCTGTCTGTCGCTGGTGAGGTCAACACTTCACCATCCACTTCAGAGTTCCAGTTTTGTTCACCGGTTTCTTCGTTGAACGCTAACACTCGACCATTTTCGCTACCAATGAAGATTTGGCCGTACGCAGCCACAATCCCACCAGATAGACGAGCTGAGACATCAGATTCGACTTCGGTTTCCCACAAGGTTTTACCTGTTTCTGGGTCGAGCGCTTTAATCACACCATCACGGCTTGCAACAAATACTTTGTCATAAGCGTATGCAGGTGTGAGCTTAGAGTAATATTGACCAACACCATTACCTACCGACGCTTTCCACTCTGTACTTGGCGTAAATTCACTTTGTACAACAGGAACTGGTGCCATGATGATGGTATCTTCCTCACTCGCACAACCCGCGAGGATACCAGCGAACATTGCCGCAGTGAGCGCTTTCTTCAGCATATTCTTCATGCTATGCCCTTACTTGGCTAGATCGTCCAGTTTCATCTGTAGTGTTTGGCTTGCATCACCAGATTGCTGCGCTTCTGTGTAAGCGGCATACGCGGCTTGCTCATCGCCTTTACGCAGTAAGATGTCACCTTTAAGTTCTGCTACTCGGCCAGCCCAGCTTTCATCAGTGATGTTTGCTAGCTCAGCAACAGCAGCATCAAACTCGCCCTGCTCCGCTTTAACGCGAGCTAAGCGGTAATTAACCACTGACAATACTGCCGCATCTTTGGTTGCAGACTTTGCCCACTCTAGCTGAGCAAGCGCTTCATCAAAGTTACCCGCTTCAACTTGTACCTTCGCTAGCTGAAGAGCAGCTAGAGTTGCATATTCAGTATCTTTATTGCCATCAATAAAGGTTTGAATGTCGCCTTCAGCAGATGCGCCTTTTTCAGCAAGTACTTGAACTGCTTTTGTGTAGCTTTCTGACGCCGCTTCTTGAGCCGCAGTCACAGAATCTTGGTAGTAGCGCCACCCGAACAGGCCGCCAAGACCAACAACAGCACCTAAAATGACTGCTTTGCCGTTCTCTTTCCACCAATCTTTGATCGCTTCTACTTGTTGTTCTTCAGTATCGTAGAGTTCCACTTCCTGTCCTCTTACATCTCAAAAAAGTAGCGACAGAGATCGCTACTTCAAAATTAGATAAATTAATTACACTAGCTCAGATAGCTTAGCGATAACGTCTGTTTGGCTGTAAGTTTCTTGCGTACCGCCAATCAGGTCTTTCAATACTACCGTGTTATCAGCCACTTCGTTCTCACCAAGAACCAACGCGACCGCTGCACCAACTTTATCAGCACGTTTAAATTGCTTTTTAAAGTTACCGCCACCGAAGTGGTTCATTACGCGTAAGCCTGAAACCTGTTCGCGTAAAGACTCAGCTAGCTTCATACCCGCCATCATAGTGCCTTCACCGGCCGTAACCATGTAGACATCAACGCTACGACGTACTTCCGTTAGCTCAAGAGTTTCTAGCATTAGTACAAGACGCTCTAGGCCCATTGCGAAGCCGACTGCTGGTGTTGCTTTACCGCCTAGCTGTTCAACTAGACCATCGTAACGACCACCACCACATACCGTGCCTTGAGCACCTAGGCTTTCTGTAATCCACTCGAATACAGTGCGGTTGTAGTAATCTAAACCACGAACTAAACGCTCGTTAACTGTGTATTCGATACCTGCAGCGTCAAGAAGTTCACAAAGACCAGCAAAATGTTCTTTCGACTCTTCACCTAGGTAGTCAGACAGGCGCGGCGCATCACCAAGGATTGCTTGAACATCTGGATTCTTAGTATCCAGTACGCGCAATGGGTTAGTGTGCATACGACGCTTACAGTCGTCATCTAAAATATCGATGTGCTGTTCTAAGAATGCGATCAGCGCAGTACGGTAGTTCGCGCGATCTTCTAGAGAACCGATTGAGTTAAGCTCTAGACGAACGTGCTTATCGATGCCTAGCTCACGCCATAGACGTGCCGTCATCATGATAAGTTCAGCATCAACATCAGGACCATCTAGACCGAAAACTTCCACACCACATTGGTGGAATTGACGGTAACGACCTTTTTGCGGGCGCTCGTGACGGAACATTGGACCCATGTACCACAGACGCTGTTCATCACGGTTGATAAGGCTATTTTCAATGCAAGAACGTACACAACCAGCTGTACCTTCAGGGCGCAGCGTTAGGCTATCACCGTTGCGGTCTTCAAAGGTGTACATTTCTTTTTCAACCACGTCGGTCACTTCACCGATAGCGCGACTGAATAAATGTGTCATCTCAACGATTGGCATGCGCACTTCGTTGTAACCGTATGCGCTAACTACGTTCTTCACTGTGTTTTCAAGTTTTTGCCACAGTGGTGATTGAGTTGGAAGGCAGTCGTTCATGCCTCGAATTGCTTGGATTTTCTTTGCCACAGTCATTTACCGTAAAATAGGTACCGTAATTTGCATTACGTTGAGATTAATCTTCTTGTTTGATATCGATGCGATTCGCTTCGTCGAGTACCGACGCCTTAGCACGAATCTTCGCTTCTAGCTGATTAACTAGATCTTCGTTATCAAATCGCTCTTTCTGACGCTTACCGTCTTCGTAGAAAGCACTCTTCTTATTACTACCCGCTAAACCTAAGTGAGACACTTCAGCTTCACCTGGGCCATTGACGACACAACCGATGATCGATACGTCCATTGGCGTAATCACATCTTCTAAGCGCTGCTCAAGTGCGTTTACCGTGCCAATCACATCAAACTCTTGGCGAGAACAGCTTGGGCAAGCAATAAAGTTAATGCCGCGAGAACGAATACGTAGTGACTTTAGAATATCGAAACCGACTTTGATCTCTTCAACAGGATCCGCCGCCAACGAAATGCGCAGCGTATCACCTATGCCTTCCGCTAGAAGCATACCGAGGCCAACTGATGACTTCACCGCACCTGCGCGAGCACCGCCTGCTTCTGTAATACCCAAATGCAGCGGTTGATCAATCTTCTGAGCAAGCAGACGATATGAGTCAACGGCTAAGAAGACATCTGACGCTTTTACGCTGACTTTGAACTGGTCAAAGTTCAGGCGGTCAAGAATATCGACATGACGCATTGCTGATTCGACGAGTGCAGCTGGTGTTGGTTCGCCATATTTCATCTGGATGTCTTTTTCCAGAGAGCCACCATTTACACCGATGCGGATCGGAATGTTTTTATCACGAGCGCAGTCAACTACGGCACGAATACGCTCTTCATTGCCGATGTTGCCAGGGTTAATACGCAGACAATCAACACCATACTCTGCCACTTTCAGCGCAATACGGTAGTCAAAATGAATATCCGCAACGAGTGGAATATTCACCTGCTGTTTAATCTGTTTGAACGCTTCTGCTGCATCCATTGTAGGAACAGACACGCGAACGATATCTGCACCGACATTTTCCAGCGCTTTAATTTGAGCAACAGTCGCCGCAACGTCTGTTGTTCTGGTGTTTGTCATTGACTGCACAGCGATTGGTGCGCCATCACCAATAGGCACATCGCCCACGTATATACGCGTCGATGGGCGACGTTTGATCGGAGATTCGTATTGCATAGTAATTTCTAAGGTAAGTTGAATCTTGCTACTTTGCCTGAAGTATACCCAGAAAGGTCGACAGGTTCACTCGCTAATGTCATTGAAACGTTTTCAGGCGCACCTAAAATCACGCTATATGGCATATTTCCGGTGAGATCTAAGCTTTGACCCGCTTTTTTCACGCCAGTCGAAAGTGTTTTCCCCGTAGCATCTTTGACTTGAATCCAGCAATCATCACGAAATGACAACGTCAGAAGGTTCTTAACCACTTCCGTTTTTTGTGCTGAAGATTCTGGTTGTTGCTCAGCCACCTGCGGTGCTTGAGCGTCATCAGTGTTTGTAACTTGTTCATTAGGTGCTTCCACTGGCTCAGCGATGATTTCTGTACTAGACGTCTGATCTGCCGTTTGCTCTGCTTCCGCTTCGATAATTTGTTCAATGTTACTGTCGGTGGCTGTCACACGAGACTCTTCCGCCTCTAACGTAGTAAAATCAAGCGCAGGGTCGCTTTCTTGTTGTTCAATCTTGAGTTCTTGTTCCGTATCGCTGGTAAGGTCAGCCAAACTGGCTTCCTGATTTTGCCACCACCAAACCGATGAAATACCTGCGATAACCGCAAAAATACCCCATGTTAGCGTCATGATACGGCTATCGTGCTTTTCGCGATTGGTCTTGCGAGAAAAGCTCTTCATTTCTTGTTCTTCCGGCTGCGTATCTTCACAGCCGTCAAGCGCACAAAGTACCACAGACTCTTCAATACCAACGGCACGTGCATATGAACGCAAATAGCCTCGAGTAAATGTCGCGACCTGATCAGAAGCAAAATTGTTATTTTCGATATTTTCAATAATAGAGGCACGTAAACGTAAACGATCAGCAATTTGCTTTTGGCTAAGACCTAGCTCTTCACGTTTATTTTTCAGAATAGTACCAGCTTCTACTCTTTCTACATTTTCTTCGTTGTTCGTTGGTGCTTGTTGTTCAGCAGTCATGATTTAATCATTCTCTTCAAGTTAGAATTTGTCTCTCACGCGTTAGTTATTCATTTTTGTTGTGCGCCGGACAAACTCAAAAATTTGTGGGAGGACATAGCCTCGCAAGTCGATACTCTCGCTTCACTCAATAGACAGGGAATTACCCTAAAGCGTTAACCCTTAATTCTAATAGATATCTTAGCCGAAACAACATAGACAAAGTGCATATTTTACAAGCAGCTCAAGGTTTTTCGATAATTTGACAGAGAGATCGCTACAGGATGTAACGAAAAAGCCAGAGCTAGGCTCTGGCTTTCGGTAAATATCGCAACGCGTTATTAAACTGCTTTCACTTCAATTGTGTCGCCTTTCGCGGCTTTATTGATTGCCGTGCGCTTAGTACGGTCAATCACATCACCAACAAGTTGGCCACAAGCGGCATCAATATCATCACCACGAGTCTTGCGAACTGTCACGGTGTGCTCATATTGCATCAATGTTTTCTGGAAGCGGTCAATACGCGAGTTACTCGGTTTCTTGTATGGTGACCCTGGATACGGGTTAAACGGAATCAAGTTAATCTTACACGGCGTATCTTTCATCAGCACTGCCAACTCACGAGCGTGGTCCATATCATCGTTAACATGGTCAAGTAACACATACTCAACCGTTACTTTGCCACGGTTAGCATTTGAAGAAGCGATGTAACGACGAACTGACGCTAAGAAGTCTTGAATGTCCCAACGATCATTGATCGGCATAATTTGGCTACGCAGCTCGTCATTTGGCGCGTGAAGAGAGATAGCTAACGCAACATCAATCTTACCTGTCATCTGATCAAGACCAGAAACAACACCTGATGTAGAAACAGTTACACGGCGCTTTGACAGACCAAAACCTAGATCATCCAGCATGATTTCAAGGGCTGGGATTAGGTTCTTCATGTTAAGTAGTGGTTCACCCATCCCCATCATCACCACATTGGTGATAGGACGACGACCCGTCTCTTTTTGCAGACCGATTTCACGTGCAGCACGCCAAACCTGACCAATAATTTCAGAGACTTTAAGGTTACGGTTGAAACCTTGCTGAGCCGTTGAGCAGAACTTACACTCTAACGCACAACCGACCTGAGAAGAGACACATAGCGTTGCACGGTCATCTTCAGGGATGTAGACCGTCTCAACATCTTGATCGCCCACTTTCATCGCCCATTTAATGGTACCGTCTGAAGAGTGCTGAGCTTCAGCAACCACAGGCGCTTTAATCTCACAACGATGAAGCAGTTTCTCACGTAGCTTCTTGTTAATGTTGGTCATGTTATCGAAGTTATCGACACCGAAATGGTAGATCCACTTCATTACTTGATCTGCACGGAATGCTTTTTCACCGAGCTCCTCAGCAAAAAACTTACGCATACCTTGACGATCAAAGTCGAGTAGATTGATTTTTTCAGTGGTCATGTGGCCTCTCAAACGACGGAACATTAATTAAGGGCGCGAATTGTACAGCCTTTACGCAGTGACAACAAGCGTTGTAAAAGCCTGTATTTAGTAAGGCGTTAATATCTTTGTGGTTAAAGTTTGTACAAAAACAAACAACCCACCAAATTGGTGGGTTGTTATGATGAAACTATGCTTGAGCGACTTGCTGTATTTGCTCGACAATCGCTTTCAAACCATTGCCGCGCGAAGGGCTTAGGTGGGCGATTAAGCCAAGCTGTTCAAAGTAGTCATCGATATCAAACGCTTGAATCTCTGCTGCGGACTTACCGTCGTATGCTGCCATCACTAAAGCAATCAGGCCGCGTACAATTCGAGCATCAGAATCCGCGCAAAAATACCAAGTCCCATCCACTTGCTGACTGACTAGCCATACCAGACTTTCACAACCTGATACGGTGACTTGCTCAGACTTTAACTCTTCAGGCATCTGAGGCAGCTTTTTACCCCACTGAATAACCTGACGATAGCGATCTTCCCAGCCTTTAAAGCCTTGCATAGCAACCACAATATCATCAGCTTTGATATCTGTACCAAATGGAGATAACGGAAACGGTGACATAGAACTCTCCTCTTCTGTAACTATTTGGCGTACTTAAGTAGTAGTTTTTCGACAATGCGCGATACCGCAACAAAGCCAAACGTCGCAGTCACAACCGTCGCGGCGCCAAAGCCACTTGCACAGTCCATGCGCTTTGGTCCTTCAGCGGTTGATTTAACACCACATACTGAGCCATCTGGCTGAGGATACTTAAGTTGTTCAGTCGAAAAGACGCAATCAATACCAAATTTACGCGCTGGATTGGTCGGGAAGTTGTGGTGACGTCGCAGCGTATCTTTGATTTTTTTCGCTAGAGGATCTTGGATGGTTTTAGTTAAATCCGCCACCTTAATTTGTGTTGGATCGACTTGGCCACCAGCACCACCAGTGGTGATAACTTTGATTTTATTGCTACGGCAATAAGCCAATAATGACGCTTTAGCTTTAACACTATCAATCGCATCAAGTACGTAGTCGTACTCTTTACTCAGATACTCATGTTGGTTATCTGGAGTAATAAAATCATCAATCAAGTTAACCTTACACTCAGGGTTGATCAGCTTAACGCGCTCGGCCATCACTTCAATTTTGCTCTGACCAACTGTACCGGACATCGCATGGATTTGACGGTTAATGTTGGTGACACACACATCATCCATATCAATCAAGGTAAGCTCACCAACACCTGTGCGTGCTAACGCTTCTACCGCCCACGAGCCAACGCCACCAATACCGATCACACAGACGTGCGCCGCGCGTAAGACCTCGACTTCATTGTTACCATATAGGCGACGAGTACCACCAAAACGCTGGTTATAGTTTTCAGAAGCTGGAGTTTCGAGTTCACGCATATTGATTGTCCGCTCGGTGCAAAAAGAAAGAGTGCGATTTATACGCACTCTTTATTAAAAAGTCTAGATGTGAAGATCTATTGTAACTTCTCTGGCGGCAATGCCCAAGGCGCTTGTGTCGCCGAACCATCAAGCCCCAGTTTCCATACTCGGCCAAAGTGCTTGTAATGACCTGCTTCGGTACCGGCTCTTGGTCCCATGCCATGATAAAGGTCCAAATGGTTCTGTTTCACTGCGCCGCCCGTATCTAACACAATCAGTAGACGCAATTGATGCGCGCCACTCCAAGTGCCATCCGGTTTTAACAGCGGAACTTCAGCCAAGATTGGCGTTCCCATTGGGAAAATTGAGCGGTCTCCCGCCACAGATGCCATTGGTAATAGTGGGATACCTGCTGAGCCTGTTACTGGCGCATCGGCACGTGGTGCAAAGAAGACAAATGATGGGTTCTGCTCTAGTAGCTCTTTTACCGTTGCTTCATCATTTGCTAATACCCAATCTTTGATTGCCTTCATCGACATTTTTTCACGCGGCACGAGATCACGTTCAATCAGCACTCGGCCGATGCTGACATAAGCTTTGTTGTTCTTACCGCCATAAGCGAAATACTCTAGGGTGTCATCATCTTCAAAATGAACAAAACCACTGCCCTGCACTTCCATTAAGAACGGGTCAATTCGATTAGCAGCGTAACCAAGCTCTAGACCCTGACCTTCTAGGGCACCGTCATAGATTTGCGCACGTGTTGGGCAGTCACTTTCACAGTTCGGCTTTGAATAAACTGGGTACTTAAACTTTTCGTTTGGCTGATGACGTAGCTCCATCACTGGCGAGAAATAACCAGTAAACAGCACATTGCCTTTTTTGTCGCCGCCACCAAGTTGTGCCGCCTGAATGTCGAAGTTAGCTAAATCATTCGGATCGCCACTCTGTAATACCCATTCGTTGAGCTTTTCATACAGAGGTTGGTAGATTTTGGCCATCGAAGGAGAATTGGTGACGACCTGATCGGCCTGACGATGGAATTCAGTAAAATCTCTCGGTTTATCCGATTCTACGACGACAGACTTATTTAAGATGGTGTTGAACTCTTCACCCGTATATTGTTGGGCACGTTCGGTAGGTTGAGCACAGCCAAAAAGAACAGCGGCAGCTGCGATAGGAAGATATTTTTTGAACACTGGTTTGATCCCTTTCAAGCGATGCCATGAGCATGACAAACTTAACAAAAATACGCAATCCAGCAGTGGTCAATGGTGGTTATTTTTGGCTTTCTCTGACATGGAAAACCGCTTGATAGTGCGGCTGGGAGATCAAACGCATTTCAGTAAAGGCTTCATTGAGTATGATAAAGCGGCGCTTTTCGTCACCAACGCTATATTCTAGGTAGGTCCCATCCCAGCTATAACTGGTCGCGACATTCCCCCCATCAATCGTGACACCCGTTGGCCCCAAGACAAATTCACTCGCAGCATAGGATGCGACATTTTGCTCGACCCAAGTGCCATAGAGATTCGACTTAGGGTAAGTCACCGATAAGTAATAGTCATAGAGTTTGCTCCCTAACATCACAGCCGCAATGCTAGCGACAATCGCTCCAACAATGATAACTCGCTCTATCAGCTTCTTCTTTGTGATCACAGATCCACTCACCTTACTTCTTACTGCGGTATTCAGGATACACCTCCCAAGGTATAAGTCTGCGTTATAAATAGACAGTTGGCTAATAATTTCACTTAGATCGATTATTACTACGAAGTTGACTCGTCTTCGAAACAAAATTGCACTATATCTATCGCAACGACACCCAGAAAAAACACTTGCCGACTTTCGAATAAAATTGCAGTATATTTGTATATAAATTCACTCAATGGATGGCGTTGTGAAAATTCGTAGTACCGCTCTCGTCAAAGGGTTCAGACAGTCCGCCCCGTATGTCAACGCACATAGGGATAAAACCATGGTTATCATGCTCGGTGGCGAGGCTGTAGCAGATGGAAATTTTTCCAATATTATCAGTGATCTAGCCTTGCTACATAGCTTAGGCGTAAAAATTGTTCTCGTTCATGGAGCGCGGCCACAAATTAATCATCTTTTTGAGCAAAATAACCACTCAACGCCATACCATAAAGGGATCAGAGTTACCGATGAGAGCTCACTAAATTATGTTATGCAAGCCGCTGGGCAGCTCCAACTTGCTATCACCGCCCAGTTATCGATGAGTTTGAGTAACACACCAATGGCAGGCACTCAGCTAAATGTCGTCAGTGGTAACTTTGTTATTTCTCAGCCTCTAGGGGTTGATGACGGTGTGGACTATTGCCACAGCGGTCGTATTCGCCGCATTGATGTTGAAGGCATTAATCGCATGCTTAACCAAGGGTCGATTGTGCTACTTGGTCCTATCGCAAGCTCAGTCACCGGAGAGTCTTTCAATCTGTTATCAGAAGAGGTCGCAACCAAAGTTGCCATCAAGCTCAAAGCGGATAAGCTGATCGGCTTTTGTTCAGAGCAAGGCATCATTGATGAAGAAGGTAATGCGGTTGCAGAGTTGTTCCCGAAAGATGCCGAGAAAATGTTATCTATCTTAGAAAATCAATCTGAGTCAGGGGCAGAAAACTCATCGGGCACATTACGATTTTTACGCGCAGCGACAGCGGCTTGCCGAGCCGGTGTGCCGCGTAGCCATTTAATCAGTTACAAAGTCGATGGCGCTCTGATTCAAGAGCTATTCTCTCTCGACGGGATCGGTACACAAATCGTTGAAGCCAGTGCAGAACAAGTACGCGTTGCTAACATTGACGATATTGGCGGTATTTTGGATCTGATTTATCCATTAGAGGAACAAGGTATTCTGGTGCGCCGCTCTCGTGAACAGCTGGAACAAGAAATCCATCAATTCACCATCATAGAAAAAGATGGTCTGATCATAGGTTGTGCAGCACTTTATCCCTATCACAATGAGCGCATGGCGGAGATGGCTTGTGTTGCTATTCATCCTGAGTATAGAGATGGTAACCGAGGCTTGCTGCTACTCAACCACATGCGCCTGCAATCTAAAGCGCAGGGCATTGAGCATATTTTTGTATTAACCACCCACAGCTTACATTGGTTTAGAGAACAAGGTTTCCATGAGATGGGCGTAAACTTTTTGCCATCCCATAAACAAAACCTCTATAACTACCAGCGTAAGTCGAAGATTCTGGCTCTGGAACTCTAGCTCAATTGAATTCTTATTCTTGATACAAGATTGACGAAACGGCCTACATTATTGTCTTTATTTCATATCTTGAATTGGTTAAAATTTCAGCTTCCAGCTCGTAGAGCTAATATTTGCGACTGGAAGCTAGATAGGATCAACTTCACCACTTTGCAGGCTGATATCGCAGCTTGCTAGGTTGCAAGGATTGCTTGAGGTTACACACAACGTCACTAAGAGCAAACTATCGATGAAGAAAATCATCTGTAACTCAGTACAGAGTTTCTGGGACATGGCCGATAATGAACTGCTAGAGAACCTAGATGTTCATTGTGTCTTTCCCGTCACTGAAGGCTTAAAAGCATTCATCCTCAACTATAAAGAGAAGTACCGTATCCGCAGTATCTCATTCTCTTCTGCACTGTAGTTGAGACCTGATAGCCATGGATGGTTATCCACTTACCTGCAATCTTTCTATCAACCCACTTGCTCGCTCCGTTCGCACTTTTATCCCTCGATTCATCACTCGATCGTCCGCATAAAAACTCAAACGCTTCTTCGCCCTTGTAATACCGGTATAGATTAACTCGCGGGTTAAGATTGGCGTAAAGTCCGGTGGCAGAATCATTAAGGTATGTTCAAACTCACTGCCTTGAGATTTGTGAATCGTCATTGCATACGCAGTTTCATGCTCAGGTACACGGCTAGGCAATACCGACTTAACGCTACCATCTGGCAACTCGAAGTAGACCTTCAACCTTGCTTGTTGCTCAGAGCTATCACGCATACATATGCCGATATCACCGTTGTACAGACCAAGAGCATGATCGTTACGTGTCACCATCACTGGCCTACCGTGATACCAAAGCTCATCTTGAGTTTGAATCAACTTACGTGCAGCAAGCCCGCGTTCAACGCGATGGTTTAGCCCTTTAACACCAAAGTCCCCTTCACGTATTGCGCACAGCAAGCGGCAACGCGCGAACTGGTCCAACACAGCCTTAGCGCGCTGTTGCTGCGTTTCAGGCTCATTGGTATTCGGGTCTAACTGATGCAACTCAATACGTTTCAGGTAATGTGCGTATTCCGCAACCAATGTTTGAATCAGTTGATTGTAGTGCTGGCTGTCGATAGGAAATTTACTGATATCGGCAAACTCTTTCTGCCATACCCAATCTACCTTTTGTGCCGAGCCACTATTGACCGCTTGAGCAAGTTGTCCAATCCCTGAACGAGCATCGAATCGATAACTTTTCTTCAGCATACATAAGCTATCAGCGATGCTGGCTTGATTATGTGCTCCACGAGCTAAAGTGCTAAAACCGGTAAGTTTAGCGACTTGAGCCGCTTGCCCATGGCTAAAACCAAATTGATTAAATGAACAGATATCACCGAGCACCGCGCCAGCTTCAACCGACGCCAATTGGTCTTTATCGCCAAGTAAGATCAGCCTTGCATGCTTAGGTAGTGCATCAATCAATTTGTACATCATAGGCAAATCGACCATTGAAGCCTCATCAACCACTAATATATCTAGGTGCAGTGGATTGTCACTGTTATGTCGAAACTCCGCACTGTTAGGGATTGCCCCGAGTAGTCGATGTAATGTGCTTGCGTCGGTCGGAATGCTCTCTTTCAGCTCCGGCGCAACTGGCAGCTGCGCTATGGCCTTACCTATGGATTCCGTTAAACGCGCAGCTGCCTTGCCCGTTGGCGCAACCAGTTTAATGGTGGGTTGAGAGCCATAGCCTTGCGCTTGCTCTATCAATGCGGCTAGCAGTTTGGTTACTGTGGTCGTTTTACCTGTACCCGGCCCGCCAGAGATAACCGCAAACTTTCGAGTTAATGCCACGGCTGCAGCAACCTTCTGCCAATTGACACACGCAGACTGTGGAACAAGCTCATCCAGCACCGAAAGATCTTCGATGGTTTTCGCCGTGGTAAGCTTTTGGTCTATGGTAGGCCAATCCAACATTTCCTCTGCGACAACGTCAAGGTGGTCACAGACCATACGCTGACGAATCACCGCTGAGCTCTCTCCAGATTGACTATATTTATTCAATGAATCAAATAGATAACGATATTCTCTAGCAAATAAGTGATTGAGTAGTTCAGTCAGTTTTTGCACTTCATCAGGCTTTAGGATCATGGGTGACCCAAAGCTATTTAAGCGTGCCGCTAATGTCACTTCGTAGTGCCAATAACGATGTAGATAAAGCCTCGAACCATCAAATATCAGCGGTAGTGCCTCACCGTTTGAACCGACAATCGCAGCACTGTTTAACTTGCTGACCCAATCAATTGTTACTAGCCCTTCATTAAGCGCCAACGCAGATTCACCAAAGAGCCCCAATTTAGCGGCTAAATCCACAGGTTGAGCTTGCAGGTCAAACAGAGGTAAACAAATATGTCCTTTGCCAAGCTCACTGCTCACTACTCCGGCAATAAAAGCCAGAGCGTCATCTTGCGTTTGAGTTTCAATAAAGCGAGCAAACTGATAATCCAATTGCCTGATATTGCCCTTAGCGGCAAGCTGTTTAAGCGTATCTAATAGAGAATTCGAGGTTGCGAGCATTACAGTAACTCCATTTGGCCAGCATTATTATGCTTAGTGTCAATCGGCTGACCATCAATCAATTTGTCCATATCATCAAGAAATTCGAGGCTTGGCTTGGCAGAAAAAACACCGTGGTCACTCGCTCCGTCCATACCTCTTAAGAACAGGTAATAGACGCCGCCGAAATGCTGTTCGTAATCATAGTTAGCAATGCGGCTACGTAAGAACCGATGTAGAGCCAGAGCATAAATTTGGTACTGGAGGTCGTAACGATGATCGGCCATCGCTCCATTAAGCGCCTGACCGTGGTAGTAACTCACATCATCCCCTAAATGGTTCGATTTCCAGTCGAGGACGTAATACTTACCTTGATGTTCAAACACCAAGTCAATAAAGCCTTTCAACATACCCTGCACAGTATGAAAACCAAGATCGCCCGCTTTGGCTGATAAGGTATCGTGACGTTGAATGACGCGATTTAGAGCAGGAGCGGCCAACACTTCAATCGGCAGCAAGAACTCCATCTCAACCAACCTCTGACTTGGTCCTTTTTGATTGAGGATTAGTTGCTTCCCATCGAGAGGTGTCGCCAGCACGGTATCAATCAACTGCTGTAAAACCGGTAACCAGCTCTGATCTAACTGCTCACTCTCCAGAAGACGGATGATGATGTCTGTATTTTCTTCACTGCTCGCGCTTTGGGTAAACTCAACTTCTTCAAATAGCGTATGCAAGAAAGTACCAGGCCTAGCTCCACGTGGAAAAGTAAAGATAGATTGCTCGGGTTCCACCAGTTCTTCTTCATCCTGTTCATCAGAAGAATCGATATCGAGGTGCATTAAGTCGGTGTAGGCCTCATCACTGTGATGTGAACCTTGTTTGATTAAACCTGAGTAACTGGTGATGCGCCAGTGACGATCGATCTCATTAGATAGTGTTCGAGCAGTCAACGTCTGCGGCTCGCCCGTAATTTGAGTAAAAACCTGCTGTTGCTCTGGTGGCAATGAACAAAGCTGGACCGCATCAAGACCATCAACATGCTTTTGGATAGCCATGGTCAAATCGCTAATGCCCCCTTCCTTACCGTCTTGGAGTAGGTAGCCCATCGCACTGTGGTGGACACCGGTAGGCTCTTTGGTCGAGCGACCATTGCGCAGCGGCGCAGCACCAATAAAGCAGCCATAGACGGCGCGGGTTAACGCCACATAAATTAGACGTAAGTCTTCGGCTAAACGTTCTTTGTCAGCTTGAGCTAATGACGCATCTTGCTTCGTAATATCTAAGATAGTCCTGTCTTGCGCCGCATCGTAATACTTGGCTTCACTCGCCTCGCGGTAGCTAAGTACAAATGGCAAAAACACCAAGTCATATTCCAAACCTTTCGATTTATGAATCGTGACGATCTGAACCAGGTTCCGCTCCGATTCTAATCGTTGAATCTGGTCCTCACTGCCACCTAAACCATTTTCAGCATCACTGATCGCTTGTGCTAACCAACGCAGCAAACCATGGTCACTATCGAGCTCTTGGCTTGCTTGTTGGAGCAACTCACCAATATGCATCAGGTCAGTTAACGTTCGCTCTCCGCCCTCTTCTTCCAATAACCGTTCTGCAATATGACGTTTGCTCATCACAGCACGCAACATTGGCAGTACGCCACGTTGAGTCCAGAGTTTGCGGTACTCTTTAAACTCATTGATGGCACTTTCCCACTCATTCTCATCGTTATTGAGTTTGTCCAAAGCCCCAGCATCAAGCGCAAACATTTCAGAAGCTAAGCTCGCACGCAGCGCGCGATCATTTTCTGGCGTTAATACTGCTTGAAGAAGGCGCTGCAAGTCTTGAGCGATCATTGAAGTGAATACGCTATCGCGGTTCGAAAGGTAAACGCTGGCAATGCCCTGCTTGGCCAGAGCGTCTTTAACCATTCGACCTTCATTACCCGTACGCACTAGAACAGCAATATCGCCTGCTTGGATCTGATGCTTGCCTTTACCGTCTTCGAAAAACGCCAAATCTTGCTGCGCAGAAGTCAACACCGCTTGAATCTGATCCGCAGTCGCTTTAGCCATGGCTTGCAGATATTCACCTTTGGGTAGCGGTTTATCTTCAGCATCTTGTAGCCAATAGGTCAGCGCAGGTTGCTTTTGGCCACCGATAGTCCAAATGCGTTTTTCAGCATTCGGGCTATGGTTAACCGGATGAAACGGAATATCTTGATCGTAGATAAATGGACTGCTCGGTAAAGCAAAGACTTGGTTTACCGCTGCGACCATATCGGCACTTGAACGCCAGTTCGTCCCTAACGTGAAGTGGGAAGAAACCTGATTACGCGCTTTGATATAAGTAAAGATATCCGCGCCACGGAAACCATAAATCGCCTGTTTTGGATCACCGATCATAAATAGGCCGCATTCTGGGTTATTAAGATAAATACGGCTAAAAATACTGTATTGCAGTGGGTCGGTATCTTGGAATTCATCAATCATCGCGACGGGATAAAGCTGGCGAATACGACTAGCCAATAGCTCGGCTTCATCTTGGTCGATGGCGGCAGATAAATTAGTCAGCAGGTCATCAAATGACATCCACTGTTTCTGCTGTTTCGCTTTAGCCAGCATGTCGCGGCAATGTTCAATCGCATGAGCCAGAATCGGTGCTTTTAAACTGATTGGCGCAGCTAAGAAATCTTCAATCGCATTAAATACTTGGTGCTGAGGTGGGTTACCTTTTGGCGTTTTCTCTACCAATACGTTTTGGGCAAACTTTTCCAGCTTATCTGGATAGTCGTAGCTGGTTGTTTCCGTCGCCGCCCACAGGCTCACCGCTTCTAACCAAGTCGGTAATGACTTCTTAGTGTAGCTGCGTTTATTGACATCAGAATCACTGATCAGAGCGAGAAAATCATCTTGATGTTCACGCCATAATGCTTTCAGCTCATCTATCTTAGCTAAGTTCTGCTGATGAAGATCAGCGAGTGAGCCGCTCATCGCCGCGACCGAGAGGCTAAGGGGTGCACCAGTTAAATAGCTGGAAACATCACTGAGTAGATTGGCAGGTGCATTCCAAATTCGGCGAACCTCACCAGCCAGATTAAGCGGTAACGGATAGAAATTTCTGCGCCAGTAGTCAGCTACAATTTGCGCCTTTAGGTGGCTCTCATCGGTGACGAATTCGTTATTAAATCGGCTGCCTGATTCAAAGGCATTCTGAGTAAGCATGCGCTGACAAAAACCGTGAATGGTGTAGACCGCGGCCTCATCCATTTGGCGCTCAGCTTGAAGAAGAATTTCCGCGGCTTGTTTATGGTCACTCACTTCATCCAACAGAGGTTCAATAACCGGATCGCTGCTTTTTCCGCGCGCAAAAGCCAAGCGAGCATCATGAATTCTCGCTCGGATACGATCACGCAACTCAGCCGTAGCGGCTTCAGTAAAGGTCACCACCAATATTTGATCAACCGTCAATGGCACTTGATGCTTGGTTTCTGGACTACCATGACCCAAAAGCAATCGTAGGTATAAACCTGCGATGGTAAAGGTTTTCCCCGTCCCCGCTGACGCCTCGATCAATCGAGCGCCATGAAGAGGAAAAGTCATGGTGTTTAGCGGAGTAACCATTGACGTAGCTGTCATAAAATTCTGCCTTTTTGCTGAAAACTTATGGATCTCGTGAGACATAAGTGTGATCCAGACTTAAAAACTGTTGTTATTCATATTTATCCTACAAAAGTTAGGATGTTATGCGATCTTTCTCACGGCAGAAGCTGTGTCTAGCCGTTAGTATGCGCGCCATGTGTTGAGCAGCTTTAACGTTGCAACAAACCAAAAGAATCATGGTCCCTCTGACCTGTGGCCGTACAGCGAACGCCCTACACTATAATGATTTACTGGCGGCCACCTACTTTCCTTACTGCTTTGTTTCCAAAGACCTTATTGCATATCTTCATTTGTCATCGCTTCTAAGCGTGCCGTTTGCAGCACTAGCGCACTCATTGTTCGTAGGCTTGTAGCCAGTTCATCATTCCAACTTGGCCAAATTCGGGCAATGTATGGGTTATTTCCTTCACCGGAAGCAATGAAACTGTCGTTGAACGTATCGACCATTTTCTTGAGTGACTTTTCTTCATCATCCACCCATTTACCGCGACTGAATCCAGCCTCTACACAAGCAAGCGCTGTTTTAGGGAAATAGGCCAGTGGCTCTGTCATGCCTTGATAAAACAGGCGGACTAACTCAGACAATAGCGAAAGTGCATAATTTGCATCAGCAATAGGTGGGTAAACTAAGTGCACCACACCCTCTTTTTTGTCATAGCCAATCATATGAGTGCGTTTACTTTGACCCATTGCAGACATCGCAAGGTGATCAATCCACGCTGATAGGTAGTCTTGTGAGCGTATTTTACCACTGCGGTAACGGACTAGGCCTGACTGATAATGCTGAGTTAACCAACCAGTCAGTTGGATTTTTTTATCTTCGCCCAACACATCCAGCGTCAGTTTTACTTCCAAGTCGTCATTGTCATTACCGCAAAGGAAAGTCAGTTTCTCCACCAACTCTTCGGCTTGCACTCGATTGGTCTCAAACTCAATATCGCCGAATGCACCAACCGGAAGTTTGCCTTGCGCACGCTGTTCATCAACAAACGCTTTAATGATCGCTTTAGTATCTGAGCCTTGCCCATTATCTAACTGGCGCTTCAGTAAACTATCTAGCAGGCCGTCGCGCATTTGATAGCTTTCCAAACCATTAAGAATAAATGGTTCATCATCTTCCATTACTGGCAATGGCGGCTCGAACATCACCTTTAAGCGGCGGTTAAAGAAGTACTGCACAGGCAGGCGCCAAAAGCGTTGCAGCTCGACGAGGTCTAAATCAAGTGGGTAAGTCACATCAAGCAGGTAATCTTGTAGGCGCTGATTAAACTCGCCACTTACCTGACCTTGGCGGTTAGCGGCCGGAAGCCACTCTTTGGCATAGCTTGGTGAATCACCTAAAAAAGCGCTGCTGCTAAACGGCACCATAGAGTGCTGAGTCAGTAACTCATCAAGCAGCTTTTCACCGGACTCATCGCAAGCCAATTGCTCATCACCCTCTAGGCAATAGTTCTGATGACAATACTCCATCAACTCAGATACCAGCACTGACGGCACTCGCTCGGTGTTATCTTGAATCGAGCGGCCAACATAACTGATATACAAGGAGTGCTGCGCAGAGAGCATCGCTTCTAAAAATAGGTAACGATCATCATCACGACGAGAACGATCACCGGGCTTGGTTCGGCCATTCATCAGATCGAACCCTTCCGGCGGCACAGTTCGTGGATAGACACCATCGTTCATGCCAAGCAAACATACTGCTCTAAATGGAATCGAGCGCATTGGCATCAAGGTACAGAAGTTCACTTGTCCAGCGAGAAAACGCTGACTTACCCGAGTGCCAGAAAGTTTATTTTGTAGATACTGAGCAATAATGGCGGGAGCGAGTGGCTGTTCAAACGCAGCATCAGTCAGTTGCTCTTTTAGATTAGCTAAGGTGTCGCGAATCGATTTAAGCGCCGCTTCGCCTTCTAGTTCGACTTTAAAGAATGCATCAAGAAGCAGAGTTAGCACTTCGCGCCACTCATCAATCGACTGAGTTTGCACTAGCTTTTGACGATACTCACTAACGGTTTCAATAAAGTGCGCCAGTTTACCCGCCAGCTCAGCGCCCAATCCTTGTACTTGGTTATAGGGAGCTAAAGTACCCGTTGATGACTCAAATAGACCTGCTGATTCTGGCATCGCATAACCTAACAGCATGCGCTCAATGCCGAACTGCCAGGTGTTTTGCGCCGTCTCAGGCAGATCAAATTCATGCCCTGTAGACGGATTCAGTCCCCAGCGGATCCCTGACTCTTCTACCCACTGTTTGGCTAAAATAAATTCATCTTCGCTTAGTTCAAATCGCGCCAATATTGCTGGAGTTTCCAGTAGCTCCAATAGCTCTGATGCAAGGCAGCGCGTATTCGGCAGATTAACCAGTTGCATGAACGCATTCAGGATTGGGCTCTCTTGGTCGGCGGTACGATCCGAGATCGAATAAGGAATAAAACGTTCACCGGGCGCATTACCAAACACCGCCTGAATCGCTGGGCTATAAGCATTGATATCCGCGACCATCACTATGATGTCACGCGGCTTGAGACTAGGGTCAGCATCAAACATTGCAAGCAACTGGTCATGCAGTACTTCCACTTCACGCATCGGACTATGGCAAGCATGTAGGCTGAGAGATTTATCGCCCAGCGTGACTACTTGCTTGTGTGAACTACTGTCTAGCTGATGATCATCTTGGTGCTCTTCTAGATTGAGGATATCTGCTTGCAGTTGATGGAGCAGCGAATCGCGCTCGACATCGACAAATGCCTCAATTTCGTGTGACTCTAATTGCGACAACAGATACATATTGTCACGGCCAAGCTTGCCCATTGACGCTAGCAGGCTGTTACCTACCGCATCAGTATGTAGCTCATCGAGCAAATTGTCTTCCAATGAACCTTTAAGTTGTTCACTTTCACCATGCTGCTCAGAATGGTCTTGATTCCAAACCACATGTTTACGATGTTTTGCTGCTAGGCGGGCGAGGAACTTTCTGTCTCGTACTTCACCCCAGTAGTAGCGACATGGGTTAGTGAACATCAAGTGCACATCAATATGCTCACCAATCGCTTTTAACGCGTCCATATAACGCGGTGGCAAAGAGGTGATACCAAATACAAATAGGCGCTTAGGTAAGTGATCAAAGTTACCCTGATAGTTTTCGAGTGTATCAATAAAGTGCTCGTATAAATTAGCACGGTGATATGGAGACTGGCCTAAAGCCAAAGTGTGATCATAAAGCGCTTGCCATAAGATCGGCTGCCAAGGGTGCTCTTCCTCTAGCTCTGCCACGGTTTGGCCTGCCTCCCAAGCGGCGATCCACTCAGGGCGGTACACTAAGTAACCATCAAAAATATCGGCGATTTTTTCAGACAATTGGTAGAGCTTAGAGCTATCTTCATCTTGCTCTAAATAACGTTTAAGTGGGTCAAACTCTGGCGTGTTGAGCATGCCCGGCAAGATGTGCATCAACTTCCAAGTCATCGACTCTTTATTAAAGGCACTGCGCTGAGGTACATCAGGCAGGACCTCAGTAAACATGTTCCAGATGAAGGTCGCAGGGAGTGGAAAGTCAATGTTCGCTGCTACCCCAAACTCTTTCGCCAACTCCATTTTTAACCACTGAGACATACCTGGGCTTTGCACCAAGATTTGCTCTTTTTCAAATGGATTTGCTAGAGGATTGAGCCGAACCAGCTCGACAAGTAGAGACTTTAAAACATCCACTTGGTTGGAATGGTAGACAGTAAACAAAATGCACTCACACTATTCTCGCCGTAATTAGGATTGAGATTAGCATAAGTGCACGGTTTTCTTGATAAATATAAGCTTAGAAAAGCTCAAAAGGTTACGCGTTACGCACTACATGTCGATGAGGCTGATAGAAGTGGAAGTAACGTGCCGCAACATAGCCCACCACTAGCGTTGCAACCACTAGCTCTAACCCTGCTAGCCAATGTACTTGCTCAACATATTGCTGCGCGATGCCAACACTTTCCATCCAAGCAGATAATTTAAATAGCGCTGTCGAGCCTATCACCATAGGGAAGGTAAAAGCTGCATAACCTGGGCTAAACGGTAAGCGTAATAGCTTAAAGAAAGCGAGGTAAATAATCGCTGTCATTAATACTGCAATACCAAATAACACCCCAATTATCACCGGTGATGGCTGTGTCGTCACGGTTAAGTAACCTGCCAATGAAAGACTTGCTGGTGCAGCCATTATCGCCATAGTTGGTTTTGCTGCATCTGGCACTTCGTGAGTAAACATAAAGCGGTAAATCATCATAGGTAACATCACCGCATAGGCCGCAATACCAAACACTAGAGCAATATGTGCAACCATCGCCAAGTTAGGGTTACCAGAAAAAGAGACATCCGCAACGATGATACCAACAGGCGGAACAAACCAGCTTGGCACCATATGATGCAGTTCAAAGCTCTGCGCGCGGTGGTAAACGAAGCTAGTAAGGAACACCACATGCAACCCAACAGCCGCTAGCCATACTAAGTCACCTGCCACAGGATAAAAGTGTCCAATCGATGCAGAGACGACCATAGTACCCATTGCGAAAGTCGGTACTACGCTACCCACCACTGGGTGAGCAAGATCTTCACGTAATAGGTGATTATGAAATAAAAATTTCACCGCTAAGATTGCCAATAGTACGCTGGCAATCGCTGCTCCGCTCCATTGAGCGTAACCGTGAAATGGCGCGGCATTTTCCCAACACCAACCTAAACTGGCAATCCCTAGCGCTAAGCCCGCCATTGGAGTTGGAGCTCCCATCACTTTTGCTTTTGCTGCTTGAATCATTGTTGCCTCTCAACCTCTTTAGTACGGAGCCAGTTTACGCTTGCTAATTGTTCGAGAATATCTAATTATTTAAAACAGTCGTTCAAACAAACTTAACGAGACTTATGGCTACTAACATTTCTCTCAAACAGCTCAAAGTATTCATTACTATTACTCAGCACGAGACGCTCACTTCTGCTTCAGAAGCACTGTTTCTATCCAAAGCAGCAGTGAGTATGGCGCTGTCTGAATTAGAAAAGCAGATAGGCCACTCCCTATTTGATCGCGTCAACAACCGTCTCATTCTTAATCAAGAGGGACAGAAGTTACTGCCATTAGCCGATGAGCTTATTGAGCGAGCGCAAGATATCGAACAACTTTTTGATAATGACCAGACATTAACCGGAGAGTTAAAGATTGGCGCTAGTGATACGATAGGCAATCAGGTCGCCCCCTATCTGCTGCGAGACTTTCGCGCGGAAACTCAGCACACATCGCAAAGCTTATTTATCTCAAACTCGGCTTTGATCTGTGAGAAGCTGATCGATTATGAGCTCGACCTTGCTTTGATTGAAGGAAAAACCCTTCACCCTCAGTTAATTTCCACTCAGTTTAGTGAAGATGAAATGTGCATCGTCAGTGCACCGAATGACCCATTGGCCAGCAGACAGCCACTAACCATTGGCGCACTTGAAAATAGTGACTGGATACTGCGCGAACCCGGATCTGGTTCAAGAGAGTTCTTTTTACGTACCGTCGCACCGCGAATTGAGCACTGGCAAGAATCCTTTCAACTTAATACCACAGAAGCGCTACTCAACAGTGTTTCAGCAGGGCTTGGATTAGGCTGCCTTTCGAAGCTCGCCGCCGAGCCAGCCATCAGAGATGGGCGTGTTGTTGAACTAAAACTCTCCCTTGATATGAAGCGACGCTTTTGGCTACTGGTGCATAAAGAAAAGTACCAAAGCCCGCTGCTTAAAACATTTATCGACTATTGCCACCAATGGCGTAAAGACTGACCACTTAGATCCCATAATCAGCGCATCACCTAGACTTAACTGGTCAAAAACTGTATAAACAGACAGTAAATATTTTCAATAATTTGAGTTAGAGGACCAACCATGGCTGTAATCGTCAAGTACGTGGTAGAACGCAACGGAGAAGAGAAAATGACTTTTACCTCTAAAGCGGAAGCTGACGCATATGACAAGATGCTCGATATGGCTGATGAGCTTTTTGAGCTACTGGGTAAAAGTGAACTGCTAGAAGATGAAGGCAAGACAGAAGACTTGGCTATGTTCCTAGCACAAAACAAAGAAGAAGTGCTTTACGCTCTTGGGGCTAAACGCAAACCTGCGCCGAAGAAACCAAAGAAAGTAGAAGCCGTTGAAGATGCAGAAGAAGCGCAAGACGACGCTGCATAATTTCACTCTTGCTCAAACAATCTAAACCTCAGCCTTATGCTGAGGTTTTTTATTTTTAGGGAAACAAATCCTTGCACCTTTACCCTAATATCTTGCACCTAGACTGCTAGAATAACTCATCACCCTCTGAATGAGTTCACTCCGATGAAATATCACGTAGAAGTCTGTATCGACAACTTAGAATCTTTGCACAATGCCATTAATGGTGGCGCAACACGTATTGAGCTTTGCTCTTCCCTCGCGCTTGGCGGGCTAACGCCAAGCTTTGGTTTTATGAAGAAAGCAGGACAAATCTCAACAATTCCTGTGTATGCCATGATTCGCCCACGCCAGGGGGACTTTCTTTACGACCAAGATGACGTCGACGCAATGCTGCTTGATATCGAAGCCGCAGCCGAAGCGGGGCTTCAAGGTGTGGTGTTCGGTGTTCTTACCGCCGATGGTAACGTGGATATGCCTTTAGCGCACCAGTTGGCCGACAAAGCAAAACTGTACGACTTGGGCATCACTTTCCACCGAGCTATCGATCAAAGTAGTCACTGGCAGCAAGCACTCGAAAACGTGATTGAATTGGGCTGCGAACGTATTCTTACCTCAGGCTTAGCCTCTAATGTCGAACAAGGCGTCGAGGTATTGAAAGAGATGGTTGCGCTCGCTGACGGCAAAGTCTCAATTATGGCTGGTGCAGGCTTAACGGCAGACAACGTTCAAGAGATAGTGAGCCACACTGGCGTTCGAGAAGTCCACTTATCAGGGAAAACGACTCGCGCTAGTTATATGAACGCAGCTAGTGACGCGGCTAAAATGGGCAATCAAGAGATTGATGATTTCATTATTCCGATGACCAATAGCAGCGCAATAGAAAAAGTCGTAAACGCACTCAGTTGATGGTAAAAAGAAAGTGGCTAACCAATAGGACTAGGATGAGAGATGGCAAAGGATCTGTTTTACAGTTTAGATTTGAATCTACTGAGAACGTTTTTGGTTTTATCGCAAGAGCTCAATATGCGTAAAGCCTCTCAGCGACTGTTTGTCTCTCAACCCGCGATCAGCCAATCTCTGCAAAAGCTGCGCAACCACTTCAATGATGATCTTTTTGTTAAAGTCCCGTCAGGGTTAGAACCGACCTCATTTGCGACGGAGCTAGCCGACGCTATTACTCCGCATTTAGACGGACTGGCAAATGCGCTCAATAGCTCGCAAGAGTTTGATCCTAAGTTGATTGATAACAAGCTTAAAATTGCTCTCTCCCCCATGGTACTGGCCTGCCTCTCTGGAACGCTTTTTCACCAATTAAGAGAGCAAGCACCTCAAGCCGATATCGAGCTAATTGGCTGGACACACAATACCCTAGAGAACATCAGTAAAGGGGAAGTGCTACTTGGTATCAACTACGATCTTTCTGCCCCCAAAGAAATCTACCTAAAACAACTGATTGAGCTTAAAGGTCGAGTCTTTGTCCGCCAAGGACATCCTATTAAGAAATCCATCGCAACAATGGAAGAGTTTGATGGCTATGAGATCGCTTCTTTCATCAATCCTGGCTGGAACGACACCTTTAGTGTCGCTGAACAACTGATGAAGAACCATGGGCTAAATACTCGTGTCGGGTTCCGCTCAGAACTGGTCATGGCAATTATTGATGTTGTACAACACACCGACATGTTTATGCCCCATTCAAATTTATTCCCACTCGACCTTTACCCCAATCTACGCGCTATTGACGTCATCATGGACGAGCAAGATAAGTCGATGCCGGTTTACAGCCAGTACCATGTAAAAAATCGTAATAACCCTCTGATCCACTGGTTAAACTCAGAAATTCAAACCGCGCTCAATCATCAAGTCAATAAGAGTGAATCCATTCTCGCTGTTTAAGCTCTAGTAACACCATAACCCGCCAGCTTCGCCCATTATGATAAGCAATACTTATCTACCATATAAGTTTTCATCATTAGATTGGTAATTACTTATTAACAATACTAGCCGCAGCAAATAGTTCAGCACTGGATATCGCTGATTAGAGTATGTTTGATTGTGACTTGTCCTACTCTCTCGACAATTCTAACTCCTACCCTCTCTAGCCAAAGGATTGGCCTTCTCATTAACTGGTATCGATCGCAGTAAGCATCACACCAGTCAATCTTGTAAGACTTTTAGGTAGTGGATTATGAAAAAATCTCTTTTAGCTTTAATCGTCGCTGGCTCATTTGTGTTGGCTGGTTGTTCTTCTTCTGGTGGCGCAGGCAATTCTGATGCTGACCGCGATGTCGATCCTGAGTTTGGTGTAACGCCACCCGATTTTGGTGAAACTCCTGATTGGGGAGTGCCAGATACTGAACACACACCTGATCGCCCTCTACCAGACCACTCTCCAGATTGGGGAGTAGATACAACACCTGATTGGGGATTACAACCTTCACAGCCACCGATCGACAATGCACCTGATCGTCCAAACCCAATTGACCCAGATTTTGGGCTAGATACAACCCCAGAGTGGGGACTACAGCCTTCTCAACCACCAATTGATAATGCACCAGATCGCCCAGAACCTGACTTTGGTGATACTCCTGGATGGGGCGGTGAAGTCGGTGATATTCATGTCGATGGTGATGGTGTGATCCGCTATGAAGGTCAAAACTTCCAAATCACTGGATACGATGATTCAATCAAAGAGTTCACCATAGTCGATCCTAATGGCGTTACCTTATATGCACGAGTTATGGGTGACGGCCGAATTGGTATCATCTACAACCAAAAAGTATATTTCCTGAACAGCCATCGTTTTGCGTTTACTCCTGATTATGACTTTGATATTGATACTGACCTTGATTACATCGCTAAAGATGACATCACTAATATCTTAAACCTACAAAAAGAAGCGATTAAGCAGCTTAACCAAGATGAATTGATTGGTGAGTACCTTAAATATGCCTCTGGCGTTTTCTACAACAAAGAGAAGATGGAGCAAGCGGCATATGACGTTGCGACGCACTACCTACTGACGGATGCGGAGCTAGATGCACAGCACAAATTGGGCGTATTAGCGTTCTCATTTAACGGCAATGTTTCTATCGCTCACTCAATCGTGGTCGATGCTCTAAAGCATATTGATAACAATGCATCTGATGTAGAGAAAACTGAAATCTTACGCTATATCAACGGTAAGCTAGGCTCAGAGCACGAGACAATTCAGCATGTTTACGAAGCGGTATATCGCCATGGTACCGATATGCTTGACCGTATCGGAGTGTCAGGCAACGAAGGTAACCGCTACGCCATTGCATTAGTTCGCAATATCCAGCGTCATGGTTGGGATCATGTGAAAGGTAAGCTAGAAGAGCACATTGGTAGCAATCCTCAGCCAATGCAAATGTCGACGCCACAGCGCAATATCGACCAAAATCGTGTCCGCAGCGACATCCGTAACCGCCTATCTAAATAACTCCAGAGGAAAAAGGCTCAGAGAACCTGAGCCTTTTTATTACTCATGAAAAAAACACTGTTCTTTATCTTGAGCTCGCTGCCTAGTGTTGCTCTAGCTAACTTCAATTTTAGCTATGCAGATGAAATCGTAGAGTTGGGATACTCAGTAGATATTAAGGACAATTCATATTTATACCTAGGCGCAGACACCTCTAACTGGTTTGCAGTAGGTTACGGCCACTCATATCTATTTGACACCTTAACTCGAGTTTCGGGTTACTACGAATATGGGCAATGGGATAACGTTTTATTAGGTGACTTTGGTGTGCGAACCAAAAGTAATTTGTTTGATCTCTCCGTTACGCAGTTCTTTAAAAGCTCCAGCATTAAGCTCGGCGCAAAATATGAACTAATTGATGATAGTGGCTGGGAATTTGAAGCGGGTGATAAACAATCGGTTTATACCGGAGCTAGCTATTACTTTGATAATTGGTATGTCTCTACGACCTACACTCATTCGCTAAGAAAGTATGACGATGAGATGTGGGGCGATAGTGATAGCGATTTTCGCTCAAATGAACTGGAGCTAACTCTAGGACTAAACCGAATTTGGAAAGTATCGCCATACGTAAAAACCACCGCCTATCGTGCTCATGCAGACACCACTTATTACAGTTGGAGTGTTGGCGGCAGTCTGACTTGGTAAATGCACACTCTTAATAAGCAGCGATTATGAATGATATAACGCTTATCAATTAGAGCTTATTGATTGAGAAACCTATTATAAACGCATCGGGACAAAGACATTTCTAGGATGGAAAGCACAATGAATTTTATATGAGAATACAGAAATGAAACTAGCCTTCACAACACTTTTAACTGCATCACTTTTATCTGCTCCAGTACTCGCAAACAACGAAGGCCACCGTATTGGCCTTGGCTTTAACAGCACATCAATTGAAGAAGTCGATACCCCATCACACGACTACTCTGCGAGAGGTATCAAATTGGAATATGGTTACGAATTTAACCATATTGTTGGCGTTAACCTTTCATACAGTAAAGCATCAGGTGATTACTGGGGACCAATTGAAAGCGATAGCACAACGTTCAAGCTAGATACCGATATCGGCTATACGTTCAACCTAGATGGATTCTCAATCAAACCTTATGGTGTTATTGGATTCGCAACATTCAAAGAAGAACTTAGAGCTTATGGCGAAAACCTAGGATCTTGGGATGATTCTTCTCTATTTATCGGTACAGGCGTTCGTGGCACATTCAACGACCACTTCTACGCTGACTTCCGTGCTGATTTCATCAACTTAGAAACAGAGAACGTCGATCATTTTGTCGATCAGTTCTCTCTCACAGTCGGTTATAAGTTTTAATTCCATAAACGTCTTAGCCTAATTTTCACGCCATGGATGGCGAGCCTACTCCTTGTTCTGGTATCTATCATGAAAAAACATCTACTTGCCCTTATACTCCTAACACCACTTACTGCAACTGCAAGCGGTCTTCACCTCTCTCCTGAAGTAAAAATTGGTCCTTACTTAGGGGCTGGCATTCAGGTGGGTATGACTGATGTATTAGATTTGGATGCGGTTTTCTTCAGTTACAATCGCACTGCCTACCAAAGCTCTGTCTACGATGAAGCGATCGACTCTTTCCGTATTGGCGGTCAAAAGATGCTAGGTGCGAGTAAAACACATGGTTTTCAAGCAGAAGTTGGGTATGCAAAATATGATGGAACAAAAGACCTATTTTCACCAACTCGCTATAAAGCTGATGGTATTAGCATTGGAGGCGCTTACGTATTCCAAGCAACGGAAAATTTAGCGCTAAGAGGTGGTGTGGACTTTAATCTATTTGGCTGGGGAAACACTCATATTCCTTATGATATCTCCCCTACGTTTAATTTAGGTGTAATTCTTAACCTTTAATGCAATCGACTAACGAAGTGCATCATCTATACTCTGTTCGCCCAAGTGGCGAACATCTTTTCCTTTCACAAAGTAGATGATGTACTCACAAATATTCTGACAACGATCCCCTACTCGCTCAATCGCACGTGCAGACCACATTACCTGTAGAATGTTTGGAATGTTCTTCGGATCTTCCATCATGTAAGTCATCAGTTGACGAATCACCGCTTCGTATTCAGCATCAATTTTATCATCCAGCTTATACACTTCTGCGGCAGCATCAACATCCATACGGGCAAATGCATCCAAAACTTGATGCAACATACTGATCGCTTGACGGCACAGTGGCTCTAAAGAAACCTGAAATTGGCGTTCTTTCGAAGAGGGACTTTCGATAGCCACATAAGCAATTTTGGTCGCGACATCACCAATACGCTCAAGGTCAGTAATGGTTTTGATGATCGCCATGATTAGACGCAGATCTTTCGCGGTTGGCTGACGCTTGGCGATAATTCGCGTACACGCTTCATCAATCGAGACTTCCATTGAGTTCACTTTATGATCATCTCGAACCACCTTTCGTGCTAGCTCAATGTCTTCTTTATGCAGCGCTTGCATCGCAAACGACAATTGCTGTTCAACCAATCCGCCCATGGTTAACACATGAGTACGGATTGATTCCAACTCGACATTAAACTGACCTGAAATATGGCGCCCAAAGTTCATAAATAAAGTTATTCTCTTTTTGTGGATGAATAGTTAACACAGCTACGGTTTCAAATATGACCAACAAACCTAGCCATATCTACCAGTAATGTAGTCTTCCGTTTGCTTTTTCAATGGCGAAGTAAAAATAGAATCCGTATCTGAGTACTCGATCAACTTACCCATATGAATAAAGGCAGTGTGGTCACTCACACGAGCGGCTTGCTGCATATTATGAGTAACAATTGCAACGGTATACTTAGTCTTCAGATCGTTGATCAACTCTTCAATCGTCAATGTCGAGATCGGATCCAACGCCGAAGTAGGCTCATCCAAAAGCAACACCTCTGGCTCAATCGCAATCGCGCGAGCAATCACTAAGCGCTGCTGCTGACCGCCAGATAATCCAAATGCATTTTCATGTAGACGATCTTTCACTTCATCCCATAACGCCGACGCTCGCAGTGAACGTTCGACCGCATCATCAAGAGCACGACTGTTGTTGACTCCTTGAAGGCGCAAACCATAGACCACATTTTCATAAATTGATTTAGGAAACGGATTCGGCCTTTGAAACACCATACCAACACGGCGACGTAAGGTAGCCACATCTACATCCGGATCATAGACGTTCTTGCCATGCAGTTTCACTTTGCCTTTAACACTGCACCCTTCGACCAGATCGTTCATTCGGTTGATACAACGAAGTAAGGTTGATTTCCCGCAACCCGATGGACCGATAAAAGCGGTTACCTGACCTTTAGGAATGCGCATAGAAATGTCACTCAAAGCCTGCGCGGTCTGATAATGCAGGTTTAACCCCTCAATCGAGATAGCCGTTAAATCATCACTAAGATTATTCACGTCTAGTGGGGTCGGATAGCCAAGAGTTTGATTCACAGAAAACATGGTTAATCTTGTCCTAAAGTTCGGTATTTCTCGCGTAGGTTATTACGAATACTAATCGCAGTCAGGTTAAGGCCGATGATTACCGTAACCAGCAACAAAGAGGTGGCATAAACCAACGGTCGTGCACTTTCAATATTAGTCGTTTGGAAACCAACGTCGTAAATATGAAAGCCCAAGTGCATGAACTTGCGCTCTAAATGCAAGAATGGGAACTGACTATCCACAGGCAAGCTTGAGGCGAGTTTTACCACACCCACCAGCATTAAAGGAGCCACCTCACCGGCTGCGCGAGCCACCGCTAAAATAAGTCCGGTGATCATAGCAGGGCTTGCCATAGGTAAGACAATACGCCACATGGTCTCAAACTGGGTCGCCCCGAGAGCTAGAGAGCCGTGTCGCACTGAGTTTGGAATTCGGGTTAAGCCTTCTTCTGTCGCGACAATCACAACAGGTAGAGTCAAGACGGCTAAGGTTAGTGCAGACCATAAGAGGCCTGGCGTGCCAAAGGTTGGAGCTGGTAAGCGCTCTTGATAGAACAGCGAGTCGATCGAACCACCTAAGGTATAAACAAAGAAACCTAAGCCAAATACGCCATAAACAATCGAAGGTACACCAGCGAGGTTAATCACCGCTACACGAATCAAACGGGTGAAAGCGTTATTCTTGGCATACTCATGCAGGTAAATTGCTGCAATCACACCTAAAGGCATCACGATAACGGACATGATCAGTACCATCAGCACGGTACCAAACATTGCCGGGAACACCCCACCTTCTGAGTTAGACTCTCGTGGGTTATCAGACAAAAACTTCCACGCTTGCTTGCCCCAACGTAATAATTTTTCTGCGGTCGACATTTGGTTCGGGTACCACAAGTCTAAAACGTGGCTAAGCGGAATGGTCACCCGCTGGCCCGTCATATCTTCAACCAACAAGCCTTGCTGTTCTAACTTACTACGGAGGTTATCAAGTTTCGCTTCCACTTTAGCCAGTGCTGCCAGATATTCAGCATTTTTCGCCTCATAACGAGCAACAAACTCATCATCCAAATTGCCATTCAAACTGCGCTTGCGCTTTTCAAGTCTCAATCGTTCCGCTTGAGCACTAATCACGCGAACTTCTTGCTGAATAAGGCGCTCAATCTCTTTACGCAGAATCTGTGCATACGCGAGGCCTGAAGTGATATCTTTCGTTACGTCATTACTAATACGACCGTCAGAATGCTGATAACCAACAGGTTGGCCAAAAAAATCACCGCCTCGGGTTCGCTCAATCACCGCCAGATGTTGTGGTTTTGTCGGAGAGTTTAGGTCTATTTCAAGTAAAGAAACAAAATCCGCAGAGTAAAGATCTCGGTTGGCTACTTTGATATTGACTCGCTTAGCCAGCCCTTTCTCTTTGACACTTTCAGGTAGGTCAATATCCATCTCTCTAAGATGAGTAATCGGGACGTACTCTTGCGAGTAGATTTGACCAACGAGGATTTCTCCCTCTTTGGTTTGCCATTGATAGAGTGGCGCAGGCCAAAAGTAAGAGAGACCTTTCCAGCCAATAAGCAGCAATAGCCCCAATACAGACAACAAGCTGATGCTAACTGCACCACCTGTTAACCATATCCACGGAGAGCCTGATTTTAACCACTTAAACACGTACTAGGTTTCCTAAATTTAAATTAGAGAGAGCGATATTTTTCGCGTAAGCGTTGACGAACCCATTCGGCTAATGAGTTAACCGCAAAGGTGAATATCAGCAACAACAAGGCCGCTAAGAACAAGATACGATAATGCGAACTGCCAACTTCTGACTCTGGCATTTCTACCGCAATCGTCGCCGACAATGTGCGCATACCTTCTAGAATATTCCAATCTAGGATAGGTGTGTTGCCTGTCGCCATAAGTACAATCATGGTTTCACCTACCGCTCGGCCTAATCCCATCATAATGGCAGAAAAAATTCCGGGACTTGCCGTCAGTAACACCACATGAGTCAAGGTCTGCCACTGTGTTGCCCCTAAAGCTAACGAACCGTCAGACAAGTGTTTCGGTACTGAAAATATCGCGTCTTCAGCAATGGTGAAAATAGTAGGTATAACGGCAAAGCCCATCGCAAACCCGACTACCAATGCGTTACGCTGATCAAAGTCGATCCCTTTATCGGCGAGGAAGACTCTCACATCACCATTGAACAGCCAAGCTTCAATATTGCCACTTTGCGACAACACCGTCACAGCGACAACCACCAGCACTGGCATCAAAATAGCGGCGTGCCATCCATTGGCAAAGCGACTGGTCCAATGCTTTGGTAGTGCATGCCAGCCCATCCCAAGCAAAATGGTCGAAATGGGTAAGAAAAGCATTAAGGTTACAATGGCAGCCAAATGTGTCTCGACGATCGGCGCAAACCAAAGACCCGCTAAGAAGCCAATAATCACCGTCGGTAACGCTTCCATCAACTCAATAGATGGCTTCACCACCCGGCGCATTTTCGGTGTCATAAAGTAAGCAGTATAGATAGCGCCAAACACGGCTATTGGTACTGCAAATAACATCGCAAAAGCGGCTGCTTTTAATGTGCCAAATGCAATGGGAACTAAACTGAATTTAGCTTCAAACTCATCACTTGCAGAGGTGGTTTGCCAAACAAACTGAGGCTCAGGATATCCTTCGTACCATACCTCTTGCCACAGAGATGAAAGTGATACCTCTGGATAAGGGTTATCAATTTCAGCAATGCTCAGAGCGCCTTCTTTGACCGCCAACAGATACAATTCATTTTGCGACATTGCCGCCAGTTGCGGTGCTTGCTCATAAGCGCGCTTAAAAATGACTAGCTTTTCGCTGGTCGTGTAATGACTTTGAATGGTGCCATTAATATAAAAGCTGTAGAACCCTTTACGATAACTGTCTGGCAATAAAAACTGCAGTTCTGACGCAAGTTTGAACTGACGGATATGAGTGAGAGAGCGCTGCCCATCGGCTAGCACATCAAACCATTGCGAAACCAAACCATCTTTGTGCGTCACCAACAGAGAATATGCCCCCGACAAAAGGTCTATATCTGTCACGGCGTGTTGCGGTTTGCCTTGGCTAAGATCGACGATTTCACGCACATTGAATCTATCATCATGCTTAGTAGCAATAATCAGTTCAGAACCTGAACGAAGGTAAAGGGTGTTTCCACCAGGGGTCACCAAAATTTGATCAAGCCCAGTAATAGGCTGTGCAAACTGAAAATTACGTACGCCTTGATCACTTTGCCAGCGAACCTGAACACTGTTGTCTTGATACCAGCCCACTAAGGTAAGCTGCTTTTGCGTTGAGAAAGCAAACTTCTTAAGTTCGTTGCCTTCGACATGCAAATCAAATGGCATCGATTTCTCGAGTACGTTTGGCGCAAATTCTCGACTTTCTTCAGTCAGTACCGAATTCATTCTTGGTTTAAATAATCTAACGTCACCAGTTGTGCTGGCAAAACCATACCACCCGAAAGAATTTAGCGAATCAGCGAACAGGCTATTTGGTTGAGCGATTTGTTCAGAAAGGACGGGGTGAACACTCTGTTCCATAAGTGACCAGAAATTAATTCGGCCATCTGCAGAAATGACAAACGCATTTTCACCATACTCATCAACACCAGCGGCAATAGGCTGGGTAACGGTAACCGGAATGCTTCTAACATTGGGGGTGATCTTAGCGTCACTAAACAGTGGTAACACCATGATCGCTAGGTAAACAAAGATCAGTACTAGAGCGGCCAAGACGCCAACACCACCTGCAGATACAGCAAATCGAACCAACCGATCTTTGATTAGTCGCTTTCGATCTCGCTCTCGCAATGAGAATTCTGCTTGGGTCATTCCTGTCTCTTACCTATTTTCGTCCAAGGGTATAATATTTCTATTAGGTGACAATTATATTACAGTTCGCATTAAACAACTGAAAACAATGCAATAAAATTTCGCAATAAAAGTGTCATATTAAGACCTTAACTTGCTAACGCCCCCTCGTCATTCCGCAGAAGGTAAGATTATGAGTACAGAAAAGCTGTATATCGAAAAGGAGCTCAGTTGGCTCTCTTTTAACGAGCGAGTCTTACAAGAAGCGGCAGATAAAGACGTTCCTTTAATCGAAAGAATTCGATTTCTTGGTATATTTTCCAATAACTTAGATGAGTTCTACAAAGTTAGATTCGCCGATGTAAAACGCCGAATTCTGATCAATCAAGAGCGTGGCGGCAACGATAATTCCAAGCACCTATTAACTAAGATGCAAACCAAAGCACTCAAACTGAATGAGCGCTTTGACGAGCTTTACGCCGAGCTGATACGTGATATGGCTCGACACGGCATCTTTTTAGTCAACGAACACCAACTCAGTTCCTCACAACAAAAATGGATTAAGAAGTACTTTGGTAAGAAGGTACTGCCTTACATTACGCCAATATTGTTACGGGAAGATATCGACATCCTCCAGTTTCTAAAAGATGAGTACGCCTACATTGCCGTTGAATTGCGTCAAATTGAGCAAAGCCAGTACGCGTTGATTGAGATCCCTACCGATCACTTGCCCCGCTTTGTCATGCTGCCAGAGCAAAAAGACAAACAACGAAAAACAATTATCTTGCTCGATAACATTATCCGTTACTGTCTGGATGAGCTATTTAGCGGCTTTTTTGATTACGATGAGCTAAAAGGCTACGCGATGAAAGTGACTCGCGATGCTGAATATGACCTCAATTACGAAGTAGAAAACAGTTTGATTGAACAGATGTCTGAGGGCGTAAGCCAACGACTCACTGCGATGCCAGTGCGTTTTGTCTATGAACGTGAAATGCCCGAACAGATGCTGAGTTTCCTGTGCAATAAGCTACAAATTTCCAATTACGATAGTCTGATTCCCGGTGGACGTTACCACAATTTCAAAGACTTCATTAATTTCCCCAATGTCGGAAGAGAGTATCTGGAAAATAACTCTCTACCACCAATGCAGTGCGCTGATTTCATTGGTTTTGCTAACAAGTTTGACGCGATAAAAGCACAAGACATTTTACTGCACTACCCCTATCACACCTTTGAACACATCAGTGATTGGGTACGACAAGCATCGTTTGACCCCAAAGTTACCAGCATCAAGATTAACATCTATCGTGTAGCGAAAGACTCTCGCATCATACGTTCACTGATTGACGCAGTACACAATGGCAAGCAAGTGACTGTCGTCGTCGAGCTTCAGGCACGATTTGATGAAGAAGCGAATATTGAATGGTCAAAGGTACTAACCGAAGCGGGCGTTCACGTGGTTTTTGGCGTGCCTGGGCTGAAGATTCATTCAAAACTGTTGCTGATTAGCCGCCGCGAAAACGATGAAATTATCCGCTACGCTCATATTGGCACCGGAAACTTTCATGAGAAAAACGCGCTTATCTATACCGATTTTTCATTACTCACCGCAGATCCAGAACTGACTAAAGAAGTGCGCGGCGTGTTTGATTACATCGAAACCCCATATCGACCGATTAAATTCCATCACCTGATTGTTTCACCTCGAAACTCTCGTAAACAACTTTATCATCTCATCGATAGCGAGATCGCCAACGCGCAACAAGGCAACAGAGCAGAGCTGACTATCAAGGCTAATAACCTCGTCGACAAAGGTTTAATTAACAAGCTCTATGAAGCGAGTTCTGCAGGGGTAAAAATTAGGATGCTCATCCGCGGTATGTGCTCTTTGGTCGCTGGAATTGAAGGCATAAGTAACAATATTGAAATCATCAGCATCGTCGACCGCTTCTTAGAACACTCACGCGTTATCATCACCCACAGTAATGGCGAACCTCAGATCTATATCTCCTCAGCCGATTGGATGACTCGCAATATTGACCATCGAATTGAAGTCGCGACTCCTATCCGTGACAAGCGTCTTAAACAACGCATTATCGATATTATTAACCTCCACTTTACCGATACGGAGAAAGCGAGATGGATTGATAAAGAGATGAGCAATCAATATGTTCTGCGTGACAATCAAGACAAAGTCCGCTCACAAGTGGCCATTTACGACTATCTTAAAAGCATAGAAAAACAAACCAAGAATCAAAAACGGAAACAGCATGACGCAAACACATGACATTCGTGATGTCGCGGCCATTGACCTTGGTTCCAACAGTTTTCATATGGTGGTTGCCAAAGTCATTGAGCAAGACCTACAGCTAGTTAGCCGCCATAAACAAAGAGTGCGTTTAGCGGCTGGGCTAGACGCACAAAAAAACTTAGACAATGCCTCCATTGAGCGTGGCCTTGAGTGCTTGGCGATTTTTTCCGAGCGGCTACAAGGCTTCGATACACAAAATGTTCGAATCGCCGCAACGCATACTCTTCGCCAAGCCAATAATGCGCATATTTTCCTCCAACGCGCTCGTGAAATATTACCCTTCCCAATCGAAATTATTCCCGGTGTGGAAGAAGCCCGATTAATTTATTTAGGCGTTGCACATACTCAGCCACAATCGAAATCCAAACTTGTGATTGATATTGGTGGCGGCAGTACCGAAATGATCATCGGCCAGGGTTTCCAGCCAGAGCTCATCAACAGTAAACAGATGGGCTGCGTCAGTTACACCAAGCGATTTTTTGCTGATGGTAAGCTGTCAGCGACGAACTTTGCTAATGCGACCCTGACCGCTGAGCAGAAGTTAGAATCTCTCGCCTATCGATATTGTAAAAAAGGCTGGGAAGTCGCCTTTGGCTCGTCTGGAACAATTAAAGCGATACGAGAAGTCTTGATCGGACTCGGCTACGAAGATGGCATCATTACTCGTAAACGCTTATCCAAACTGATCGACACCCTTTGCCAGTGGGAGAACATCGACGATATAGAGTTGGTGGGATTAACCGTAGAAAGAAAGCCTGTTTTCGCCGCGGGTGTTTCCATTCTTAACGCTATTTTTCACAGTCTGGCGATCGTAGAAATGCAGTTTTCTCAAGGCGCATTACGCGAAGGCCTGCTGTTTGAAATGGAAGAGAGGTTTAAACGTACCGACATACGCATGCGCACTACTGAAAATCTAGCCAATAAACATATGGTCGATTTAGAGCATGCCGCCAAGATAAAAGGACAAGCCAAACAGTTTTTGCAGCAAATACATACGGAATTAGGGATAAAAACCAGTTCGCCTTTGTTTGATCTGCTTGAGTGGAGTGCATTACTCCACGAGGTAGGACTCAGTATTAGTCTGCAAGCCTTCCACCGCCATTCAGCTTATATTCTGCGTCACACCTATATGCCGGGCTTTAACCAAGAGCAACAACGAGTTCTGGCAATATTAGTTCGCTTCCAGCGTAAAGCATTAAAGTTGCATGAGATGGAAGAGTTCTCCCTGTTCAAGAAGAAGCACATCATCGGACTTATCCGCATCTTACGATTGGCTATCTTGCTGAACGGCCAACGCAATGATGACCCGCTTCCCCCGCTATCAATTAAGATTGACGAAGATAAGTGGGTACTCACTTGTTCGGATAAAGATTGGTTAGATTCCAACAAACTGCTGCATGCGGATCTTATCAATGAACAAGAGTATTGGCAGCAAGCAGGTTGGGCTCTGAGCTTCTAGACAGTCCTCAGAAAAAACCTCAGGACTAATTAGTAATGCCTACTTTAGCGAGCTCTCGACGAGCAATTTCTGGAGAGATAGGCACATAACCATCCTTCGCTACTAGATCCTGACCTTGACGAGAGAAGATAAAACGAATGAACTCACGCTCAATTGGGCTCAGTGGCTTAAACGGGTGCTTATTCACATAGACATAGAGGTAGCGTGAAAGTGGGTACTTACCTGAGAGAATATTTTCTTGGCTTGCTTCTACGTATTGGTCACCTGATTTAGCAACCGGCAGCAGCTTCACGCCAGACACTTGATAACCTACGCCGGAGTAACCAATAGTATTAATCGCAGAACCAACCGACTGCACGACGGATGCCGAACCGGGCTGCTCATTGACACTACTTTTAAAGTCACCACCACACAGTGCATTCTTCTTAAAGTAACCATAAGTCCCCGATACCGAGTTACGACCAAACAACTGCATGCCCCGTTTGGCCCATTGGTAGTCTAAACCTAGCTCAGACCAAGTGTTGATAGAGTCTGTCGAGCCACATCTTAATGTTGCAGAGAAAATGCTATCAAGCTGGGTAAAGTTCAGGCCTTTAATCGGATTGTCGCGGTGAACAAAGATACCAATCGCATCAATGGCAACACGTAGCACTGTCGGTTTATAGCCATGCTCTCGTTCAAAAGCTTCTACTTCTCGGTTACGCATCGCGCGGCTCATTGGGCCAAACTGCGCCGTTCTCTCTGTCAGAGCGGGAGGCGCGGTAGAAGAGCCCGATGCTTGAACCTGTCCATTCACACTTGGGTAGAGTTGCTTAAACTCTTCGACCCATAGCGTGGTCATCCCCGCTAAGGTATCAGAGCCAACGGTAGTCAGGTCACCCGTGATTCCTGCCACCTTGCTGTATTTAGGTAAGCTCTCTCCTTCAGCTAAACTTGGCGCTGATAGAGACAGTGAAAGCAATAATACACCGATGAGCTTTTTCATTAGTTCACCACTAAGCGCACAGGAAGTGTAAAAGCAAACTTACTGCCCACGCCAACTTCACTGCTGATCTCTAGGTGAGAGTCATGGTGAGTCAAGGCATGTTTTACAATCGCAAGGCCTAAACCACTACCACCAGTATCACGAGAGCGTGCTTTATCCACTCGGTAGAATCGTTCAGTCAGTCGGTGTAAGTGCTGTGGCTCGATGCCATCACCACTATCTTCCACTTCTAAATGCGCCCCTTGAGCAGACTGATACCAACGTACCTTGATGTCTGCACCCGCTGGGGTATATTTGACCGCGTTATAAACCAGATTAGAAATCGCACTACGCAATTGGTCATCATCGCCTAATACACGCAGGTTACTATCAACATCAAAAGAGAGTTTATGACCTAAATCACCGCTTAAGCTCGCCGCTTCTTTCTCAAGTACTTCAAGCATCGCAGGCACGTTAACTACATCTTCCAGCTCGTGCATTGGCGCAGCTTCGATTTTCGACAGCGTCAGGAGCTGATTCACCAGGCTATTCATGCGATTAAGCTGCTCGGTCATTACTCCGTGCGCTTTAGTCCACATTGGGCCTACTACCATATCTGGATCTTCAGTCATTTCCAGATAGCCTTGCAGCACGGTCATTGGCGTACGCAATTCGTGGGAAACATTAGCGAAGAAGTTGCGGCGCATGCCTTCAAGTTGCTTAAGCTGAGAGACATCACGTACCACCATCAAGTGTTCACCTTCTGTGTAAGGTACGATACGTAGCTCAAGCATACGTTCAACGTTCAGTGGCGAACGCATCTCTAGTGGCTCAGAGAAGTCTTGTTTATTGAGATACTTAATGAAATCAGGTGTGCGAATCAGATTGGAAATCGGCTGACCGGAATCATCTGGCCAACGGAACCCCAATAGGTGCTGAGCAAGCTTGTTACACCAAACAATATTACCTTCACTGCGAAATACCACTACGGCATCCGGGAGAGATTCAGCACCATTACGGAAACGGCGAATAAGGTTGGTCAGCTCTTTACGCTTTTTACGCTGGCGCTGCTGTAGGCGGTAAATACCGTTAAACAGAGACTCCCAGTTACCACTGCCTGACGGCGGTGTTAGACGCTTCTCATCCCACAGCCAAGTCGAAAGACGCATTTGATTGTGTAGATGCCATACAAGCTGCAAAACCGTGGCAGCTAACAGCAACCACGGCATATATCCGAAAATCCAGCCTACTATCACCCATGGGGTGTAAAAAAAAGCCAGCTCCCAGGCTAGCTTTTTCCAAGTTAACCGTTCGACCACTTACCTCTCCAAATGATAAAACCTATTACGCCTTAGTTGAGAAACGATAGCCCGCGCCGCGAACCGTCTGAATCAACTTATCATGACCTGCCGCTTCTAACGCTTTACGTAGGCGACGAATATGTACATCTACCGTGCGGTCTTCCACATACACGTTAGTACCCCAAACATTGTTGAGTAGCTGTTCGCGGCTGTACACACGTTCTTGGTGGGTCATGAAGAAGTGCAGCATCTTGAACTCCGTTGGGCCCATATCTAATGGCTCATCGTTTGCTGTCACTCGGTGCGAAACTGGGTCAAGTTTAAGTCCTTGAACATCAATTACGTCTTCTAGTGCCGTTGGCGTCACTCGGCGAATCACCGCTTTAAGGCGAGCAACCAACTCTTTCGGTGAGAACGGCTTGGTGATGTAATCATCTGCGCCCACTTCAAGGCCGCGAACTTTATCTTCTTCTTCACCACGTGCCGTTAGCATCACAACTGGGATATTACGGGTTAGCTCTTCACGCTTCATATGTTTGATGAAGTTGATACCGCTACCACCAGGTAACATCCAATCTAGGAGTACTAGATCAGGGAAGGGTTCAGCCAGTTTAGTTACCGCGCTGTCGTAATCTTCTGCTTCTACTGCTTGGTAACCTTTTTGTTCAAGTACAAAGCAAAGCATTTCGCGAATTGGTGCTTCGTCTTCAACAACCAGAATCCTTCTAGACATAATTGAATAACCTTATGTTAGTTAGTTTATTTGAGCTTGTTCCGCTCTTGGCAACGCTAAGCATTATCACTAGCAATTATGACACTTTTGTGACCTTTGAAAACAAATTTTCATATAACTTTCATCCCACTATTGTGTGTTTGCAGTAAGACAAGACGTGTAAAAGTCTTTATTATTGGCAACTCGGATAAAGGTATAGAGAAAGAATATGTGGTTTAAAAACTGTCTGGTTTATCGCTTCAACCGCGAAATCGAATTCAACGCTGACCAACTAGAAAAACAACTGGCTGAGTTTCGTTTTACGCCTTGTGGTAGCCAAGATAAGCAAAAATTTGGCTGGGTTACAGCGATGGGAAAACATGGTGACATGATGACTCACGTGTCTGAAAACCGCATTCTAGTTTGTGCTAAGAAAGAAGAAAAAATGCTTCCTGCATCAGTGATTAAAGACTCATTGAACGCAAAAATTGAAGCAATGGAAGCACAAGAAGGTCGTCCTCTTAAAAAGAAAGAGAAAGACAACCTGAAAGATGACATCGTGATGGATCTTCTTCCACGTGCATTTAGCCGTAGCAGTCATACTTACGTGCTAATCCTACCAAAAGAAGGCTTCATTTTAGTCGATGCTAGCAGCTCGAAAAAAGCGGAAGATGTACTAGCGCTACTGCGTAAAACGATGGGCAGCCTACCCGTTGTGCCAGCGATTCCTGAAAAGCCAATTGAAACCACATTAACCGAATGGGTGAAAACGGGTGAAACGCCTGTTGGCATTCAAATGCTGGATGAAGCTGAGCTGAAATCAGTACTTGAAGAAGGCGGCGTGATCCGTTGTAAGAAGCAAGAGCTGACAGCCGATGAAATTCGTAGTCATATTGAAGCAGACAAGATGGTGACTAAGCTAGCGGTTTGGTGGCAAGAACGCATCGAATGTATTCTCGCTGAAGACGGCAGCATCAAACGCCTCAAGTTCTCTGATGAACTTAAAGATCAAAACGATGATATCCCACGTGAAGACCAAGCTGCTCGCTTTGATGCAGACTTCTCTTTAATGTGTGGTGAATTTAGTGCATTCCTGCCAAACCTATACGAATGCCTTGGCGGTCTGCCTCATCCAAACGCATAAAGCTGTGCTTCAGGGCATTTAAGAATGACCTGTTTAGCTATTGCGACAAGTATGCGCAGACATTGCTCTGCGCATCATTTCAAATATATAACTCACCTCTAGCGACTTGGAAAGCAATAGCTATTCTGGTCATTCATGCCTTGAACAAATTTCGTGTACATTCTGTTCTGGTCACAAGTCACGTTTTGACGTAAAATTTGCGCCCCCGATCCCATGTGGTGGAATCGGCCTGACTTGAGATCAGATTAAGAGAATTACACATGACTGAGAAAGCATTCGTACCAGAGCTACTGTCACCTGCAGGTAGCCTTAAAAACATGCGTTACGCATTTGCCTACGGCGCAGACGCGGTATACGCAGGCCAACCTCGTTACAGCCTTCGCGTACGTAACAACGAGTTCAACCACGAGAACCTACAAATTGGTATCGATGAAGCTCATGCCCAAGGCAAAAAGCTTTACGTGGTATGTAACATCCAACCGCACAACTCTAAGCTAAAAACCTTCATCCGCGACCTTAAGCCAGTTGTAGAGATGGGCCCAGACGCACTAATCATGTCTGACCCAGGTCTAATCATGATGGTTCGTGAAGCGTTTCCAGAAATGCCAATTCACCTGTCAGTTCAAGCGAACGCAGTGAACTGGGCAACCGTTAAATTCTGGGCGGCTAACGGCGTTGAGCGTGTAATTGTATCTCGTGAGCTTTCTCTAGAAGAGATCGAAGAGATTCGTGAGCACTGTCCCGAGACTGAACTAGAAGTGTTCGTTCACGGTGCTCTATGTATGGCTTATTCTGGCCGCTGCCTACTTTCTGGTTACATCAACAAGCGTGACCCTAACCAAGGTACATGTACTAACGCATGTCGTTGGGAATACAAAGTTGAAGAAGGCAAAGAAAACGACACAGGCGACATCGTAGAGAAGTTTGACCCAGCAGAAGCGCAAGCGGTTGAAGTTCAAGACGAACGTCCTGAAACGACTATCGGTCGTGGCAAACCAACTGATGAAGTGGTTCTGCTTTCTGAAGCGCACCGTCCAGAAGAGAAGATGGCCGCTTACGAAGATGAGCACGGCACTTACATCATGAACTCGAAAGACCTACGCGCGATCCAGCACGTTGAGCGTCTGACCAAGATGGGTGTTCACTCACTGAAGATCGAAGGTCGTACTAAATCTTTCTACTACTGTGCTCGTACTGCTCAGGTTTACCGTAAGGCGATTGATGACGCTGTTGCAGGCAAACCATTTGATGAGAGCCTAATGGGTACACTAGAGAGCCTAGCGCACCGTGGTTACACTGAAGGCTTCCTGCGTCGTCACACTCACGATGCTTACCAGAACTACGACTACGGTTACTCTGTATCTGACGCTCAGCAATTTGTTGGTGAGTTCACTGGCAAACGCCGTGGTGACCTAGCGGAAGTTGAAGTGAAGAACAAATTCATTGTCGGTGATAGCCTTGAGCTAATGACGCCAAAAGGCAACGTAATCTTCACGCTAGAAGCGATGGAAAACCGTAAGTCAGAAGTTATCGACGACGCAAAAGGAAACGGCCACTTCGTATTCATTCCTGTTCCACAAGATATGGATCTAGAATATGGCCTATTAATGCGTAACTTAAACGATGGTCAGGATACCCGTAACCCAACAGGTAAATAAGCATGGCTTTACTGATCACTGATAAGTGTATTAACTGTGATATGTGTGACCCTGAGTGTCCAAATGGCGCAATTACAATGGGCGATTCGATCTTTGAGATCGATCCTGACCTATGTACTGAGTGTAAAGGTCACTATGAGAAGCCAACATGTCAATCAGTTTGCCCTATCACTAAGTGCATCATAACCGATCCAGACCATGTTGAGACTGAAGAAGAGCTGTTGGAAAAGTTCGTTATTATTCAGGGCTTAGCCTAATATTGGTTTATAAAAAACGCCGCTCATTGAGCGGCGTTTTTTTTATTCTAATTTAATACTAACTGTTATCTAGCAACTGCTGACACTGAGTGGGAATCACTTTCAGCTTCTTCTTTTTAGGTTTTGTTGAGGCCACTTTAGGCGCGGCTGGCTTGGGCTGTGGTTTCCAGCTTGCTAGCTCAGCCCCGCAACCATCACCTTTAGGTGGCATTGCTTGAGGTTTGCAGTTCTGACTCCCTTCTGGGCAGTTCAAACGCACATGCATATGGTAATGATGTCCCCACCATGGACGCACTTTTCGCAGCCACTCTCGATCGTTACTTTGTTCAGTGGTACACAATTTCTCTTTAATCACAGGGTGGACGAAGATACGCGCAACCTGCTCATCACTGGCGGCAAATTTCACTAACTCGAAATGACGGCTATCCCAGTTATGTTTGAGTAGTTGGTATTGCTTTAAATTGACCACACTATGAGGCGCCGGCTTTGCTAACTGCGGTGCGGAAAGCGGTATATCAGCTAGCTTAAGCCAGATATCGATATCTAACCCCGTTTGATGACTAGAATGTCCAGATGAAAATCGCCCACCTTGCGGCAAGGATATATCACCAATCAAGATATTGGTTTTTAGCTCACTGTGTGACAGTTCAGCTAAACGCTCAATAAAACCGATCGCATTCGGATGACCATAGTAACGAGCTCGTTGACTACGGATCACTTGATAGCCTTCGCCCTCTAATGGCAGCGCAGCACCACCAGACAAGCAGCCATTGGCATAACTACCAATCGCTTGAGGCGCACTATTTGAAGGGGCGTTAATTTTCTCCCACGGAGTCGCAGCTGCCGTGGAAGCAAAGAGTAAAGAAGAGCATAACAAAGGCAATGTATACCATCTATCCATACTAGCCTGCATTGCTTTCTCCTCTTTCTAAAACGGAGCAACGGAGCTGATTAGTAGTGCTCGCCATTATCGTAATAACCTTTGGCATCAAGCGCTGTAAAAATCACCGCGACATCGACATCTTCACCAATCACACCACGAACTTGCGAAGTCACGACCTTGGCAACTGCATCTTGAACTTCTTGGCCGCGATCAAACCACAACACCTCAACAAATGGATAAGCACTACTCACTTCCCCTTCGTGGAAGAATGTTGAATAGATATACTCAAAGGTAAAATCTTCACGAGGGCAGTCCATCAAAGGCTTAAGCTCATCAATTAACGGCTTAGATAGCGTTTGTACTGTCTGAGGATCTACCGCTCGAAAACGTAAATGTGGCATAACTTGCTTCCTATTTATTATTTTCATTCATCATAGCAAGTTATTACTCAAAGTCTGTAGCCTCTATTTAAGTGTGCGACAAAACTGGACAATATTCACCCAACACATTCACTCAGTGTAATCACCAGACATAAAGCGCAATGAAATTATCTCACCATCACTGATTAATTCAGCATCCCAGAGCGGAGAGTACCATACTAGCTTCCTCGGTGCGGTTTGAGGGTAGCGATTGATAAATCGAACTAAAGCTTCATCGACCTCACTCATTGAACGTTGAGAGCTCTGCTGGGAGATATCAAAGCGCTGTTCCATTACTTCAACACTCTGCAAAGAGAAGCCGTCGCTACGTAGGTTGAGTTGAAGTTGAGACAGCTGATGAGCAGAAAATTCACTAAGTAGTTCAATCTCAAGCGCAGACTCCCCCACGATTGCTTGGGCAAAGTAACTCTCTCGATAATAACCAAGCTCATCCTCACACCATGTATTCTCATCACACTCTTGCCATGAGCTGAGAATGTTTTGCCTAAGGGTATCGGGTTGACTGGATAGAGTTAAGGTATTTGCTGATGCGTTAAAAGCAACCGATACATTAAGAGAAAACAAGGCAATAAACGCCGTAAACCATCGCATTCATGACTCCGTTAAAACAACAAAGCCGCTGAAAAACAGCGGCTTTGATTAACAACTTTGACTTAATACCTTATGGCATCTCATCAAACTCTGCACCTTCTTTTTCTACTTGAGGTGGCATTAGGTGTTCTTTGGTAATACCCAGTTTCAATGCCAGTGCCGAAGCCACGTAGATTGAAGAGTATGTACCAACCGTAATACCGAGTAGAAGCGCAGTGGCGAAACCGTGAATCATCGCACCGCCTTGAACAAACAAAGCAATAACTACGAACAAGGTCGTACCCGATGTGATCAATGTACGGCTCAATGTCTGTGTGATTGAGCTATTCATAACATCAGATGGTTCACCCTTACGCATCTTACGGAAGTTCTCACGGATCCGGTCAAATACAACGATGGTATCGTTGAGCGAGTAACCGACCACCGTTAGTAGTGCAGCGACAATGGTCAAGTCTACTTCGATCTGCATCATCGAGAATACGCCCAGCGTGATGATAACGTCGTGCGCTAGTGCTAATACCGCACCCGCCGCTAAACGCCACTCAAATCGAACCGATACGTAGATCAAGATACAGATGAGAGACACGAGAATCGCAAGACCACCAGCTTCAGTAAGCTCATCACCTACATTCGGCCCAACGAACTCAATACGGCGCATTTCAACGCTTTCGCCCGTGCCGTCCTTGATAGCGTTAAGAATCTGGTTACCCAACGTCTCACCCGCCATATCGTCACGAGGACGTAGACGAACCATTACTTCACGAGCACTACCAAAGTTCTGCACCGTTGCGTCACCAAAGCCTTCCGCTTCCAGTGCACTACGAATATCTTCAAGGTTTGCTGGCTGTTCAAAACCAACTTCGATTAGAGTACCGCCAGTAAAGTCTAGACCCCAGTTCAACCACTTAGTTGATAGAGTAAAGATTGACGCACCAATCATCAAAATTGAGAACACAAATGCCAGCTTCGACCAACGCATAAAGTCGATCGTATTTTCTGCTTTTAGAATCTGAAACATACTAATTCCTAGCCTTAGATCGACAGTTTGTTAATTCGTTTACCACCGTATGCAAGGTTCACGATACAACGCGTCCCTACAATGGCTGTAAACATAGAAGTTAAGATACCGATAGACAGTGTCACGGCGAAACCTTTGATCGCACCTGTACCGACTGCAAATAGAATAATCGCAGTGATAAGCGTGGTAATGTTCGCATCGGCAATGGTACTAAACGCATTGGCATAACCTTGGTGAATCGCCTGTTGAGGGCTGCGGCCATCTCTTAGCTCTTCACGGATACGCTCAAAGATCAGTACGTTGGCATCAACAGCCATACCGACGGTCAGTACAATACCGGCAATACCTGGCAAGGTCATAGTCGCACCCGGAATCATCGACATCACACCAATGATCAACACTAAGTTAGCCATGAGCGCAACGTTCGCGATCATGCCGAACTTACGGTAGTAAAGCAGTGTGAATAGCATTACTGCAACCATACCCCAGATCATCGCTTGAATACCCATATCGATGTTCTGTTGACCCATAGATGGACCAATGGTACGTTCTTCAACAATCGAGATAGGCGCGATTAGAGCACCTGCACGAAGTAGAAGTGCTAGGTTGTGCGCTTCAGCAGCGGAATCAATACCTGTAATGCGGAAGTTACGACCAAGAGCCGATTGAATCGTTGCTTGGTTGATTACTTCTTCATGCTTGTTCAGAATCACACGGCCTTCAGGAGTACGACGACCACTGTCTTTGTATTCTGCAAAAACCGTTGCCATTAGCTTGCCAATGTTCTGACGAGAGAACGCTGCCATCTTGTTACCACCTTCGCTATCGAGCGAGATGTTAACTTGAGGGCGACCGTATTCATCAACACTTGAGCTTGCGTCAGTGATGCTTTGACCACCTAGAATGACACGTTTCTTAAGTACCACTGGGCGACCATCACGATCTTGCTTGATTTCACTGCCCGCTGGCGCACGGCCATTAGCAGCAGCGGCAAGGTCGGCTTTAGAGTCCACTTCACGGAACTCTAGCGTCGCTGTTGCCCCAAGAATTTCTTTCGCGCGAGCAGTATCTTGAACACCCGGAAGCTCAACAACAATGCGGCTAGCACCTTGACGTTGAACTAACGGCTCAGCAACACCTAGTTCGTTAACACGATTACGTAGGATAGTGATGTTTTGCTCAACAGCGTAGTTGCGAATCTCCGTCAGACGCTGCTCAGTAAAAGTTGCTGTAATAGAAAAGCGGCCGTCTGAATCAGACGTTGTAAACAGCATGTCTGGGTGATTTTTTTCAAGAATACGTTCTGCTTCAGCTAGCTGCTCAGCATTGCGTAGCAGTACTTCGACACCTTCTTTACCCGCAGGGCGAATCGCGCGGTAACGAATTTTCTCTTCACGAAGTTCACTACGAAACGCTTCTTCTTGCTGACCGACTAGCTTCTCCATCGCAGCGTCCATATCCACTTCCATTAAGAAGTGAACACCACCACGTAGGTCAAGACCTAGCTTCATTGGCGCAGCACCAATAGATTCAAGCCAATCCGGAGTCGCAGGAGCTAGGTTAAGAGCAACAATTTTGTCTTTGCCAAGCGCTTCGTTGATGATATCGCGAGCACTGATTTGTGTGTCAGTGTCGTTAAAACGTACAAGAATAGATCCATTTTCGAGAGCAATGGATTTATGAGATAAGCCCTGATCATCTAGAGCTTTAGTGACAGAATCCAGCGTTGACATATCTACAGAGGCGCCACGCGCCCCTGTAACTTGAATAGCCGGATCTTCACCGTAGAGATTTGGAAGTGCATACAATGCTGCGATAGCGATGGTAAACATCACCATCAGATACTTCCATATTGGATAGCGGTTTAGCACAGCGGAGATCCTTTAGCTGTTTATAGAGACTTTAGCGTACCTTTTGGTAGCACTGCAGTAACGAAATCTTTCTTGATAACAACTTCGTTATTTGTGTTCAGCTCGATAGAGATGTAGTCGTTGTCTTCTGCGATTTTAGTGATTTTACCCACTAGGCCACCGCTAGTTAGCACTTCGTCACCTTTACCCATTGAGCCCATTAGGTTCTTGTGCTCTTTAACACGCTTAGCTTGTGGACGGTAGATCATGAAGTAGAAGATCACCGCGAACATACCTAGCATGATTAGCATTTCAAAACCGCCGCCTGCTGGTGCGCCTTCTACTGCTGCGTGAGCTTGAGAAATAAACATTAAAATATCCTCTATTATTTTTAATAATGTCCAAGTTGGGCATTCGCCAATTAGTTTCAAGTCTGAGAGTGACCAATAGAGATCGCTCTCTCAAAAATAGCGTGCGTTTGCCTACTTTATTAGCAAAAGCCTCTGGCACAATACCAAAGGCTTTAATTCTTAAATGTGTCGATTACTGCTCTTTTGCCAGTGGCGGAACTTCGCGGCCACGACGCTCATAGAACTCTTGCACGAACTCATCAAAACGATCTTCATCAATTGCCGTACGAATACTTTCCATCAGACGCTGGTAGTAACGTAGGTTGTGAATCGTATTTAGACGTGCACCTAGAATTTCGTTACAACGCTCTAGGTGGTGAAGGTACGACTTAGAGTAGTTTTGACAAGTGTAACAGTCACAGTGCGGATCTAATGCAGTTGTATCTGTTTTGTGTTTCGCATTACGGATCTTGATCACACCGCCAGTCACAAATAGGTGACCATTACGTGCGTTACGCGTTGGCATTACACAGTCAAACATATCGATACCACGACGAACACCTTCAACTAGGTCTTCTGGTTTGCCTACACCCATTAGGTAACGAGGCTTGTCTTCTGGTAGCTGTGGACATGTGTGCTCAAGAATACGGTGCATGTCTTCTTTTGGCTCACCTACTGCTAGGCCGCCGACTGCATAACCGTCAAAGCCAATCTCAGTTAGGCCTTTTACAGATACATCACGTAGGTCTTCGTAAACACCACCTTGAACGATACCAAATAGGTTGTTCGGGTTTTCGAGTTTATCGAAGTGGTCACGTGAGCGCTGTGCCCAACGTAGTGACATTTCCATCGATTTCTTCGCTTCATTATGCGTCGCTGGGTATGGCGTACACTCGTCGAAGATCATTACGATGTCTGAACCTAGGTCTTTTTGGATTTCCATCGACTTTTCAGCGTCCATGAAGATCTTGTCACCGTTTACAGGGTTACGGAAATGTACACCTTGCTCAGTGATAGTACGCATCTTACCTAGGCTGAATACTTGGAAACCGCCTGAATCTGTAAGAATAGGACCGTGCCAGTTCATAAAATCGTGCAGGTCACCATGCATTTTCATTACTTCCTGACCTGGGCGTAGCCATAGGTGGAAAGTGTTACCAAGAAGAATTTCAGCACCCGTGCCTTTTACTTCTTCAGGAGTCATACCTTTAACAGTACCGTAAGTACCGACTGGCATGAATGCAGGTGTTTGAACTGTGCCACGTTCAAAGGTCAGTTGACCACGACGCGCAACACCGTCTTTTTTCTTAAGATCGAATTTTAACTTCACGAAGCCTCCGGTTGTCAGAGAAACAGTCTGACATTAAGTTCAGAGCTTTAAGCTCTATGAGGAGCGGTCGCCTTCCATGCGAGATGCAGAATAACTGATTATTCTGCTTCCTAGCGTACTGCTAGCACTCGTAAATTGTTTGCGTTCAGCTCGATGCTGAACATAAGAGATTCCCTACTCGTTCGTCCCTCACTCTATGGAATGACAAGCACGTCATTCCTGAATCGAGGTACGAGATGTCAGGAATCTCTCAAAGTAATCTATGCTGTTTTCTTTTTGATGAACATCGAATCGCCATATGAGAAGAAGCGGTACTTATTCTCGACTGCGTGCTTATACGCGTTCATCGTATTGTCATAACCTGCGAAAGCACTCACTAACATAATCAGAGTGGACTCTGGCAAGTGGAAGTTAGTAATCAAACAATCGACTAACTGGTATTCGTAACCTGGAAAGATGAAAATCTCGGTATCACCGAAGAACGGTACCAATTCAGTGCCTTTTTTAAGCGCATCTTGCGCGGCACTTTCTAGCGAGCGTACCGATGTGGTTCCCACCGCAATGATGCGGCCGCCACGTGCTTTAGTGGCATTAATCGCATCAACCACTTCCTGCGGTACTTCGACGTACTCGGCATGCATGTGGTGTTCATGGATGTCATCAACTTTGACAGGTTGGAAAGTACCCGCACCTACGTGCAGAGTAACATACGCAAATTCAGCACCTTTCGCTTTGATCTTTTCAAGCAAAGGTTCATCAAAATGAAGACCCGCTGTTGGTGCGGCTACGGCCCCCGGCTTCTCGTTGTAAACCGTTTGGTAGCGCTCTTTATCTGAATCTTCGTCTGGGCGGTCAATGTACGGTGGCAGTGGCATGTGGCCAATTTCTTCCAGTACTGCTAGCACGTTTTGCTCTGAGTTAAACTTTAACTCGAACAGGGCGTCATGACGCGCGACCATCTGTGCAGAAAACTCGTCATTCTCACCGACAAAAATCGTACTGCCCGGTTTTGGTGATTTTGAACAGCGAACGTGAGCCAAAATGCTCTTTTCGTCCACTACACGCTCGACCAAGACTTCTAATTTACCGCCTGATTCTTTACGGCCAAACATACGCGCTGGAATCACTCGTGTATTGTTGAATACAACTAAGTCGCCTGGCTGAACTTGCTCTAACACATCAGTAAATGTGCCATCAACAAGCTCACCGGTATTGCCATCCATTTGTAATAAACGGCTTGCGGTACGCTCCGGTTGTGGGTAACGAGCAATAAGCTCATCCGGTAAATCAAAGTGAAAATCTGATACTTGCATGTTACTAATCTTAAGTCGTGGTTTCTTATGTCGTGATGGAAGCCGAACTGATTCTGTCACAAACAGACGACGAGTTTTTCGCAGCCGACTAGTATATTGTGCGTGCGAGCAATAGCAAGGAAAGAGATGTGAATTATTGTAATCATTTACGCAATTTGCCCTCCAAACTCATCTATTATCCTGCTGAATTATTCACCAATTGATTTACCACAAAAAAGTCGTGGTTATAGCAGTAAAAACAGGTTTAGCTCTCAAACTCAATCGAAGAAAATTACTATATTTAAAGGGCAAAGAATAATAACTCAGGAGGCAGCCATGATTAAGGTAGAAGAAATGATGACGCGTAACCCTCATACGCTTCTTCGCTCTCACAATCTCGCCGATGCAAAAAGCATGATGGAAGCGCTCGATATTCGTCACGTTCCAATCATTGATGCAGATAGAAAACTGCTTGGGGTCGTATCTCAGCGAGATGTACTCTCGGCTGAAGAATCTAGCCTACAGAAACTTCCGGAAAGTCAGTCCTATACGCTCAATACACCACTTTATGATGTGATGAAGACCAGTGTTATGTCGGTATCACCACAAGCTGGCTTAAAAGAAAGTGCTATTTATATGCAAAAACATAAAGTGGGCTGTCTTCCCGTGGTAGAGAAAGGCGAGCTGGTCGGAATTATCACCGACAGTGACTTTGTTGCGATTGCGATTAACTTGCTTGAGCTACAAGAAGAGGTCGAGCCTGAGGAAGTTGATTAACCCTATTCATTCCATCACGCTAAAAAGTAGCTTTTATAAATAGCTCTTAATAGCGTGATGACGCTTGCTAATCATTCCGCAAGATCTCAGGGCGGCGAGAAACCGCTTGCAATGAAGGGTGACTTCTAACCGACAGGGTTGGCTCTAGTAGAACCAAACGCTGCGCTAACTCACCTTGCTGAATCGCTTCGATCATCATATCAAAGCCTAACAAGGCAATTTTCCTAATCGGCTGCCTAATACTTGAGAAGCCAAGTGACTGAGCAATAAAGGTGTCATCAAAGCCGATGATATCGACCTTATGGCTCACCTTTTGTTCTTGTAAGGCATTGTGCAAATGACTCGCGGAAATATCATCGGAGCAAAACACGGCCTCGATAGGCTGAGGATGATGAGAGATCCACTTTTCAATGTAATCACGCAAAGAGTCTGAGTCATAAGGAGCAAGAACAGACTCCGTTGGTAATTCTTTCCCCAACCTAAACAGCTCGTTTTGATAGCCAAGTAGCCTATCTGATTTAGTGTCACTGGCTCCGAGGTAACCCAATTTCCGATACCCCTGCTGGACAAAGTATTTCGCTGCCAACTCCCCACCATGTTGGTGGTGAGTACCGATGCTGATGGTATTTGGCGCAGTCGCCGTTAATAGCACTACCGGGAAAGGTAAATCATTAAGGTAGGTTAAATGCTCTTGCTTTAAAGAACGCGGGATAAGAAAAACGCCATCGACTTTATGGTTGATACACTCAGAAAAAAACGTCTTTTCTAGCTGAAGGTTATTACGGCTATTAAACAGCAGCAGGCTTCGACCATGCTTGTAAGCCTCCTCTTCCAGAACATCGACCAACTGAGAAAAAAATGGGTTAGACATATTGCGCACAATTACCGCGAACAGCTTAGTTGGCTTCTTCCTCTTCTCTGGCGGTTTTTGATAATTAAGCTCTGTCATAGCCAACTCTACCGCTTGCTTAGCTTCAACAGAGACACGCTCGCTGCCATTGAGCACTCTAGAAACCGTCGCAATAGAGACCCCTGCCCTTTTGGCCACGTCACGAATCGTCATCGTACACCTATCCACACTTTCTATCAGTAAGCGTCATATATTACCCATCACCATGTAACAAGACTTTGTGTTACATCACAACCTGCTCTCTATTTGTTCAAAACGCCATCAAATTGAGTGAATAAAAGTGCAGCGCTATTTTCACCCTTTATCAAGCGCACTATGATTTTCTCAACCCAGGTTATTAGGTAAATAAACGTGCAAGAACAAAAATACAAAACCATCAACATGGCCAGTGAATTGGATAATGAGAAATTTGAGAAAATAAAATCAAAATCAACATTTCGACCTCTATTCCATATTAGTCCGCCGCATGGACTATTAAATGACCCTAATGGTTTTTGTTATTTCAACAATAAATACCACTTATTTTACCAATGGTTTCCGTTTGATACTTACCATGGCATGAAACATTGGATGCACTTAACTTCTGATGATTTATTAACCTGGCAAGAACATGGTTCAAAAATAACACCATTGGAACAATATGAATCACACGGAGCCTATTCTGGAGGTGCTCTGGTTGAAAATAACCAATCGTACCTTTTCTACACCGGAAATATTAAGCGTGGTAATGAGCGTGATGCCAATCAGTGTTTAGCAATTTTAGATAACAACAATCAAGTCACCAAGCACCCTGATAACCCAGTTATTACGTCTGTACCTGAAGGCTATACCGGCCATGTCCGTGACCCCAAGATCATTAAACACGATAACCAATACTTTATGTTACTTGGCGCGCAAAGAGAGTCAGACTTAAAAGGTGAAATCATCATCTATCAATCTGACGATCTTTTAGATTGGCACTACAAAGGGCCACTCGACATTCAAATTGATGGCGAGTTCCTTGAGGCATACATGTATGAATGCCCTGATTTACTTGAAGTAGATGGACATGATGTACTGATTTTTTCCCCACAAGGCGTTACTGCTGATGGAACTCGCTTCCACAACAAGTTCAATGTTATCTATTGCTTAGGTCAGGTTAACTTTGACCAATTAACTTTCAAGGTCACGCACTGGGATGAATTAGATCGCGGCTTCGATTTCTATGCCCCACAAACAATGGCCAATGCGCCCAAGCAACAAACCTTAATTGCGTGGGCAGGGACAGACGATCACTTGCCAAGCGAAGAGCATGGCTGGATTAACTGCTTAACCCTGCCAAGAACATTGGCTGTCGAGCAACAACGATTGCTGCAAAAGCCAAGTATTGTGACGACTGCGGCTGTAAGAAAACACGAAAAAATTGGACATTTAATTACTAATCAAGGAGTTGAATTAGAAGAGTTATCTTTCTCTTTAAACGTAAATAATTTAAACAAAGATAACCATTTAAAAATTTCACTAAATACACCAAGTGGTAAAGAGTTAACGTTTTCTATTAATAACAACACCATTACTTTAAATAGAGAGCATTATGACCATCACCAAGATGATTGGAAATATGGTTGTAAACGAGAACATCAAACTGATTACGACATTAAAGATATTCACTTGATATGCGATCAAAGCATTATTGAAATTTATATTAATAATGGACGAGATGTATTTACCTGTCTTTTCTTTCCTACTCAAGAAGAGCATCAGCTAAATATCTCTACAGAAAAAAATGCTCAACTCGATACCCAGCTAACCTACCTTACAATATAATAAAGTGGTGAACAGAATGAATTATGACGCTACCGTAAATGAGATACTGGATAGTATCGGGGGCCTAGATAACATCCGCAACGCTGAGCATTGTGCTACGCGTCTACGCCTCATCCTTAAAGATAATGACAAGGTCAATACCGACAAAGCGAAAGAGATCAACCAGATCAGTGGCTACTTTTATCAATCTGGCCAACACCAATTCATCATTGGTACTGGCAAGGTTTCCCATGTTTATGAATCGCTAAAACGCGCTTTAGGTGGAGAGCTTGAAAATTCTAATTTCAAACAAGACGCCTTTGCAGACATGACGGCAAGTCAAAAAGTCGTTCGTACCTTAGCCGACATTCTGATTCCACTGATCCCTGCACTGGTGACAACCGGTTTGCTAATGGGCCTGCGTGGCATGATGCTTCACTCTGACGTTGAATTCTCTCCCGAGATATTAGCCCTGTTTAGCATGCTAACCGATACCGCTTTTGCCTTTTTACCTGTTTTGATTGCTTACTCTGCGGCAAAGAAATTCGGTGGTAATGCCATTATTGCTATCGTAGTTGGCTTAATGATGGTTGCCCCTCAATTGCCTAATGCGTGGGTGGTTGCCAATGGCGGCGCGGATCCTATGATGGTCAATTTACTCGGAATAAATTTCCCACTGGTTGGCTACCAAGGCACGGTGCTGCCTGCCATTTTTGCAGGTTGGTTTGTCTCTTACTTAGAACGCAACCTACGCCGCTTTATTCCAGCCAGTATGGACTTAGTCTTTACGCCATTTTTGACCATCACTATTGCAGTGTTCGTCATCCTGTTCGGCTTTGGCCCAATCCTACAAACTATTGAGCACGGCTGTACCTCATTGGTGCGCATGGCACTCGACCTACCACTTGGTCTAGGTTACATCCTATATGGTGCTGTACAGCAAATGATCGTTATCACCGGTCTGCATCACGCATTAGGTGTGATTGAAATTGGCCTACTGAATGAAACTGGCGTGAACCCACTTCAGCCACTAGGTACGGCTTCAATGGCAGGTCAATTCGGTGCGGCAATTGCGGTTGCGACTCTATTAAAAGACAAGATCAAGAAAGGTAATGCTTACAGTGCCTCAATGTCGACACTGTTTGGTATCACTGAGCCCCTACTGTTTGGTGTCAACCTTCAATACGGCAAAGTGTTTATGTTTGGCATGGTCGGTGGTGCTGTGGGTGGTTTCGTTACATACCTACTAAACATCAGTGCAACAGGCATGGGCATCACTTTTATACCGGGTATCTTACTTTACTCTCAGTCATTAACTGCGGTTCTAGGTTATCTCACGGTTATTGCAAGTGCCTTTGCGACCGCTTTTGTCCTGACCCGTATCTACAACCCAGTAAAAAATAGCCAATAACCCTATCTAGTTGGCTGGTTCACCCCTAGGCCAGTCAACTATTTTGCCCATCTTGCTATGCTCCGATGGGCACTTTTGTAAGGAACGAACTATGAACAAAGTTTGGCTCACCGGTGACGCCGTCGTTGACCTGATACCAGAAGGTGAGGATCGCTACTTAAAATGTCCGGGTGGCGCACCAGCTAACGTCGCAGTCGGCATTGCTCGCCTTGGTGGCAGCTGTGGCTTTTTTGGCCGCGTCGGAGATGACCCTCTAGGTCGCTTTATGGTCAATGTGCTTGATCAAGAAAATGTAGATGTAAGTAGCCTTAAACTCGATCCCGAGCAACGCACCTCAACCGTGATTGTTGACCTCGATGATCAAGGCGAACGCTCATTTACCTTTATGGTTAAGCCAAGTGCGGATCAATTCACTCTGCTAGTTGATATTCCCTCGTTTGAAGCGAATCAATGGCTTCACAGCTGTTCGATTGCCCTTGCAAACGAGCCGAGCCGCTCAACCACATTAGCGGCAATGTCAGCGATAAAAGAAGCAAACGGCTTTGTCAGCTTCGATCCAAACCTACGTGATGAAGTGTGGCAACAGCCGCAAGAGATTCGTCCTGTAGTAATGCGCGCGATTGAAATGGCCGACGTGGTGAAATTCTCCGAAGAAGAACTGCTCTATTTAACCGAAACCTCTTCTCTTGATGAAGGCTTGTCTGTGCTTTCTCACTGTGCGATACCATTGGTGCTGATCACGTTAGGGGAACACGGCGCATTGGCGATCGTTAACGGGCAACGACATCATGTAGAGTCACAATCTGTAAACGTTATAGACACGACAGGCGCTGGCGACGCATTTGTCAGTGGCTTACTCGCTTATCTATCACAACATGATGATTGGCAACAAGAAACAAAAGTGATTGAAGCCGTTCGCTGGGGCAATATCTGCGGTGCATTGGCAACCACACAAAAAGGCGCCATGAGTGCTCTACCAAACCACTCACTGCTGCTCTCCTACCTCGACCATTAAATCCACCGATTGCTGACATCTACGACGTGAGTGTCAGCAATTCCACTTTACGTTCAGTTATTTACGCTCTGCCTTATCGACTTCTTTAGGTTTCCTGGTCTCAAAATCAGCAGAATCCAAATATCCCCATTATAATTTACTTATAATTATATCAACCAAGTTGTACATACCGTCAGTTCAAACCTATTCCTCATAAAACCAAACAGGAACATTGGTATGAGCCTTAAAAAACTATTAACTTTGGGGTTTGGAGTAATCCTAGGCCTGATTTTGATCATTTCTGTCGTCGCTTCATTGCGCTTCTATCAGTCAAGTGGCGGTTTTAACACCTATCGAGCCCTTGCGTTAACCAGTGTGTCTACAGGGAGAGTTCAAGCGAATATTCTAGAAGCCCGACTCGCAGCGCTTAAATACATTAAAAATAATGATGAAGCGAATATTGCAGAACTGAATAAGCGAATTACCACCGCAATCGACCTAATAGAGGGGGTGATTAACTCGCACCTTGACGATGAGCACAAATCTGATTTCATCGCCATCGAAAATCAGTTAGCGCAATATCAAGCTGGCTTCAACCAAGTTATCCAGCTAGTCAATCAACGTAACAAGCTAGTGAAAGAGCAGCTTGATCCGGCTGGTTTAGGAATGCGAGTGTCGGTAACAAGTCTCATGAACCAAGCCGCAACTGAAGATGACTTAGACGTGGCAGTAAGCGCGGGGACGTTACAACAGCACTTACTACTTTCTCGTCTTTACGCGTCTAAATTTCTAACCAGCAATTCACAAAATGATGTTATGCGAGCCGAAAAAGAGTTTTCACTCGTCGCAGAGTTAGCAAGCAAGGTGGAGTCTCAATTGATCTCTGCACAACAAGTCTCGAATCTGAAAGCGTTCCAACAGCACTTTGAACAATACCGCTTAACATTTGCCAAAGTTGTTCAAACGATTAACAACCGAAACGAGATTATTTCTGGAACATTGGATGTCATGGGTGCCTCTGCTGCACGAACGATAGAAGAAATTAAACTAGACACGAAAGCTAAACAAGATACCGTCGGACCAGAAATGGTGGATCGCTTTGCCAATGCACAAGTGACCTTAATTGTTCTTTCTCTCATCGTAATCGTCAGTGCTCTCGGTATCGCTGTCGCCATCTACCGTAGTGTCTTGAAGGTTGTCGGTGGTGAACCAAGTCAGATCCAAGAGATGGTGGCAGAAGTCGCCTCAGGGAATCTTTCAACGCAGATTAGCACTACTGGGAAAGAGTCTGGCATATACGCTAACATACTGCAGATGCGCCTAGAACTCCGCCGTATCATTGAGGGTTTCCATCAAATTTCTGATAACGTTTCGTCTTCATCTATGTCCTTAACAGGCATCATGACTGAGACGGAAAGTAATGCTCAACAAGAGCTCAGCCAAGTAGAACAGATCGCGACCGCAATCAATGAGCTATCAAGTACAGCGTCTGAGGTGAGCCAGAACGCCGCCAACGCTGAAACGGCAGCTAGCGATGCCACAAATAATGTTGTTGAAGGTGGTCGTATCCTAGACTCTTCCGATCAGGTCTCGCAGAAAGTCGACAGCTCGATTGAAGAAACATCGAAGATCGTTAATCAGCTACAAGAATACTCGGTCGAGATCGGCACAGTCGTTGAAGTGATTAACTCCATTTCGGAGCAGACCAACTTACTCGCATTGAATGCAGCCATCGAGGCGGCTCGTGCTGGTGAACAAGGTCGAGGTTTTGCAGTAGTAGCAGATGAAGTGCGCTCGCTGGCAGCAAAAACTCAGCAATCAACCGTTGATATTCAAGAGATCATTTCTCGCTTACAAGCCCAAGCGAAAGACGCGAATCACTATATGCAGTCTAACTTAACCCTTGCTGAAGATTCTCGTAAATACAGCGAACAGCTTCGCTCCGCATTTTCTTCTATCACCGCGTCCGTATCACTGATTTCAGATATGAACACACAAGTGGCAACAGCATCTGAACAACAATCGGGAGTGACTCATGACATTTCAGAGAATGTATCTCAAACATTTGATCTAGTGAATAAAAACGCATCAGGTATCGAAGACAGTAAACGAGCCAGTGATGAACTGTCTAACCTGGCAGTGAAACAAAAAGAACTGTTGAGTTTCTTTAAACTTTAGCTAAAGCAGATAGAAAGGGAGAGGACTCCCTTTCTATCTTCGTCAATCACAGCGGAATTGCTTATAATCAATGATGGTTTGCATTTGAAGCTAACCATAATACAAGATAATCAGGAGTCCCATCCCGATCTGTATCCACTTCAGCGTAATCTGGAATCCCATTACCATCGTTGTCCACGCTTAAATCTGCAGACCCAACTAGAGTTTGTGGTGTGAATGGGTTGGTACCAATTTCAAGCTCAAGATAGTCATTAACGCCATCACTATCGCTATCCACCTCCATATAGTCAGGAACACCGTTTCTGTCACGATCAACCTGTTGGTCAGCATACTCTGAGAAGGTCATTAACATTGAGTGATCGAGGTTAACTAGAAATTCTAGATAGTTGGGAATCCCATCACCATCTGTATCGACCATATAATCCTGTTGTCGGGAAATCGTTTCAGCTTTTTGATGATTGAGGCCAACGTTCCATTCTATATAGTCAGGGATACCATCTGAGTCAGAGTCCACCTTAGTGTCATGGTGAATTCGATCACTTCGAGGCATATAAGGATAAAGACCAAGCTTAACCTCCACTATATTCGTTATCCCATCACCGTCGCTGTCTTCAAGACCGTCTGAAATACCATCATCGTCACTATCTTTCTTAGTCGGTTCTAGTCCCATCTCTAACTCTAAATTGTCAGGAATTCCGTCACCATCCGAATCAAACTCACCACCAGCAAGTTTTATGTCCGTGGGATGCACTACAACGCGCCCTCCTTCAGACATTCGGTTTATCTCAACTTCGTGGCATCCGACCAAAACGTTACTAGTAAATAAAGCCAAGAACAACTTAGGTGCAGAGATATTATTAATTCTATTCATTTACCCTAACTCCCATAAGCTCAACGTTCCAATTACAACACTGCGCTAGCCACTTAAGGTATGGATGTCATAACTTACGAAACATGGAGCAGATACTTAGCTCAGACAATTATTGCTTAATTATTAATATCGTAATTGAAACAAGGATTATATTAATAGCAAATTTTCCTACCACTCATTGATATGGTCTCCCTAAGTAGTAGCCTTGAGCAAAATTAACTTTTTGTTCTTTTAAAAACTCCCAGTCAGACAACCCCTCCACCCCCTCAGCAACAAGGTCAAACTTGTACTTTGAGGCCAGATTATTAATACCATTCCATTCTGAGATCTCCTTTTTTCTCAGAAATGCTTTATCTAGCTTAACAATACTTGGCTTTACGATCTTAATGCACTCTTCATCATGATGTGCACCCGTACCAAAGTCATCAATAGCAAATTTAACACCCGAAGATTTACAGAAATTTATATTTAGGATCATAAGGTTGAACTCTTCACCTTTTGGGTAGCTAGTATGCTCAGTTAGCTCGAACCATAAGTGAATACCTAAATCTTGACACTTTCTTATAATTTTAAAAGTATCCAATAAAAATAAATGACTGGCTAAATGGGAAGGTGAAATGTTAATGGATATAAACATCTCTTTTTCAATACTCTTATGATCCAACACCATGCAAAGTTTTTTCATAAACATTCGGGAAAAGTAATTAATTCCATTGTTTTCTTCTAAGTACTTCATAGATTGCTCAACAGAATGAGCATTGTCCCAACGACCTAATACTTCGTAACCTACAATCCTTCTATTATCCGTAGAAAATATCGGCTGAAATACAGGATAGAACTTGCCATTATAGATATCTTTCATTAATACATTGAAATAGCTAGAATCGAGTTTACATGCCAACATATGCTTAACTCCAAGGTAAGATCACTATCAAGTCTATTTCATCATTAAATGGAAAAAACAGCATATGAATTAAAACAATGTGCTGATCTGCCTAATTACTCTATACTTACTCAGAAAATTTACTATTTTACACTTGGTATAATTCGTCAATCATGTTTTCTAAGCACCTGAGAATATTAAGAAAAAACCTTAATTTAAGCCAACATCAGCTGGCCACAAAACTTAACCTAGCCAGCGATGAGTTTTTATCTATCGATGCCAACACTGTAAGTCGCTGGGAAAGAGGAATAATAAAACCGACGCTCTCAAAGCAACTTCGGATACTCCGTTGCTTTACTACAGACTTGATGCCTTATTTAAAGTCACTCAACCACCCTATTAGTAGTGACAAGCTCAATAGACTACTGTATACACGTTTCCAAAATGTCAATATTCGCTTGGCGACAGCTAGCTATAAAAAAACCGCAATAGAGAAAAAAATTGCCATCGAGGAAATGCCTCTATTTGATGCTCCTAATGATCACACAATTGACGACATCAAGTATCTTCACACCGAACTAGATATTGGATATCCTGGTCTTTTCGACATTAATCTTTATCAATATCACCGGGACAAAAAAGCAATTGGAAAAAAGTTCATCAACAAAGACACTAAGGCTCTTATCGGACACTCTGTTAGTCTCATCTTTGATGGTGGTTTTATCGAAAGTTCCGTGAAAAAAAACTCTGTATTTATAGATGTTACTCAAGCAGTAAAATACACCCCAACACAGACACTTTCGTGTTTAAATGCCATCCGATTTTCATCTAGCCTTGATGTATTCAAAACACAATTTTCGTCTCAATTAAAAAACTTAGCTACACATGCTAATGTCCATAATTACTATATTTGTGTAGAAAACCCTGAAGCTTTTGACTTTATGCACCAGCTAGGATTTGAAACTATTGCTTACGATACGAAAACATCTAAAAATGGGTGCAAAGTAGGGAGTAATTATTACAAGAGAGTATTGCTAGGTATCGACTCATCACTACTTCTTAGTAATAACGAATTACTAAGCCTACTTATAGATTGATTCAAAGGAGTAATTTAAACAAACTAAAAATAACGCAATGCATAAACAACTTGTTTACTAATGGTACTCACTTCGTATATAACCAGTCAAACCAAAGATAGGCAATCACAAAAAAAGAAAATAATAAATGCCTACACCTACACTGTTAAACATTTGGATAATTGAAGTAAATATCTAACATGAATAACTAGAGGTTTATGTGAATGGTTTATACATTTGGCCAACTACTTAAAAACATTCGACTTGAGAACAATGACAGTCAGGCAGATCTTGCCACTAAGTTGAACTTATCAAGTGAAGAGCTCTCTAGCGTAGATACTGTAACCATTAGCCGATGGGAACGAGGCGTAACAACACCAACTCCAAGTAAATGCTTACGTATCCTTAGATGCTTAGAAACAGACCTCTACGACTTTATTATTTCGCTCCCTAGCGACGCAACTCTCGATAACTTCAACGTAAGCATGCGAAAAAAATTTCAATCGCTGTCCGCTCGTATCACCTCAGCAAATTACGATTACGTTCCGTACTTTAATCAATTCCTCATTATCGAAAAGCCGCTTATTAGCACCAGACAAGATCCAATGATTGATAAACTTAGAAATTACCACTATAAAATCAGTTACTTAAAAGATGCCTTAAAAAGTGTGGATTTGGAGAGCAGCTATAAAGCAGAGAAGGCAATTGGGTGTAAATATGTTGATATGTTTAGCAACAATATACTTGGTCACAATATTGCGTTCACTTTCGAAAAAAACACGATCGAAAAACTGTTCCTCGAGCAGGGTTACAACATCGATCTAAATAAAGCATCAGCTTACACTAAGCAAAAGACATATGCTTATTTTAGCTTCAATAAGTTCTCCCTAAATGAAAAGGTATTAAGAAGACAAATAGTGAGTGAATTCAATTATTTAGCAAGAAGATCCAACATCTATAGTTACTATGTTTCTGTGGCCGTTGATTCCACGGTAAAGTTTTTGGAAAGCCTAAACTTTAAGATCACAGCGTATGAGGAACCATCTGACCTTGGAATTGTAAAAGTCGGTTCAAAAAAGTACTCTCGTGTGATCATGTCTATTGACACAAGTGACCTTCTAGCAAATAAAGAGGTCATTAAAATACTTACTTTATGTGACTCTTGCTCAAATCCTTGCTATAAGCGTTAACCTTATGTTCTCTGTATATGCAATCTATAAGTAAATAGACACCATCAATTGTTAACTCTTCAGGCTTTGTATGAGAGCGAGCTAATCTCTGCTCACATTCCATAAATAGTATTTTCAAAGCACTGTAGTTTTCAAAATTTACAGACATTACCAACCCCTCAGGTAATCAACTCCTATTTCGAAAGTTAGCATTAAAAACACTAGTATAATTAGCATGTATGGAATAAATAGCCAAACAATGCCTAAAGAAATACTAGAGCATATCGAGTTAGCATTAGTATATCGATGCTCTTACTTCTATAAATTAGATGTGATTATATGAAGATGTTGGTGTTTAACCAGACCACTCCCCCTTTTTATGGTCTGGAATTAGCTTTTAATGACTGCGAATAACACTATGTTATTGTGTCAAAAGCTTATTTAATCCGGTTTAGTCATCGCTATTCTGGTCGTCACTTTGGTAGTCTTTTTGTACTACCAAGGTGATTCTTTCTTTTATCTAATACCTCTATAAATTGCATTCATGTGTAAATAGAGCGCACCAATAAAAAAGAGCGGCGAAAGCCGCTCAAAAGCATGTCAAAGTTTATGCCTAAACAGAATATCCATACCCAAAGTCTAGTGAGCCAAAGCCTGCGTATTATGGCTCACTAGATGCGGTACTAATGGCTAGGGATTCTTAGAATTGGTCTTCTTCGGTTGACCCCGTCAATGCAGTGACTGAAGAGTTACCACCTTGAATCGTGTTAGTCATCTTATCGAAGTAACCTGTACCCACTTCTTGTTGGTGAGCTACGAAGGTGTAACCTTTTTCTGCCGCTTGGAACTCAGGACGTTGAACTTTCTCAACGTAGTGGCGCATACCTTCACCTTGTGCGTAATCATGCGCAAGTTCGAACATGTTGAACCACATGTTGTGGATACCTGCTAGCGTGATGAACTGGTACTTGTATCCCATATCAGATAGTTCTTGCTGGAACTTAGCAATCGTCTCTGCATCTAGGTTTTTCTCCCAGTTGAATGAAGGTGAACAGTTGTAAGCTAACAATTGTCCTGGGTATTCCGCATGAATCGCTTCAGCAAACTTGCGTGCTTCTTCTAGACACGGCGTAGCTGTTTCACACCAGATTAGGTCAGCGTATGGCGCATAAGCTAGACCGCGAGAGATAGCTTGGTCAATGCCAGCACGAACACGGTAGAAACCTTCTTGGGTACGTTCACCTTCGATGAAGTCCGCATCGTATGAATCACAATCTGACGTAATCAAGTCAGCTGCGTTTGCATCGGTACGAGCGATAACTAATGTTGTCGTTCCTGATACATCTGCCGCGAGACGAGCTGCAACTAGCTTTTGCACCGCTTCTTGAGTTGGGACTAGTACTTTACCGCCCATGTGGCCACACTTCTTCACTGACGCTAATTGGTCTTCGAAGTGAACACCTGCAGCACCTGCATCAATCATCGATTTCATTAGTTCGTAAGCGTTAAGTACACCACCAAAGCCTGCTTCAGCATCCGCTACGATTGGTAGGAAGTAATCAATACCACCTTCAGATTCTGGCGACTTACCATTTGACCACTGAATTTGGTCAGCACGGCGGAATGAGTTATTGATACGCTTAACCACTGAAGGAACAGAATCTACTGGGTATAGTGATTGGTCAGGGTACATAGTTGAAGCAGTGTTGTTATCTGCTGCTACCTGCCAGCCTGATAGGTAAATCGCTTCGATGCCTGCTTTCGCTTGTTGAACCGCTTGGCCACCTGTAAGTGCACCTAAACAGTTCACATAGCCTTTCTTCGCATCACCGTTAACCAGTGACCATAGCTTGTCTGCACCACGCTGCGCGATAGTATTCGCTGGCACCATAGAGCCTCGTAGTTCTACCACTTCGTCTGCTGAGTAAGGACGCTTAACGTTCTTCCAGCGTGGATTAGTTGCCCAGTCTTTTTCCAGAGCTTCGATTTGTTGGCGGCGAGTTAAGTTAGTCATCGGTTTATCCCTCTTTTGATGAGCGCTTCTTATGTTATGTAACGGGCGCTATGTTTCCTTGTTCCTTGGCAGTACTTCCTGCTCTGCCGCAGACGATTCACGTTATTGTTTGAATATGTTTGTCATTCCCTATAGTGAGGATGACAGAGTCCTTTAGTCCAAGTAGTCGTAACCTGGAATAGTTAAGAAATTGGTTAATTCATCACTGGTGGTCAATTTCGCCATCAGCACAGCGGCTTCTTCAAAGCGTCCAGACTCGTAGCGCTCTTGCCCTACTTCCTCTTTCACTACTTCAATTTCTTCCGCAAGGTAGAGCTCAAACAGTTCATTAGTGACCGTTTGGCCGTTATCGAGCGCCTTACCATGCTGAATCCATTGCCAGATTGAGGCGCGGGAGATTTCTGCGGTTGCCGCATCTTCCATCAAGCCGTAAATAGGTACACAGCCATTGCCAGAGATCCATGCTTCGATGTATTGCAGCGCAACACGAATGTTATGACGCATGCCTTGTTCAGTGATCTCACCATCACATGGCGCAAGAAGATCTTCTGCGGTAACCGGCGCATCTTGATGTCGTGATACGTTTAGTTGGTTAGTGCGCTCTCCTAATGCCAAGTCAAATACAGCCAGAGCAGTATCAGCTAAGCCTGGATGAGCAACCCATGTACCGTCATGCCCATTGTTTGCTTCTAACGACTTATCGTTATGTACCTTATCGAGCACCTGCTGATTGGTTTGTGGGTCTTTCGCTGGGATAAAGGCGGCCATACCTCCCATAGCGAAAGCACCACGTTTGTGACAAGTACGAACAAGTAAACGCGAGTAGGCATTCAGGAACGGCTTATCCATTGTCACCACCTGACGATCCGGCAGCACGCGATCGGGGTGTTTCTTCAAGGTTTTGATGTAGCTAAAGATGTAGTCCCAGCGGCCACAATTAAGGCCAACAATGTGCTCTTTGAGTGAGAACAGAATTTCATCCATCTCAAACACAGCAGGCAAAGTTTCAATCAGAACGGTTGCCTTTATCGTGCCAGTATCTAGGCCGAAGTAATCTTCCGTGAAGTGGAATACTTGGCTCCACCACTGCGCTTCTTTATGAGACTGCAACTTAGGAATATAAAAGTAGGGACCACTGCCTTTATTCAACAATTTGGCGTAGTTGTTGTAAAAGTAAAGCGCAAAGTCAAACAGCGCCCCTGGGATAATCTGACCGTTAAATGTCACGTGTTTTTCTTTTAGATGTAGACCACGTACTCGGCAGATTAAAACCGCTGGATCAGACTCCAACGCATAGTGCTTGCCATTAACCGGATTGGTATAGCTGATGTCGCCGTTAACTGCATCGCGCAAGTTAATCTGTCCATCCAGCACCTTGTTCCAAGCGGGAGCCATCGAATCTTCAAAGTCCGCCATGAATACTTTTACATTGGCATTCAAAGCATTAATCACCATTTTACGGTCTGTAGGACCGGTGATTTCTACTCGGCGATCTTGTAGATCTTGTGGAATCCCTTGGATCTTCCAGCTTCCTTCACGGATATCTAGCGTATCCTCTAGGAAATCCGGCAGCTCACCAGCATCGATCTTTGCTTGCTTCTCTTCACGAGCAGTAAGCAGTTGTTCGACCTGACTAGCGAACTTGTCACACAGCAGAGATAAAAAAGTTTGGGCTTCAACAGGGAAAATCGCTTGGTGTTCTGGTGAAAGGGTACCAGTAACACTAAGCATGCCTTCGTTTAGTAGGGTTTCTTGGGCTTCTACTGTTGTTTTGTCTCTATCTGGTGTATTAGCAAGCATAATCTTTTTCCTTTATGAACCTTTCGATAAACACATCGAGCGGAACGTCACCTTAATTACATTTGTAACTATCAAACAACAATCAAACATCCTTACTGATTGTCACCTGACTAGGTTTCTTGTTGTCTTGCCAGTTAGATTGACTGACTGAGATAAGCTTTTCAATCTAGACATAAGTCTTACTGGGCTTGTATTTAAGCTATACCAAACCACGCTAGAGTAAAAGTACTAAAGTAAACAAAACGTTAAATTCGAAGTTTTATTCCGCAACACACAAACCATTGATTTCGATCACCAAAACGTAACTACTTACGTAATTTAATTACAGTGAAATTGGGACTGTAAAACCGTTTCAAACGGGCGTTTAACTTTAGTTATCCGAAGGGAAACTTAGGTGAGACTGGGCTTAACGATGATATGCAACCGACTCGTCAAACAAGCAGAGAATATTGAGTTGTAAAATTCACACTGTGAAATTTCACAATTTAATGAAAGCTTCATCAAGATTCTGTTGTGAAATTTTACAAGTCAAAGTTCACCAACAGAATAAAATGCTAAAAAGCACACTAAAACTAGTGTGCTTTTTATGGGTTTAGGGGAGATTTGGACTACTACTTATCGCTAAAGTAGCTCAGAAACAACATCTGCTAATTGATCAAATGTGCTCACACGGGATGAACTTGGGCGCCAAACTAAGCCAATGTGGCGATGCGCTTGCTGTCCAGGGGCATCAACCACGACTAAATTTTGGTTCTCAATCAAACCATGGTCGATCGCCATTTGTGGAATAAAGGTGGTGCCCATACCGTTAGCCACCATTTGTACCAAAGTGTGCAAACTGGTAGCGGAGAATGGGTTAATCTTCTCTTTATCGGTTAGCTTACACGCGGAAACAGCATGCTCTGTTAGGCAGTGTTCTTTCTCTAATAAGAAAACAAACTCATTCGGTAAGTCGGCGTACTTGATTGGGGTTTGAATCGCATCGGCTTGATTCTGACTGATGATCATTCTGAACGGATCATTACCGACAATGCGGCTATCCATACCATCGATATCGACAGGCAACGCTAAGATCAACACATCTAGCTCACCATGACGCAATGCATCAAGAAGGTTAGTCGTGGTGTCTTCTCTTAGTAATAAGTTCAACTGAGGAAAACGTTGATTGACCTCTTGAACTAAATCACACAATAAAAAAGGCGCGATAGTCGGAATACAACCTACACGTAACTGCCCTTCCATCTCATCCCCTTGGCACAAGCGACCAAGCTCGACGAGGTCTTGACCTTTAGCTAGCAACTCACGTCCTTGCAGTACAACCAGTTCACCCGCTTGAGTAAATACCAATGGGCTTTTCTTATCTTTCTTTTCATAAAGAGGACATCCAATCAACTCTTCAAGGTTTTGGATGCCCTTACTTAGAGTCGACTGACTGACAAAACACTTTTCAGCCGCTTCACTAAAGTGGCGAGTTTCATGCAGGGTGATGAGATAATGTAATTGTTTGAGACTAGGCCACTTATTCATAGATATATCGATAAAATCTGACTGGATATTGACCAAGTTAATAAAAAACGGCTTATCGCTTTTTTCGATTAACTTAATCTATTTAATTCGCTTTTTTACATACTACAATGTGTACTATAGTTTGTCGCGTACAAACACGGACCAAACCAAATACACTTATCTTGGTTTGGAACAAACCATATATTTTAGGAGCAAAAAAATGGTACTAGTAGGTCGTCAAGCCCCAGATTTTACTGCTGCAGCTGTTCTAGGTAACGGTGAGATCGTTGATAACTTCAACTTCGCAGAATTCACTAAAGGTAAGAAAGCGGTTGTTTTCTTCTACCCACTAGATTTCACGTTTGTTTGCCCATCTGAGCTAATCGCTTTCGACAACCGTCTAGCTGACTTCCAAGCTAAAGGTGTTGAAGTAATCGGTGTTTCTATCGATTCTCAGTTCTCTCACAACGCATGGCGTAACACTGCTATCGAAGATGGCGGTATCGGTCAAGTTAAGTACCCACTAGTTGCTGACGTTAAGCACGAAATCTGTAAAGCTTACGACGTTGAGCACCCAGAAGCTGGCGTTGCTTTCCGTGGTTCTTTCCTAATCGACGAAGACGGTCTAGTACGTCACCAAGTTGTTAACGACCTACCACTAGGCCGTAACATCGACGAAATGCTACGTATGGTTGACGCTCTTAACTTCCACCAAAAGCACGGCGAAGTATGTCCTGCACAATGGGAAGAAGGTAAAGCAGGTATGGACGCATCTCCAAAAGGTGTTGCAGCGTTCCTATCTGAGCACGCAGAAGACCTAAGCAAGTAATTACTTGCTTCACATACCCACGCTCAACGGGTATGACGGTTGGTAGATATAAAGCTAAAAAGCACTAAGCGCGAAAAGCGCAAACGCCAATCAGTTCTAAGTAAAGTCTTAATCGAAACCCAAAGCATTGCTTTGGGTTTTCTTTTTTGTGTACATCAAAACCGCATTCAGCCTAGATTCACTTCTCTGCCTCTAGAAGTTCATACTTCGAACGGACAATGTAATTACACTGATAAATAGGCTGTTTTTCACCCAGTCTTGATTTAGTATCTAAGCAGCGCTAAAAGCAATGTTGCATATGCCATCTTTATTAAAGGAATAATATGAAAGAGCTGATCATTCACACCATAACGGTCTTTATGGGCTTTTTTGCGATCATGAATCCTGTCGCGAATACACCGATCTTTCTTAGCTTAACCAATGGCAACGACCGAGAGACGATAAAGTCAGTGGCCTTTCGCTCAGTACTGATTGCATTCTTAATTGTGTCGACGTTTGCCATTTCAGGAAAAGTCATTTTCGATCTCTTTGGCATCACCCTTTACGCACTGCGCATCACCGGTGGAATACTGGTATTTTTAATTGGCTTCCATATGCTGCAAGGGGACTCCACACACAGTACCACTAAAGAGAAGGTCAACTCAGACGCGCAAAAAGATGCCGCTTTGAGTATTGCGGTCTCGCCGTTAGCAATGCCAATCTTAGCAGGCCCAGGCACCATCGCGACCGCGATGAACTTTGCAACAACTGGTGGAGTCTATGAAACCGTCATCACCATTATTGCTTTCGGCCTATTGTGCGCACTGACCTACGTTCTTTTTGTTTTCGGTGAACGCTTCGTAAAAGCCGTAGGACCAAGCGCCTTAAACGTGATTACTCGAATGATGGGATTAATTCTTGCGGTGATAGGAATGCAAATGCTCATCGAAGGGATAGAGCAAGCTTACAAAGCCCTATTCATCTGATGTTGTTAGGGTTTTAACAAGCACTAACTCGAGAAATTCCGACATTTCTTAACAGACAAACATATCTCTAAAGAGACAAAAAATATCGGCTTACAGACTTTATCTAGCTCTGCTCTTTAAAGTCGAATCACCTCTCTTTATGATGACTCTAACTTAATTTGAAAGAGCACAGACGCTCTCACAACAAATTCAATACATGGAGATTCAACATGGCTTACTTTTCCCTAGCCTTTGGTACGGCAACGAAAAACCGTGACGGTAAAATCATCGAAGCGTTTTTTCCAAATCCAGTTCTAAACCCAGCTGACGCACTTGTTGATGCAGTAGCGAAAGTTGCTGGCTACGAGCAAGGCAACCAAGCTATTGAGATCTCAGCAGCGCTAAGTGCAGAGCTAGCAACAGCATTTGAAGCAAACGGCGATGCAGCAAACGCATCTTTCGCAGCAAAAGCAGCACAATCTTCACAGCCACTAGTACTTGTTGTACTTGCTACCGATGAGAAACCAGCTTCGGTTGCTGAAGGCTTCCTTAAGCTACAACTAATTTCTAACCGTTTAGTTCAACCACACGGCACCGTTCTTGATGGTATCTTCGGTCTACTGCACAACATTGCGTGGACTAACGAAGGCCCTATCGATCTGCCTGAGCTTGCTGATCGTCAAATCGAAGCACGTCTAGCGGGTCGTGCACTGTCGGTAGATTGTGTAGACAAGTTCCCGAAAATGGTCGACTACGTGGTTCCAACAGGCGTTCGTATCGCTGACACTTCACGCGTTCGTCTTGGTGCACACGTGGGTGAAGGTACAACAGTTATGCATGAAGGTTTCATCAACTTCAACGCAGGTACAACGGGCGTAAGCATGGTTGAAGGTCGTATCTCTGCTGGTGTTGTTGTCGGTAACGGTTCAGACATCGGCGGCGGTGCTTCTATCATGGGTACGCTATCTGGTGGCGGTACGGTGGTTGTTTCTATCGGTGAAAACTCACTACTAGGCGCTAACGCAGGTCTTGGCTTCCCTCTAGGTGATCGCTGTACGGTTGAGTCTGGTCTGTACGTAACAGCAGGTTCTAAAGTTCGTATGATTGCTGAAGGCAAAGAAGTTGAAGTGGTTAAGGCTCGCGACCTTGCTGGTGTTTCTGACCTACTATTCCGTCGTAACTCAGTGACTGGTCAAATTGAATGCCTAGCAAACAAAACCGCTGTTGAACTGAACTCTGAGCTTCACAGCAACAACTAATCAAGAAAGAGCGCTACTTAAGTAGCGCTCTTTAGCCTTGATTACACTTTCGGCTCACTTATTAATGGCATACTCATATGCCTACTACCATGGATAATATTTGACACCGATGTAGAGCTGATTAAAGTTCGATTTACCTAACTCCTCATCATCAAAATCCATATACCTGTACTCTGCAAAATAAGATAAGTTGTAATCGTATTCATACTCTAGTCCAACAGAGACTAGAGGTGCATAGGACCAATTAGACGTTGTCCCTCCCGCGGTACTCTTGTCTGTATATACCGACGCAATGCCAGCACCAAAATAGGCGGTATAATCAATGAAGACAGGGTATTGATACTTAGCTTCCAGCGTCCCCGACCATAGTTCAGCAGTGACCTGCGAATTCTGTTCAGGATATGCAGCATCAAATTTCCCAAGCCAACTCAAGGTTGAATGTACCGACCAATTGTTAACGTCAACCCCTAAAACGATCCCAGCAGAAGAGGAAACATTGTCACAGTTCAGGTTATTATCGTTGCATATATTATGTCCGACTGTTCCTCCACCAACCACTCCGACATATAAAGACCCTGCATCACTAAATGCATTGGCCGACAATGGCAATAGACATAGAAATGCGAATAATGGTGATTTAAATTTATCAATCCTCATGGTCCATCTACCCCGCTACATTGTGGAAAAAGAAAGGCTTACGATTAAATCGAGTCTCTGTATTAGTTAATAGCGAACCATTAGAATCACTGGCAAGATCCATTATGCTGCTATAGCGATAAGCCCCCTCTGGGGTAAATAAGTAAAAGAATCCATTGGCAAAGGTTACCGCTGTCATTAGATCCATTTTTGAGTTTGTCACACTGTAAGTGATGCTCGGCGAAACACCAGAACCTAATGCCTGTACATCAGGGTAGACTTCGAATACTCCATGATTCTGCGACGTAAATGCTATATCAGGCCTAGTAACACCATTTCCATTCGTTAAATTATCGAGTTTATAGATAACATTTTGGTCACTAAATATCACGCCAGAACCGGAAACCACGTTCATATCTTCTGGAACCTGCCATTTATATGTGATTGGGACTGACGCAACACCTTGTGAGGCTTTTTTCAATGCTAAATCTTGAATTGAATCATACGCAAACAGCTCTCTATCCCCACTATCTGCCCAAATATAATCGCCATCAAAGAATATCGTTGTAGCATCAGCGTAAGGATAAGAGGGGTATACGTTTCGCCCATCTGTTACATTGGAAAAATCCCCATCATCAGCAAAACGCGTGAAATCGTTACCATCTTTAACCGCCATAAATGCTCGAAGTAGAGTGCTGGTATCACCTACAGCACCAACCCTCATTGAGCGATAGACATTTTTTACACCATCCAATGCTGTAGAATTGTCTACAACAACTTGAAGGTAAACGCTATAACCCTCTACATCGAGACTATTAGTTGGCGTAATTTCCAACCGATATACACCCTCAGTCTCTGGTGTAAAATCAGGTAGAAAAAGCCCCCCATCTCCATCAGACTCAATGACGGTAGATGCAACAACGACACTTTCGGGTTCATATTGTCCGTCGACTTTCACCATCTTAGACCAATTGTAATGAGCGCTCCCTGCAGTTTGCGCATCAAAGAACTTTGAGGAAACTTCAAATGCTAGCCCTAGGTCTTTACTTGGACTTCCCTTAACCTTGGGAGTGCCCAACATTCGCTTACTACTGTCCCACTCAACAACATATTTATCCGTTTCGTAACCTGAATAAGGATAAGAGGCGATGGTATACTCGTTATCGTTATCTCCTAGCATGTCGACCACATTGGTATAGGCCTTCATTCGACCGCCTTTCGCTGCATAATACAGAGAGCCGTCAAAGGTTTTTCCGTATTGACCGTTATTGCCAGTTAGATCCGCAACATAATTACTATGATCAGCATCACCCCCCATTTGCATCAAGCTGCTAAAGAATAATGCGGTAGACCGCACTTCACTTGCTCGTTGTCGCGTCCGAACAATAGTTTCTCCATCATAAAAAACAGCGTTGGTATGAGCGTCAACTTCGCTCCCAAACTCTGTGCCCTGGGATACGTAATTAGTCACTTTGCTTTCTTCGGTGAGTGTTGGTGTATTTGCATCGCTCACTTGGCTAGATATGTTCGCAATCGAATCCCTATCACTCGTCTGGTAATAAAACTTGTAATAGGCACGGGTAAGTTTGCCATTCTCATCTAAAAAGATGGCATCCTCTTCCGACGAACCGCCATTTGAATACATTATGTATGTATCTGTAGTATCAATCGCAGCTGTACTTTCAGGCGATTTAAAACTATATAAATTACCTGAAAAAGCTCGTAACCAGTTTCTGACGCTCTCGATACCTATCTGTAATGTTTCCGGTTCACCTGGCAGCACCACACCTGAATATGAGTAGTAAGGCGTCAATGTCACTTCGTACTTTCCCGCACTATCAATAACAAAATCACCAGTACTGGTAATGGAACCATCGTCTGAATTAATCGTTGTCCCGTGATTGAGTACCGGAGCAACAACATAATCAACTCGCACAAATGTCGCACCGTATGTGTCAACTTCGTACTGAATAGCCAATGGTTCAAACTGTTTGTAGTTTAGGTCTTTCTCAGCAAGGTCTTTCTCTAAAAGTTGCAGATTCGATAATGTGGCTTTTGGCTGAGCGACAAATGGGTCTCCATCATTATTAATTTCGTCAATATCCGGAACTCCGTCACCGTCAGTATCGACTTCCAAGTAATCGAGAATACCGTCACCATCGGCATCCACTAACATGTCATTCGTCACTCCGTCAGTCTGAGCCAAAGCTGGATTCAAGCCAGCTTGAATTTCAATGTAATCTGGGATTCCGTCACCATCACTATCAAACCCCACGACATCGGGAACACCATCCCCATCGCTGTCAATTGAACTGTCAGGCGTTCCATCAACGGTCTCTGGATCAAAAGGGTTGGTTCCAAACTCAAGCTCAATATAATCCTCTACGCCATCACCATCACTATCGACTTCCATATAATCAGGGACATTATTGCCATCACCATCAAATAGAGTGTCATCCGTAGCCCCGTCAGTCTGAATGCGACCAGGGTGTAAACCTACCTCAATCTCAAGGTAATCTGGAATTCCGTCACCGTCGGTATCAAGCTCAGCGTAATCAGGTATCCCATTTCCATTGAGATCTGCATGTAAGTCAGGCGTCCCGTCTATCGTTTCAGGGTCAAATGGGTCTAAACCTGTTCCAAGTTCAAGGAAATCAAGAACCCCGTCACCGTCGGTATCAAGCTCAGCGTAATCAGGCACTCCATCACCATCGCTGTCGACTTCCATATAATCTGGAACACCGTTTTCATCAGCATCAACTAGCTTGTCATCCGTTACGCCATCCGTTGTCGGCGTACTCGGATTTAAGCCTACGTCATCCTCAATATAGTCAGGAATACCTTCACCATCGGTATCTATCTCGGCTATATCAGCAAGACCATTATCATTCCCGTCAAACTTTAAATCTGGTGTTCCGTCAATGGTTTCTGGGTCAAAGGGATCCGAGCCAATCTGCACCTCGATATAATCGGCAACACCATCGCCATCACTATCAACTTCCATATAGTCAGGAATATTATTGCCATCACGATCTAGCAAACGATCGTCCGTACTCCCATCTGTCATTGGAAGCTCTGGGTCAAGCCCTGCTTGAATCTCAATAAAATCAGGGATGCCATCGCCATCAGAATCCAATTTCAAACGGTCGGCATCAGGTGTCCCGTCGACTGTTTCGGGATCAAATGGATCGAGTCCAAGTTCGATTTCAATAGCATCAGGTACACCATCGCCATCGCTATCTACTTCCATATAGTCTGGAATGTTATTGCCATTATGATCTACGCCTTTATGTCCTTCGAGGCTATAGGTTTGGCCCGTATCATCCTCCACTCCAGCGATCGCCTCAATGTAATCTGGGATACCATCTTCATCCCTATCTACTAAATGGTCCGGCGTCCCAGTGATGGTTTGTTTATTTAAGTAATTTAATTCCGCTTTCCATTCAAAATAATCTGGGATGCCATCATTATCTCTATCCAATGTTAAATCATGAAAACGACCGTCACTCCGCTGGCTTAATGGGTCTAACCCCAATTCATACTCAGCCCTATTAATTACTCCATCGCCATCGTTATCTTCTTCTCCATCGGGAATGCCATCGCCATCACTATCGACATTATTAGGATCTAAGCCCATTCTTATCTCTAAGAAGTCAGGTAGACCATCTCCGTCACTGTCTCTTGTTTGGTTCTCAGGAACGACACCGAAGTCATCATTAGCTAACAGCCTATGTTCCGACTCGTTACAACCTACCAACATGCCACCTAAGACCAAGGCAATGGGTAACTTATGTAATCGACGTAACTTGAAGTCACCTTTACTTATTTTTTTGGCAGACATATATCACTCCTAGCTATATTTTCTCAATGAAATGCTACATTTCATTCACTGCTAGGAGAGGGCATATACAGATTAGCTTCGGAGCAAATGCCTACTCACATTGTCTTGATAACGGTGCATCGGTCACTGCTCTATTCGCACTCATTGATTGCGTAATTTGCCACCAATCACTTAGCTACCTCACAAAACTCCTCTTACCAGTTTGTGGATTGAATTACACGGCGGTAGTTTTACCGCTCCAGTTAACGTTCCTTTTCGAACCACATACGAACGAATTTCCTTTTTGAGCAAAAATTTGCGTTATTTAACAAATGAACTGGATTTAGTTAACAATTTTATGCTCAAACGCTCACTTTTAATGTTCGTTTATTTTCGAACCCGCTTAAATATGCACAATATCACCGTGCTAGATAAGCACAAACGACAAAGGACTTTAAAAATGACAACGAACAAACAACCTACCCTACTAGGTGAATGCTTGGCCGAGTTTATCGGTACCGGACTACTGATCTTTTTTGGCGTTGGCTGCGTGGCTGCTTTGGTATTAACCGGGGCAACATTTGGACAATGGGAAATTAGTATCATGTGGGGCTTCGGGGTCGCCATCGCTATTTATTGTACTGCCGGAGTGTCAGGAGCACACATTAACCCAGCTGTAACCATCGCCCTTGCGGCATTCCATGGTTTTGATAAAGCGAAAGTCATTCCTTACATCATTTCACAGCTATTAGGTGCGTTCTGCTCTGCGGCACTCGTTTACGCCCTGTACAGCAACCTATTTACTGACTACGAAATCGCTCATGGTTTTGCTCGTGACAGCAAAGACGCATTAGCAACGGCAGGTATTTTCTCAACATACCCACACGCTTCACTCTCTTTCTTCGGCGCTTTTGCTGTGGAATTTGTTATTACTGCTGTTCTGATGTTCGTTATTTTGGCTTTGGGTGATGAAAGTAATGGTGCTTCTCGCGGTGCAATGAACCCACTGCTGATCGGTATTCTTATTGCTGTGATTGGTGGCTCTTTAGGCCCACTAACTGGCTTCGCGATGAACCCGGCTCGTGACTTTGGTCCAAAGCTATTCGCTTACTTTGCTGGTTGGGAATACGCACTAACAGGTGCTAAAGATATTCCATACTTCATCGTTCCTATTCTTGCTCCTATCGCTGGTGCTTGTTTCGGTGGTTGGTTATACCCGAAAGCAATCGCGGCTTACTTACCTCAACAAGGTCAAGGCTGTACGATTCCAAACCAATGCGATAATGAAGACGAAGCTCAAGAAGCACGCGCATAACTTTTCAACCCTGTATTAACTAAAATATAAATAACGAAACAAAAAGGATTCTTACCATGACCGAGCAAAAGTACATTGTCGCCCTAGACCAAGGCACAACCAGCTCTCGCGCCGTAATCCTAGACCACGATGCGAATATCGTTAGCGTAGCGCAGCGTGAGTTCACACAAATTTATCCTAAAGCAGGCTGGGTTGAACACGATCCTCTCGAAATCTGGGCAACGCAAAGCTCAACACTGGTTGAAGCATTAGGCAAGTCGGGCATCCGCAGCGACCAATTAGCGGGTATTGGTATCACTAACCAACGTGAAACCACTGTCGTTTGGAACAAAGAAACCGGTAAACCTGTTTACAACGCAATTGTTTGGCAATGCCGCCGTACTGCTGACATCTGTGAAGATTTAAAAGAGCGCGGCCTTGAAGATTACGTACGTGACAACACCGGTTTAGTGCTAGACCCTTATTTCTCAGGCACTAAAGTAAAGTGGATTCTTGATAACGTAGAAGGCGCTCGTGAAGATGCTGAAGCAGGTAAACTACTGTTTGGTACCGTCGATACTTGGCTAGTCTGGAAGATGACTCAAGGCCGTGTTCATGTCACGGATTACACCAACGCATCTCGTACTATGCTCTTCAACATCAACGACCTTTGCTGGGATCAGAAAATGCTAGATGAGCTTGGTATCCCAGCTTCAATGATGCCAGAAGTGAAGCGTTCATCGGAAGTTTACGGCCAAACCAACATTGGTGGTAAAGGCGGTACGCGTATTCCTATTGCTGGTATTGCCGGTGACCAGCAAGCCGCACTGTATGGTCAAATGTGTGTTGAAGCAGGACAAGCGAAAAACACTTACGGAACAGGTTGTTTCTTGTTAATGAATACCGGCCAAGAGAAAGTAACCTCGCAAAATGGTCTACTGACAACGCTAGCTTGTGGTCCAACAGGTGAGCCTGCTTACGCTCTTGAAGGTGCAGTCTTTATGGGCGGCGCTTCAATCCAATGGCTACGTGATGAAATGAAACTTCTCGCGGACGCAAAAGATTCAGAGTACTTCGCAACTAAAGTCGACTCTTCTAACGGTGTGTATGTGGTTCCGGCCTTCACTGGTCTTGGCGCACCCTATTGGGATGCCTACGCTCGTGGCACTATCGTTGGTCTAACACGTGGTGTTAACTCTAACCACATTATCCGCGCAACGTTGGAAGGTATCGCTTACCAAACTCGTGATGTACTTGACGCAATGCAAGCAGATTCGGGCATTAAGTTAGCTAACTTGCGCGTTGATGGCGGTGCTGTGGCGAATAACTTCCTAATGCAGTTCCAATCAGATGTGTTAGATACTGAAGTTCACCGCCCTGAAGTGACCGAAGTAACGGCTCTCGGTGCTGCTTATCTAGCGGGTTTAGCAGTAGGCTACTGGAACAATATCGACGAACTACAAGGTAAAGCGGTATTGGATCGTACTTTCCTTCCTCACCATGACGAAGAAAAACGCAGCCGTCGCTACAAAGGTTGGAAACGCGCGGTAAAATGTGCGCAGACCTGGGCTGAGATGCACAACGACGAAGATTAATTTCTCGTTGAATGAATAAGTTAAGGGCGCTGTTTAGCGCCCTTTTTGCGTCTTACCCCCTATTCCTTATGACTTCCCCTTCTCTCTATGCGCAAATTCGAGCACAATAGCCGCAGTAAAATTATCGAGTGCGGCTTTTCGAAATCACCAATTCGAAAGTCTCGACCTCGATCAGGGAGTAATAAGTGAAGCAAATACCAAGACACCAGCAGATCATTGAGCTGGTTCAAAAGCAGGGCTACGTCAGCACGGATGAACTGGTAGAGAAGTTTAATGTTAGCCCGCAAACTATCCGCCGCGATCTCAATGAGCTTGCCGATGATAATAAAATTCGCCGATACCACGGCGGCGCAACGATTCCACTAAGCTCAGAAAACACCAGCTACACAACACGTAAGTCAATGAACTTTAATGAAAAAGATCTTATTGCCGAAGAGTTGGTTAAACATATTCCAGACGGTGCCACACTGTTTATTGATATCGGTACCACGCCTGAAGCGGTTGCGCGCGCACTGAACAAAAACCATAAGCAGTTACGTGTTGTGACCAACAATATTAACGTAGCCACTATTTTGCTGCCTAATCCTGAGTTCAAAGTCATTTTGGCCGGTGGTGAAGTTCGTAATCGCGACGGCGGTATCGTGGGTGAAGCAACACTCGACTTTGTTAAGCAGTTCCGTTTAGATTTCGGTATTCTCGGTATCAGTGGCATCGACTTTGACGGCTCACTACTCGATTTCGATTACCATGAAGTAAGAGTCAAACAAGCGATTATAGAGAACAGTCGCAGCGTCTTCTTAGCCGTTGACCATACCAAGTTTGGCCGTAATGCCATGGTTAAGCTCGGTAACATTTCTCAGCTGCACATGCTGTTTACCAACCGACAGCCTCCAAAAGAAATTCAAACCATTCTCAAAGAGCACTCGATTCCATTGGAAGTTATCGAAAGTTATTCAGCCGAATAACAATCAAATTTGCTCATCACACGAAACCTTCTACACTTTGTAGAAGGTTTTTTTATGCCTGAATCACACAAAACGCTCATAAACGAAAATAAAAGATGATCAAGAACGAAACCTAAGCTACGATAATTTCATGTTCTAAAATGCTCGTTCGCTCACCAAGAGGTCAAATTTTATGAGTATCCAACACAATGCGACTGCATCGAATGCATCAGAAATTCTCGACTTGATCGTTATCGGTGGTGGCATTAATGGCGCAGGCATCGCAGCAGACGCTGCCGGCCGTGGTCTTTCTGTCGGTTTATATGAAGCCAATGATTTTGCTTCAGCAACATCCTCTGCCAGCTCAAAACTGATCCATGGTGGATTACGTTATCTTGAGCACTATGAATTTCGCTTAGTCTCAGAAGCACTTGCAGAGCGTGAAGTGCTATTGAGAAAAGCACCTCATGTCGCTAGACCGATGCGTTTTCGTTTACCCCATCGCCCATTTTTACGCCCAGCGTGGATGATTCGCTGTGGCTTATTCCTTTACGATAACTTGGGGAAACGTACCACCTTACCAGCAAGTAAAGGGGTGGATTTATCTAAGTCTGGCCTGCTCAAACCAGAAATGAAGAAAGGCTTTGAGTACTCAGATTGCTGGGTGGATGATGCTCGTTTAGTACTATTAAACGTCCTCGCAGCCAAGGAAAACAACGCTGAAATTCGCAACTATTGCCGAGTAGAAAAAGCGCACCGAGCGAACGGTATTTGGCATGTCACGGTGCACGATGTGATGACCGATCAGCGCTTCGAGCGTAAAGCCAAAACATTAGTTAACGCCGCAGGCCCTTGGGTAAAACAATTCTTCGATGATGGTTTAGAACAAGCTTCGCCACGTAACATTCGTCTAATTAAAGGCTCACACATTGTTGTGCCACGCATCCATGACGAGCCACAAGCCTACATCCTGCAAAACAAAGATAATCGTATCGTGTTTATGATCCCTTATCTGGATAAGTTTTCGATCATCGGCACGACTGATGTTGAGTACAAGGGCGATCCTAGAGAAGTCGCCATTTCCGATGATGAAGTCGATTACTTGATTGATATCGTCAACCAGCACTTCGTTAAACAACTAGATCGTGACGATGTAGTATGGACTTACAGTGGTGTTCGCCCACTGTGTGATGATGAATCAGACTCACCGCAAGCAATCACTCGCGACTACACCTTAGAATTGGATGCAGAACTCGACCAAGCTCCATTGCTGTCCGTGTTTGGCGGTAAGCTCACTACCTATCGTAAACTGGGCGAGGCAGCACTGAAAAAGCTTGAGCCGTATTTATCGAATATGGGCAGCCCTTGGACCGCGAATCAAACCTTACCAGGTGGTAACTTTAGCTGTAGCCGAGAACAACTCGCTCAAACGATCCAAGCCAAATACTCATGGTTGCCTGAAGCTTTGATCCTGCGTTATGTGACTCAATTTGGTACCTATACGTGGAAAATGCTTGATGGTAAAACTAGCCTTGCCGATATGGGAACCGAGTTTTCGCAAGGTGCTCAAGGTGTTTATCAGCTCGAAATTGATTACTTGTTCAACCACGAACTGGCAGTCACTCAAGAGGATATCTTGTGGCGCCGTACTAAACTGGGTCTCTATCTATCTGAGGAAGAACAAAGCGCCATTGCCGACTACATTCGCCAATCACTGCAAGACAAAGTAGTGACCATAAATGAAATCAATAAAGCGGGCTAACCCCATCAAAAAAGGCTTGGTACATACCAAGCCTTTTCGTTTCTGTAGTTCAATATCGTTAACCCGGATGCCCATCGACGCGGGCATTAATCAACATCTTGCCAAATCTCGCCACATACAAAGTAAACGCTAGCACCCACAACAAAGCGCTGATATTCACGGCTTCAATCAGGTAGGCTGGGAAGAAAGCAGCGCCAACACTACGTACAATTGCCGCAAAAACGATCGCTGCAAAAGCAATGCTCATATTCGGCCCTTGATAGATAGCACGACCAGTATGGCCCATGGTGACACGAGCGATCATGGCGAGAATCACCCCACCAATCGCACCAATGGCAAATAGGTGTAGCATATTGTGACTCATAAACGGATTGGTCAGTAAGCCGCGCAATAACAAACTCACCGGAATACACAGATACGTTGCGTGCAAAGACCAAACCAGCGGCTCACTTAAGGTGCGCCACGGCTGCCAACGCATCACTCTTACGAGATGAGCCAGACCAGAGATCACCATCAACGGTTGACCAAGCTGAGCAAATGTCATCGGGAAAAAGCTTAAAACAAACAGACCCACTAAAGGCAAGTTAGCTGCCCAATCTAACCAAACAATTGGCTGCGGCTTTTCAAAGTTGAAGCGTCGCGCTGTAAAAAATGGAATCACGCGACTACCCATAATAGAGAGCAGCATGGTGAACCACCACAGCATCGCGTGCCAAACCGCCGAAGAAGGAAATGGCGGCATCCCTTTAATAGTCGCATAACTAGCAAAGTTAGCTGCGATCGCCAACACAAACAAAGGGACAAAAAATAGATTGCGCCACCCTTTTGCTTTCACCACTCGTGTTCCCACTTCATAAGCGGTAAACGCGAGGAACAGGGCTTCAATGGAAGAAATCAACCATAGTGGAGCCGGCGTCCAAAATAACACCCGTGGGATCACCCACAACATCACTAATATCGCTAATCGATGATGTTTAGTGCCATTGATACCTGTCCAGTTTTGCACCGCGGTCAATACAAAGCCTGCCACTATCGCCATCGCAAAGCCAAACAGCATCTCATGTACGTGCCACCACAGGGCTGGTACGTTTAGCGCTGATGGCTGTCCGGTTTGAAACATCCATACCCACAACGCAATGGCAATCACCGCGTATATAGAACCCAATAAGAAAAATGGTCTAAAGCCTAGACGCAATACGGGCGGAATCGCTTCTTCAACTTTTTTGTCAGTAATATTAAGCACTGAACAACTCCCAGCTATTAACTATGATTTTGTAAACTTGTTTTACTAGTTTAACTATCGCAAGAAGCGTTCCAACTGTGAAAGGCTTTAAAAACAAGGAACTTCTCATAGAACACGCCTTTAAAGCAGTCATAACGACACACAAAAATAAAGTCATTATGACTCTATCATGTTTAAAATATTGATTTATTTTCTGGTCAAAGATGCTAGCTTAGATCGTTCACGTGTCGCAGTAAGTTGGAGGGATGGATGACGCACTACATTTTTGGCTACGGAAGCTTAATGAATTCAGCTTCTCGTCAATTGACCGGACAAACATCGCAAGCCGAACCCGCAACGGTGACTGGCCTTAAACGCTATTGGGGTAAAGTTGATGACAGCTATATCCTCTCTCCCCTTGTCGTTGATAAGGGCCATGGAAAGGTCAATGGTGTTTTATTGGCTGTCAGTGATCAAGGGTTAGCAGAGTTTGATATTCGCGAACGCGGTTATCACCGTATTCAGATAGAACTCAACAACATTGACTCATCACTTAGCTTTGCTCAGCAAGATCAGGTCTGGGTCTATGTCAAAGATAGCCCTGAACCACCTTGCTCATTGAGTCCAATCATGCAAACTTACGTCGATACTGTACTTGCAGGCTGTCTAGAAATCTCTGAACAATTTGCTAAAGAGTTCGTTGAACATACCATCGGTTGGAACTTCCCATTAGAAAACGATCGTCATCAACCGAAATATGGCAACTTGGCAGGAGTAAAATCAGAGCACCACAATGTTATTGATGCTCTGGTGGCTGAAGCAAGAGCCTGAACAACCCTCAGCCTAATAGAGAGACAGTTCTAGTTAAACGATACGAACCCCAGCAGGCATTGATCGCTCTGGGGTAAGTAGCACACTTTCCGATTCATCATCCGTTTCTGCACAAAGCAACATGCACTCAGAAGTTTCGCCACGCATTTTCGCTTTCGCTAGGTTACACAGCACGACGACTTCTTTGCCCATCAATTGTTCTTCAGTGTAGTAAGGCACAAGACTTGTCACCGTCTGCAGCGTTTTTTCACCGACATCAATTTGCACAATATAGAGCTTATCCGCGTTTTCGTGGCGAGCCACTTCAATGATTTTTCCAGTACGTATTTCTAGCTTGGCGAAGTCAGTATAAGCGATCGTTTCCATGATAAACCTCAGTGCTTGTTAATTTGGTAAAACTTTACTAAAAGATAACGTTTACACTATCAGCAATCCTATCTATTTCAAGTGGTAAAGGTCTCAATTTTTTAATCTTAATTGCAATCAGATTGCGTTATTTACACACTCAAGGTTAAATGGTCACAGTGAAATTTATTGAGGTCTAACATGGCGACCATTAAAGATGTAGCAAGAGAAGCTGGTGTCTCTATTGCTACTGTATCAAGAGTGATCAACAAGTCTCCCAAAGCGAGTAAAGCATCGGTTGAGTCTGTAACCAAAGCGATGACGCAATTAGGTTATCGACCAAATGCCGCAGCCAAGGCACTCGTTAGTCAAAGCAGTAATACAATCGGAGTCCTGGTATCAGATGTATCAGATCCTTTCTTTGGGACACTGGTAAAATCAGTTGATAGCGTCGCGCATGAGCACGGTAAACACATCTTGATCGGCAATGGCTACCATGACCCTGAGCAAGAGCGACAAGCGATCGAGCTTTTGATCAACAACCGTTGTGAGGCGTTGGTCATTCACTCGAAAGGCTTATCTGATGCGGAGCTACTTGGCTACGCCAAAGAAGTAAAGGGCTTGGTTATTATCAACCGGCACATTGCAGAAATCGCCGAGCGCTGTATCTCGCTGGATAACTACAAAGGTGCCTATCTTGCGACAGAATATTTGATTCGACACGGCCACAAAAAAATTGCCTGTGTCGCCTCTTCACACAACATTGAAGATTCCAACCAACGCGTTGAAGGTTATTTGGCGGCTCTGCGTGAAAACAATATCTCACTGCCTGATAACTACATTGAATATGGTGAGCCCGACAGTGACGGAGGGGAAGTGGCGATGACTAACCTGCTGACTAAGTCGGTCGATATTACTGCGGTTGTTGCCTATAACGACTACATGGCCGCTGGTGCATTATCAGTGTTGGATGAAAATGGACTGAAAGTCCCAGAGCAAATTTCGATGATGGGCTTTGATGATGGCTTGATTGCCCGCTACGTTAGTCCTCGCTTAACAACCATCCGTTACCCAATAGCCATGATGGCTGAACGTGCCGCGCACTTAGCCTTAAACCTTGCTAAGGCCGAGCAGACAAGTAGTGATGCTATGGTGTTCACACCAACTTTAGTCAGACGCAATTCGGTCGAGAAAGTCTCCAACTAAATCAATACCAAAAAGGGCATCACTTTTCAGCGATGCCCTTTGACTAACTTAATGGCTTACGCGACGCCGTGACCTTTCGACGCCACCCAAACTCGATACCACTGCTCTTGCGTCAGAGTCAGCTCCAATGCCCCAACCGCCGTTTTAACACGCTCAATGTTGCCACTGCCAATAATCGGTACTGGCTTTGACGGCATCTTCATTACCCAAGCAAACAGCACTTGGTCGATAGATGCAGCGCCAATTTCTTCGCCAATGTCAGTCAATGTGTTACGAAGACGAACCATTTGCTCACTGTTGTCTGTGAAGATGCCACCACCCGCTAAACATGACCAAGCCATCGGCTGAACACGGTGGCGTTGTAGTTGATCTAAGGTGCCGTCTTCTGTGACCTGCAGATTAACTGGGTTAATCTCTACTTGGTTGGTGACAAGTGGCGTATCTAGACGTGATTGCAGCAGTTCAAACTGAGATGGCGTAAAGTTCGATACACCAAAGTGTTTCACTTTACCCGCCGCTTTTAACTGGGCAAAAGCCTCAGCCGCTTCATCAGCATCCATCAATAAATCTGGGCGGTGCAGCAATAATACATCCAATTGCTCCGTCTTTAGACGTGCAAGTGACGCTTCCGCCGAGGCAATGATCGCCGCTTTACTGCTATCGTAATGGTTAACTTGCTTACCTTCGCCACGGTAAATACCGCATTTGGAGACAATTTCAATTTGGTCACGCAAACTAGGATCAAGCGATAGAACATCACCAAACATGCGCTCACATGCTGACTCTGGACCATAAACAGGCGCATGGTCGACGGTGGTAATCCCCAGCTCAATATGCTGCTTAACAAAAGCGTATTGCTGCTGAGTGGTCATGTTCCACTCGGCCATACGCCAGTAACCTTGAATCAGCGGTGAAAATACCGGATGCGTCTTCTGCATGTTATATACCCTTATTTTGGTTGGCTACGTAGCCGTGCTACGCGCTGTGCTGCGCCCAGTATACTGACTGCGCTAACGGCGATTAAACCACTTAACCAGAAAAGATAATTCGATATAACGCACAATTGGTTCGTTTTAATTTCTTATATAGCACGATATAATCGCCATCATTAGCGGCCATTAAGAGATCTAACCATGCACAAGATGCACAAACGCTTTGAACGCTACGCTCTATTTAGTGAAGTAGCCAAGCAGTTAAGCTTTTCTAAAGCCGCAGAATCATTGGGCATTTCTCGCAGCTACCTATCCTCTCAAATTAACCAACTTGAACATGAGCTTGCCACCAGCTTATTGATCCGCTCGACGCGCAGCGTTCGACTCACCGCGGCGGGTGAGAAAATACTAGCTAAAATGCATGGCATCAACGCCTCAATCCTTGAACTGGAAAAAGAGCTCGACCATACCAAGTCTGAGGTGAGTGGCTTACTGCGCATTACCGCACCAACCATTTTTAGCCACCGATTCTTAGTCGACATTTGCCATCAATTTCAACAGTTGCATCCTGACATCGAGTTTGATCTCGACATCGGCTATAACCGACAAGATTTGGCTAACAGCCATTTTGATTTAGCCATTCGCGCCACTAATACACCGCCCGATAATATGGTGGCGAAGAAACTGATGCCGTATCAGCATATTTGCTGTGCTTCGCCGGACTATTTAATACGAAAAGGAACACCACTGACACCGAGTGATTTGATTGAACACAACTGCATGTCCGATCCAAACTTGCGCCAGTGGCAGTTTTCAAAACAAGGTAACAGTGAACAAATCAGCACCCATGGCGATATGTTGATCAGCGACAATCAGTTATTGCTCGCTGCGGCGGAAAAAGGCAAAGGTATCATTAAGATGCCCTGCTACTTAGTTCAGCCCGCACTCGACAATGGCTCTCTGGTTCAACTGCTGCAAGATTACGTGATTGCTGAAAGTGCAATTTACCTGATCTACCCGCCACAACTAAGAAGCAGCGCCAAGCTGTCCGCCTTTACCGACTTTATGCAGCAGTGGTTTGAAACTCGCTCATAGCTCCAGACATAAAAAACCACTTCCAATCGCTTGGAAGTGGTGTCGGATAGTCGACTAAATGTTTGCAAATGTATATGGACAGTAAATCTATTACGCTGGCTCAGCGACCTTAGCTGGAGCCGGAGTACGAATTAGGTAGTCAAACGCACCTAAACTTGCTTTAGCACCTTCACCCATCGCAATAATGATCTGTTTGTAAGGAACTGTTGTTACATCACCAGCAGCAAATACACCTTTCATTGATGTCGCGCCATGAGCGTCAATCACAATCTCACCACGAGGAGAGAGTTCAACCTTCGTTCCTTTCAGCCATTCGCTGTTTGGCATCAAACCAATTTGGACAAAAATACCCGCAAGTTCAATCTGCTTAAGCTCATCAGTGTTACGGTCTTTGTATTCTAGGCCCGTCACACGGTTGCCATCACCAAGCACTTGAGTCGTTTGCGCCATTTTGATGATTTCAATATTTGCTGTTGCGTTAGCTTTGTCGATAAGAACTTGGTCAGCGCGCAATGTATCGGCAAACTCAAGTACCGTTACGTGCTCAACAATACCCGCTAGGTCAATTGCCGCTTCAATACCTGAATTACCACCACCGATAACTGCCGTTTTTTTACCTTTGAATAGTGGACCGTCACAGTGTGGACAGTACGCGACACCTTTATTGCGATACTCTTGCTCACCCGGTACGTTCATTTCACGCCAGCGTGCACCCGTGCTTGTGATTACCGTGCGAGCTTTTAGTACTGCGCCGCTTTCCAGCTCAACGTGGATGTAACCATCTTTGCTATCTTCCGCGTCGATAATGTTCGCAGCACGCTGCTCAGTCATCACCTCTACGCCGTACTCTTTTACGTGCTCTTCCAGACTAGCCACCAGCTTAGGACCGGTTGTCGCTTTAACTGAGATAAAGTTTTCAATCGCCATAGTATCCATCACTTGGCCACCAAAACGGTCTGCGACCACACCAGTACGAATACCTTTACGTGCAGCGTAGATTGCCGCAGAAGATCCAGCTGGACCGCCGCCTACAACTAATACATCAAATGGGGCTTGCTCATTTAGACTCGCGGCTTTTTTCTCGGCTGCGCCTGAATCTACTTTGTTAAGGATTTCAGCCAGTGACATGCGACCTTGACCAAATAGTTCACCATTAATGAACACGCTTGGTACCGCCATAATGTCACGTGATTTCACTTCATCTTGGAATGCCGCACCATCAATCATAGTGGTTTTGATTAGCGGGTTGATTGCCGACATCATATTGAATGCCTGTACCACCTCTGGACAGTTTTGGCACGATAGCGAGATAAAGATTTCAACATTCAGCTCTTTATCTAACTGTTTAATCTGCTCAATAACATCAGCTTCAAGCTTAATTGGATGACCGCCGCTATGAAGTAGTGCAAGTACTAAAGAAGTAAACTCATGACCCATTGGCAGACCCGCAAAACCAATCGCAGTACCTTTGTCTTGGTTAACTACCTGCATGATTGGCTTACGTGCACTTGCGCTGTCATCACGTGATACTTGAACTTTATCAGTCAGTGACGCGATATCGTCAGCAAGCGCTTGTAGCTTAGTTGCGGTTTCGCTGCCATCAAGGCTAAGAACAAGTTGAACATCTGTTTTTAGGTTTTCTAGGTATGCTTTAAGCTGCTGCTTCATCGCTTGGTCTAACATAATCGTGCCTTCCCGAATTTGTATAAAATCTGTTTCGTGATGCGCTCTTTTGCGCTGATGGAGTTAGTTTGCCGTGATCGCTAAGATTGGTAAATTCGAACGTTTCTATCACTTTGGTAGGTAAAACCTATCAGAGAGATTTATCCAAACTTAGGGATAAAAACAAAAAGCCACACCGAATAACGATGTGGCTTTACAGTTAGGGCGGTACACCGAGCCCTTTAGGAGCGCGGACTCAATGTACCTTTAACTAGGTTCTAATTAATTAGAGCTTAGATTTTACCTACTAGGTCTAGAGATGGTGCTAGAGTCTCTTCACCTTCTTTCCATTTAGCTGGGCAAACTTCACCTGGGTTGTTTGCAACGTACTGTGCAGCTTTTACTTTACGTAGTAGGTCTTCAGCGTCACGACCGATACCTTCAGCAGTGATTTCCATCGCTTGGATAACACCTTGTGGGTCGATTAGGAACGTAGCACGGTCTGCTAGGCCTTGACCTTCACGCATTACGTTGAAGTTGTTAGTGATAGTGCCTGTTTGGTCGCCTACCATGAAGTATTCAATAGTGCCGATCTTGTCTGAAGTATCGTGCCACGCTTTGTGTGAGAAGTGAGTATCTGTTGATACTGAGTAAACTTCTACACCACGAGACTGAAGCTCTGCGTATTTTTCTTGTAGGTCAACAAGCTCTGTTGGACATACGAAAGTAAAATCAGCTGGGTAGAAGAAGAATACTGCCCACTTACCTTTCACATCTTGCTCTGTGATTTCTACGAATTCGCCGTTTTTGAATGCTGTTGCGTTGAATGGTTTGATTTCTGTGTTGATCATGATTTTACTCTCTTTCTAATCTAGTGTTTGTGAACGCTGCCTTGCGTCGATGGAGATATATTGCCCCGACAGGCTTAATAGGTAAATTTGAACGTTTCTATTGCTCTGATAGGAGATAACTATCAAGGTTAATAGGAGGCAGTTATCAAACAGAAAAAGAGCAATGGTGTATTAGAGGTGCGCTGTAGCAGTTTAAACACGGTTACGCTAAAGTGAGTCCCACTATTGACCGCAACCTCCCTACTCCAACAGTTATGATTTCGGTTCCGCTAAACAGCTTTGTTCACCGCGTTGCAGATAAAGCGCAAGTCATTCAGCTTATGACGGAGCAAGGCTGCCAGATAAAGCGCATTCGTCGCTCTAGACATTGGTTACTCAGCGGAGAAGAAGAGGCGTTACGGCAACTAAAGAGCCAGTTAACCACCGAAGATACGCGATGGATTGTAACCGCGATCGATAAAACACTGCCGACACCTGTGGTTGACCTTGCGGCTCTGATTGCGGATTCACCCAATATCACGCTAAACCAATTGGTCGCCCAATCTGGCTGCACGGTTTCTGAGGCAAGACTTGCCATCGATGAGTTTGAAGATTTGTAGTTTTCAAGCATAAAAAACGCCAGTCACTCGACTGGCGTTTTTGTTAGAAGTACAGATTCGTCCGCGTTAAAAACCAAATTGATAGGTGGTTTTATAGCGATACTCTTCACCCGGAAGCAGAATACAACTTGGCTGCTGCCATTCAGGGTGATTAGGCGAGTCAGGCAAAAACTGAGTCTCTAACGCGAGCCCTGAATAGTCTGCGTACTCTTGACCGTCTCTCGCGGGCGTTCCTGCCAACCAATTCCCTGTGTAGAGCTGCATTGCTGGCTTATCGGTCATCACCGACAAGCTCACTTGCTGGTCTTGACTAACTAGAGTGGCTACAGGGCTTTGAGTATCACGCTTCGGGTCAAGCCAGTAGCTGTGATCATAGCCTTTCGCTGGCTGCTGTTGCTCATCCGCAAGAAGATCTTGGTTAACACTCTTAGCATGTCGAAAATCGAACCCGGTTCCTTGTACCGTCTCTAACTCACCAAGAGGAATACCGATCTCACTGGTTGGTAAGTAATAATCAGCATTGATAGTCAGTTGGTGATAACGCGCATCTAACTCGCCAGCCGCACCATTAAGATTAAAATAGGCGTGATTAGTCAAGTTCACTGGCGTGGCTTGATCGGTATGAGCGATATATTCGATATCGAATTTACCATCATCATTTAGCTGATAACGAACTGATACCTCGACATTGCCTGGGAAACCTTGGTCACCATCGGCTGAATGCAAACTAAACATCACGCTACTGGTACTTTGTTCGACGATGTTCCAACGTAATTTATCAAACCCTGAAACACCGCCATGCAAGCAGTTACCCGCTTGGTTAGTCACTAGTTGATAGTCACGGCCATTGATATGGAAACGACCATTGGCAATACGGTTTGCATAACGACCAACTGTTACCCCCATGTAACTTTGTTGGCACTCGAAGTCAGACATGGACCCTACACCCAATACAACTTCACGATGCTCCCCGCATGCCAAGGGTAGCCGACAACTGAGCCAACTAGCCCCGATGTCCATCAACACAATGCTAACCCCCGATGCATTGGTCAATTCCACAACCTGAGCAGGCTTACCATCGTAGGCTGGCTGCTCAGTCATTGTTTGAAAAAGAGGATGAGTCATTGCGTTCATTACTCCACAATGCCTGCGCCATCTTTTGCTTGGCAGACGTAAATGGACTCTTTCAGCCCTGTTGCTGCTTGATACTTTTCTTCGACAGCTGCTTTCACCTTCTCGACTAGCGCCGGCGGCATCACAGAAACAATACAGCCACCAAAACCACCACCTGTCATACGCACGCCGCCTTGTTCGCCGATCACCTGTTTGACGATATCAACTAGGGTATCAATCTCAGGCACGGTGATTTCAAAATCATCACGCATTGAAGCATGAGACAGAGCCATTAATTCACCCATACGCTGCATATCATGCTTACGCAGTGCCTCTGCAGCTTCAACCGTACGATCATTTTCGCTGATCACGTGACGAGCACGTTTAGCGACCATCGCATCTAACTCATTAACTTTATTATTGAACTGCTCAATAGTGACATCACGCAATGCTTTTACGCCAAAGATGCGAGCCGCTTCTTCACATTGCTCGCGGCGAGTGTTGTATTCACTGTCAACCAAACCACGTTTCTTGTTTGAGTTGATGATAACAACGGCCATATCCTCAGGCATGGATACAGCCGTCGTTTCCAAACTGCGACAATCTAAAAGCATTGCATGATTCTCTTGCCCTTCTGCTGAAATCATCTGATCCATGATTCCACAGTTACAGCCAACAAATTCATTTTCCGCTTGCTGACCATTTAGTGCGATTTCCGCTTGGCTGATTTCTAAGTTGAACAGTACTTTAAAGGTTTGACCAATCACGACTTCCAACGCAGCGGATGAGCTTAAACCGGCGCCTTGAGGTACATTACCGCTTACTGCGATATCGGCACCACTAAACTGATAGCCGCGGGCAAGAAGGCACTTCACGACACCGCGAATGTAGTTCGCCCACATTTTGTCTTGCTGGAAGGTGATTTCTTCCGTGATGTCGAACTGATCGATTTCATTAGCGTAATCTACCGACACAACGCGCACGATGTTGTCATCACGCTTAGTCGCAGCTACAACTGTCTGATAGTTAATGGCACATGGTAGGACAAAACCATCGTTGTAATCGGTGTGCTCACCAATCAGGTTAACTCGACCCGGCGCTTGAATGATGTGGCTCGGCGCGTAGCCCAGCACCTGTGCAAAAGAAGTTTTAACGTTTTGGATTAGATCAGACATAGGTAATTCTCAGCTTCAATTTTTAGTTAGATTCCCAACTCGTTCGTTCCTCACTCTCGAGAATGACACTTCACTAATAATTAAGTTTGTCATTCCAGAATCGAGGAACGAGATGTCAGGAATCTCGAATTTGTAATTATTCGCTCTCAGAGCAATGACAGAGGTTATTGTTCTTTGTAATGCACATCGCTCAAGTCACGCAGACGCTGCGCCGCTTGTTCTGCGGTTAGGTCACGTTGAGATTCAGCCAACATTTCATAACCAACCATAAACTTACGCACTGATGCGCTGCGTAGTAGTGGTGGGTAGAACAACGCGTGCAGCTGCCAATGTTCTATATCAGTACCTTGCTCAAAGAACGGCGCGTAGTGCCAACCCATTGAGTAAGGGAAAGAGCATTGGAATAGGTTGTCGTAACGGCTAGTCAGCTTTTTGATTGCAACAGCAAGGTCATCACGTTGCTCATCCGTCAGTTCACTCATGCGGCGAATATGCGTTTTTGGCAAGAGCATGGTTTCGAATGGCCACGCAGCCCAATAAGGAACTACGGCAATCCAATGCTCAGTTTCCACTACTGTCCGTGAGCCGTCTTTCATCTCTGCTTGAACATAGTCGACAAGAAGATTTGAGCCTTGCTGTTCAAAGTACTCTTTGAGACACTTTTCTTTGCGCTCAATTTCGTTCGGTAAGAAGCTGTTAGCCCAGATTTGACCGTGTGGATGAGGTTGTGAGCACCCCATGGTCTCACCCTTATTTTCAAACGCTTGAACCCAAACGTAGTCTTTACCTAGCTCTTCAATTTGCTCGTCCCAGGTATCAATCACACCGCGGATCTGTTCAACCGGCAGCTCTGGTAGCGTTTTACTGTGGTCTGGAGAAAAGCAGATCACGCGACTTAAACCACGTACCCCTTCAGTTCTAAACAAAGGATTGTCTGATTGTGGTGCTTCTGGCGAGTCGGGCATCAGTGCCGCGAAGTCGTTTTTAAATACGTAAGTACCTTGGTAATCAGGGTTTACATCACCAGAAATACGCTCATTAGTTGGACAAAGGAAACACTTGTCGTCATAACTTGGTAACTCATCAATGGCTGGTTTCTCGTCAGCACCGCTCCAAGGGCGTTTTGCGCGGTGAGGAGATACCAGAATCCACTGACCTGTTAGTGGGTTATAACGGCGGTGCGGGTGATCTACTGGGTTAAATACAACATTCGACATCTTAGTTACTCAACTTTTTGCTTTGGTGCGATACCAAAATTCATCAATCTGCTTCAAGAGATTCCCTACTCCGCTCGTCCCTCGCTCTAGGGAATGACAATGTGTGCATTTCACTCTAAGTTGTCATTCCAGAGCCAAGTTACAAGATATCTGGAATCTCAAATTCATTAGTATCCGTGCGGGTTGTTTGACTGCCACTTCCACGTATCTGCCGTCATTTCCGCAACGCTGCGAGTGGCCTTCCAACCAAGGTCTCGCTCCGCTTTATCTGTGCTTGCCCAGCATTCGGCAATATCCCCAGGGCGACGCGGACACATTTCGTAGGCAATAGGTGCACCGCAAGCTTTACCAAAGGCATCGACCATTTCTAAAACAGTTGAGCCTTTGCCTGTGCCTAAGTTGTAAATATGCAGGCCAGCCTTTTCACCCACGGTCTTTAGTGCCGCAATATGCCCATCGGCAAGATCCATTACGTGGATATAATCGCGAACTCCGGTACCATCAGGAGTTGGGTAATCATTACCAAATACAGATAAAGACTCACGGCGACCTACCGCGACTTGAGCAATAAACGGCATCAGGTTATTGGGAATACCTTGCGGATCTTCGCCCATGGTGCCTGATGGGTGTGCGCCGACCGGATTGAAGTAGCGCAGTAAGGTAATGCTCCAATCGTTTTCTGCATTGAATAAATCGCTCAAGCACTCTTCGACCATGTACTTGCTGCGACCATATGGGTTGGTCGTTTGGCCCGTCGGTGAATCTTCTGTAATCGGCACAACCTCTGGATCGCCATACACGGTAGCGGAAGAACTAAAGACAATACTTTTCACCCCGGCTTTACGCATCGAGCGTGCTAGCACTAAAGTGCCGTTGACATTGTTATCGTAATATTCGAGAGGTTTAGCGACAGATTCCCCTACCGCTTTTAACCCAGCAAAATGAATGACCGCTTTAATCTCATGTAGATTGAACACCTCATCTAAGAAGGTTTCGTCACGAATGTCGCCTAAGTAAAATAGTGGCTTTGTCCCTGTTAGCGCTTCGATACGATCTAACACCGCGTCTTTTGCATTACATAAGTTATCAATGATGATCGGCTCCATCCCCGCCTCGATCATCTGCACGCAGGTATGACTGCCGATGTATCCCATTCCGCCTGTAACAAGAACTTTCACGTATCGATCTCCTACTCAAAAAGTATTTTTATGATCATTTCAGTGCCGCGTATTCACACCACTCTCTCAATGACAAAAAGTCTATCAGCCACGGCAGGGGAAGATCCGTGATCAATTTCTCGTTATGTAAACGTTTCCACAAAATTCTCACGCTCAGGCGATTTAAAGCTTATAAATGACATCGGTTTAGTAAAACAAACTTTAAAGCACTCAAAAAGCTCATAATTTCACCAATAAAGGCTCAATTGCGAGGAAAAACGGTTCATTGATACGGATTTTTACTAAAAAATGGTGATTACTGCGTTGGATTGATTACAATGAGAGGCAATAAAATAATGCCCAGTTTTAGAGCACGTATAGGGATATAAGAATTAATGGCAACACTTAAAGATATTGCAGGTGAGGCAGGCGTTTCTTTAGCGACGGTATCACGTGTACTGAACGACGATCCGACTCTCAGTGTAAAAGAAGAGACAAAGCATCGAATCCTAGAGATTGCCGAAAAGCTCGAATACAAAACCAGCAGCTCAAAAAAAGCCACCTTAGCGCGAAAGCAAAACCACCACTTCTTGGCACTGTACAACTACAAGCAAGAAGCAGAAGTTAACGATCCATACTACTTGTCGATTCGTCACGGTATTGAAACTCAGTGTGACAAGCTAGGTATTGAACTGACCAACTGCTATGACAACGATATTCAGTTGGGCGACAGTAAGATCTCTGGTGTGCTCTTGGTTGGTCGCAGTAACCCTAGGACATTAACTGACGTTAAAAAGCTGACCGATAACATTTGCTATGTTGACTTCAGTGACAACGACTCAATCTACGATTCTGTCGACATTGACCTCTCTCGTATCAGCAAAGAGATCACTGACTTTTTCATTAATCAGGGCTATCAACGTATCGGATTTATTGGTGGTCAAGATGCAGTTAACACACCTGACATTCGTGAGGTTGCCTTTGCTGAATATGGTCAGCTAAAAGGGGTTGTATCACTCGGTGATATCTATCGTGGTGAATTCACTAGCTCATCAGGCTATGACTTAGCAAAGGAAATGCTATCTAAACCTGATTATCCAAGCGCACTATTTATCGCCTCTGATTCGATTGCTATCGGTGTGCTTAGAGCGATTCACGAACACGGTTTAAATATCCCACAAGATATCTCTTTGATTAGTGTTAATGATATTCCAACGGCTAAATTTACCTTCCCGTCTTTATCTACAGTGCGTATCCACTCTGAAATGATGGGTGTCCAAGGGGTGAATTTATTGGTTGAAAAATCACGTGATGGGCGAGCTCTGCCATTACAAGTTTACGTTCCAAGTAAATTAAAGTTACGTGATACAACCAAACACTAAAAACTGACTAAATTAATAACATAAGGCACTGATTACAGTGCCTTTTTATTTCCCTCCTCACATCTTTTCCTAGATAAACCACTATTACTCACCTCTTTTCCTGTTCACTTATCACTCTTTTAATTAGATCACACCTTTCACTCGTAGGCTGCTTCAAAGCGTGATCAAGTTAAAGTAAAACGTTTTCACTAATTTTATTTAGTAAAACTTTTACTAATATATTTCCCAGATGCTCATAGAGCTGCATTTTGATTAGAACGTCGGCATCGCTAGCCGAGGGAGAATAAACGTGAACAACTGGGAAAACTTCCTTCATCTACATGAGAACCGTATGGCACCACGTGCTTACTTCTTCTCATACGACTCAGTTAAGACTGCCCAAACATTCCAGCGTGAGCTAAGTAGCCACTTTATGCTGTTGAGCGGCCAATGGAACTTCAACTTCTTCACTAACCCAATGTTGGTTCCTGAAGAGTTTTACTCACAAAAAATGGAACAGTGGGGACAAATTACTGTTCCTAATATGTGGCAAATGGAAGGCCACGGTGACCTTCAATACACAGACGAAGGTTTCCCATTCCCAATTGACGTCCCTTTTGTCCCATCGGATAACCCTACTGGTGCGTACCAACGTACTTTTACTCTGGGTGAAAACTGGAACGACAAGCAAACCATCATCAAATTTGACGGTGTCGAGACTTACTTTGAAGTGTATGTAAACGGCGAATACGTTGGCTTTAGTAAAGGCAGCCGCCTAACCGCAGAATTCGATATCTCTAAACATGTCCTGCAAGGTGACAACCTTCTTTCTGTGCGCGTAATGCAGTGGGCTGATTCTACTTACATTGAAGACCAAGATATGTGGTGGACTGCGGGTATTTTCCGTGATGTTTACCTCGTTGGTAAAGAGCAAGTTCACGTCCAAGACCTGACAGTTCGCACTGATTTCGCCGACGATTACCTTGCAGCAACCCTTTCTTGCCAAGTAGAACTTGAAAACTTAACCAGCTTACAAGCTTCGGGCTATGCCCTTGATTACGCCCTAATGGATAAAGGTCAGGTTGTTGCAAAAGGCTCATGTAGCAACCTGACTATCGACGACAAAGCGCAGACTCGCTTTGAGATTGAAATGGACAGCCCAGTTCACTGGACAGCAGAAAACCCATACCTTTACCAACTGGTTGTAACGTTAAAAGACAACCTAGGTAAAACTCTTGAAGTGATCCCACAACGCGTTGGTTTCCGCGATATTAAAGTTCGCGACGGCCTGTTCTACATCAACAACCAATATGTGATGCTACATGGGGTAAACCGCCACGATAACGATCATCTTAAAGGTCGCGCTGTCGGCATGGATCGCGTTGAAAAAGATATCGTGCTGATGAAACAACACAACATCAACTCAGTACGTACTGCGCACTACCCTAATGATCCTCGCTTCTACGAACTGTGTGACATTTATGGCCTATTCGTCATGGCGGAAACCGATGTCGAAACTCATGGTTTCGCTAACGTTGGCGATCTAAGCCGCATCACTAATGATGCAGCGTGGGAAGCCGTCTTCGTCGACCGCGCCGAGCGTCACGTTCATGCACAGAAAAACCATCCTTCGATCATCATGTGGTCATTAGGTAACGAGTCTGGCTACGGCTGTAATATCCGCTCTATGTACGATGCGACGAAAGCGATCGACGATACGCGCCTAGTGCACTACGAAGAAGATCGTGACGCAGAAGTAGTTGATGTAATTTCAACTATGTATTCACGTGCTCAGCTGATGAATCACTTTGGTGAGTTCCCACATGAAAAACCGCGCATCATCTGTGAATATGCACACGCGATGGGCAATGGCCCTGGCGGTCTAACTGAATACCAAAATGTGTTCTACAAGCATGATTCTATTCAGGGGCACTACGTTTGGGAATGGTGTGACCATGGCATTCTTGCTCGTGATGAGAAGGGCGAAAGCTTCTACAAATACGGCGGTGACTACGGTGATTATCCGAACAACTACAACTTCTGTATGGATGGTTTGATCTACCCAGATCAAACTCCGGGCCCAGGTCTAAAAGAATACAAACAAGTGATCGCACCGGTGAAAATCCGCGCGATTGATGAGCAAGCGGGTAAATTCATCGTTGAGAACAAACTATGGTTTACCAACCTCAATGATTACACCATCACTGCTGATATTCGTGCAGAAGGTGAAACACTCCGCACGGTTCAGTTCAAAGTAGCAGAGCTTGCAGCCAACTCTGAGCGTGAAATTGAAATCGCGATTCCTGAGCTTGATGAGCGTGAAGTCTTCATCAACTTCACGGTACGCAAAGATTCTCGCACGCTTTACAGCGCAGCGAACCACGACATTGCGCTGTACCAATACCAGCTAAAAGAAAACACTGCGACTGAGGCTGCGTTTAGCAACCATAACGTTACGCCTCTGAACGTAGAAGAGAGCCGTCTAGATTACCTAATCTCAGGTAACAACTTCGCGCTTAACTTCTCGAAGGTAAACGGCAAGCTGACCTCTTGGATTGTGAATGGCGAAGAGCTGATTAAGTCACAGCCGAAGCTGAACTTCTTCAAACCAATGATCGACAACCACAAACAAGAGCATGAAGGTCTGTGGGAGCCAGCGCACCTGCAAATCATGCAAGAGCACTTCCGCACACTAAATGTTGAGCAAGTAGATGGCAAAGTCGAGATCACGACCACCAGCATTATTGCTCCACCAGTGTTTGATTTCGGCATGCGCTGTGAATACCGCTACCAAATCAATGCTGAAGGGCAATTGAATGTTGAGCTTAGCGGCGAGCGTTACGGTGACTACCCTCATGTCATTCCAGTAATTGGCTTAGACCTGGGCATCAACGGTGACTTCGACCAAGTGAAATACTATGGCCGTGGTCCTGAAGAGAACTACCAAGACAGCAAACAAGCCAACATGATTGATGTTTACCAAAGCACAGTTGCTGACATGTTTGAGAACTACCCGTTCCCACAAAACAACGGTAACCGCCAACATGTTCGCTGGGCCGCACTTACCAACCGCAACGGCACCGGTTTATTGGTTAAACCTCAACAAGAAATCAACTTCAGCGCTTGGTTCTACACCAACCAAAACCTACACCAAGCACAGCATACGATTGAGCTAGAAAAGAGTGGTTACATCACGCTCAACCTCGACCACAAATTGATGGGGCTAGGTTCTAACTCTTGGGGTAGCGAAGTGCTTGATTCATACCGCGTCTACATGGACGAGTTCCGCTATGGACTAACCCTAATGCCACTTCAAGCGGGTGACTGCAGTGCTCAAATGATGGCGCAACACCGCTTCGAACAAGGTTTCTTTACTTCAACTACAGCAAATGAGGCTTAACCCATGATCGTGTTAGAGAGCTTAGAGCAATTCAAAGTGGTTTACCGCGATGGCCGTAAATGGAACCGCTGCGTGGAAGCAATCGGCAACATCGCCAACATCAAAGATGGCGTGATGCATTCGATTGGAGACTCACTGGTGTACATGATTGAAGACGGCACTGCTCGTCATAGAGAAACCTTTGAAGGTAATCGTCGCTACTTCGATGTGCATTACTACCTAGAAGGTCGTGAAACCGTAGAGTTTGCTGACAAATCTCAACTAGAGCTTGTCGATGCTTACAGCGATGAAACCGACCGTGAATACTTAACTGGTAACGGCGAAATGCGTGAACTGCATGAAGGCCAAGTGGCGATTTTCGACAACAGCAAAGCTTACCGTTTCCATGGTGATAACCGCGTACGCAAGGTCGTTCTGAAAGTCACCATTGAAGACGGTTACTTCCTAAATAAATAAACACAACACACTGGGTCAGTATTGCTGACCCAGCCAATAACTACTACAACCGGAGGCATCAAGGTCACAAAAGCATTCATCGGCTCTGGATTCTATCGCGGCTTCGCATACTATGCGCGCAGGATGACAGAACGCTCAATAGCACTGTGACTTGATGTTCGAAGGGAATTGACGTGATTCATCGGAGGACACTATGTCTGAATCTATGCGCGGTAAGTTAGGCAAATTCGCCCTACTTTCCATGACATTTGCAGCGGTATTCAACGTTCGCAACATCGTAAATAACAATATCGAACTGGGTTTAAGCTCGGCACCTATCTTTTTGCTTGCAACCCTTGTCTACTTCATCCCGTTCGTTTTTATCATTGCGGAGTTTGTTTCAGCAAACAAAAACTCAGAGTCAGGAATGTATGACTGGTTGAAGAAGCCGCTTGGCTCTAAAGCCGCATACCTTGGCTCATTCCTATACTGGTTCGTAAACCTTTTCTGGTTCGTATCACTACTACCTAACGTCATTGCTTACGCCTCATACGCAATGCTTGGCTACGAATACGCCTTCTCACCTATGGTAACGTCGGCAATCTCTATCGCTCTGTTTGCGGCGGCAACTCATATCTCAACCAAAGGCGCATCTTGGTTAGGTAAGATCTCTGAAATTGTTGCTTACGGCGTATTTGCCCTATTCGCGATCTACGTTATTGGCGCTCTAATGGCACTAGGTGGTAACCATGAGCCAGTACAGCCAATCACACTTGAAGCCATGTCACCAACCATCAACTGGGCAACGCTAGGTATCATGTGTTGGATCTTCCAAGCGGCTGGCGGTGCTGAAACTGCAGCGGCTTACCTAAATGATGTTAAGGGTGGCCACAAGTCGTTCATCAAGGTCATCATCGGCGCTGGTATTGCCATCGGTGCAATGTACGCCGTTGGCTCACTACTTGTGAACGTATTCGTCGCACGTGAAGACCTAACCTACGCTGGTGGTATGGTTGAAATCTTTACTGGTATGGCGCAGTACTTCAACATCTCTGAATCACTGGTTGGCCGCTTCGTAGGTATCATTCTATTCGTTGCGATGTTCGGCTCAATGATGATGTGGACAGCAGCACCAGTAAAAATCCACTTCTCTGAAATTCCAAAAGGCGTATACGGCGAGAAAACAACGGAGCTTAACGAACACGGCGTTCCTGTTCGCGCAGCTTGGTGGCAATTCGCGTTCGTATTCGTCATGCTTATCGTTAACGGTTTCGGTTCAGAATCAGTCCAAGACATGATGAACACGGCAATTAACCTGACTGCGGGTACCGCCATGCTACCGCCAATCTTCATCATGGTTGCGTACTTTGTCTTCCGTCTGAAACATGATGAGACGCCACGTGATTTCCGCATGGGTACACGCAAGCAAGGCATGGGTGTGGTATCAGTACTGATCACTATCTTCGTCGTCAGTATGACAGCATCGGCATTCCCAACCGGCGTAGACCTAGTTAGAGCCTTCTTCATCAATGTATTTATGACTGCGGTATTCTCTGGTCTAGCTTGGTGGTGGATCTCTCGCTTTGAGAAGAAACAGGCAAACAAAGAAGTTAAGTTACAGGCAGCTAAACAAGCTTAATGTCTATTGACCTAGCAACTCGCTTATAAACCATTAATAAAACAAAAAGCCCTTACCATTTTGGTAAGGGCTTTTTAATGTCACGTTAAGCGCAATATTGACTCATAGGCAAGCGAGTCGCTGCTTCATCCGCAATGGCTTGGTTCTAGATAATGTTCCATCCAGTTAACTTGTCTTCATTCGGCGCGCCTTTTTTAAAATCATATTGGGACATGAAAACACTACCAGACATGACCTCAACTACCGCTTCCTGAGGGATCCCCTTCTGCTTTGCCCACTCGCGCTGAGTTCGATAAGGTCGATGGATTCTCGCGCGATCAAAGACATCATTGACGTCAAAAAAATCACTGGCTCTCATGCCTCCAAGACTGGTATCTATCTTATATAAGTTAGTGTTTAGCACTTGTTGAGCAAAAACAGGATCGAGAGTACTCAACATCCCATAGCTTCCTGTTGAGACAAACTGGCTATGTTCCTTCACATTCATTCCTGGATTTGGGCGGTGAGCCGCAAAGGAATTCTTAACATGCTCGATCACCGTCACATCACCGCTATCATTCCAGGGCTGAAAACCTGTTCGTTTGATCTCCTCAGGAGTACGTCTATCCCATCGATATACGTAGCGAGGTAGCGACTTGCCTCTGGCTTTACGCGCAACTATCCGTTTTATTCGGCCAAAATCATCTGTAAATAGCATTTTTTCCCCGTAAATAACTAAGCAAATTTTTCGATATTATTGATTTTTATTATATTTCGGCATCTTAACCTTTATTTTATAAATTCCATAGTCTTCAGTAGTGCTAAATATGACCTCGTTGACTTTTTCGACTATCCATATTCTCTGTGTCACTCAACGCTAATTAACAAATCGAAGACCAACCATTCCTGCAAGGAATCTCACTAATCTCGTTCCAATCTAAAACAAACTGACAGGTAAAGTTTTACTAAATACAGATCACAACTTAACTAGCAATAGATTATAAACACCGCCGCATGACGATAAGATAGCGCCATCTAGTCGATAAAGCCGATCATTAGCCAATAGAGCACACCCCCAATAGAATCAGCCAGATCGCCTAGGATTATTCATCCATACTTAAGAAGTGATTGAAATGAGATTACATTTTACTAAAACTCTTTTATCGGGGTTAATTTTTGCTGCTATTAATGTCCATGCTGCGGAAAACGAAGCGAACCATAGCGAGACACAAACTCCCAAGTCAGATACTGAACTAAGTGTCGATTTTTATGGAGAACTTGGCGTGGGTGGCCACGTTGCCTTAGAAGGTGATAACAAAGGCCGCTACTCCGACGGTACTTACATTGAAGGCGGTCTTGCCCTTCAATACGGAAATTGGTTTGGCCTTGCGTATATGGAAGGTTGGACAGTACAAGCCGATGATGAAGGTAATGCGTGGGCGACAGGCCACGGCTGGGGCGGCTTTGAAGGTGGCTTCAACCGTTTTTACGCAGGCTACCGCACAGATGGCAACACAGAATTTATGCTCGGCCGCATGGACTCATCTTTAGATGATATTCAATGGTGGGGTGACTCAACCGTTGAATACGGCTATGTAATTTCCAATACCCGCGATGTGTTCTTCGGCGCAAAGATCCAAAATCTAGAAGGTAAATTCCGCTACAGCATTTCGGCTGCGCCAGAATCTGATTTCTCAGAAGATGATTCTTGGGTCAATTTCGGCAAATACGATCGTTTTGCCGATCAATGGGTCGACAAAAACGCCATGGTCAACGGCTATGTTCAGTATGACCTAACTCAAGACCTAACCCTATTAGGCGGCGCAGAAGTTCGCAATAACGATGGTGGCGAGCTGTTGCTGATTGGTGCGGAATACAAAAACGTCGCGGCTCGCGTATGGCACGACACAGATAAAGGCAACCAAGTTTCTGATGGCAGTGAATCAGGCTTTATGACCAGTACATGGTATGAAGCAGCGCCTGGCGTCTACCTATCTGCAGCCTACAACTACGCCAACTTCCAATCTGACAAAGCTGAAGACGAAATCACCTCTTACATCAACGCCGGAGTTTGGTGGGAATACGGCAACGGCACTTGGGCAACCGCCTTTGATAGCCGCTTCGCAGTCGGTGACGACAACGTGACTGGCGATGCACAAGTTTTCGCAATGCAATACTACTACTGGTAAACCGAGGATTAACCACATGACTTTACGTAAAACGCTTATCGCTTTAGCCGTTGGCTCTGTCGCTACTTTTTCTGGTTTCAGCTTTGCATCTTCTGCTGACATGCCACTACAAGCGGATCAATTTAAAAATGTAATTGATCGTACCGGCTCTCCAGAATACATGCGCGACTATGATTTCGATGACCACCAACGTTTTAATCCATTCTTTGACAAAGGCGCATGGCATGGTCATCTGCTGCCTGACTCTAATGAAGGTATGGGTGGCTTCCCGGGCACGGCCCTACTGACCGAAGAATACATCAACTTTATGGCCAACAACTTTGACCGCTTAAGTGTGTTTAAAGATGGCAAGAAAGTGGAATTTACTATGGAAGCTTACAGTCTTCCGGGCGCTTTGGTACAAAAGCTCACTTCAGACGATGTAACGGTTGAGATGACACTTCGTTTTGCCACCAACCGCACCTCACTACTGGAAACCAAAATAAGCTCTGATAGCCCTGTTGAGTTAGTTTGGGATGGCGAACTGCTTGAGAAATACCACGCGAAAGAAGGCAAGCCTCAATCAGACAAGACCATTGATGAAAAGTACCCTGAGTACAATCGAACTCTGCAAACAACAGACAATGGCCTAACCGTCACCTTTGGCAAGGTTCGTTCAACTTGGGATCTACTGACCTCGGGTGAGTCTGAATACCAAATCCACAAATCGATCAAAGCAGACACTAAGATTGATGGTCACCGCTTTGTATCCAAAGCAAAGATTGATGGCTCCACAACTATCTACACCACTTATAGCCATGTACTGACTGCTGAAGAGAACAAAGCAGAACAAGCTAAAATCAGCGATATTCTTGCCAATCCACAAACATATCTACATGCCTCACAACAACGCTGGGAAAACTACCTCGAAAAAGGCCTAACCAACCCGCACGCGACACCAGAGCAAGAGCGTGTTGCGGTAAAATCGATGGAAACATTGAATGGCAACTGGCGTGGCGTCGCAGGTGCGATGAAGTTTGACTCTGTTACCCCGTCAGTTACCGCGCGTTGGTTCTCCGGTAACCAAACTTGGCCATGGGATACGTGGAAACAAGCTTACGCGATGGCGCACTTTAACCCTGATGTCGCTAAAGACAATATTCGCGCTATGTTTGCTTACCAGATCCAAGCCGATGATGCCGTGCGCCCTTGGGATGAAGGCTATGTGCCAGACCTGCTAGCGTACAACCTTAGCCCTGAACGCGGCGGGGACGGTGGTAACTGGAACGAGCGCAACACCAAGCCAAGCCTGGCCGCTTGGGCGGTAATGGAAGTCTACAAGACAACCGGTGATAAAGCGTGGATTGAAGAGATGTATCCAAAGCTAGTCGCATACCATAACTGGTGGTTACGTAACCGTGACAACAATGGCAACGGTGTTCCAGAGTACGGCGCAGCGGTCGATAAAGCCCATAACACACCAGAGGGTGAGATGTACTTTACCGTAGTTCGTGGCGACAAGCATGAGACTGTCATCGGCAAGAAAGCACTGGCTAAGGTGATGGAAGAAGGTAACTACGATTACATCGAAAGCCCAGCGCAAACCGCCGCCTCTTGGGAATCAGGACGTGACGACGCCGCTGTGTTTGGTTTTATCGACAAAGATCAGCTCGATGCTTATGTCGCTAACGGTGGCAAACGCAGTGACTGGGATGTTGAGTTCGCCCAAAACCGCTCTGAAGACGGGACGCTATTAGGTTACTCGCTCCTACAAGAGTCGGTTGACCAAGCAAGCTACATGTACAGCGATAACCAGTACCTTTCTCAAATGGCTGAGATGCTAGGTAAAAAAGACGAAGCCAAAGAGTTTCACGCCAAAGCCGATCACTTAGCGAACTACATCAATACCTGTATGTTCGATGAGAGTACCGGTTTCTTCTACGATATCCGTATTGAAGATAAACCACTAGCAAACGGCTGTGCAGGTAAACCAATTGTAGAACGCGGTATGGGACCTGAAGGCTGGTCACCACTGTTTAATGGTGCTGCGACGCAAGCTCACGCTGATTCTGTAGTGAAAGTGATGAAAGACACCAAACAGTTCAATACTCACGTACCACTAGGTACAGCTGCGTTATCTAACCCAGCGTTTGGCCCAGATATCTACTGGCGTGGCCGCGTTTGGGTTGACCAATTCTACTTCGGCCTAAAAGGGATGGACCGTTACGGATACCGTGAAGATGCTATCGAGATGGCAACGGCGTTCTTTAGCAATGCAGATGGTCTAGTACAAGATGGCCCAATTCGTGAGAACTACAATCCACTGACTGGCGCTCAGCAAGGTGCACCTAACTTCTCATGGAGTGCCGCTCACCTATACATGCTGTACAACGACTTCTTTACTGATGGTAAGTGAGCAAAAAACTAAAGCATAATTAGATTAAGGGGGACCTCATGAGCCCCCTTATTATTTGGTCAATGGATTAGCTTTAGTTGTTACCGCACTACTTTATTGTCGAAATTCAAACTATCTCTAGAAAGTCACCTAAACTGATTAAAGGTTAATATAAACAGCTAGATACTATATGAAGGAACACACTTCTCCATTCACGGCTTTACTCATGTTGAGCTTAGTTGGGTTAATTGTGTTTTCGTTCAACCTTTTTATACCTAGGCAGGAACTACTTCTGCTCTACGACAGCAAACGTCTCTTTATCATTTTCGTACTGTCGCTTTCTATGCTTATTTCTTGCTTTTTTTCTAGACATACCGCCACTGCTATCAGTAATGAATACCAAAGCCTGAAAACGCATAATCGTATTTTGCTACTCACCTTTATAACCTTCACACTCATAGCCACGACTATAGGGAAATACCAACCAGCAGCAGCACTGCAATTGTTGTACGTACTAGGGCTTTCCATTCTCCTTGTGCAGTTTAAACAAATCATCTACTCACAAAAGCTCAGAGTGTTGCAATACTTTATGTGGATTAGCGTGTTTCTACTATGTAGTGTTTTGGCTGGCTACTGGACTTGGTTAGCCCATGGTTTACCAGTTAATATCCACTCCATGTTTGGTTTCGCCAATGCGCGGTTTATAAATCAAATACATGTTTGGTTAGTCATCCCCACCGCCTATTTAGCTCTAATTCGAATACGCCGAAACCAGAGTTCATGGTTACTGCGTTTGTTATTGGTTTTGTGCTTTACCGTCATTGTGGCAACAGATGCAAGAGGAGAGGCGATTTCAGTGATTGGCGCTTTCTTGTTAATGATGCTCTTTGACCGCTCCAATCGCCGTCTGTGGTGGCGATTACTATGGCAAGGTGTCATTGCAGGTATCGCAATCAAACTGCTCTTTTTATCCCCTATTCCGAGCTTTATTTTAGATATCCCTGCAGAGTGGCACACAATTCGAACTGGCAGTTCTGGACGAGTTCAAATATGGTTTGAGACTTGGGAAATGAGTTCATTCTGGGGGCTAGGTGCTGACGCATTTGTTTGTGATAGCGATACATTTGGTCGCCCACATAATTTCCTATTGAACATACTGGTTCATTGGGGCGCAATTCCTGCGTTAGCCTTTATTGGCGCTGGCTTATCCATTGTGAGTCAGCTCACCAGAGTCAAGAAACGTTCAACACTGGTATTCGGTGTTTCACTTTTGTCTGGATTAGCTTATAGCTTAGTATCCGGCGTTTTAGATTCGCCTCTCAGTCAGTTAATTGCAGCTATATCTTTTGCTCTCTACTGGGCTCATGTTGCTCGAGATCAACAAACGAATCGACTCACCCAAACACCGACCCTCGCTCATCGAATCATTTTATGTGGGATAGCTATTTTAGTATTGTGCTCTATCAGCTATAGAGCCTACGAGCGATTCGAAAACTATCCCGCTGTCGAGGAGGGAGATGTACCGAAGACACAATTCTGGCTTGGCTATAACTGTCTAGAACGCCCATGGGAACCTTAAGCTTTAGCGGTCACTTTACAACGCTTGATACTAAATTCCGTAACCAGCGATTCTTTTCCTCATGCTGAAAAGCCTTGAGGTAGATTAGATTAATATCAAAGTCAGACACTTCTACAGGTGGTGTTACTGCTTTCAGAGCATGATTGTACATCTCCATCTCAGCGAAGCGTTTCGGTACAATGCATGCCAATTCCCGACCTATCAACAACCGACGAATAGTCAAAAAATTTCGCGACGCGACTCCTACCCGCCTTTCATAACCGTGCTTAGCGAGTTCCTTATCTACCTTAGTCTGCAAACTACCGTCAGGGCTTACTAAAGCGTGCTCAATACTGACAAACTCGGCCAGTGAAACAGGTTCAGAAAATCGCACGACTTCTGGGTCAAAAAGACATAAGTGCTGCTCTGTGTAGAGATGTTCGGATGAGAAGCGGCGATTCAAACTATCAATGCTACCAATGACCACATCAATTTGTTCTTTGTCGACTATCTCATGGTAATTACCTCGATTAACATTGTAGAAACTAACTTGTGCATACGGCGCTTGACGCTTAAGCTCGTCAAATAAAGCAGGAGCAAATAACTGCTCCGCATAATCCGTCAAACCTATCTTGCAGACACCGTGATAATCCTTTTCTGAGAATTGTCTCTTCTGCAATAAATCATTCTTAATCGATGAAAGTAACGTGTTAATGATTGGAGCCAGCTCATGTGCTCTTTGCGTAGGTTCCATTTTAACCCCAACTCTTTCAAAAAGAGGATCATCGAACAAAGTGCGCATGCGCTGAAGTGTATGACTCATTGCTGATTGGCTAATAAAACACTTTTCAGCAGCAAGGCTAACACTGCTGTTTTCGTACAAAGCTTGAAATGCCACCAGCAAATTCAAGTCGACCCCTTTCCAGTTAAACTCTTTCACCATCCCATCCTATTTAATTCATAATATTTATTAAAACTATTAATTTGAGTCATTTTAGTTGATTCATTACATTATGGGCAGTATTTGTTAATCGAGTAACGTGACCATGTTGTCCATTTTTAAAACCTTTTTCTTATTAGGCTGGATTAGCTTTGGCGGCCCGGCAGCGCATATTGGCTACTTTCGGAATACCTTTGTTGAAAAACTAAAGTGGCTTGATGATAAAGAATACGCGCAAATTGTTGCGTTGAGTCAGTTCTTACCGGGACCTGGCTCAAGCCAAGTCGGCTTTGCTTTAGGTTATAAACGCGGTGGCTTAACTGGCGCCTGTATGGCGTTTATCGGCTTTACGCTACCATCAGTCCTGATTATGCTAGCTCTGGCAATTTTGAGCAGCCAAGTGACCGAAACCACACTGTTTCAAAACATCGTCCACGGATTAAAGCTACTAGCCGTTATTGTTGTCGCTGACGCAGCATGGGGAATGTACAAAAACTTCTGTAAAGAGAAGCTTTCGGTGAGCTTATGTCTTGTTACCGCCGTAGCGCTACTTATTGTGCCAAGCATTAGCACTCAGATTATAGTGTTGCTGTTTGCTGCTCTTATTGGAATGAAATTTTTTGGCGAAAAACAGCAGGACTACACAGGCAAATTTGAACCGTCGATTTTACCTTTGGCTTTGTTTGCTCTGCTGTTGATTGGTCTGCCTTTTGCTGCTGCCACTTTGCCAGTGTTAGGGCTGTTTAACGACTTTTTTCAAGCCGGTAGCCTTGTGTTTGGTGGCGGCCATGTTGTACTTCCGCTGTTACAAAACATTGTCGGCGACCAACTGAGTCAAGATGCCTTTTTAACTGGCTACGCAGCTGCTCAAGCCGTTCCAGGCCCAATGTTTACCTTTGCTACCTATATTGGCTACGAGCTCATGCCTCAGTCACCAATTGTTGGTGCGCTTGTGGCGACAATTGCAGTATTCCTACCGGGGTTCTTGCTATTACTTGGGGTTTTGAAGAACTGGCAATCACTGGCTAAGAACCCAAAAGTATCTGGGGCAGTAAATGGTGTAAACGCAGCTGTTGTTGGCCTCTTGGTCGCAGCATTGTACCAGCCAGTCTTTACTAGCGCAGTCACCAGCGCATGGGACATTTCTTTCGTCCTAATTGGTTTTTACCTTCTAAAGCAGCTAAAGCTTCCTATCATTTGGATGGTCGTGTTTTTTATGGCTGTTGGTATTGCTGGCGGTCACATCGCTTAATAACAAAACGCAATAGATCAAATTCAACACATAAAAAAGGGAGAGCATACGTTCTCCCTTTTTACTATTAGTTATCTGATGTTTCGCCTTCTCTAACTAAAGCTAACGCTCGCTCTAAATTCTCATTTGCCACTTTGTAGTAAGTGCTTTTGGTATCAATCGCTTGTTGAAGATAAGGAATAGCTTGATCCGGTTTGCCTTGTAGGATCAAAAAGTAGCCGACATTGTTGAGCGCTTCTGGCTTATCCATATGACGAGAGAACACATTTATTGCTCGAGTAATTTCGCCTTTTCCCAAGTAAATTAACGCTAGGTTATTAAGCGCTTTATCATTACCAGGATCTTTATCCAACGCCTCTAAAGTGAATCTTTGTGCTTTACGGTAATCACCAGACATGTAAAACGAATAACCAACATTGGTTAGTGTTTTTGCCGAATTCGGTTCAATACTAAGGGCCTGTTTATAGAATGCCTGAGCAAGTGAATGATCTTTTCCTAAATCAGCAATCACTCCCATTCCCATGTATGCAAACTCTGGAGACTGATTATCGCTTTTTAGCTCAGCGACATCTTTAGAAGACTCTAGGTCTTTACTTACCAAAGTCTCACTATTACCAAATCGAATTTGATCCGCATTGATCGCACGTAAAAAGTAACTCTTTCCTTGATTGATATCTCCATTCTTACTGTAAATGGAACCTAGCTGCTCTAACACTTGAACATTATTCGGATTCTCTTCTAGTGCCAATGAATAAGCCTTATCCGCTAGCGGTAGATTGCTACGAGCTTGGTGAATTCGGCCAATATTGTACAAAGAGCGATCTCTAAATTGACCATTTTCAAAAGAAAGTGATCGGATGTATTCATATAACGCGAGATCCACATTCCCTGCACTGAGTGCCGTATCACCGCGCATTATTGCTTCTTTTTCTGTTTTCGGCGGTTCTTCAGAAGAAAGCGTATCTATCGGCTTCCCATCATATAAGGAGGTATCAAGACTTGGTTCCTGCGACGCGCACGCCGCTAATAACAGCGCACTTAGAGTAACGGTGACAACTTTTAATCCTTTCATAACCTGTCCTTAATTTCCCATAGTCGAGGTGAATAGCAACATTGAGGGCCCAATCGCAACAATAAAAAAGCAAGGCCAAATAAAAATCAACAGTGGAAAAATCATTTTCGTTGGAATCTTAGCTGCAATTTCTTCGATTTCCTGATTGCGTTTATCACGATAGTCTTCAGTGTATTCACGTAGCGTCTGAGACAAGCTCCCACCAATACGTGACGCATGCGCAAGCATAGTGACAAGGCCTGCAATTTCTGACAAACCAGTGCGCTTAATCAAATCATTAAAGGCATCTGACATCTCAACACCAGCACTAATTTTGACGCACACCGTATCTAACTCATCCGCAAAATCCGGGTGTGAAATTGTCAACTCATCAGCGACACGTCTCAATGCCGCATTAAAACCTAAACCTGATTCAGTACATACCACCAGCAAATCTAGTGCATCTGGAATACCACTGCGAATTCTTGACTGTCTTTTATCCACCATCATACTCAAGACAACGTTTGGGCAATATAGACCAAAAGCGACACTACCGATCATCGCAATATTGCGCATCGACATCTCAGGAGCAAAAAAATAGATACCCGCCGCCATCAGAAAACCGACGACCATTGAGACTCCTTTCATCGCATAAAAAAACGTCAGTGCACTGGCATCGTGATAGCCAGCGTGCATCAACTTCACGCGAATGCTCTCACTCTCTTTCGAGTTGGATGATTTCATCGCTGGAGCTAAGGATTCTAAGGACTTCTCTAGCCGGCTACCTTTTTTTAGCGTATCCGCACGTGTTGCATCCTTTAAGCGGGCTAAGCGACTTTTTAGCGGCGATTTAGAGCTCAAAAGTAACAGTGAAATGGTAAATATAATCAACACTGTCGCTATCAATACAATAACTAGGAAAAACGCCTGCTCATCAATCTCAAAAGATGCGACCAAATCAAATATTGAGTCCATATCACACCTCGAAATTGATGATTTTTCGAATCCACAATGAGCCTATAAATAGACTCACCACTCCACCACTCACTAGCTTCATCCCTCTAGGGTCAGTATAAAGCGGTTCAACATAACCAGGGTTAATCACGCTAAGGAATAGGAATAACACGAATGGAGAAAGTACTAAGATCCAAGCTGACAAGCGACTCTCTGCTGAGAGTGTTTTTATCTTTCGCTGTAATTTAAACCTCGAGCGTAATACTTTAGACACCTTCTCTAAGTTCTCAGACAAATTCCCCCCGGTTTCCTTTTGCAAAATCACCGCACTGGAAAACGCTAACATAGAGACCGTCGGTGTGCGCTCTGCCATCTGCATGATTGCCATGCGCATGTCGTATCCATAATTGAGAAGGTTAAACATGTTTTTAAACTCCACACCAATTGGCGCAGGCATTTCTAAACCGACTTCATTAAATGCTTGTGTCACGGGCTGACCAGCTTGAAGCATACGGCGCATGATGTCTAAGGCTTCCGGGAGTTGCTCTTCAAACGCAGCTAAGCGATCTGAAATTTTCTTACCTAGCCAAAAATACAAGCAAACCCATACACCAACAATTGCCGCTAACCCGATATAAAAAGGCTGACCAATAAGCAACACCGTTAAAAAACCACACAACGATAAACTGCTAGTCACAAGAAGCGTTTGGGTTAAACTCCAGTCGTAGCCGGAAAGCTCAATCAATTTTTTCAGTGATGAGAAGGCTTCAATTTTCACCAACCTTCTATCCCATGGAGTTAAACTTTTTAAATAGTGCTCTTGAAGTAGCGAAAGTGCCTCTTCATCCAGTTTGGATTGAGATTCTTTCAGTCGCTCAGAGAGTTCTTTATGCTTAGCTTTACTACCGGCAGCAGGAAGAATTAACGCCTGTGAAATAAACACCACGGCGAAAAATAACAAAATAAAAAAGAGCGTTGCATCCTGCTGCATAATCCCCTCCTTTATGAGAGTGACTCATTAAAAATTTCAAATGGCAGATGAAGTCCTTTTTTCGACAGGTGGTCATGGCATTGCGGCACGACACCCGTGGCGGTAAAGTAACCCATCACATTACCTTCTTCATCCATTCCTTTTCGGTGAAACTTAAAGATCTCAGACATGGTAATAATCTCGCCTTCCATGCCATTTATCTCACAAATACTCACCATTCTCCGTTTACCATCCTCTTGGCGCTCCATCTGTACAACTAAATGAATCGCTGAGGCAATTTGAGAGCGGAGGTTTTTCGCTGACATATTCCAACCAGCCATTGCAAACATATTCTCTACCCTAGAGAGAGCATCACGTGGCGTATTAGCGTGAATAGTCGCCAACGAACCATCATGACCGGTATTCATTGCTGCCAACATATCAACAGCTTCTGCTCCACGCACCTCACCCAGTACAATTCTGTCTGGACGCATACGCAGCGAGTTTTTGACCAAGTCACGTTGAGTGATTTCACCTTTGCCTTCAAGGTTCGCGGGGCGGGTTTCAAGCCTAACGACATGGGGTTGCTGAAGTTGCAGCTCCGCCGAGTCTTCTATCGTGACAATTCGGTCATCTGAAGGAATAAAGTTAGAGAAGATATTTAGGGTCGTGGTTTTTCCTGAGCCCGTACCGCCTGAAATAAGCACATTCATCGCCCCAGTAACGGCGGCTTCAACAAATTTAGCCATCTCTGGAGAGAGCGAGTTAAAATTCAGCAAGTTATCCATGTTGAGCTTTTCAACGGCAAAACGACGAATCGACACTGAAGAACCATCAAGTGCTAGCGGCGGAATAATTGCATTCACACGTGAGCCGTCAATAAGGCGAGCATCTACCATAGGTGAAGCTTCATCAACACGTCGACCAACTTGGCTAACAATACGGTCAAGGATATTCCGTAAATGACGTTCATCAAGAAACGTATAAGGCGTCAGTTCAAGTTTACCTCTTCGTTCAACAAATACATGCTTGGGTCCATTAACCAATATGTCGGACACCGTCGCATCATTGAGTAGTGGCTCTAGTGGCCCCAAACCAAAAACTTCGTCTTCGATTTGTTGAATCACGCGCTTACGCCCATCAGCACTCAGAGCGTGGGTTTGATCATCGGCCATTAATTGAATAATGGCATCATGGAGCTCTTTCTTCGCTCGTTCATTGTCTAAACTAGCCAAAAGCCCTAAGTCCAATGTTTCAAGAAGCCTTTGGTGGTAATAGTGTTTGACCGAAAGCTCTAGTTCAAGCTGCTTCTTCGCCTCTTCGACCGCATGCCCCTTTGCTTCAGCCTCTAGACGTTTACGCTCCTGAAAAGATCCAGCGGCTTCGTTGGGTATTTTAACATTAGAGGGAGCAGTCGATGCGACTGAGGCTGCTTGCTGCTCTTGTTCTTTATCGGCTTCGGCGACTTTCTGTTGAAGTTCTGGGTTTATATTTTTCCTTTTGAAGAACATGAAAGCTCCCTCATTATTTCAGACTCGCTACGAGAACATTCTCTTAAACCAACCTTTCTTCTCTTCAGGTTCAGGAAGTAAAGAATCCGCTAAACTTTGTACTGATTTGGACATGGAGCTATTTTTCTTAGCTTGAATAAATGGCCGTCCTAAATTAGCGCTTTCAATCGCCACTTTAAATTCATTGGGTACAATATGAATCTTGATGCTACCAACCGTGTCTTTAATATCTTTTAGCTTAATGGACTGACGCTTTTCATACCTATTTACAATTACCTCCATTTGATCCTTAGCGATACCAAATTCAAACGTCAACGCTTTGAGCACTTGAGTGGTATTTTTTACCGCTACCAAGCTTTGCTGTGTGACTAAGAAGACTTTAGTCGCGGGCGAAATTACCGAACCAAATTGACGGTCTAATCCTCGAGACAAGTCAATGATGACGAATGGATATCGCTCACGTAAGACTGGAATCAGCTTATTAAGTTGATTCACTTTCTCGAAGTTCTCGTGACTGTTCTCCCTTTTAAAGCCAAGGATATGTAAACCCGTATCGTGTTTAGTCACTAAGCTGCCTAACGAGACATCATCGAGATCAGCGACATTGGCAATCGCATCTGCAATCCCATACGTACATTGCACATTAAGATAATCTTCAATCACTCCAAATTGCATATCAAGATCAACCAGCAGTACATCATCAGGCTGACGCTTAGCAAGCGTGATAGCTGTATTCAGCGCAATAAGCGACGCCCCAGCCCCACCTTTGGTATTCATGAATACGATTAACTCGCCTAAATTACGAGTCGCGACTTTCTCTTCCGCAATATTGCGTAATAAAGGAATAAGCTCATCAAGCACTGCTTTATCAGATATAAAATCCATTGCTCCAATACGTAAAGCAATTTTCAACGCACCATTGTCGTTTTCATTTCCAAATACAATCAATGAAGCTTCATGAGCAGACTCCTGGGACTCTGGCGCTTCATATTGCTGTAGCTCAACAATTTTCTGCGCCCAATTAGGCCCAGTTTCGACAAAAATCAAATCAGGCGGTGAAAAATGGGCTAAATTGGCAACAACTAAACCATGAAATGAGATCATCTCAAAGTTCACGCTCTGACACTTAGACAGCTCGTGGCTAATGTGAAGGTGAAACGCATCAGATGAGTAAAAAACCCAAATAGTTAAATTGGTCTTCAATCTAATAGGACTATCTCCATTCGGTGTTAGCTTAACCGCCTCTCCCATATACTTTCTCCTAGCAATCCATGCTAATCGAGTTAAGGACACTTAGGTCTATAGCCTTTAACCTAGTGAATCCGGTTAAGACTTTGAAAACTGACCGACTACCTCATCAAGCCCTTCACATACAATTACATGATTTCTTCTATATTTTTCATTTTGATATGTTTAATTGTAGGAAATACCAAGCAATATGTCAGAATTACAACCTAGCGATTTGTCCGTTGGCAAATTAGCCCTTTAGATACAAGGGCTCCCCTCTTTTCCCTTCAATATCATTGCCCAAATTGTTCCAATATTTGACTATCTGTACCGGCCAGCTCTGAGTCTTTCTTACCTGTATAAGTTTGATAAACCCCTTCCATTCGCTCACCACTCCCTGCTGGGATTACGTCTAGATTGTCTATCGTAGCGTTAGGGTTGTAAGTTTGCTCAGTTTTCAGCTTAGCGACATGAGAACCTAACTCTTCTGCATTGTTAACACACCCCACCAACAATAGAGACAAGGTGGGCAGCGCAGCTATCCTAATGACTTTGTTCATGTTGCCTCCTACAAGCTATGTCCAAATGTGCCTTCAGTGCCACCTTTTGAGTTGTCTACGAATGAACCGACTTCCTGTTCAGATTTCTGTTCACTCGCTGGTGCAATGTAAGCACCACGTCCCAATAGGTAGTACTCAAAATCATTTGGTTCAACAAATGACTCTGTTGGTAAGGTAATACGCCTACGATCAATGGGTTTCGCAAGCCTTGGAGTAACAAGGATGACAAGTTCAGTTTCACCAGAAATGTACTCTTGGCTATTGAACATTTGCCCCAAGACAGGGATGTCACTGAAACCAGGCATTTCTTCAACTACATCTCGGACATTCTCACTAAGTAAACCGGCTATACCGATAGTCTGGCCATCGGCGAGTTCAAGGGTTGATGAAGCACTACGACGAGTAATTGGAGGGATAACGTATGTACCGTTAGTTGCGCCAGGATTCAATGTCAATGTGGTGGATGTTGCTAGTTCACTAACATCAACAGCTAAATTAAGATTGATTTTTTTATCGGACAACACAGTTGGGATGAACTTAAGGCCAACACCATACTCTTTGTACTCGATAGTGATACCATCTTCACTCGGCACAGGAATAGGAAACTCACCACCAGCTAGAAACTCGGCTTTCGCACCACTTAATGCGGTCAGGTTTGGCTCCGCTAGAACTTTTGCCGTACCATTTTGTTTGGCAATATCTAAAGCGAAAGTAAACAAAGTATTACTATCAATGAAGGTGCCAAGCAAGCCTGTACTCTCAACTCCTGGTGCATTAAAAATCGGCCCGATGACATTATTTACATCATCTATCACGCCGCCAGCTGAGGTTCCTCCCCAACTGAACTCACCACCGCTAGTTTGGAAGAAATGAAAATTTGCATCAAACTTCCTCACCAATGTACGCTGAACTTCAGCAACGGTCACTTCCAACATAACTTGTTGAGCACCACCAATCGTGAGTAAATTAATGACCCCAGTACTGTTGACTTGATTACTCAATGAAGACTTTCCTTTGTCGGCTTCTTTCCCTGCAGAGTATGTTTCAGCTACTCTCAAAGCGATATTCATGACTGATTGAGAGCTCACCTGGCCACTAAGAATTAAACGATGTTGGGCGCTATGAACCTTTATCTCTTCATCAGGAAGAAACTCAAAAAGTTTGGCTTTAAGACTGTTGAGATCATGAGTCACTTCAATGTTGATCGATTCAATCAATTGGCCTCTACTGTCCCAAGCCATCAAGTTAGTTGAACCAAGCTTCTTACCAATCAAAAAGACTTCATCCGACTTCAACATAACAATATCGAGCACATCCGGATCACCTAAAGACACTCGCTTCGCTTTACCTGCAAGCGTTACGTGGGTCGATTTATGATGAGGAACTGTCACTATCTTTCCTGATTGTGTCGCTGCAAAACTGATACCACTGCTCAATAACAAAATGATCATTGCAGATATTATATTTCTCATAGCTCACCTCAATCCTTGACTCGGATATTGCTAGACTGTGTACCTTTGATAATCGTTACACTTGGTGCAACATATCTCTTAACGACTTTCTCTTCTTCATGCGGATTTCTCAGTGTTAATTGGATATTGCCGCGACTTTGAGCAGAAAGCAGCTTCTCGGCTTGTCTCGGCGTTACTTCAAGGGTCACCGCACGAACAATTACAGGCTTATTCTCCTTACTCCTTGCCGTCTGATCGACCGCAAGTACTTTGATCTCTTTTAAAACCGTTGAGGTTGAAGCGGAGTTTTTGCCATATTTAACCGTGTTGAGAATATCGACCTTATTACCAGGTAATAGAAAACCCGCTACACCGATGACATCATTGACTCGTATTGTAACTGCACGCTTATTTTCAGGTATTAATGAGGCCAAGGTAGAGCCTTCTCCAGAGGAAGATAGCCTATTGGGATGAATAATTTCCCCCGGATAAATAGTCGTTGCTGCGACTTGACCTACAAGTTCCTCAGCCTTGGTAAATTGCAGTTCATCACGCCAGTCTTTTTCTAACAACCGACTCGTCACATGCTGCTCTTCAATCACGCTTCCCGCAAAGATCTCTTGTGCTGCGACAATCACCGGTTCACGCTCTACGACTTCAACCTCAACCTGTGGTTGTAACTGCCTGTCCATCCATTGCTTAGCAAAGAATACAGCCCCTAAACCAAATACAATGGAGAGTAGTAATAATAATATGACTTGATTCCGACTCATCGAGCACCTCCTCCCTTGCCATCAGCAGTAAAGTATACTTCCCACGCACGGTTGACGATTTCAGGAGAGATAACAGGCTCGACTTCTTCAAAGACGATGATATCTCGGCTGATCCCTACAATATCTTTAGGAAGACACGGGTAAAAGCCCACGTCATGCTGACGATGTAAGTCAAATAAGGTATTGAAACATCCCTCTGCGAGAGACAAATTTTTAGAACTAGAAATAATATTCCAGAGCTCTCTATACTCTTGCTCTAGAAGAGGCCCAAATTGGATCTTGTAGCCTAATCGACGCAAAAAAGCAGGGTCACTGATCTTTTCCGGATCCAAATTCGTAGAAAAAGCCAGTGTCAAAATGAAAGGAATTGAGATTTGCTGTCCGTTGGGTAAATTCAAGTAATCGTAAAAGTACTCCATTGGTACAATCCAGCGATTGAGAAGGGTATCGACAGGCATAGGTTGTCGTCCCAAATCATCGATAATGAAGATACCGTTATTCGCCATCATTTGTAGCGGCGCCATCCAAACTTTGTTGTGTTCACTATGATTAACCTCAAGCATCTCCATTGTGAGCTCACCACCCACTTGAATACTCGGTCGTTCACACAATGCCCAGCGGCGATCAAAATGCTCTTTGAAAGTGATCGATTGAATATCATCACTACGCACTTTCTTATGGTGCTGGGGAGAAAAGACTTTGATGATATTGCCCATAGCAAAGACTGCATACGGGATATATACCGAAGTATTCAAAGAGTTAAGTATTTTAGTCGCTACAAATGTCTTACCTGACCCCGCACTCCCGTAAAGCAACAATGCTCGTCCAGAATTAATCGCAGGCCCTAAGACACCGACCATTCTTTGTGCGCCTAATACATCGGAAAGTGCATACTCCACATCGTCACGATTGACCATTTGCGCACGCACATCTTGAGCCTGCACCATTTCTGCATATTGAGTGAGCGAAACAGGAACAGGGCCAAGGTACGCATCTTTCACAAACGCCGCATCCGCTTCTTGTAGACCAGATTCTGATAAACCGTAACGAACATGACCTGTAGATTGAACTGAAAACGTAGAAGACGCAGCCTGAAACACTTCGACTAATGATTTGGATCTTAACCCCGCAATGACATCCTCTATCAGATGACTGTTAATACAGAGAAGTTTGGTTAACTGGAGAATATCGGACTTAGGGTAGGCGGCAATATGTTTAATAACTAGGTTTTCAACAACCGCTTTAGGAACACCCAACTCATCAAACGATGTAGGAACTGGTGGCTCTGGAGCTTGCGGTGTAAGCTCGGTTCTATGCCGAACCGCTGAGTTTGCCTGAACCATGTTGACTCCTTGTCACTAATTCAGAAAGTAAAAATAGAGAGCTAAACCGATCACAACAACAGGGGCAAAAGGCATCCGATAGTGCTGTTCAATTTGTTTAGGCGTCCGTAGCACCTTCGTACCACTTGATCCAAACTGAGCTAGCATTGAATACTTATTAACTATTGTTCTAAGTTGATCTGGTGAATCCGCCAGCCTTAATACCGCATAAAAAAGACCGACAATAACGCTCGACACTGCAATCCAATAAACTGAGCCGAGTATATGTTCGCTTCCAACCCAAAAGCCGATTACACCCAAAAGTTTAACGTCCCCTGGGGCCATGACTCTTAAAAAGTAAAGAAGCAATGCGACAATAAAGCAAGTAATACCAGTGATAAGTGAATAAAAGAGAAGAGAAAAATCTTGATCGATTATAGTTATATCGACAAAGATCAAAACAAATATAACCAATAAGAGGTAGTTGGGAATTCTATGCTCTTTCGCATCAGAAACTGCTACAGCAAACAATACCACCCATACAATAATATCCATCTAGCAGTCCTTGCATATACTAATCACTATTCCTTAGTTAAATATAGTTGCAAATTCATTAGTTAGTATTCCCCTAAATGCAATAAATAGCCCAGCAAAACCCACTACTATTAACCCCGCCCCCACGACATATTCCACTACAGTAAGGCCATCTTCATCTCTAAAGAAACTGAATACACCATCCATACAGTACTCCTACATAGCTCAAGCCCATGAACATATTCATGGGCTTGTATTGTTAAACTATCTAAGTGTTAATACTAGTTAACTATTAAACACATTTGCTAGCTCATTTGTTAGAGTGTTAGAAAATGTTCCGAAAATCCCAGCTAATCCCGCTACCAGTAAACCTGCACCAACAACGTACTCAACGACTGTCAATCCTTCTTCGTCCTTCATAAATTTCGAAATATTCTTAATTAGCGTACTCATGATTGTCTCCTTCCAAAGTTCAGTAAGCTGTAACGCTTATTGATAATTTAGAGGGAATTAGTGAAGAGATGTTAGGATTATTATGTCTACATTTAGCACTTTTTTGCCATCAAGGATGCGCACTAAAACACAAGAAAGTATGATTAAAAGTCAAAAAAATGCTTCCTCATAGCTGAAAATTAAATAACCACAGTGTATAAATCACCTAGCAACATATATTTACATCAAATACAAACTCGCAATCCTTAAAAGCAAAAACAACTTAACAAAGTCTTATAATTGATACTTGACATCAATAAGATCAAGCGTAATTGTGATGAGTATCAATATTTTCACTGTGTGAATTAGAAATCCACTCAATACTCAACTTGGTCAATAAAACAAACTCGTACTAAGCTCAACGGTAATACCTCCCTCGCAACAAGAACAAAGACAATGAAAGGTAATAACATTGGATGTACTACATAAAGGCTATTGGATAGGACAGTCTGTCACTTACGTCTCAAAAGATATCGTGAGGGACATTGAGCGCTACTTCCATATACTGGATTATGGGTATGATGTATCAGTATTGAGTGAGCCCGACATCCACTTTTGTTTTTTCTTTTATGAAGAGCCATTTAGCTCACTGTTTCTCACTGCCGCAAAACTATGCCAAAACCTTGATAAACATATTATTATCATCCATAAGCATGTACTTCCCGCTGAAATAGAAAACTTAGACATTGTTTTTTCAACATTTAGCCTTAGTGAAGGGGACGCGCGCTTATGGTCAGATGAACTGAATAAACAGGTCTACTACCACTTTACGAAACACCAAGAGATCCTTGATATTAATAGACTCACCAACCAGCATAGTCATAAGCATATCAGTAAGGATCTGGTCGAAATGCTGAGATATATAGAGAAGAACCTATCGCGCACAATAAGAGAAGAAGATGTGGCTGAATACTGTCACTATTCAGTGACCTATTTTTCCAAATTCTTTCATAAGACTATCGGCGTCAGCTTTCGTGATTACCTAACCCTCAAAAGAATTAATTTAGCCAAACAGCTACTTACAAACTATCGTAAAGAAAAGATCTCCTTTATCGCTTTTCAGTGCGGCTACAACGATGTCTCATACTTTTCTCGTATCTTCAAAAAGAAAACCGGAATTACTCCAGCGGTTTACCGCCAACTTCACTAACTGCACAGCAGTCACAAGATGATTGGAAACTCGTGATATTTGCTTCCCTACAGTTTAACTCACATGCTAGAGTTAACATTCCATTAACAAGAAAAATAACTATAATTTTGCCAATAACACGGAGTTAGAGAATGATTCAGCCTAACGAGTTAAGCAAACCAACCTGTGCTCTCCCACCACCAAACGAGATGATCTTAAAATGGGCAGCGGAGCGTCCCAATGAGGTTTATCTTAAACAAATTATCAACCGTAAGTTTGTTGAGTACACATTTAGTGATGTGGCTGAACAAGCATTAAAGCTAGTTAGCGCACTGAATGAACTCGGTGTTCAACCTGGCGATAAAGTCGCTTTGGTTTCAAAAAACTGTGCCGAGTGGTTTATCTGCGACCTTGCCATGATGCTTGGCGACTTCGTCAGTGTACCTATTTTCCCGACCGCTGGGGCAGATACAATTGAATACTGCTTAACGCATAGTGAAAGTAAAGTACTCATTGGCGGTAAACTTGACGATGCAGCAGCGACGCAACAAGTCATCGATGATAAGCCAGACCTGATTACTATCTCACTATCGTATGACACTGCACCAAACTGTAAGTATCAGTTCAACCAGTTGATCGATGCTCACGAGCCAAGCACTCATCGCCCAGAGCATTACGATGATAAATTGATGTCATTGGTTTACACGTCTGGTACTTCCGGTCTACCAAAAGGCGCAATGCTTACATATGGCGCATTTAGCTGGTCAGTTCAAAAGTTGATTGAGCATATCGGTATCCAAGAAAATGATCGCCTATTTTCTTACTTACCACTGGCTCACATCACGGAGCGAGTTTACATCTTTGGTTCTTCGATTATGGGCGGCGTTCAAACTGCCTTTCCAGAATCTCTAGATACCTTTATCGAAGATGTGAAAATGCAAAGGCCGACGCTGTTTATTTCAGTACCTCGCCTATGGACACTGTTTCAGCAGCGTATTCAAGACAAGCTGCCGCAGAAAAAACTCAATATCTTACTAAAGATCCCATTTGTTAATTCATTGATTAAGAAGAAATTAGCCGATGGTTTAGGCCTTGACCAAGCGCGAGTGCTCGGCTGTGGTTCGGCGCCAGTGTCACCCGCACTACTCGACTGGTACCACAGTGTTGGGTTAAATATTACCGAAGCATGGGGAATGACAGAGTCATTTGCTTATAGCACGCTAAACTACCCTTTCCGAGCAGATAAGATTGGCAGTGTCGGTAATGCGGGACCAGGTATTGAGCTGAAAATCGCCGATGACGAAGAGATCATGGTACGTGGTAAAGGTCTATTCTCTGGCTACTACAAAAATGATATCGCAACTCAGGAGTCATTTGATTCAGAAGGATGGCTGCACACTGGCGATATTGGCTTCATTGATAACGACGGCTACCTAACTATCCAAGGCCGTAAAAAGGACACGTTCAAAACCGCTAAAGGTAAGTTTGTTGCTCCAGTGCCTATCGAGAAAAAACTCTTTGAGTACAGCCGTGTCGAGATGATGTGTTTGATTGGCCTAGGCCTACCTGCACCTATACTTCTTGTTGTGCCACACGACTTTCCTAACTTTGATCGTAAGAGATACGCAAGGACTACAGAAAAGGTGGTTGCTCGAATGAACGCTGAGCTTGAGTCTCATGAGCAGATCAAAGGAGTATTGATGATCAAAGAACCGTGGAGTATTGAGAACGGCATTCTTACACCAACACTAAAAATCAAGCGTCATGTACTTGAGCAGAAGTATCATGATGTTGGCCAAAGCTGGCCAAAAGGAAAATTGGTGATTTGGGAAGACTGACTTTGTCGTACAAATCGATGTAATAACTAAGGGAGAGCTAGACTCTCCTTTTGTTCATCATGATTACAACAAATACCTTAGTTCTTTGAGGAGTTATAGCTTAAATAGTGCAAGATCTTAGCTTCTACTCGAAGCCTACTGATGTTATCGAGAATAAAGCCAGAAAAGAGACAGGAAATAGCAATCACACCAAGAGCACTAGAGAGGACAGCCGTAGGCAAGCGCTCGACAAGACCTGTTCTCCAAAATTCAGCGACAACTGGCAAGCCTAAGCTCAAACAAAGCAATATAGATATTGCAGCGATGGTCGAAAAGAATTGAAGCGGTTTTACATCCCTTAGCAAGAAAAAAATAAAATTGAGAATTTTTGCACCATCACTAAAGGTTTTTAACTTGCTAGAGGTTCCTTCTGGTCTGCTTTTGTAATTGGTAGGAACTTCTTTAATAGACATACTATGATGAAGTGCATGTACTGTTAACTCAGTTTCAATTTCAAACCCATGGCTAAATATCGGTATTGTTTTCACAAACCTCTTACTCATTACTCGATAGCCTGAAAACACATCATTTAACTTGGTGCCAAAAAACATGCTTATCAGTTTAGTAAACAGCTTATTGCCTAGAATATGTCCTTTAGGATATGCGTCTAAAGAGATCGTCCGTGTTCCAACAACCATATCTAGATTGTTTGAAATCAGCTCTTTAAGCAATATAGGGGCTGCGGCTGCGTCATAAGTGTTATCACCGTCTGCCATTATATAGACATCAGCATCAACGTCAGAGAACATTCTGCGCACAACCTTCCCTTTACCTTGCCGCTCTTCTTTATATACATGAGCACCAGAATTTATCGCTTCAGTAACCGTTCCATCAGTTGAGTTGTTATCATAAACATAAACAGTCGCATTAGGTAAGGCGGCTTTAAACGCGATAACAGTTTCACCTACCGCGCCTTCTTCGTTATAGCAAGGGAGTAATATCGCGATCTTTAGTTCATTACTCATAGACTCTCCTTGTCCACTTTATACAGCCTTATGCCGTGTTCACTTGTATTAACCAGATTCATCCATTCAGGAGCGTTTTCCCTTTTTAACCTATTAATGAATCCATCGGCAGCGCTGTTGTTTGAAATGGCTAAACTCGCGCCATCTTCTCCAAACATGACAAAATCGACGCTTTTACTCATTAGCTGTGATTTTACATAAGACATATCATTCGAAGAAAGGACCTCGATAACGAACGTATTCCCATCTATGTTCCTGTGGTATGGCGCCGAGATGATCTTATTCTGCGTCAACACAAGTGCAGGAGCGCCGTAGGGTATCGGCGCTAATATCACCGCATTTTTAATCTTCATATCGGAAAGCAACTCGACTTTAGAAAGCATAGCCACTTTTTTCTTATTCTCGCTTTGATTCTCCCCTGAAAGTGGCAGTCCCTTAAAAAAAAGAAGAGCCATAAACCAAGGCATAAAAGCCACCATAAACACGATTCGTAAAAATTGATTAGGAAATCGATTCATTAAATAAACACAAAACGCCGATTGAATAGGTATTGAGAAGAGAAATGAGGCAAATATCATTCTAGATTGCCAGAATAGAGGCATGATTAAGCTAAGAAGGAGTGCAAAATAGAGAGTAATCACTTTGCTGTCGTTCTTAAGAAAAAATGGCGCTATCAATGCAGGAATCATAAAGATCACAAAGTTTTTCTCAGAAAAAAAACTAAACTCACGTATGTAATCAAGCATCGGCTTAGCTTCCGTAACATGATTCAGCCAATATAGCTTCAACAGCTCTGGGTAATTGTGGAAAACACCTTTAATCAAATATGGAAACGTGAATAACACAGGAAGAAAAACAGTAGATAATGCAATCAAGCGTATGACTTTATTACTCTTACGATAATTACATCGAGTAAATAGCCTTAACGATGCAAAACAATAAGCAGCCCCAGATGCGAGTACACAAAGGTATACAATAGAAATAGCGTCGTAATGCACCTCGAAATACTCATTCAGGGGTCGATTTAAAAGGATAAATATTGAGACTAGTGCGGTTGAGCTAAGACAAGTAATGCCTGCATATTTCAACGTATGAAGGCGACTAAAGTAACCTTGAAAAACCATGATGATCATTATGATCGCTATAATGGGAAGATTCTCCATTCCAACCCAAAACGAGAGTGCTATTAACCCACCTTGAATCGCTGCCTTTGCATATTGCCGCCTATCTTCTCGCTCAAAAGGCACCAATGCGATAACCCATGCTAATAAACAAAGCTGAATATTGTGGTGATCTATTGCTCCAGGATGGAACTTACTCACTACAGGAGAGAGCAAGACCATAACCATCGCAAGCTTAGAAGCATCGTCACCAGACAGTTTTCTCGTAATACAGCCAATCGCAGCCACTATTCCTACTAAATACAAAGCTGGAACAAAGGTTATAGTCAAAGCATTTGCGACGCTGCTGCTAAAGTAGCTATCGGTAATCAGGTAAAAGAATGCCAACGGAATATCAGGCACTCTAGACCAGTGCATGATGAGACCGGCATCTGGATTAAAGGCTTCAATTGGCTTCAAGTACCAATTTCCATTCTCAATCCATGACTTAAACTGGTAATAGCGCATATAGTCGTCATTATCTGACAACTCTAGAATATTTAGAGTCTCCCAATGGATAAACGCTTGCATCGCACTAAACGTAAACGCGAGAAGTAAAGCACTAACCCAAACGAAAAAAACACTGTTAGATTTCTGTCCTTTCACCTAAATTCATCCATGAATTAAACCAGCTACTGAATTTTAGTATGGTACAAAGATCGTTGATTTGTTTATGATTTTAATTTTTTGTTCTAAGAATCCTATCGCTAATATAATCATGAACAGCGCTTCACTTCTAATGTATATTTCTAATTCACGCAGGCGATAGAGGTAAATGCGGAGTAATAACGGTAGTATTAACTACTATTCGATTTCAAAATACTGATAAGGCGAGGGCCACACATGGATGCACGGCTGCACCACTTACCGGGATTACGCTACTTTGAAGTAGCTGCTAGACTAAATAGCTATAGCAGGGCAGCAGAAGAGCTATTTATAAGCCAAGCAGCGGTAAGCCAGAAGATCCGACAACTTGAAGATGGTTTAGGTTGTAAACTCTTTGTCCGTGAAGGGCGAGAGATGCGCCTTACCGAGCAAGGTAAAACCTTGTTCAAGCATGTATCCACTGGCTTTGAAAGTATTGTTAGTGGTTTAAACCAAATTCAAAGTGAACCTGTCGAAGGGCTTCTATGCGTCAGTTCCACGCCTTCATTTGCTTCTCGATGGCTGCTGCCTAGGTTATGGAAGTTCTCCACTCAGCATCCTAATATCCCAATTCGTATTATCACCAGTTGTGATGCACCTAACCTCAAACAAGGTGATGCCGACCTTGCAATCTGGCAAGGCCAAGAGCTCGAGTTAAACAACAATCTAAAGCTACATAAAGAGTTCCTATTCGAAGAAACCATCTACCCATTCTGCTCACCAAACCTGGCTGAAACCATTGAATTATCAAGCCCAGAGCAATTACTGAAGACTTGGCTCATTCATTATGAATCTGGCGGCTATCCTTGGCAAAGCTGGTTCGCTCAAGCGGGGGTGGCTATGAACAAAGAATCGGTTCAATGGATGGATGTCAGTACGTTCGATCATGCGATGAACGCGGTTATGGCAGGTCATGGCGCCTGTTTAGCTTCAGACTCACTCGCTAATGATTATGTTGAACGGGGGTTACTCATCAAACCTTTTGAGATTGGTATGACACCTGGCATTCAATTCAACCTCTTTTATGATGATGAGTCCCCTCGTCGTCAACGCATTGCGGCCTTTACTAATTGGCTTCATAGCGAAATTGCTGAGTAACATTACCACTCATTAGTTATCCCAGAAGTGACGAATGCTTTCTTGATGAGCCTGATCTTTAGTGAGACCCACATCCTTTAGTAGATGCTCTGGTAACTCGCTCAGCTGTTTACGAGTGGAAAAATTGCGCCACCAGCACTTCAGCTTAGTTAAGATTTTTTTATCCCAAAAGCTTGGACCAGATAATCTTTCTTTACAGCCATACTCTAAAGTTTCCATAGTTAATCTCCTTCCTTGCATTTAATAACTAAATAATTAACCATTAACCTATCTTGCTCAAACGATACAAATTGACCTTCAGTTAAGGAAAACTAAAGTGAAAGATCGACTTCCACCTTTGCAAGGAATCTACTACTTCTATACTGCGGCAAAACTGGGCAGCTTTAAGTTAGCCGCTCAAGAACTGTTCGTGACGGCTGCTGCTATTAGTCAACAGGTTCGTCAGCTTGAAGACTTTTTAGGGGCAGAGCTATTCCTCAGGCAGCACCGAAAAGTGACGCTAACCATGGAAGGGGAAATCCTGTTCGATCAGGCTCAAAGAGGGTTTGAGCACTTACACCGAGGCATACGACAAATAAACCAAGACCCGAACCCGAGTCAATTGTCTATTTCAACACTGCCTTCCTTTGCTCAGCACTGGCTGGTACCTAGAATTGGCCACTTTCGACAGCAAAACCCTGACTTAGAGCTTATGATCGAACCTACCAGTGAGCTAGCCGATTTCCAGAACTCTAATCTCGATGTGTGTATTCGATACGGACCTGGCGACTATGCGAACATTGCCTCGCAATTACTCATTGAAGAGCTGCTCTACCCGGTTTGTCATCCCATTTATCAGGAACAACACAGTATCTATGAGTTAAGTGATCTTACTGGAGCGGATTTAATCGAAGATTACTGGCGTGATCTAGATTGGGGAATATGGCTTAATAATGTCGGTCATAAAGCTTCAAAACCCACTCTAAAATACAATGGCTCCCATTTTGTCTTAGAAGGTGCGCTCGCAGTACAAGGGGTTGCTTTAGCTAAGCACACGTTGGCTCAGCGCTATATTGAGGAAGGTAAACTCGTAAGGATCGGTAACCTAGCGCAAAGAACCGACTACAATTATTTCCTATGCGCACCTAGAGCCTATTTTAAAAGAGAGAAGATCAAACGCTTCTGTGAATGGATTTTTGCTCAAGCTGAAGAGTATAGAAACCTCGATGAATTAGGTTTAGAGATTATTGATGGTCGCAGCCGTAGGTGAGTTAGGTATCTATCAAAACGAGTCGAAGACTTTAGATTCCTTACTCGCTCCTTCGTTACTCTATCGAGTGACCTTAATAGTGAACTTTCTCTCTCGAAAAGCGGAACTCCTTTATTCTTCCAAAAAAAAGCCCCAGTCTCACGACTGGGGCTTTCAAAGCTATCTAGCTAACGTAAAGAATTACTTCTTAGCGTTACGCTCTTTAACTTCTGCGATTACTTGCTCAGCAACGTTTGCTGGACATGGTGCGTATTGACCGAACTCCATAGAGAACTGACCACGACCAGAAGTGATAGTACGTAGGTGACCGATGTAACCAAACATTTCTGATAGAGGAACGTCAGCTTTAATACGAACGCCTGTAGTACCAGCTTGTTGGTCTTTGATCATACCACGACGACGGTTAAGGTCACCGATTACATCACCAACGTTGTCTTCTGGAGTGAATACGTCAACGTTCATGATTGGCTCAAGAAGTTGTGCACCCGCTTTAGGCATAGACTGACGGAATGCGCCTTTAGCAGCGATTTCGTAAGCGATAGCTGAAGAGTCAACTGCGTGGAAACCACCGTCGAATAGCTCAACTTCTACGTCTAGAGTTGGGAAACCAGCTAGAACACCAGTATTCATCATACCAGCAAAGCCTTTCTCAACTGCTGGCCAGAATTCTTTAGGTACGTTACCACCAACAACTGTTGATTTGAACGTGAAGCCTGAGTTTGGCTCACCTGGCTTGATGCGGTAGTCGATCTTACCAAACTGACCAGAACCACCAGATTGCTTCTTGTGCGTGTAGCTATCTTCAACTGCTTGAGTGATAGTTTCACGGTAAGCTACCTGTGGAGCACCTACTTCTAGCTCAACGCCGTAAGTACGCTTAAGGATATCTACCTTGATGTCTAGGTGAAGTTCACCCATACCTTTCAGGATAGTTTCGCCAGACTCTTCGTCAGTCTCAACTTGGAATGATGGATCTTCTGCAACCATCTTACCAATAGCGATACCCATCTTCTCAGAACCGCCTTTATCTTTTGGAGATACAGCGATTGAGATTACTGGTTCTGGGAAGATCATAGCTTCAAGAGTACATTCATGCTTAGGATCACATAGAGTGTGACCAGTCTGAACGTTCTTCATACCTACGATAGCGATGATGTCACCAGCTTGCGCTTCAGTAAGTTCGTTACGCTCGTCCGCTTGCATTTCACACATACGGCCGATACGTTCAGTCTTACCAGTCGCTGAGTTAAGGATAGTGTCACCCTTCTTCAGACGGCCAGAGTAGATACGAACGAATGTTAGTGCACCAAAACGGTCATCCATAATCTTGAATGCTAGCGCTTTTAGTGGCTCGTCTTCAGATACAGTCGCAACTTCACCAGTCGCTTCACCAGTTTCTGGATCAGTTAGAGGCTGAGGATCAACTTCGTTTGGAGCTGGTAGGTAATCTACAACAGCGTCAAGGATAAGTTGCATGCCTTTGTTCTTGAACGCAGAACCACAGAATGTTGGGAAGAACGCTAGGTCACGAGTACCTTTACGGATACACTCTTTTAGCTGCTCGATAGATGGCTCTTCGCCTTCCATGTACGCTTCCATTAGCTCGTCGTCTTGCTCTACAGCAGTCTCAACTAGCTCTTCACGGTACTGTTCTAGGTCATCAACCATGTCCGCTGGAACATCTTGAATTTCGTAGTTTTCTGGTAGACCTGTGTCGTCCCAAACGTAAGCTTTACGGTTTAGTACGTCAACAACACCAACGAAATCGTCTTCACGACCGATTGGCAGAGTCATTACTAGTGGGTTAGCACCTAGTACGTTACGTACTTGATCAACAACGTTGAAGAAGTCTGCACCCATACGGTCTAGTTTGTTTACGAAGATCAGACGAGCAACTTCTGAATCGTTCGCGTAACGCCAGTTTGTTTCTGACTGAGGCTCAACACCACCAGAACCACAGAATACACCGATACCACCGTCAAGTACTTTAAGTGAACGGTATACTTCAACTGTGAAGTCAACGTGTCCCGGAGTATCGATAACGTTTAGGCGGTGGCCATTCCACTCACAAGTTACCGCTGCTGATTGGATTGTAATACCGCGCTCAGCTTCCTGTTCCATGAAGTCAGTTGTAGACTCACCGTCGTGTACTTCACCAGTTTTGTGGATTTTACCAGTAAGCTTAAGAATACGCTCAGTGGTGGTAGTTTTACCCGCATCAACGTGCGCGAAAATACCAATGTTTCTGTACTTTGATAAATCTGCCATTGTCTTACTCTGTTTATAAGGTATAAATTGCGCGCAGAGTATATCACAATCTGTCAAGACTGATACCCTTGGCGTGCTCTGTATGTAAAAAAACTTTTCACACCAATACTAGCGTTAATTTGGCGTATTCACGACAAATTAACCTTTGGTGAGAGTATTTTTTAAGAATAAAAATGCTGCTTATATCAGATAAGCAGCACTGATTTCATTGCTTATTGCCAGCGCTATTAACGTGGGCAAATTTCCGACTCTGGGAAGAAGAACTCGATTTCACGAGCTGCTGATTCCGGACTGTCTGAACCGTGTACTGAATTATAGCGCATGCTCACTGCGTAATCAGCTCGAATCGTTCCACATGCCGCTTCTTCAGGGTTAGTTTTACCCATTAGTTCACGATAACGAGCAATCGCGTCTTCGCCTTCAAGCACCTGAACCATAATAGGGCCAGACGTCATAAACTCTTTTAGCGCAGGGAAAAACGGCTTGCCTTCATGCTCAGCATAGAAGCCGCTGGCCTGCTCTTCAGTCAGTCGAACCATCTTCGCTGCGATGATTTGTAAACCTGCTTTTTCAATACGGTGATAGATTTCACCAATTAAATTACGCTCTACTGCATCGGGCTTAACAATAGAAAAAGTTCTTTCTAGAGGCATAGGGTATCCTTCCATTTATCATTGTTTTAATAGAAGAGGCTCTTCGGCCTCTTATTGCTATTTATTTGCTTGCTGGAGAATCAGCCCAGCTAAACTACGTACACCAACACCTGTCGCGCCCGCAGCCCATTTATCCGTTGCTGATTTGCGATATGTCGCCGCACAATCAAAGTGCAGCCAACCTTTCTTATAGTCTTCTACAAAGTAAGACAAGAAAGCAGCAGCAGTACTTGCACCAGGTGAGTAATCACCACTACTTATGTTTGATAAATCAGCAAAGTTTGAAGGTAACATGCCACGGTGGAAATCCGCTAGAGGAAGTGGCCATAGACCCTCTTTTTCTTCACGAGCAACAGTGAGAGCTTGATGAGACAGTTCATCATCAAAACTCATCAATGCATGGTAGTCATTACCAAGTGCATTCTTAGCCGCGCCTGTTAATGTCGCGCAATCGATGATGAGCTCTGGATTTTGTTCACTTGCATACATCAGGCCGTCAGCAAGAACTAAACGCCCTTCGGCATCAGTGTTCATGATTTCAACTGTTTTACCATTTTTATAGGTAATGATGTCACCAAGCTTTAGAGCACGGCCAGAAATCATATTCTCAGCACAACATAGGATCAGTTTCACGCGTTTATTCAAACCACGCATGATCGCCAGACCTAGGCCACCAGTAATGGTACCCGAGCCGCCCATATCCGCTTTCATTGCCGTCATAAAACCAGAGGGTTTAATGCTGTAACCACCTGAATCAAAGGTAATACCTTTGCCAACTAGACAGGCGAACACTGGTGCATTTTCATCACCCGTAGGGTTGAAGTCCAACTGTAGCATTGCTGATGTACGGTCAGAGCCTCGCCCTACCGCATAAATACCTTGCCAACCTTCAGCAAGCAGATCTTTATCTTTAACAATGCGAGCCTTAACCGTGCCTTCTGGGGCGACTGATTTTATGAACTCAGCAGCCATCGTCGCTAGCTGACGCGGGGCGACTTCTTCTGCCGGTTTATTGATAATGTCGCGAGTAAAATCCGTTGCTTTAATACGCGCGTTCAGTTCAGCTTGATCGGCTTCTGAAAGTGGCTGCCACTCAAATTGGTTGGCTTTTTTCGGGCCACGGTAACCTTGGTGGAAAGCCCAAATGCTTTCTAAATCCCAGCCTTCTCCGGAAAGAGAAATAGAGGCGATACCTTGGCCATCAAGTTTACGAGCCGCCTTTTGAACTGCGCCAAGATCGTGTCCTTCACCAAGGTGGATAGTTGCACCTTGCTCTGAAAATGAAAGGATCGCTTTCTCGCCCCAATGCGGAGCTGCTGTGTCTTGGCTTAGAAATACTGACATCTGTGTAGACATGGTTTCTCCTTGTCTGTACTGGCGCTGCCTACGCCTTTTTCTATTCGCCCATCGATGTTAACACTTTAATGTTAAATTGATAAAAAAACGGACCATAAGGTCCGTTTTTTTTAGTAAATTTTGTTAACTGGAATGGGTTTCCCACTCGGGTTAATCCATTTCATCCATCCAACATAGGATCACAGCTTCCAAAATCTTTTCATTTGAACGATTTGGCTCATCATCAAACTCTTCTAATTCTGTAATCCACTGGTGAAGATCGGTAAAACGAACGGTTTTAGGATCTGTCTCAGGAAACTTATCGCATAGTTCAATCGCAATATCGCGCGAATCTGTCCATTTCATTGCTTGCCTTCCTTTTTCTCTACTCTGCGGTAGTCATTTATAAAGAATTAGAGTGATTGATTAATGATCTTCTGAAGCGTGGTTTAGCGTATACTTCGGAATTTCAACAACAAGATCTTCGTCAGCGACTCTCGCTTGGCAGCCCAGACGAGACTCAGGCTCAAGACCCCATGCTTTGTCTAGCATGTCATCTTCTAGCTCATCACTCTCTTCTAAAGAGTCAAAACCTTCACGAATCACTACATGGCATGTCGTACACGCACAAGACTTTTCACATGCGTGTTCAATGCCGATACCGTTTTTCAGCGCAACATCAAGAACCGTGTCACCGGAATTCGCTTCCAGTACAGCACCTTCAGGGCATAAATCTTCATGCGGCAATACAATAATCTTAGGCATAACTCTATCTCTTAAATATCATTCACTGATTGACCTGACAACGCAGCTCGAATCGACTTATCCATACGACGAGAAGCAAAGTCTTGACTCGCCTTATCTGTATCTTTGATACCCTGCTCTATCGCATCAGCATCATCGCCATTTCTCAGCTCAATAAGAGCCTCAATCGCTTTTATTAGTTCCTGACGCTCTGACTCTGACAGTAACTCATCACCATCAGCCTGCATTGCGGCGATTAAACCTTCGATAACACGATCCGCTTCAACACGCTGTTCAGCTAATGCACGAGCCAACATATCGTCTTTCGCATAAGTCATGGAGTCACGTAGCATGTTCGCTACTTCATCATCACTTAAGCCGTAAGATGGTTTAACCTGAATTTCAGATTGAATACCAGTACTCTTTTCCATTGCAGTGACTGACAATAAGCCATCCGCATCAACTTGGTAAGTTACTCGAATATGTGCAGCACCCGCTGCCATTGCAGGAATACCCTTGAGTGAGAAGCGCGCGAGTGAGCGGCAGTCATCAACCATTTCACGCTCGCCTTGAACGATGTGTACGCTCATCGCTGTCTGACCATCTTTAAAAGTGGTAAATTCTTGTGCTCGCGCGACTGGAATCGTTGTATTGCGTGGCACAATTTTCTCAACCAGTCCGCCCATGGTTTCAATACCAAGCGACAATGGAATGACATCGAGAAGCAGCATTTCTGAGTCGGGTTTATTACCGACTAGAATATCTGCTTGGATGCCCGCGCCAATCGCGACTACTTCATCTGGATTGATGGTGGTTAATGGCTTGCGACCAAAGAAATCACCGACCATTTCACGAACTAATAGCGTACGTGTAGAACCACCGACCATAACAACTTCAAGTACTTCATCTGCGTCTACATCGGCATCTTTCAGAGCACGACGGCACGACATCAATGTTTTCTTCACCAGTGGTCGAATTAGGTCTTCAAATTCTTCTCTAGAAACCGTGCCTTGCCAGTCGAAAACGTTAACTTCAACACTATCTTGCTCTGAGAAAGAGATTTTGGTGTCCGTTGCAACGTTAAGCAGCACACGAGTTTGCTCAGCGGTTAGTGTTTGCGAAATCCCAGCTTTCTCTAGAATGTAATCTGCTAGCAAGTGGTCAAAGTCATCGCCACCTAATGCAGAGTCACCACCTGTTGCGAGTACTTCAAAAACACCTTTCGATAAACGAAGAATCGAAATATCAAATGTACCGCCACCCAGATCATAAACAGCAATCACGCCTTCCTGACCAGAATCAAGACCGTAGGCGATCGCTGCAGCTGTTGGCTCATTCAGTAGACGAAGAACGTGCATGCCAGCAAGCTTGGCTGCATCTTTCGTTCCTGCGCGTTGAGCATCATCAAAATAAGCTGGAACCGTAATTACAACGCCAGAAAGTTCACCGCCGAGCGTTTTCTCTGCACGCTCACCTAGCGCTTTAAGAATATCAGCAGAGACTTCAATAGGGTTTTTATCACCGGTTACTGTTTGCAACACAGGTAAACCATTCTCGCTTGATTTAAATTGGTATGGCAGGTTTGGATAGCGCTGTTGAATATCATCAAGAGAGCGACCCAATAGACGTTTAACTGAAATGATTGTGTTGGTTGGATCCAATTCCGCTTTTGCTTTTGCGTCATAACCAACCAAGATCTCACCAGAGTAATTGACCACAGACGGCAGAATGCTTTGACCCTGTTCGTCTTTTAACGTTGCCGCATCACCGCTTCTCACTGAAGCTACGAGAGAGTTAGTCGTACCTAAATCAATTCCTGCAGCAAGCTTATGCTCATGAGGGGCCGAGCTTTGACCCGGTTCCGCAATTTGAAGTAGTGCCATGGGTGTTCCTTGTTTGTCACTAGCCGAGGAGCTTGTCTTCCACTAGTTCGATTTCGTTTTTAAGTTTGGCAATAAACTTTAGCTTACGCACTCGATCTGCGGCTTGTTGCCAAGCAGAATCGTTGAGCTCTTGCTCTGTCGCCGCTAGCTGTTGCTTAAACATCTTGCTCACTTTGCTATCAAAATCAAACAAAGCCTCTTCAGGATCTGAGCTAGATGAAATATCTTCCAGTTCTTCACGTAATTCCATTTGCTCCATTAAGAACATTGGATCTTGCATCGTTTGCTGCTCACCACGAATCTCCATGCCATTTTCAGCCAACATATACTCAGCGCGAGAGATAGGATTTTTTAAAACTTGGTATGCATCGTTTATCTCGGCCGCTTTCTGGACCGCTAAGAGACGATCTCGTTCCGAAGCTGTAGCAAAGTTATCTGGATGGGATTTTTTTTGCAGTTCACGGAATTGTGAAGAAAGAAGGCTACCATCCAGCTTAAACTGACTTGGTAGCCCAAATAATTCGAAATAATTCATTAAGAATTCGGTCCTTGGTAATCTACCTATGAGCAAGTAAATGCCCATAGGCGCTCTCAATTAAACGTTGAAGCTCTCACCACAACCACATTCGCTTTTCGCATTAGGGTTATTAAATTCAAACCCTTCATTCAAGCCTTCTTTAACGTAATCAAGCTCTGTACCGTCTAAGTAAACGAGGCTCTTAGGGTCAATAATCACCTTTACGCCTGAGTGCTCAAATACAGAATCTTCTTCGTTCAGCTCATCAACAAACTCAAGGACATAAGCCATTCCCGAACAACCCGTCGTTTTCACACCTAAACGTAAACCGATACCTTTACCTCGGTTATCTAGGAATGTTCTAACGCGACTTGCCGCGGTTTCTGTCATTGTAATGGCCATACTGCACCTTAGTTTGTCTATGTTGGCGAATGAAATGGGAGGTTTAACGCCCCCATTATATACTTATTCTTGGTGTTTTTTCTTGTAATCAGCAACCGCAGCTTTGATTGCATCTTCCGCTAGAATTGAGCAGTGAACTTTCACAGGTGGAAGCTCAAGCTCTTCTGCGATTTCTGCGTTTTTAATCGCCGCTGCCTCATCAATGCTTTTACCCTTAACCCACTCAGTTACGAGTGAACTTGAAGCAATAGCACTGCCACAGCCGTACGTTTTAAACTTAGCATCTTCGATAATACCTTCTGGTGTTACCTTGATCTGCAGCTTCATTACATCGCCACACGCAGGAGCGCCGACCATGCCGCTACCTACTGCTGGGTCTTCTTTATCAAATGAACCAACGTTACGTGGGTTCTCGTAGTGATCAATTACTTTTTCGCTATATGCCATGATATTTTACCTCGAATCCTCTATTAATCTCTGGGAATAACCTGCGATTAGTGGTGTGCCCACTCAACCGTATCTAGGTCGATTCCTTCCTTGTACATATCCCATAGAGGAGACATGTCACGCAGTTTAGTCACTGCTGTACGAATTTGTTCGATTGCGTAGTCAATTTCTTCTTCAGTCGTAAAGCGACCGAAAGAGAAACGAACTGAGCTGTGTGCTAATTCATCATTAAGACCAAGAGCACGAAGTACGTAAGACGGCTCTAAACTTGCTGAGGTACATGCACTACCTGAAGATACCGCAAGGTCTTTAAGAGACATAAGCAGTGACTCACCTTCAACGAAAGCAAAGCTAACATTTAGGTTATGGGGTACACGTTGCTCAAGATCACCATTCACAGTAACTGCTTCTAGATCTATAACACCATCAAGTAGACGATTACGTAGAGCCAGTGCATGGTCAAAGTCTTTTTGCATGTCTTCTTTCGCAATACGGAATGCTTCACCCATACCCACGATTTGGTGAGTAGGTAACGTACCAGAGCGGAAACCACGTTCATGACCGCCACCGTGCATTTGCGCTTCTAGGCGGATACGAGGCTTACGACGAACGTATAGTGCACCAATACCTTTAGGGCCGTAGATCTTATGTGCCGACATAGAGATTAAATCTACTTTCATCTCTTTTACGTCAATCGGTAATTTGCCCGCAGATTGCGCTGCGTCCACATGGAATACGATCTTACGCTCACGACACATTTCGCCGATTGATGAAATATCTTGGATCACACCGATTTCGTTATTCACGTGCATAATCGATACTAGAACCGTATCTTCACGCATTGCGGCTTCAAGCTTTTTAAGGTCAATTAAGCCGTTTGACTCAGGCTCTAGGTAAGTAACTTCAAACCCTTCACGTTCAAGCTGACGACAAGGGTCTAGAACCGCCTTGTGTTCTGTTTTACAAGTGATAACGTGTTTGCCTTTCTTCGAATAGAAGTGAGCAGCACCTTTGATTGCTAGGTTGTCAGACTCAGTTGCACCCGAAGTGAATACGATTTCGCGCGGATCTGCGTTTAGTAGATCTGCAATTTGCTCACGAGCAGTATCAACCGCTTCTTCTGCCTGCCAGCCGTAACGGTGTGAACGTGATGCTGGGTTGCCGAACGTACCGTCCATAGTCATGTACTGAACCATTTTTTCAGCTACACGAGGATCAACAGGACAGGTCGCTGAATAATCTAAATAAATAGGCAGTTTCATTCTCTACTCCAATGTAACAGGCAGCCGCTTAAGTGCGGATGTTTACACCGATGGGCGCGGTGTTAGTCTTTTTATTTGCAAGCCCATTATTTACGGCAAGATCGAAATCTTGTCGATCAGAAATTTCTAAAACTTCGTTGTCTTTCATCAACTCACCAAGAGTGATGTTGTTCAAGAAGTCACTAATGCGTGAACTCAAGTCACGCCACAATGTATGGGTTAAACAGCGAGAGCCGCCTTGGCAATCTCCCTTACCATTACATTTAGTCGCATCAACTGACTCATCTACCGCTGCAATTACAGTTCCAATTGCAATCGAGTAAGCATCTTCACCTAATCGGTAACCACCACCAGGTCCACGCACACTGGCTACTAGACCAGCTTTACGTAATTTTGAAAAAAGCTGCTCTAAGTAAGATAGAGAAATCCCTTGACGCTCAGAAATATCGGCCAAAGGCACAGGGTTCTGTTGCGAATGCAGAGCCACATCTAACATGGCTGTCACTGCGTATCGTCCCTTAGATGTAAGTCTCATATAACACCATATCCACACCGTTTATGTGGTATGAATTTTTTCATACCTGACTGTTTTGGTCAAGTATTTAATTGACTAATTTAGTCAGGTATTTAACCTTTGGTATTTTGTGGTTTAAGGCTAACGAGAAATACGCTTTTCTACTGCAGTTAAAACACCACGCAGAATATTCAGTTCTTGTGCTTCAGGTCGTGCTCGGTTGAATAAGCGACGAAGTTTATTCATCACTTTACCTGGCTGATCTTCACTAATAAATTGGGTATCTTTGGCAACCTTTTCAAGGTGTGCAAAGAACATTTCTAGTTCTTTATGCCTAGGGTATTCCACTTGCTCTGGTGCTTGGTATTGACTCTGCTCATTGTCTAAATAAGCCATACGAATTTCGTAGCTCAATGTCTGTACCGCCATCGCTAAGTTTAACGAGCTATATTCCGGGTTTGCAGGAATACAAACATGGTAATGACACGTCTGCAGCTCATCATTAGTTAGACCTGTTCGTTCACGTCCGAACACCAAAGCAACTGGGCTCTCTTGCCCTTCAGAGACAAACTTCTGGCCACACTCACGCGGTTCTAACATCGGCCATTCAAGCGTGCGAGAACGAGCACTTGAACCAACAACTAACGCACAGTCAGCTACGGCCTCGGTAAGAGTATCAACAACGGTTGCATTTTCTGCTATATCGGCCGCACCCGCCGCCAAAGCGAGAGTCTGTTCATCAACACTACATTGGGGATCAACCAGCACTAGGTTACTCAAGCCCATGACTTTCATTGCGCGCGCCGCAGAGCCGATATTGCCAGAGTGCGAAGTCCCAACAAGGACAACTTTAACGTTGTTAAGCATTGATAAATCCCAAGAGTGTTAATAAAGCTGCAAGATAGTAACATATACCTGAGTAAAATGGTCAGACCCTTTGTTCGTTAAAAACCGAAAGAGCAAAAATTAACCACTTCCATTTAATGATTTATCTGGTATACTGCCGCCCGTTTTTCTGTTCTTTAACATCCGTTGGGAAATTAGTATGCATCCAATGCTTAATATCGCTATTCGTGCTGCACGAAAAGCTGGCAATCATATTGCTAAATCTTTAGAAAATGCTGAGAAGATCGAATCAACTCAGAAAGGCACGAACGACTTTGTTACTAACGTAGACAAAGAAGCGGAAACTATCATCATCGATACTATCCAAGCTTCTTACCCTGAGCACTGTATTGTTGCTGAGGAAAATGGCGTTATCGAAGGTAAAGACAAAGAAGTTCAATGGATCATTGACCCTCTGGATGGCACATCAAACTTTGTTAAAGGTTTGCCACACTTCTCTGTATCAATTGCTGTACGCTTCAAAGGTAAAACTGAAGTTGCATGTGTATACGATCCTATGCAAAACGAACTGTTCACTGCACAACGTGGTGCTGGTGCTCAATTAAACAATGCTCGTATCCGTGTTAAGCAGCTAAAAGACCTACAAGGTACTATTTTAGCAACAGGCTTCCCATTCAAGCAGAAGCAACACTCTGAGTCTTACTTCAAGATCATGTCTTCTCTATTCGTAGATTGTGCTGATTTCCGTCGTACAGGCTCTGCTGCACTTGACCTATGTTACGTTGCTGCTGGCCGCGTTGACGGTTTCTTTGAACTTGGCCTTAAGCCTTGGGACATCGCTGCTGGTGAGCTTATTGCACGTGAAGCTGGTGCTATCATCACTGATTTCGCTGGCGGTACTGACTACATGAAGTCAGGTAACGTTGTTGCTTCTAGTGCGCGCGGCGTTAAAGGCATGCTTAAGCACATCCGTGAAAACGGCAATGAAGCAATGCTTAAATAATTAGCTCCGTCACAGCTGAATATCAAAAGCCCCACTCAATGAGTGGGGCTTTTTTGTATGTCGATACTAAATTCTTATCTGCGCATTCCATCTTCCATAAGATTTATTTAGCTCAAAACACTGTCACGAACGCCGAACAGTTCTAACCCTCTAGCGACTATTTCATTTATAAACCGATTTCAAGACTTTTCATATCGCTGTTTATGTTCAGCTTTAAGTAATAGCCGTTGTTTCTTAAAAGCTCACGCCATATCAACTTCTATACTGAGCACGAGCCTTATGAGCTACCTTTACATGTCTCGTTCAGCATTTCCTTATCAGACATCTTAGAGCTTCGTGTACAACTAGACACTCCCCTCTTCTTTAAGAAGTAAATTACGCTCATACAAATCGGGTTGCAATAGATTGTAAGAAGAGAGAACAGCATTATCAATATAAAACGCACAGAAGCTAACACATTGATAAATAATCAATAATTGATAGGGAGATTAGAAATGACAACCACCTACTGAATATAGGTGGCTTGGCACTGAAAATGAAAAAGGCTCCAGTCTTTCGACTAGAGCCTTAAATATGGCAGGGGTGGAGAGGTTCAAAAGCTTGGTCCAACACGCGCTGTTTTTGGTAAGTCGGGGAATCCGCTGCTCTGCCAATTGAAGACTTCAACATCAAAAAGTAAAAAGGCTCCAGTCTTTCGACTGGAGCCTTAAATATGGCAGGGGTGAAGAGATTCGAAAGCTTCGCCCCAACACGCGCTGTTTTTGGTAAGTCGGGGAATCCGCTGCTCTACCAATTGAATACTTCAACATCAAAAAGCAAAAAGGCTCCAGTCTTTCGACTGGAGCCTTAAATATGGCAGGGGTGGAGAGATTCGAACTCCCAACACGCGGATTTGGAATCCGCTGCTCTGCCAATTGGAGCTACACCCCTGTTGTTCGTGTTTAGTGAGACGACTCTCGAATAAGTGGCGGAGCGGACGGGACTCGAACCCGCGACCCCCGGCGTGACAGGCCGGTATTCTAACCAACTGAACTACCGCTCCGCACTGGTTAGACTCTAGAGTCTAAATTTAAAGCCTGGCGATGTCCTACTCTCACATGGGGAAACCCCACACTACCATCGGCGCTAATTCGTTTCACTTCTGAGTTCGGCATGGAAATCAGGTGGGTCCAAATCGCTATGGTCGCCAAGCAAATTCTTAAAATTCGGAAAGCTGTTTAAGTTCTTAACACATTCAATATTCTTGTATTGAGTCCATCAAAACCCTTTGGGTGTTGTATGGTTAAGCCTCACGGGCAATTAGTACAGGTTAGCTCAATGCCTCGCAGCACTTACACACCCTGCCTATCAACGTTCTAGTCTCGAACAACCCTTTAGGACCCTCAAGGGGTCAGGGAAGACTCATCTCAGGGCTCGCTTCCCGCTTAGATGCTTTCAGCGGTTATCGATTCCGAACTTAGCTACCGGGCAATGCGTCTGGCGACACAACCCGAACACCAGAGGTTCGTCCACTCCGGTCCTCTCGTACTAGGAGCAGCCCCCTTCAATCTTCCAACGCCCACGGCAGATAGGGACCGAACTGTCTCACGACGTTCTAAACCCAGCTCGCGTACCACTTTAAATGGCGAACAGCCATACCCTTGGGACCGACTTCAGCCCCAGGATGTGATGAGCCGACATCGAGGTGCCAAACACCGCCGTCGATATGAACTCTTGGGCGGTATCAGCCTGTTATCCCCGGAGTACCTTTTATCCGTTGAGCGATGGCCCTTCCATACAGAACCACCGGATCACTATGACCTGCTTTCGCACCTGCTCGAATTGTCATTCTCGCAGTCAAGCGGGCTTATGCCATTGCACTAACCACACGATGTCCAACCGTGTTTAGCCCACCTTCGTGCTCCTCCGTTACTCTTTGGGAGGAGACCGCCCCAGTCAAACTACCCACCAGGCACTGTCCACAACCCCGATTCAGGGGTCAATGTTAGAACATCAACACTACAAGGGTGGTATTTCAAGGACGGCTCCAACGATACTGGCGTACCGTCTTCAAAGCCTCCCACCTATCCTACACATGTAGGGTCAATGTTCAGTGCCAAGCTGTAGTAAAGGTTCACGGGGTCTTTCCGTCTAGCCGCGGGTACACTGCATCTTCACAGCGATTTCAATTTCACTGAGTCTCGGGTGGAGACAGCGTGGCCATCATTACGCCATTCGTGCAGGTCGGAACTTACCCGACAAGGAATTTCGCTACCTTAGGACCGTTATAGTTACGGCCGCCGTTTACCGGGGCTTCGATCAAGAGCTTCGACCGAAGTCTAACCCCATCAATTAACCTTCCGGCACCGGGCAGGCGTCACACCGTATACGTCATCTTACGATTTTGCACAGTGCTGTGTTTTTAATAAACAGTTGCAGCCACCTGGTATCTGCGACTCTCGTTAGCTCCATCCGCAAGGGACTTCACCGACAAGAGCGTACCTTCTCCCGAAGTTACGGTACCATTTTGCCTAGTTCCTTCACCCGAGTTCTCTCAAGCGCCTTGGTATTCTCTACCCGACCACCTGTGTCGGTTTGGGGTACGATTCCTTATAATCTGAAGCTTAGAGGCTTTTCCTGGAAGCATGGCATCAATGACTTCACACCCGTAGGTGCTCGACGTCGTGTCTCAGCCTTAAAAAGAGCCGGATTTACCTAACTCTTAAGCCTACGCACTTGAACCTGGACAACCGTCGCCAGGCCCACCTAGCCTTCTCCGTCCCCCCATCGCAATTATAAGAAGTACGGGAATATTAACCCGTTTCCCATCGACTACGCCTTTCGGCCTCGCCTTAGGGGTCGACTTACCCTGCCCCGATTAACGTTGGACAGGAACCCTTGGTCTTCCGGCGAGGGGGTTTTTCACCCCCTTTATCGTTACTCATGTCAGCATTCGCACTTCTGATACCTCCAGCATGCTTTACAACACACCTTCAACGGCTTACAGAACGCTCCCCTACCCAATGTAGTAAACTACATTGCCGCAGCTTCGGTTTATTACTTAGCCCCGTTACATCTTCCGCGCAGGCCGACTCGACTAGTGAGCTATTACGCTTTCTTTAAATGATGGCTGCTTCTAAGCCAACATCCTAGCTGTCTAAGCCTTCCCACATCGTTTCCCACTTAGTAATAATTTGGGACCTTAGCTGGCGGTCTGGGTTGTTTCCCTCTCCACGACGGACGTTAGCACCCGCCGTGTGTCTCCCGGATAGTACTTACTGGTATTCGGAGTTTGCAAAGGGTTGGTAAGTCGGGATGACCCCCTAGCCTTAACAGTGCTCTACCCCCAGTAGTATTCGTCCGAGGCTCTACCTAAATAGATTTCGGGGAGAACCAGCTATCTCCAGGTTTGATTGGCCTTTCACCCCTAGCCACAAGTCATCCGCTAATTTTTCAACATTAGTCGGTTCGGTCCTCCAGTTGATGTTACTCAACCTTCAACCTGCCCATGGCTAGATCACCTGGTTTCGGGTCTATATCCAGCAACTCGACGCCCAGTTAAGACTCGATTTCTCTACGGCTCCCCTAGATGGTTAACCTTGCTACTGAATATAAGTCGCTGACCCATTATACAAAAGGTACGCAGTCACACCACGAAGGTGCTCCTACTGCTTGTACGTACACGGTTTCAGGTTCTATTTCACTCCCCTCACAGGGGTTCTTTTCGCCTTTCCCTCACGGTACTGGTTCACTATCGGTCAGTCAGTAGTATTTAGCCTTGGAGGATGGTCCCCCCATATTCAGACAGGATATCACGTGTCCCGCCCTACTCGATTTCACTGAATGTGCGTTGTCGACTACGGGGCTATCACCCTGTATCGCCGGACTTTCCAGACCGTTCGTCTAACGCATATAAAGCTTAAGGGCTAGTCCAATTTCGCTCGCCGCTACTTTCGGAATCTCGGTTGATTTCTTTTCCTCGGGGTACTTAGATGTTTCAGTTCCCCCGGTTCGCCTCATTAACCTATGTATTCAGTTAATGATACATGCTTATGCACGTGGGTTTCCCCATTCGGAAATCCCAGACTCAAGTGGTTTTTACTACCTAATCTGGGCTTATCGCAAGTTAATACGTCCTTCATCGCCTCTGACTGCCAAGGCATCCACCGTGTACGCTTAGTCACTTAACCATACAACCCCAAAGAGTTTCGCGAAGCGAATCTTGAGGATGTTGTTAAACAACCAAAGTTGTCTGCATTTTTATACATGTGCAGACTCGATTTTGCCGGACTCAATTTTGAATAGTCACTTAACAGTGACATTCCCAAGAACACTTGAATGTGTTGTATTGGTGTTTGTCATAAAGACAAACATTGAGAACTTTACAATCAACAATACATTGTTGATTTGTCAGCTTTCCAAATTGTTAAAGAGCTAATCACTTCCGAAGAAGTAACCATTTTTAAAAACTCTCAAGAGAGAATGTTTAAAGATGGTATCCCGTAGGGGAGTCGAACCCCTGTTACCGCCGTGAAAGGGCGGTGTCCTAGGCCTCTAGACGAACGGGACACTAGATTCTTACTAAGTAAGAATTGGTGGAGCTAATCGGGATCGAACCGATGACCTCTTCGCTGCCAGCGAAGCGCTCTCCCAGCTGAGCTATAGCCCCTCAAAGCTCTAATAAAGACATATCAATCTGTGTGGACACTCATCGTGAGTAATCATCGTATAAGGAGGTGATCCAGCCCCAGGTTCCCCTAGGGCTACCTTGTTACGACTTCACCCCAGTCATGAACCACAAAGTGGTAAGCGTTCTCCCGAAGGTTAAACTACCTACTTCTTTTGCAGCCCACTCCCATGGTGTGACGGGCGGTGTGTACAAGGCCCGGGAACGTATTCACCGTGGCATTCTGATCCACGATTACTAGCGATTCCGACTTCATGGAGTCGAGTTGCAGACTCCAATCCGGACTACGACGCACTTTTTGGGATTCGCTCACTTTCGCAAGTTGGCTGCCCTCTGTATGCGCCATTGTAGCACGTGTGTAGCCCTACTCGTAAGGGCCATGATGACTTGACGTCGTCCCCACCTTCCTCCGGTTTATCACCGGCAGTCTCCCTGGAGTTCCCGACATTACTCGCTGGCAAACAAGGATAAGGGTTGCGCTCGTTGCGGGACTTAACCCAACATTTCACAACACGAGCTGACGACAGCCATGCAGCACCTGTCTCAGAGTTCCCGAAGGCACACCAGAATCTCTTCCGGCTTCTCTGGATGTCAAGAGTAGGTAAGGTTCTTCGCGTTGCATCGAATTAAACCACATGCTCCACCGCTTGTGCGGGCCCCCGTCAATTCATTTGAGTTTTAATCTTGCGACCGTACTCCCCAGGCGGTCTACTTAACGCGT